>NZ_JBEPMW010000001.1:0-1083295 GCF_040545985.1 Brevundimonas sp. 1080 | reverse complement strand
GATACACTACCGTTTGCCGCGGGATGGAGCAGCCCGGTAGCTCGTCAGGCTCATAACCTGAAGGTCGTAGGTTCAAATCCTACTCCCGCACCCAACTTCGTAGTATTTTCGCCGTCTTGGTTCACCAGGGCGGCGATTTTGCCTTGTACGGTCAAGCCAAACTTTCCGCGCTCTTCCAACGGCGTGACCACGACGGTTCCAATCAACTTGCGCACCAAGTCCCGTGCTTCAGTCGCTGCCTCGCTGTCGCTGCGAGCCAAGGCGCGCTCCAGCGAGTCCACGACGGTCCGGTAATGCTTGGCCACGCGAGGATGCAGGGCGACGACCGACGCCGCCGGTGCTTGGGCCAGTTCTGATTCAATCTGGCTTCGCCGCGCTTCCAGCGCGTCCAGACGATCCTTGACTGCAGCGCCCGTAAGGACGCCATCGGCGATCTGGTCGACCAAGCGTTCGGCGCGGCGCTTCACCTCTGCAAGCTCACTGTCGAGTTTTGATCGAGCTTGGGTGATCCTACGCGCGTCATTCTCTGCTGCGAGCCTCGCCTCTTCGACGGCGAGCGCCACGCGTTCTGGCGCTAGAAGTCGGTTCTTGATCGCGGCGAGAACGCGCGCCTCGATCTCTGCGCTCTTGATCCCGCGGCCGTTCGTGCATGCCGATTTTCCTCGTTCTCGTCGCCATGAGCACATAAAGCGTTGGTCGGCGCCGCTTCGGATCATCGGGCCGCCACAAACCCCGCAGGTCAGTTTTCCGCTTAGTAAGTACCTGGGCCGAACGGCTATGCGCGGGGAGTGCCTCCGTGGCGATAACGTGTTTTCCGCATAGCGACCCTGAACTTTCGCCCATAACTCGTCGGAGATGATCCGGAGGTGGGGTACCTCGGTCCGGATAATTTCTCCAGGATCCGCCGTTCGCGCTTGGCGCTTTCCTGTGCGTCTATCCTTGACCCAAGTCTGGCGACCGAAAACCAGGACGCCGCGATATAATGCATTATGGATGACCCCATTGCCGCGCTCGGCATTGCCGTTGATCGTCGACGCGTTCCAGCTTCCGCCTCGCGGGCCGGGTATGCTGCGCCGATTCAAGTCGCTTACGATCGCCCGAGGCGATTGGCCGGCGGCGTAGCGCCGAAAGATCTCTCTGACGACTTCTGCTTCACCAGGATCGATATCGCGAAGGCCCCGGATCGGATCGCCGATGGCGTCGACTTCTCGCCTAATTTTGTAGCCGTAGACACGGCCGCCAGTATGACGACCGGAGCGGACGACGCCTTGAAGGCCGCGCCTTGTCTTTCGGCCTGTCTCGCGCAGTTGGAGGGCGTTCATGGTGCCCATCAGCCCAATCTGAAGCTCAGATATGTCGCCTTCGGAGATCGTGCGGATTTTGACGCCGTGAAACCGCAGATCCTCGAAGAGGGCCGCGACATCGGCTTGGGACCGAGAAAGGCGATCTAACGCTTCACAAAGCACGACGTCGAACTCGCCGTTCTTTGCGCCGTGCATCAGGCTGTGCAATCCGGGCCGGTTTGCTGCGGACCCTCCTGAAATGGCTGCGTCCTCAAACGTCGCGACGGTCTTGATCGCCTCCTTCGCTGCGAAGGACCGGCAGATCGCAAACTGATCCGCGATCGAAGCGACGTTTTGAAGGTCGGTTGAGTAGCGGGCGTATATGGCTGCACGCATCAGATCAGGCTCCAGGCGATGGAAGATCGCCACGGTGCATATCGACAGTCATACGCGCAAGGATGCGAGCCAGCTCGTCGAGAAGGGTCTCGGCGACAGCAACTCGACTGCTTGGCCATATCGTATCGCACGCACTAATCGCGCGCGCGGTGTTGAGTATGCTCCTGGCGTCAGCCGGCGCGCAATTTTGCGAAGGGGGTGAGGCTGTGGCCTCCTCGCAAGATTGATGATGACTTAATGTTGGAGTGGTTGGGGTAAACCTCTCCATATTGGTCGTGTTATATTTAGCTTTAATCATTCCACCTTGTTTCTTTAAAAAAGAAGTTCGGCTGGAATCGGTCTTACGGCTCGATCAGCTTGAAGGCAGGTAAGTTAAGCGAAGGTTAACGTAAAGGCGCGGCTTGGCTGAACAGTTCAGACGGCCCACAGCCAAGGCCAGCTGCGAGAGCGTAGACCGCCTTGATGCCGACGTTGCGTTCGCCGCGCTCAATGCCGCCGATGTAATTTCGATGGAGTCCGGCTCTGTCCGCCAGTTCCTCTTGGCTGAGGCCGAGCGCAATGCGTCGCGACCTGACGGCGCGGCCAAAACTCAGCAGGTCAGCGTTAACTTCCACACAACCGCACTTGCGGCTGCCGCCCGATCTTCACTACACACTATCAGTGTGATTTGTGCGAGAGACGTGATGGCTGATTTTATCGATATTTCCGAGATGAGCTCCGAACTGCAGCTCATGATCGGGACAGGGTCGCATCTGGACCCAGCAGAGCTCGACCCGTTGATCATGCTTGCATCGCTTAGGGTTCTGCAGAACGCCGCCCGGGAAGGCTTGAACGACGACGCACTCACGATCCTTTCGTTAATGCTGATGGTGTGGGTTCGACAGCTGCGGGACAATCCCGACAATGGAGGATTGGTAAAGACGACCGCCGAGGATCTGGCTGACCTTTCAGGATGGCTGGTGGACAGGGTGCTAGCGTCCCTGCAGGCGCTGGGTCCGCATATCCTGATCGATGACCTCGCCCTGTTTGCTGAAGGGGATTTGGAGATTGGCTTGGCGCCTCTGCTGCATCAGGACGGCGCCGACTGCAGCAATCTACTGACCCGGTATTGGACGGCTAACTATGTGATGAGAATGGCGCCCAAGCTCGAGGCTGCCGAGGAGATCGTCGCGCAGGGGTTGGCACGAGCGAACGAACTTGTCGGTTCCGGCGAGCGCGTGGCGAAGCTGAAGGCTCGTTGGGATGCCTATCGAGCCCAGCGAGGAGGCCTCGCTCACTACACGGTATACGGGGCCGGCGCGGACCTGGCCGCTTTCGTGGATGACGTCTCGACGCTAGAGGGATTGCACGACGCAGTGGTTGGTCTGATCGACCCCGCCAATCATGGGCCGCTGACCTTTGCTCGGGAATGCGGCCTTCTTGCGTGTACCAAGCTTCAGGCTCTCGCGATCAGTGCGGCGGAGCTGCAGCTGAACCCCGTCGAGACGAAGGGCGTTCGGCACTGAAAAGCAGGCATTCGGACGTGTGCTCTGGTCGCCGTGCCGCCCCACAGCTTCGGTCACACGACATACTGCCGTATGCGAGAGCCACAGACTTTGTTGGGAGACGCCTGATGATGGACGTTCTTATATTCATGGCCGGTGGGATAACCGCTGTGTTCATAGCTTGGTTGGTCCAACCGATTTTCGGGGGACTCATCGAAGGCATGAATGGCGGGACTAGCCGGCGTAAAAAAAGGTCGGAGTAGCAGCTGGTTCCGCATGTGGGTCGCTATCTCGACACCGCGTTCCTCCGGCACGGAAGATGTACAGCCCTCGTCGCGGTAGCCCTGGGCGTGCCGGATGAGCGCAGCCGGATCAACGCGAGAGAACTAGGTCAATAAGAGTTGCTTGGCTCGTCATGATCGCCGGCGCGGGGCTTTCGATCACACAGCGCTCGCACCATTTTGGAGATCACCGTCTTGATGGCGAGGACCCCCACGATGGTGAACGAGAACACGAAAGCCATCTGCACAAAGTTCATCTGAAAGGCTGGAAGCTCAGCGTCGGTCACCGTCGTCCTCCCAGCGTGTTGGGCAGCCAAATACTCCATCTCGAGCGCCATCCTTCACATAGCCTAGAGGGCGATAGCCCGTGCTCTAAACGACGGAACCAGACAACAAAAAACGTCTAACCCCAGTGGGGGCCATTAGGAATATCATCCTGTGGAGGATGATGCACACATTACGCACACCTGCGGTAGTATTAGGGGATTGTAAAACAACAAGAAAACTCGGGCGCAAAATAGGTTACAGGTGACCCAAGAATCTGTAGGGCTGATTTGCCTAGATAAAACAGCAGGTTATATGGGTTGCGCGTAACCCATTTAAAGACACACATCTGTACGCCAGCTCAGCTTCACCCTCATCATGGGGGCATGGGTCCTGATCATGAAATGGGGATTTCACGATGGGGATTCTGACCAGTCCTGCGGTCGCTCCTGGCGACTATCGAAAATCCCGCGTCCTCGGTCTGATCGGGTCGAGATGAAGATCGGGAATGTAGATGTCCCGAACCTTGATCGCGCGAGGGGGCGCGTCTCGCGCATCGGGCGACCCGCCGCGATGGAATTCGTCGCCGCGTCCGTGGGGCAGGGGGAAGGCTTCGCCCCGATCCCCGACTGAAGCGAGCAGGGCCGATGCGTCGTGAAGTTTGGTCGCGACGATGTGGACGACGTCGCCCTCCCGCTGAACCTTGCCGTCGACGACCAGCATGGAGGCCGACAGCACGACGCGGCGTTGCTGTTCGTAGAGGCTCGGCCAGATGACCAGATTGGCCACGCCGGTTTCGTCTTCGATGGTGATGAACATGACCCCCTTGGCGCTGCCAGGCTTCTGACGGACCAGCACGAGGCCCGCCACGCGGGTCAGCCGACCGTCGCGCATGGCCGTCCCGTCGGCGCAGGTCATGACGTGGCGGGCTTGCAGATCGCCGCGCAGGAAGCTCAGCGGATGATCGCGCAGGGTCAGGCCGATGTGGCTGTAGTCCTCGACCACTTCCCGTCCGGGCGTCATCGGCTTGAGGCCTGGATCGTGCTCCAGGATTTCCGGTTTGTGGTCGTGGGCGTCGGCGGCGGCGAACAGGGGGAGGGGGGCGTCCCGTAGCCCCTTGATGGCCCACAGCGCGTCGCGGCGGTCCAGATCCATATCCGGTCTGAAGGCGTCCGCCTCCGCTAGGCGGACAAGGCTGGCGACCTGGGCGCCGGCGCGTCGCCACAGGTCGTCGACGGAGCGGAAGGCGCCGTCCGTCCTTGCCGCCAGGAGGCGGGCGGCGTCGCCGTTCACCAAGCCGCGCACCATGCGAAGGCCAAGGCGGACTGCGAACCGGCCATCCTCGCCCACAGGCTCCAGGGTGCAGTCCCAGCGGCTGGCGTTGACGCAGACGGGCCGGATCTCGACGTCGTGCTGCTGGGCGTCCCGGACGATCTGCGCCGGGGCATAGAAGCCCATGGGCTGGGCGTTCAGCAGAGCGGCGCAAAAGACATCCGGGTGATGGCATTTGAGCCAGGAGGAGGCGTAGGCGATCAGGGCGAAGGAGGCCGCATGGCTTTCCGGAAAGCCGTAGGAGCCGAAGCCCTCAAGCTGGCTGAAAGTCTTCTCGGCGAAAGCGGCGTCATAACCGCGCTCGACCATGCCGCTGATCAGCTTGTCCTTGAAATGGCTGACCCCGCCGGTGAACTTGAAGGTCGCCATGGCCCGGCGGAGCTGGTCGGCTTCCGAAGCGGTGAAACCGGCGCATTCGATCGCGACGCGCATGGCCTGTTCCTGGAACAAGGGCACGCCCAGGGTCTTGCCTAACACCTTCTCGAGCTCGGGCTTGGGATAGACCACGTCCTCCTTACCCTCCCTGCGGCGCAGATAGGGATGGACCATGTCGCCCTGGATCGGGCCGGGGCGGACAATGGCGACCTCGATGACCAGATCGTAGAAGGTGCGGGGCTTGATGCGCGGGAGCATGGCCATCTGGGCTCGGCTCTCGATCTGGAAGACCCCGAGCGTGTCGGCCTTGCGGATCATCGCATAGGTCTTGGGGTCCTCGGCCGGAATGGTGGCGAGGTCGAGCGCGATCCCCTTGTGCTCGGCCAGGAGGTCGAAGCCGCGCTTCATGCAGCTGAGCATGCCGAGCGCTAGCACATCGACCTTCATGAACTTCAGGACGTCGATGTCGTCCTTGTCCCATTCGATGACCTGGCGGTCCTTCATCGCGGCTGGCTCGATCGGGACCAGGTCGTCCAGGCGATCGTGCGTCAGGACGAAGCCGCCCGGGTGCTGGCTGAGGTGGCGCGGGGCCCCGATCAGCTGACGCGACAGCTCTAGCGCCAGGCGAAGCCGCCGGTCTTCCAGATTGAGGTTGAGGTCCGCGACATGCTTGTCCTCGACGCCCTCGCTGGAATAGCTCCAGACCTGGGACGACAGGGTCTTGATCAGGTCCTCGCTGAGCCCCAGCGCCTTGCCGACGTCGCGCAGGGCGCCGCGCGAGCGATAGCGGGTGACGACGGAGCAGAGCGCCGCATGGTTGCGGCCGTAGGTCTCGAAGATCCACTGCATGACGACTTCGCGCCGCTCATGCTCGAAATCGACATCGATGTCCGGCGGCTCGCGGCGCTCCTGGCTGACGAAGCGCTCGAACAGAAGGTCATTGCGGCCTGGATCGATCGAGGTGATGCCCAGCACGTAGCAGACGGCAGAGTTGGCGGCCGAACCACGACCCTGGCACAGGATGTCCTGGCTGCGAGCGAAGCGCACGATCGAATGGACCGTCAGGAAATAGGGGGCGTAGTCGAGCTGGCCGATCAGATCGAGTTCGTGCCGAAGCGTCTTACGCACGCTGTCCGGCAGCCCTTCCGGATAGCGCTCGGCGGCTCCGGCCCAGGTCAGCTGTTCCAGCATCTGCTGCGGCGTCATGCCCGGCGTCGAGACCTCGTCCGGATATTGATACGCCAACTCATCCAGCGAAAACCGGCAGCGGTCGGCGATCTCGACCGAGCGGGCCAAGGCCTCGGGATAGGCCTTGAACAGGCGGTGCATCTCGTGGGGCGGCTTCAGATAGCGATCCGCATGGCGTTCGCGTCGGAAACCCAGTTCGTCGATGGTGCAGCCGTGTCGAACGCAGGTGACCACGTCCTGCAGCAGGCGTTGGTCCGGATGATGAAAGAGGACGTCGTTGGTCACGACGGTCGGCACGCCCGCCTGGGCGGCGAGGTTCGACAGGTCGTGCAGCCGCAAGGCATCGCCGGGGCGTCGCCGCAGCGTCAGGGCGAGATAGGCGCCCGCAGAAAAGGTCGCCTTCAGCCGCCGCAGATTGACGGCGCAGGCCTCGTCCGCCTCGTCAGGAACCAGGATGGCGATCAGGCCCTCCGACCAGTCTTTCAGGTCTGACCAGTCGAGGTGGCATTTGGCCTTGCCGGCGCGACGCTTGCCCAGAGAGAGCAGGCGCGTCAGTCGGGAATAGGCCGGTCGATCGGTCGGATAGACAAGCACGCCCGTCCCATCGATCAGATCAAGCCGGCAGCCAACGATCAGCCGTACGCCGGAGGCCTTGGCCGCCTCATGGGCGCGCACGATCCCCGCTAGTGAGTTGCGATCTACGATGGCCAGAGCCTCCAGTCCGCACAGCCGCGCCTGTTCGAACAGCAGTTCGCAACTGCTGGCGCCGCGCAGGAAGGAGAAGTGCGAGGTGGCTTGAAGCTCGACGTAAGACATAGGGATTAAGCGGCTGTTCGACCTCCCCGACAGCACTCCGGCAAGCCGAATGGCAAGCGTGGCCTTGGACAAATGTTTTCTTTTTGTTCTTGTCTTGATATGCAGGCTGCATGTCCGGCGTCGCCACCCGCAAGATCGTCCATGTGGACATGGACGCCTTCTTCGCCTCCGTGGAACAGAGGGATGATCCCGCCCTGCGCGGTCGCCCCGTGGCAGTCGGTCATGCGGCGGCGCGCGGCGTGGTCGCCGCCGCCAGCTATGAGGCGCGGCGGTTCGGGGTGCGGTCAGCCATGCCCTCGACGACCGCCCAGCGGGAATGTCCGGACCTCGTCTTCGTCCCGCCGCGCTTCGAGGTCTATCGCGCGGTGTCGGCCCAGATCCATGCGATCTTTTCGGACTACACCGATCTGATCGAACCCTTGTCGCTGGACGAGGCCTATCTCGATGTGACGGCCGATCGGCGAGGCCTCGGGACCGCCTCGGCGACGGCGGAAGAGATCCGGCGGCGGATTCTAGACGAGACCGGCCTGACGGCTTCGGCAGGCGTTTCCTACAACAAATTCCTGGCCAAGCTGGCGTCGGACCAGAACAAGCCGAACGGCCAGTTCGTTGTGGCGCCAGGGCGCGGCGAGGCCTTCGTCGAGGATTTGCCGGTCAGGCGCTTCCATGGCGTCGGCCCGGTGACGGCCGCCAAGATGGAGCGACTGGAAATCCGTACCGGCGCTGATCTGCGCCGTCAGTCCCTGGCCTTTCTCCAACACCATTTCGGCAAGTCCGGGCCCTGGTATTACGCCATCGCGCGCGGGCAGGACGACCGGGCGGTCAATCCGGACCGGACGCGCAAATCGAGCGGGTCGGAAACCACCTTCGCTTCCGACCTGACTAATCCGGACGCGATCGAAGCCGGTGTGGCCGCCATGGCCGACGATGTCTGGGCCTGGTGCGAGAAGACAGGAAGCCGGGGACGGACGGTCACCGTCAAGGTCAAATGGGCGGACTTCCAGCAATCGACGCGTAGTCGGTCCTTGTCCGAGCCCGTGGCTTCCCGCCAAGCCCTGCACGAGGTCAGTCGGCTGCTGGTCCGATCCCTCTACCCGCCAAGCCGTGGCGTGCGCCTTGTAGGGGTCAGCCTGTCCAATCTGGAGACAACCGGGGCCGCGGCGAACCAACTGGCCCTGTCGTGACCGGACTGTCGCAGTTCGATTTGTTCGGCGATGCACCCGCGCGCACGCCCGTGGTGGCGGGGTTCGACTATTGGGCCGACGTTCTGTCGGCGCCCGAACAGGCCGCGCTTGTCGCCGCGCTCCAGACTCTGGCGTTCAAACCCTATGAACATCTGGGCTACTTGGGCCACCGCCGGATCGCCGCTTTTGACCGCAGGGGGGATGGGCCGGAGTGGCCAACGTTTCTCTCGACCCTAATGGCGCGCTTGGCGGGTCGTCTCGATCTGGACGGCGCGGCCTTCGTCCAGGTCCTGGTCAATGAATATGCCCCGGGTGCCGGCATCGGCTGGCATCGCGACCGTCCTGTCTATGGCGAGATCCTGGGCCTGTCCCTGCTGGCGCCCTGCGTGATGCGGCTGCGCCGACGCGAGGGGGCGGGTTTTCTGCGGCGCAATGCGCCGCTGGCGTGCGGCTCGGTCTACCGGTTGTCGGGAGAGGCGCGCAGGGACTGGGAGCATTCGATCACGCCGATGATGGCCTTACGCTATTCCGTCACCTTCCGGACCCTGGCCGCCTGAAGACTGCGGGGGCTGCCGCCGGACGTCATGTGTCCGGATCGGCTTAGTCAGCGAGGTCGATCCAGGCCGGCGCATGGTCGCTGGCGCCCTCGACGCCGCGGACCGCGCGATCGACGCCGGCGTCGGTCAGGCGTTCGGCCGCAAGGCCGTTGAGCAGGAGATGGTCGATGCGCAGGCCCGCGTCGCGGGACCAAGCCTCGCGGAAATAGGACCAGAAGGTCCAAGGCGGCGGATCGTGCGGGAAACGCTCGCGCAGGGCGTCGGTCCAGCCCTGGTCCAGCAGGCGCTTGAAGGCGGCGCGGCTCTCGGGCTGAAGCAGGGCGTCGGCCTTCCACGAACTGGTGTTGTAGATGTCGGCGTCGGTCGGAACGACATTGTAGTCGCCGGCGAGCACGACCGGCGCTGCAGTGGCGTAGAGGGTCCCCGCATGGGCGATCAGCCGGTCGGCCCAGGCGAGCTTGTAGTCGAACTTGGGCCCGGGCCTGGGATTGCCGTTGGGCAAATAGAGGCAGCCGATCAACACGCCATTGACCGCCGCCTCTACATAACGGGCCTGAGGATCAGTGGCGTTGCCGGGCAGCCGGCGTCGGGTCACGACCGGCTCGCCGATGCGGCTTAGGATAGCGACGCCGTTCCAGCGCTGTTCGCCAACCCAGGCCGCATCGTAGCCGGCCGCCTTGATCTCGGCATTCGGAAATTGGCTGTCGGTCGCCTTCAGCTCCTGAAGGCAGACCACGTCCGGCTGGGCCTGTTCAAGCCAGGCGAGGAGATTGGGCAGGCGACGATTGACGCCGTTGATGTTGAAGGTGGCCAGCCGCATCCCGTCACGGCGTCCGCAGGGCCGCCAGGGCGGATCGCACATGGGGTGCAAGGGTGTCGGCCATCTTGCCCACGCCGGCGGCGTTGGGATGGATCCGGTCCGGCAAGACATAGGCCGGCTGCAACGCCACACCCTCCATCAGGAAGGGCATCAGGGGCACGCTCGCTGCGCGAGCGACCTCGGGGTAGACCGCATCGAACGCCCAGGCGTAGGCGCCGAACCAGGGCGGCGCCCGCATACCGCACAGCAGAATGGGGATGCTGCGCCGATGGAGTTTGTCGATGATCGACAGCAGATTATCCCTGACATGATCGGTCGGGACCAACTGCATCATGTCGTTGGCGCCCAAGGCGACGACGCAAAAATCCGTTTGCGCCGGCACGTCCCGATCGAGCCTTTGCAAGCCGTCCCCCGTCGTGTCGCCGAACACGCCCGCGCCGATGACGCGAACCAAAGGCGTTTCGCTCGCCAGTCGCGCCGCCAGTTGGCGCGGCAAGCTTTCAGCCGACTTCAGGCCGTAGCCTGCGGTCAGCGAGTCGCCGAGAAGCGTTACGACACGCTCAGCATTGCCCATAGGCGGCGCTCCTGTCAGCGTCGAATGTGACAGGCAGGCCGAAACCGGATCTTGGGCGGTCGGAGTGCAGCGGGTCATGCGTCATGGCCTACCCAAAGTAGGCCGCACCTGTCCTGTTCCTCTCAGGTCGTCTGAAAACAATCCCCAACTCCGGCCGTGATGCGCTCGTCTGGCTGTCGATCGTCCACGGCAGTAAGGCTTTAAAGAGGGCCGTTGATCAGCCGTGCGGCTTCAGTACGACCTTCGTCCATTCGTTCGGATTGTCATGGAAGTTCTTGTAGGCCTCTGGCGCCTGCTCCAGCGGGAGACGGTGGCTGATCAGATCCGTCGTGTCGATCTTGCCGTCCATGACCAGCTCAAGGAGCTGCGGCAGGTATTTCTGCACATGGGTCTGGCCGGTCTTGATCGTCAGACCCTTCTGCATGAGGGCGCCGATCGGCAGCTTGTCGCCAATCCCGCCATACACGCCGGGGATTGAAACGCGGCCTCCCTTGCGACACGCCATGATCGTCTCGCGCAGGACATGTTGGCGATCCGTTCCCAGCTTCGTTTCTTGCTTCACCGCATCGATGATGTTGTCGGGCGAAAAGCCATGCGCCTCCATGCCGACGGCGTCGATGCAGGCATCCGGCCCGATGCCGGCGGTCATCTCCATCAGGGCTTCGCGAACCTTGACCTCATGATAGTTGAGGACTTCCGCGCCATTCGCCTTGGCGAGCTCCAGTCGGCGTGGATGATGATCGATGGCGATGATGCGGCCGGCGCCCATCAATCTGGCGCTCTTGATGGCGAACAGACCGACGGGCCCGCAGCCCCAGATCGCCACCGTGTCGCCGGGCTCGATCTCCGCGTTTTCGGCCGCCATCCAACCCGTGGGGAAGATGTCCGACAGGAACAGGACCCGCTCATCCTCAATCCCGTCCGGCACCACGATCGGGCCGACGTCGGAATAGGGGACGCGGACATATTCCGCCTGGCCGCCCGCATAGCCGCCGGTCAGATGCGAATAGCCGAACAGCCCGGCAGCCGGGTAACCGTAGGCGATCTCGGATGCGTCGGACTTGTCGGCGGGATTGGAGTTATCGCAGGCCGAGAACTGCTGCTTGCCGCAATGGAAGCAGGAGCCGCAGGCGATCACGAAGGGGACGACGACCTTTTGGCCGACCTGAAGGCTCGTGTTGCCACGGCCGATCTCGACGACCTCGCCCATGAACTCGTGGCCGAGGATGTCGCCATTGGACATGCCGGGGATCACGCTATCGTAGAGGTGCAGGTCTGATCCGCAGATGGCGGTCGCCGTAATCTTGATGATCGCATCGCGGGGATTGACGATCTGGGGATCGGGGACCGTGTCCACCTGAACATTGTGTTTGCCGTGCCAAGTCAGGGCGCGCATGGGAATTCCTTCCTGGATCAGAAATGACGGTCGGCGCGTGGCGCCGCGTCGGGAGCCTTGGATGTTGAGATTTCGCCCGTCTCCATCAGCTGTTTGAAACGTCGTAGCTCTCGCCGGGCCTGGACCCGGGGCTCGCGCTGCATCACCTTGGCGACCAGTTTGCCGACCGCGCCCGCCGGCGGGTCGTAGCTGATCAGGACACGCACCTCGGTTCCGCGGCCGAAGGTGTTGTCGCGAAATTCGATCCAGCCTTGGTGATCGACGTCGCTGTCTTCTGTGGAGCGCCAGGCGATGTACTCGCCGGGACGATCTTCGGTGATCTCGCTGACAAGCTCGATCTCCGCACCGGCCGGGCCGGCGACGCTCCAACTGGATCGAACGTCATCGAGAAGATCGACAGACTTCACGTTCTCCATGAAGCGAGGCAGGTTTTCGAAATCGCGCCAAAAATCATAAAGTTGTTGTCGAGGCCGGTTGATCGTAACAGCGCGGACGCTTGTGGAGTCGTAGGCGCTTTCCACATAGTCGTCGTCATGGAAGGCTGGTGACTGGACGTCGGCGTCTGTCGAAAGGGGGGCGGACATCGTGGATGCCTCCTTGATGTTGGACGGTAGGGATCAGGCGGCTTGAGACTGAGGCGCGCCCGCGTAGCGTTCGAACTCTTCGGTGTAACGCGAGGCCAGACGGACCTGGTGGCCGCCCTTGGCCATCAGCGTCAGGAACCAATCGCTTTCTTCCTCGAACATATGAGTAAGAACGGCGCCTTCGATGTGGGCCCACTTGTCCAGCCAGGCGGGCTTTGAGGGCGCGATGTTTTCAAGCTCCGCCATCTGGGCCTTTGTGGTTGTCTGCTCGAGATAGGCGTGGGCCGCGTGCATCTTTTCGCTGGCTTGGCCGAGGGCGGGATAGAGGACCAACTCCTCGGCCAGCGCATGGCCGTTCAGCACGACGGCGAGCGCATGGCGCGCGGCGTTTCTTTCTACGGCGGTCTTGGCGGTTCGGCCGCTGGCGAAGGCCGCGCGGATCGAGTCGTGATGATCGAGCACCAGCGAAAGCCAATCTCCCGCCTGGGAGGCGGCGCGGGCCTTTTCCGTCGCCGCCTTACGAGTCTCGTGGTCAGGCTGCGGGGTGACGGCGGCGAGCGCCTTGTCGATGAGGGACATCAAACCTCCCATGAAAGAAGGTTCAAGAGCCGCTCGGAGTTGTCCGTTCCGACTGTCCAATAGCGGGCACAACCGATGGCCGCGCTCGAAAGTAAAACGTTTCAAGGTCGGAAAACCGACCTTCGGAACAGCACTCGGAATGGCCCGGTTAGCTTGGCTTCAACTTCAAGGAGCCAACCATGTTCATGCACAACAAGCGCCTGATGTATACGGTCAGGGTATCCGAACCGAACCCGGGTCTCGCCACCCTGATGCTTGAGCAATTCGGAGGGCCGCAGGGCGAGCTCGCCGCCGCCATGCGCTACTTCACCCAGGCTTTGGCGGATGAAGATCCGGGCCGCAAAGACATGCTGCTCGACATCGCCACGGAAGAGTTGAGCCACCTCGAGGTTATCGGCTCGATCGTGTCCATGCTGAACAGGGGGGGCAAGGGCCAGTTGGCGGAAGCCACGATGGAGGAGGCCGATCTCTACGCCTCGCTGAACAGCGGTGGTGAGAGCCATACGACCTCCATTCTCTATGGCGGCGCGCCTGCCCTGATCAATTCCGCCGGTGTCCCGTGGACCGCCGCCTACATCGACTCGATCGGCGATCCCGCCTGCGACCTACGCTCCAACATCGCCGCCGAGTCCCGTGCCAAGATCGTCTATGAACGTCTGATCAACTGCACGGACGATCCCGGCGTGAAGGACGCGTTGAACTTCCTGATGACGCGCGAAGTGGCGCATCAGAAGTCCTTCGAGAAGGCCCTCTACGCCATGGAGCCGAACTTCCCGGCAGGCAAGCTGGTCGGCCTGCCTGCCTTCGCTGACAAATACTACGACATGTCCCAAGGGGAGGGCGATGTCCGCGGACCTTGGAATGAGGGGGAGCAATGGGAGTTCATCAACGACCGTGAACAGCAGGGCGCCGTGGACGGCGGCGACGGCTCCGCCAGCGTCTCACTGGGCGAACGGGACGCCGCCGCTGTCCAGGCCTTCGCGGCCCGAACAGCCTCTGACCTCGACGGCAATCCTGTGACCGGGGCTGATCTAGGGGCGGGACCTGGGGCAGGGACCACGACCGAACTGATCGAAGACGAAGGCGTCAGTTAACCCATGTAAGTGCGCGACGCCCGGAAAGTCGCAGGATGCGCCTATGCTCGATCCTGCGACACCGTCCGGCGAGACCTCGCCATGTCTAGAGCCGCGCGAGGAAATTCTTTCGTTGTGGCGGGCGTTTGATCCGCTCTCCTTCGAAAGTCGCAGTCGCGCGCTACGCCTGGGAGAGATCATTCCCGTCGTGTCGGGCGGACCCTATCGTCCGGATGGCGAGATCGCTGTCGTTCTCGACGGTTGTCTTCTTCTTGATGACGGGAAACGAGGAACCCATTGTGGCGTCGCTGCGGCGGGCGATCTGATCGACATCGCAGGGGGAAGCCCAGGGCTTTGGCTGTCGAACGGCTTGGTGTACCGGGCGCCCGTTGCGGCTTTCTGCCGGGAAGCGGGTGAGGAAGGCGTTCAATTTCTGCTTTCAGGCGGCGTCAAGCGATTGAGGGCGATGGAGACGCGTTTGAGGTGCGCCATGTCGCATGGGTCGATCTCTCGCGTCGCCAGCTTTCTTCTGGATATTCATCGCGCTACCGGTGGCTTTGAGATCGCTCTGTCACAATCGAATATCGGAGCGTTGCTGAGCCTGCGCCGATCCAGCATCAATCAGGCTTGCCAGAGCCTTCGCGCCGCCGGCGCCCTACGCACCGTGCGGGGACGAATCCTTTTGAAGGATGAGGCCGTTCTCGCGAGCGTGGCCTGCTGTCACTATCGTCCGCAGTCTCCAGCGTTCGCCGAAGCCATCGCGGCCGAGGCGGCCTAGATCAGCTCGTCACCGGTCTCGGACCGGTGCGCCGAATACATAGATGCCGGCATGGACGAGCTTTGCGATCAAGTCGGGCGAGAGGAGCGACGGGGCTGAATCGACGTCGGCGATCCACCGACCATCGCACCACAGGGCGACAGCCTGACCCACCGCTTTTGCGCGCTGAGACGCCTGGGCCATGGCGTCAGCCATGTCGTTTGAGATCAGGGTCTCAGGCTCTCCGCCATCACGGTAGCGGATCTGATAGCGCAGAACGGGAGGATGGACGGTCATGCCACCCAGGCCTCCAGCACCTCTCGGCATTCGGCAGTTTCGACCTGGAGACTGAAGCGGTCGCTGTAGAGCGCCAAAAGGTGATCGTGAGGCTGATCAGCTGAACTGCAGACCCCGTCGCTGACCACCACGATGCGATAGCCCAGATCGATGGCTCCGAGCACGGTCGAGAGAACGCAAACGTCAGTTTCCGCCCCCGTTACGACGAGCGTATCAACACCCTGATCTTTGAACGCCTTGTGGAGGCGTGTGCCTGACCAGGCGGAATAGACCGTCTTGTCGATGATCTGGGCGGGCGGCGCGAACCGCTGAAGCGGAAGCGCCAGATCCAACATCGCCGGATCAAGAGCGTTCTTCGTCATGGTCGACCAACGCCGCCAATAGTCGCGCCAGGCGCCTTCCGCCTCATCGGGCGTTGCGGCGGGGATGAATCGGGTGAGCCACAGCTTTTCAGGCCTTGCAGCGCATAGCGTCTCGATGGCCGGAAGCGTTTTGGCTGCCCACGGCGTATGCCACTCGGTCCCTTCCACGAACATGCGCTGCATGTCGATGCAAAGGTGCGCCGCTGTTTCCGGAATGCGCGTCTTCAGGCCGCGTGTCACGGCCTGAGCTCCGGCGTCTCTTCGCCCCGGTGGTGTTCGCTCTCGCCCCGTTCGACTTCGGTGCGGGAGAAGACTTCCTCCTGGCCCGCGTCGAGTATTTCGTCCTCGGGACCACCTAGACCGCCCTGCGCCAAGCCGCGCGTATGATCAATCTTGTCCCTGTGTGGCGTATGTCGGGTCATGTCGCCTTCTCGCCGGATCAAAAGACAACCAATCCTGGTGCGTCAGCTGAGTTTCATAGGTCCGATTTTGGACAGGCTTCTAGCCTGTCGAGAGTACCCCCGAAGGCGCGTCGGACAGCCCTTTACATGGGTTAGTGCAGGCATGCCGGGTTTGGGGGAACGCGGGGCATGGATGAGGACCTGCCGCCCCCAAACGATTCGCAATCCGATGCGCCGGGGCGGTTGGGGGAATTCGTCACTCTGTCATCTCGCGAGCGTGCAGCGCTGGCCGGGCTTCTCGAGCCGGTCCAGCATTGGCCTCGCCACCATGTGTTGCGTCATGAGGCGGCTGAACCTTCGCATCTCTATCTGCTGACCCAGGGCTGGGTCGCGTCGTCCATCGCGCTTGCATCGGGCAAGCAGCAGATTGTGAAGGTCCATCTTCCGGGCGATCTCCTGGGAGCGCCGAGCCTGTGCCTGACGACAACGGTCGACTGCCTGACCGCCATGACGCCCATCGCTGTGCACGCGATATCGAGGTCCAGGCTGATAGCGACATTTGAGGCCTATCCGCGGATTGCGCTTTCACTCTTTCTGAGCGCGCAGAAAGAGCGTGTCGCGTTGATGGAAAGTCTGGCCGTGGTTGGTCAGGCGCCCGCTCACGTTCGCATCGCCGCCACGCTGACCAATCTGTTCGATCGATTGTCCGAACGCGGCGATGCGCCGGGCGGCATGTTCCATATGCCTTTGACCCAGCGCGATCTCGGCGACCTGATCGGGATCACGCCGGTGCATGTGAACAGAACCCTTCGCGAGATGGATCGCCTGAATCTGATCAAACGGTCCGACCAGACGATTTCCCTGCTCGATGTTGATCGGCTTCGCCGTATCGCTGGGCTGCCCGTCAGGCGCTATGTGTCCGGTCCCAACCGGATCACGAGCGTCTGACGCCGCAGGCGCGGAGATGGAGGCGCAGCGGCCGCGCGCTAATGAGCTTCGGATAGATTTAGGCCGTCCGCCGTCTCGCGATCGGCGCGCCGCTTGAGGACCTAGACAGCTTCAGATCGAGATAGGAGGCGTCGAAGGCGACGCGCTCGGTCAGCGCCGTCCAGTCGTCGATCGACACCTGACCATTCCGCCATCGCACCAGGCCCGTGTCGCGAAGGACCTTGAGCGAGCGGTTCACGTGGACGCTCGACATCCCCAGCATGTCCGCTAGGTCCGATTGGGTCAGAGGGCATTCGAAGGTGTGGTCTTGGGCGAGGGCTACGGCTTCCAGACGGAGGTAGAGTTCACAGATCAACTGGCCCAGTCTTGTCCCTGCGTCTCTGCGTCCCAGCGCCACCAGCCACTGCCGGTGGATGGCCGCATCTATCAGCGTTTCAAGCCAAAGCGCTCGCGCAAGGCGAGGGGCGTGTTCCGTCACGCGCCTCAAGTCGGCGTGCTGGACAACCGCGACGGTGACGTCAGACAAGGCTACAAGGCTGTGATCCATCGTTTTCAGAAGAAAGCCATGCAGATCGATGAAGTCCCCGGGAACGCTGATCGCTGTGATCTGACGACCGCCGTCCGCCAGGGTCGAGACTCGGCCGACAAATCCCGAGAGCAGCAGCGTGCTGAACGTGGGTCGACTGCCCTCTTCCACCAAGGCTTCGCCGGCTGCGGCGCGACGGCGCCCACTCAGGAGGCCCTCAAGCCGTCCGCGATCGTCGTTCGAAAGGTCGCCGAGGCGATGAAGCTTGGCGTCGATGAGCGATTCCACGGACGTCATCCTTGCGAGCAGAGGCGTCGGGACGCTTCGGCCCTCATCATAGGATCAACGCGACGCAGCCGATGACCGGCTCGCATGAGGGTCATCCGTCCTTGGCGCCGAATTCGGCGAATGCGGCGCGTATCGCCTGTTCCTCGTCATCGGTTTCTGCAGACACGACGACTTTGACACGCCCGGCGACCGGCACGTCCGACCGAGGTTCGACGCTGGGGCTGTCGCCTTCGACATCTCCGCCCGAAGGCCTGTCTCCAACCGTGTTCGCCTCGCCTTCAGGGGCGACCTGAATGGCGTCTCGTTCCATGCCATGGGTTTGAACGAGCCGTTCGACCAAAAGCTCGGCGTCTCGACGTGTTGCGAATGTGGAGGCGAAAAGGTTGGTCATGGTTGGGTCCTTTTAGCTAGTCCAGAGAACGCGCCGAGTAGTTTATCGCTCCGGGGCTGACCGCTTTCAGCGGCGCTCGCGCGTTTTCATTGGGTCATCCCAAACAAAATACGCCGGTTTCTGCTGGCTCAAAGAAGCCCGAATGCCTCCGATCGGCTTGAGACCATTATCGAACACAGGAACGAATAGCCGCGGCATAGCTTTGACCTTCAGGCTTTATGCCATGGACCGATCCGAGGGGGGTCGGGTTGTCGATCACGGCGGTATGGATGCGCATCGGCGTCATCGCACATCTCAAATATCCGATCGCAGAGCCCTTCGCCGGCGGGTTGGAGATGCATACGCATCTGCTCTGTCGCCAACTGCGGCTGAAGGGCCATGACGTCACTCTGTTTGCCGCGACCCTCTCCGACCCCGAGTTAGGCCTAGAGGCGATCTGCGACCAGACGGAAATCGCCAAGGTCGGGACGGCGGAGGCGGGCGACGTCGCCTTCTTCCGAGAGCATCACGCCTATCTGTCGTTGATGAGCCGGCTTCGTCGAAGTTCGTTCGACGTCATCCACAACAACAGCCTGCACTATCTGCCGGTGTCGATGGCCGAGACCTTGCCCATGCCGATGGTCACCACCCTCCACACGCCGCCGTTTTGCTGGCTGGAAAGCGGTATCCGCGAAGCGAGCGCGCCGTCCGCACGGTTCGTCGGCGTGTCGGAGGCGATGCGTGAACAATGGAGTCGGGTGCGGCCGATCGATCAGGTCATTCTGAACGGGATCGACCTGGAGCGCTTTCCGTGGCGTGCGCGTCACGACGACCCTGGGCATTTGATCTGGTATGGGCGGATCGTGCCGGAGAAGGGTCTGCATCTGGCGCTGGACGCGGCGGCATTGGCGGGTGTCGGCCTGCGGTTCGCGGGCCCGATCCTCGATCAGGCCTATTTCGATGCCGAGATCACTCCGAGATTGACGCGCGAAACCACCTATCTTGGTCATCTCGACCACGAAACGCTGTCGAAGGAGATCGGGCAGGCGGCCGCCTTCGTCTGCACGCCGCGCTGGGACGAACCCTATGGACTGGTGGTGGCCGAAGCGCTGGCGTGCGGAACGCCCGTCGCCGCCTTCGCGCGCGGCGCCATACCCGAGATTCTGACACCCGACTGCGGCGCCCTGGCGCGCCCTGACGATGTGCAGGATCTGGCGCGCGCAATCGCCCGGGCGGTCGGCTTGTCTCGGTCGGCCTGCCGCGCGCGCGCCGAGGCGGCCTGCGATGTGCGCCGGATGATCACCGCCTACGAAGGGCTCTACGGCGAGATGATTCAGGCGGCTGCGGCAGGGCAGATGCAGGCCAATGACGCGCTGGAAGATCGGTTGATCGCATGACGGGCGAATCTGCCTTCTGCGTTTGCGTGCCCGCGCGGAATGAGGAACGGCGTCTTCCTGTGCTTCTGGCCGCCTTGGCCGCGCAGGGACTTCAAAGCAGGATTTCGGTCGCGCTCTGCATCAATAACTCCACGGACGGTTCGCTCCATCAGGCGCAGGCAGCGGCCGATCGGTGGAAGGATCGACTGGACATCGTCGTCGATCTGAAGACCTTCCCGGAGCATCGCGCGCATGCCGGCGCGGCGCGTCGCGCGGCCATGTCCGTCGGTCTCGAGCATCTCGGAGATCGATCCAATGGCGTTCTGATCTCGACGGACGCCGACACGCGGCCGCCGCCGAACTGGCTGTCCGCCAATCTCGCAGCCATCGCGGATGGAGCCGATCTGGTGGGCGGACGGCTGGTGCTGGATGAAGCGGAACCGATCTCGGCGGATGTCGCGGCTCTGCGGCGACTATGGGACGCCTACTGGCGTGAAGTTCGCATGATTGAGGACGAGATCGACCCTTCGCCACATGATCCGGCCCCTCGGCATGGCGATCACACCGGGGCCAGCCTCGCCATCACGGCGGCGGCTTATCTGTCAGCCGGCGGCGTGCCGGAACAGCCGACGGGTGAGGATCGGGCGCTTGTGATCGCCGCTCAGGCGCAGGGGGCCCGGCTTGTGCATCCCTTGGCGGTGTGGACCCGCGTGTCGGCACGCACCACGGGCCGCGCCGCCGGGGGGATGGCGGAGGATATGACCCGCTTGTTCGATCAGGCGCGGAAAGGCGGTCCGATCATGGCGCCGGACTTTTCGCATTGGCGACAGCGGGCGAGTTGGCGCCGGGGTCAGCGTCACGACGCGGCGAGCGC
Organism: Brevundimonas sp. 1080; assembly: GCF_040545985.1. NCBI lineage: Bacteria > Pseudomonadati > Pseudomonadota > Alphaproteobacteria > Caulobacterales > Caulobacteraceae > Brevundimonas > Brevundimonas sp. 1080. Next base: position 1,062,910 of record NZ_JBEPMW010000001.1, on the reverse strand, counting down.
CAGGCGGCTGCCGGCATTGGAAACCCAGCTGCCCGCCATGCCGCTCGACTTGGATTTACGAGGTTGGGCCGACGGCCTTGAGAGACCCGCAGCGTGAGGGCTCCGATCGGATACTATGTCCATCACCAGGGCGACGGCCACCGCCAGCGCGCACTGGAAATCGCCGCCGCCGCGCCCGAGCGATTTGTGCTGCTTGGAACGGGACTGAAGGGGCGAACCGAAGACATCGCCTGCGTGGATCTGGAGGATGACAGGCCTCACGACGAAGACCGCTTCTCCGGCCGTGACGAGGCGCCTGTCCGGCCTGAGACGCTGCATTACGCCCCCTATTACCATGCGGGCGTCCGGGCGCGGACCGCCCGGTTCGCCCAGTGGATCAGCGACGCCAGGCCGGCCTTGATGGTGATCGACGTGTCGGTCGAAATGGCGATGCTGGCCCGGCTGTGTGCGACGCCTGTGGTCTATGTCCGCCTCGCAGGGGATCGATCAGACCCGGCGCATCTGGACGCCTTCCGCGGCGCAGAAGCCTTGCTTGCGCCCTTCCATGAGCAGCTGGATGGGATGGGGGCCAGCGAGGTGCGAGACAAGACGCACTACTTCGCCCCCCAACGCTATTTGGGACCGAAGCGTGGATCAGGCGTCCTGGTCGTTCATGGGCGAGGTGGCGATCCGCTGGATGGCGCCAAGCTGGCGGCGGCTGCGGAGGCGACGCCCGAGAAGATGTGGACCGGCGTTGGGCCGATCGAGCCTCCGCCGGTCATACCGCCGAACCTGAAGCTGGCGGGCTGGATCGACGCCATCGGCGACGAGATCGACAAGGCGGAGATCATCGTCGGGGGCGCGGGAGACGGCCTGCTGAATGCGGTGATTTCGGCCGATAAGCCCTTTGTTTGTCTTCCCGAGCCTCGCGCCTATAATGAGCAGGTCGCGAAGGCCGAGCGGTTGGTGACACTTGGCGCTTCGATCGTCCTGGCGCAGTGGCCGCAGGCGCAGCAATGGCTGGGCATCCTTCAGTCAGCACTCGCACTGTCGCCCGCTGATCGGCAGCAGATCAGCGGGCAGGGACTCGGCGCCGCCGGACCCTGGCTTGTCGACCTCGCATCAGAGCTTGAGGCACGCCGATGACAGCTCTGGAAACAACGCCGACCGCGTCATCGGCTCTGGAACTTGAGGTTAGATTGGCGGCGCTCGGTGCGCGCTACGACGCTGCGCCGCGATATCCCGCCGAGAGTCTGACGCTGCTCGCCTCGGAGGGTTGGGGTCGACGGTTCGCTCCGGTCCAAAGCGGTGGAACGGCCTATGACGATCCAGTCCAAAAGGCCTTGGCCTTGATGGGCGCTCTACGAAGTGTGGGGCGGTCGGATCTCAGCGTCGGCCGATTGTTCGAAGGACACGTCAACGCCCTGGCGCTGTTCGACTGGTACGCGGACCCGGCCCAGAAGGCTTGGCTGGGCAAGGTCCTTGCGCAGGGCGGCTGGTTCGGCGTGTGGGCGACGGAGCCGCCGCCCGGCGTTCGTCTGGTCGGCGACCGGCTGCAGGGCGCCAAGATGTTTGCGACCGGCGCGGGCGGCCTGGAATATGCCATCATCACCGCCCAGCCGGAACAGGGCGAACGCCAGCTGATCGTCGTGCCGGCGAACGACCCGGAGAGGGCTGATCTGAGCGGGTGGCGCGTCCGCGGCATGCGCGCGACGACCAGCGGGCGCTATGAGGTGACCGGGTTGATGGTAAATGCCGATCAGCGGCTCGGATGTCCCGGAGAATATGATCGCGAACCGCGTTTCACGGCCGGCGCGTGGCGGTTCACGGCGGTGCAGTTGGGCGGCGTCGAAGGCCTGGTCATGGCGATGCGCGACGCACTGTCCGACGCCGCCCGCGCCGATCCCATCCAGCGCGCGCGCTTTGCCGATGCGGTCGTTGCGACGCGGACGGCCTGGCTTTGGGTCCGCGAAGCCGCGATCCGCGCGGCGTCCGAAGCGCCGGACGCCGGGGATTTCGCCCGCGCCACGCGCGGCGTCGTCGAACGCAGCGCCCTGGATGTAATGGAGTTGGCGGCGCGGTCGGTCGGGACACGCAGCGCCTTCGACGGCGAGCGCATCGACAAGATCACCCGTGATCTCAGCCTCTATCTTCGGCAGGCCGGACCCGACTATGCGAAGGACCAGGCGGCCAAGACCTGGCTGGATCGCGATCTCTGGGGCGAGGGCGACGCCCTATGGTGAGCGAGAAAACCGGCCGGCTGGCGACCCTGGCGCTGGAGCGTTCGCCCTGGCGATCCGCGCGGTGGCTGGTCATCGCCCCGCATGCCGACGACGAGACGCTGGGCGCCGGCGCCTTGATCCATCAGGCGGCCGAGGCTGGGCGGTTGGCGGGCGTCGTGATCCTGACCGACGGTGCGGGTTCGCACGACCTTCCAGATTTTGCGTCCCGTGCAAGGCTCATCCGGACCCGACGCCTGGAGGCCGGGCGCGCCGTTCGACGGCTGGCGGGGAATGCGGCTGCGCCGCCGGTGTTTCTGGATTGGCCCGATGCCCAGCCCGCTTCTCCTGGCAGCATGGCGTTCGAGTCGACCGTGCGTCGTCTCGCGGCTTTGTGCCGCGAGCGGCGCGTCGATGCGATCGCCGTGACGGGTCCCGACGATCCCCATTGCGATCACCAGGCGGCGGCACAGCTTGCCCGCCGCGCAGCCGGTATGGCTCGCCGGCCGGTCGCCGTTTTCGATTATATCGTATGGGGGGCGGCTCCGTCCGAGTCGAAGCTGCGGATTACGACGCGACCTTTAAGGGCCGGCTTGAGGGCCTTTGCCTTGTCGGCCCATCAGAGCCAGTTGACGCCGATGTTCGGACCGGGGTTTCGGCTCGAGACGCAGAGGGGGCTGCAGGCCGCCTCGGACACCCTGTATCGGCGCGACGCCTATGGCTGAACGCTCGCTTCCCGCCGCCTATTTCGAAGGCATCTTCGCCGGGGACGCCGATCCGTGGGATCTGGCCTCCAGCCCCTATGAGGCCGCCAAGTTCGATCGCACCATCGCCGCCCTTTCGACGCGGCGAGCAGCTTTTGCACTCGAGGTCGGTTGTGCCGGCGGCGTCCTGACCGAGCGGCTGAGCACAGTCTGCGATCGTCTGTTGGCGATCGACGTCAGCCCGACCGCCCTGGAAAGGGCGCGCCAGCGTCTGTCGGGGCGGCCGAACGTCCGGTTCGCGGCCGCGGCCTTCCCTCGCGACTGTCCGGTTCTAAACGGGCTGGATCTCGTCGTCCTGTCCGAAGTCGCCTATTACTGGAGCGACGCCGATCTGGACTTTGCGGCGCAACGCATCTCCGACGGCTTGGTCGAGGGCGGACGCGTTCTTCTGGTGCACTGGACTGGCGAGACTGACTATCCCCAGACCGCCGACGACGCCGTCGAGCGCCTCTGGCTTGGATTATCGGAGCTCATGCAGGTGGATCTCGCCGAAAAGCATCCGAACTATCGGCTGGATTTGTGGAGCCGGCGATGACGACGCTGTCCGCTCTGACGCTGGTTCGCAACCGGCAGGCGCATCTGGACCGATTGGTCGAGGGATTGAAGCTCAGCGCCTCGCCGCCCGACGAACTGATCGTCGTCGACATGAGCGATGCGCCCGCGAGGCTGCCGCCGGTGGGTTTTCCGGTCCGCGTCGAACGTCTGGCAGGCGACGCCCTGCCTCTGGCCGCCGCCCGAAATCTGGCGGCCGCCTTGGCGTCGGGCGATATTCTGCTGTTTCTGGATGTGGATTGCATCGTGTCGTCGGCAGTTTGCGACCGGATGCAGGCGGTGCTCGCCGAGCATGACGCCGTCATCTGTCCAGAGGTGCTCTATCTTCCTGCCGGAGCCGTCCGGCCGGGACCCCTGTCGGAAGTTGATCTGAGCGCCGCCGGGCGACCCCATCCCGTGCGCCCCTTTCCACGGGAAGGCGAAAGCCCGGAGGGCAATCCGGGCCTGTTCTGGTCTCTAGCTTTCGCGCTCCGTCGCTCGACCTTCGATCGGATCGGCGGGTTCGACGAGACCTATGTCGGCTACGGCGCCGAAGACACGGACCTGGGCTTTCGCATCGCGCGAGAGGGCCTGCCGCTGCTCTTCGCCGGCGGTGTGCCCGTCTTCCACCAACATCATGACGGCTATGATCCGCCCCTGCAGCATTTCCGCGCCCTGATCGCCAACGCCAAACGCTTCCACGCCGCCTGGTCGATCTGGCCGATGGACGGTTGGCTGCGAGCGATGGCGGATCTCGGACTGGTCGACTGGTCGTCGGATGAACTGACCATTTGCCGGGACCCAACGCCGGCAGAAATCGCCGCTGCACAAAAAGATCCTGCAAATCCCTTTTAGGACTACGGTCTTTCAGAGCGCAGGCCCGCCGTACGAATGGAACTCAACAAGCCGACGCAGTTCAGTGTCCGTCTTCTCTAGTGAGGAAGCGATCTTGATCAGGCGACCCACGCATCGGACTGTTAATGCGAAGTTGGCTGGGTCGCTGAGCTCGTGGCTTTGACCGAAACGTGCGCTTCAACGCCGTCAGTCTTGCCGCTCAAACCCGGTACCTCATCGAGCTGGCGAAGGCTGGTGAAACGACCTCTTTCCTCCCGATAGCGAACGATTTCGAACCCGTGGCCGCGCAACATCTCAATCCCGTCCAAAGTATCGGCGCTGGCGATGTTCAGGTCGATCATCTCTCGTCTCCCTCAGGTCTGCCCGCCGGCAGGTGTCCGAGGGCGAAGTCGATGGCTTCGATATCGACCTTCAGCTTCACCAGATCACGGATGCGCTCGTGGTCGCCGGACGCCGCGGCGGCTCCGGCGGTTGACCACACTTCGGTTGTCAGCTGCTCGCGGATGGCCAGCAGCTGTGCGGCGACGGCATCATTATCCCGAATCGCCGACACTATTTAAGGTCGGCGATCGCCTCGCCGGCCTCTTCTTCCTCGAGCAGAGCGGCGTTGTCGGCGTTTGCGGATAGGCGCACCTGATTGCCCTCGACCTCGGCGATAAGGCCGCCAGAAAGGTAATGATGGTGATCGCTGTGCGATCCGCTGTCGGCCTTGGTGAGCTTGATGCGATCGCCTTCAACCTTATCGACGGTGCCGAGATGGACGCCGTCGGCGCCAATCACTTCCATATGCTCTTTGATGTTCGAGAGGTCGATCATGGCGGGTCTCCGTTTGCCTATGCCATCAACGAGGCGCGACGCGCGGCGTTCCAGAGACGAAGGCGGCGTAGCGGCTAGGGCGGCCTCGGTACGTGCGTCTGCGCTGGGCCCTGAGCGCTGGCGACAGGCTCACCGATAAGACCGGCGGCTCGCCCGCACCATTTCCTCGACCCAGTTGATCAGCAGGGTGGCGTAAAGGCGCTGATGGGCGGGATCGCGCATCGCATGAGTCGCCTCGGCGATGATCCTGTGGCTGAACGAGTTGGCGTCCTTGAAGGCGGCCTGATAGGAGGCGATAACTTCGGGCGGAATGCGATCGTCCTTGCCAGACTGCACGATGAGAACGTCGCCCTCGAACGCGGCGCAGGCCGAGAGCGCCTTGTCTTCCTGCGGCGTTCGCAGTTGCTGTCTGTAGGCGCGCACCGCGTCTTTATCGAGCTTGGCCTTGGGCACGTCCCAGTGGGCGTCCGGATAAAGCGCCGGGACACGTAGCGCCAACCAGCGCACGTCTCGTATGCTCGTCAGCAGAGCCGACAAATAGCCTCCGTAGCTCGTGCCGATCACGCCGATCGCACCGGGATCGATCAGCGGCTGGGACGCCAAATAGTCATAGGCTGCGGTGACGTCGTCCAGGCCGTTCTGCCGGGTGACCTCGTCTCGGCTCGCATCGCTTTCGGCATGGCCTCGAAGGTCGAAGGTGAAACAGATGCAGCCCAGTCGTGCGAGATCCTCGGCCAGGCCCAGATCCTCTTCCTGATCGCCGCCCCAGCCGTGAACAAACAGAAAGCCCGGCACAGGGGCTTCGGGCGTCAGAAGCGTGCCGGTCAGCTTCTGTCCGTCGACAGACAGTCGGACCCGCCCTTCCTCGACGTCGTCAGGTTCAATCACGCTGTCCTCGTCACATATTTCGTCATCGGCCCGACCTTGGGGTCCTCACCCCGGAAATAGACGACGTCCTCCGGTCCGACATCGGCGAGGCCGTACACTTCGACCGTGGCGGTTTCGACGGAGGTCAGCGCTGGCGACGCCACGAAGGCCTCAAGGGCGGCGATCTCGGCGCCCGTCGCGCCGCCGACCCGCCAGGACTGCTCCAGCACGCCCACACGCCTTCGCCCGCGTGCATCTTTGCCGGCGAGGACATCGTAGTTCCGGCGGGTCAGGACCAGGTCCGGATAGGCGCGCTGGGCGGCGTCGTCGAACACGGCGGCGCAACGCACCGCTTCCACCGCCTCGGGGGTCAGTCCGAGGTGGGTCAATCGATCGAGATCGCCCCTGACGCACCTCAGTCGTGAACCGCCGTACACCTCGCGTCCCTTGTGATCCGTCGTTTCCCGCTGATCGCCGACATAGCTGATGCGCAGTCCGCCGACCGACAGGGTTCCAACGCTGTAGGTTTCCACGCCGAGCAGGTTTTCCTCAAGGACGACGCCGAAGGCGGCGATTTGCGCTTCGTCCTGATCGGCGATGACGGCGACGAGCGCCTCAGGCGTTTCGACGACCGTCTGGCCCAGCCCTGCCTTGGCCAGAACATCCTTGACGCGGACAGGCCCGGTCTCGAGGAGGCGCCGACCAGCTTCGATCGCGTCGGCGACGCAGAAGGCGGTGTAGCCTTCCAGAGCCGCATCGCCCAGACGGTCGGCCATGGTGTTGGACCAGCCGGCCGGGCAGGTCGCGGACCGATCGATCAGGCCGTGGGTGATCGCCTTGGTGGCGATGAAGCGGTGTGGAACGCGGCCGCCCAACAGATTGCCAGCGGTGAAGACCGTGCGCGAGGTCATGTCTTCTCCGATCAGGGTGTCGCGAGGCACCAGCAAGACGTCGGGTCCGACGTCTTCCGCGTCTTCAACCACATCAATGATCGGGAGCCGCAGAAGGCGCGCCAGGCGAGAGACCAACATCGCTCTGGACGCCTGATCGTGCAGATTGCCCGGATTGTGCCCGTCCGGATCGAACAGCGCGATGCCAGCAAGGGCGGCCGCGTTGGTGAACGAAGGCATCGGGGCGACGCCCAATGGATTGACGATGGTCATGGCGATCAACGCTCCCTGCCGAGGGTCAACCCCAAGAGCGAGCAACGGTTCAGCACGCCAACCCTTCTTTTTGCGGCCCCCCGGAGTGTCGTTGTCGGGAAGACAGGCCGACGCCGGACGAGGCAGAAATCAGGATTGAAAACGTCCTATGCCAGCGCGGCTTTACCACTGTAGAGGTGCGTTATCGCGCACAGGAACGGTGAGCCAGGGGGCGTCGTTGCCTATCCATGAGCGACCTGACAGCCAATATCGTGGGTACAGCGGCGGCGGTCTGCTCGATTACGAGCTTTGCGCCCCAAGCCCTCAAGATTTGGAAAGAGCGCGACGCGTCTTCGGTCAGCCTTAAGACCTATTCGCTCACCGTTACCTGTTTCATCCTCTGGGTGGTCTATGGCGTCATGACCCAGGCCTGGCCGGTGACGGTGTCAAACAGTTTTGCTCTGGTCATGGCGGCGTGCGTCCTGATCATGAAGTGGCGATTTCGCGATGGCGATCCTGACGAGCATTAGGTCGTATCGACCGGCTACCGCCTATCCCTCGCCTTGCCCGTGCTTGTCAGAGTGGCCTGGTCAAACCGGTATTGCTGAGGAGAGCCATGCAGACGTGCTAGTTGTCCGACCAACAAGCGGCAGCAATGGACGATCGGTCAGCAATTCCTAGACAGCGCGGACCGCTCGAGATTGACCCCGGTCGAAAGGCGTCAGCCGAAGAGCCCGTGCAGCCACCAGCTGAGATCGCCGGTCTGAGGCTGTTCGCCATCGCCGCGTCGAAAGACCCAGAAGCGGTGCCCAGCCTCGTCTTCAAGCTGGAAATAGTCGCGCACCGCATCGCGTTCGCCGTCGCGTCGCCACCATTCGCCGAAGATCCGCTCAGGACCGTCAGCGCGCGTGACGCGATGACGAACGCCGCGCCAGCTGAAGGCGACCGGCGGCTGATCGGGCAGGAGCGCGACAGCCTCGATGGCTTCAGGACGGGCGAGCAAACGCGAAGGGCGCGGCCAGCGTCGCGTCCAGGTTTCCGGCACCGGCGGCGCGGTCGGCGGCAGTTTGCGGATCGAGCGTTCGGGGACGTCGCTCTGCGCGGGGGCCAGTCGATACAGGTTCTGCGGGCCGAGACGATTGGCGAGCAGATCGACGAGATCGCCGATGTCGGGCGTCGCCGGACCGCCCAGATCGTCTGCGTTCGGCGACCAGTCCAGCGGCAGGACGACCGGCGCCGCCAGGACCATAGCCTCCACGCCGAGACCAGGATCGACGGTTTCGATCTTGTCGCACAGCAGGCGTGTGAGCCGCGCGACATCGCGGACGGGGCGCGCCAGGCCGACGCGGATGGCTTCGGTCCGGTTGTCGATCCGTTCGAACCGGAGGTCGAGCCGGGACGCGCCAAGCCCTTGAGCTTCGAGCGCACCGCTCAGGGCTTCGACCAGTTTCAGCGTGTAGCGGGCCAGGGTCTCGGGCGCGCCGATCGGCTCGGCGAAGACCCGTCGGACCTGGATCAACTCCGGGGCGTCGATCGGGGTGATCGGCTCATGGGCGCGGCCGTAGGCCTGATCCAGGCGACGGATCAGCTCCGGCCCGAAGCGCAGGGCCAATGGGGCGCGAGGCTTGGCCTCCAGTTCGCCGATGGTGTCGATCCCCAGACGCCCCAAGCCATCGACCATGTCGGCGGGCAGGCGCAAGGCTCGCAAGGGCAGGTGACGGACGGCAGGCCCCCCGCGCGCGACGATGATCGTCGGTTCGGCGAGGTTGCGGGCCAAGGCATTCGCGGCGCCCCAGGTGTCAGCGAGGGCGGCTCGGGCGTCCAGACCAACAGCGGCGGTCTGGGCGATCAGATCCTCGAGCAGGCCCTCATCGCCGCCATAGCGGTGACCGGCCCCGGTGACGTCGAGCACCAAGCCGTCCGGCGGGTCGGCGGCGACGATCGGCGCATAGCGGCGCAGCGCCCAGAGGGCGAGCTGGTCCAGAGCGGCCGCATCCCCGGCGGGGTCGAAGGAGTGAACGACAAGATCGGCGACGAGGGCTCGGGCCTGGGTCGCGGCCATGCCGGGATGCAGACGATGGGCGCGGGCGGCGGGGTCGGCGGCCAGCACCACGCGTTTGCGGCCCTGGCGCCCGATCAGGACCATCGGCGTATCAGGCGATGGCGCGTCGGGTCCAAGCCGGCGTCGCAGCCGATCGGTCGGCCAGGTGGGGAGGTAGAGCGAGACGACCCGTCTCATCGCAGGCTTCCAGTTCGAAATCCGCGCAGGCTCCGGCGCGGCAGCGGATCAGTTCGACAAACCAGCGCGGGCGGCCGACGCCGGGCACGGGCAGGGGGGCGGAGGGCAGGGCGGTGACCCGCCAGCGGGTGGCGGCGGCGGTGGGCTGGCCGAAGTCCGCCGCCTCGGCCTGACGACGCCATCGTCGCACGGCCAGACCAAGAGAGCCCGTGTCCTCGGCGACCAGCTGCAGCCGCCGGGACGCCGTCATGGACAGGCGGGCCACTTCGCCCACGACGGCGCCGAAGCCGCCGTGACGCAGGCCGTCCTCGAAGGCGGCCAGCAATCCGGCCTCGTCGCCGGCCTCCACATAGATGACCCGGTTCGAGGACAGCCCCGCCTGCTCCAGCGCCGGCGCGAACAGGTCCGGGCGGGTCATACACCAGAGCACCGGCCCGTGGGTGCGCGCTGCCACACCGGCCGCAAACAAGGCGGCAACGGCCCCGTGAATGGCCCCGTCGCCGCCGCCAGCCACCTCATGCAGCGCGCCGAGCGCCAAGCCGCCGGCGGGCAGCCGACGATCGAGCGCGGCCAGGCCGAACGGCAGCACGCCGCCAGGCGGACGTCGACCCGCCTCGATGCGTGCGATCTCCGCGCGGAGCGCCTGGAAGGATGGGGGGGCGGCGGACATATTCTCCTGAAACCGACTGCGAGCTGAATGTTCCGTGTTTGTTCTTATTCGAGCGTGCGAGAGTCAAGCCGGATCGCAGGGGCGCTGTGGATCGCCCTGTGGGCGGCGCCCATCCGGCCCGCTGCGCGTTAGCTCGACGATGACGCAGCCCCTCCGATATCCCACGACCCCCGACGGCCGGTACTTCGTGGTGCGAGGCCGGCTGTGGCGGTGCTCCAATCCTGCTCTGTCGGCAGAGGCGAGGGACGATCTGGTGCATGATCTGATGTCGGCGCGCCGGGCGGTGCGGACCGCCCTGGCGGCTGAGGATACGAATGCTCTGGCGGCAGCGAGGCGCAGCGTCGACAAGGCCAAGGTGGGACTGGGCGAGCGGGGCCCTGTGTGGTGGACCGACGGCTCGCCGGATCTTAATCGCCACATGGTGAGAAACACCCCCTATGCGGACTGGTTCGCCAGTCTGGGCGAGACAGGCGAATGACGACAGCACTCGACCGTTTCGTCGTGGCTCAAGACCCTGTGTTCGAGACGGCGATGGCTGAGCTCGCGGCGGGTCGCAAGACAAGCCACTGGATGTGGTTCGTCTTCCCCCAGGCCCGGTCTCTGGGACGGTCTTCGACGGCCGCCTTCTATGGCATTGGATCGCTCGAGGAGGCGGAATCTTACCTAACTCATTCGGTTCTAGGGGAGCGGCTTGCCCGCGCCGCCCTGACCGCGACCACGGCGCCGGCGGCCTCATTGCATCAGCTGTTCGGATCGCCCGACGATCTCAAGTTCCGCTCATCGATGACCCTGTTCGCCGCCGTGGCGGCCGATCCGACTGTGTTTGAGGCGGCGTTGGCGCGCTGGCACCTGTCGCCTGATCCGTTGACCGCAGACCTTGTATCGACCGCGAGGACGGGACCGGATCGTCTCTAAACAACTGCCGGATTTTTACGCGGTTCAGGCGTCGATACCTGACAGAGCGCCGTCGGGCAGCGGGCGCTGAAGCGCCTTGGCCGTCTCCCACGGCGCCGTCATCCAGGCCTCGATCTCGTCGGGCTGTGTCAGGATCACCGGCATGGCCTTGGGGTGAACCGCGCCGACCTCCGCGTTGGGTTCGGTCGTCAGGAAGGCGAAAACGTCGATCGTCTCCATGCCGGTCTTGATCTTGCGCACGCTTGTGTGGGCCTGAAGGTGAATGCCGGCGAAGAAGGCGAGGGGCTCGGGATCATCCCCGGCGAGCTTGAACCAGACGGGTCGGTATTTGCCGGCGGCGTCCCGACCTGGTTCGCTGAAGGCCGTGAAGGGGACCAGACAGCGCGACGCTGGCGACAGATGCGGGCGCCAATGGCTGGAGCTGGTGTTGCGAACGTTGGTCGTGCCGCTGTCGGGCTCGAACTCCAGGATTTTCTGAAAGTCCACCTCGCCGCCCTTGGCGCGCAGCTTGTCGGCGCGCCTCGTCGCATTGTCGAAGATCATCTTTTTGGACGACGGCATGCCCCAGCGCGCCGAAGCCAGAATGCGCTCTGCGCCCTCCCAACGCACAATCGGCGCGGGGTAGTCGGGATAGACATCACCCGGCGCGAGGTTGCCGACGGTCGACTGCATGGCGTTCGCTACGTCCAGTATGGCCTGGGGACCCGAGCGCTGGCGGTACAGGTTGCACATCAGGCCCTGGCCTTTTTCAGATCGGCAGCCAAGGATTTACGGTCCGCCTCATAGGTCGCCTCCGCCTCCTGACGCGCCTGGCTTAGCGCGGCCTGTTGTTCTTCGAAATCAGTCCTTACCGCCTGATGGCGTTCATCCAGATCGGCCAGCGCCGTCTTCAGCTTTTCGATCCTGGCGGCCCTCGTCTTGGATTGTCCCGGAGGTTTGGCGGATTTGGCCTTGTCGATCTTGCCGACATCGATCGCGAGGCCCCGCTCGATGACCTCGCCCGGAGAGACCATGGCAGCCTCGTAATCCGGTCCGCCGGAAAGTTGGCTGGCTAGGCCGGTTGCGAACAAATCCTGCTTTGAGCCCCAGGCCTCCAACGCCTTGGTTCGCGAGGTGGTGGCGACGGTAAAGGCATGGAAACCGTCGGACCAGGTGAAGACCTTCAGCTTGGCCGCCATCTCAGTCGATCAGTCCGCGACGCTGCATGTCTATGATGATGGGATCGGTCAGCGAAGCGATGACCTCCATGTCGAAGGTGTCCTCCGCTTCCGTCTGATCGGCAAATGAACGTGGTTGGTTCTGGCGCAGTGCCGACAGCCGCCAGGATGATTGGGCAACCTGCTGGCGGGCCAAATGTTCGATGTGTTGGAGTCGAACGCCGGCGCGTGATCTGATGAGAGTCTTGCTTATCGCCATCAGTCTGTCCTCCCAACCGAACCCTGACACGCAGGCCGGCGAATGTGGAGTCGCGACCGTGTGGAGATCGCGTTCGAGCGCCATCGCCAACAAGGTTAGGCGTCAGCGCTCCAGCTACGTCTGGCCTTGACTCTTAGCTGACTTCCGGAATGTCGGGTCTGAGCTATGCCGTCAGATCGCGGAAAGCCGGACGAATAATGGGTAGGTTCCGGTCCACAAGTTCCTCTCCTACGGCCCAGTTGAACACGGCGGCGAGATTTTGGAAGTAGGTGTTGACGGTGGTCGGGGCGATGCGTTCGCCGCCGTCTTCGTCGGCTCGGTCGGCTGCCTCCAATAGAGTCAGGCCCGGATAGCGCCGCGTGGCGAACTTCGGAACGCACACTCAATGTCGTGCTTCTGTCACTCACCCAATGACCGCTACTGGCGCATAGCGGCCCTCATCGACTACTCAGTGTGCGACTGAAGAAATCAGCCAGCTGCCCGATAGCGACTGCAACCGGTTCCGCCTTGTAATAGAGATCGTAGTGACCGGCGCCCTCGACAACGAAGATCGCTTTGTCCGTCGCGGGCGAAAGGTCGTGGAGCAGGACGCCGGCTTCGTACTGGCCTGTGGCCCCTCTGCGGCCCCCTACGATTACCTGCAGCGGAAGGGTCAGGAGTTCGGGGACCAGATGGAAGCTGTCGAAGCCGAGTATCTCTCCGTAGCTGGTGAAGAGCAGGCGGTTCGTTGAGTTCGGATGTCGAAACTCCGATTCGCGGTAAAAGGCGATCGCTTCGAGAATCTCGGAGTCTGTGACGCCTACCTCTTCAGCGTACTTCAGGCTGTCGGGGATCCAGGGGTCCCTTCTCACTGGTTCGCCGTGTGCCTGGGCGGTTCGCTGATGTGCGACGGCTTCCAAGGTCTCCTCGACGTCCACCATGCGCCGGAAGGCCCGTCCGAGGTCGCTCGCCACGACGGTGCCGAGAGCCTTGAAGCGCCGCTCGGTCAGGGCCGCCTGGATGGCATAGCCGCCGCCGGCGCAGATGCCGAGCATCCCTAGTCGATCATCGTCCACGAACGACAGTGTGGTAAGGAAGTCGATGGCTGAGTGGATGTCCTGGGTCCGGGCGGCGGGGCTTTCCAGATCCCGAGGCTCGCCGGCACTTTCACCCTGATAGGTCGGGTCGAAGGTCAAGGCGACGAAGCCGTGCTCCGCGAGCCGGGACGCGTAGATCCCGCCGATCTGTTCCTTGACGCTGCTGCCCGGCGTCGAAAGCACGAGGGTGGGATAACGGCGGGTCTCATCGAAGTCCGGCGGCAGATGAAGATGGCCCACGACGTCCAGTGCTCGATTCTTGAAAACTACGCGTCTCAATTTATTCGTTCCTGTTCAATTCATTCGCTGCCCGCCTGCCGAAGCGCCGTCGGCGATCATCCGATCCCCCCGTTCGCGAAGATGACCTGGCCATGGATCCATGCCGCATCCTCCGTGCAAAGAGTTGCGATGACCGAGGCGATGTCTTCCGGCAGACCGATCCGGCCATGCGGCGTCATGGCGGGAATGCCGGCCAGGGCGGCATCGCCATGCTGGCGCAACAGCTGGGTGTCCACCGCGCCGGGCGCCACCGCATTGACCGAGATGTTCCGGCCCACGAGCTCCTTGGCGAGGGCGCTGGTGTAGAGGTCCTGGGCGCCTTTGCTGGCGGCGTAGGCACCCGCGCCTGGAGGCCTTTGCAGGGTGATGCTCGAGCTCAGGCTGATGATGCGCCCCCCGTCCCGGGTGCGGTTGGCCGCTTCACGCAGCACATTGAAGCTGCCCTTGATGTTGGTGGCCATCATCCGGTCGAAGGCATCGTCGGTCATCTGTGCGAACGGCGCGACGTTCATAGCGCCGGCGTTGTTGACGACGACATCGAGGCCGCCGAAGGCCTCCTGATGCGCATCGAACAGGGCGCGCACCGCTGCCGGATCGGCAACGTCCGCCTGGCGATAGATGGCGCGCCCCCCGCCGGCTTCGATCTCGCGCACGACTTGGGCGGCGAGCTCGCGGTTGGTGAAATAGTTGACGGTGACGGCGAACCCGTCCCGCGCCAGGCGCTTGGCCGTCGCGGCGCCGATTCCTCGAGACGAACCGGTGACCAGGGCTGTCCGCCCGGCACCGGAGCTGGGATGGGGCGACGTCGATGCGCTTTGGGACAAGGCCGATCCGGCGGTGAAGGCGGCGGCTCCCGCGGCGGTGATCGCCAGCAGGCTGCGGCGGTTGGTGTCGGACATGGAAATCTCCTTATGAGCGAGAGGGGAGTGATCAGGCGAGGCCCATGCGGCGGCCCGCCGCCATCAGCGCAAGCGCGGTAAGGACCGAGCATGCGGGACCGATAAGCAGCCCCAGGGCCAGACCATTCGCGAGACCGACACCGGCCGCATTGTCGCTGATGAGGCCGACCAGGACGGGAGCGAGGGCCGGCCCGAACAGTCCGGACGCGACCAGGCCGAGACTGGAGGCGAGGGCCTCCTTGCCAGGGCCAGCGATCCGGTGGCCCGCGCCGAACACCCACGGCAGGAGGAAGGCGAAGCCGAGCATGGCGGGCACGAACAGGGCGATCGCCATCCAGCCGGCCGAGGCGAACAGGGCCGCCGTGGTCGATAAGGCCCCCATGACGAGCATGGCCGCCGGCGCCAGGAGAGGGTGGCGGGCGCCTCGCCGCACGCCGCGATCGAACATTCGACCGCCGACCAGGGCGCCTATGACGCCGGTCAGGCCCTGCAGCAGGCCGAAGGACAGGCCGACCTGGGCCGTCGTCAGACCGTGCGTGCGGATCAGGAAAGGGGCGGTGAAGGTATAGAAGGGCGCGGTGGCGAACCCCACGGCCAGGGCTCCGACCATCAGCCAACGGAAGGCGGGCACTGACAGAAGGCGTAGGGCCGAGCGCACGTACGGCTCGGTCTGTTCGGCCGGACGCCTCAGCGGCGGCGTCGGACCGGCCGTCAGCCAAACCAGCAGGGCCACGGTCACGCCGAGAGCGCCGGCGCCGATGAAGGCTGCGCGCCAGCCGAAGGCCTCGTCGATCAGGCCCCCGCCGATAAAGCCGATCATGGTGCCCAGCGGAATGCCCATGGCGAGAAGGCCGATGGCGAGGCCGCGCCTGTCCGGTCCGATCCGGCGGGCGATCAGGGCATGGGCGGACGGCGTGCCGCCGGCTTCCCCAAAGGCGACGCCCAACCGGGTCATGGCCAGGACGACGAAGCTCCCTGCCAGGCCGCCCAGGCCCGTCATCAGGCTCCACACGAGCAGGCAGGCCAGGAGCACGAGCCTTGGCGATCCGCGATCCGCCGCTCGCGCGAGGGGCAGGGAGAACAAGGTGTAGCACACGGCGAACGCCAGACCGGTGATCAGGCCGATCTCGGTGTCGCTCAGACCCAGTTCGGTGCGGATGGACTCCGCCAGGATGTAGGGCAGGATTCGGTCGATCTGGCTGAAGATGCTGACAAGGGTCAGGACGACCAAAAGGGCCCAGGCACGGGGACCCCGCACGATCTCTGCACTGGCCGCGCTCATAGGAAGCGCACGCCGGTGAGCTCTTCGGACGCGGCCCAGAGGCGCGCTGCGGCGTCGACGTCGAGCGCCGCTGGCGGAATGCGCGCCTCGGCGGGATGGCCCCGGGTCTCGGCCAGTCCGTTCGGCCCGTAGTATCCGCCCGGCATCGCGCGAGGATCAGTCGCCGCATACAAGGTCGGCAAAGCGCCCTGCGAAGGCGGTTGCATCATCACTGCCCGAAAAATGCGATAAACCAGGGGAACGCGACGACCTGCGCCGGGCGCATTGTCCAGCAGTTCGGTGCTGGACAATGCGCCCGGGTGGGCACCCAGGCTGGTCACGCCCCATCCCAGCGCCGTGCTGTGTCGCTGGAGCTCCAGGGCGAACATCAGGCAGGCCAGCTTTGACTGGGCGTAGACCGCCATCGAGTCGTAGGCCTTGTGGCTCGCCTGCAGGTCGTCGAAATCAATGGCACCCTGACGGGCAGCGACACTCGACAGCGTCACCACGCGTGACCCGCCGGACGCCTTTAGAAGCGGCATCAGCTTTCCGGTCAGCGCGAAATGCCCCAAATGATTTGTGCCGAGCTGGAGCTCGAAGCCGTCGGCGGTCTCCATGCGGCGTACGGGCCGCATCACCCCCGCGTTGTTGATGAGGATATCCAGCCTCGACAACTGGCCCGACAGACGCTTGGCGAAGCCATCGATGGAGTTCAGGTCCGCGAGGTCCAGCGCTTCGAACCGAATCTTGGCCGAAGGAACCTCACGCCGAATGCGGTCGACGCTAATCGCGCCCTTGTCCGGGTTGCGGCTGGCGAGGATTACGTCGGCCCCCGCCCTCGCCAACTCAAGCGCGTCTTCGAACCCTAGGCCGCCGGCGCCGGTCACGACGGCGGTTCGCCCGTTCTGGGGGGGAATGTTACGGGTCGTCCAACGGGTCATGGCTTCGGGTGTCCTTAAGTCCGGGGTCTGTCAGCGTCCCAAGCCTGTCGCCCGAGCCTCATCTTGCGAATGTCAAAACCCGCAGGTTTTTTGCCTGATCCTCCAGCCTGTGTTGGCACCCGCACCAGCCTCGACTACGGTGTCACCATCGTCCATGAAGGAGCCGCCGAAATGTCGAACCCGCTGACGACGGCCATCTGCGCCCTTCTGGACGATCAGGGGATCGTCGATGGCGCGTTCGAAACTCCGGTGCCGGGATTTCGCGTTTTGAGGACGCATACGGGCGTGCCGCCGCGCCACATGGGCTATCGACCGTCGCTCTGCGTCGTCGCCCAAGGTGCCAAGGAAATGCTCGTCGGCGATACCACGGTCACCTATGGCGAGATGCAATGTCTGGTCGTGACGATCGAGGCGCCCGTGCTCAGCCAGATCGCCCTAGCGTCGCCCGATCGGCCTTTCGCGGGATGCGTGCTCAATCTGGACCCCGACATCCTGTTCGACGTCGCGTCTCGTCTTGAGAAGACACCGGCGCGCGGGGCCTCGGACTTCGGCATGACCGTCACCGACCTGGACGATCGGATCACATCATCCCTCATCCGACTGTTGGAGATCGCGGACCAGCCGGATGCGGTCGAGATTCTCTATCCGGGTGTGATGAGGGAGATCGCCTACTGGCTGCTCACCGGACCGGCCGGTCGAAACATCTCCCGGATGGTGCTGCCGGACGGCCCTTCGCAGAAAATCGTTCGCGCCATCCACCATATGCGCGATCACTTCGAAACTCCGCTCAGCGTCGCCCAACTGGCAGGGACGGCGGGCATGAGCCCCTCGGCCTTCCACCAACACTTCAAGGCCATGACCTCCATGGCGCCGCTTCAATATCAGAAGCACCTGCGGCTCCTGGAAGCGCGCCGACGCATGCTGACGGACGGAGAGAAGGCGGGCACCGCCGCTCACTCGGTTGGCTACGAGAGCGTGTCCCAGTTCAGTCGCGAATATGCCCGCATGTTCGGTTCACCGCCCAGGCGGGAGACGCAGGCCGCCCGCGCAGCCGCCGCCGAGGGTCAGTCGGTCCATTAAGGCGTCCTGATGCATATGCGCTTCCGCAGGCCACTGGGATCAGCCTCAGCTTTGCGCCACGTCGAAAATCGGCTTTCCGGTTTGAGATCAAGGTCCTCTGTCGCCTCGGGAAAGATGCAGATGGCGTAGATTGGGCCACGGACAGGGAGGCGACCTCAATGGAGGTTGGCCATGCGCCAGTCTGACCTGTTCAAGCAACCGAAGCGCCCATGGAACGCCGGCCGTTTGATCGGCCCAAAAGCGCCGCTGAAGCCGAAGCACATCTGGGCCATCGACAGCAGTTGAAGGTCTCGAAGAAGATTCGTGACCTTGCGATGTTCAACTGCACCCTGGATGCCAAGCTGCGAGCCTGTGATCTGGTTCGGCTCCGGGTCAGTGATGTGGCTCCCGGCGGCGCGCTCCGACAACGGTCGATCACTATCCAGCAGAAGACCGGAAGGCCGGTGCCGTTCGTCTACGAGAAGCCCGGCAACCTTCGCGCCTGTCAGCTCTTGCTCGGCCACAGGAAGCTAGAGAGCATCGTCAGGTACCTCGGCATCGAGGTGGGCGACGCTCTGGAAATGTCAGAACAAATCGACCTGTGACCCATGGCTGACCCCGAAAGCGGGCCCGGCCATCATCGCCTAAGGATCGGGAGCGGTCCTTCAGCGGGCCCTCGACAGAGGGTCCGCTTCCCCCCGCGGCGGCAATGTCCGCTCTTGGCGCATTGCAGCCGCAGACAGTGATGGTGACCAGCGTTGGCTCGATGAAGCTGAAGTTTCCCAGAAGCCGAGGAGCGTTTTTCGCACTCGTCTGTTGGCTAGCTTTCGCGGTGTCGCTTTGCAAGACGTCACGCGTCCGTCACGCCGTCGTAAAAACCGTCGTCTACCGGTCCCGCTTCTGGGGATCGGCTGCAATGTTCGTTTTCACCAAAGAGAAGACGCGGTGGTTTTGCCGCCATGTTTTGCCTCACGAGCCCGGATTGCGGAGCTGGCTCGCGCGAAAACGCTACGCAGGCATCGATGTCGACGACGTAATCCAGGAAACCTATACCGTTTTGGCCGCGCGCGAACACGTGGGCGACATACAGAACCCCCGCGCTTACATTTTCCAGGTGGCTCATTCGATCGTCGTGCGCCACGTTCGAAGAGCCAAGGTGGTATCGATCCAGGCGATCGAGGAAATGGACGGGTTCGATCCGATCGATGGGGCGGCTTCGCTTGAACAGTCGCTCATAGATCGTGACGAGTTGCGGCGATTGGCTGAAGCGATCGCCGCCATGCCCGGCCAAACGCGCCAAGCCTTCATCCTTCGCCGGGTACACGGTCATACCCAACGCGAGATTGCGCATCAGATGCGACTGTCGGAAAGCACGGTCGAAAAACACATCGCGCGAGGCGTTCGTTTTCTGATTGATTGGTACGCAGATGGCGGAAAAGGCGCGTCCCAACGCTCTACAGATTTGAAGATGGAGAAACGCGTCCCCCATGGTCGCACGAGACACAAGTCAGGCCATTGACGACGCCGCAGCGGCTTGGGTCGCGCGGGAGGATCGGGGGCAGCTGTCGGACGAAGATCAAGCTGCGCTGGACGTGTGGCTGCATGCGGATCCCCGCCATGCCGGCGCCCTGTTGCGGGCTCGCGCCATAGGCCTGAGCAGCCAGGCGGCCTCGGCTCTCGGCCGAGATTTTGATCCAAGGCGATTCACCAGCTCCACACGGCGTCCTCCCGTGCAACAGAGCCTATCGCGTCGCCAGTTGATGGCATGGAGCGGTGGAGCGGCGGCCTGCGGCGCCACAGTCGCGGCTGTGGGATTCACCCTCACAGCGCCAACGGCCTACGCGACCGAGCGTGGACAGATGCGTCTAGTTCCGCTGCCCGATGGGTCCACCGTTGTCTTGAACACAGCGTCTCGCGTGACCGTCAGCTATAGCAAAACAAGGCGTCTGGTGCGGTTACTTGAAGGGGAGGCGGACTTCACCGTCCTCGGCGATCAGGGCCGGCCCTTTGTCGTTGAAGTTGGCCATCGCCAGATTGAAACAGCAGAGGGCGGTGGTTTTCGGGTTCGCAAGCTTGGACAAGAGCCGATCGACTTGTTGGTTCATCAGGGTGTTGTCCAGATCGGCGACGACCAGATCGGCCGACGCGATGTGTTGCGGTCGGACACGCAGATCATCCTCGGGAGCGGAAGAGACGGGCGCCGAGACTCCTTGCCGCGTCATGTCTCTCCGACCGTAATCAACAGAGAGTTGGCTTGGCGCGAGGGCAAGATCGCATTCGAGGGCGAAAGTCTGGAACAGGCGGCTTCAGCTTTTCAGCGCTACAGCAACTTGCGGATATTGATCGCCGATCCGACGCTGGCGCGCGAACCCGTGTCAGGCCTTTTTTCCGCCAATGATCCGGTTGGTTTCAGCCGAGCCGTCGCCGATCTCTTTGGCGCCCCGATAAGGGTGGAGCGAACTCGCGTAGTGGTCGGCCTGCCGCAGGCTCGCGCATAAAAGTTTCATGACGGATGGCGGAACCCGATCCGCCCAAACCTCTCCCCGATCATAGGTCGCCTCTCAGCGGCTCGGGGAAAGATCATAATGTCTCACAAGGCTCTTCTCGCCTGCGGCTCAGCCGTATTTGTCGTCTGCGCGTTTGAGCAGGCACAAGCGCAAACTCGCGACTTCAGCATTCCTGCACAACCGGCCGTGACGGCCATTCCCGAGTTCGCCCGGCAGGCGCGGATCCAGGTTGTCGCGTCCGCGCGCGATTTGGAAGGCGTGCGCACACCCGCCATCATAGGCGAACTGAAGGTGCGTGATGCGATGGAGCGACTTATCGCAGGCTCCCCTTTGCGGATTGCGGCCGATACAGGCTCACTCATCACCTTGCGCTCGGTCAGAGCATCGGCGGTGGGCGTGGTGACCGGGACAGTCTCGGATCCCGCCACCCGTGACTATTTGCGCAACGCGGTCGTGAAGATCGACGGCCGCCAGGTCGCCATCTCGGGTGAACGGGGCGAATACCGTGTCGTTGGCGTTCCCGCAGGGGATGTGGAGCTGACGATTGAGTACACAGGTTACGTCCCTGCTCGCACAGTAGTCCGTGTGCCTGCCGGAGGCGTGGCGCGGAGTGACGTTGAATTGCGCAGTTCCCTTTCGGCGGCCTCCGATCTCTCCGCTACCGAGGTCGCCGAAGTCGTTGTCGTCGGAGCACGAGAGGGCGACGCGCGCGCCATCATGGAGCAGCGCGCCTCCATGAATATCGTCAACACATTGTCGGCAGACAGCTTTGGCGAAATCGGCGACGGCAATCCAGCCGAATTCCTGAAGTATATGCCCGGCGTGGATTTTGACGTCGTGGCTGACGATGTGCCCCGCAACATCTCCCTGAGAGGCTTGCCGTCTCGGTACACCGGCATCACCGTCAATGGCCGGTCATTAGCTGGCGCTGACGCGAATACAAGCACGACCTCGCCAACATCGCGCCAGTACAGTTTCGAGCAGCTGGCGCTGACGGGGATCGACACCATCAGCGTTTCCAAGACGACCAGCGCTGACATGGACGCCAACGCGCCCGCCGGGACGATCGACATCCGGACGCGCAAGGCTTTCGATCGCCGCGGGCGCAGCATCACTGTGCAGTTGGGCGCCTCGACCCACACCGGCCTTTGGGATGATTATCAAACGGGTTGGCAGGAAGGCGGCTATGGCGACCGCAAGTTTCTCCCCATGGCCCAAATCACCTACGCCGACGTTTTTCTGGGCGGGCGTTTGGGCGTGACGGCGGGTCTCAGCGACTCCACCACGCTGATCGAACACGTCCAGACCACGGCGGGTCGAAACTACATACCTACCGCTGTCAGTCCCCAGCCTTATGCTGTGACATCGATCGGCAGCGCCTTCTATGACCGAGAATACAATCGCAAGTCCGCGACTTTTGGACTGGACTTCAAGGCCGCTGACAATCTGATCCTATCGCTGATCAGCACCTACAATCGCGGCGACATCGAGCCCAGCACCTTCACGCCGACCTTCACGACGCTGGCTCGCACCCGGGGTGTCGGCGGCGGCGGCGACCCTGCGCTCGACTTCACCACCAATGCTGCCGCGACATCGACCACTTTGTCTCTGGCCAACACCTTCACCTACAAGGTCGGCGAGACCACCAGCGTCATTCCCAGTTTCGAGTGGTCGGGCGCTCGCTTCCGCGTGGACGGCTATGCGGCCTATTCGGACTCCAGCAGCCGGTATGATTCAGCGGCTCGGGGTCAGGTTTCGACGTTGCTTAACGCTTTGGAAGCGCGTGGCAACTTCAGTGCGGCGCGCAGCAACCTTCTCGATCAGGATTGGAAGATCCAACAGGTCAGCGGTACTGACTGGGCCGATCCTGCCAGCTTCACGCTCAGCACGGTCAATGGCTCCAACCGACCGCAAATCCGGACCACTTCTGGATCCTCAATCCAGGCCGAGATGCTGGGCGGAGGGCTCAATCTTGAGTTCGATACGACGTTCGACCGACTGCCTGTGACCTGGAAAACGGGCGTGAAACTGGCCCGCAACACCTACGATTACGCCAACAACAGCGAAGCCCTTCAGTGGATTTACGGCGGCCCGCTGACCAACACCGAATTCCTCCGGGCTGTGCAAAGCAGCAATCAGGCCTCGTTCGCCAACAGCGGCATAAGGGTCAGAACCCTGTCCGGGAACGGTCTCTATATGCCGAGCCTGACGAAGATCTACGACATGATGCAGGCGAACCCAGGCCAGTGGACCAACGCGGTCACGGCAAGCAACTGGTACAACGCCAACATCGTCAATACCCGCGAATACGCGGAAGACATCGGCGCCGCCTATCTGATGGCGACGGCCGAACTCACGGAGCGCCTGACGCTACGGGCGGGTTTGCGAGCTGAAGAAACAACAGGCCGAAGCGCCGATTTCGATCCTCTGAGTGCGCCAGAGGTCATCAGAGCGGGTTATGCGGTCAATGCCGCGACTGGCCGGGCCACCACAATCGCCGGCCTAGAGTATCAGTACCTGACGCGCCCTAAGGTTGAAAGGGAAGGGCGGTATACAGACGTTTTTCCAAGTGCATCGGTCCGCTACCGGTTCGACAACAATATCGACTTCATCGTCGGTTACAGCCGGACCATTCAAAGACCTGACGTCAGCTTGCTTGCGGGGGTTTGGTCGACGTCTTTTACCGAAGAGGGCGTCGTGGTTACGGCCCCAAACCCCGAACTGAAGCCGGAATATTCGGACAATGTCTCGGTTCGGCTCGTTAAATATTTCGAACCGGTTGGTCTGCTCGGGGTCAACTACTATCGGAACCGCATCAGGAATGGGATTATATCGCGCAGCTTTACAGCCCAAGAGTTCGGTTACGAGGGGACGGAATACGCCGACGCCACTTTCGAGTCTTACACGAACCGGTCTGATCAAGAGGTCGGCGTCAATGGCTACGAACTCGAGTTCAACCACGCCATGGATTATCTGCCTGGACCGCTGCGGGGTCTGTCGGTGCGTGGGTCGTGGCTCTACAGCGATCCTGACGTCGTCCAGGAGCGCGTCTCCACCCAAGTTCGACAATTTGGTTTGAGCTGGCGCCAAGGGCCGGCGCGGCTGAATCTGAACAGTGTATGGTCCAATGAGAAGGACCGCGGCCAGACCGGCAACATCGCTACGCCCCAAGGCGTCATCACCCAGTCCCAACCCTTCATTCCCTATCTCGAGGTGAATATCTCGGGCAGCTACACGCTGATCAAAAAGACCCGGGGCAGTGTCATGGGGCTGGAGGCCTATTTCAGCGCCAACAACATCTTCGGCAATCATCGCGGCACTTGGTACGACAACAGCGAGATTTGGCCGGGATCAAAGGGTCACCATAGCCAAATCGATATCTACAGCGGACAGAAGGCCACCGTCGGTTTCCGCGCTCGCTTCTGATCTCGACCGCCGGTCGTGCGGGCGTCGACGCCCCAATCCCAAATCTCCGCAACAAGGCGCGATCGAGCGACCTTCGAGGCCAAGATGACACTCAGACCCGTTTTAGCCGTCGCCGCTCTTGTCGTGGGCTTCGCCGTCCCCGCCTGGGCGCAAAGCATCGATCCCGCTATCGGCGCACCGCTGAGCCCATGGCGGAAGGGCGAGATGGACATTCATCACATCAATACGGGACGAGGGGAGGCCCAGCTGCTGATCCTGCCTGATGGCACCAGCCTTCTCGTCGACATGAGTGGCAAGACCGTGGAACGGCCGCCCTTCTCGCTGCCTACACGGCCTGACAGTTCGCGCGCTCCGGGTGAATGGGTGGCGCGCTATCTGCAGCGCGTCCTGCCCCCGTCCGCACCGGGAATCGATTATGCCTTGATTAGCCACTTCCACGGCGACCACATGGGCGCGATCGTGGATAGCTCGCCGTGGGCGGCCAATGGCGCCTATCGGCTGAGCGGCATCACGGAAGTCGCAGAGCATCTGCCGATCGCAAAGGTGATCGACCGCGCTTGGCCTGACTACGACTATCCGAGGCCGATTTCGGACCGCACGATGACCAACTACCGCACCTTCTTGGCTTGGCAGACCGAACACAATCATCTTCAGGTGGAGCGATTCCAGCCCGGGCGCGCTGATCAACTGATCCTGGTGCACGACGCCCACACCTATCCCCAATTCCAGATCCGGAACCTATACGCAAACGGGGTGCTCTGGACCGGACAGGGCGCGGCTACGCGCGCTTTGTTCCCTGCCTCTGAGACCTGGCCTGAAGACGACCAGCCGGACGAGAACAAGTTCAGCATCGCGTTTCGCGTCAGCTACGGTCCGTTCGACTATTTCACTGGCGGCGACCTGTCTTCGATCAATGAGGAGACAGCGGCCACCCCGCCTGCCTGGGGGAATGTGGAGCCCTTGGTCGGCCAGGCTACTGGACCGGTCGACGCCATGAAGGCCAACCATCATGGCAGCTGGGATTCCAACAGTATTCCATTTCTGGCGGCGCTTCGTCCCCGGGTGATCGTCATCGGGTCTCGGGCCGATGGGCATCCGTCGGTGAACACCTGGAAACGAATGACCTCGCAACGGGTCTGGCCAGGACAACGCGACATCTTCGTCACCAATGTCTCGCCGGCGACCGCCACCACGACCTACGGCATAGCCGAGACGGCAAAGAGCACTCAGGGCCACGTGGTCATCCGCGTCAATGAGGGCGGCGACAGCTTTCGCGTCTTCGTGCTGGATGACGCCACTGAAGATATGACGGTGAAGGCCGTTTTGGGTCCCTATCAGAGCAGGTGATCGAGCGGCTCAGTGATTCCCGTGAGATGACGCCACGTCGGAGGCTGGTCCCGCCATTTTCCAAGCCTGGTCTGACGCGAACCCGTCGGCTAGATCAGGCCAGCGCCGCCTCCATCACCGGATCGCGCCCTCTTGCGATCGCCTCGGCCGTGCGCGGGATGGTGATGTCCGGCTGAATGCCTGTATCCGGCTGGGGCTGTTGCGGGAATGTACCGATCAGCGGCAGGTCGACTTCAAGGCCGGTGGCGGGTAGCCGCAGGAAGTAGAAGGCGCCGCCGTTGATGCCGCGCCGATTGCCGCCTGTGGTCTCGCCCACCAGCGCGCCCAGCCGCTCGCGCTGGACCATTTGCGCGAAGCCGAAGGTGGCCGAACTGTTTTGCGGCCCGATCAAGACGCGGACCTCGCCAGTGAAACGTGGCCCCTTGGGCTCGATCACACCGCCTTCGTCGGCGCTTCGGGCCAGGCACAGGAAACGATCATCATAGGGCTGGGCGTCGTCGCCCCAGTCGTCGAAGCTGCGATCCCAGGTATCCAGCGCGGGACGCAGGTCGTCAGGGATGCGGCGATAGCGCACCAGCCGCCGCGCCGTGTCCGGCACGATGGGCCGGTCGATCAATCGCGCCGCCAGCACGTCGCCGCAGTCCAGCCCGCCCTCATTGGCCCGAATATCGATGACAAGCCGCTGAACGCCCTCGGCCACCAGCGCGTCCATCCGGGCATTCAGCCAGCCCGCCCAATCCCAATCGCTGTTGTACAGGCCCCAGCCCGGCATGGTCAGCACCGCCGTCGGACCTCGCCCCTCCATCGTCCAGGCGGGGGTGTCGTCGGCGGCCTCGATCACCGGCGGCCGCTGGGCCCGTCTTGCTTCCAAGGAGATGGCCTCCACCTCAGTTCGGCGCGTGCGACCGTCTGCTCCGACCACCTCCAGCGCATGGCGGGCACGCGAGCCGAACACCAGGGGGTAGAAGACGTCGAAACTCTCATAGCCGTCCTGCCCCTGGACCGACATCAGCTGACGCCGCTTGCCGTCATTGCCGCCGTCGGCGCGGGCCACGGCCATCAGCCCGGCCAGAACCTCGCCTACGGGACGTCCGTTCAGCCGGACGATTTCGCTACCCGGCGCGATCCCCGTTCCGGTCGGATCGGCCGTGACGATCATGCGGTCGCCCAGCCAAAGGAACTGGAATGGCAGCCGGTCAGGGGTTTCGAACAGCCGCGTCTGCACCCCCCGCGACTGGTTGTAGAAGTTGGCGTAGGAATGCCCGCACCGCAGCGCCGCCAGAAACCGCGACAGCCGCAGATAGAAGGCCTCCAGCGGCTGGGGCGTCGCGCTGTCCGCCTCCAGCCGGTCGAAACCGGCGGCGATCTGCTCTGGCGTATTGTAGCGCAGCAAGCCTGGATGCAAGGTCTCATAGGCGCGACGCAGCAGCCGCAAATCCTCGCGCATCGCGGCGGGCGAAAGCGTCTCAGCTTGGGCCAGAGCCCTGACCGGTCGGGACAGGGTGCTGGCCGCCAGTGTCGCTATGCCTGCGCCCAGCAGGTGACGGCGAGAGAGGGCGGTCCCGATCACTGACGACCACCCGCCAGTTCGACCTCGGCTCCACGCGTCAGCTCGTTTGACAGTCCATCCAGATACCGCGTCAGCCCCTCGCCATACTGGCGCAGTTCAGCCGCGCGCTCGGCTGTTTCGCCTTCGCCCAAGACGGCGAAGCCGGCGGTCATGTCGCGAGCATAGGCGTCGATCTCAGGCTTCAGGGTGGCGATGCGCCGGGCGATTGCCTGACGCCGCATCTCGAGCCGGACGGGCAGGGCGATGTCGGCTTCGATGGCCTCCACTGTAGCATCCAGGATCTGCTCAAAGCGGGCGGTGCGCACCTCCAGTGCGACCTCGCGCGGGTCCGTCGGCTCGGGCGTCAGCAGCAGGGCGGATGTCAGGGCAAGGATCAGCATGGTCGGGCCTCCGGTTGTGAAGTCGCCCACCCTGACCCCGTCGTCTGGACCTTGGCGTCCCAGATCATGGCTGCGGTGATTTATTCACGATCTGACACCTGCGGCAGCCGAGCCGCACCGGCGCGATAGGCCTGCGGCGTCTGGTCGAAGCGGTTGCGGAACGCGCGGTTGAAGCTGGCCTTGGAGCTGAATCCCGCCTCCAGAGCGAGCGTCAGCACGGAGGCCGTCGCGCCCTGGTCCATCCGTTTCGCCACCGCCTCGCTACGCAGGTGGTTGACGAAGGTCGAGAAGTTCACGCCCAGCCCCTCGTTGATCGCCCGCGACAGATAGCCGGTGTTGGTGCCTAGCCTCGCGGCCAGCGTGGTCAGGCTCAGCTCCGGCTCGGCGGCCCAGCCTTCGCGCCGAACGGTGTCGGCCCAGGCGCGGCCCTGCGCGCTCCAGTCGCGTGCGGTACTGACCGTCGAAGGCGCAACTGCCGTCAGCGCCTCCAGGGTCGGATAGGCGACCCGCGTCTGACGCCAGCTCTCGACCGCCAGATAGACCGCAATGGCGGCGAGGCCCGAATACAGCCCCATCAGCCCGCGATACCCCAGCGGCGCGATCGCGTCCCAAAAACCGTACACGGTCCAAAAGGCTGCCAGCACACTGGCCGCCGCCATGGCGCGGTTTAGCCAGCGCAACGCGAACTGTGCATCGTCGCTACGCTGCTGGGCGAGCGCATGCCGATAGGCCGTGAGCAGACGAACCATGGCCAGACCATAGACAAGGAAGCTGATTGTCAGCGCCAGCGTGAACACTGGCCCTGTGACTGGCAGGCTGAGGTCGGCCCAGACATTCTTGATGGTCAAGGGCAGAGCGAAACCTACCGCCTGCCATGCGAACTGTACTCCGCCGGGGATCAGGTG
The DNA here is from genome assembly GCF_040545985.1 of Brevundimonas sp. 1080. Taxonomy (NCBI): domain Bacteria; kingdom Pseudomonadati; phylum Pseudomonadota; class Alphaproteobacteria; order Caulobacterales; family Caulobacteraceae; genus Brevundimonas; species Brevundimonas sp. 1080. The sequence continues at coordinate 1,034,847 of NZ_JBEPMW010000001.1, read as the reverse complement.
CCGCCAGCCGCCGTCTGGCCACCGCCCTTGTGTCAGGGCATGGGCATACAGATACAGCAGAGGCGGGGCCCACAACGGATTGGCCACGGGCAGAAACGTCAGCCACCGCCATTTGTCGTAGGCCCCGGCGTGCGAGGGCAGTTGATCGCCCGCGAAAGGGTTAGGTAGCGGCGGGCTTCGGCTCTCAAGGCATGGGCAGCGAAGGGCATTTTCCACAAACTAGGTTAGAGCCAACTGTTTCGAGCGCTGCCGCAAACTTCTCAAAGCTGGAGACTGACCACGTTAAACACCCGTCGACCGCCGCAAGCGATACAAGCGCGAAAAGCAGACATCATAGGCAAGTGCCGGGACCTGAATTTGGCGTCTTCAGGGCGAGCCCAATGCAGTATTTAGCTCTCATACGCGCCCGCCTTCAGCATAAGACAGCGTCGGATGTCCGCAGCGGGTCAATTAGCGCCCATGGATTTCGACCAGAGGAGGAGATATCCAGTGTCAACAAGCTGCGGAGCGACCACAGCGAAAAGTTTTCAGCTTCTTCCACGGCGGCACACTTACGAAAGAGTTCTAAGGCCGTTCTCAAACGGGATCCATCTAGGTCGCCTTGACAGACAGTCCGAAGGTCTGAGTCGTGACGTTTAAAGTGCCGGGGTTTCGGGCGTGACGGATCAACTATGCCAGCATAGGACTACGCATGGTATCGTTCGAAGATCTAGCCACCGGCAGTGACATCCACATCTGCACGCCGCTGAGCGGAGCAATTCTTATCCAGCCTCGGCCGGGCTTCGAGCAAGAGTTTGATGCTCTAGTCACGCATCTCTATGATGTCGTAGATCGAAATTATGCCATCCTGCCTAAGACAGGGTCCGCAGGCCTCTACGCATCGGCTGAGGTCATGTTGGTGAACTGACGCGGATACGCCGTCAGGTGCCTAAAACTGTTTCGACAATGATGCAAACACTCGCCAAGCCTTGTCCGATTGGGTGTAAGGGGTGCGGGACAGGGGTTTGGCGAACTCGATACGCAGGGTGGTCTTGCGGTCGAAGGTGATGCGCGAACCGACGCCGGCGGACGTCAGCTGTTCGGACCAGTCGCGACCGGGCGTCTTGTTCCACACCTTGGCGGTGTCGAAGAAGGCGAAGGCCTGGGCGAAGGTGATCAGGTCGCCTTTGGGATCATATCCGATCCGCGCCTCGATCATCCCGGCGACGGCCTTGTCGCCGCTGGCTTCGCCATAGTCATACGCCCGGCCATAGGTCGGGCCGCCGACGAAGAACTCTTCGGAGCTGAGCAAGGCGTCGTCCGACCATTGGCCTGAGGCCTCGACGTAAACGCCGACATACTTGCTGAGATCGCGATAGGCGCTGACCTGGGCGTTGACCTTGAAGAACTCGCCGGTCCCGTCGTAGCGCGTATTCAGCGGCGAACGCTCGGTCGTGGCGCCGAAGGCGTCGATCCCTTTCGACAGCTGTACCGAGCCGGCCATCCAGCCGGGGCTGGAACGCCGCTGTCCCGCCATGGATACCCGCGCCACGGTCAGGGTTTCGTCGGCGCGACCCGTGGCGACGTAGTTCTGTTCGACGCGACGGACATCTAGCCCCGCGTTGAGCCAGAGGTTCTTGTCGCGCGAACGGACCAAAGGATGCGAGAGCGTGACCGAGGCCATGCGGCTGCTCCCCCCGACCCAGCCCGATGCGTTCTGAAGCGGCGCATCCGTCTCATAGCCTGATACGCCAAAACGGATGCGGCCGCCTCCGGGCGCGACGACAGAGTAGGACGCATCGACATAGGTGAGTTCGTCAGGACGATCCGGCACTGTCAGCACGCCCAAAGTGATCTGGTCGCCGGCCATGAATGTCGAGTTACGCGCCCCGGAAAGGTAGACCTGCCACGGACCCTGCGTTTCGGAACCGCGATTGTCGACATAGACGCCGGCGCTGCCCGAGGTCATTGCCGTCTCGACCACCAGGCGGTGTTGGGCCGGGTCGCCGATGATCGGCTCGATGCGGCTGGTCAGTTTGACGCCGGGCACGTCGGACGCCAGGGACAGGCGGCGATCCAGTTCGCCGATGGTCAGGGGGCGCTGGTTCACCAATGGCTTCAGGATCGGTTCGACGGCGCGTGCGCCATCGCCGGTCAGTTTCATTTCCGAGATATAGCCCTCGAACACGACGATGCGGGCGGCGCCGATGGCGGGGTCGGTCTCGGCGACGACAGCGCGGGTCAGAAAATATCCGTCGTTGCGATAACGCGCGGTGATCGCATTGGCCGACTGCACCAAATCATCCACTGAGACGCGCCGCGCCAACTGCTGGTCATAGGTGTCGGCGAGATCGGCGAGTGGATAGGCGCTCACCCCCTGGATCAGCATGCTGGTCAGGATCAGACATCCGGCGCATCCGGCGTCCGGCGTCGAGGCCGGCTCAGCGTCCGCGCGAACCGGTCCCGCGACAGCCATGGTCAGCACCGCCACCATCCCCCACAGGACACTGATTGTTCTTAACCATGAAGTCGAAAAAATATGACGCACGCCGTTCTCCAAACACAGGAGATCATTTACGGCGTTCGGGCTAAAAATCGTATTAATATCACCAGTTAAGGGCTTGGCAGGCACGTGCTGATATCCAGAACATCAAACAGAATGTCTGGAGTGTGTGTTGGCCAATCGATACGCAATATTCTTCGCGGTCCTCTTCTTCTTCGTGCGCTACCCGACCCAGGCTCTTGCGGATGAATGGCGCATTAGAGAAGTGGCGGGCGTTGTTCGCGTGGCCATACCGGCGCGGCCCGCTGCAAACGGCTCGGTTGGGCAGGTGTTACCTACCGGAACCAGCGTCACGACAGGCGGAAACGGCCGTGCGATGATCACGAACGGTCAGCAAAGGGTCGTGGTAGGGCCGAACAGTCGCACCACTCTGGCGCCTGAAGTCGGCGGCATGACACGGGTTTTGCAGGACCTCGGTTCGGCCCTTTTCCAGGTTGATCGGCAGAGGCAGCCGCACTTCCGCGTGGAGACGCCATTGCTTGCCGCCGTGGTGAAGGGAACGACGTTTACAGTCACCGTCGACCCAATGGGCGACCGCGTGCATGTCGCCGAAGGTCTGGTCGAAGTTCGCGCCAACAACGGCAACGCCGTCAGCGACGTGGCGGCGGGCGCCACCGCCTTGGTTCCGCGTCAGCAACCGACCAGCGTCGAGGTTTCCACACCCGTTGCATTGGTTCCGATCGAAGCGGCGCCCGTTGCGGCGCCGAGCCTCGACTACGAGGCCTTGACCGATGGTCTGGTCCAGAACCCGCCCGCGACGGCGCCAGCGGCCACCACCACGACGGCGTCCACATCAAGCGCCTCGACCGTCGCGACGACAACGTCATCGGCTACGACCACAAGCACGGCTTCGGTTCCAGCGACGTCTTCAGCAGCGACTTCCACCGCTGCGGCAGGAAACTCCGGTTCAGGCGGAAACGCTTCATCTCCCCCCGCTGCAACCAACGCAAGCAATAATGCCGCAGCGGGCCCAGCTAACAGCGCCAATACCGGAGCGACTAATCCTGGCAACCCTGGCAACGGCAACCCGGGCTCGGGTAACCCCGGTTCCGGCAACCCCGGTTCCGGCAATCCGGGCAACGGCAATCCTGGCAACGGCAATCCTGGCAACGGCAACCCGGGCAACGGTAATCCAGGCAACGGCAACCCCGGCTCGGGCAACCCGGGCAATGGTAACCCCGGTTCCGGCAACCCCGGTTCCGGCAATCCCGGCTCGGGCAACCCCGGCAACGGCAATCCGGGCAACGGCAACCCTGGCAACGGCAATCCTGGCAACGGCAACCCGGGCAACGGCAACCCCGGCTCGGGCAATCCGGGCAATGGTAACCCCGGTTCCGGCAACCCCGGTTCCGGCAACCCCAGCTCGGGCAACCCCGGTTCCGGCAACCCCGGCAACGGCAACCCCGGCAACGGCAACCCGGGCAACGGCAACCCCGGCTCGGGCAATCCGGGCAATGGTAACCCCGGTTCCGGCAACCCCGGTTCCGGCAACCCCGGTTCCGGCAACCCCAGCTCGGGCAACCCCGGTTCCGGCAACCCCAGCTCGGGCAACCCCGGCAACGGCAACCCCGGCAACGGCAACCCGGGCAACGGCAATCCGGGCAACGGCAATCCGGGCAACGGCAATCCGGGCTCGGGCAACCCCGGCAACGGTAATCCTGGCAACGGCAACCCCGGCTCGGGCAATCCGGGCAACGGCAATCCTGGCAACGGCAACCCGGGCTCGGGTAACCCCGGCAACGGTAATCCAGGCAACGGCAATCCGGGCAACGGCAACCCTGGCAACGGCAATCCGGGCTCGGGCAACCCCGGCAACGGTAATCCTGGCAACGGCAATCCGGGCAACGGCAACCCTGGCAACGGCAACCCGGGCTCGGGTAACCCCGGTTCCGGCAACCCTGGTTCCGGCAATCCGGGCAACGGCAATCCGGGCTCGGGCAACCCCGGTAACGGTAATCCAGGCAACGGCAATCCGGGCAACGGCAATCCGGGCAACGGCAACCCTGGTTCGGGCAACCCAGGCAATGGAAACCCGGGCTCGGGTAACCCCGGTTCCGGCAATCCGGGCAACGGCAATCCGGGCTCGGGCAACCCCGGCAACGGCAACCCGGGCTCGGGTAACCCCGGTTCCGGCAACCCCGGTTCCGGCAATCCGGGCAACGGCAATCCGGGCTCGGGCAACCCTGGCTCGGGCAACCCAGGCAATGGCAACCCGGGTGGGGATGATCCCGGCAAGGGTGGTCCTCGGCCTCCGAAGCGGTGACCATGCGCGCTGCTGCTGATGAACTCGGTCGACGTCGACTTTCTGTCGTCGCCTGGTCCGTGCTGATCCTGGCGTTCGCGGGCATTGGAATGCTCGCGAACGCCTTCCGGCCCCTCGACGATGTTATCGCCTCTGCGCGGTTCTCGGTTCTGGAGCGGCCTGCCAGCCAGAGTCTGACGGTCGTCGAGATCGATTCCCGAAGCCTCATCGCCGCAGAGGCCTGGCCATGGGATCGGCGACGGTATGCCCAGGCGATCGACAATCTGATTTTGGCGGGCGCGACCCTGGTCGCGGTCGATGTCGATTTCAGCGCGCCGTCGAACCCCGCGTCCGATCAGGCGCTGGCGGCGGCGGTATCGCGCCACCCCGGCCAGGTGGCGTTGGCGACCTTTGAGCAGATGGCGTCATATGGCGCCGGCGAAAGACGCAGATCGGGCAATCGTCCGATCGCGCCGCTTCTGAATGATTCCTTGCTCGCTTCGGTCAATGTGCCTGTGGATGGCGACGGAAGGGTGCGCCATTACGATTATGGCGCCTCAGATGAAGCGCCGCCATCGGTCGCGGCCATCTTGGCCGATGCCTCGGTGCGACAGGGCGCTTTCACCGTCGATTTCGGGATCGAGCAGAAATCGATCCCCCACCTCAGTTTCGAGGACGTCTACAGCGGCCGCTTCGACCCCTCGCTCGTGCGCGGCAAGAAGATTCTGATGGGGGCGACGGCCTTGGAACTCGGCGACGAGTTCGCCACGCCCGTCGGGCTGTTGCCCGGCGTCATCATCCATGCCCTCGCCTACGAAAGTATCGCTGACGGACGGGCCCTGGTCAGCCTTAGCCCGCTGGCGCTTCTGATCCTGTGCGCCGGGCTCGTCGCGGCTTTACAGCCTGTGAGAAGCGGGGGCGGCGCCCTGTGGCGGCTGGTCGTGCGCCATGTCGCCATCACGGCCTTGATCGTCATCGCGCCGATCGTGCTTCAGGCCTTGCTGCCGGTCAGCATCGACATCGCCGCGCTTCTTTTCACGCAGACACTGATGGCGATCTGGGCGACCCGCGTGGAGTTGACGAGGCAAGCCAAGGCGATCGTGCAGGCGCGAGAGGCCGGCCTGCTTCATCTGGCGATGCACCAGCCGGAAACAGGGCTTCCCAATCGCCGAGCTCTGCTGGCGGGCATCGACGACCTGATCGCCACAGCCGAGACCAACGTCGCCGTGTTTGCGATCGGCGTGGATCGCCATGCGGAAATGCGCGGGGTCGTCGGTTACGACGTCGCGAACACCTTGATGGTCCAGCTTGCCGACCGCTTGGCCGATTTGGCCGACGTGGACCTAGTGGCGCAAATCGCGTCCTCGGTGCTCGCTTTCTCGCGGGCCGATCTGTCCGTCGATCAGCAACACGCCCTGGCCAGATCGCTTCGCGCCGTGGAAACGACCTTTACCGTCGACGGCCAGCCTCTAGATTTGTTCGTCCGCATCGGCAGCGCCTCACAGGATAGGCAGTCGGGGAGCGGCGACGCCCTGATCGAACGGGCAACGACGGCGCTTAACCAGGCCGATCTCTCGGACGACCGTACGGTGCTTTATGACGAGGCGTCCTTTGTCGATCCCGACAACAACCTCGCCCTGATGTCGGAACTTCGCGACGCCCTGCGCACGAGCGACGTCAGTCTGCACTATCAGCCCAAGCGCAAGACCTCGGACGGCTCAACGGCTTCGGTCGAGGCGCTCTGCCGCTGGCACCATCCCGTTCGCGGTCGGATCGGGCCGGACCTCTTCATTCCCATCGCCGAACAGACAGGACAGATCAGGGCGCTGACCGAATGGAGCATCGTCAAAGCGATCGAAGATCAGGCCGCGCTGAGGGCTCAGGGCGTTCATCTGGCGATCGCTCTGAATGTTTCGGGACGTCTTCTTGTGGATGAGGCCTTCCAGGCGCGTGCGCTCCAGTTGATCGAGGGCTGCGACGCCGATCTCATCTTCGAAATCACCGAAACCGCCGTCATCGAAAACCCGAAGATCGCGGCCCAAGCGATCGCGGCCTATCGGGCGGCGGGGGTGCGGATTTCGATCGACGACTACGGCGCCGGCCTATCTTCGCTCAGCTATCTGAAAATGCTGAACGCCGACGAGTTGAAGATTGACCGATCTCTGATCCTTGATGTCGTCAACAGCGCGCGTGATCGCCTGATTGTCAAATCCACCGTCGATTTGGCGCACGGCTTAGGCATGACCGTCGTGGCTGAAGGCGTTGAAACCGAGGAGGTCTTTGACGCCTTGTCGGCTCTGGGATGTGACACCATCCAAGGCTACTGGGTCTCCCGACCGCTGCCTTTCAGCGATCTGATGGCACTTTTCGACAATCATCATTCAGAACTGGCGATAGATTGATTTGGCTGCACCTGAGCCATATTCGGCCCCGATATCGAAAGAGCGTTCCAACGCCACCGCTTGTACGCCGTGCTGCGTACGACCTCGATTGTGGCGCTCAGTTTGACCTCGGAGCGGACCTTGCGAGTGTCCGCTATGGGTCGAGAACCGTCATGGGCTGTCAGCTGGAACTACGACTTTCGATCACACTGAATGTCGTGTTTGCGGCAGCCGGCGAATGACCGCTTCTGGCGCGAGGCTGATATTTGGCGTCCTACCTGAGACGTTTGCAGAAACTGCCGTCAGACGTTCGACACATCGAAGCCGGATCAGAAAATGTCTGTCGCCATCGGCAGGCCTTCGCCCTAGCCTGACGACGCTGCAATTGAAGGCGGATCAGCCGCCGGGTCAGCAAGAGGAAACACATCATGCGTATGCTGTATATCGCCGCCGCGGCCGCCTTGGCCTTGTCGGCTTGCTCCGAGCGGACCGAGGAAAACGCCGCCGCTACGGCGGAAAACGCCGGCGACACGGTCGCCTCGGCGGCCAGTGACACAGCCGCGAATGCGGACGCCGCCGCCGACGCAACCACCGATGCCGCCAAGGACGCGGCAGCTAACGCCGATGCCGCCGCCGATACCGCAGCGCGCAAGACCGATGCGGCCGCTGACGCTGCGTCCCGGACCCAGTAAGAGAAGCGTCGCGACGCTCTGGATGCCTGTCGGGGGCGTCGCGACATCTTCAATATGATGTAAGCAGTGCGACCGGCTCACCGGGCGATTTTGGTCGGGAGACCCGGACATGCTGGAAGTCGGAACCACCTGCTGGCGTGCCGAAGTCGCGCCCCGCGCCGCGCTGCTGGTGGACATGGAGCCTTATCTGGCGGCCGCAAAGGCGGCGATGAGCCAGGCGAGTCGGACCATCCACTTCCTGAACTGGGCCTTTGATCCCGACACCGTCGTTGATCACAAGCCCGCGGACGGCTCTGGTCCGCAAACAATCGGCCGCTTCCTCAAAGAGCTGTCGCAAGCTCGGCCGGACCTGGACATCCGGATCCTGTGCTGGAAGTCGCCCCTAGCCGTTGCGGCCACTCAGCGGTTCTTTCCCTGGCGCAGTCGTCGCTTCTTCGCCGACACGCGCGTCGATTTCCGTCTGGACGGAACCTTGCCGCCAGGCGCTTCCCACCACCAGAAGGTCATCATCGTCGATGACACCGTGGCCTTCTGCGGCAGTTGCGACATCGGTCCCGACCGCTGGGATAGCCCCGAACATCTCCACCCCGATCCGCGTCGCGGGAAGACCGAGAAGGGAACGCCCTGCTACGATTGCCGGCATGAGGTCATGGCGATGGTCGATGGTCCGCCGGCGGCCGCCCTGGGTGATCTCTTCCGCGAACGGTGGGCGAGAGCGACCGGAGAGCCGCTTGCCGCCCGAGCTGAAACCATTTGCGACGTCTGGCCGCCGCTGTGAGGCCCGATCTGGAAAACGTTGAGATCGGCGTGTCTCGAACCCAGGCCCCATGGAAAGATTTTCCGGAGTTGAGGCAAGGCGAGGCGGCCACATTGGCCGCCATCGCTGCGGCCAAAACGACCCTCTACATTGAGAACCAGTATTTCACCTCGCCCGTCGTCGCGGAGGCTATCGCCCAGCGGCTTGATGAAGCCGATGGCCCGGAGGTGATCCTGGTCTCGACCCAGCATTCGCCAAGCTGGTTCGATCAAATGACCATGGACAAGACGCGCTCGGCCTTTCTCAAGAGGCTAGAAGACGCCGATCGGCATGGGCGGTTCTCTCCGAACAGTCGAAGAAGAGCCTGGACCAAGGAACTCTTTCCCGCTCCGTTGCGGCCGATGAAGACGCTCGCTGCCGCATCCAGTTTCACGATCGTCGCCGAAGTGCCGGGGTTATCGGTGACTTCAGGCGCGGTCGCCCCAAAACTGCGGAAATTCCAGATTGTGAGTTGGTCGATGTACATGAAGGCCCCACTGTCTCAGAACGCCGTCGGAGTGGCGTCCAACGAACTAATCGCCTAACGGTTGTGTGGCTTGGGCGTTTGAAAGGCAACAGCTTGGCCGCCTCTGAAATTGCGCTGACCTTGATCGGTCTGGCCGCTCCAGAGTTTGCGCATATAGGCGCGAGCGATGGCGTAGATGAGCTAGGCGACGAACCGACGCCAGATCGGGCACACAAGGGCGGGGAAAATGAAGTCGGACAGCATCGCGGATCTGCGGGCGGAGTGGTGGCGGCGCTGGTGGCGACAGGATTATTCCTGGAACGGACTGGCCAATATCCGGGTCGCCGGATGGTTTCTTACGCCCGACGACCAGTTCACGCGCAACCGGCGGCAAGTCGGCGGCACGCGTCCCGCAACTCTACAGGATATCTGGCGCGAGGAGGAACACCGTCTCGAGACGGCGCCCAACGGGCAGGAGTATACGCGGGTACATACGCCGCTGGTGTGGCAGGATGGCTCGCCCGCCAAATCCGCCTGGATGTGGGAGGAGCAGGATGCGATAGACCGCTCCATCGACGCCGCCCTCAAGCGCTTTCCTAAAGAACTCCCGGTCAGCACCGAGCGGTCTGGCGGCAAACCCCCGAGGTTCCTGTCTTATACGACGGCGCCCGGCCTCCCGATGGACGGCGCGATCCTCGACGTCCTGCCGGACATCTGGTTGTCGGAAGCCTGCATCAAGGGACAAAGGCTCTACCTCGGAGAAGGACGTCTGCGCGGTCGTGCGTTGAAGAACCTGCATCTGCGTCGGGTGTTCGTCGACGACGACTTCGCCTTGGCCGGGGTGACCGAAGGGATGGACCTCCGGCTGTCAAGCGGCGTCGTGGCCGGGGCGATGACGTTCGCGAATATCGACGCGGGCCGTCTTCAATGCGCCCGTCTGACCTGCGCTGACGCGGTCTCCGCAGAAGCCATCACGTGCCCGGGCGGCGTGAGCTTTAACGGAGATGACTTCCGGGACGAAGTGCAGTTCGACGGCATCACCACGCGCCAACTGACCCTTGAGGAGTCGCGCATCGCGGACGATCTCCGGATCAGCAACGTCCAAGGGGACCTGTCCCTAGAGAGCGTGAAGATCGGCGGGGCCCTCAGCGTCTCCGGCTTCGAAGGCGAACAGCTCGAGGGCGACTACATGTCCGTCGAGAGGGACGCGGACTTTTCACTCGTCAAAACCGGTCTTTCGACGAGCTTCACGGAGACCCGCTGGGGACGCGCGCTGTCATTCGCGGAAGCGACCTTGTCCATGCCGATGTTCCATGGCGCGGAGTTCGGGGGAAAGGTCGGCTTCGATGACGTCACCTTCCAAAACCTGGTCAGTTTCGCCCGGGCGCATTTCCAGGGACCGGCCGACTTTCGGAACGTGATCTGGGAAGGAGTTGGCGGTGACCACGAGGGCGCGTTCAAGGAGACGCGTTTTGACAGCTTCGTCGATTTTCGCGGCATCGCATTCACCGCCTTCTCGGCGTTCAACGGTGCCATGTTCAAGGGCGAGATCCGGTTTGATCGCGATCTCGTCACCAACGACCGTCGCATGATCCCCATCATCAGGGCCGCGGACACTGACGAGGAGCGGCTAGGCCTCGAGCACGGCTTCCGCGCTCTCAAGCAGGCGGCGGAAGGCGTCAGGGACCGGTACCTGGAGCAGGCCCTGTTCAGGTACGAGCTCGTCTCGCGACGGCAGCAGACTACCACTCCAAGCGTGGAGCGATCGCTGTCCTGGCTGTTCGGCCTGTGTTCCAACTACGGGGCTTCGTTCCGCCGTCCTGTTGCCGCCGCCCTTGCGCTCTGGGCTTTCGGCGCGTGCGTCTACTTCGGGCTGGCCGCGATGACAGGGACGGAATCCCTCCAGTATTCAGTCACACCCGCTTGGCCCCACCGGGCATGGATCGAGGCGGCCAATCTATCGTCCCGGTCGATGGTCAATCTGTTCGGTATCTGGAACCTCAAACCGCTCGGGTCTGGCGAGCCGACGTCTGTCGCTCAGGCCATGGAATACGCGCTGCTCAGGGACAGCCCGGGGTTCGCGCTGGCGACGCGCCTGATTTCGTCGGTACAGTCCTTCCTCGCCGGCGTCCTACTGTTCCTCGTGGCGCTGGCGGCGAGGCGGCGGTTCCAGATCAATTAATGCGGGCGATCGGTCGGGTAACTGTCGCTCGGCACGGTCCCGGCATTCACTGGCGGGACCCTGGCTTGTAAAAAACTTGGAGGCTCCTCGGATTGAGGTCGCCTGTTGGGTCAACTTCTCGGATCACGGGCGGGTTGCGGGCGCAAGCGGACGCTTCGAAGGTCAGTACGGGTCGAGAGCAGACTTCGGGTTGCTGCGCTGAATGTCCGGTATCGGGCGACCAGCCCAAGACCGCTCTTGGCGCATTTGTGACTGTCAAAAATGACGGCGCGTGGCGACGTCCCGTCAAGCCGGAATATCGATCACGCCGAGTATACTATTGTGGCCAATGCGTGCTCCCGCACCCAAAACACCATAAAGCCCCACCGCACAAAGCCGTGGGGCTTTCTGACGTGTGGCGGGTTGGAGGTGCGTGGCGATTTAACCAACTCGGGAGCCCAGCCAATACCAAGGGTTCATGTCGCGGCATCTCTCAAAGCGTCACACTACCGTGGTTGTGGTCGCCGCTGTAATAAAGACATCGCCTAGCTGGCGTCACCAGGTTCGAAGTAAAGGTGCGCTTCGACGCCATCCGTTTTTTGGGCCAGACCCGGCACTTCGTAGAGTTGGCGAAGGCTGGTGAACAGACCGCGTTCCTCACGATAGCGGACGATCTCAAACCCATGGCCACGCAAAAGTTCAACGCCATCGAGTTCGGCCGCAGTGGCGGTGTTCAAGTCAATCATCTCTCGCGGTCCGCAGTAGAGCCTCGCGGCCGGTGGCCGCGGGATTGCGCGGGCTGGCGACTTCGCCGGCTGGTGAAGCGCTTAAGCGCTTGGAAGAGACGTGCAGCAAGCCAGGCCCTAACACAGGTCGGAAGGCTTCGAGCCCCTAGATGCCGCCGCTTCGCATGACGACGACTGCGATCAGCGTCAGGAAGACGACGGCTGCGGCCGCTATGGCGAGGGCCGTGATGCGAAAGGCGCCGCGTGTCGGCTTGTCGGGCCGGTCTTCGTAGCCGATCGGGACTTTGCGAGGTTCTTTTTCATTCATGGGCGATCAACGCACGGAGGCGGTTCGCGTTCGCCGACGCGTGTGAGCCTTCGGCGCAACCAAGACTGCGCCGAAGGCTCTCGATGTTTGTCAGAAGCGGTAGGCGACGCCGACCCGAAGGTTGCGCCCCGGCAGAGGGGCGATGTCCTTGAGGAAGGACACGTGTTCGCGGGCTTCCTCATCCGTCAGGTTCCGCGCCTCGGCGAACAGGGTGACGTTCTGCTGGGCGAAGGGGCGGACGGCCACCGAGGCGTTGACCAGGGTGTAGTCGTCGGTCGGCAGTTCGAATTCGTTGGCGACCCGGTCCTGCTCTCCGACATGGCGAACCTCGGCGCTGGCGTCGAACCTGGTCGATGTCCAGGCCAGGCGTCCGGTGACGGAGTAGGGCGGAATCCGCGCGGCAGGGCCGAAGTCCGTCTGGGCGTGGACATAGTCGGCCGCGCCTTCCAGCGACAGTTTGCGATCGCCGTCCTGCCAAAGCGCATAGGCGCCTTCCAGCTCGAAGCCATAGAATTTCGCGTCGGTCTGGACGAACCGATAGATGGGGAAGAACTCGTCCTCTTCCTCGAAATAGAACTGGTCGCCTGTCGGCCGTTCGTCGATGAAGCCGTTATACCAGGAGTGATAGACGTGCAGATCGCCGGTGAATCGGCCGCGGTCGTAGTGGGCGGTGCCCTCCAGCGTCGTCACCTTTTCGGAGTTCAGCGTCAGGTCGCCGGTCTCATAGGCAGCGGTGGCGATGTGGACGCCGTCGGCGAACAGCTCGACCTCGCTGGGCGCGCGCTCGTTGTGGGCCAGGCTGAGGCCCAGGAACAGACCGGCGGTCGGGCGGATGAAGGCGGCGGCGGACGCCGACCAATTGTCGAACTCGCGCGTGACTTCGCTGGCGCCGCCGATGGGCGTGCCGCTGAGTTCGCGCCGGTCATAACGCAGGCCGCCCTCGAAACCATGGTTGCCGAGGTCCAGACGCTGCACCGTATAGAGGCCGAGTTCGTCGATCTTGACGCTGGGCACGAAGGCCTCCTCGCCGATGGCCTCGAAGTTGCGCGACAGGGCCTGAACCCCGACGGCGCCGTTCCAGCCGTTGCGTTCGCGCTGAACCAGGTCCGCACGGCCTTCCCAGCCGTCGGAGTTGAAGATGGTGCCCGGTTCGCCCACGGCCTCGAACTCGGTGTGGGTGTAATCGGCATGGCCGTAGGAGCCGCGCAGGGCCGAGAAGGGCCCGCTGTCGAAACGGTATTCGCCGCGCGCGTCCCACCGCTTCTGGTTCAGCTTGATGAAGACCGATTCCTCGGCGACCGTTCCGTATTCGCTGTCGGTGTTCTTGTAGGAAACGCCGGCGAAGCCCTTGTCGCCGATGTAGGAACCGCCGACGCCCCAGGCTTCCAGATCGGTATAGCTGTTGGGCTGGGTTCCGGTGTCTTCGCGCGCAAGGCCTTCGGCGGCGGCGCGCCTGGCGGAAATGGCCGGGGCCGGGATGTCGTAGTCGTCGGTCTTGCGCTTCACGCCATCGACATTGAAGGCGAAGTTCCCACTGCCGACGGTCACGCGTCCGAAGGCGCTGCGGCCATCATCGACGCTGGACGCCTGGGTGGAGACCACGCCGGACACGCCCCCCTCGGGGATCTCGGTGGGGATGCGGTCGTCCAGAACGTTGACCACACCGCCGATGGCCGAACCGCCATAGACCAGCGTCGCGGGGCCGCGGATGATCTCGATACGATTGGCCTCGGCCGGATCGGTGGCCACGGCGTGGTCAGGCGACACAGAGCTTGCGTCGATCAGGCCGATGCCGTTGGTCAGCACCTGGACGCGCGGGCCGCTGAGGCCGCGAATGACGGGTCGGCTGGCGCCGGGCGCGAAGTCGGTCGAACGAATGCCCGGACGCCCGCTGAGCATGTCGCCGAGCGAGGCCGCCGGCGCCGTGGCCAGGGTCTGTTCGTCCACGACGTCCGTCGCGATCACCGAGGCCCGCTGGCTGATGCCATAGGGTGCGCCCGTCACGATGATGTCGCCCAACTCCGTCGGAGCCTGCGGTGCGGACTGCGCGGCGGCGGCGCCGGCCAGGATCGTGGAGCCTGCCGCCGCCATGAGCAGGGATCGCGAGACGCTTGAGGGACGCATAGAAAAACTCTCAGCCTGGGGAGGAAGTGACTTGTTACGAGATAACGTCACATAGGCTTTGCGCAATCAAGAACCCGACGACGATTTTGTGTTGAACGTGTCTTGGCGAGCATCGCGCGCCGGAGACGACGTCATGGACTATTTTGGAGGAGAATGGCGCACCCGACAGGATTCGAACCTGTGACCTCTGCCTTCGGAGGGCAGCACTCTATCCAGCTGAGCTACGGGTGCGTCGGCCGGCGCGACGCCGGAACAGGCCGCTTACAGCATGGCGCAAGCGGCCTCAATCCCGAATGCGCGGATGACGACCGGATGGCCGACATCAATCACCGACAAGGAAGGCCAACGGCCTCAAGCAGCGCGAAGCGCGATAGGCCCAAAAAGAAAGCAATAGGGCGCTCGCGCCCTATTGCGCCGTCATGCCGCCGTCGATCTTGAACTCCGATCCCGTGACGAACTTGGATTCGTCGGACGCCAGATAGAGGACGCAGTAGGCGACGTCGTCCGGTTCGCCGATCCGCTTCAAGGGAATGCCGCGCGCCAGGCGCTCGTGCGCCTTGTCCTCGTCCCCGCCGGCCAGGGCGATGAAGGGGTCCAGGATCGGGGTCTTGATGAAGACAGGGTGGACCGAGTTGCAGCGCACGTTCCATTCGGCCTTGGCGGCCTCAAGCGCCAGGGTCTTGGTGTACATCCAGACCGCCGCCTTGGTGGCGTTATAGGCGCCCATGCCGGGGGCGGCCGCGAGCCCTGCGATCGAGGAGATGTTGATGATCGAGGCCGGAGCCGAGGCGCGCAGATGCGGCATGGCGTGTTTGGCCCCCAGCATGATGGAGCGCAGATTGATCTCGTACTGACGCTGCCAGTTCTCGATCGTGTCCTGCTCGACGAAGGCCAGGGGGCCGCCGACGCCGGCGTTGTTGACCAGCACCGACAGGCCGCCGAGATCGGCGACAGCGGCGGCGATCACGCCTTCCCATTCGGCCTCGCTGGCCACGTCGTGGGCATAGGCGAAGGCGGCGTCCGGAACTTCCGCATTGATCCGGCTCGCCAAGGCTTGAGCGCGTGCGGCGTCGATGTCGGTGACGGCGACGCGGGCGCCCTCGCGGGCCAGCATGAAGGCCATGGCTTCGCCCAGGCCGCCGGCCGCGCCGGTGATCAGGGCCGTCTTGCCGGCGACGCGGCCGGAACGCGCGGAGCCGCTCACGACTTCACTCCCATGCCGGCGGCGGCGGCGTCAATGAAGCGGGCCAAGGTCACGTCCTTGTCCGTCACGCCATCGGCGTCGTGGGTGGTGAGCAGGATCTCGACGCGGTCGTAGACATTCGACCATTCGGGATGGTGGTCCATCTTGTCGGCCATCAGGGCGACGCGGGTCATGAAGCCGAAGGCGGCGTTGAAATCCGCGAACTTCAGCGTCCGCGTGATGGCCGGGCGATCGCCGTCATGCGCTCGCCAGGCGGGCAAACCCTTCAGCGTTTCCGCTACGTCAAGCCGTGTGTCGGTCATCGCGTTTCCTCTTTTTCTTTGGCGTAGGGCGCCTGATGGATGGCGGCAAGCGGCGAAGCCGCGCGGATCCGTCCAGGGAACCCATGGTCAAGCTTGTGCATTGATCGAGCAGCGATCGTCGCTCTTCGGCGTCATCGGTCGCCAGCGGGGTTAGGATGGAAAATCTCTGGATCGCCGCTCTGGATGCGGCCGACCGCAAGCGGATCGAACCGCATTTGAAAGAGCGCGAAATCACACGCGGCCAGATGCTCTATGACGCCGGCGAGGCGGTCGATCAGGTGTGGTTTCCGATCAAGGGCGTGGTGTCGGTGATGACCATCCTGCCCGATGACAAGATGGTGGAGACGGCCGCCATAGGGCGCGAAGGCCTGATCGGCGTCACCTGCGGACCCTTCAACGCCCGCGCCGCCAGTCGGGCCATTTCCCAACGCGACGGGATCGCGGCCCATTGCTCGGCCGAGGTGTTCGGCGAGGCGCTGGAGGACAGCGAGACGCTGCGCTCGGCCCTGTCGCGCTTCACTGAAGGCTTGATGGCGCAGGTGCAGCAGGCGGCCGCTTGCAACGCCCAGCATCGGCTGGACGAACGGCTGGCCCGCTGGCTGCTGATGCTCCACGACCGGGCCGAGGACGACCGGATCGATCTGACGCAGGCTGATATTGCCGGCATGCTGGGCGTGCGTCGCGCCACGGTGTCGGAGGTCGGCACGGTGCTGGAGCGCAAGTCTCTGATCCAGCGGGGGCGCGGCTGGGTCAAGGTGCTGGATCGCGACGGTCTGGAGGCGGCGTCGTGCGGCTGTTACGGCCTGATGCGCGACGTGATGAAGGATTTGAAACTGCCGCAGCCCGAAGCGGCATGATCGGGTGTCTCATTGGATGACGGGGGCGCTGCGACGCGCTAGACGACGACTATGACCGACGCCTCCTCCCACGGCCCGCATTCGTCGGGTGATCGTTCCTCCTTCGGCTTTCGCGACGTGGATGCGCGCGAGAAGGTGAAGATGGTGCGCGGGGTCTTCGATTCCGTCGCCTCCAACTACGACGTGATGAACGACCTGATGAGCGTCGGCGTCCACCGCATCTGGAAGGACATCGCCGCCGCCAAGCTGAACCCGCGTCCGGGCGAGACCATTCTGGACGTCGCGGGCGGCACCGGCGACATGGCGCGTCGCTATTCCAGGATGGCGCGCGCGGCGCAGGAGCGGCGCGGCGGCGAGGACGCCAATGTCATCGTGCTGGACTACAACGCCGAGATGATCCTGGCCGGCGTCCACAAGGGCGGCGAACCGGAGATGCAGTGGAGCGTCGGCGACGCCATGAACCTGCCGCTAGCTGACGCCTCGGTCGACGCCTATTCGATCAGTTTCGGCATCCGCAACGTGGCCCATATCGACAAGGCCTTGGCCGAGGCGCGCCGGGTGCTGAAGCCGGGCGGTCGGTTCCTGTGCCTGGAGTTCTCGCGCCCCACCACCACGCCGATCCGCAAGGTCTATGACGCCTGGTCCTTCCACGCCATTCCGCGCATCGGCGGCTGGGTCGCCAAGGATCGCGACAGCTATCAGTATCTGGTCGAGAGCATCCGTCGGTTCCCCGATCAGAATACGTTCAAGGGCATGATCGAGGACGCCGGCTTCCGCCGCGTGTCCGTGACCAATCTGTCGGGCGGGATCGCCGCCATCCATCACGGGTGGGCGATCTGACCAGCCGGATCTATCGCACGGCCCCGCCGCCGCCCGCGACGGTCGCGGTCCAGAACCCGGTTGCGTCCTTCCTGCGCCTGCTGGGCTGGCTTTGGGTCTTGGCGCGTCATGACGCCCTGATCCCGCGCGAGGTGACCCATCTGCTGCCGGCCTGGACGCGACCGTTTGCTCGGTTCGTGCAACTGTTCTCAGGTCGAGCTGGCCGCCAGGGTCGGCCGGGCCAGAGGCTGGGCAAGGCGTTCGAACATCTGGGCCCCGTGGCGATCAAACTGGGTCAGGTTCTGGCCACGCGCGCCGATATCTTCGGGCTGGAATTCGCGCGCGATCTTGGCCGGTTGAAGGACGCCCTGCCGCCGTTCTCTCTGGAAGAGGCGCGTCGCGAGATCGAGAAATCGCTGGGTCGTCCGGCCGAAAGCCTGTTCATCGACCTCAGCCCGCCGGTCGCCGCCGCCTCCCTGGCCCAGGCGCACCGCGCGACCCTGGCCGATGGGCGGGCCGTCGCGGTCAAGGTGCTGCGGCCGGGGGTCGAGCGGCGGGTCGCCAATGGCCTGGATTCGATGCGTCTGGCCGCCCGGCTGGTCTGGCGGCTCGTGCCGATGGCGCGGCGTCTGGAGCCGTCCGCCTTTGTCGAGACCATCGCCAACTCGCTGGATCTGGAGTTGGACATGCGGCTGGAGGCCGCCGCCGCCAGCGAGATGGCCGAGGTGCTGGCCAAGGACGGATATATGTCCGCGCCGGCCGTGATCTGGGACGGGGTGGGCAAGCGCGTGCTGACGCTGGAGTGGGCGCAAGGCGTGCCCATGACGGATCCGGCGCTTACGGACCTGCCAGGATTGGACAAGGATCAGCTGGCCGACAATGTCGTGCGCGCCTTTCTGGTGCAGGCGTTGGACCACGGGGTGTTCCACGCCGATCTGCACGAGGGCAATCTGTTCGCCAGCGCGCCGGCTCATCTGACGGCGATCGACTTCGGCATTGTCGGGCGATTGGGACCGGCGGAGCGGCGCTATCTGGCCGAGATCCTGTGGGGCTTCATCAGTCGCGACTACGACCGGATTTCGCGCGTGCATTTCGAGGCCGGCTACGTCCCGCCGCACCACTCGGTGGAGACCTTCGCCCAGGCGCTGCGCGCGGTCGGCGAGCCGGTGATCGGCCGCGCCGCCAGCCAGGTGTCGATGGGCCGGCTGTTGGGCCAGTTGTTCGAGATCACCGCCCTGTTCGACATGCGGCTGCGGCCCGAACTGATCCTGCTGCAAAAGACCATGGTCTCGGTCGAGGGCGTGGCGCGCCGCCTGCAACCCGACCACGACCTGTGGAAGGCCGCCCAGCCGGTGGTCGAACGCTGGATCCGCCGCGAACTGGGACCGCAGGCCCAGGCCCGCGATGCGATCAACGAAATGATCGCCGCCGCCCGCGCCATCTCGCGCCTGGTTCAGGAGCCGCCGCGCCCGGGCGCGGTGGTCATCGAAAAGTCGGGAACTCCGGCTTGGGTGGCGGCTTCAGTCACGGTCGCGGTCATCGCGGCCCTGGCGGCCTTGGGCCTTTCGCTCTGGCCCTATCTGACCTGACCGGAGCTTTCGCTATGAAGCCGACCTTGATGAAGACCGCCATTGTAGCCGCCGTCCTGCTGGCGCCCGTGCCCGCCTTGGCTCAGGCGGCCGCCGGCGCCGTGCCGAACGCCTTCGACCGCCCGGCTCAAGCCGCAGCACCTCAAGCCCGTCCCGCCGCTGCGCCCGCAGCGGCGTCCGCCGCCCAAGCTCCCGACATCGCCCGTTCGGAAGAGGCTTTGCGCGCCGTGATCGCCAGCGCGCAGGGGACCGGTTTCGACTATTCGGATTTCACGACCGGCCTTGGAACCCAGATCCGTCAGCAGGAAGCCCAGGTGGTCCCACTGATCAAGGGCTTCGGCGCCGTCAAGACGGTCGAATACGTCAAACAGGAAGGCGAGGCCCAGATGTTCAAGGTCACCTTCGACAATCAGGTCACCGAATGGCTGATCGGCTTCGACGCCGAGGACAAGATCGCGGCCCTGCTGTTCCGCCCGGCCGAGCGCTGACCGTTAGTCCAGCGAAGGCTTGCCGCGCCCCGACTTGATCGAGGCGCGGGTCGTCTTGGCCTTGAGGCGGCGTTCCTTGGACGCCTTGGTCGGACGTGTCGGCACGCGATAGACGGGGCGGATCGAGGCCTCGTCCACCATGGCTTGAAGCCGTTCGATGGCGTCGGCGCGATTGCGCTCCTGGGTGCGGTGACGCACGGCGGTGATCAGGATCACGCCTTCCAGCGTCAGCCGGCTGCCGGCCAGCTTCATCAGCCGCGCCTTGACCGGATCGGTCAGCGACGGCGAGTTCTTCACATCGAACCGCATCTGGACGGCGGTCGAGACCTTGTTGACGTTCTGCCCGCCTGGACCGCCCGCGCGGTAGAAGTGAAACTCAAGCTCGTCCTCGGGGATGACGGTGGTCATGTCGCCGCCTTGCGCGCCTTGACCACGGCCTGGTCCAGCGCTTGCAAGAAACGCGAACGGTCGGCGGCCGAGAACGGCGGCGGACCGGATGTGGCCACGCCCATCGACCGCAGATGCTCGCCCACCATCCGTCCGGCAAGGGCCGAGCCGATGGAGTCCGGGGTGAAGGGCTGGCCGTTCGACTTCAGCGCCTGTGCGCCCGACTTCAGACAGCGGTCCGCTAGGGGGATATCGGCGGTGATGACCACGTCGCCTACGCCCGCCCGCTCAGCGATCCAGTCGTCGGCGATGTCTGGGCCGGCGTCCACCACCACCTGTTCGATCAGCGGCTCACGCGGAACCTGCATCCAGGTGTTGGAGACGACATAGGTCTTCAGCCCATAGCGGCGGGCGACGCGATACACCTCTTCCTTCACGGGGCAGGCGTCGGCGTCGATGTAGAGCGCGGTGGGCATGGGCCTGACCTAGCGCGGACGCGGCCAATGAAAAAGGGCGGGACCGTGCGGCCCCGCCCTTTACGTTCAGACCAAAGCGGTCCTTAGTTGCGATAGGCCGGCGGCATCGGCGTCTGCTGGCGATAGCGGTCGCGCAGCATCAGCGGGCGGCTGGTCAGGGGCTGTTCGACGCCATTGACGAAAACGGCCGACGGTTGGCTAAGCGGCTCCAGCGGATCGCCGGACCAGACCACGACGTCACCCGCTGCGCCCGGTGCGATCTGGCCGAACTGCCCGGCCATGCCGAAGATCTTCGCCGGATTGACCGTCAGGGCGGCGATGGCGGCGCTATAGGGCAAGCCGTGCGAGACGGCGTTGCCCGCGTTGTAACGGGCCTCGCGTGCGCGGTGGGTCGAGCCCTCGTTGCCCTTGATCGCGATGACGACACCCGCCGCGTTCAGAGCCGCTGCGTTTTCCGCCCGCGCCGCCCGCATCTCGAAATCGCTGGGCAGGTTGGAGATGGGGTTCAGCAGCACCGGCACGCCGGCTGCGGCGATGTCGCCGGCGACCAGCCAGCCTTCCTCGGCGCCGTCCAGGATCAGTTTGATCCCTTCCTCGCGCGCCAGGCGCAGCACCTGCTGAATGTCTGAGGCGCGGTGGACGGTCACGATCAGCGGCATCGTCCCGTTGGCGACGGGGATCAGCGCCTCGAGATCGGCGCGCGACAGGCTGAGGTCGCGCAGGCCCGCCCGCTCATAGGCCGACTTGTTGCGGGCATAGAGGCGGACTTCCGACAGCGTCTCCTTGAACAGGACGAACTGCGCGCCGCGCGCGCCTCCGGCGATGCCGGCTCCGGCCTCGCCGAACGGGGCGACCATGGCCACGCGCGGCTTGACCAGAATGTTCGAGCCCTGGCCCAGATTGATGATCGCCGCCTGACCCGCGAACAGGCCCGGCGTCTGATAGCCGCCGTCGCCGGCGCCGGCCGTCTCGTCCTCATGGACATGGCCGCCGGAAGAGCCGGGATGCTGGGGCACGACGATGGCGCGGGTGATGCCGCCCAGCCGCGCGACTGGCAGGGTGAAGGACCAGGGGTCCAGGCCGTACGAGATGTCGAAGGCGGCGCTGAGCGTATTGGCGCTGTTGCGCAGTTCGTTGGTGCCGCTGACCGAGCCGACTTCGGTCCCGGCCAAGCCGGAATCCACGGCGACGAAACCGGGCGCGACCGTCTTGCCCACTGCGTCGATGACGCGGGCGCCGGACGGCGCGCCGCCTGAGCCCACCGAGACGATCTTACCGTCGCGGATCACGACCGTGCCGTTCTCGATGACGGAGTCGCCGGTCAGGATGCGCCCGCCGACGATGGCGACGGTTTCATTTTGGCCTACCGCGCTTCGCGCTACTTGAGGCCCGGACTGCGCAAGAGCAGGGGCGGCGAGCGACAAGGCCGCGACGGCGCCCGCGAGGATGTGAGACAGGCGCATCAGCGGGCTCCTTCCGTGACGTTGGCGGCGGTCAGGCCATAGCCCGGCTGACCCAGTTCGAAGTCGCTGGTCGGCTGATAGGCGGGGTTGCTGCGATCAAAGGTCAGGGCGCCGTCGATGAAGACCTGATCGGCGCGGGCGTAGATCGAGAAGGGATCGGCGCTCCAGATCACCACGTCGGCGCGCTTGCCGGGCTCCAGCGACCCGGTCTGGTCGGCGATGCCGATGGCCTTGGCGGCATTGGAGGTGATCCAGCCGATGGCGTGCTCTTCGGAAATGTTCAGCCCGGCGCGGCGACCGGCCGACAGGGCGGCCGCGGCTTCCTGGTTGAGCCGTTGGGTCAGTTCGGCGTCGTCGGAGTGGATGACGGCGCACGATCCCTGCTGGGCGTCGACCAGAGCGGCGTTCTCCTCGATGGCGTCCAGGGCCTCCATCTTGAAGCCCCACCAGCCGGTCCACATGGCCGCGCAGATGCCGTTGGCGGCCAGTTGCGGCGCCAGCTTGTAGGCCTCGGTGGCGTGGTGGAAGGTTGTGATGCGGTAGCCGAACTCCTTGGCCATATCCATCATCAGCGCCATCTCGTCGGCGCGGTAGCAGTGGTTCTGGATCAGGATCGACCCGTCCAGAACGCCCATCAGGGTCTCGTTCTGCAGGTTGCGGGTCGGGGCGGCGCCTTCGCCGTCCTCGCGCCACTTGTCCCATTTGGCCTTGTAGTCGCGCGCGGCGATGAAGGCGGCGCGATAGCCGGCCATATTGCCCATGCCCGTCGCCGGGCTCTGGTTGCGGCCGCCATAGACGCGCGACGGGTTCTCGCCGCAGGCCATCTTGACCGTATAGGGGGCGGCCGGGAACTTCAGGCCCTGCATGGTGATCGAGGGCACGTTGCGGATCGTCACGCCGCGTCCGCCGAACAGATTCGCCGAGCCGGGCAGGATGTGAAGCGTGGTCACGCCGCCGGCGCGGGCGGTGTTGAAGCCGGGGTCCTGGGGCCACAGCGAATGTTCGGCCCAGACCTGGGCGGTGTTCGGGCTGGTCGCCTCGTTGCCGTCGCTCATGCCCGAGACGCCGGGCGACGGATAGACGCCCAGGTGGCTGTGCACGTCGATGACGCCGGGGGTGACATAGCGGCCGCGCGCCTCAACGACGCGATAGCCTGAAGGGACGGGGGTCGAGGCGTCGCCGACGGCGGCGATCTTGCCGTCCGTGACCACGACCACGCCGTTCTCGATCTTGCGATCCGTGCCGGTCAGGACGGTGGCGCCGACCACGGCGAAGTTCTCGCGCGGCAGGGGCTGATAGGTCGAGGGATAGGGATCCAGCGTCGTCGCGGGATCCAGGCCGGCGGCCAAGGTCCGGTCCCTCGACGGTTTCGCGGCCGTATCGTCAGGGGTCTGGCCGGTGGTGGCGCAGGCCGACAGGCCCAGCACGGCGCATGTAATGGCCGCGAGGCTGACGCCCCGCAGATGATGTCCGATCATCGAAATCCCTCTCCCGCGAAGCGTCAGCCCCGACGCCGCTTGTGATCGGCATAGAAGGGCGTTCGGCCGCGACCGTCAAAAGGTTTCGGCGTTCGTCTTCTGGACGCTAGTTCTGGACGCTTTGGCCGGCGACGGCTAACGGCAGACGCATGAACGCCGATGACCGTCCCGAGGACGAAAACCCGCATCTCGACCGCCCGCTGCGATCGTTCGGCCGCATCAAGGCCCGCCCCATTAAGCCCCGCCAGGCGGCATTGATGGAGACCCTGCTGCCCGAGATCGCCGTGCCCGATCCCAAGGCCGGGCCGCTGGACCCCAAGACGATGATGCCCGAGGCGACCGAGGTCTGGCTGGAGATCGGCTTCGGCGGCGGCGAGCATATGGCCGCCCAGGCGGCGACGCGGCCCGACGCCCTGGTGATCGGCTGCGAGCCCTTCCTGAACGGCGTCGCCTCGGCCCTGCGTCACGTGGAAGAGGGCGGACTGAAGAACGTCCGCATCCATGCCGACGACGCGCGCGACCTGGTCGACGCCCTTCCGGACGCTTCGGTCGATCGGGTGCTGATCCTGTTCCCCGACCCCTGGCACAAGGCGCGCCACAACAAACGCCGTCTATTGCAGGACGAGACGGCCCAGGCCTTCGCCCGCATCCTGAAGCCTGGCGGGACCCTGCGCTTCGTCACCGATTGGCTGGACTACGCCGAATGGGCGCTGGAGCGGCTGAACCGCACTGAGGGCCTGGAGCGACTAGGTCCAGCCGACCAGGACTGGTTCGTCCCGCCCGCCGATCACGTCGTGACCCGCTACGAAGAAAAGAAGCTTGGCGACACGACCCCGGTCTTCCTTGAATATCGGCGCGTTGATTAGCAGCTAAGGGGTCGTTCCAACCGGACCTGACCTCCTTGGCCTTTTCGATCTACGACGCCTCGGCGCCCGTCTTTTTGCGCACGCTGAACAATCTGTCGGCCTTGCTCGACAAGGCGCTTGCCCAGGGGTTCGATGAGGCAGCCCTGATGGAGGCGCGTCTCGCCCCGGACATGAACCCGTTCCCAGCCCAGGTGCGCACGGCGGCGTTTTCGGCGCGGGCTTGCGTCGCCCGGCTGGTCGGACAGGACTGGCCCAAGACGGACGATACCGAAGCGTCGTTCGCCGAGCTGAAGGCCACCATCGCCCTGTCGATCGCCTATATCGAAAGCGTGCCTCGCGACGCCTTCCAGGGCGCCGAGGCGCGCGAAGTGGTGCTGAAATTCCCCGGCGGGCAGCACGAGTTCAACGGCGTCGATTATCTGACCGGGTTTGCGCTGCCGAACTTCTTTTTCCACGTCACCATGACCTACGCCCTGTTGCGCGCGGCGGGCGTCGAGATCGGCAAGCGCGACTATCTGGGGCCGCGCTGACGGCGGGTTTGATCGCGGGGGGGCTGACAACCCCTTTCGGTTGGCCTATATGGCGCTCACATCGTTAGACCGGCGTCCAACGGCGTCGTTCCAAGCGGCGGCCCGGACGGACCGCCGCTTTTGTTTTGGATATTCGTCGCTTGCGCGCAAGAACCGCCCAGGATCGCCAACTGCTGGACCTGATCGACCCTATCGCGGAGTCGTTGGGCCTGGACGTCGTGCGCGTGCGCCTGATGACCGGCTCCAAACGTCAGCGCCTCCAGATCATGGCCGAGCGGCCGTCCGACCACGACATCTCGGTCGAACAATGCGCCAAGCTGAGCCGCGCGGTGTCGGAAGTGTTCGACGCCGCCGACCCCATCCCCGGTGAATATATGCTGGAGGTGTCGTCGCCCGGCATCGACCGGCCCTTGACCCGTCCCATCGACTTCGACCTGTTCGAGGGCGAGGAGGCGCGTCTGGAAACCGACCGCATGATCGAGGGCCGCAAGCGGTTCAAGGGCGTGCTGGCCGGCTATGAAGACGGCAACGTCCTGATCGACCTGGACGGCGAGGACGACACCGCCCTGATCCCCTTCGACTGGCTGAGCGACGCGAAGCTGGTCCTGACCGACGCCCTGATGAAACGGGGCGCCGCCATTCGTGCCGCACGCGGCGAACCTGAAGACGACGGCCTTCCCGAAGGGGAAGCCTCCGACCTGACAACCGACACCACGACCCCTTCTGAGGACAACGCCTGATGGCCGTCACTGGTATTTCCGCCAACCGCCTCGAACTGCTGCAGATCGCCGAGGCCGTCGCCCGCGAGAAGAACATCGAGCGCGAAATCGTCATCGAGGCGATCGAAGAAGCGATCCAGAAGGGCGCAAAGTCGCGCTACGGCGCGCATCACGACATCCGCGCCAAGATCGACCACAAGACCGGCGAGCTGTCGCTGACCCGTCACGTCACCATCGTCGAGGACGACTGGATGCCGGAAGACGAGCTGGAAGAGTTCAACGACAGCGCCATGGTGCGCCTGAAGGACGCCTCCAAGCGCGATCCCGAGGCGGTGGTCGGCAAGGAATACGTCGAGAACCTGCCGCCGTTCGAGTTCGGTCGGGTGCAAACCCAGATGGCCCGCCAGGTCGTGACCGGAAAGGTCCGCGAGGCCGAGCGCGCCAACCAGTACGAAGAGTTCAAGGATCGCGTCGGCGAGATCGTCAACGGTACGGTCAAGCGCGTCGAATACGGCAACACCATCGTCGATCTGGGCCGGGGCGAAGGCGTCATGCGCCGCGACCAATCCATCCCGCGCGAAGTGTTCAACATCGGCGACCGCATCCGCACCTACATCTACGACGTCCGCCCCGAGGCCAAGGGCCCGCAGGTCATGCTGTCGCGCGCCCACCCCGGCTTCATGGCCAAGTTGTTCGCCCAGGAAGTGCCGGAAGTTTATGACGGCGTGATCGAGATCCGCGCCGCCGCCCGTGACTCGGGCTCGCGCGCCAAGATGGCCGTCCTGTCGAACGACAGCTCCATCGATCCCGTCGGCGCCTGCGTCGGCATGCGCGGCTCGCGCGTTCAGGCGGTCGTCGCCGAACTGCAGGGCGAGAAGATCGACATCATCCAGTGGAATCCGGACGAGCCGACCTTCATCGTCAACGCCCTGGCCCCGGCCGAAGTCTCCAAGGTCGTGCTGGATGAAGAAGCCGGCCGCGTCGAAGTGGTCGTGCCGGACGAGCAGCTGTCGCTGGCCATCGGCCGTCGCGGCCAGAACGTCCGCCTGGCCTCGCAACTGACCGGCTGGCAGATCGACATCATCACCGAGGCTCAGGACTCCGAGCGTCGTCAGCGCGAGTTCGCCGAGCGCACCGGACTGTTCCAGGAAGCCCTGGACGTCGACGAAGTCATCGCCCAGCTGCTGGTCACCGAAGGCTTCGCCACGGTCGAGGACCTGGCCTACGTCGATCCGTACGAAGTCTCCGAGATCGAAGGCTTCGACGAAGAAACCGCTGAAGAGCTTCAGGCCCGCGCCCGCGAATATCTGGACAAGAAGGCCGCCGAGCTGGACGCCAAGCGCGTCGAACTGGGCGTCGAGGACGGCGTGCTTCAGGTGCCGGGCGTCACCCTGCCGATCGCCGTCGCCCTGGGCGAAGGCGGCGTGAAGACGGTCGAGGATCTGGCCGACCTGGCCACCGACGAAATCCGCGGCGGCTATGAGGTCAAGAACGGCGAGCGGGTGAAGGTCCCCGGCGTGCTGGAAAACTTCAATCTGGCGCAGGAAGACGCCGAGCTGCTGATCCTGCAGGCCCGCGTCGCGGCCGGCTGGATCGACGCTTCGGAACTGCCGCAGCCCGAGCCGGAAGAGTACGAAGAAGAGGGCGACTACGCCGAGGGCGAATACGATCCGGACCAGGTGTTCGGCGACGCGCCCGCCGAAGACGACCCGGCCGAGGGCGAAGAGTCCGACGCCGAAC
Organism: Brevundimonas sp. 1080; assembly: GCF_040545985.1. NCBI lineage: Bacteria > Pseudomonadati > Pseudomonadota > Alphaproteobacteria > Caulobacterales > Caulobacteraceae > Brevundimonas > Brevundimonas sp. 1080. Next base: position 1,007,472 of record NZ_JBEPMW010000001.1, on the reverse strand, counting down.
CGTCGAACGCGTGATGGGAGACCTGGCCACATATGAGCTTGCGCGACGCAACGATCGATAGGGAACGCCGGGACCTCGTCTCTCACGAGGTCATGGACGAATCTCGCCTGATCCGTTTCGTCGCCGGGCCCGATGGCCAGGTGGTCCCCGACCTGGGCAGGAAGCTGCCCGGACGCGGCCTGTGGGTCGAAGCCAGCCGCGCCTCAGTCGAGGCGGCGGTCAAGAAGAACGGCTTCACCCGCGCGGCCAAGACCAAATTGACCGCCCCGGCCGACCTGGCCGATGTCGTCGAACGGCTGTTGACAAGGCGCTGTCTCGACCAGCTAGGTCTTGCCCGGCGCGAAGGCGTTCTTATATCCGGCTTCGAGAAAACCGCGGCGAGCCTGCGTGCGGGCAAGGCCGCCTGGGTGCTGGAAGCCGCCGATGGCTCGGCCGACGGGCGCGGAAAGATCCTCGCCCTGGCCCGTCATCAGACCGCCAAGATCTGCGGCGCGTTCACGGCGGACGATTTGAGTTTGGCCCTTGGGCTGGAAAATGCGATACACGCCGTCCTGCTTGCGGGCGGACGCGCCGATCGCTGGACCATCGAGGTCGAACGACTGGCTGGATTTCGGCCGCTTCGCCCCCCTCACTGGGACGTTTCCAGTGTCGAGGACGGATCGGCGGGAGCACCCCCTACAGGGGCGAGCTGAGGATTTTAGCGGCCGAGGGCCTGTCTCCAAGGGCGGAGACGGGCTCACGGTCGTTCATGGGTATTAGATGAGGACGGCGGGCCTTTCCGCCCCGAGTAAAGCGACCGGATGAGCGACGAAAACGACAAGACCAACCAAGGCCAGGGCAACACGGGCGGCACGCCGTCCCAGACGGGGCCGCGCGCTCCGCTGAGCCTGAAGCCGCGCGTTGTGGGATCGGTGCCGACCGGCACCGTGAAGCAGAGCTTCAGCCATGGCCGATCCAAGACGGTGGTGGTCGAGACCAAGCGCCGCGCCGGCGCCGGCGGACCTCAACGTCCGCAGGGCTTCGATGTCGCGCGTCCTCAACAGGCCGCGCAGGCGCCGCGTCCGCAAGGTCCGCGTCCGTCGCAACCCGCCGGCGGCGCCCTGTCGGCCGAGGAGCAGGAAGCCCGCCGTCGCGCCATCGCCTTGGCCACGCAAGCGAACGCCGCCAAGGCTGACGCCGCCGCCGCCGCCAAGGCCGCCGCAGACGCCGCAGCCCGCGAACAGGCCGCCGCCACCGAACGCGCCGCCCAGGCCGCTCGCGACGAGGCCGCGGCCGCCAAGGCCGCCGCGGAAGCTGCACGCGCCGAAGCCGCCAAGCTGACGGCGGCTGCGCCTGTCGCGCCGGCCAAGCCCGCACCCAAGCCGGCCGCGCCCGTGGCCGCCGCGCCTGCGCCTGTCGCGCCGACCCCGGCGCCTGCGAATCCGGCCCCGGCTGCGCCCGTCCGTCCGGCCGCTCCGGCCCGCCCGGTGGTCAACTTCGGCCAACGTGTGCCCAAGCCCGGCAATCCCCAACGCGCCGCACCCGAGCGTCCGGCCTTCGGCGGCCGTTCGGCCCGCGAGCAGGCGATGGGCGGCGGCGATCGCGCCTATTCGGACCGCCCGCAGAGCGATCGCCCGCAAGGCGACCGTCCGCAGGGCGCCCGTTCGGGCCCTAGCGGTCAACGTCCGCAAGGCGCCAAGCCGGCCGAGCCCGTCCGCTATTCGGCCCTGAATCCGCGTCCGGCGCCCGGCGCCGCCCGTCCCGGCGGCGCGCGCACCGGCCCTGGCGGTCGTCCGACCCCGAACGCCCCGCCGGCCGAGGCCAATGTTCTGCGTCCGGCCCGTGCGCCCGGTGCCGGCTTTGGTCGTCCGGCCGGTCGTGACGACGATCGCGAGAAGCGCTTCTCCGACGCCGGCAAGGCCGTCAGCCGCACGCGCGGCGAGCCCAAGCGCCGCGAAGGCCGCATGACCATCCAGTCCGTGGTCGGCGACGGCGACGCCGCCGAGCGGATGCGCTCGCTGGCCTCGGTCCGCCGTGCTCGCGAACGTGAGAAGGAAAAGCGCAAGGGCGGCTCTACCGATGCGCCCAACCGTCCGCGTGAAGTCGTCATCCCCGACGTCATCACCGTGCAGGAGCTGTCCAACCGGATGGCCGTTCGCGGCGTCGACATCATCAAGTTCCTGATGAAGCAGGGCCTGATGATGAAGATCAACGACGTGATCGATTCCGACACCGCCGAACTGGTGGCCGAAGAGTTCGGCATGGCCGTCAAGCGCGTCTCGGAATCCGACATCGAAACCGGCTTCCTGGGCGAGGACGACGACGCCGACGCCTCCGACACCCGCGCGCCGGTGGTGGCCATCATGGGCCACGTCGACCACGGCAAGACCTCGCTGCTCGACGCCCTGCGCACGACCGACGTCGCCGGCGGCGAAGCCGGCGGCATCACCCAGCACATCGGCGCCTATCAGGTTCGCCTGCCGGACGACCAGAAGGTCACCTTCCTGGACACCCCGGGCCACGCCGCCTTCTCGGCCATGCGGGCGCGCGGCGCCAATGTGACCGACATCGTGGTCCTGGTTGTCGCCGCCGACGACGGCGTCATGCCGCAGACCATCGAAGCCATCCAACACGCCAAGGCGGCCAACGCGCCCCTGATCGTGGCGGTCAACAAGATGGATAAGCCCGGCGCGACGTCACAGAAGGTCGTCAACGAGCTGCTGCAGTACGAAGTCATCGCCGAAAGCCTGGGCGGCGAGACCCAGATCATCGAGGTCTCGGCCAAGGAGCGGATGAACCTCGACGGCCTGCTGGAAGCCATCCTGATCCAGGCCGAGGTTATGGACCTGCGCGCCAACGCCGATCGCTCGGCCGAGGGTGTGGTCATCGAGGCCAAGCTGGACAAGGGTCGCGGCCCGGTCGGCACCGTCCTGGTCAAGCGCGGCACGCTGAAGCGCGGCGACATCGTCGTCGCCGGCGGATCGTGGGGCAAGGTTCGCGCCCTGCTGAACGAGCGCAACGAGCAACTGACCGAAGCCGGTCCTTCGGTCCCGGTCGAGATCCTCGGCCTGGACGAGGCGCCCTCGCCCGGCGACGTCTTCGCCGTGGTGGAGTCCGAAGCCCGCGCCCGCGAGCTGACCGAATACCGTCAGCGGGTGAAGCGCGAGAAGGCCCAGGTTTCGGGCGGCTCGGTCTCGCTGGTCGATATGATGGCCAAGCTGGGCTCCAAGAAGGCCTCGGAACTGCCGGTCGTCATCAAGGCGGACGTGCAGGGTTCGGCGGAAGCCATCATGGGTTCGCTGGACAAGATGAGCACCGACGAGGTGCGCGCCCGCACGGTCTACTCCGGCGCCGGCGGCATCACCGAGAGCGACGTCAACCTGGCCAAGTCGGCCGGCGCGCCGATCCTCGGCTTCAACGTCCGAGCTTCGAAACAGGCGCGCGATCTGGCCGAGCGCGAAGGCGTCGAGATCCGCTACTATTCGATCATCTACGACCTGCTGGACGACATCAAAGGCGTGCTGTCCGGCATGCTGGCGCCGTTGCAACGCGAAACCTTCCTGGGCAACGCCGCTGTCCTTCAGGTGTTCGACATCTCCAAGATCGGCAAGATCGCCGGTTGCCGGGTGTCGGAAGGCGTGGTCCGCAAAGGCGCGCGCGTCCGCATCATCCGCGACGACGTCGTGGTGCTGGAGCTGGGCACGCTCAACACGCTCAAGCGCTTCAAGGACGAGGTCAACGAGGTCACGGCCGGCCAGGAATGCGGCATGCAGTTCCAGGGCTTCCAGGACATCAAGGAAGGCGACTACATCGAGTGCTTCACGGTCGAAGAGATCAAGCGCACGCTGGACTAGTTCCTCGTCGCGAGCACGAAGAGACCAAGGCCCGGAACTCAGATTCCGGGCCTTTTCTTTGCGGCACGGACACGATGCGTTCGAAGTGTTCGTTCGCGCTTCGCGAATAAACGGGGGTGGTCGTTGGCGAACTGCGGCCGTTCATCGCCGCAAGCGCGGTGGTGAAGGGCAGGGGACGACGGCACGGTCCGGTCGTCGAGGGCCGGTCGTCGGTCCTCTCACTGACACAGGACACGCCGTCATGAAGACCGTCACCGCCATCGCTCCCGTCCTCGCTCTCGCCGCTGCCCTGTCAGCCGCGCCCGTCTTCGCCGCGGACTTGACCGTCGCCTTCCCGAGCGCGGCGCCCCAAGGCCAGATCATGGTTGCCGTCTTCAACAGCGAGGCCAACTATGGCGGCGAGGGCCAGCCGGCCCAGGTGGCCATGCTGGACGCCGCCGCCGGCCAGACCAGCGTGACCTTCGACGGCCTGCCGGACGGCGACTATGCGGTGCGCGCCTTCCACGACCTGAACGGCGACGGCAAGATGAACACCAATCCCTTCGGCATGCCGGTCGAGCCCTTCGCCTTCTCCAACAACGCTGTCGGCAATATGGGACCGGCGTCTTGGGAGCGCGCCAAGTTCGCGGCCGCCGGCGCGACGACCCAGTCGATCGACCTGAAGTAAGCGACGAAAGCCGGAGCTTGATCATGACCCCCTCCCGCCGTTCATTCCTGATGGGCGCCGCCGCCCTCTCGGCCGCGGTCGCTACGCCCGAGATGGTGCGCGCCGCCGCCGCCCTGGACGCTGTCGCCGCGACGAAGGCCGACTGGGCGCTGGCGACCCAGGACGTCGAAGGCGACATCGCGCGCCAAACGATGCGCCTGGTCCACGGCCGGGCGCCGGCGGGGTTGCAAGGCGCGCTGTATCGCAACGGACCGGCCAAGTTCCGGCGGCAGGGCGGGTCGGCAACCCACTGGTTTGACGGCGACGGCATGATGCGCGCCTTCCGCATCCAGGACGGCCAGGCGACGCTGGAGGCGCGGTTCGCCGACACGCCCAAGCGCCGCACGGAGACGGAGCTGGACGCGGTGGTTACGCCGGGCTTCGGCACCAAGGGCGACGACCGCGCCCGCATCGGCTCGAACGACGACGCCAACGCCGCCAACACCGCCGTCATGGTCGCCGGCGATCAGGTCTGGGCGCTGTGGGAGGCGGGATCGCCCCTGGCCCTGTCGGCGTCGGACCTGTCGACGGGCAACTTCGTCACCCTGCGCGATGATTTGAAAGGCATGCCGTTCCAGGCCCATCCGCGCTACGCCCCCGACGGCTCGATCTGGAACGTGGGGTCGGCGGGCAGCCAGGCCGTCATCTGGCATCTGCGCCCGGATCGCAGCCTGAGCGACGCCCAGGTCGTGCCTCTGCCGCGCGCCAGCTATATGCACGACTTCACCGCCACGGACCGGCACGTGATCCTGGTGCTCCAGCCCTGGGTGTTCGCGACCCACGCCATGCCGGTGACCGCGGGCCTGGCCTGGAGACCCGAGATGGGGACCCAGGTCCTGGTGTTGGACAAGGACGACCTGTCGAAGCGCCGCCTCTATGAGGTGCCCAGCTTCTTCCATTTCCACCTGGGTGACGCCTGGGCTGAGCGCGACGGCACGATCCGCTTCGATGTCGCCGCCAGCGGCGATCCGCGCTTCGCGGTCGATGGCGCGCGGGTTCTGGTGGATGGACATGGGGTCGTTCCGGGCGATCCGGCGAAAATGGCTCTGATCACCCTGCGCCCGGATGGACACGCCCACATGACCTACAGCGCTGTCGTGGGTGAATTCCCGAAAGCCGATCCGCGTCGTGCGGGGCTGAAGCGCGGCCTGACCGCCCATACCTCCGGCGAGGCTCGCGGCCGGCCCTTACCGACGGGACTGGCGGTCCACGACTGGGACAGCGGTCGCTCGCGCGCCTTCGAGTTCGGCGTGCATCAGGTGGTCGAGGAGGCGGTCTTCGTGCCCAAGCCCGGCGCGACGGCGGAACGGGACGCCTGGCTGGTTGGACCGTCGGTCAATCTGAAGGACGGGCGGACGGAACTGCACGTCTTCGACGTGGCGCGGATCGAGGACGGCCCGGTCGCGACCTGGCAGGCGGACGTGGCCCTGCCGGCCGGCTTCCACGGCGTGTGGGCAGGGTAGGGCCGAACGGGCACAACCTTTGCGGGCCTTCACGGTTCGAAAAGGCTGACGTGCCAAGGTGAGACCATGACCCCCGTCCAGACGCCCGCCGATCTTCGCCCCATCACCGCCCTGCGCTTCGGCGCCGCCATGTGGGTCGCCGTCTACAGCTTCTGGGAGAACCTGGCCGGCGCGGGTCAGTCAGGCCTCGTCGCCAAGGGCTATCTGGGAGTCGAGCTGTTCTTCGTCCTGTCCGGCTTCATCCTCAGCCACGTCTATCTGGCGGCGGCAGGCGAGAAGCGGTTCTCGTATCGCGGCTTCCTGTGGGCGCGGATCGCGCGCGTCTATCCGCTGCATATCGCCACCCTGATCGGCGTGGGGCTGCTGGCGGCGGCCGCCCTTTTCGCCGGTATGAGCGTGGACGCCAATGTGCTGAGTTGGGCGTCGCTGCCCGCCAACCTCTTCATGGTTCACGCCTGGGGGCTGGCGCCGGTCGCGGGCTGGAACCATCCGTCCTGGTCCATTTCTGCAGAGTGGTTCGCCTATCTCTGCTTCCCGCTGTTCGCTTTCGTCTTCTGGCGCCTGCGTCATCGGCCGATCGCGGCGGTGGTCGGGGCTGCGGCCTTCCTCGTCATCCTCTATTTCGCGTTCGAGCAACTGGCCGGCTTCGCCTTGACCGAGGCGACGATCCTCTGGGGCGCGCTCAGGATCGTGCCGTGCTTCGCCTTGGGGTGCGCCCTCTATCTGGTTTATCGCCGCGCGCCGTTGAAGGCGCCGTGGCTGTGCGCCGCCGTCTCGTTCGGCCTGATGGTGCTCAGCGCCGCGCTAGGACTGTGGGACGGCGTCACGGTTCTGCTGGCCGGCGCCCTGATCCTGTCACTGGCGTCGCTGCCCAATGCGCGCGCCGGATGGCTGGCCTCCAAACCCGCCGTCTACCTCGGCGAGATCAGCTATTCGGTCTATATGGTCTGCGTGCCGTGGAAGCTTCTGGCGGTCGGTCTGGCCGCCAAACTGTTCGACTCGCCGGACAAGCAGCTTCAAATTTTCGTGTGGTTGGCGATCCTGGCCCTTCTGCCAGTTGTTGCGACCGTCTCCTATCATCTGGTCGAACGCCCGGCGCGCAAGGCTCTCAGGGACATGGCCGACAAGCGCGCCAAGCGTCACAACAAGGTTTCAGAAGGAAATATGAAGGACGGCGATATGCCGAAACAACTTGCGACAGGGCGTGATCCCGTGGCCTAAAGGGCGCTTCCAAAGGCGGGTCGGGATACCCCAAGCATGTCAAAACGGCTCAAAGCCGCCGCGGTTGCGGCGACCCTCGGTTTTTTTGCGCTGGGTGCCGTCCCCTCCACCGCAAAGGCTGATGAGCCCTACTGGCAGTGCGTGACTTTTGCGCGCATGTTCTCCGGCATCAACATCTTCGGCGACGCCTGGACCTGGTGGCGCCAAGCCGCCGCCAACTTCCGCACCGGCAAGGCCCCGGAAACCGGCTCGGTTCTGGTCTTCCGCCCCGAGGGCCGCATGAGCCGGGGCCACGTCGCCGTCGTCTCCGACATCCTGACCGACCGCGTCGTGCGCGTGACCCACGCCAACTGGGGCGGGAGCCGCGGCAAGGTCGAAGAGAACGTCACCGTCGTCGACGTCTCGCCCTCCAACGACTGGTCGCAGGTCAAGGTCTGGTACAATCCGATCAACGACCTGGGCACGACGGTCTATCCGACCTACGGCTTCATCTACAAAGGCGCCCGCGACGCCTTCGACGCCGGCCGTCAGATCGCCGCCAACGTCTCGGCCCAAGGCCAGCATTAAGGGCCGGCGCCAAGCTTGCACCGCCCGCCATCGCGGGCGATAGGCGGGCATGACCCAATCCAGCGACATCACCTACGCCGGCTATCTGGCGTTGGACGACCTGCTTTCGACCCAGCACCCGCTGTCGGACCAGCACGACGAGATGCTGTTCGTCGTCATCCACCAGACCGAGGAACTGTGGCTCAAGCAGATCCTGCATGAGACGGCCTTGGCTCAGTCGATGGTGCGCGCGGGTGACCTGGTCCCGGCCTACAAGAGCCTGGCGCGCGTGAGCCGCATCCAGGCCGTGATGACCCACAGCTGGGACATTCTGTCGACGATGACGCCGTCGGACTATCTGCGGTTCCGAGGGTCGTTGGGGTCATCGTCCGGCTTCCAGAGCGACCAGTTCCGACGTTTCGAGGCCATGCTTGGCCTCAAGGACGCCAGCTTCCTGAAGTTCCACGAAGACCGCCCCGAGGCCCTGGCCGCGCTTCAGGCCGCCATCGCCGCGCCCAGCCTTTATGATGACGCCTTGGCTCAACTGGCCAAGGCCGGTCTGCCGGTGCCCGCCGAGGTGCTGAACCGCGACGTGACCCAGCCCTATGCGCCGTCCGAAGCCGTCGAGGCGGCCTGGCTGGAGGTCTATCGCGACACGGAACGGTGGTGGGTCCTTTATCAGTTGGCCGAGAAGCTGGTCGATCTGGACGACGCCCTGCTGACCTGGCGGCACAAGCATGTCGTCACGGTCGAACGCATCATCGGTCGGCGTCGCGGCACGGGCGGAACGGAAGGCGCCGCCTATCTGGCCTCGACCCTGACCAAGCGCTGCTTCCCCGAGCTGTGGTCGCTTCGCACCAAACTTTGATGTCGCAGGCGGCAACCTTCGCCGCGCCGGACCATTTCGCCGTTTGACCGCAACAGCGGAAGGAATGGACGAGATGAGCAACCCCAACGCCCACGACATCAAGGTTCTGAACGGCCTGATCGAAACGACGCTGGACAGCGCAGACGGCTATCGCGAAGCCGCCGAACAGACGCAAGACCCGCACTACCGCACCCTGTTCGAGCGCCGCAGCAGCGAACGCCAGCAGGTCGTCGACGACCTGTCGGCCGCCGTTCGCGGCCTGGGCGGCGATCCGGAGTCCGATGGATCGATTCTGGCCAAGGCGCACCGCGCGTTTCTGGATGTGAAACACGCCCTGCTGCGTAACGACGATTCCGTCGTCGGCTCGATCAACTCGGGCGAGGGGTTCATCGCCAACAAATATGAAAAGGCGCTGGAAGACACGGGCATTTCCGCCACCACGCGCGAGACGATCCGGCGGGCCTATGCGGCGGTGAAGACCGAGCATGAGCAGATGGAGGCTCTGAAACACAGCCTTGAAGGCCAGCGCGACGCGGCCAACCCCTTGTTCCCGCAGTAATCCCGGACTGACGGAATAGAAAAAGGCCCCGGCGTCACCGCCGGGGCCTTCGTCATTTGATCGTGTAGCCTGAAACTAGGCTTCTTCGGTCTTGGCAGCCGAACCGGTTTCCGGAACGACGACGCCCTTGGCGGGGCGGACCGTCTGGCGCTCGGCGATACGGGCCGACTTGCCGCGACGATCGCGCAGATAATAGAGCTTGGCGCGACGCACGACGCCGCGGCGCTTCACTTCGATCGACTCGATGTTCGGCGACAGGATGGGGAAGCGGCGCTCGACGCCTTCACCGAACGAGATCTTGCGGACCGTGAAGGTTTCGCTGATGCCGCCGCCGTCACGGGCGATGCAGACGCCTTCGAAGGCCTGAACGCGCTCGCGCTCGCCTTCCTTGATCTTCACGTTGACGCGCAGGGTGTCGCCGGGCTGGAATTCCGGGATTTTGCGTTCGCCCAGGACGCGGGCTTTTTCTTCGGCGTCCAGCTGTTGAACGATGTTCATGTCATTTCTCCTCGGGCTTTGCGCCCTTTAGCTGTGAGTTGGCGAGATGCGCCTGCCAGAGGTCCGGCCGCCGCTCCCGCGTAGTCGTCGCCCGCTGCGCCTCGCGCCATCCCGCGATCCTCTTGTGATCGCCCGACAGCAGCACCTCGGGTATCTCAAGCCCCTCGAACGTCCGCGGTCGCGTGTACTGCGGGTGTTCCAAGAGCCCATCCTCGAAGCTTTCGGACGACAGGCTGTCGCCTGAGCCGAGCACGCCGGGGATCAGTCTTACGCACGCCTCGATCGCGACCATCGCCGCCGCCTCGCCGCCGGCGAGAACCGCGTCTCCGACCGAGACCTCCTCGAACCCGCGTGCGTCCAGCACCCGCTGATCCACCCCCTCGAAACGACCGCACAGCACGACGATCCCGTCGGCTTTCGCCCATTCCTTGACGCGCGCCTGGGTCAGGGGTCGACCCCTGGCGCTCATGTACAAAAGCGGCCGTTTCGGTCCCGGCAGGCTATCCACCGCCCGGGCCACAACGTCCGCCTTCAGCACAGCTCCCGGGCCGCCACCCGCAGGGGTATCGTCCAGGAAGCCGCGCGTATCTGTGGAAAAGGCGCGAATGTCAACCGTTTCCAGGCTCCACAAGCCCTTCTCGCGCCAGGCCGTGCCAATCAGCGACACCCCGAGAGGGCCCGGAAAGGCCTCGGGAAACATGGTCAGGACGGTTGCGGTGAAGGGCATGGCGGCGGCTCATACACACAAAGTCGGAAAAATCCGACTCCAGACCTCTCCCTCACCGCTCCGGGGAGGGTGGCTGAGCGCAGCGAAGCCGGGTGGGGGCGGCGAGGCGATGTTTTCGGCAATACCTTCCGAAATCAGCAAGTGCGTCCCTGCCGGGCCGCGCCCACCCTGTCGCTTCGCGACATCCCTCCCCGCAGCGGGGAGGGAGAAGGGCGTGTTTACGCCGTCGGGGCCCCGCCGCCCGCCGCGATCCAGCCGTCCACCTGATCCTCCAGCACGTCCAACGGCACCGAGCCAGAGCCCAATACGACCGCGTGGAAGTCCTTGATGTCGAACCGGTCGCTCAACGCCGTCTTGGCCCGGTCGCGCAGTTCCTCGATCTTCAGCTCGCCAATCTTGTAGCTGGTCGCTTGGCCGGGGTTGGTGATGTAGCGCTCGACTTCCTTTTCGATGTCGCGCTCGGACAGCAGGGAGTTCTGGCGGAAATAGTCCATCGCCTGCTCGCGGCTCCAGCGCTTGGCGTGCAGGCCGGTGTCGGTCACCAGACGCACCGCGCGCCACAGCTCGGTCGAGAGGCGGCCGAAGTCGGAATAGGGGTCCTGATAGAAGCCCATCTCCTTGCCCAACTGTTCGGCGTACAGTCCCCACCCTTCCGCATAGGCGCCGTAGCCGCCGAACCGGCGGAAACGCGGCAGGCCCTCGATCTCCTGCGCATAGGCGATCTGGAAATGGTGGCCCGGCGCGCCCTCATGATAGCTGATGCCCTCGATCTGGGGCTTCAGCACCTGGGTCATGTCCGACAGATTGACGTAGTAGATGCCCGGCCGCGATCCGTCCGGCGCCGGCGAGTTGTAGAAGGCGATCGAAGCCGTCGCCTCGCGGAACGGCTCCACCGCCCGCACCTCCAGCGCCGCCTTGGGCAGGGTCGAGAACCATTGCGGCGCCGCCGCCATCACCTGGGCGATGAAGCCGCGCGCGTCGGTCAGATACTGCTCCTTGCCCTCGGGCGTATTCGGATACTGGAACCGTGGATCCGTCTTCAGGACGGTGAAGAACGCCTGCAGCGAGCCGGTAAAGCCGACCTGGGTCTTGATGGTCTCCATCTCGGCCTGGATGCGGGCAACCTCGGCCAGACCGATCTCATGGATCTGGTCGGCGGTCAGGTCAGTGGTCGTCGAGAGCTGGAGCCGGGCGTTGTAATAGGCCTCGCCCTGCGGCAGGCGCCACACGCCCGCGTCGCTGTCAGCCTTGGGCTGCACCTCGGCCAGCGCCGTCAGAACGGTCTCGAACCCGGCTTTGTAGGGTCCGGTCAGGGCCGCGCGGCCTTCCGCCAGCAGCCGGTCCTTCGTCGCCTGATCCGTCTCCAGCGCCGCGACCTTCTTGTTGAAGTCGGCCCAGACCGGATTGTCCGCGCCATCGTCGAACGGCGCGCCGGTGACGACGTTGCGGGTGTTGGCGATGGATGGGGCGAAGACGAAGCGCGGCGAGACGACGCCCGCCGCCGCGCGCTGACGCAGTTCCTCGGCCACCTGATCCATCTGCGTCTCGGCGGCCTTGATCCGCGCGACATAGGCCTCGGCGTCGGCCACGCCGGAGACCCGGTGGTTGTTGATCAGAAAGACCGGCAGGCTGGTGGTCGGATTGCCGTTGGCGGCGAACTGAAAGCCCCAGTCGCGCCACTGGTTCGACAGTCGCGCCTGCTGGACGCCATATTCGAACATCCGCCACGACAGCGCCGCCTGCGGCCCCAGCTTCTGCGGATCGAACTGGGCCTTCATCTGCGCCAGCTGCGCCTCCTGAAGCGCGAGGGCCCGGTCGGTCGCCGCGTCCGACACGTCGTCCAGCTTGTCGTAGTCGGTCTTGATGCCCAGCGATGTCATCTGCTGCGGGCTCAGCGCGATCCGCGCCTGGAAGGCCTGTTCGAAGAAGGCGTTCAGCCGCGTGTCCTCGCTTTCGGCCGCGGCTGTTTGGGCGGGGGCGGAGGTTTGCGCCAGCGCGGGCGCGGCGGACAGCACCGCCATCACAGCGGCGGACGAGATCAAAAGACGACGCATGAACAACCCCTCGTGAAACAGGGGTGCACCTTCGGGGCCGCGTGCGCGCGGCGCAAGCGATCAATGCCGCCGCCGTTGCGGCGATCCGACACGCCGAAAGCAAAATTTTCGATACGGCGTCGCTTGATGCAACCCAAGTTCAGGGTCGGCGTTTCGACGAAACTTGACCATACCAACAAGGGTTCACACCATGCGCAAGATCATCACCCTGTCCATCGTCGCCGCCGCTCTGGCCGTGTCGGCCTGCAACACCATTGCCGGCGCCGGCCGCGACGTCTCGGCCGCCGGTTCGGCCGTCACGCAGGGCGCGAACGACGCCAAGAACTAAGGCTTTTCGAAAGCCGTTGTTGGAAAGGCCCGCCGGATCCCGGCGGGCCTTTCTCGTATCCGTCGCACGACGGTGTTACGGTGGGCTATCATTCGGGAGACGGCGATGGGCTTTCTGGACAATGTGGTGAAGGGTCTCGGCGACGACGCCGCAGGCGGTCTGAGCGACCTGGTCAAAGGTCAGGGCGGCGTCGGCGGACTGGCCGAGAAGTTTGGTCAGGCGGGCCTGGGTGATGTGATCGGCTCCTGGGTCGGCACGGGGCCGAACGCCAACATCTCGCCTGAGCAGATCACGGCCGTCCTCGGCCACGGCCCCATCGCCGACATCGCCGCCAAGATGGGCGTGACCCCCGAACAGGCTGGCGAGACCCTGGCCGGTCTTCTGCCCGAAGCCATCGACCGCTTGACCCCCGGCGGTCAGATCGACGGCGCCGACGACCTGCTTGGCAAACTGCCGGGTGGCCTGGGCGACATGATCGGCGGTTTTCTGAAGCGCTGAAGCCTCAGGACGGCTGGCCTTCGGTCGCCGCGATCACGTCCTCCTCTTCCATCGCGGCCTTCTGGCGCGCCTGCAGCGCGGTCTGTTTGCTGGCCACGATGAAGGCCAACACGATCCCGAACACACCGATGATCGCCGAATACAGGAAGAAGGCGACGTAGCCCGCGCCCAGTGCCGCTGGGGTCACGCCACTTGTCGCCGCTCCGGTGGTCAACACGCCGGGTTGCAGATTGGCGAACAGCGCCCGCAGGCCAGCGAAAGGTCCGGTCCCTTCGGCGGCTCGCGCCGAAGCCTCGACGATCCGTCCCGACTGCGTCGCGATCAGCTTGCCGGGCAGGGCGTACAGTGATGTGAACAGGGCGTACTGGGTCGCGGTAAAGCCGATCGACGTCAGGCTGGACATATAGGCGATCAGGGCGGTCCCGGCGTATCCGCTTGAGACGTTGTCCACGCCGATGGCGACGGTCAGGGCCGACAAGCTGTGTCCCTGGGTCGCCAGCCAGGCGAAGATCAGGTTGGACACAGGGCTCATGAAGGCGCCTATGACCATGGTGCGGATCAGGCCGAGCTTCGCGACTGACCAGCCGCCGATGATCACGCCCAGACTGGTCATGACCACGCCAAACACCTTGCGCACCTCGGCCAGTTCCGTCTTGGAAAAGCCGAGGTCGATGTAGAAGGGCGGCATGATGTTCAGCACGAAATCCGCCAGGCGATAGACGCAGATCAGCGCCAGGATCAGCGTCGCTACGCCCGAGAAGCGCCTGTAGAAATCGGCGAGGGGCTGGCCGAACGATCCGGCGAGATAGGCGCCGGGCCGCGTCTTCGTTCCCGGCAGCGGCCAGCAGGCCATGACCATGACGGCCAAACCCATGAGCACCAGAGCGAACTGCAGATAGACACCCTCCGGCTTCGCCGCCAGCGCTGCTGCGACCGCCGCCTTGCCGTCCGGGCCGATACCGAAGAGCCCGAACAGGGCGTTCAAGGGCACCGACTGTCCCGTCAGGCCCGAACCCAGGAACATGGCGGCGACGGCGATGACCGCGAGACGCGCGATCCACTCGAAGATTTCCAGCTTTGGTCGCGAGGGGACGTCTCCAACCGGGATGGCGCGGATCGAGTGCGCCTTCTCTCGCGGCGCAAACAGCACCCCGGCGATGCCGACGCCCATGAGTGCGGCCATCACCGCGTAAGAGAGGTTCCAGTTGTAGAGATCGGCCAGCACCAGCGGCACGGCCCCGGCCACGATCATGGCGACGCGGTAGCCCAGCTGATAGGCGGCGGCCATGGCGCCATGGCGGCTGTCATCGGCGGCCTCGATCCGCCAGGCGTCGATGACGATGTCTTGGGTAGCGCCGAAGAAGCCGACGAGGGCGGCGAAGCCGGCCACGGCGATCAAGGCGTTGGAGGGGTTCAGGGTCGAAATCGACCATAGACCGAAGATGATCACGCCCTGCGTGACCAGCATCCAGGCGCGTCGATGACCAAGCAGAGGCGTCAGAAGCGGCACGGCGGTTCGGTCGATCAGCGGCGCCCAGACGAATTTCAACGAGTAGCTGAGTGTGGCCAAGGCGAAGAAGCCGATCACTTCGAGCGTCAGGCCGCTCTCTCGCAACCAGGTGGTCAGGGTGTCGAAGATCAGCAGGTTCGGCAGGCCTGCCGAAAAGCCCAGCAACAGCATGATGAAGACGCGCCGCTCGCCATAGACGGCGAGGCCGCCGAAACGGCCGGTGGGCTTGCCGTTGGCGGGGCGATGGGTTTGGTCGGTCATGCACGGCTCCGGCGCGGCGGCCGGAAACGCGGGCGCCTGTAACTCAGCCGACCTTGGCGCGGATGTCGCGCTTCGTCCAGCGGGCGAGGGCGGCGCGCAGGGCCTCGGCGTCCAGCGGCTTGACGATATGGTCGTCCATGCCGGCCTCCAGACAGGCGCGGCGGTCCTCGGCGAAGGCGTTGGCGGTCAGGGCCAGGATCGGCGTCGTGTCGCCCGCCGCGCGGATGGCGCGGGCGGCGGCGGGGCCGTCCATGCCGGGCATCCGCATGTCCATGAAGACCACGTCATAGCGCGCGCGTTTCAGCGCTGCGACGGCTTCGTCGCCGGTGGCGGCCGTCTCGACGGTGCAGCCCTCGCGGCGCAGCAGGGTGCGGGCCAGAAGCGCGCCGACGGGATTGTCCTCAGCCAGCAGGACGCGGATTCCGGCGAACTGCACGGGAGCGACACGGTCGTCTTCGACCGGGGCGGCGCAGTGGGCGCTGGCCCTATCCGGCGCCTCCGCGCCGATGGCGGCCAGGACGCGCTCGGCCAGGGACGCGCGACGCAAGGGCTTGATCAGATAGCCGTGGAAACCGACGGCGCGATAGCGGGCGATCAGGTCGCGTTCGGCCGGTTTCAGCAGGACGATGCCGCGACCGCTCGAAGGCAGGGCGGCCAGCGCGCCCGCCGGGGCGTCGGCGTGATCGACCAGGGTCACCGGGGCCGCATCCGCCACGACCCCGCCCGAGGCCTCGATCTGCGCGCGAGCCGCCGACAGGACGAAGGGATCGACGGCGCGCACCGCGACCGTTTGGCCGCGCAACGGCTTGTCGCGCGCCACCGCGACGGCGGCGAAGGCGGCCTCGAAGCGGAAGCGGGCGCCCCCGCCGGTTGCGGCGCCGTCGGGCCGGCTTTCGACCTTCACCGAGCCGTCCATGGCGGCGGCCAGCTTTCGCACGACCGCCAGACCCAGGCCCGCCCCATCCTGACGGACCGCGTCGGAGCTGTCGGCGTGGCCGAACTCCTCGAAGATCCGTGTACGCGCCTCGGGCGCGACGCCGGGGCCGGTGTCGTCGACCAGGAAGGCCAGACGCGGCCGCGCCGCGCTGCCGCCGACGCGCTCGACCGAAATGCGCACGCCGCCGGTTTCGGTGAACTTCACGGCGTTGCCCGCCAGGTTGAAAAGCACCTGACGCAGCCGGCCTTCGTCCGCCAGCACGTCGGGCGCGTCGGCGGCGACCGACCAGACGATCTCCAACCCCTTGTCGTGGGCGCGCGGGCTCAGCAACTCGGCGACGCCGCGCACCAGACCTTCCAGATCGACGGGCGCCAGATCGAACTCCAGCGCCCCGGCTTCCAGCCGGGCGTAGTCCAGCAGGTCGTTGACCAGACCCAGCAGATGTTCGGCCGACTGACGCGCGTTCTCGGCATAGGCGCGCTGGGCGCCGTCCAGCCGGGTGCGTTGCAACAGATTGATCATGCCGATGACGCCGTTCAGCGGCGTGCGCATTTCGTGGCTCATCAGTCGCAGGAACTGCTGGGCGGGGTCGACAGGCGCGCTCGTGCGCTCCTCAATCCGCTTCGTCGCCGTCCGTCGCGTCATGGCCGTCTCCCCAACGACACGGAGCCTAAAGGTCGACGGTTAAGGATGTCTCCACCATGACGCGGACGCGTCACGCGTGCAGGAAGGGCGTCTGCTCGTCGTCGCCCTCGCGTAGGCCGAACCCTTCATGGCGCTGCGCCACGCGGCGGTCGAAGTCGGCTTCGGCGCCGATGGTGGTGCGGCGGTAGATCAGGGCCTCGGCGATGTGGCGACGCAGAACGCCGGTGCAGCCGTCCAGGTCGGCGATGGTGCGGGCCAGGCGCAGGGTGCGGGTCCAGCCGCGCGCGGTCAGGCCGCCGGCCTCGCCAGCCCGCATCAGCAGCATCCGGCCCGCCTCGTCCGGCGTGGCGAACCGATCCAGAGTGCCGCCGGAGGCGCGGGCGTTCAGGCCTTGGGCGGCGTCCAGCCCGGCCTCGCGCACCCGGTCCTCCTGCATGGCGCGGGCGGTCGCGACGCGCGCCCGGGCCTCGGCCGTGCCCTCGGCGGGCGGAGGCAGGGCCATGTCGGCGGCAGTGACCGGCGGGGTCTCCACCGTCAGGTCGATGCGGTCGAACATCGGACCCGAGACGCGGTTCTGATAGTCGCGCTGACAACGCGGGGCCTTGCCGCACGCGCCGCGTCCGGCGCCGCCAATGCCGCAGCGGCACGGGTTCATCGCCGCCACCAACTGGAACCGCGCGGGATAGCGAATGTGGGCGTTGGCGCGGGCGACGACGATCTCGCCCGTCTCCAGCGGCGCCCGCAGCGAGTCCAGCGCCTGGGCGCTGTATTCCGGCAGTTCGTCCAGAAACAGCACGCCATTGTGCGCCAGCGAGGCCTCGCCGGGCTTGGCGCGCAGGCCGCCGCCGGTCAGGGCCGCCATTGAGGCGGAATGGTGCGGGCTGCGGAAAGGGCGATTGCGGGTCAGGGCACCGCGTTCGATCAGGCCGGCGACCGACCAGACCATCGAGGTCTCCAGCAACTCTTGCGAGGTCAGGGGCGGCAAGAGGCCCGGCAGGCGCTGCGCCATCATCGACTTGCCCGACCCCGGCGGGCCGATGAACAGCAGGTTGTGGCCGCCGGCCGCCGCGATCTCCAGCGCGCGCTTGGCGCTTTCCTGACCCTTGACCTCGCGCAGGTCGGGCACGGCCTTGCCGTCCGCCAGCGGTCCGGGCTCGGGCGCGCGCAGCACCTGGGTTCCCTTGAAATGGTTGACCAGGCTGATCAGCGAGCGCGGCGCGAGGATGCGGGCGCCGCCCGCCCAGGCGGCCTCCGGTCCCGTCGCTTCGGGGCAGATCAGACCCAGGCCCATGGCGTCTGCGGCGACGGCGGCAGGCAGGGCGCCGCCGACCCGCGCGATCTGGCCGTCCAGCCCCAGCTCGCCGATGGCGGCCCAGCCGTCTAGCGCATCGGGTGCGATCACGCCCATGGCCGCCATCAGGGCTAGGGCGATGGGCAGGTCGAAATGGCTGCCCTCCTTGGGGAGGTCGGCCGGCGCCAGGTTGGCGATGATCCGTTTGGCGGGCAGGGCCAGACCAATGCCGGCGAAGGCCCCGCGCACCCGCTCCTTGCTTTCGGCCACCGCTTTGTCCGGCAGGCCCACGATGTTGAAGATCGTCGGCCCGTCGGCGCCGATCAACTGGACCTCGACGTCCACGCGCCGGGCTTCCACCCCCTCAAAGGCGACCGTGACAACCCGCGCGACCATGTCGTTCTCCCAGCTGAGCAAGAGAACGAACCATGAACCAAAATCTAATTCAAGTGGCGATCACGCAACCTGAGCGGCGCGTTTGGCTTCGATGGCGTCCCACATCAAGGCCGTGGCGTCGATGCCGGTGAAGGCCTTCAACTGCTGGGCGCCGGTGGGGGAGGTGACGTTGATCTCTGTCAGGTAGTCGCCGATCACGTCTATGCCGACGAAGATCAGGCCGCGTTCTCTCAGTGTCGGACCGATGGCGGCGCAGATTTCCAGATCGCGCGGCGTCAGCTCGACCGGCATGGCCGTGCCTCCGACATGCAGGTTCGAGCGCACCGCGCCCGCCGCCGGGACGCGATTGATGGCGCCGACGGGCTCTCCATCGATCAGCAGGATACGCTTGTCGCCCTTGGACACGGCGGGAATGAACTTCTGGATCACCAGCGGATCGCGGCTGCCGGCGGCATGGATCTCGATCAGGGCGTCCAGGTTGGGGTCGTCGGCGCGCAGCTTGATGACGCCCGAGCCGCCGTTGCCATGCAGGGGCTTCAGGACTACCTCGCCATGCTTCTTGTGAAAGGCGTCCAGGGCGACGGGGTCGGCCGAGATCAGGGTCGGCGGTTGCAGGCCGGGGAAGGCGGTGACCATCAGCTTTTCGGGGGCCGAACGCACCTGGGCCGGGTCGTTGACCACCAGGGTCCGAGGATGGACTGTCTCCAGCAGATAGGTGGCCGTCACATAGGCCATGTCGAACGGCGGATCCTGGCGCATCAGGATCACGTCCACGTCCTGGGCCAAATCCAGCTTTTCCCAATCGCCGAAATCGACGTGATTTCCGACCTCGCGCCGCACCGTGATCGGGCGGGCGCGGCAGTAGAGGCGGCCCTCTTCCAGCGCCAGGGTGCGGAAGTCATAGACCCACTGTTTGTGACCTCGCGCCTGCGCCGTCTCGGCCATCAGGAAGGTGGTGTCCCCGGCGATGTCGACGGCCTCGATCGGGTCCATCTGGATGGCGACTCTGAGGGTCATTGTTCTTGGGCCTATCGCGCGTCGCGCTACTTGAGGCCCGTTGAGCGCGCCGCGCTCCGGGCCAGTGGATGTTCGGTGTCGGTGCGGCGGCTCAGTCGATCTGACGCGCTTCTTCGGCCAGCATGATCGGAACGCCCTCGCGGATCGGATAGGCCAGTTTGGCGCCCGCCGAGATCAACTCGTTGGCGTCGCGGTCGTAGGTCAGTTTGCCCCGCGTGACCGGACAGACCAGCACTTCGAGCAGGCGGGGATCGACGGAGACAGGGGTGTTGAAGGCGTCACTCATGGCGGATTCCTGAAAGCGTGGCCGCTTATTGCATGGACGGCGCGGCGTCGTCACCGCCGTCGGCGGCGTCGATGCGCATCAGGGCGGTCAGGGCCTCGGCGCGGGGCATCAGGCCCATGGCCTCCAGCAGAGCCTGCTTCTCGGCGGGTTCGAACGGCAGGGCCATCGACAGGCTGTTGACCAAGGCCTCCATCGGCGCGGTCTCGGCCGTCTCCCAATCGATGTCCAGGAGCCGGTGGGCCATATAGGCGCGCAGGGCGTCGAGGAAGGCGTCCCTGTCGAAGTCAGGCTCCTCGGGCGGGGAGACGAGATCGTCCTCATAGGCCTCGAACGCCGCGCGAACCTGGCGGTAGGGAGTCTTGGACGGCATCTCGGCGGCGATGCGGAAACGCGACACGCCGGTCAGGGTGATCAGATAGCGCCCGTCGGAGGTCTCGGCAAAACTGGTGATCCGACCCGCGCAGCCGACGGGCGACAGGCCGGGCAGGGCCGGCGTGCCGCCCTTGGGCTGGACCAGGCCGATGATCCGGTCGCCGGCCATGGCGTCGTCCACCATGTTCAGATAGCGCGGCTCGAAGATGTTCAGCGGCAGCTGTCCGCGCGGCAGCAGGATGGTCCCGCCCAGCGGGAACACCGGGATCACCTGGGGCAGGTCGAGGGCGCGGACATAGCCTTGAGGCATCACTTCTCCTGGGGCCTACCGCGCTTCGCGCTGCTTGAGGCCCGCTTGTTCTGGATCACGAAAACAGAATGGACGACAGGCGGCGACGGCCATCCTTGGACACGTCCGAGGTCAGCCCCGCCGCCTCGAAGATGACCAGCAACTGTTTGCGGGCCGCCTGATCGTTCCACTCGCGGTCGGCCTGAATGATGGCCAGCAGATTGTCGACCGCGCCCTTGAAGTCGCCGGCCGCGCTCTGGGCCTCGGCTAGGTCGAAACGCGCCTGATGATCGTTCGGATCGGCGGCGACCTTGGCCTCAAGTTCGGCCGAGGCGCCGGAAGGGGTTTTAGACGCCAGGGCCAGTTGGGCGCGCACGCTCTGGACCGCCGGCTCCTTGGAATCCTGCGGCGCCATGGCGATGGTCTGGGCCGCCTGTTCCGGGTCGCCGCCCGCCAGATAGACCCGCGCCATGCCGGCGATGGCCTTCTCGTTCTCAGGCTCGATCGACAGGACGTGGGCGAAGGCCTGGGCCGCGCCGCCGAAGTCGTTCAGGCCCAGCGATTCCTCGCCCAGCTCCAGCAGCTGCGCCGTCTCGGTCGAGCCGCCCTGACCGCCGGTCAGCTTGTCGATGAAGGCCTTGATCTGGCTGTCGGGAATGGCGCCCTGGAAGCCGTCGACCGGCTGGCCGTTGACGAAGGCGTAGACGGTCGGGATCGACTGCACCCGCAGCTGGCCCGCATAGGCCGGGTTGGCGTCCACATCGATCTTGACCATCTTCACCGCTCCCTTGGCGGCGCGCACGGCCTTCTCCAGCGCCGGACCCAGGGTCCGGCACGGCCCGCACCAGGTGGCCCAGAAGTCGACGATGACCGGCTGATGCTTCGACGCCTCGATCACGTCGGTCATGAAGGAGGCGTCGGTGCCTTCCTTGATCAGGTCGCCGGCAGCGTCGGGGGTCAGGGTCGGGTCGAGCAGGGTCATGGGCGGGTCCGCGCAGAGATCGGTCAGGTTCAACGGTTCAGATGGCGTCGGGATGCGTCGGCATCAAGCCGGGAAAAGGTCGCGCCGGGATTTCAGACAGTGGTCATGAAAAACACCGTCTAATTCGTCTAATTCGTCTGACTTCCCCCGCTGCTAGTCTGCCTCATTGTGCCCGACTTTGCGAGATGGGGCCTGTGCGGCAAGGTTCAAGCGGTCCGCGATGACGATGGTGTAAACGCAACGCTGCCGCGTCCCTCGCGACATTCCCGAAGTCCAACAGGATAGGTGCCGCGACCGCTTCGGCATCGCCGCTAACCTGTCTTCAAGCAAGCCTGCCGTATTCAGGTTGAATGCTGGACAACCAGAACGGCCCCATCAAAAAGCCGCTGCCGCTGGCGGAGCGCGCCGCCGGTCGCAGGTTGCGCTTTGGTGAGGTGGTGTCGAACGCCCTCGGCAATGATCGGAGGGTTCTGGCGGCCGCCTTCGCGCCCGTCGACACAAAACGCAGCCTATCGGAGGGCATCGAAGGCGGAAGCACAGCCGTTATTCCCTTAGGCATGGTTCACGGCTTCTTGGCCTTTGTCGCGCTCGTCACGGGCGACTGGTCCAGTCTGGTCGTGCATGGGGTGCTGACGGGATTTGTGATCCTGGCCTATTACGCCATCGTCTATGGACGCACGATCTGGCCGATCTGTTTTGTCCTCGCCTGGCTCGTGGTGGAAATCACCTGCGGCCGGTGGCTGTTCGACTACAGAATGGGCGGTAGCTATATGAACATCTTCGCCCTGCCTGTCGCGATCCTTGGCGTGCGGGCGTCGTGGAGAAGGGCGCGTCTGGCGAAGGTCTGATTTCGCGCAATCGGTTCAAGCGCCCATCGCTTCGAAATCCACCACCACCGGCTCCCGCTCCAGCAGCGCCAGAACTCGCCGAAAGGCTGACCGATCCAGGGCGGTGGTCGCCGTATTGGTCAGGGGGTGGAAGTTGACGATGTCGGCGTCCCACAGGCGCCGGTCCAAGACGAAGGTGACGCGGCGGTCGATGTCGTTGATCAGGCCCAGCGCCGTGACCGAGCCGGGACGGACGCCCAGCGTTTCCCACATCAGGGTTTCGGCGCCGAACGACAGGCGGCCTGAGCCCATGACGGCGGCGGCGCGTTTCAGGTCGATGACCGT
Source organism: Brevundimonas sp. 1080 (assembly GCF_040545985.1). NCBI lineage: Bacteria > Pseudomonadati > Pseudomonadota > Alphaproteobacteria > Caulobacterales > Caulobacteraceae > Brevundimonas > Brevundimonas sp. 1080. The sequence goes on along the minus strand of NZ_JBEPMW010000001.1, from coordinate 985,013 downwards.
GTCCTGACGCGCCGAGATCAGCCACAGCCGGCCTTTGTGATCCTTGAGGAACAGGTTCTTGGTGTGGGCTCCCGGCAGGTCGGCCTTGAGATCCAGCCCTTCCTCAACCCGAAATACGGCCGGGTGGTCGTGGGTGACGTGATCCACGCCGTTCGCCTTCAGCCAGACGGTCAGGGTCTCGCGGTCGAAAGCGGGTGCGTCAGTCATGGTTGAGCCGTCGGGTTTCGGGCGTTAGGAAATGGTCATGGTCGATACCGTCAACACGCGCCCGCTGGAACTGGAATGCTATCCGATGACGGCCCGGCCGCCGGACCTGGTGCCCGGCCGCCAGTCGCGCAACTGGATGGACGCCTTCATCAGCCGCCACCCCTATCGCTGCCTGCCGCTGAACATGGCCAACACGACGGGGTGGGAAATCCTGTGCCCGTTCGGCTTCTCGGCCGAGTGGAACGGCGGTCCGCGCCAGGAAGACATCGTCATCACGCCGGATCGGCCCCAGCACGATCTGGCCCATTTCGTCACCTCGCACTTCTCGCGCGGGGTGCTGACCATGCACCCGCAATATCTGTTCCGCACGCCGCCTGGCTGGGGGATGATGTGCTCGGGGTCGCCCAACCATGTGAAGGACGGCATCCAGCCGCTGGTCGGCCTGATCGAGACGGACTGGCTGCCCTTCCCCTTCACGATGAACTGGATCTTCACCCGGCCGGGGCGGATCACCTTCGAGAAGGGCGAACCCTTCTGCTTCATCAATCTGATCGAGCACAAGAAGGTCGAACAGTTCCAGCCGATCATCCGCACGCTGGAATCCAACCCGGTGATGAAGGGTCAGTTCGAGGCCTGGAACCGCGCCCGCACCGACTTCAACCAGCGTCTGGCCGGCGGCGACCCGGATGCGGCCAAGGAGGCGTGGCAGCGCTACTACTTCAAGGGCGAGGTGCCGGAAGATCTGGGCACGGCGCCGGCGACCCACTCCAACAAGCGCCGGCTGAAGTCGCCGCGCGTGGGATGAAAGAAAAAGCCCTCTCCACGCCGTGGAGAGGGGCTTTCAGCATCAGGCCGCCGGGCGGGTGACCTGCGGACCCAGGTTCTGGATCACCTCGCGGGCGTCGAAGGCGTTGGGGTCGTTGGCGGGTTTGGGGCCGCGGCCCAGGACGATTTCGGCATTGGCCTCGAAGCGGTCGACCTGACGGACGTCGAAGTCGTTGACTCCCCACGGGCCGTAACGGTCCCATGGGCTCCAGAAGCCGCTGCGGTAATAGCGCCACGACGGACCCCAGTAGGGGCTGTAGAAGCGGTTATAGCCCGAATAGAACGGATCAGGCGTACCCACGAAGCGGGTGTCGCGGTCGGTGGCGCGATTGACGGTGGAGAACCAGTCGTAACCGCTCTCGACCGTCAGTTCGGCCGAACGCAGCAGCAGCGACTGTTCGACCTGTTCGCGCGACGTCAGCGAATTGCCCGAGAAGCTGACCCGGAAACGGTTGTTTTCCAGGCGCTGCTCAGCATAGCCGCCACGCTGGCCGTTGAAGCCTGCGGGTTGATACGGGGTGGCGGTGGCGCAGGCCGCCAGAGCCAGACCGGCGGCGACGGTCACCGCCAGGGTCTTCAGGGGGAGGGTTTTCATGACATCAAACTCCTTGATCGCCCATTCGGGCGCTCTGACGGCTGAACGGAGCATGAACGAAGGCGTTCCCGACCACTGTATGACGAAGCGTCGCGGCGTCTAGAGCCGAAGAACGATCAGCACGGCGGCGACCATCAGCAAAAGGCCGACGAAGACGCCAAAGCCTTTGCGAAAGCGCGGTTGCTGCATGCGGCGCGACAGGGCGGCGCCGGACAGGGCGTAGGTGCTCATCGACACCATATCCATGCCGATGGCCGCCATGGCGAACATCGCCATCTGCGGCGCGACCGGGCGGTTCACGTCGATGAAGGGCGGCAGGACGGCTGTGAAAAACAGGATGGCCTTGGGGTTAGCGATCTGGACGGCGAACCCGTCGATCAGGGCGCTGCGGCCCTTCTTGACGACGACCTCGTCGGGATCGGCGGCGGTGGCGAAGGCGCCGCGCAGCGCCTTGATCCCCAGCCAGGCGACGTAGAGGGCACCCAGCACGGCGATGACCTTGAAGGCGGCGGGAAAGGCCTTGACCAGGGCGCCCAGACCCAGGGCCGCCGCGCCGAACCACACCAGGGTCGCGGCGTTCATGCCCAAGACGCCGATCAGGGCCGAGGCGCGGCCCTTTTCAACGCCGGTCGCGACGGCGAACAGATTGGCCGGGCCGGGCGTGATCGCCATCACCGCCATAACGCCGAGGAAGGTCGAATAGAGGTGCGGATCGACGGGCAGGGCGGGCATGCGGCGCGATGTCGCTGCTTAGTCGGGCGCGGTCAAGGCGCTCTGTCTCCTCGCGTCGCGGGGAGGTGGCGCGGCGCATCTTGCGCCGTGACGGAGGGGTTCTTCGCCCATTCATCGGCGTCCGTAGGGATCAAAAAACCCCTCCACCGCTGCGCGGTCCCCCTCCCCATTTTATGGGGAGGAGACAAGGATGTTAGGCAGCCGGACGAGCTGGCGGCGCCGGCGGTTCGGGGGCTTCCGGGGCCTCGGGCGCCTCGGGAACCTCGGCGGCCGCTTCGTCCTCGACGACGGCGTCGGCGGCCTGGTCCAGGGCGTATTGGGCGACCAGGCTGTAGGTCTCCATCTGCTCGGGCGTCGGATTGGTCCAGGCGCTGTTGCGGGCGATGCCTTCGGCGGTGACGACGCCCTTCTGCATCCCCTCCTCCATCGCCTGTTTGACCTCGGGGTCGTTCAGGGCGTCGGCGACAATGGCGTCGACGTCGATGTTCTTCAGCGCCTGGGCGGCCATTTCATTGGCGTGTTTGGTCGCCTCGGCGGTGAAGGCGGCGACGTCGGGCGCATAGTCCGACCACAGGGTGGCGATGCGACGGCCGCGTTCGGCCTCGCTCAGGCTCTGGTCTTCGGAAATCGCCTCGGCCCGTTCGCCAAAGGTCTCCATGCGCGCCTCGAAGGCCTCGGCGGCGGCTTCCATGCGGGCTTCGGCGGCTTCAGCGGAAGCCGGAGCCGGAGCCGGCGTGGGCGCAGGCCCCGGGGTCTGCGCCAAGGCCGAGGAGAGGGGCGCGAGCGCCAGGGCGGCGGTCAGGCTGAGCAGGCGGATCATGGGACGGCTCCCGTTGAATGACCCGCGCAAACTCCGCCCTCAGCCGCCCCGTCTCAAGTGAAATCGCGGTAAGGCTTGGCTTACTGCGGCGTCGCCGGGGCTGCGGCCGGCGCGGAGGCGGCCGCCTCGATCTCGGTGCGGGCCTTCAGCGGGATGCCTTTGATCTGCTGCATCACCATGGCCATCTGTTCGGCCGGCGCGCCCTGGGCGGTGGCGAAGGTGTTGACCTCCTCGGCGAAGGCGTCGGCCTCGGGCTGATACTTGGCCTGCAATGAGTCCAAATCGGACTTGGCCTTGGCCTTGTCGGTTTGAGCGGCAGCGGTCTGCATTTCCGTCGCCATGGCTTCCATGCGCTCTTGGAAGGCTTCCGCCTTGGCCTCGAAGGCGGCTTCCTCGGGACTGTCCGCTTCTTGGGCGGGCGCCGGAGCGGCTTGCGGCGCAGGGGCGGCGGCCTGACCGGCGGCGAAGGCGGGGGTGGTCAGGGCCAGGACGGCGACGGCCGCGGCGGAAGACAGAAGGCGCATCGGAAACTCCACGATGGGCCGCCTTGCGGCCCCGAACGAGGCTGCATCCCAGCCCCGGCCGCACCCTCCTACAGTCCGATTAGATTTCAAAGACCCGATAAGGCTTGTCGCCTAGCGTCTTCAGCACCGGCAGGGCGACATTATAGACGGGCGTCCCCTTGGTGGTGCGTCCCTCCGGTCCGCCGCGATGGGCGTGGCCGTGCACGACCAGACGGACGTTGTCGTAGCGATCGATGGTCTCGGCCAGACGCGACGACCCCAGGAAGGCATGGATTTCGGGCGGCTCGCCCATCACCGTCTCGACCACGGGCGCATAGTGCAGCAGCACGACGGAGCGTTCGGTGCGCAGCATGCGGATCGAGTTCTCGATGAGATTGGCGTCCTCGACCGCCTCCTGCACGAAACGCTTGATCGAGGCCTCGCCGAACGAGGAAAGCATATAGCGGCCGAAGCCGCCGACGAACCCCTTGCCGCCCGCAAAGCCGACGCCCTCGATCTCATAGGCCTCGCCGGTCAGCATCTTGACCCCGGCGTCGGTCAGCATCTTGGTGACGACCTCGGGCTGGCCGCACTCGTGCTCATGATTGCCCAGCACGCCGACCATCGGGATTTTGCAAAGCTTGAGATCCTCAAGCAGCCGCTCGACCTCGGGCGTCTTGCCGTAGTTGGTCAGGTCGCCGCACAGGCACAAGACATCGGCGTCGTCAGCCACCCGCTCGAACAGGTCGCGATAGCGATGCTCAGTGGTCTCGCCGACATGAAGGTCGCCGACGGCGGCGACGCGCAGGGTCTTGGCGGGGCCGGCTTCCAGTCCGGGTTGGATCGTCTGGGTATCGGAGACGGCGTCAGTCATGGCGGCTTACCTTTCAGTGGCCCAGGTTGACGGGGTCGTGGCGTTCCTCCAGCCCTTTGCCGACGACATCGCCAAAGCCCCACTCGGCGACGTCGGCGACATAGTCGCGTGGGCTGAACAGGCGGCCGCGACAGACCTTCACGCGCGGCGCCGGCAGATCGATTTGGGCCGTCAATCGCTGGACTAGCTCTTCCATCAGCCAGCGCGGAATCCGGTCGCGCTCGGTCGGATAGGCGAAGCGGAAGTTCAGCAGATGCGCCGCCAGCACCTCCCAATAGAGGTCCATCTGGTCCAGCAGGCTCTTCCAGTCGATGGCGTCCGACTGTTTCAGGATGACGTGGTTCACGTCGGCGCCGTCATAGCGATAGCGGTCTTGGATAAAGACCTTGGACAGGATCAGGGCCGTGGGCGGGGTGATCTGGACCTGATGGCCATAGACGGTGATCCGGTCCTCGCTGAACCAGCTGTCGGACACGGCGATGGTGCCGTTGGACATGGCGAAGATGACGTCGAAGAAGTGTTTCTCGTCCTTCCAGACCTTGGCGATCCAGCGCTCGTCCTCGACGTCGGTGCGGTAGCCGTGCTTCTGGAAGAAGGCCAGGATGCGGGGGTAGTCGCCGGGCTTGCAGAAGACGTCCAAATCCTTGGTCGGACGCCGAATGCCGGTGTAGGCCGTGACCGCATAGGTGCCCGACAACAGGAAGGGAATGCCGCTCTCTTTGAGCAGGCGCAGGCTCTCTTCATAGAAGGCCAGGGCGTCCGCCGGCGGCTCGAAGGTCGGTTCGGCGATCACGTCTGACATTGGCTGGGGCCCTTCGCTGGCAAGGGCGAGTAAACGGCGACGCTGAACGGCGGTTCCGCAATCCTACCTAGGTGGGCCGCTACGGGATCCTTAACCCCCGCGTGTCACCGTTACGTCATGGGACTGAAGTGGGTGAACGCAGAAGGCGGGCGCTGGCGGTTTTTCCGTCACGAGGCCGGCCGCGCGGCTGGACCGTCGCCCTACGCCTATGTGGCCTTGTTCGCCCTGTGCCTGTCGGTCGCCCAGTGGAGCATGCATGCCTTCGGCGCCACGGTTCTGTGGCCGGCCAATGCGGTGCTTCTGGCCGCCGTCCTTCAGCTTCATCGTCGCCAGGCCATCGGCGTCATGCTCGCCTGCGCCGCGATCAACCTCGCCAGCAACATCGTGCGCGGCGACCCCGGCGTAATGATGTTCACCAACGTCGCCCTGAACCTGACGCAGGTCTGCATCGCGACCGTGCTGGCGCGCCGTTTCTGCGGGGCCGCGCTGGACATGCGTCGGCCCTGGCGTCTGTTCCGCTTCGCCGTCTTCGCTGCCGTGCCGGCCGTCCTGATCAGCACCCTGCTGGCGGGCGCGGTCGCGGTGCTGATGAGCTGGAAGGTGCCGGGCACGCTGGCGTTTCGGATGCACCACCTGTTCGACATGGAGCTGCTGGCGATGATGATCGTCACGCCGTCCCTGCTGCTGCTGGCGCGCAACCACCGTTTCCGGGACGACGCCCAGGCCACGATGACGGAGGCGGCCGCCCTGCTGGTGCTGGTCGGCGGCGTCACCCTTTGGGTCTTCAGCCAGACATCGGCGCCGGTGATGTTCGCGGTGCTTCCGCCGCTGATCCTTCTGGCCTTCCGGCTGGGTCCGCCGACCACCGCCTGCGCGGTGGTGCTGGTCGCGGCCATCGGCGGCGCCGCCACGCTGGCCGGGCATGGGCCGGTCGTGCTGACCCGCCTGCCGCCCGACCCGGTTCTGGCCGCCTTGCCTGAGGTGATGCGCCAGATGAACGTGTTTCATCTGTTCCTGCTGTGCGTCGTTGGGTCGGTCCTGCCCATCACCACCCTGTCGACCGAGCGTCGGCGTCTGACGGCGCGTCTGAGGGCGCGCACGACGGCGGCGCTGGACGCCCTGGCGCGTGCCAGGCGCGCCGACGAGGCGAAGTCGCGCTTTCTGGCCTTGATGAGCCATGAGATGCGCACCCCCCTGACCGGGGTCACCGGCTATGCCGACCTGTTGTCGCGCTCCACCAGTCTGGACGCCGAGGGCCATCGGCAGGTCAATGCGGTACGCCAGTGCGGCGAATCCATGCTGCGTCTGGTCGAGGATTTGCTGGAGATTTCGCGCGGCGGCGACGAGGTCGTGCTGAAGCCCGCCGATCTGCGCGCCTTGATCCAGGACGCCGTGGCGCCGGCGCGCGAGTGGGCCGAGATCCGCGGCCTGACGTTCGACCTGCACATCGCGCCGGACGCCGAGGGCTGGGTGCTGACCGACATGCGGCGTCTGCGCCAGATCCTGCATCATCTGACGCTGAACGCCTCGAAATTCACCTCGCACGGGGGCGTGGGCGTCACGGTCGATCGCAGCGATGACCGGCTGCGGATCGCCGTTTCCGATACCGGCTGCGGCATGGATGCCGAGACCCTGGCGGGCGTGTTCCGCCTGTTCGAACAGGCGGACGCCTCCACCAGCCGCGCGCATGAGGGGGCGGGCGTCGGCCTGGCCCTGGCCAAGAGCCACGCCGAGCGGCTGAACGGCACCATCGCCGTCGACAGCGTCCAGTGGCAGGGCTCGACCTTCACTCTGGAGATCGAGGCGCCGGTCGTGGCACCGGTGGAGACGGAGAGCGGCTCGCCGCTGGACAGCCGTCGCATGAAGGTTCTGATCGTCGACGACCACCCTGCCAATCGGGATCTGCTGCGCATCATGCTGCAGGCCGCGGACTGCGACACCGCCGAGGCCTGCGACGGGCGCGAGGCGGTGAACGCCGCCTCGGCCGAAGCTTTCGACCTGATCCTGATGGATGTGCGCATGCCGGTGATGGATGGCTTAGCCGCCACTCGCGCGATCCGCGCCCTGGCCGATCCCGCCAGCCGGACGCCGATCCTGGCCGTCACCGCCGAGGCCATGCCCGAAGACGCCGCACGGTGCCTGTCCGCCGGCATGGACGGTCATCTGGCCAAACCGGTGACCCAGGCCAAGCTTTATGCCGCCATCGACGAGACGCTGAGCGCCGCTGCGTCGCGACTGGACGCCCAAGCCGCCTGAGCCGTCGGGCGCGGCTTCATCCCCAGGCCCGTCCCCAGGAATGTGCGGCACGGACACAACATCTAGCGGTCGCGATAAATTGTGATCGCAAAATAGACCTGTTTTGACTTGGCGCCGACGCCTTCAAATCGCATGGTGAATGCGTCTTCAGAATCGCCCTCAGGTCCAGTTCGATGAACGCCATCACTCCGATCATCCTCCCCGAGCGCGCCGGTCTTCTGACCCCGTCGGCCGCCTACAAGCCGTTCCGCTATCCGTGGGCGTTCGACATGTGGAAGAAGCAGCAGCAGGTCCACTGGATGCCCGAGGAGGTGCCGCTGGGCGAGGACGTCAAGGACTGGGCCTCGACCCTGAACGACGGCGAACGCAACCTGCTGACCCAGATCTTCCGCTTCTTCACCCAGGCGGACATCGAGGTTCAGGACAACTACATGGAACGCTACGGCCGGGTGTTCAAACCGACCGAGGTGAAGATGATGCTGGCCGCTTTCGGCAATATGGAGACGATCCATATCGCGGCCTACGCCCTGCTGCTTGAAACCATCGGCATGCCCGAGAGCGAGTTCGGCGCCTTCATGGAATATGAGGCCATGCGGGACAAGCACGACTATATGGGCCAGTTCGGGGTCGATTCCGACGCCGACATCTGCCGGACCCTGGCCATGTTCGGCGGCTTTTCGGAAGGCGTTCAGCTGTTCGCGTCCTTCGCCATGCTGATGAACTTCCCGCGCCAGAACAAGATGAAGGGCATGGGCCAGATCGTGTCCTGGTCGGTGCGCGACGAGAGCCTGCACTGCGAAGGCATCATCAAGCTGTACCACGCCTTCAACAAGGAAACGGGGGCGGTCACCAAGTCGGTCGCGGACGACATCGTCGACTGCTGCAAGACGGTGGTGAACATGGAAGACAAGTTCATCGACCTGGCCTTCGAAATGGGCTCGGTGAACGGCATGACGCCCGAGGACATCAAGCAGTACATCCGCTTCATCGCCGACTGGCGCCTGCGTCAGCTGAAGCTGCCGGAAGTCTATGGGGTGACGGAAAACCCGCTGCCCTGGCTGCAGTCGCTACTCAGCGGCGTCGAACACGCCAATTTCTTCGAGGCCCGCGCCACCGAATATTCCAAGGCGGCGACGCAGGGGAACTGGCACGGCGCGGACGGCGTCTGGACCGAGTTCGACCGCATGATGGCGCGCCGCGACATGAGCTTGGTCGCGGGCTGAACCCGCGACCAGGGGCGCGGCCTCAGACGGGGGCCGCGCCGATCTGTTTGAGGATGCCCAGCTCGTCGGAGCTGCCCCAACGTTCGACCATCTTGCCCTCCTCGAACCGGCCGATCTGCATCCCGCGAACCTCGATGGACTTGCCCGTAGCGGCTACGCCCTGGAAGTCGCCCTTGTGCGTGCCGGTCAGGGTGTAGGCGAAGGCCACCTGATCGCCTTCGCTGAGCATGGTCTCAGGTTCGACCTTCAGGTCGGGGAAGGCGGTCCGCATCTCGGTGAAGAAGGCCTTGAAGCCTTCGGGCCCCGGTCCCTGACCCGGTGCGGGATCGTTGTCGACGCAAGCCTCCGCCACGACCTCGGGAAAGGCGTCCAGAGCGCCCGTGTTGACGATCTCGCCGAAGCGTTTGGTTGCGGCGATATTGGCGGTGGCATCGGCCATGGAGGGTCTCTTTCGCTTGGGGTTCGATAGAGACAACCGCCCGATCCCTCTATGGTTTCAGCCGGCACGGTTTATTGCGCTGGCCGGATCCAGGCCGGTCGCGCGATGAGGCCTTGCGGAGGCCCGACCGGCATAGCCGCGCCTGTTCCTGCCAAGGGGCGTAGTCGCGATCATATTGCTCCGGGCTGGCGCGGTGTCGAGGGCGTCTGGGGCGCGTTCGATCGCATGATGGCGCGGCGCGACATGAGCCTGGCCGCGGGCTGACACATCTCCCATTTCGGGCGTAGGCTCTCTCGAAAGGGAGAGCACCCCATGAGCGAAGAGATCGTCTTCTACACCAACCCCATGTCGCGCGGACGCATCGTTCGCTGGATGCTGGAGGAGGCAGGCCAGCCCTATCGCACCGTCGTGGTCGATTATCCGGCGATGAAGTCGCCGGACTATCTGGCGATCAATCCGATGGGCAAGGTGCCGGCCATCGCTCATCGCGGCGTCGTCGTGACCGAATGCGCCGCCATTTGCGCCTATCTGGCCGACGCCTTTTCTGATGCCAGCCTGGCGCCGGCGACGGACGATCCCCTGCGCGGCCTTTATTATCGCTGGATGTTCTTCGCCGCCGGACCGGTCGAGGCGGCGGTGACGGCAAAGTCGCTGGGTCAACTGCCGCCGCCCGAGAAGTCGGCCATGGTCGGCTACGGCTCGTTCGATCAGGTGATCGACGGACTGGAACATGCGCTGGACCGCAGCCCGTGGATCCTTGGCGAGCGGTTCAGCGCCGCCGATGTCTATGTCGGCAGCCAGATCGCCTGGGGACTGATGTTCAAGAGCCTGCCCGAACGGCCGGCGTTTAAGGCCTATGCCGAGCGGATCACCACCCGCCCGGCCGCTGCGCGCGCCCGCGAAATCGACGACGCGCTGATCGCCGAGGCGAAAGCCAAGGCGGACTGATGGCGCTTACTGAGCCGGCGCGACCCACGCCGGTCGGGCGGTGCAGGCGGGGCGGAAGCCGGTGCGGCACAGTCGTACCTGTTCCTGCCAAGCGGCGTAGTCACGGTCGTATTTCTCCTGGGCCAAGCGGGCGGTCTCGGCGGCGGCGCGCGCCTGTTCCTCGGCCTGACTGACCTCGATCTGATGACGGGCCAGGGCGGCGTCGTAGTTCAGCCGGTTGTCGGCGTCGGTCTTGTCGGCAAGGGCGTTCTGGGCGGCGATCTCGTCGTTCAGAGCGCGGGTGGTGCGCAGTTCCTCTTCAGTCTGCTGGGCGTCGCTGGCCCGGTGATAGGCCTCGCCCCGCGCCTTCATCATTTCGTCGCGGCTGGCGGGATCGGCCGGGTCGGGCAGGGCGCGCTGATCGCGATAGGGGTCGGCGGTCGCCGGCGCCGTCGTCGTCTGGGCGGCGACGGGTGCGGTCAGGGCGGCGACCAGCAGGGTAGCGGCGGCGGCGGTGCGAACGATCATGACTGTCTCTCCCGAGGCCGTGGCGTTCTGCGCAGCTTGGCCATTGTGATCCTGCTGCACAACGCCGCAGCGATGAAAAGGTGGCGAAAGGCTCGGCTTCGCGTCATGGTCGTCCTCTCCCGACCGCAGCCTATCCGAGAAGACCGATGATCCTGAGCACCGCGTCCGGCGACTTCCCTATTCCCGCGGAGGTCGCGCGTCAGTTGCCGAACGTGCCGGCCCTGCCCGATACGACCGCCGCGGACGCCCAGCTCCAGATAGAGGACTTCCGCCATTGGCTGGACGCCTCGCCCGAACACGCCATCGACTATGAGCGGCTGCGGCGCTGGCATCTGGTCCAGGAGGAGCTGGCGGCCCAGGCCAAGACGGAGAACCGGCCCTTCGTCGTGTCCGACGACGGTCTGGAATAGGGCGACGCTGGAACGTCTTCGAGCGCGGGGGATTGCGGCAACATCCCCTTGCCCCCGGAGACTTTCATGTTCCAATCAATCGGTTACGGCGCAAAGACCGCCCGGTCCAAGCTCGAGCCCATGACGTTCGAGCGCGACGATCCCAAGCCCAACGAGCTGGTGATCGAGGTTCTTTACGCCGGCGTCTGCCACTCCGACATCCACCAGGTCAAAAACGAATGGGCCAACACGGTCTATCCGTGCGTGCCGGGCCACGAGATCGTCGGGCGGGTCAAACAGGCGGGCGCCGAAACTTCGCGCTTCAAGGAAGGCGATCTGGTCGGCGTCGGCTGCATGATCGACAGCTGCCGCCAATGCGAGGCCTGCGGCGCCGGCGATCAGAACTACTGCGAGGGTCCAAACAGCTGGCTGGCGACCTATAACGGCCCCATGACGCCGGCGACCGAGACCGAAGACGGCGCCAACATGTACGGCCGGGACAATACCTACGGCGGCTATTCCGATGTGGTGGTCGTGCCGGAGGACTTCGTGTTGCGAATCCCCGAAGGCCTGGACCCAAAGGCGGCCGCGCCCATTTTGTGCGCCGGCGTGACCACCTGGTCGCCGCTGAAACACTGGGGCGTCAAGGCGGGGGACAAGGTCGCCGTCCTGGGCTTTGGCGGTCTGGGCCATATGGCGGCCAAGCTGGCCAAGGCTCTGGGGGCGGAAGTGACCGTCCTGACCTCGACGCCGGAGAAGATCGAGGACGCCAAGCGGCTGGGCGCCGACGCGGCCCATATCGAGACGGACAAGACGGCCTTGGCGCCCCTGGCGGGGACGTTCGACTTCATCCTGTCCACCGTGCCCGAGAAGCACGAGATCGGCGCCCTGTTGGACCTGATGAAGCGCGATGCGGCCTTCATCGTCGTTGGCAATCTCGATGTCGTGGACGGGGTCGATAACTCCAAACTGGCCTTCAAACGCCAGACGGTCGGCGGCTCCTTGATCGGCAATCTTCAGGAAACCCAGGACGTGCTGGACTTCTGCGCCGCCAATGGCGTGGCCCCCGAGGTCGAAATGATCGACATCGCCGAGATCAACGACGCCTATGTGAAGATCGAGAACGGCGAGGCGCGCTACCGCTACGTCATCGACATGGCGACCCTGAAGGCCGCCTGATCGCCTAGCCGGGCAGGCGCAGCTCGAAGGCTGCGCCTGTTCCGTCGGTCTCGACCAGCCGCAGGTCGCCGCCGTGAAGAGCGGCCAGTTCGCGCGAGATGGTCAGGCCCAGGCCCGAGCCGTCCGAGCTCTTTGAGCTGACGAAGGGTTCGAACAGGCGTTCGGCCAGACGCGGCGGAATGCCGGGGCCGTCGTCGGCGATGCGCACGACGCAGAAGCCGTCCTGACCGAAGGCGCTGACGGTGATGGCGCCCTTGCCGCGCCGCTCGGGCGGACGCGTGGGATCGGCCTCGATGGCCTGGCGGGCGTTGCGCATCAGATTGACCAGGATGCGATACAGCTGATCCGGGTCGGCCTCGACGGCGAACCGGGGCGGCAGCTGTTTGACAAGGCGCACGCCGTCGGGGTCCAGTCCGGCGTCCTCGGCCGCCAGGGTCAGGGCCTTGGTCAGGACGACGCGGGTCTTCTGGGGGGCGGGCTCCTCGCTCTTTCCGTACTCCAACACATTGCGGGACAGGCCGGCGGCGCGGCTGAGCGCGCGCTCCAGCCGGGGCAGGGCCTTGGCCACCTGGGGGTCGGCGGAGGTCGCCAGCCGCTCGGACGCCATCTGGGCCGAGGTCAGCATGTTGCGCAGGTCGTGGTTGATCTTCGCCACCGCCTCGCCCAGCGCGACCAGACGGGCGCGAGAGCGCAGGGAATGGCGCACCTCCTCCTGCATCCGGCTCAGTTCGCGCTCGACGCGGCCGATCTCGTCGTGGCGGTCGGACGGCGCCTCGGCCTCGCTCTCGGGATCGGCGGCGAACCGTTCCATCGACCGGGTGACGCGACGCAGCGGGCGCAGCACCAGCAGGGCCAGACCGCCATACAGCAGCGCGCCCGCCGTCACCGACACCAGCAGGGACACCAGCAGGCTGTTCAGCAGGAAGGCGCGCAGCTCCAGCTTCAACGGCTGAGCAGGCGTGACGATCTCGATGAAGTCGCCCGAGCGATAGCGCGGCTTGGCCTGAACCCGCAGCGAGCGGTCCGGATGTCCGAACAGGGTCCGCCACGGGTCGGTCAGGCGCGACCAGCTGTCCTGACGCCTCAGGTCGATCAGTTCGGGCGCGCGGGGCAGGTTGGGGGCCTGAAGCAGCAGGCGGCGCACCCCTTGCTCCGTCAGGGCCACCGCCTGAACCCCGCCGATCCGCATCAGCTCGGCGGCCGTGTCGTCCTCGACCGCGCTATAGGGCAGGGCCTCGACCCCGACCGAGGCCAGTTCGGCGGCCTGGAGCCGGTCGCGCAGCCAGCGCTCATGGAAGGCCGCCAGGTTCGGCCCCAGGATCAGGGCCTCGACCGCCAGGGTAAAGGCGACGGTCAGCAGCAGCAGCCGCGCCGACAGACCGTCGGGCGCGCGCGGGGTCAGGCGCTCGCGCCAGAGATTGGCCTGGTCCGGCGTCAGGTTCAGCCGCGCCGCGATCCGATCGAACAGGGCGCTCATGCCGCCGTCGCCCCGATCCGCCGGGCACGGATCATCTGGAACAGCTTGATGCCGATCGGCAGCAGCAGGGACAGGAAGACCACGCCCATCAACGGCCAGAAGAACTGTTGCAGCAGCATGGGCAGGTCCGGCCGAACGCCGGCGCGCAGCAGGCCGCCCAGCTGCGATCCGATCCAGGTGTAGATGAAGGTGGACGGCAGCAGTCCGATGAAGGTGGCGATGATGTAGGGCCTCAGCGGCACCGCCATCATCCCCGCCGTCGCGTTGACCAGGACGAAGGGCACGCTGGGGATCACGCGCAGGGTGAACAGGGTGGTGAAGGCGTTGCGGTCGATGCCCTTGGCCAGCCGATCCATGAAGCCGGCGTCGGCCTCGAACTTGGCGCGCAGCCACGAACCGATCGAGGTGCGATAGACATAAAAGATGACGACCGAACCGATGGTGGCCCCCGTCGACTGGGCCAGGGCCCCGACATAGGGGCCGAACATCATCCCGCCCAGCAGGGTCAGGAAAACGGGTCCGGGAATGGTCGAGGCGGTCGCCACGGCATAGACGGCGATGAAGGCGACCAGCGCGACCCACCAGTTCTGTTGCGCATAGGCCTGAAGGTTCAGCCCGTGCTCGCGGATCAGATCCATCGACAGATAGCGGTTCCAGCCCAGGGCGAAGAAGGCGATCACCAGGCCGGCGATGGCCGCCAACGGCGCCAGCCGCAGGGCCCATTCCTTCGCCGTTCGTTTCGCCATCCGTTTCATCGTCCCGAAATGCCGTCCGAGCGTTGACTCACGCGGACATGCGACTTATACGCCCGCCCTTCCTGCGGCGGACGCCTCTTGCCCCGTCGCCCAACCTTTTAACGTCAGGAGCCGACCGTGAAGCGGACCTATCAGCCGTCGCGACTCGTGCGCAAGCGCCGTCACGGCTTCCGCAGCCGGATGGCCACCAAGAACGGCCAGAAGATTGTTGCGCGCCGTCGCGCCAAGGGCCGCAAGCGCCTGACGGCGTAAGCGGCTTACGCGTCCGGATCTTTTGGACGCATGAGCGACCTTTTACAGATTAAGCGTCTGTTGCGGCGGCCCCAGTTCCTGGCGGCCGCCAAAGGCGTTTCCGAGGCGCGCGGCGCCGTGGTGATCCAGCGGCTGGAGCGCGGCGACGGTTCGCCGCACATCGGCCTGGGCTTCACCGCCACCAAGAAGATCGGCGGGGCGGTTCAGCGCAACCGCGCCAAACGCCGTCTGCGCGAGGCCGCACGGGCTATGCTGGCCCAGCATGGCGTGCCCGGAAGCGACTATGTCTTCATCGCCCGCATGGGCACGACCGAGCGTGCGTGGGACCGTCTGCTTGACGACGTGAAATCGACGCTTACAAGGCTGGCGACACCCAAGGCCAACAGGCCTTCGCACGCCCGCGCCCCCTCCGGCCAGGACCGCCAGAATCCATGAAAAACGAAAACACGCGCAACACGATCATCTTCATCGTGTGCTCGGTCCTGATCATGGGGATCTACTATTTCGCCGTGCTGCGTCCGCAGGCCGAGCGTCGCGCCGTGCAACAGCAGGCCCAGGCCGAGCAGTCGCAGACCGCCGATAACGCCGCGCGCACGGCGCTGAGCCCGCAGGGCCCGACCTTCGTCACCGACCGCAGCCAGGCGCTGAGCACAGCCGCGCGTGTGCCAATCCAGTCCGGCACGCTGAAGGGTTCGCTGTCGCTTCAGGGCGGCCGGATCGACGACCTGTTCCTGACCGATTACCGCGAGGTTCAGGACAAGCCCCAGCCGGTGGAGCTGTTCCGCCCGCAGGGCATGCAGAACGCCTATTTCGCCCAGTTCGGCTGGACCGGCCCCAATGTCGCCGGCGGCGTGCCCGGACCCAATACCGTCTGGCGCCTGACCAATGGGTCGACCCTGACGCCGACGACGCCGATCACCCTGACCTGGGACAACGGCCAGGGCCTGCGCTTCACCCGCGTGATCTCGGTCGATGACAAATACGTCTTCTCGGTCCAGGACACGGTCCAGAACCTGGGCACGCAGGCGATCACCATCGCCCCCTATGGCAGCGTCCAGCGCCAGGGCGTGCCGCCCGCAGCCGGCTCGTCGCACATCGTCCACGAGGGCGCGATCGGCACCTTCGGCAAGCCGGGCGACTACCGGACCGAGCAGAAGAAATACAAGGACTGGCTGAAGGAGCCGCGGATCGAGAACGCCTCGACCGGCGGCTGGCTGGGCATCACCGACAAATACTGGCTGGCGGCCCTGCTGCCCCAGCAGAACGAGGCGGTCGAAACCGAATTCCGCGTGCGCGACCTGAACGGCGCCCAGCAGCTGGAAGCTAATGTCCTGGGCACGACCCGCACCATCCAGCCCGGCGCGACCGCGACCGAGACCCAGCGCCTGTTCGCCGGGGTCAAGCGCGCCGAGGTGCTGAAATCCTATGAGCAGAGCCTGAACCTGCCGCGCTTCGTCTATGCGATCGACTGGGGCATGTTCTGGTTCCTGACGCGTCCGATCTTCTGGATCCTGGAGAACGTCTATGGCCTGGTCGGCAGCTTCGGCGTCGCCATTTTGGCCCTGACCGTCATCGTCAAGCTGGTGATGTTCCCGCTGGCCAACAACGCCTACGCCTCGATGTCCAAGATGCGGAACCTCCAGCCCAAGATGGAGGAGATCAAGAAGAAGTTCAAAGACGACCCGCAGAAGCAGCAGCAGGAGACGATGGCCCTGTATCAGCGCGAGAAGATCAATCCGGTCGCCGGATGCCTTCCGCTGGTGCTGCAGATCCCGGTCTTCTACGCCCTCTACAAGGTGCTGACCGTGACCATCGAAATGCGTCACCAGCCGTTCCTGGGCTTCATCCATGACCTGTCGGCGCGCGACCCGTCGTCGATCTGGAACCTGTTCGGCCTGATCCCGTGGGATCCGGCGATGGCGCCCCTGATCGGCGGCCTGTTGGCCGGCCCGCTGCACCTGGGTCTGCTGGCGATCGCCTACGGCCTGACGATGTGGCTGCAGACGGCGATGAACCCGCCGGCGGCCGATCCGGTCCAGCGCCAGATCTTCCAGTTCATGCCGCTGCTGTTCACCTTCATCATGGCGCCGTTCGCGGCGGGCCTGCTGATCTACTGGGCCTGGTCCAACATCCTGACCATCCTACAGCAGTATGTGATCATGCACCGCTACAAGGCCGAGAACCCGATCGATGCGTTCTTCGCCCGGTTCAAAAAGTCGCCGGCGTGATCGACGAGACCGAGTTCACGCCCGAGGACATCGAAGCGGCGCGCGTCCTGTTCGCGCGGCCTGCGACCTTCGTCATGGGCGCGGCCAAGATCGAGCAGTTGCCCGACCCCGACCTGCCCGAGATCGCCTTCGCCGGCCGCTCCAACGTGGGCAAGTCCAGCCTGATCAACGGGCTGGTGGGCATGCACAAGCTGGCCCGCGCCTCGAACGAGCCGGGCCGCACGCGCGAGGTCAACTTCTTCGATCTGGACGGCCGGATGCGTCTGGTCGACCTGCCCGGCTATGGCTGGGCCAAGGCATCCAAGACCACGGTAAAGAAGTTCCAGGATCTGGGCCGCGACTATCTGCGCGGCCGGGTGACACTGAAGCGGGTCTATCTGCTGATCGACAGCCGCCATGGGCTGAAGTCGGTGGATACGGAGGCGCTGGATGCGCTGGACCTGGCGGCCGTCAGCTATCAGATCGTCCTGACTAAGGCCGACAAGCTGAAGAAGGGCGAAGGCGAGGCCATGCAGGCCGCGACCCTGAAGGCCATCTCCAAACGCCCCGCCGCCTTCCCGGTGGTGGCCCTGACCTCGTCTGAAAAGGGTCTGGGCCTGCCGGAACTGCGCGCCGAGATCATGCGCACGACGGGCGCGACGTTGGACTAGAGGCCCTCATCGTCGGGCCAGGGCCCGAGCATGACGGCAGAAAAGAAAAGGCCCGGAGATCGCTCTCCGGGCCTTCGTCGTTTTGGTCTGTCGTCGCCCTATTGGGCGGCGGGAGCCGCCGCGCGGACCTCCACGGGGATGCCCAGGGCGTCCAGTTGCGGCTTGACCACCGAGGCGTCGCCGACCACGACCCAGACGAACCTGGACGGATCGATGGCGGCCTTGGCGGCGGCGTCCAGCTGGGCTGCGGTCAGGGCGTTGGTGCGCGCCGCGATGGTTTCCGGATAGTCGTCCGGACGGCCCAGCAGGGCGTTGGAGCGCATGGCGCCGAGGACCGCGGCCGAGGTCTCGTAGCTGCCGGCCAGACGGCGGGTGTTGCCGTTGATCGTGCGTTGCAGCTCCTCAGGCGTCACGCCCTTGCCGCCCGACAGGAAGTCGTTGAACTGCTGGTTCAGGGCTTCGATGGCCGGGCCGGTCTTGTCGGCCTGGACCGGGGCGGTGATCAGATAGGGCACGCGTCCGGCGAACGGATTGACCGAGGCGTTGACGCCGTAGGACCAGCTCTTGGTCTCACGCAGGTCCGAGTTGATGCGCGACAGGAAGTCGTTGCCGAGCACATTGTTCGCCGCGTTGAGCACCAACAGGTCGTCGGTGCCCGACAGACCCAGGACCTCGCCGCCCATGATGTAGGACTGGGGCGATTGCGGACGGTCGATCAGCACGATCTTGGGCGTCGCGGCCGGGATCGGGGCCGAGAAGTCCTTGACGGCCTTGGCCGATGCGGGCGGGACCCACTGACCGAAGGCGCTGTCCAGGATCGGCGTCAGCTCGGCCAGGGGGCGGTCGGAGACGACGAACAGCTTGGCGTTGTCCGGGCGGATCCACTTGGCGTAGTCGGCGCGGATGTCGGCGTCGGTGATCGCCTTGACGCTGGCCTCGTCGCCGTTGCCGCTGAACGGACGGCCGTAGGGGCTGTTCGGTCCGTACATCAGTTCCGGCAGGGCGCGGCTGGCCAGGGCGGCCGGCTGGGTGCGCTCGGCGGCGATGCGCGACAGGCGGGTGGCGCGAAGGCGCTCGAGCTCGGCCGGGGCGAAGGCGGGATTGCGCACCACCTCGGCCATCAGATCGACCGAGGGCTTCAGGTTCGGCGTCACCGCCGACAGCTGGACGACCGAGCTGTCCATCGTCGCGCCGGTAGTGATGGTTGCGCCCAGGGCTTCCTGCGCCTCGGCCAGCTGCGTGGCGTTCAGGGTGCGGGTGCCCTCGTCCATCAGGTCCAGCATCAGGGTCTGAAGACCCAGTTTGGACCGGTCGTCGGCGGCCAGACCGGCGTCGAAGTCGAGCGCGATCTTCGTCGTCGGGGTGGCGTCACGCTGCGCGTAGATCACCTCCATGCCGTTCGACAGGCGGGTGCGCTCGACGGCCGGGAAGTCGACGTTGGCGACCTGCCCGATCTCGGGCTTGGGCATGCGCGGCTTGCGTTCGATTTCCGGCGCCGGGGTGCGGTTGGCGCCGGACGGCGCGGCGGCCGCCTCCTGATAGGCTTCGCGCTGGCCGGGCAGGGTGGTCAGCGTATAGGCCGGACGGGTCAGCCACTTCTGCATCGCCGCCTTGACCTGGGCCGGCGTGACGGCGGCGTAGGCGGCCAGCTGCTTCTTGTAGAACTCCGGATCGCCGGCATAGAGCTGGCCCTCGGCGAGCGCCGTGGCCTTGCCGCCGAAGCCGCCGACCTGTTCAAGGCCCTGGATGCGGCGCGAGGCGTATTGGGTGACGACGCGGTTGATCTCGTCCTGCGTCGGGCCGTTGGCGATCAGGCCGTTCAGGATTTCGCGCATGCGCGCTTCGACGGCGGCGGGATCTTCGCCCGGCTTGATCGTGGCGCTCATCTCGAAGATGCCGACGCGGTGGAAGGCGCTGTTGCCGGCGCTGGCCGAGACGGCGGTCTGTTCGCCGCGCACCAGCTCATTGTCCAGGCGCGAGGAGGCCAGTCCGCCCAGCACGGAGGCGGCGACGCTGAGCGGCACCGAATCCGGGTCCAGCATGCCGGGCACGGCCCAGCTGACCTCGACCTGGGCGTTCGAGACGCGGTCATGGGTGGTTTCGCTGAGCGGGGCGGACAGGGTCGGCACCGGGGCCTGGGCGGGATTGTTCACCGGACCCTTGGCGATCGGGCCGAAGTATTTGTCGGTCAGTTCACGCGCCTTGGCGGGGGTGATGTCGCCGGCCAGCACCAAAACGGCGTTGTTGGGGCCATAGTTGGAGGTGAACCAGTCGCGCACCGTCTGCATCGAAGCGGCGTCCAGGTCGGCCATCGAACCGATGGTCGAGTGGCGATAGGGGTGGCCTTCGGGGAACAAGGCCTCCAGCTGCTTGTACTGGTTCAGGCCATAGGGCTGGTTGTCGCCCTGACGCTTTTCGTTCTGGACGACGCCGCGTTGCAGATCGAGCGTCTCCTGGCTGATGGCGCCCAGCATGTAGCCCATGCGGTCGCTTTCCATGAACAGGGCCTGTTCCAGCGCCGGGGTCGGGACCGTCTCGAAATAGTTGGTGCGGTCGAAATAGGTGGTGCCGTTCATGTCGGTCGCGCCCATATTGCGCATCGGCGTGAAATAGCTGCCGGGCGCATTTTCCGAGCCGCCGAACATCAGGTGTTCGAACAGGTGGGCGAAGCCGGTCTTGCCGGCCGGCTCGTCCTTGGAGCCGACATTGTACCAGACGGAGACGGCGACGACGGGGGCCTTGTGATCCTCGTGGACCAGGACGGTCAGGCCGTTGTCGAGGGTGAACTTGGTGTAGGGGATGTCGACTTCATTGATCAGCTGCGACACCGGCGCGGCCTGGACGGCGGGAGCGGCGGCCTGACCAGTAGCCTGGGCGGCCGGTGCAGGAGCCACGGAGGCCCAGACAGGCGTTGAAACCGCCAGAAGGGCGGCGGCGGCGACGAGAGAGCCAGTGCGGCGCATGCGATATCCTCGGGATTGCAGTTGAAGGGGACCATAACGCCGGTCTGCCGCCTGGCAACGCGACCAAATGGAACATGACGAAAGGTTCATGTTCTCCCCCGCGCGACCCGGAAAAGGTTGCATCGCCGGACCCCCGGTCTTATGCGCGCGTCAACTCCCCGACTGACCGCCCCTTGCTGAAAGAGCCGCCATGTCCGCCCCCGCCGACAAGCCCGTCAAGAAAGTCGTCCTCGCCTATTCGGGCGGGCTGGACACCTCGATCATCCTGAAGTGGCTCCAGACCGAATATAATGCCGAGGTGGTGACCTTCACCGCCGACCTGGGCCAGGGCGAAGAGTTGGGCCCGGCGCGCGAGAAGGCGCTGAAGCTGGGCATTAGACCTGAGAACATCTTCATCGACGACCTGCGCGAAGAGTTCGTGCGCGACTTCGTCTTCCCCATGTTCCGCGCCAACGCCCAATATGAGGGCGACTACCTGCTGGGCACCTCCATCGCCCGGCCCCTGATCTCCAAGCGCCAGATCGAGATCGCGCGTCAGGTCGGCGCCGACGCCGTCTGTCACGGCGCGACCGGCAAGGGCAACGATCAGGTCCGGTTCGAGCTGGGCTACTATGCGCTGGAGCCCGACATCCGCGTCATCGCTCCGTGGCGCGAGTGGGAGTTCCGCAGCCGCGAGGCCCTGCTGGACTTCGCCGAAAAGAACCAGATCCCGATCGCCAAGGACAAGCGCGGCGAGGCGCCCTTCAGCGTTGACGCCAACCTTCTGCACTCCTCGTCCGAGGGCAAGGTTCTGGAAGACCCGGCGGTCGAGGCGCCCGAGTTCGTCCACCAGCGCACGATCGCGCCTGAGGACGCGCCGGACGTGGCGACCGTCATCGAGATCGGTTTCGAAAAGGGCGACGCCGTCTCGATCAACGGCGAGGCCATGTCGCCCGCCACGATCCTGACCGCCCTGAACCAGTATGGCCACGACAACGGCATCGGTCGCCTGGACCTGGTCGAGAACCGTTTCGTCGGCATGAAGTCGCGCGGCGTCTATGAGACCCCCGGCGGGACCATCCTGATCGCGGCGCACCGCGGCATCGAAAGCATCACCCTGGACGGCGGCTCCATGCACCTGAAGGACCAGCTGATGCCGAAATACGCCGAGCTGATCTACAACGGCTTCTGGTTTTCGCCCGAGCGCGAGATGCTTCAGGCGGCCATCGACAAGAGCCAGGAAAACGTCTCCGGCACGGTCAAGGTCAAGCTGTACAAGGGCAATGTCTCGGTCATCGGCCGCGAAAGCCCCAACAGCCTGTACGATCAGGATCTGGTGACGTTCGAAGAAGGCGTCCAGGCCTATGACCACAAGGACGCGGCCGGCTTCATCAAGCTGAACGCCCTGCGCCTACGCGTCCTGGCCAAGCGCGACGCGCGCAAGAGCTGATAGCTGCTCTCCAAGCGGAGGGGGACGGTCTTGCTTGACTCAGGGTTGCGAGCCCGGATTATCCTGAGTCTCCATCGATTACGATGCAGGATAATCCGATGCCGTCCTTGCTGCATTTTTCCGGCCGCCTAAGTCGCAAGCCTTACGGTCTTCTGACAGCTGCTTTCGTCGGTCTGATTTTGACGCTTTCCGCCTCTTCGGGCGACCCGGTCTTCCAGTTGTTAGATGCGCCATGGATGGTGCTTGGGCGCGGTCTGGATGATCTCGTCCGCCTGTCGCCGGGTGCGCTCGATGGATTGCTCTCTCTTGCAGTGGCCCTGCCGCTGCTGTGGCTGTTCTGCGCCTTGACCGTCAGAAGGCTCCGGGATCTCGGTCAATCTCCCTGGTGGACTGTCTTGGTGGTGGCTTCGGGCATGACCGTGCCGATTATGATTGTCCTTTCCGTTTGGCCTTCTGCAGAAATCAGGCCGATCGATGGGCGCGTTCTAAGCCACGCCTGATTTTTGCGAAGCCGCTCTTAAGGCTCTGCGTGGTCCTTGCGGGCGATCCTGAGGATCGCCCGGTTTCGGTCGTCCGTGACCCAGATCGATCCGTCGGCGGCGACGGCCAGCACGACCGGCGCGCCGCGCGGCTGACGGCCAGCGACCGTGTCCCAGCCCGGCGTCAGAACCTTGCCGCGTAGGCTGGGCGCGCCGGCGGGATAGGACGGGGCGCCGCGCGGATAGATGGCATAGCGGCCGCCGATATCGGTCAGGGGGCGGCCCTCGCCATCCGTCTCGCCCGCCACGATCCGGCCGCCCGCGCGACGATAGCCGTGCCAGCTCATCAGCAGCCGGCCGCGCAGTTCGGGAAACATCGCCCCGTCGTAATAGATCAGGTCCAGCGGCGCAGCGTGGGGCGGCAACAGGGCCGCTGGGCGGTCGCGCTGGCCGCATCGCGCCTGGGCCGCGCTCCAGCCCGGCAGGGGCGTCGCCAGATCGACGCAATAGGGCCAGCCGTAATGGCCGCCCTGACGCAGGACATTGATCTCGTCATAGGGATGGTCGGGCGTGGTCAGATCGACCGAGTTCTCGCCTTGCAGGATTGTGCCCGACGGGTGCCGCACGAGGGCGATGGAGTTCCGCAGGCCCGAGGCGAAGACGGTGCTGTCCTCGGCCCAGCGGCCATTTCCCAGATAAGCGTGGCGCCGCACCTGGGCCGCCGCCGCGCTGTCGATGCAGGCGCCCGCCGCATTGGCGCGCGTCCGACCCCGCGCATCCACGCAGCGGTCGCTGGGGGCCCCGACATTGACCAGCAGGTCGCCGTTGGCGTCGAAGAGGAAGCTGGACAGCGGGTGGCGATTGGCGTGCAGCCGGTTGTCGGGCAGATCGCCGATCACGGTGCGCACCGTCGCCGCCGGATCGGCCGCGTCGGGGTCCAGCATCAGGATGCGGTTCATCTCGGACACATAGATGCGCCCGTCCGGCCCGCGCGCCGCCGTGTGCGGCATGTTCAGTCCCTGGGCCAGCCGTCTCCAGCGCGGTGCGCCGTCGTAGCCGAACGACAGCCGCCAGATCGCGCCATTGCCCGGATACCAGTTGCCCAGATCCGTCACCAACCAGTCGCCGTTCGATAGCGCCAGCAGGCCGCGCGGCATTCGCGGTCCCTCAGCCCCCGCGCCCTGCCAGACCAGTCCCAGGCAATAGCCGGGCGCCATGCGCACGGTGGTCATTGGGCGGCCGCTGCAGTCGCCATCGGTCGCATAGGCGCCTTGCGCCGCTCTGGCGCTAACAGGCGCGGCGAGGAGCAGGGACAGCAGGGCCAGAAGGCGGACGGTCTTCATGACGCCAGAAGTCCCGACGGACGGCCCAAGATCAAGCCGTCGTTCAAGTTGTCGGGGCGTCAGATCAGGCCCTGCTCGCGCGCCGCCGCAGTCAGGCCGTCGCGAAACTCCGGCGCGGCCAAGGCGATCAGGGCGCGGGCGCGTTCGCTGGACGACTTGCCCTTCAGATTGGTCCAGCCGTGTTCGGTGGCGACGATGTGGGTGTCGTTGCGGGGCGTGGTGACCGGCCCGTCCAGACGCGCGACGATGCGTGAGGCCGTCCCCTTGGCCGCCGTGGAATGACAGGCGATGATCGACTTGCCGCCCTCCGACCCATAGGCGCCGCGCACGAAGTCCAGCTGGCCCCCGGCGGCCGTGAACTGGCGCCCGTTCAGGAACTCCGAGCAGCAGGCGCCGGTCAGGTCGACCTGAAGCGTGGCGTTGACCGAGATCATCTTCGCATTGCGCGCGATCACGGCCGGGTCGTTCACATACGAGACCGGATGGGCCTCCATGCCGCGATTGCCGTCCAGGAAATCATAGGTGTTGAGGTCGCCCATCGAGAAGGCGAAGACGCCCACGCCCGGCTGCAGGGTCTTGCGGGCATGGTTGGCCACGCCGGCCTGCATCAGCTCGACCAGGCCGGGCGTCAGCATCTCGGTATGAACGCCCAGATCGCGGTGGTCCATCAGGGCGTCGCAGACGGCGTTGGGCAGGGCGCCGATCCCCATCTGAAGCGTCGCCCCGTCCTCGACCAGGCCGGCTATGATGCGGCCGATGGTCATGTCCGCCGGCTGAGGCTCGGCGCGCGGCACGACCAGCAGGGGCGCGGCATGTTCAACGATGCCGGCGACCTTGGACACATGGACGGTGCAGTCGCCGAACACACGCGGCATGTGCGGATTGACCTCGACGATCACAGTCTTCGCCGTCTGCGACACCGGTTTGGAATAGTCGGTGTTGGTGCCGAACGAGAAGAAGCCGTCCGCATCCATCGGCGAGACGGTGCAAATAAGGGTGTCCACCTTGACCTCGTCGCACAGAAGGCGGGGCGACTGCTGAAAGCCCGTGGGGATGAACTGCACGGGGTTGGGGCGACCCTCCTCGTGTGCGCGCTGTTCCAGCCGGCGTTCGATGGCGCTGTGGAACAGGCTCCACGGGCGGATCCGGTCCATCAGTTCATAGCGCAGCACCGTCTCCCCGGCGATGGCGGTCGAGAGCAGATAATAGAGGTTCACATCCTCCACCTCGCCGCGCGCGGCCTGTTCGGCCAAGGCTTTGAGCAGGGCGGGCGGCTGGGACACGCCAAGGCCCATGGCGACCTTGGCGCCCGAGACGATCAGGGCTGCGGCCTGGTCGGGGGTCTTCAGGCGTTCGGCGTAGAGGGCGGCGTGATCCATGGCGTGCGTCTCCGACATGTCTTCAGACTAGCCTGCCGCGAGGCGGATCGCGGGCCTAGACTTTGGTCGGGTCGGGCGCGGTTTCGATCGGGGAGGCTTCGTCCTGCAGCGCCGCACGGTGGCGCTTCTGCCAGCGCGCCACCCCATAGGCGACCAGCCACAGGGCCATGGCCCAGGCCGCGCCGACCGCCCAGCCGGCGAAGACGTCGGTGGCCCAATGGGCGCCCAGATAGATGCGTGTCAGCCCGACCAGCAGGGCCAGCAGAATGCCGACGCCCAGGACGAAGACCTTGAAACGCTCGCGCGGGAAGGCGCGGGTCAGCATGACGGCGACGCTGAGATAGAAGACGGTGGATAGCAGGGCGTGGCCGGAGGGGAAGCTGGCGTTGATCGTCTCCACCGCCTGCATGGCCGCGGGCGGACGGGCGCGTTCGAACACCGCCTTCAGACCCTCCGAGAGCATGACGCCGCCGGCCAGGCCCACGACCAGCAGCAGGGACGACAGCCATTTCCGCTGGCTTAGCAGAAAGACGATCACGATCAGGGCGAACAGACCCAGCACCGAGATGCCGCCCAGCGAGGTGATGTCCGCCGCCGCCTCCTTCAGCCACCACGGCCCCCACGGTCGGCCCGGATCATCAGCATAGGGGCGCATCAGCGCCAGGACATGAAGGTCAAAGGCTTGGCCCTCGCCCTCGGTCATCTCATCGGCGAGACCGGCGAAGGTGAGAACGCCGCCGGCGACGACCAGCAGGGCCAGAAGCGCGGCGATCTCCGTGCGGGCGACCGTCAGGACGCGTATCAAAAAGGCGCGGACATCGGAAAGCGTCATGGGCGAGCCAACGGCCAAGCTGGGCAGTCGTTCCGATCACGCGTTCGTGATCGCGTTGTCTCGGGCGCGTAAAACGGACGTGCTGGCTTGCGTGCTGGCTTTTCAACAGACGGCTGAGACTTGTCCGACCGATTCGCCCACAATGGTCGGCGTCAACCCGTTGACGGGTCATTAGGCATATGCGCCCTATATGTGGGCTCGGGGAGCGCAGAGGCCACAAGATGATGTGGTCGCGGCGCGGGCGGCTCAAACGATTTTTTGTTCAGGACGCAGATGACCATGGCTGGCGGCGAGGCATTGAAGACGACGGAATTCCAAGGCGTTGCGGCGACGCCGACGCCGGAGCGCCCCCACCTGACCGTGGTCAAATCGGTCCAGGTCGACCGCTCGCGCGATGATCTGCTGACCGACTTCGGCAAGAAGACGCTGGAAGATCGCTATCTGCTGCCGGGCGAAAGCTATCAGGACATGTTCGCGCGGGTCTCGACCGCCTTCTCGGACGACGCCGAACACGCCCAGCGCCTGTATGACTATATGAGCCGCCTGTGGTTCATGCCGGCGACCCCGGTCCTGTCGAATGGCGGCGCGGATCGCGGCCTGCCGATCTCCTGCTTCCTGAACGCGGTGGGCGATAGCCTGGACGGCATCCAGAACGTCTGGAACGAGAACGTGGCCCTGGCCTCCAACGGCGGCGGCATCGGCACCTATTGGGGCGGCGTCCGCTCCATCGGCGAAAAGGTGAAGGGCGCGGGCAAGACCTCGGGCATCATCCCCTTCATCCGCGTGATGGACAGCCTGACCCTGGCGATCAGCCAAGGCTCGCTGCGTCGCGGTTCGGCCGCCGTCTATCTGGACATCCATCACCCGGAGATCGAGGAGTTCCTCGAAATCCGCAAACCGTCGGGCGACTTCAATCGCAAGTCCCTGAACCTGCACCACGGCATCAACGTCACCGATGAGTTCATGGAAGCGGTCAAGGTCGGCGGAACCTTCGACCTGAAGTCGCCCAAGGACGGTGCGGTCATGAAGACCGTCGACGCCCGTTCGCTGTGGACCAAGCTGCTCGACATCCGCATGCAGACCGGCGAGCCCTATCTGATCTTCTCGGACACGGTGAACCGCCAGATGGCGCCGCACCAGCGCGACCTGGGCCTGAAGGTCAAGCAGTCGAACCTGTGCGCCGAGATCATGCTGCACACCGGCCGCGACCACCTGGGCGTGGACCGGACCGCCGTATGCTGCCTGTCGTCGGTCAACGCCGAGACCTTCCTGGAATGGCGCGAGGAGCCGCGCTTTGTCGAGGACCTGATGCGGTTCCTGGACAATGTGCTGGAAGACTTCATCCGCCGCGCCCCGCCCGCCATGGCCGCCGCCGTCTATTCGGCCAAGCGCGAGCGTTCGGTGGGTCTGGGCCTGATGGGCTTCCACTCCTTCCTGCAAGGTCAGGGCGTGGCCTTCGAAAGCGCCATGGCCAAGTCGTGGAACATGCGCCTGTTCAAGCATCTGCGCCGCGAGGCCGACAAGGCCAGCCGCCTGCTGGCCGAAGAGAAGGGTCCGTGCCTGGACGCCGAAGAGCGCGGCGTGATGGAGCGGTTCAGCCACAAGCTGGCCATCGCCCCGACCGCCTCGATCTCGATCATCTGCGGCGGCACGTCTGCGGGCATCGAACCGATCCCGGCCAACATCTACACCCACAAGACCCTGTCGGGCTCGTTCGCGGTCAAGAACCCCTATCTGGAGCGCCTGCTCGACGAAAAAGGCATCAACACCGAGGCGGTGTGGAGCTCCATCCTGGAGAACGAAGGTTCGGTCCAGCACCTCGACGCCCTGAACGAGGATGAGAAGGGCGTGTTCAAGACCGCCTTCGAACTGGACCAGCGTTGGGTGATCGAACTGGCCGCCGACCGTGCGCCGGAAATCTGCCAGGCCCAGTCGCTGAACCTGTTCATCCCCGGCGACGTGAACAAATGGGACCTGCACATGCTGCACTGGTCCGCCTGGGAGCGCGGCGTGAAGTCGCTGTACTATCTACGCTCCAAGTCGGTGCAGCGCGCCGCCTTCGCGGGCGCCGAGGACAAGGCCGAAGAGGTGATCGATCCCAATCAGCCGGATCTCTTCTCACTGCCTAAGACCGACTACGACGAGTGCCTGGCCTGCCAATAAGGCCATCTGCACCAAACGACCCGAAGGGCTCCGCGACAGCGGGGCCCTTTTTCGTTTGGGAACCGCTGCTGGGCGTCCTCGTTCAAAAGCGACGAAACCATGACCAAAAGCCGTTGGACTCTTGCGCCTGAGGGTTGCAGTGTGTGTCCAGCGGATCGGTGGGGAGACCGGATGCGATTAAAGGCCTGTATTGTCGGCTTTGGGGGCGTGTTGGCGATGGCCGGCGCGAGCGCCGCCTGCGCACAGACCTGGGCCCCCAACGCCTTCGACGCCTCGCCCGATGTCGAGGCGCGCCTGACTGAACAGACAAGTTTCCGCATAGCACCTGACGCCCGGTTCGGCGCCCAGATCGAAATCCCGACCGCCTTCCGTCCCGATGACCGATCCGGCCTGTCCGCCAGCACGCGCAACGACGTCTGGATCGATCGCACCGACTTCACCGACCGGGTGACGCTGGAGACGGCCGGCCGTCTGCGCCGCGCCGACGGCTCTCCCTTGCCGGTCACGCCCGTCGATCGGGCCGAACTGGACCCCGACGCGTATGATCTGCGCTATGTGCGCGGTTTCCGCGGCGCGCGCGGCCACACCGCCTCGGGCCTGGAAGTCAGCCTGACGCCCCACGCGGGCCTGGGCGTCGGCAGCGAAGGCCGTTCGGCCGAGGCCGGCGTCACGCTCAAGATCGGCGAGGGTCTGGATCGTCTGGCCCCCAACGGCCGCGAGCGGTTCGGCGAGCGGCCGCGATGGTATCTGTATGCTGCCGGATCCGGCCGAGCCGTCGGCTACAACTTCGCCCGCACCCGCGACGGTGACTACGCGCGCTCCGGCTATACCCAGGACAAGGGCAGCTTCCTGGGCGACGCCTCGATCGGCGTGGCCTATCGCAAGGGCGACATGCAGACCTCGTTCGGCGTCGTCTATCGCGAGATCGACGCCGGCAAGGGTCTGCGCGGCATGAACGGCCTGGACACCGACGTCAGCGAAGGCCTGCTGGCCTTCCAACTGTCGATCCGTCCCGGCCGCTGAGCCTTCAGCGAACCTCCGAGACCGCCACGCCCTCGCGACGCGGATCGGCCCCTCCGTCCCAGCGACCGTCGCGCCAGATCGCGCCATGCAGGCCTGAGGTCTCGGTGGCGTTGGGCTTCAGGGCCATGCCCGCCGCCGCCAGGGCGTCGCGGATATCGGGCGTGATCATGTCGGTGTCGGCCCCGACCATCTCGCCACGCACCACCAGATTGGGCAGGGCGATCGCCTCCTGCATCGACAGGCCCCAGTCCATCGTCCCGACCAGGGCCTTGGCGACATAGGCCAGGATGCTGGACCCGCCCGGCGAGCCGATGGCGCCGACCAGCCGCCCCTGACGATCCAGAATCAGCACCGGCGTCATCGACGAGCGCGGCCGCTTGCCCGCCGCCACCGCATTGGCGGCCGGACGTCCGTCCTCCTGCGGCGTGAAGGAGAAATCCGTCAGCTGGTTGTTCAGGAAGAAGCCGTCGACCATCCGGCCATTGCCGAAGATGCTCTCGACCGTCGTGGTCATGCTGACCGCATTCCCCCAGGCGTCCACCACGACCATGTGCGAGGTGCCGCCCGGCTCGGCGGTCTGGTCGACCCCGCGCGGCGGCGATCCCGTCGGGGCGCCGGCCTCGACCGGCCCGTTCACCTGCGGGGCCAGGGCCGCGCGCGACGCGACATAATCGGGATCCAGCAGACCGGCGATCGGCACGCCGACGAAGTCGTTGTCGCCGATATAGCGGTCCCGATCGGCATACATCAGCCGCTGCAACCGCCCGAACGCGACCCAGGCTTCAGGGCTCTTGGCCCCCTTGTCTAGATCCGGCGTCGCCTCGGCCATGGCCAGGAACTGCAGCAACGCCACGCCGCTGGACGGCGGCGGCGGCACGCAGACCACATAGGCCTGATACGGCCGGCAAAGGGCGTCGCGGCGCAAGGGCCGATAGCCGGCGATGTCCGCCTCGGTCAGACCGCCGGGACGCGGTCCTTCGCGAACCGCCGCCGCGATGTCGCGCCCGATCGGCCCGCCATAGATGACGCCCGGCCCCTGCTGCGCCAGTCGCGCGACCGTGTCGGCGTAGGCGGGGTTCTTCAACGTATCGCCTGCCTGATACCGCGTGCCGTCCGGCTTGGTGAAATAGGCGCTGGCCCACCGCGTCCGCGCCTGAGGACTGCGTCCATTGATCATTCCGGCCAGACGCGGGCTGACCGTGAAACCGTCGCGCGCCAGCCGTTCGGCGTCCCCGAACAGATCACGCCAAGCCAGCTTGCCATGATCCTTTTGCGCCATCGCCAGCATGGCCACCGCCCCCGGCGCCCCGGTCGAGCGGCCCGACAGCACTGCGTCGATGAAGGACAGGGGCTTGCCGTCCTCATAGAACAATTCGGGCGTCGCTGACGCCGGCGCCGTCTCGCGCCCGTCATAGGCCGTGACGGTCCCGGTCTCGGTGTCATAGCTCATCAGGAAGGCCCCGCCCCCCAGGCCTGACGACTGCGGCTCCACCAACCCCAAAACCGCCTGGATCGCCACCGCCGCATCCACGGCCGATCCCCCACGCCGCAACACGTCCATCCCCGCCTCGACCGCCAGCGGATTCGCCGCCGCCACGAACGGCCCCCGACCGGGCGATGCGGCAATCGACGGGGCCGACACGGCCGGCGGCGACGCTGTCGTCGGCGAGTGCGCGCCGTGGATGTCTGTCGCGGTCTGGCATCCCGCCATGAGGACGGGGACCAGCACAGCGGCGATCTGGCGACGGAAGAAACGCATGGAAGATCCGAAAGCAGGGGAGCGTCAGACAGGCCTAAGCCGTCGCAGCCGCCACGCCAACCGCTTCAGACGCAGAAACTGCATTCCCCCGCTTGCGTCCGCCCGATCCACCGGCTAAAGACCCGCCCTCGCCGCAAGGCAGCCGCACCCGTAGCTCAGCTGGATAGAGCATCAGACTACGAATCTGAGGGTCGGGCGTTCGAATCGCTCCGGGTGCGCCACTTCTTCCAATGACTTGATGATCAGCGCGCGTGTTCATGGACGCGTGGTTACAGTCGTTTTGCACCATTCTTTGAAGTCGGCGCTCGGCTCGTATGGTCTAATCGGCATCCAGCACGTCACCGGTTCGCGAACCGCGCCGCCGAAGTTATGTGGCCCGGTCCATCGTTTGTCTTGATGGAAGACATGGGAGCGCGGCGGACGGTTTTGATGGCTTTGCGAAACCAGCGTCAGTTTATAAGTTGAAAACTCAGTCTCAGGGCGCCGGTAATGCCTTTGACGCCCATGCGCATGCAGATGGCGCGCAGGTGGGCGCGCACGGTGTGGATCGACATATCCATCTTTCGGCCGATGTCCTTCGGGGCCTCGCCTTGGGTCAGATGGGAAAGGACCAGGAGTTCGGCCCGGGTCAGACCGAAGATGGCGCGCAGCGGCTCCATAACCTCCACGCCCATGCAGTGGGCCGGGCGCGCCGTGGCGAAGATGCGGTCGATCGCATCGGGCGCCGTCGCCAGATCCAGCAGGCACCAGGCGTCATCGCCGGCGCGAAACAGAAGGCGGCCGTGCGATTGTCGTCCTTCCAGCAGACGGTTGGCCAAGGCGTCGAACTCGCCACGATTGCGATGGGAGGGGCAGATAAAGGCCCCGCCAGCGCCCAGCACACCCGCTGCAATCATGGCTCTGGCATTGGCGTTGGCGTGGATCACGCAGCCTTGAGGATCCAGAACGAACCGGGCGAGAATGTCATGTTCGAACCAGGCGGTGCAGTCCGCACGGGGCAGAGGTGTCGGATTTCCGGTTGATCTGATTGGCGTCCGGCGCTGCCCAAATTCTCCTTGCAGGATTGCTGAAACAGCACGGCCGTCTGTTCGCGACGACGCCGCTATCTTTTGCTCATACATTTGCGCCACCCATTTCTGCAGGCCGTCCAAACCCGGATATGGCTGTCAGCCTCAAGCTTACGATCTGTGTGTGCCGGCTCCTCCAAACAGCCGGCTCATCGTGTTAACTTTGTTACCAGTTTGACGGTCGGGTCGTAATCGCCGCTATGGGCTAACCATGATGGGGTATCTCTCGTCAGCGGGGCGATATGTCGATGGCGAGCACATCCTGATAGCGACCAGCCATCTGATCCTTGATCTTGCCCAAGGTGAACAGCATCGGCAGCGACATGCCGGCGAGGGTGCGGGGCGGATCGACCTCCTTGGTCCACGGCGCCTGTAGATCGACCGATGTCCCGTCCAACTCGACGGCGTAGGCGACGGTGGACGGTGTCTCCGCGTCGCCCTGACGCTGCATCAGGCCGCGATGTTCGGACGTGATCGCGATGACCGACGGTGCGTTGGCGCGGACCTGGATGAAAATGCGCCGCGTCAGGCCGGTAGAGGCGTCACCGAAATCGACCACCTCCACACTGGAAGCCGAACCAAAGGCGCCGGCGGCTCCAGCCAGATTCAGTTGTGCTCGGGGCGTGGAGACCAACTGCATACGGACCGGGATTGGGGCAAGCAAAGCCGTTCCATCAGCGTCCTTGACCAGCAGCTTCAGGTCGGTGGCGTAGGTTCCAGCGTCGGGCACGGCGTCCACGACGATGGCGGCGTCCAGCTGCGCCTGACCTGTCGCCTTGCCTGCGAGAGTGTAGCGGAAGACGCCAGGCTCGACGTCAGACGTCTGAAGCCCCGACGCCTCTCTCGGGCGGAACTGCACCCCCACGCCCCCAAGGGCCAGCCCGGAAACAATCGCCCCGCCGTCGTCAACAACGGACAGCCGCAGCTCGCAGACCTCGTCTGCCTGGTTCTTCAGACCCAGATCGATGGCGCCGCTCGGCGGTCCCGCAGCGAAGGGATTGTAGTTGATGACGACAGTGCTGGGGCTCTGGGTCAGGGCAAGGTCGCAGGCTCTCGCCTTGGAGGCGGTCACGGCCAGGATAGCCGCCAAGACCAGCGAGACGATGACGGTCAGCGTTTCAGACCAGGTTGGAACCCGGATCTTTCGGTCACCTTGCGCCTTGCGCCTACGGCGACGGCGGAGACGTGCGGATTTCGCCGACATCGACTGTTCCTTCCACTTTCTCGGGAATCACGAATTCTCCCACCACGGCGCCCTGGATCACCAGGCGATAGCGACCCGGAGCCAGGCCATCGGCGACGAAACGCCCGGAGCGGTTGGTGAAGAAGGGCTTGCCCTCGGCATCAGCCGGAGCGCCTACCGCTTGGATGACGCCGCCGGCCAGAGCGACCGGCCCATTGGCGGACATCAGGACGCCTCGCGCGGTGCGCGACGCGTCGCTACCCACCACGAAGCGGTACCCGTTGCCGTAGCCCGGGAAGATGTTGATGACGCCACTGCCCAGGTCATAGCCCTGCGGCAACGGATCGGCCTCGATCTCGTAGCGATTGACGCCATAGCCGCGATCCAACCCGACCAGAGCCGGACCCAGCCATCCGCTGTGCGCGACCGTATTGCCGCTGGAATCCGTCAGCTTGATGCGCGAACGGGAGAGGGTAGGGTGGGGCGTTGCGATGACGAAGCCCTCGCGCGCCGAACGTCCGACGCCAAAGGCGCCGCCGGCATAACCGATCATCGTCGACATTCGCCACAACGACTCCTGGCGCGTGACCCCGCCGGGCTCGGACGAAACTAGCCGGTTCGATACGAGTTCGGCGTCGAACCGATTATTGATGTAGCGCAGGTCCGCCGTGATCGCTTGGTTGGTTCGATCTTGCGACAGCTGCAAGTCGCCGCTCAAGTCGTTGAGGCGGCCCGAAGATGCGCGTGACACCCCAACCTCACGCAGGTCGTTGTCGGTGTCGTAGCGCGCGGTGGTGCTCCAGCGCCCGCCGAAGCGCGACGTCAGCGTCAGTCCGAAGCGGTCCTCGTCGCGGCCATCTTCGGTGGACCCGCGCTGCCAGGCCAGATTGACCGCGAAACGACGGAAAGTGCGGCCCAGGCCCAGGCTGAAATCGGTGCGATCTTTTTGTTTGCGACCCTTTACGAAGGCGACGCCGCCGCTGATCGAATAGTCACGAAAACGCACAAGCAGCCGCGCGGCGGCGCGCCATTTCTCGTTGTTGAAAGCGGACGGATCGAAAGCGCTCTGAAAATAGCGGCTGGTCGCCTGGGCCGACGCCACAAGGCGCGCATCAGCGGTCTTGCCCAAAGTCCTTTCGAGGAGATAGTCGATAGAGGCGACGTAGCCGTTTCTTCCGGTGTCGCCGTTGTGGCTGGCGGCGCTGCTCAGCTGGATCAGACCCAGTTTGGAACCCCACGTCGCTATCGCGCCGGCTTGCCCCTTTCGGTCGGCGATCTGAGCGTTGACGCCGACGGTCAAAACATCGGACAGGCCCTTGCGAACAAAGCCGCTCGCGGCCAGCGTCGAGCCGTACTGAAGATCTCCGCCTTCTTCCAGCAGTCCGGCCGACACCCCAAAATCCAACACGCCGCGATCCAGCAGCCCGGCGCCGCCGAAAAGGTCGAACACAGCGATCTCGCGCCGACCGCTGTCGTCTTCGACGAGCAGGCGAACCGTGTTGGCGCCCTGCGCGAAGGGAAAGTCGCCAATGGAGTAGGGGCCGGCGTCCAGGCGAATCCGTTCCGCCACCACGCCGTTGACCTCGACGACGACCAAGGCCGGACGGTCTAGGATGAACTGGCGGCGCCCTGCGGGACGCACGTTCTGGAAGGGTCGAATAGTCGAATACGCGCGTGCGGCCGATAGCCCCAACAACCTTTGCGAGCCCTGAAAACTGTCGATGGGGGGCGAGAACTCGCCGGCGGTCAGACGCACGGCGGATTTGAAGACGTCCTTGGTCAGACGGATTTCGCGGCGCTGCCAGCGGCCTTGCGTGTTGTTCCCGTCGTAATCGACGCCGGTGGTCAGCGTGACGCCGTCAAACCCGCCGAGGTTGGCGAAAAAATCGACGCCGCCCTGCAGCGGCGAAAAACGAGTGTCGGTGTGGGAGTAGAGTTGGGCCAGGGTGATATTCGCGCCAGCCGAAAAGTCCGCCGGTTGATCGAAGGCGGCAGGGTCGATCACCGGGGTCTGGGAGAAGCCGACATCGCGCCGTGCGCGGCTTTCCGGCGTGGATGTCGCCACGAAGGTCAGGGAAAGAGGATCGAAGATTAGAGAGAAGGTGTCGGTGACAAGGTCCGCCATATTGACCTTCGTCTGTGTCGCGATCCGGCCTGTCAGGGTGGTGAAGAGTTCGGACCCGATCTGAGGCCGCAACAGGTCCAGCAGGGCTGTCGCATCCACCAATCCTTGGCCCTGGGCGTCGACCGAGCCGCTGATGTCGCCAAGATATTTGCCGTCGAGCGTTAGGGGTCCCTGGATCGGGGTAAAAACCGAGGACGGCCTGACCGAAGCAGACTGGTCCTGAATGGGCGGCGAAGCTTCGGTGACTGGGCGTTCGCTTTCGCCTCGATCGATGGCTACGACGGCGGAATAGTCCGGCGGCGCCGTGCGCATGACTTCATCGGTCAGCACGACGGGAGCGGCATGCGCCACGGTAGCCAATCCGCCTCCCATACAGGCGACGGCCCCGATGCGGCGGAAAGCCTTTCGCGCTCCGGACCGCCCGCCCTTAAGGGACTCGCGGGCCATCGCCGGCCCTCACAGCAGCACGATGGAAGCGGTGAGGTCGCCGGATGCCGATGCGGCGAGGGCCGCCGGTATCTTCACCTGCCGCGTGGCGCCGCCGGCGATCACGCTGACCTGTCCGACATCCACTTCGGCGGCCGGCACCTCATGCGACTGTCCGTCCGCCGTCTTCAGGATAATCTTGGACTCGCGGATATAGGCGAAGCCGGTCCCTGAATTATGGGCGGTCAGGATGACGTCGCCGTTCGGCTCGCGCGACACGGCAGTGACCTGCACTTCGGCGCGCGCTCTGGGCGGGGCCACGAACACATAGGTATTGATCGTGAAGGCGACCTGAATGTCGGCGCCGACGCCGCCGTCGCTGGGCGTTGTCTGCATATTGATCGGCAACTGAGCTGCGCGGACCAGATACATACGGCCCTCTTCTGTAGCGTCGCCTGTGTAGCGGACTTGGATCACCTGCTCGCGATTGGCCGGGATGACGGACTGGACAGGAAACACCGTGATGTCTTTGTCGTCTTCGACCAGAGACCGGGCGCCGTTATCATCAACCTGCATGCGATAGGTCTCGATCTCGACCGTCGCCGGTGTGGCGCTGTCGTTCCTGACGGTCATCCGATAGCTGGACCCATTGCCGGACGGCGTGATCTTCGAGATCATGGGCGACACGTCCATGGCCTCGGCCGGTGCAGTCGCGCCTGCCATCAGGACTGTCGTTAAAGCCGTTGCGGCCATCAGTGTCGCGAATACACGACGTGTCATTGTTGCCCCCGTTGTGTTGTCAGACTTCTGACGAAGAAGCAGGGGCCGTCCGAGGGCGGCCCCTGCATTTCGCGACGATCAAGCGGGATCGAGCGAGAAGGTGAAGGTTTCCGTATAGGTTCCGGCCGGAGCCGAAGCGGCGCCTGGACCCGAGGGGGAGGCAGCACAACCCGAAGAGCCGGGGTTGCTCGGATCGCCCTGCGTTCCGCCCACACCGCTGCCGCCGGGGACGTTGTAGCAGAGGTTCAGGAACAGATCGCCGAAGACGCCGTCAGCCAGTTTTTGGCTGTAGCCGCCAGAGTTGGTGACTTGGGCAGGTTCGCCGGGATAGGTGTCGTTGGCCGCAAAGCCCAGGCTGGGGATTTCCGGCACGGACAGATCCCAATCGTAGTTGATCAGCTTGCCTGCCGCCGACTTGAAGTCGCCGTTGGCGGCGCTTGATGTCAGTTTGGCGCCGCTGGCGGCGTTGCACGACATCCGCAATGTGGTGACCTTCTGACGTACGCCGTTGGCGACCGCGACGTTTCCGCCTGCAACATTGGCCAAGCCGATGCCGCAGAAGTTGGTCACGGTGGTCGAGACGGTCACATTGGTCTGTGCGCTCGACACAGCCGGCATCGCCAGCAAGGCCGCAGCGGCAGTCGCCGCTGCAATAATATAGGTCCGCATATTATCCTCCAGCTTTTCAATATTTTCCCGCCCAATGAGACTGGGTGGGCGCCACAATGTCGTGGTGTCACCATCTATTCACCGCTGGAGGCGGCGTCGCATCGTCAAAGACACTATCGATGATTGCTTAGTCGATCTGCGCATCATTATTGGTGGTGCAAGGACACACCTTGAAGCTGCGCCAGCGTGTTGGTGTGAAAGTTCGACGCCACTTGGCGAGCGGTATTGAGCTGGATCGGCTTCGACGGCCGTCACTCCCCTAACTCGGGTATGTCAATTGGCCCGGTCTGTGGATAGGACGGTGTGGTGAACTGCGCCTGAGAACGCTCGACGCTTGGAATGGCTGTTTACGTGTCGAGCATCGAGGCCCAGCCACGAGGGAGGGTTGAGATGATTGTGGGCGTGACGGGCTTTCTTGCTGTCGGGAGTGAAATCGGCGACTGCGATCCACGACAGGCGAACCTGAACTTCGACGATGACGCCGATCTCATACCGCCTTGGTCTCGCGCCATCGCGGCTTGGGTCAACATCGATCCCCGCGCCAGGATGTTGTTATCGCGATCGGGACGAATCGGTTGGGCCAACGAAGCCGCCTATCGAATGTTGAAGGACGCCGGCGTGTTCCGGCTCATTGACGACCATCTTGTCTCCGACAGTGCTCAGACGGCTGCAGCGCTGGCGCGCCTTCTAAGAGACGCTGTGCCCGGCCAAGCGATCTATGCGGTCACATCGACGGATGCGGATCGACAATGGCTTTTGCGCTGTCAACAACTGATACCCGGCGATGACGACAGCATAGGGTTTGCCGCACACCGAATGGCGGACCGTGTTTCGTACGAAGCAATGCTCCAGATTCACCACCTGACACCCTGCGAAAAACACATCGTGACGATGATGTTGGCGGGGATGGAGACGGGGCGTATTGCTCAAAAGCAGGACATCTCCATCGAGACACTGCGCACTCACATCAAACATGCCTATCGCAAGTTAGACGTCAGCAGTCGTGGCGAACTATTCGCCAAGGCTGTGGACTTCGCGGGTCTTTAGGCCGGCGCACGATTCGGGCGGAGACTTAGGTTCCGTTTGGCGGCCATTGCGTGAACATGCCGTTCGGTCCGCGACGCAGCGGCTGATCGAGCTACACCTTCAGGGGCGCTCCGATTTTCGTGGCAATCTCCCGGCCCGCTATTGGCGCCGGGCAGATGCCTTGGTGCTCGCGCGCAATTGTACCTGCGAGAAGCCGTAGAATGGACATGGCGCCGGCCACACGAACACTTAACTGTGCCTGACATACAACCCATGATGGTAACCGTGAGGTTGGCATGCGGACGTTCGGACCCATTCCTTCTGCAAGGCGACGCGGGCGCGAGGGCGTGGCGGCGGTGGAGTTTGCGCTGGTGGGGCCGATCCTGGTCCTGCTGCTGATCGGCATCGTCGTCTATGGCGGCTGGTTTTTGATGGCCCAGTCGGTTCAGGCCCTGGCGTCGGAGGGAGCCAGGGCGGCGATCGGGGGGCTGGATCCAGTCGAGCGCGACGGTCTGGCGCGGCGCGAGGTCAGCGAGGCGGTGCGAGGCGTGGCGCTGAACCCCGATCACACGACCATCGAGGTGATGGAGGACGCCGGCCGCCTGCGGGTCGTCGTGGCCTATGACGCGAGCGACAGTCTGATCATGGCGCTGGGCGGAATGCTGCCGCGCCCGCCGTCTGTCATTCGGCGGTCGGCGGTCATCCATGTGGGCGACTATTGATGAGCGTCCGGGCGCCTTGTCTGCTTCTCCGGTTCGGCGCCGATCGGCGTGGGGCGGTGGCGGTGATCGCGGCGGTCGCGGGCGGTCTGTTGTGTCTGTTCACGGCGGCGGTGATCGACCTGGGCGTTCTGGTTCTGCACACGCGCCGGGTTCAGGGGGCGGCGGATCTCGCGGCGCTGTCGGCGGTGCGAAACCTGGCGCAGGGCGAGGGTGCGGTCTTGCGCGCGGCCCAGGCGACGGTCGAGGCCAATGTGGCGCCCGACGTCTCGGTCACGGTGGCGACGGCGCTGGGCGTCTATACCCCCGACCCGGCCAAGGCGCGCAATGACCGGTTCATGACGGGCGGCGTGAAGCCGAACGCCGCACGGGTCGAGGTCACCAGCCGCGCACCGATGTTCTTCACGCCGCTGTTGCTGGGCCGCGATCAGGTGCGGGTCACCCGCCGGGCCACGGCGACGACGGGCGGCGGGACGCCCAAGGCCATGATCTCGATCGGGTCGCGTCTGGCGCGACTGGACGGCGGCGTGGCCAATCAGGTGCTCGGCGGCCTGACCGGGTCCAAGGTCTCGCTCAGCGTCATGGACTATCGTCGTCTGATCGATCTGGACATCAATCTGCTGGGGTTTACCGACGCCCTGGCGAACGATCTGGGCGTCCAGGTCGGCGACTACGACCGGCTTCTGGCGACCCAGGTCGATGCCGGCCGTGCGCTGAGGGTGCTGGAGCGGGTGGCGGGCGGCCAGGACGGCGGGGCGCTGGGCAAGGTGGCCTCGGCCTCGGTCGGGACGAAGGTCAGGCTGGGCGATCTGATCGGGCTGGAGGCGCGCGCGCCGGACGGGATCCGCGAGGGGCTGGACGCCTCGGTGTCGGCCATGGATCTGGTCATGGCCATGCTGGAGGTCGGGGGCGGGGATCGACAGATCGCGCTGAACCAGGGCGTGCCGGCGGGGCTGGCGGATCTGAAGACCAGCCTGGCGATCGGCGAACGGCCCAATCGCTCCCCGTGGCTGACGGTGACGGCTGACGGCCAGCCGATCATCCGCACGGCCCAGGCGCGGCTCTATGTGCGGGCCAAGACCGCGCAATCCCTGTCGGGTCTGGCGCGGGTCGAACTGCCGATCCTGATCGAACTGGCGGCGTCCGAGGCGCGACTGAAGTCGCTGTCCTGCGATCCGACGCGCGCGGTCGAGGTCGATGTCCGGCCGGGCCTGGCGCGCGCATCGATCGGTGTGGTGGACGAGGCGAAGCTGGGCGATTTCAAGACCCCGCTGACGCCCCAGCGCGCGACCCTGCTGTCGGTCCTGGGCCTCGTCAGCATCACCGGTAAGGCCGATGTCGAGGCGGCGGACATCGGTTTCAGGCCGCTAAGGTTCGACGCGGGCGACATCGACAATCAGCGCACCAAGACCATGGCCTCGCGCAGCTTCGCCAGCGGGGCGGTCGCCAGCCTGCTGGCGCGACTGGACGTGGATGTGAACGTGATCGGCCTGGGCCTGGGGCTAGGCGACCTGACCAAGGCCCTGGGGCGGCTGCTGGAACCGCTGGGGCCGGTGCTGGACGGCGCGCTCAATCCCGTGCTGGACCTGTTGGGCCTGAAGCTGGGCGAGGCCGATGTGACGGTCCACGGCCTGTCCTGCCCCATGCTGGGGCGCGCGACCCCGCGTCTGGTCGGCTGACCCTTAGCCGCGGGCGGGACGCAGGCCTTCGGCCGAGGCCTGCTGCATGGCCGGACGCTTTTGACCGCCCGAGGCGATGATGCGGTCGATGCGGGCCTTTTCGGCGCGGAAGGCGGTCAGATCGGCGCCGGCCAGTTCGGTGCCTTCCTGGGTGCGCACGCCGGCGGGATTGATCCGCTGGCCGCCGCGCCACAGCTCATAGTGAAGGTGTGGGCCGGTGGAGGCGCCGGTCGAACCGACATAGGCGACGATTTGACCCTGGCTGACCCGCTGGCCGGCGCGGATGCCCGAGCCGTAGCGCGACAGGTGGCCGTAGCCGCTTTCCAGGCCGTTGTTGTGGCGGATGCGCAGCCAGTTGCCGTAGCCGCCCCAGCGGCGCGCCTCGACTACCACGCCATCGGCGGGAGCCACGACCGGCGTGCCGGTTCCGGCGGCGAAGTCGATGCCTTGGTGCATCTTCTTGTAGCCCGAGATCGGGTGGGTGCGGAAACCGAAGTTGGAAGACACGCGGCGGAAGCTCTGCAGCGGCGTGCGCATCATGGCGGAGCGCAGGTTCTTGCCGTTCGAATCGAAGAACTGGGCCTCCTTAGCGCCGGCGGGCTTGAAGCGATAGAAGGTCACGCCGCGCAGTTCGGCGTACATCAGGTCGCCCACGTCCACCGTGCGGCCGGCCTCGGTCACTTCACGGTCGAACACCATGGTGAACTCGTCGGAGGCGCGGATGTCGCGCTGCATGTCGAACTTGGTGGCGAACAGGCGGCTGGCCGAACGAACGATGGAGGCGGTGGCGCCCAGCTCACGCGCGCTGGCGGACAGGCTGCGCTCGACATCGCCCTTCAGGACGACGGTCTCGTGGGTGACTTTTTCTTCCAGCGAACGCAGGCGAAGGGCGCCGTCGAAGCTGCGCGATACGGTCAGTTGCGACGCCGGGCCGGTGCGCATGGTCAGGCCTATCAGGCGAGCGTCGCCCCGGCCGTTGCGCGGTTTGGCGATGGCGGTTTCGAACTTCAGTCCGGCGCGCAGATCGGCCAGATCGAAGGCGTTGGCCACGGTGGCGGCGACGGCGCTGGCTTCTTCGGGCGCGACGCCGGTGCGGCGCACGGCCTGCTCGAAGGTTTCGCCGCGGCGGATCTGGACGTTGACGGCCTCGGGCGCGGTCAGGCCGGCGGGCGCGTTGGCGGCGGCGAAGGCCTTGGCTTCCATGGCCGCCATCTGGGCCGAGGTCAGGGCGGGAACTTCTTCGGCCTGAGCGGGTTGATAGGCTCGACCAGCGAGCATCGCCACCGAGATTGCAGCTGCCGCCGTAAGCATGTGCGGCGCGAGCCGCATCGGCTGGCGGCGTGGGTCGAACTGAGCCATCGGTCCCCGTCGTATTGCGACGCCTTCGGCGCCAAAGCTTTACTCGTTCTCGAAGATCGCGCCGTATCGCCCGTGGCGCGAAGGCGGTCCTATACCGCG
Source organism: Brevundimonas sp. 1080 (assembly GCF_040545985.1). Classification (NCBI taxonomy): domain Bacteria; kingdom Pseudomonadati; phylum Pseudomonadota; class Alphaproteobacteria; order Caulobacterales; family Caulobacteraceae; genus Brevundimonas; species Brevundimonas sp. 1080. The sequence goes on along the minus strand of NZ_JBEPMW010000001.1, from coordinate 942,850 downwards.
CTTGTCTCATTTTGGAAAGCAGACCGTTACAAACGGTTAACGTGCGTCAGACAAAGCTCGACGGTGCAGGGATCCCGACCGGTTGATTCGCCGTTATCTGGCCTAGCTTGACCGGCAGGAAGCGGGCGCCGACAACCGACCGTCACGCTTTGATCTTGTGCTGAGGACAAGGATGACCAAGGTGGGCGGCCCGCTGTTTCAATCACGCGATCGATCCGTTTGACCGACACACCGTCCAAGCCAAAGCCAAAGCCGCAGGCCAAGACCCGTCGCATCCTGCGCGCCGTCGCAGTCGGCGTTCTGATCCTGGCGCTGCTGATCGGCGTGGTGGCGGCCCTGATCTATCTCAATCGCCGCTCGGTGGCCCGCAATGTCCTCGTCGGCTGGCTGGACCAGCGCGGGATCCCGGCCGATGTCGAGGTGGAGCGGATCGAGATCGACGGCTTCGTCGGCCGCATCCGCATCGGCGATCCCGACAATCCGGATGTCGTGGTCGAGCGAGCCGAGGTCGACTACGCCGTCGCCCTGCCGTGGTCCAGGTCGGGCCTAGGCGTGACCCCCAGCCGCATCCGCCTACTGCGACCGGTCGTCCGGGCCAGCTGGAAGGGTGGAAAACTGTCGTTCGGCTCGCTTGACCCGCTGATCAAGGAGTTCACCGGCGGACCGCCGCGCCCGGATTCGCGCGGGCCCCTGGTCATCGTCGAGGGCGGCCGCGGGCGGTTGAATACGGAATACGGGCCGGTCGATCTGCTGGCTGACGCCCGGATTGACGACGGCAAGCTGATGCGGCTGGCGGCGCGCCTGCCGAAAGCCGCGCTGAAGAGCGGCGAAACGCAGGCCCAGGGCCTGACCGGACTTCTGGACCTGACCACGACCGGCGACCGGATGGCGATCAAACTGTCGGCCGCCGCCGACAGCTTCGCGACACCGGCGGCCCGAGGGCAGGGGGCTGCGCTGACGCTGAGCGGCGATCTGCCCTATCCGGATCTGAAGACGCGGCGCGGCGACGGCCGGGCGGTTCTGGACGCCCGCCTGGCGGGCGAGCGCCTGGGAACCTCAACGCTCAGCGCCCGCAGCGCCGATGTCGCCGCCCGGTTCGACGGCGTCGTCTCCGGCTGGATCGAAACCTTCCGGCTGGACGGCGAAGTCACGACCGCGCTGAAGGCGGCGGCCGTCGAGGGCGCGGACCTGCGCATCGCCGATGTCGCCGCGACGGCGACGCGGGGCAAGCTGACGATGTCGCGCGACGACGACGTGCGCTGGCGCATGCAGGGGCCGCTGGCCCTGACCGCCGGTTCGGGACGGACGGGTCAGACGACGATCGGCGGATTGTCGTTGACGTCGCGCGACCTGGCCTTGGGCGGCAAGGATGCGGCCTTCGAGGCGACAGGCCCTTTGAGCGCGACCTTCGACCGTTTCGGTTTCGGCGACCTGGCGCTGAAGCGCGGCCGCGCCGACCTGAATCTGGACGTGGTCAGCGACGGCGGAATTCAGATCGCGGCGAACGGATCGCTTCGCGCCGCGGACGGGGCCTGGCCCCTGTTCGGCGCGGTCGGCCCGGACGACATCGCCGAGCTGGCCGAGATGAAGCGCGCGCTGGGACGCTTCGCCCTGAACGCGCCCGCCATCCGCTTCGCCACGGGCGCGGCCGGCACGACCGTATCCCTGTCGCGTCCTGTCACCCTGACGCCCGCCAACGGCGGCGTCCTGACGGTGGCCCAGGGTCAGGGCGGCGCCTATCAGGCCGAGCCGGGGCGGCTGGGCGGCGGGGCGCTGACCCTGACCGCAACGCGCGGCAAGGGCCTGCCGGAACTGGCGGTCGCGGTCCCGAACTGGCGCCTGACCGAGGGCGGGTTCGAAGCGACGCTGGACGGTCGCGCCCGACTGGATTTCGATCTGGCGCGCGGCATCGACGCCCGGACGCGGGGCGTCCTGGCCCTGAACGCCGGCCGGCTGACCTATGCGACATCCGACTGCGTCGACCTGACCGTCGAGCGGCTGGAGCTGGACGAGAACGATGTCCATCAGGTCGCCGGCAAACTGTGTCCCCAGGGCGGTCCGCTATTGACGTCCAAGGACGGCGTCTGGCGCGTCGCGGGCGGTTTCGCCCAAGTCTCGGCCCAGGCGCCCTTCCTCGGTATGCGGTTCGCCGACGCCGCGGGCCGTGTCACCGTCGATGGGACCAAGGCGGGCATCGGTTTGACCGCCAATGTGGCCGCCGCCCGCGTCATCGACGCCCTGACGCCGGAACGGTTCGAACCGCTTTCGGCCACAGGATCTGCGACGCTAGCCAACGAACGCTGGAGCGGCGCCTTCGATCTGAAGGGCACGGGCGCGGCGGCCGCCTATGATCTTGGGCGCCTGACCTTGGCGCATGATGGCCGCAGCGGCTCGGGCGGCATCGTCATCACCGCCCCGAACGTGACCTTCGCCGAGCATGGGCTTCAGCCGGCGATGCTCAGCCCCTTGGCCGCCGACTTCCTGCAGTCGCCGGTCGAGGGCGCCGTCAGCTTCGACGGACGTTTCGACTGGACCAAGGACGCCGAACCGACCTCCAGCGGCCATCTGGTCACGCCGGGCCTGGATTTCGTCAGTCCGGCCGGGGCGGTGAAGGGCCTGCGCGGCGACATCGTCTTCAGCAGCCTGACGCCCCTGATCACCGCCCCGAACCAGAAGCTGACGGCCGACAGCCTGGCCGTCGGCACGGCGGTCACGGCGCTGGACGTGACCTTCTCGATCAATGAGGCGGGGGTGCTGATCGACGGCGCTCAGGTCGTGGCCGGCGGCGGGACCGTCTCGGTCGAGCCCTTCACCGTCCCGCTGGACGCCAGCCAGCCGTACAGCGGCGTGATCGTGCTGGACCGGGTGCAGCTGGGCGATATCGTCGCCGACACCGGCTTTGACGACAAGGTTGAGCTGGACGCCGTCGTCTCGGGCCGCCTGCCCTTCATCATGGACCCCAAGCGCGGGCTCAAGATCACCGCCGGCAAGCTGGAGGCCGTGCAGCCGGGCCGCCTGTCGATCAAGCGTGACGTCCTGACCGACGTCGCCGCCAGCGGCGGGGGCGGCGAGGTGTCCGAAAACGTCGTCGAGGACCTGGCCTATCAGGCGATGGAGAACCTGTCCTTCGATCAGCTCAGCGCCGATGTGAACAGCCTGGACGGCGGGCGTCTGGCGGTCCTGTTCCACATCCGCGGCCGCCACGATCCGCCCAAGCGCCAAGAGCTTCGGCTGACGATCGGCGAACTGATCAGCCGCCAGTTCCTGAACCGCAAACTGCCGTTGCCGTCCAACACCCAGATCGACCTGACGCTGGACACGACCCTGAACGCCAACCAGCTGATCTCGGATCTGCTGGCCGTCAATCGCGCCCGCCAGGGTCAGCAGGAGGCGACGCCCGCGCCCGTCCCGGCGCCCAACGCCACGCCCATTCCGGCGCCTGCCGATTGAACTTCACCATTCAGCGCGCGTTCATTGGACGGCGTGCTATTAGAGACATCACCCTCGGCCGAACCGGAGCCCACGTCATGATCCACAAGCGCCAACTGGCCGGCCTCGGGTTCGGAGCCGTCGTCGTCGCTCTCGCGGCCTGCGCCCCGACCATCCGTCTTGAGGTCGCGCCGATCCAGATCTACGCCAAGCTGGACGCCGACGTGCGCGTTCGTCTGGACCAGGAGCTGCAGCAGCTGTTGCAGCAGAACCCCAACCTCTTCTGATTTCCCGCTTCTCTCTGAAAGGGACAGGCTGACATGACCTTCCGCAAACTCTTCGTCATCGGCGCCGCCGTTGCGGCTCTGGGCGTCGCGGGCGCCGCCCTCGCTCAGACCAGCGCCCAGAAGGCGCAGATCGACCAGGCCAAGGCCGCCGGCACCGTGGGTGAGCAGGCCGACGGTTATCTGGGCTTCCGCACCCCGACCTCGGACGCCAGCCTGCGCGCCGCCGTGGATGCCACCAACTCCGGCCGCCGCGCCGCCTACGCCCGCAGCGCCGCCGACGCCGGCACCTCGGCCGATGTCGCCGGGGCCCGGATGTTCGAGGCCCAGCTGCTGCCCCGCATCTCCTCGGGCCAATGGTACCGCAACGCCCAGGGTCAGTGGGTCCAGCGCTAAGGCAAAAAAGACCGTCACCCTCGGGCTTTTCCCGAGGGTCCACGGCGGGTCAGGCACGATCTGCGAGGCCTCAAGCCTTCTCGGACAGCCCACCTATCCTATTGTGCGAAAAGAAACGCGGCCTTTTCAGTTCATTAGTCCGCTGGATCGTCATCTTCCTTCGCGCGACCCCAGACCGGATTATGATGCCGGCCCGGTCTTTGAAATCGCCATCCGCACGACTTGGACTCGTTGGGCTGTTTTTCGGAGTCCAACTTCACTGAGCGTATTGCACTTTCTTGTATGGGTGCAATTAGACGCCAAGTTTTATTCCAACAAAAACAATATTCTGACGTGAGATTGCACGCATTGCACTGTTTTTCGTCGAGGTGCAGTTCCGCCGCCGTCGCCCGATCAGGCCGCCGCGCGTCGATCCAGCAGCGCGGGCAGCAACAGCCCCTCCGCCAAAGCCCTGACCACCGGGACGGCGACTGCATCGCCCATCAGCTTCAGCGCCGCACTTTCGCTCGACGGCAGGCGATAGTCGTCAGACACGCCCATCAACCGCGCGGCCTCGCGCCCGGTCAGCCGCCGAACCCGCGCCAAGCCCCGATCGCACACCACCACATATTGACGCGACGAGCCGCCGGCCGGCGTCCTCAGGCATCCCGCCAGGCCATCGAACCGGATTTCCAGCCGCTGGACCTTATGGCCGTTCTCGGTCCGCACCCGGCGATAGGCGGCGCCGACGCAGCGCTGGCCCGAGGCCAGGGCCGACGCGATCCGGGCGCGGTGCAGCGGCGCGGCCAGGGCCAGGGCCAGGATAGCGTCCGCATCATCCAGCCAACAGACGGCGTCGTCGGGCTCCAGCATGGCCGCCAGGTCCAGATTGCGCTGCGGCGGCGCAGGCAGCGACCACCAGGCCCAGGCCGCCTTGACCGCCTCGGGCAGCCGTGCGTGGGCGGCGACCAGACGCGCTGAATGGAAGGGCTGGGTCGGACCGGCCGCGCGCGGCGCTTCGCCCTGAATGGCCACCACGAACAGACGCGGGCGCGACTGGGGCAGCCAGTGAGCGGCGTCCATCTCCAGCGCGCCGACCGTATAGCCTGCCTCGACCATCGCCGTGCAGACGGCCGCGAAATCCAGCCCCTGACCAGAAGTCAGCAGGCCGATGACGTTCTCCAGCACGATCACGCGCGGGCCGCGTCCCCGGGCCGCCAGACCCTGCATCAATCGCCAGAAGCCCCAAAAGGCGCCCGATCGCCCAGCCTCCAGCCCGCCGCGCGCGCCCGCCAGGCTGACGTCCTGACAGGGCGACGAAGCCCAGGCCATGTCGGGCCGTCCCGGCAGATCGTCGATGGTCAGGGTCCAGATATCGCCCTGACGAAACGGGGTATGTGGATGATTGGCCGTGAAGGCGCGCGCTTTGGCCCCGTCCATGTCGTTGGCGAAGACGGTGTCGATGCCGGCGGCGGACAGTCCCAAACCCGCCAGGCCGCCCCCGGCGAAGAACTCGAATGCGGTGGGGCGAATCGACATGGAGCCAGCATAACCCAGCCGCGCCCCTTGACCGAGGGCGGCGGGGACCTCACCTGCGCCCGAACCAAAAGGAGCCGTCATGCGCCTCATTCCGCTCGCCGCTGCCCCGTTCGCCATTGCCCTCGTCGGCCTCTCGCTCGGCGCCTGTTACGACCGCGAGGACTCCAAGCCCAAGCCGGCGCCGCAGCCTCAGGCCGCCGTGACCCTGGGCGGCGTCGATCTGGGTCAGCCGGTGCGGGCGCTGGGGACCGAACCCTTCTGGGGCGTGGAGATCACGCCGGACGCCCTGATCTACACCCGCGTCGATCAGCCGACCCAGCGCGCGCCGAACCATGGCGCGACGGTTCAGGGCACGGTCGCGACCTTCGCCAGCTCGACCAATCTGAACAAGGCGCTGAACGTCGTGCTGATTGCCACCGAATGTTCGGACGGCATGAGCGACCGCACCTATCCGCTGACGGCCAAGGTCGAGATCGGCGACGACGAGCTGACCGGCTGCGCCGCGCCCGCGTCGATGCTGACCACCCAGCCCGCGCCCTAGCGCGTGATCGTTTCGGATTGGGACGCAACGCGGCCCCGTCCGAAGCGTGAATCATGCGCTCAAAGAGAGCGTCACCACCATTCGGCGTCGCGCAGCATCCGGGCGTAGCGGCGGCTGACCGGCGCCGACAGGCCGCCGTCCAGCGTCAGGGTCGCGCGGCCGTCGCCGCGTTCGACGGCGCGCACCGCCTCGCGCGCCACCCACCAGCTGCGGTGCGTCTGGGCGCCCTCCAGCCCCTCCAGTTCCTCCACCGCGTCCGACAGCCGCATCAGGATCAGGTCCGATCCCCGGTCGGTGTGGATGCGCAGATAATGGTCCTCGGCCTGCACCGCCCGGATCGTCGCGCCTTTCAGCTTGATCGGCAGACGGTCCAGAAACCGCACCGGGCGAGCCGCTGTCTCGGGCGGCGCCGCATGGGTCTGGACCGGCACGCCCCGCCCCAGAAAGACGTTCAACGTCGTCACCGCCGCCGTGATGACCACGACGGGCACGACCAGTTCCGGCAGCACCGCCAGCGGATAGAGCCTCTGGGCGAAGAACAGGCCCGTCGCCGCCCAGACCAGCACGCACAGCGGCCCGGTGATGATCACGACCATGACCGCAATGCTCAGCCACGGCCGCTCGTCCGAATCCAGAAATCGGCTGACCAGCACCCCGCACAGATGCCCCCACAGTCCGCCCAGCACCATCACCAGCACCCAATAGGCCAGCCGGACGGGCAGCGACGCGCCTGCGCTGCCGAAGGCGCCGGTCACCGCCAGAAAGACGCCTGCCAGAACGGCGACGATGAGACCGCGCAAGAAGGTGCGGCGGCGGTCGGCGGCAGGGGCGGTCATCTGGGCTTTCGCAGTCGGAAGATCGCGCCTTGAAACCACGATTTTCGGCCGGGCGAAAGCCGGGCGCGCGACGGCGCCCCGGCGTGACCGATCAGCCCTGGCGCGGGGTCATTCCCGCCACGGCGCGGAAACCGGCCGCCGCGAACCGGACCATATAGTCGCCGGCCGTCTCCAGATCGCCGGATCGCGCCCGCCCGTTCGACAGCCGGTCCAGGCGCCCCGTCTCGCCCAGCGTCAGGGTCAGGGCGCCCGACAGATTGTGATAGCCCCAGTACAGATCGACCTCGCTGGCGTCCGGCAGCACCTTGGCGATCAGCTCGATCAGCCGGTGGATGGCCGGGTCGAAATAGCGCGCCATGGTCTCGCCGCCGAAACTGGGGTTGGCGTTGGTCTGGGCCACCAGGGCGGAATAGTGTTTCCAGCCCGGCCCGCCCTTCAGCGACCATTCGAACGGCGGCCGCAGGAAGGCCTCCAACAGGCCCTCCAGAGTCATGTCGTCGCCCGCCGTCTCGGCATAGCGATCAATGGCGGCTACGCGGTCGTCGTTCCAGACCTCGGCTCGGCGCAGGAAGACGGCGTCGAACAGCTCGCGCTTGGCTCCGAAATAGTAGTGGACCAGGGCCGTATCGACGCCCGCCTCGCGCGCCACCTCGCGGATGGTGACGCCGTAGAATCCGTGTTTGGAAAACAGGTCTTCGGCCGCATCCAGGATCAGATCGCGCGTCTCGCCCGCCGCCTTGGCTTCGGTCTTGGGCGGCCGGCCGCGCCGCGCCGGGGCGGCGCCCGCCGCCTTGCGGCGCGCGGCGGCGACAGGGCGGGGAAGGGGGGCGGCGGCGTCCGGCTTTCTCATCCGGCAAGGCTAGGCGCACGATCGCGACGGTGCAACGGCGCCACGGTCTGGGAACCAAGTGACGCTGCGTCAGTCCAGTGTTTGACAGACGGCCGAAACCGGGTAGGTTCCGTGAAAATCATTGAACGCTGAATAAAAGCGTCCATCGGGCTGGAAACGACAAAGGGGTCTAGGATCATGAATCGTCATGTGAAGTGCGCGCTGCTGGCCGGCGCGGCGTGGGGCGTGCTTGCGGGGGCCACGTTCGCCCAGGACGCGGAGGCGACCGCTCAGGCCGCGAACGCCCAGGACGCCGCCACCGTCGACGACATCGTCGTCACCGCGCGCCGCCGCGCGGAAAGCCTGCAGGATGTGCCGGTTGCCGTGACCGCCGTCACCGGCGAACAGCTTGAGGCGCGCGGCGCCCTGGACATCACCGAACTGGCGCGCTCGACGCCCAGCCTGACGCTGAACGCCGCGCGGGGCTCGAACTCGACCCTCATCTCCTTCATTCGCGGCGTGGGCCAGCAGGATCCGCTGTGGGGCTTCGATCCCGGCGTCGGCCTGTATATCGACGACGTCTATGTGGCCCGTCCGCAGGCCGCCGTTCTGGACATCTTCGACGTGGAGCGGGTCGAGGTGCTGCGCGGTCCGCAAGGCACGCTTTACGGCCGCAACACCATCGGCGGCGCCATCAAATATGTGACCAGCCGCATCAATGCGGACGAGCCGGAGGGACGCCTGCGCGCCTCCTACGGCAGCTATAACCAGCGCGACGTGATCGCCAGCGCCCAACTGCCCTTCAGCGACGAGTTCAAGGTCTCGGCCGCCCTGGCCCGCTATCTGCGCGACGGCTACGGCAAAAACCTGAACACCGGCAACGAACACTACAACAAGGACGTGACCGCCTTCCGCGCCAGCGCGGAATGGAGCCCGACCGACAGCCTGTTCTTCCGTCTGGCTGGCGATCTGGTGAACGACGACTCCAACGCGCGCCACGGTCACCGCGAGTTCGCCCCGTCGCCTGCCGATGTCTATGACACCAACGCCGGCGCCGGCGACAAGAACCGCGTCCAGACGCGCGGCGTGTCGCTGACCGGCGAGTGGGAGATGAGCGACATGCTCACCTTCAAGTCGATCACCGCCTATCGCGAAGGCCTGACGCGCGGCAACATCGACTTCGACAACCTGCCCCAGCCCATTCTCGACATCCCCGCCGCCTATGACGACGACCAGTTCAGCCAGGAGTTTCAGGTTCTGGTCAGCGCGGGCCGCCTGAACGGCGTCGCCGGCGTCTTCTATATGGACGCCAACGCCTCGGGGGCCTTCGACACCGTCGTGGGTCTGGCCAATCTGACGACCCTGACCTCGGGTTCGGTGGCGACCAAGAGCTACGCCGCCTTCGCCGACTTCTCGTATGACTTCACCGACGCCCTGTCGGTCTCGGTCGGCGGACGCTTCACCAAGGACGAGAAGGAAGGCACCGTCTTCCGTCAGCAGTATCTGGGCATTCGCAGCCCCTATTTCGGCAACAACGCCGCCGTGCCGCTGGGCGCGCCGCGCACCAACTACACTCGCACGCGCGAGTTCGAGAAGTTCACCCCGCGCGTCTCGGTCAACTACAAGTTCGGCCCCGATCTGACGGCCTACGCCTCGTGGGGCGAGGGCTTCAAATCGGGCGGCTTCGACATGCGCGGCGATGCGGTCCTGTATCCCGCCACCGTCAATGGCTATGCCCCGGAAACGGTCGAAACCTACGAGATCGGGCTGAAGGGTTCGCTGCTGGATCGTCGCCTGACCTTCGCCACCGCGATCTTCGATTCCAGCTACGAGAACCAGCAGATCACGACCCAATATCCGGCCGGCGCGACCGTCGCCTCGGTGGTGGACAATGTCGGCTCCTCCTCGATCCGCGGTTGGGAGTTCGAAGGCCGCCTGCGCGCCACCGACGCCCTGACGTTCAACGCCTCGCTGAGCTACATCGACGCCAAGTTCGACCAGTTCCTGGCCTATATCCCGACGGCCTCGGGCAATACGTCCTGCCCGACCCTGCCGGGCTGCGTCGTCGACGTGTCCTCGCAGCGCGACTTCCAGAACACGCCGGAATGGACCGGATCGATCTCGGCCAACTACAACTGGGTCATGGAGAATGGCTCGTCGATCGCCTTCATCCCGTCGGTCGCTTACCGCGGCGCCTATCAGCAGTTCGAAACGCCTGCGCCGCTGCTCGATCAGGACGCCTACTGGATGTATGACGCCAGCATCGTCTGGACCTCGTCCGACGACCGCCTGACCTTCGGCGTCCACGGCAAGAACCTGGGCGACGAACGCTATCGCGTCGGCGGCTACACCTTCCCGGGCGCCCTGACCGGCAACTCGATTATCGGCTTCTACGGTCCGCCGCGCACCGTCACGGCGACCCTGGGTCTGAAGTTCTGATCCACATCCATAACGCCTGACGACGAGGGGCGGCGGTCTCCGGGCCGCCGCCCTTTTTCGCTTCGTGCGGCCTATTTTGCACAGGCCGGACTTGCGGCTAGGCTCGCCGCAACGAACAACAAGACGCCGAGGGGAAACGCCGATGACGACGGAGACGCTGACGGTCCAGGAGGCGCGGCCCGCGCGGCCTGAGCGGCCCGGCTACCGCTACTATGTGCTGGCGGTTCTGATCCTGATCTACATGCTGAACTTCCTGGATCGCCAGATCATCGGCATCCTGGCCGCGCCGCTGAAGGAAGAGTTCGGCATGTCCGACAGCCAGTTCGGCCTGTTGGGCGGCATCGCCTTCGCCTCGGTCTATTCGACACTGGCCATTCCCCTGGCCTGGCTGGCGGACCGGTTCAGCCGGGTCTGGATCATGACCGGCGCCCTGGCCGTCTGGTCGGGCTTCACCGCCCTGTGCGGCATGGCGGGGTCGTTCGGCCAGCTGTTCCTGTGCCGGATGGGCGTGGGCATCGGCGAGGCGGGCGGCGTGGCTCCGGCCTATTCACTGATCGCCGACTATTTCCCGCCGCATCAGCGCGCGCGGGCCATGGCGGCCTTCGCCTTCGGCATTCCGCTGGGCATGGCGGCGGGGACCCTGGTCGGCGGCCTGCTGGCGGCGACCTATGGCTGGCGCACCGCCTTCATTGTGGTCGGCCTGCTGGGCGTGCTGGTCGCGCCGCTGCTGCGGCTGACGGTGCGGGATCCCAGGCGCGGCGGCACAGACGCCATTAAGACCGAAGCCCAGGTCGCGGCTCTGGCCTCGGCTCCTGTCGGCACGGACCGGGCCGGCAAGATCGCCGCCCAGATCATGCTGGGCCTCGGCGCCGGCCTGCTGATCCTCGGCGCCTTGAGCTGGCTGATGGGTATGTCGCTCGGCAATCCGCTGGTGCTCGCTTTCGGCGGCCTGCTGGCGGTGGTGATCGGCATATCGCTGATGATCGCGCGTCGCACCTCCTCGGTGGTGATCAAGAAGCCCAGCTTCTGGCTGCTGGGTCTGGGCGCCGCCTCGTCGTCGGTGTGCGGCTATGGCGTCGCCGGCTGGCTGCCGTTGTTCTTCATGCGCAGCTTCGACCTGACCCTGAAACAGACCAGCATCTATTATTCCGGCATCGCCCTGATCGGCGGCATCCTGGGCATCTGGCTGGGCGGCATGATCGCCGACAAGCTGTCCAAGAAGGGCAAGGGCGCCTATCCGCTAACGCCCGCCATCGCCTTCCTGATCTCGGCGCCCTGCTTCATCCTGGCGATGAACTCGCCCTGGCTGATCGGCCTTGTTCTGCCCGGCGGCGGCAGCCACGTTCAGCAGCTGACCCTGGCCTTCCTGATCTTCCTGTTGCCGACCGGATTGAACCTGGCCTGGCTGGGCCCGATCACGGCGGCGGTCCAGCATCTGGTGCCGGCGGCCATGCGCTCGACGGCCTCGGCCCTGTTCCTGCTGCTGAACAATCTGCTCGGGATCGCGGTCGGCTTCTACTATTTCGGCTGGATGAGCGACCTGCTGGCCCCGCGCTTCGGCGAGGAAAGCCTGCGCTGGGCCATCTACACCGGCATGGGCTTCTATGTGCTCGCCGCGATCCTGCTGATCGGGGCGTCGCGCACCCTCAAGAAGGACTGGGTCGACTAAAGGGGGCCTGTGGACGGTTGCACCTGCGAAGGGGTGGGGCCTATAAGCCCCGCAACTCTCCCAGCAGCGGTTGCGACGGTCCCCCATGAACATTCACGAATATCAGGCCAAGCAGGTCCTCAAAGGCTTCGGCGCTCCGGTCGCGCAAGGCGTCGCGGTGACGTCGGTCGATCAGGTCGAGGCGGCCGCCAAGTCGCTGCCCGGTCCGCTCTATGTCGTGAAGTCGCAGATCCACGCCGGCGGCCGCGGCAAGGGCAAGTTCAAGGAACTGCCGGCCGACGCCAAGGGCGGCGTTCGCCTGGCCTTCTCGGTCGAGGAAGCCGTCGCCCACGCCAAGGAAATGCTGGGCAACACCCTGGTCACCGCCCAAACGGGCGACGCCGGCAAGCAGGTCAACCGCCTCTACATCGAGGACGGCGCCGACATCGAGCGTGAACTGTACTGCTCGCTGCTGGTCGATCGCGCCTATGGCCGCATCGCCTTCGTCGTCTCGACCGAAGGCGGCATGGACATCGAAACCGTCGCCCACGACACGCCCGAGAAGATCCAGAACATCGTCATCGACCCGAACGCGGGCGTGACCGACGCCGACGTCGCCGCCATCACCGCCGCCTACGGCCTGACGGGCGCCGCGGCCGAAGACGCCAAGTCGCTGTTCCCCGCGCTGTATAAGGCCTTCGTCGAGAAGGACATGGACATGCTGGAGGTGAACCCCCTGATCGTGATGAAGGACGGCCATCTGCGCGTTCTGGACGCCAAGGTCAGCTTCGACGGCAACGCCCTGTTCCGCCACGACGACATCAAGGAACTGCGCGACGAAACCGAAGAAGACGCCAAGGAAATCGAAGCGTCCAAGTGGGACCTCGCCTACGTCTCGCTGGACGGAAACATCGGCTGCATGGTCAATGGCGCCGGTCTGGCCATGGCGACGATGGACATCATCAAGCTGTACGGCAAGGAGCCGGCCAACTTCTGCGACGTCGGCGGCGGCGCCGGCAAGGAGAAGGTCGCGGCGGCCTTCAAGATCATCACCGCCGACCCGAACGTCCAGGGCATCCTGGTCAACATCTTCGGCGGCATCATGAAGTGCGACGTCATCGCCGAGGGCGTGGTCGCGGCCGTGAAGGAAGTGGGCCTGAAGGTGCCGCTGGTGGTGCGTCTGGAAGGCACCAACGCCGAACTGGGCAAGAAAATCCTGAACGAGTCGGGTCTGACCATCCAGGCCGCCGACGACCTCGACGACGCCGCCCAGAAGATCGTCGCGGCGGTCGGCTAAGGCTTCGGCCTTACTCGCCACCGCCCCGCTGACACATCGAATTCAGAGCACAGACCCATGTCCATTCTCGTCGACAAGAACACCAAGATCATCGTCCAGGGCCTGACCGGCAAGACCGGCGGCTTCCACACCGAACAGGCCCTGGCCTATCACGGCACACAGATGGTCGCCGGCGTGCATCCCTCCAAGGGCGGCACGAACTGGACCGGATCGCACGGTGAGAGCCTGCCGATCTACGCCTCGGTCGCCGAAGCCAAGGACGCCACGGGCGCCGACGCCTCGGTGATCTACGTCCCGCCGTCGGGCGCGGCCGCCGCGATCATCGAAGCCATCGACGCCGAAATCCCCTTCATCACCTGCATCACCGAGGGCATCCCGGTGATGGACATGGTCAAGGTCAAGCGTTGTCTGGAAGGCTCCAAGTCGCGCCTGCTGGGCCCGAACTGCCCCGGCATCCTGACGCCGGACGAGTGCAAGATCGGCATCATGCCGGGCAACATCTTCAAGAAGGGCTCGGTCGGCATCGTGTCGCGTTCGGGCACCCTGACCTATGAAGCCGTGTTCCAGACCACCAATGAAGGCCTGGGCCAGACCACGGCCGTCGGCATCGGCGGCGACCCGGTCAAGGGCACCGAGTTCATCGACGTGCTGGAGCTGTTCCTGGCCGACGAGGAAACCACCTCGATCATCATGATCGGCGAAATCGGCGGCGGCGCGGAAGAAGACGCCGCCCAGTTCCTGATCGACGAAGCCAAGAAGGGCCGCAAGAAGCCGATGGCCGGTTTCATCGCGGGCCGTACCGCTCCGAAGGGCCGCACCATGGGCCACGCCGGCGCGGTCGTCTCGGGCGGCAAGGGCGATGCGGAATCCAAGATCGCGGCGATGGAAGCCGCCGGCATCCGCATGTCGGAATCGCCCGCGCGCCTCGGCAAGACCCTGGTCGAAGTTCTGAAGGGCTGAGGCTTCCAAGTGCGTGCTACGCGCGGGCGCTACGCTCGCCGCGCGGCGCCTCGCTGCTTGAGCGCCTTTTCGGCATCAAAAATGCCGTGTGACGCATCGATGAACGCCCTCGGCTCAGGCCGGGGGCGTTTTTTCTTGGGCCTGCGACCAATTTCCTACCAAATTGCCCCGTTTCGGTCATGACCCGTCAGGAAACGACGCCTATATGACGGGCGCGCCCCTCACGGAGATGTGTCCGTCGGGGCCCAGGGATTGCGAAACGATGGCGGACGATGCCGGTCGGCTGAACCAGGTCTTTGCCGAGACCTCATTCCTCTACGGGTCCAATGCGGCCTACGTCGAGGAGCTTCAGGAGAAGTGGGCGAAAGACCCCGGCTCCGTTTCCGCCGAATGGAAAGCCTTTTTCGACCAGCTGCGCGACAACGCCGCGCTGGTGACGGCTTCGGCCGGCGCCGGCAGCTGGGGTCGCGGCGTGGCGACCGAACCCACAGAGGAGACCGGCGTCTTCGACGGTCGTTGGCCGGCGCCGAAGCCCGATCCCAAAAAGGCCGGCGCTGCGCCGGCTGCTGCTGCGCCCAAGGCCGCGTCCGCCGACGTCTCGGCCGATGCGATCCGCGCCGCCGCCCACGACTCCATCCGCGCCCTGATGCTGATCCGCAGCTATCGCGTGCGCGGGCACCTGCAGGCCAAACTGGACCCGCTGGGCATCGAACAGCCGGTCGAGAACCCCGAGCTGACGCCCGAGTTTTACGGCTTCACCGGCGCCGATCTGGACCGTCCGATCTTCCTGGACGGCGTGCTTGGTCTTCAGACCGGCACGATCCGCGAAGCGCTGGAGATCCTGAAACGCACCTATTGCGGCAATATCGGCATCCAGTTCATGCACATTGCTGAACCGGAAGAGAAATCCTGGCTGCAGCAGCGGTTCGAGGGTGCCGACAAGTTCGAGCAGAACGCCTTCTCCAAGGAAGGCAAGCTGGCCATCCTGTCCAAGCTGGTCGAGGCCGAAGGCTTCGAACGCTTCCTGCACAAGCGTTTCCCCGGCACCAAGCGGTTCGGTCTGGACGGCGGCGAGGCCATGGTCCCGGCGCTGGAGCAGGTCATCAAGCGCGGCGGTTCGCTGGGCGTCGACGAGGTCGTGCTGGGCATGGCCCACCGCGGCCGCCTGAACGTGCTCGCCGCCGTGATGGGCAAGCCCTACAAGGTCATCTTCCACGAGTTCCAGGGCGGCTCGGCCGTGCCGAGCGACATCGAGGGCTCGGGCGACGTCAAATATCACATGGGCGCCTCGTCGAACCGCGAGTTCGACGGCAACCACGTCCACCTGTCGCTGACCGCCAACCCGTCCCACCTCGAGATCGTCAACCCGGTCGTGCTGGGCAAGGCCCGCGCCAAACAGGCGTTCGACATTCGCGAGGCCAACGAGGGCGTGCCCGAGGGGCAGTGGGCGCTGGACCGTTCCAAGGTCGTGCCGCTGCTGATCCACGGCGACGCCGCCTTCGCCGGCCAGGGCGTGGTTGCGGAATGCTTCGCCCTGATGGGGCTGAAGGGCTATCGCACCGGCGGCACGCTGCACTTCGTCATCAACAACCAGATCGGCTTCACCACCAGCCCGCGCAACTCGCGCTCGTCGCCCTATCCGTCGGATGTGGCCCTGATGGTCCAGGCGCCGATCTTCCACGTCAACGGCGACGATCCCGAGGCCGTCGTCTTCGCCGCCAAGGTGGCCACCGAATACCGCCAGAAGTTCCACAAGGACGTGGTGGTGGACATGTTCTGCTACCGCCGCTTCGGCCACAACGAAGGCGACGACCCCACCTTCACCCAACCGCTGATGTATTCGAAGATCCGCGCCCAGCCCTCGACCCGCGAACTGTATTCGCAGCGTCTGGTGGCCGAAGGCGTGATCAGCCAGGCCGAGGTGGACGCCGAGGTCGAGCGGTTCGAAAAATTCCTCGACGAGCAGTTCGAGGCCGGCAAGACCTGGTCCGCCGAGAAGGCCGACTGGCTGGACGGCCAGTGGCAGGGCTTCCAGTCGCCCAAGGACGAGCTGCGCGGCGACACCGCCGTGCCGCTGGCCAAGCTGACCGACCTGGGCCACCGCCTGACCACGATCCCCAACAGCGTCGACATGCACAAGACGCTGAAGCGCGTCATCGACGGTCGCCGCGAAGCCGTCACCTCGGGCCAGGGCCTGGACTGGGCTACGGCCGAGAGCCTGGCCTTCGCCTCGCTGGTCGATGAAGGTTTCCCGATCCGTCTGTCGGGTCAGGATTCGGTGCGCGGCACCTTCTCGCAGCGTCACTCGGGCATCATCGATCAGACGACCGAAGAGCGCTACATCCCGCTGAACAACCTGCGCGAAGGCCAGGCCAATTTCGAGGTCATCGACTCGGCCCTGTCCGAAGAGGCGGTGCTGGGCTTCGAGTACGGCTACTCGCTGGCCGACCCCAATACGCTGGTCATGTGGGAAGCCCAGTTCGGCGACTTCGTGAACGGCGCCCAGGTGGTGATCGACCAGTTCATCAGCTCTGGCGAACGCAAGTGGCTGCGTATGAGCGGCCTGACCATGCTGCTGCCGCACGGCTATGAAGGCCAGGGACCCGAACACTCCTCGGCCCGTCTTGAGCGCTTCCTGCAACAGTGCGCCGAAGACAATATGCAGGTCGCCAACTGCACCACCCCGGCCAACTACTTCCACATCCTGCGTCGCCAGATGCACCGGCCGTTCCGCAAGCCGCTGATCCTGATGACGCCAAAGTCGCTGCTGCGTCACAAGAAGGCGGTCTCGTCCATGGCGGACCTGGCGGAGGGCTCGGCCTTCCACCGCGTCCTGCACGACGACGCCCAGACGCGGCCCGAGATCGCCGGCATCACGATCAAGGCGGACAAGGACATCCGCCGCGTCATCCTGTGTTCGGGCAAGGTCTATTACGACCTGTTGGACGCGCGCGAGAAGAAGGCCAAGGACGGCCAGGCCGTGGACGACGTCTATATCCTGCGTCTGGAGCAGTTCTATCCGTGGCCGATCCAGTCGCTGCGGAAGGAACTGGCGCGCTTCCCCAACGCCGAACTGGTCTGGTGCCAGGAAGAGCCGAAGAACATGGGTGGCTGGACCTTCGTGGATCCGTGGCTGGAGCTGACGCTGGACAAGCTGGACGTGAAGGCCAAGCGCGCCCGCTACGTCGGCCGTCCCGGCTCGGCCTCGACCGCCGCCGGTCTGATGAGCCGGCACCTGAAGGAACTCGAAGCCTTCACGACCGAAGCCTTCGCCTGATACACGTATAAAAGACCGACTAGAGACGAGCTGGACCTGACATGGCCGACATCCTGACCCCCGCCCTCGGTGAATCCGTCACCGAAGCCACCATCGCGAAGTGGACCAAGAAGGTCGGCGACCCGGTCAAGAAGGACGAACTGCTGGTTGAGCTGGAGACCGACAAGGTCTCGCTGGAGGTCGTCTCGCCCGCCGACGGCGTGCTGGGCGACATCAAGGCGGCCGAGGGCGACAATGTCGTTCCCGGAACGGTCCTGGGTTCGGTGACGGAAGGCGCGTCCGCCGCCGCCGCTCCGGCCGCTGCGCCTGCAAAAGCCGCCAAGGCTGACGCCAAGGCCGCGCCGGCCGCCGCTGCTCCGGCCGCCGCCGCTGCTCCGGCCGCCGCCGCTGCTCCGGCCGCCGCCGCTGCTCCGGCCGCCGCCGCTGCGATCGACATCACCGTGCCGGTCATGGGCGAGAGCGTCGCCGAGGGCTCGATGGGCAAGTGGGTCAAGAAGAACGGCGACACGGTCAAGAAGGACGAACTGCTGGTCGAGATCGAAACCGACAAGGTCGCGGTCGAGGTGTCGGCTCCGGCTGACGGCGTTCTGACCATCGCCGCCGACGAAGGCGCGACCGTCACGCCGGGCCAGAAGATCGGCTCAATCTCAGGGTCGGGCTCGGGTTCGGGCGCCGCCGCCTCGGCTCCCGCCGCAGCCGCTCCGGCGCCTGCCGCCGCCCCGGCCAACACCGGCTCGGCCCAGGTCTCGGCCGCCAAGAACGAAACCCTGTCGCCCGCCGTCCAGCGCGTGGTCGGCGAGAACAATCTGGATCCCAAGGCCATCAATGCCACGGGACCGAAGGGCAATATCACCAAGGCTGACGCCATCGCCGCCATCGGCCAGGCCTCGGCTCCGGCCCCTGCCGCCGCCGCTGCGTCCGCCGCGCCGCGCGCCGACCAACCGCGCGAAGAGCGGGTGAAGATGACGCGCCTGCGTCAGACCATCGCCCGTCGCCTCAAGGAATCGCAGAACACGGCCGCCCAGCTGACCACCTTCAACGAGGTGGACATGACCAACGTCATGGCCTTGCGCGCCCAGTACAAGGACGTGTTCGAAAAGCGCCACGGCGTGAAGCTGGGCTTCATGTCCTTCTTCACCAAGGCCGTCGTCGCGGCCCTGCATGAGATCCCGGCCGTTAACGCCGAGATCGACGGCACCGACATCATCTACAAGAACCACTACGACATCGGCGTCGCCGTCGGCACCGACAAGGGTCTTGTGGTTCCGGTCCTGCGCGACGCTGACACCCTGTCGCTCGCCGGCATCGAAAAGGGCATCGGCGCCCTGGGCAAGGCCGCGCGTGATGGCTCGCTGACCATGGATCAGATGCAGGGCGGCACCTTCACCATCACCAACGGCGGCACCTATGGCTCGCTGATGTCGACGCCGATCCTGAACGCGCCGCAGTCGGGCATCCTGGGCATGCACAACATCGTCCAGCGCCCGATGGCCATCAACGGCGAGGTCAAGATCCGCCCGATGATGTATCTGGCCCTCAGCTACGATCACCGCATCGTCGACGGCAAGGAAGCCGTGACCTTCCTGGTCCGGGTCAAGGAACTGCTGGAAGATCCGGCGCGGGCCCTGCTGGACCTCTGATTTCCTAGAAGGCGGCGCTGATCTCGCCGCCTTTTTCCTTGCTGCGAGGCGCGACCATGCTGACCCTCTACGCCGCGACCGGATCCTGCAGCCGGGCCAGCCATATTGCGCTGGAAGAGTCGGGGCTCGCCTATGAGGTGCGGTTGGTCGACTTCGCCAAGGCCGAGCAACGTGAGCCGGCCTATCTGGCGATCAATCCCAAGGGGCGCGTTCCTGCGCTCGCGACCGATCAGGGCGTCCTGACCGAAAGCCCGGCCATTCTGGCGCACATCGCCGCCCTGTCTTCGCCCGGCCTATTGGCGCCGACCGATTCCTTCGCCTTTGCGCGGATGCAGTCGTTCAACCTCTATCTGGCCACCACCGTCCACGTCGCCCACGCCCATGGTCGCCGCGCCGCGCGCTGGAGCGACGACGCCGCCGCCCAGGCGTCGATGGCGGCCAAGGTCACGCAGAACATGCGCGACGGCTTTGCGTTGATCGAGGCGGACCTGACCGGCGAATGGGCGATGGGCGACGCCTATACGGTCGCGGACCCCTATCTGTTCACCTTCGCCGGCTGGCTGGAAATCGATGGCGTGGACATCGCGGAGTTTCCTCGCGTCCAGGCGCATTTCGAGCGCATGAAGGCGCGTCCGGCGGTCCAGAACGCCTTGGCCGCCAAAGCTTAGCGGGCGCGCTCGCAGACCAACGGTTGTGTCTAATTTGCGCCGGTCGTTAATGATCCGAATCGGCGTCGCATTTTCCCTGATTACAACCGCAGAAAATGGCGCCTTATTTCGGACATGGAGTGGGCGGCGCGCGCGATAGGGATGTTTTACGTCTTGGGCGGACTGATGCTTTTGTATCAGGCCTGGCTCAACTGGCGTCTGCAACGGGCCTTGTCCGGCGTCATCGCCGTTCCCGCAGACGATCAGATCGCAGACGGCGTGATCGCCCTGGGCGGCGTGGTGGTGCTGATGTCGGGCGTCGCGCTGGCGGCGCTCAGCGCTTGGGCCGTGGTCGCCTTCCTCGCCGGTTGGGCGATCCAGGCCGCCTATCTACTGTGGGTCAACCGCGCCGATCTCGACAGCCCGCTGGCCAGCGGCCGGCTGAAGTCGGTGCATGCCTTCGCCGCCTATACCGCCGTCACCGGCGTGGTGCTGTGGCTGCCGCTGACCGGCGTCCTGGGTTGATCAACCGAACTCGGCTTCCAGGTCGGCCAGACGCGCAGCCTGATCCTCGGCGATCAGGGCGTTCAGCAGGGGGTCGATGTCGCCTTCCATGATCTGGGGCAGGCTGTGCAGGGTCAGGTTGATGCGGTGATCACTGACCCGCCCTTGCGGATAGTTGTAGGTGCGGATCCGCTCCGACCGGTCGCCTGACCCGACCTGTGACTTGCGGCTGTCCGAGCGGGCCAGGTCCTTGGCCTGGCGCTGCATGTCGTACAGGCGCACGCGCAGGTTCTTCATCGCCTTGTCGCGATTGACGTGCTGGGACTTCTCCGACGACGTCACCATGATGCCGGTGGGCAGGTGGGTGATGCGCACGGCGGAATCGGTCGTGTTGACGTGCTGGCCGCCCGAGCCCGACGCGCGGAAGGTGTCGATGCGGATGTCCTTGTCGTGGATTTCGATCTCCACGTCCTCGACCTCGGGCAGGACCGCCACCGTCGCGGCGGAGGTGTGGATGCGCCCCTGGGACTCGGTCGTCGGCACGCGCTGGACCCGGTGAACGCCGCTCTCGAACTTCAGCCGGCCGAACACGCCCTCGCCCGTCACCGTGGCGATGATTTCCTTATAGCCGCCGGCGTCGCCCTCGGTCGCCGAATCCAGCTCGATCCGCCAGCCACGCGTGGAGGCGTAGCGCGAATACATGCGGAACAGGTCGCCAGCGAACAGGGCCGCCTCGTCCCCGCCGGTGCCGGCGCGCACTTCCAGTACGGCCGAGGCGTTCTCGTCGGCGTCGCGTGGGGCCAGCAGCAGGGCGACCTCGCGTTCCAGCTCGGGCAGCCTGTCGGTCAGCGCCCGCAGCTCCTCCTCGGCCATCGCCGCCATTTCCGGATCGGCCGTCATGGCTTCCAGGTCCGCCATTTCGGCGCGCGCGCGCGCCAGGCCCTGGACCGCATCGACGACGGGCTTCAGCTCGGCGTGCTCCTTGGACAGCCGCACGATCTCGGCGCCGTCGGTCGCCGAACCCATGCGCGCCTCCACCTCATGGAAACGGTCGAGCACCTGATCGAGACGGGCCTGGGGCAGTCGCAAGAGGGAAATGTCCTGAGAAAAAGCGGAGCGCCGTCCTTACCCGCCGGGGGGGCTCGTGTCGATTGCAGGCGTGTCGGGGCGTGGGCCGGCGCCGGCGCCACGCTTGTGATCGGCGATGACAACCGGGTCACGATGGCGTCAGTCGCGGTGACGCAATCGGCTCAAAGCCATTAGTTGAGATCGAACAACCGTAAGGAGGACGCCATGTTCGATCGCCCGCCCCCGTCGCAGCCGGACGCCGCCGAGGTCGCCGAAAGCGTCGATCGCCTGTGCCGCCTGTACGACAGCCGTCTGGCCGAGACCGGCGGCGACCTGTCGCCTGAGGACGCGCGCGAAATGAAGGCCATGGCCGCCATCTATGATCTGGACACCGACCGCCCCCCGACCGAGGTGTGGCGCGACCTTCGCGCCGTGGTCACGCGTCAGGCGCCGATTGACGCCACGGCGCCGGCCGAGATCGAGGCCTTGACCCTGCTGGTGGTCGAGGACGATGCCGACGCCGCCGCCTCCCTGACCGAACTGCTGACCGAGGCGGGCCACAATGTCGTCGGCCCGTTCCACAGCGCCGCCGCCGCCGAGGCCGCCGCTGCGCTGCACAGCATCGATGCGGCCCTGCTGGACATCAACCTGTCCGGCGAGATGACCGGGGTGGAACTGGCCCGCGTCCTGACCGACCGCTGGGCCGTGCGTGTCATCTTCATTTCAGGCGACGTGGCCGCCGCCGCGAAGAATGCGGACATGGCCGAGGCCCTGGTGCTGAAACCCTACAATGGCGCGCAGATTCTGGAGGCGGTGGCGCGCCTCGCCTGAGGGGTGGGGTCGGGCCTCGCAGCTTGCGTCTAGGGCGCAGGCGCGCGATCACGGATTATGCTGTCGAACCGGTCCCGCTACGCCCTGCGCGCCATGGTGCATCTGGCCAGTCTGCCGGACGGCGGTCCTGCGACCATCGCCGAGATCGCCGAGGCGGCGGCGGCCCCGCGCAAGTTCCTGGAGGCCATCCTGCTGGATCTGCGCCGTCAGGGTCTGCTGGCCTCGAAGCGGGGCAGGGCGGGCGGCTATGCGCTGGGCGCGCCCGCCGACGCCATCAGCTTCGCCGACGTCATCCGCGCGCTGGAAGGCCCGCTGGCCCTCGCGCCCTGCGCCTCGCGCACCGCCTATGGTCCGTGCGAGACCTGCCCGGATGTCGAGACCTGTCCGTTGCAGCCCGTGCTTCAGGACGGTCGCGACGCGATCGCCGCCGTCTTCGAGGCGCGAACCCTTCTGCAAGCCGCCGTCACTTCTTCTCCTATTGACCGACTAGGGAAATAGCCCGCACCGTTCGCCCCTGTTTCAGAGGACGCCATGCAAGATTTCCTGCTCTTCCTCGCCGTCGGTTTTCTGGCCCAGATCGTGGATGGGGCGCTGGGCATGGCCTATGGCGTGATTTCCTCGACCGTCCTGCTGTCGTTCGGCGTGCCGCCCGCGACGGCGTCGGCCAGCGTCCACGCCGCCGAGGTCTTCACCACGGCGGCGTCGGCCGGCTCCCATACGGTCAACAAGAACGTGAACTGGAAGCTGTTCGTGCCGCTGGCCCTGGGCGGCGTCGTCGGCGGGGGTTTCGGCGCCTTCGTCCTGACCAGCATCGACGGGGATCTGCTGAAGCCCTTCATCACCACCTATCTGGCCATCATGGGCGTCGTGATCATCTGGCGCGCCACACGTCAGACGCGCGAGCGGATCTTCCCGCGCAAGTTCGCCGGCCCTCTGGGTCTGGTCGGCGGCTTCTTCGACGCCATCGGCGGCGGCGGCTGGGGACCCACGGTCACCACCACACTGGTCGGCACGGGCCAGGATCCGCGCGTCTCGATCGGCACCACCAATACGGCGGAGTTCTTCGTCACCTCCGCCATTTCCGCGACCTTCCTGGTCGCACTGCTGACCGGACATTGGCAAGAGGCGGAGGGCTTCTCCACCCACGCCATGGCGGTGCTGGGCCTGATCCTCGGCGGCCTGATCGCCGCCCCCTTCGCTGGCGTCATCGCCCGCATCGCCCCGCGCCGCGCCCTAACCTACGGCGTCGGCGCCGTGGTGCTGCTCTCGGCCGGCTATCAGGCCCTGCGGCTGTTCAAGGTGATCTGAAACGCAAAACGGCGGCGGGTTCGCACCCGCCGCTGTCTCACGTTCAATCGCGGGTCTTCGGCTATTGACCGCCCGGCGCGCCGGTGGTCGAGACCGGAGTGCGGGCCGCTGCCGCCTCTTCGGCCGGCGTGCGCAGGGTGACGACCAAAGGATTGGGCTTCAGGTCGTTCATGGCGCCGGACGTGGCGTCGATGGCCCCGCCGATGATGCCGCCGACCAGAATATTGCCGGCCATGGCCGTTCCGCCGGCGCCTGAAACGCTGCTGGTGATCTCGTGCGTCTGCGAGACATAGCCTTCCTTGGCGACCGTGATGCGGAAGCCGTCCTTGCGCGGCATGCGGAAGGTGCAAGGCGTCGCCTGGCATTCAAAGCCGTTCGACGTGCTGACCTGGGCGCCGGGCGGCGTGCTTTCGACCGTGAACTGCTGGCTGGAGCCGCGCGTGACGGTCGCGCAGGCAGGCAACGAAAGCGCCACGCCGGCAAGCGCGAGCAGACGCACGCCAAGGCGTGCGGCGTTTCTGGAAATCATGGGCCCCTCAGTGGATTAACGGGTCGGCCCCCCGGCCGAACCTGACGCACAGGTCGCACGCAGACCCGTTGTCGTCAATCACAGGTTGGTGACGCGCGCCCAGTTGCTGCAACCAGAGCGACCGCTACTCCGCCGCCTGAAGCTTCGCCGCGCGTGCGGCGTCCAGTTCGGCGGCCTTCTGTTCGACCAAATCGACGATGTGGTCGATCATGCCGTCGTTGGCCTGTTTGTGGGCGATCTTGCCGTTCAGATAGATCATGCCTGCGCCCTTGCCGCCGCCGGTGAAGCCGATGTCGGTATAGAGCGCTTCGCCAGGGCCATTCACGACGCAGCCGATCACCGACAGGCTCATCGGCGTCGATATATGGGCCAGCTTCTCTTCCAGCACCGCCACCGTCTCGATGACGTTGAAGCCCTGACGCGCGCAGGACGGGCAGGCGATGATGTTGACCCCCCGGTGGCGCAGACCCAGCGACTTCAGGATGTCGAAACCGACCTTGATCTCCTCGACCGGATCGGCGGCCAAGGACACGCGGATCGTGTCGCCGATCCCGGCCCACAACATTGACCCCAGGCCGATGGCCGACTTGATGGTGCCGGTGCGCAGCGGCCCCGCCTCGGTCACGCCCAGATGCAGGGGGCAGTCGATCGCCTCGGCCAGCTGCTGATAGGCGGCGACGGTCAGGAACGGGTCGGACGCCTTCACCGAAATCTTGAACTCGTGGAAGTCGTGGTCCTGCAGGATGCGGGCGTGGTTCAGGGCGCTCTCGACCATGGCGTCGGGGCAGGGCTCGCCGTATTTTTCCAGCAGTTCCTTTTCCAGCGAGCCGGCGTTGACGCCGATCCGCATCGAGCAGCCATTGTCCTTGGCCGCCTGGATCACGTCGCGGACGCGGTCGGCCGAACCGATGTTGCCCGGATTGATGCGCAGGCAGGCGGCGCCCGCCTCGGCGGCCTCGATGCCGCGCTTGTAGTGGAAGTGGATGTCGGCGACCAAGGGAACCTTGGCCTCGCGCACGATGGTCCTGAAGGCGGCGGTCGATTCCACGTCGGGGCAGGAGACGCGCACGATGTCGGCGCCGGCCTCTTCCAACTGACGGATCTGGTCGATGGTCGCCGCCGCATCCGTCGTCGGCGTATTGGTCATCGACTGGACGCTGATCGGGGCGTCGCCGCCCACCAGGACGGAGCCGACGCGGATCTGGCGGCTCTTGCGACGCTCGATGTGGCGCCAGGGTCGGACGTGCGTGTGATCGCTCATGGGAGCATCATATAGGCCGATGATGACGGCGGGACCACGGCCGACGCATCAGTTCGGCGCGGGGGCGGGTGATGAGGGCGCTGGCGCGGGGGAAGGCGTCGCCCCTGGCGTCGCGGCCGCCTGGGTCCGGGCCTGGGCGGGCTGAGCCTGGACCTGAGCGCGCGCCTGGCTGGCGGCCAGCGCCTTGGCCGCCTGGTCCGCGCGACTGTTCAACTGGGCCAGCGGCGTCAGCACGCCGGCCAGCGGTCCGCCGTATTCGCCGTTCAGGAAGACGTCGAAGGCGGCCGGGTTGGACACGTCCACCGTCGCCGCCACGCCGATGGGCGCGCGCCAAGCCTCGCCCGGCGCCATCTGTCGCGCGAACAGGGCCTGACCGTCGCCCAGCCGAACGACCAGGGCGCCGGCCGTCTTGGCCTGGATCACCACCATCGAGGCGTTGGCCGAGGCGCCATAGACGGCCCCGCGCGGGTTGAACGCCTTCTGCACCGGCTCCGGATTGGCGGCGGCGGCGATCACGGCGGGATCGGTCGGATCGACCCCGGTCAGTTCGGCCTCCAGCCCCGGGGTGATGTACAGCGCCGGCGTCGTCTGATCGGGCGGCGCGGACATGGGCGCGCTGAGCGCGACCTGCGGATCCGGATCGGCCGCTCCGGTCCAAGTCTTTGGCACGGCGGCGATATCGGACGGATGGGCGGTCTGATGCAGGCTGGCGCGCTGGAACACGTTCCAACCGATGACGGCGACCACCACGGCGGCGATGCCGGCGACGATGCGCGGCGAATGGCGTTTCACGTCCTCGAAGGCGATGCCGATGGGCGCCTTCAGCGGCACGGAGGTATCGGGGCTCTCGCGCTTGAACCGCTCGACGGCCGTCTGTTCGTCCAGCGCCAGGGCCGAGGCGTAGGCCCGCACATAACCCAGGGCGAAGACGCGCGAGGGCAGGGACGACCAGTCGTTCTGCTCCAGGGCGGTCAGGAACCGGCGATGGACCTTGGTTTCGGCGGCCAGCTCGGCCGGCGACTTGCCCGACCGCTCTCGGGCGGCGCGAAAACCGTCGCCCAGGGTCGCGGCGTCGACGAAGGCGGCCGTCGGATCCGGCCGGTCCGCAATGCTTTCGATCGCCTCGGGGGCGACCCCCGCATTCAGCGTCATGACGCCTGACCCCATGTCCGGGAAACACAGCGCCGACGCGCCGTTCACAGGGCCCGAGATAGACGATTGCGCGCCGACCAGCAACGCCGCCCGTGCGTCCAGACGGCTGCGATCAGACCGCGACGTTCAGCTTGCGCGCCAGGGATTCGATCTCGTTACGAACCGAGCCGGTGGACAGGTTCAGCAGATTGGCCATGCCGCGCCGGGCCGCATTCAGGTCCGCCGACAGGATCATCCGCTTGACCGGCCCGACGCCGCCCGCCGGGGCCGACAGCCGGGTGAAGCCCAGCACGATCAGGGCGAAGGCCTCCAGCGGCCGTCCCGCCAGTTCGCCGCAGATCGAGACCGGCGTGCCGGTGTCGGCGCAGGCCTTCTGGATGGTCTGGAGCGCCCGCAGGGTCGGCGGCGACAAGGGGTCGTAGCGATCCGACACCAGCGGATTGGTCCGGTCGGCCGCGTACATGTACTGGAACAGGTCGTTGGTGCCGATGGAGACGAAATCCGTCAGCGGCAACAGGGCGTCCAGATGCCACAGCAGCGACGGGCATTCGACCATCGCCCCGACGCGCAGCAGGGCGGGCAAGGCGCGCCCGCGACGACGCGCCCAGGCGCATTCGATATCCACCAGCTCACGCGCGGCCCGGAACTCGTCCACCGTGGCGATCATCGGGAACATGACACGCAGTTCGCGCCCCGCCCCGGCCGCCAGCAGCGCCCGCAGCTGCATTCGCAACAGCGACGGTCGGTCCAGACCCAGGCGGATGGCGCGGCGGCCCAGCGCCGGGTTCTCTTCGCGCTCGGCCTCAAGATACGGCAGCACCTTGTCGCCGCCGATGTCCAGCGTGCGGAAGGTGACGGGTTTGTCGCCCGCCGCGTCCAGCACCAGCTTGTAGAGCGCCGTCTGGGCGTCCAGCCGGGGCAGTTCGTCCGAGACCATGAACTGGAACTCGGTGCGGAACAGGCCGATGCCCTCGGCGCCCGTCTCGATCATGTTTTCCAGATCGACCGCCAGCCCGGCATTGGTCAGGACCGTGATCCGCTGCCCGTCCAGGGTCACGGCCGGCACGTCGCGCAGCTGGGCGAACTCGGCCTGGCGCTGTTCGCGCACGGCCATGCGCGACTGAACCGCCTCCAGCATGTCGGGGCGGGGACGCAGATAGGTCTCGCCTGTCTCGCCGTCGGCGATGACCATGTCGCCTTCCGACAGCCGGTCGCGCAGGCCCATCAGACGGCCGACACACGGAATCTGCAGCGCGCGCGCGACGATGGCGGCGTGGCTGGCGGCCGAGCCCTCTTCCAGCAACAGCCCCTTCAGCTTGTCGCGCGGATATTCCAGCAGGTCGGCGGGGCCCAGGTTTCGCGCCACCAGTATGGCGTCGTCGGGTAGTTCGCGCTCGCCCGGCTTGTCGCCCGCCAGCACCCGCAGCAGCCGGTTGGCCAGGTCCTCGAAGTCGTGCAGTCGTTCGCGGATATAGGGGTCGCGCGCCTGGGCGAAGCGGGCGCGGTGTTCGTTCCGGACCCGGTCCACCGCCGCCTCGGCCGTCAGACCGTTCCTCACAGCCTCTTCCAGCGACCGGTTCCAGCCCCGGTCGTCGGCGAACATCCGATAGGTTTCCAGCACCTCGAACGACGGACCGGCCAGGCCCTGACCCTTGTCCAGCATGACGTCCAGGCCGCTCTTCAGCGTGGCCAGCGCCAGCTTCAGCCGCGCCTCCTCCATCGCCGGGTCGTCGGATAGCAGGCGTTCGGGCGCCAGCGGCGCCTCGTGCAGAACCACATGGCCGAAGGCCAGGCCGTCGGCGAACTTCTGGCCCTTCAGCCGTTCGGGCCGGTGCGGCGCCAGCTCCACGTCGCGCAGCTCGTCCAGCGCCAGCAGCTCGCCTGAAGACACCGTCTCGGACAGGACCATGGCGATGGTCTGGATGTCCTCGACCTCTTCCTCGTCATAGCGCCGCTCGGTGCGGTTCTGGACGACCAGGACGCCAATGGCCCGGCCGCCGCGCAGCAGCGGGGCGCCCAGGAAGGCGTGATAGGGGTCTTCGCCCGTCTCGGGACGATAGGAGAAGGACGGGTGCGACGGCGCGTCAGACAGGCTGATGGGCTGGGCCATCCGCGCCACTTCGCCCACCAGGCCCTCGCCGGGCCGCAGCCGGGTGTTGTGCACGGCGTCGGGGTTCAGACCCTCGGTGGCGAACAGCTCGAGTTCGCCCGACGCGCGACGCAGATAGATGGAGCAGACCTCGGCGACCATCGACCGGGCGATGATCTTGACGACCATGTTCAGCCGGTCCTGCGCCGGCGTCGCGCCCGCGCCGGCCCCGCCCAGAGCCTCGCGGATCTGGCGCAGGAGGATCCGGGGTCCTCTGGTCATCGCGCCGCCTGCCGGCATCATGTCTCCCGCGCCCCGGCGCCTAAGCGCCTTCTGAACTCACCCTATACCGCGTCCAGCCCATATGCCGAATGCAGAGCTCGAACGGCGAGCTCGGCGTAGGCGGCGTCGATCAGCACGCTGATCTTGATCTCGGAGGTCGAGATCGCCTGGAACTTCACGCCCTTGTCGGCCAGGGCCTTGAACATGGTCTGGGCGACGCCCGCATGGCTGCGCATGCCCACGCCGACGACCGAAACCTTGGCCACGTCCTCGTCGACGCGGATTTCCTCGAAGCCGAGCTGTTCCTTCGCGGCGGTCATCAGGTCGGCGGCGCGCACGGCGTCGCGACGGCCGGTCGTGAAGGTCAGGTTGACCGTTCCGGCGGTGCGCGACTGGCTCTGCACGATCATGTCGACGTTGACGTTGGCCTCGGCCAGGCGCGTGAAGACGTCGGCGGGGGCGTCCACCCGGTCGGACAGGCCCAGCAGGGTGATGCGGGCCTCGTCACGGCTCATGGTCACACCGGACACGATACGTTTTTCCACGATCTCCTCCTCGTCGCAGATCAGGGTTCCACCCTTGTCGGGCATGACGCCATTCGCGTCGGGTTCGATAAAGCTAGACAGGACGCGGACCGGGACCTGTTTGGCCATGGCCAGCTCGACCGAGCGGGTCTGCAGCACCTTGGCGCCCAGGGACGCCATTTCCAGCATCTCTTCGTAGGACACCTTGGCCAGGCGGCGCGCGCGGTTCTCGATGCGAGGATCGGTCGTGTAGACGCCGTCCACGTCGGTATAGATGTCGCAGGGGCAGCCCAGGGCCGCCGCCACGGCGACCGCCGAGGTGTCCGAACCGCCGCGCCCCAGGGTCGTGATCTTGCCGTCCGCCGTCACGCCCTGGAAGCCGGGCACTATGGCGATCTCGCCGGCGTCGACGGCGGCGCCCAGTTTTTCGCCGGGGATGTCGATGATGCGGGCGCGGGCGTGGGCGTCGTCGGTCAGGATCGGCACCTGCCAGCCCATCCACGAGCGGGCGTTGAAGCCCATGTTGCGCAGGGTCGCGGCCAACAGGCCCGAGGTCACCTGTTCGCCCGAGGCGACCACCACGTCATATTCGTCATCGCTGAGCGGCAGGCCCGCGGCGGCCGGTCCGGCGCCGTCGGTCCAGGCGACCAGTTCATTGGTCTTGCCCGCCATGGCGGAGACGACGACGGCGACCTGTTTGCCCGCCGAGACTTCGGCCGCAACGATCCGCGCCGCACGGCGAATGCGTTCGAGGTCGCCCATCGAGGTACCGCCGAACTTCATCACCAGTCGTGTCGTATCGGGCCGCGTCATCGTGGCGTTCCGCCCCCTGCTTGCGTGAAAGGGCGCGAAGGTTCATCCCTCGCGTCATGACCGCTTCTAACGGCGCCGCTCCGTCTCGCCTACCCCAACAGGGGCAAGGTTTTTCGCAAAATTCGTCCGAAACGGCGTTCGGCGCATCGATCGACCCCGCCGACGTCGCGCGCTTCTCGGCCCAGGCGGCCGAATGGTGGGACGCGCACGGGCCGTTCGCGCCGCTGCACCGCTTCAACCCGGCGCGGCTGGCGTTGATCCGCGACCAGCTTTGCATGCGGCTGGGCCGCGATCCCAAGGCGCGGGCGCCCTTCGAAGGTCTGACCCTGCTGGACGTGGGGTGCGGCGGCGGACTGATCGCCGAGCCGATGCGACGGATGGGCTTTGACGTCACCGCCATCGACGCCTCGTCCGAGAACATCGGCACGGCCCGCGCCCACGCCGACATGGTCGGCCTGGACATCGCCTACCGCGCCGCCACGGTCGAACAGATCGAGGCGGAAGGGGCGGGGCCGTTCGACGTGGTCCTGACGATGGAGGTGATCGAACACGTCGCCGATCCCGAAGGCTTCGTGCGCGCCTGCTCGCGTCTGGTCCGGCCGGGCGGGGTGATGATGGTCGCCACCCTGAATCGCACGCTGAAGTCGCTAGCCCTGGGAAAGGTGGCGGCGGAATACATCCTGCGCTGGGTGCCGGCCGGCACCCACGACTGGCGCCAGTTTTTGAAGCCCGAGGAAATCCGCACGATGCTGGCCGCAGAGCCAGTGGCGGTCGAGGGCCCCTATGGCCTGAACTACGACCCGCTTCACGACCGATGGAGCCAGACCGACGATGCGGGCATCAACTATATGATGGTCGCCACGCGGAGCGCCGCCTGAAATGCAAAAGGCCGCCCCGAAGGGCGGCCTTTCTTTCTGACCGAACCTCGTCGCTAGACCTTTGAAGCCCGGCTGCGCGTCCAGGCGTACAAGCCGAACACCGCGACAGCGAAGCCGACGATGCCCGCCAGCATGGCCGGCCAGGCCGAGCCCTCGGGCAGCATGGCGAAGGGCGCGTCGTCCCGGGTCGCCACGATGACGCCGGCGGTGAAGACGCCGAACAGGCTTTCGCCGACGATCAGGCCCGAGGCCAGCAGCACGCCCATCCGGCGCGCCACGTCGGCGTAGCGGGTGGACGAGACCGCCTTGTCGTAAATCCAGCCGGCGACGGCGCCGATGACCAGCATGGTGGTGACCGCGGCCGGCAGATAGAAGCCGATGCCGACGGCCAGCGGCGGCAGCTTGACCTTGCCTTTGGTCGCTTTCGACACGACCGCATCCAGCACGATGATGACCACGCCGATCGCCGCGCCCAGACCGATCAGGTCCCAGCGCAGGTCGCCGCTGATGACGCCGCGCGCCAGGGCCGAGATCAGGGTCGCCTGGGGCGCCGCCAGGGTCTTGGCGCCTTCCACGATGGCGGGCGGGCCGCCTTCGAAGCCGAAGGCCTGGTTCAGCAGGTTCAGGATGAAGGGGATCACCAGGGCGCCGGCGCCGACGCCGACGATCAGCGCCACCTGCTGGCGCCACGGCGTGGCCTCGACCAGCTGGCCGGTCTTCAGGTCCTGAAGGTTGTCATTGGCGATGACGGCGACGGCGAAGACCACCGCCGTCACGATCAGGGCGAAGGCGATGATCGACGGATCGGCCGGCACGCCGGCGATGGCCATGACGCCCAGCATCAACAGGGAGGCGATGACGATGGCCAGGATGCCGACGCCCGACACGGGGCTGTTCGACGAGCCGATCAGACCGGCCATATAGCCGCAGATGGCCGCCACGGCGAAGCCGATCAGCACCACATAGACCAGGCCGCCGATCACCAGGAGCGGCGTCGATCCCGCCAGGGCCGGGGCGCTCTGGGCGAACCAGGCCAGGAGGCCGGCGATGCCGACCAGGCAGGCGACCGAAACGCCGCCCACCAATTTGATGGGCAAATCTTGTTCGGTGCGCTCAAGCACTTCGCCGTGGGCGCGTTTGGCGTTAGCGGCCAGCGCCGACGTCAGGCCGCCGATCAGCGGACCGGCCAGTTTGATCAGGGTCCATATGGCGGCGACGCCGATGACGCCCGCGCCCATGAACCGCACTTCGCGCGCCCAGACGGTTGTCGCCAGCTCCTCGGCCGGCGCGCCGGCGGGCAGGGTCGAGGCGATCGACGGAATGCCGTGCGCCGTCAGCCACGCGATGGTGTCCGGGCTGGTCAGGATCGGCACAGCGATGGCCCAGGCCAGCATCAGGCCGAACAGCTGCGCCAGACCGACCGTCAAGCCGATCAGATGCCCGGCGCCCAGCAAGGCGAACTGCATGCCAAAGCCCATGCCCGTCGCCCCGCCGCCCAGCGCGGCCGGCAGTTTGAAGAACTTGGCCGCTTCGCCCGCAAAGACCCGACCCGCGACCAGCAGAGCATAGCCTGACGACACCACGGCGCCGGCGACGACGACCCACAGGCCGGACTTGTTCTCGCGCACCGCGCTTTCGGTCTGTTCGGCCCCGCGCGACCCGACCTTCAGCACCTCGGCGGCGGCGACGCCTTCGGGGTAGGGCAGGCCGCCGTTGACGACCAGCGCCCGGCGCAGCGGGATCGAGAAGGTCACGCCCAGCACGCCGCCCAGGATGCAGATCGCCACCGACTGCCAGAACGGAAACTCCAGCCACCAGCCGATCATCACCAGACCCGGCAGGACGAAGATGATCGAGCTCATGGCCCCGCCGACCGAGGCCACGGTCTGGACGGTCATGTTCTCCCAGATGGTCGAGGTGCGGAACGCCCGCAGCACCGCCATCGAGATCACCGCCGCCGGAATGGCCGAGGCGAAGGTCAGGCCGACCAGCAGGCCCAGATAGGTGTTGGCGGCGGTGAAGATCACCGCCAGCAGGCAGCCCAGCACCAGGGCGCGGAGCGTAAGTTCTAGCCGGCCCTTGGGGGCGGCGGCGGCGTCTGTCATATGCGAGGTCCCACGTTTGCGCGGACGTAAGCGCATTCTGTCGCAGGCGGCAACTGGTCGCGGTCAGATGCGGGCGCCCCCGCCGCTTGGCCCCGCGACCCGGACGGGCTAGGACCGGCCCATGCCTGAACTTCCCGAGGTCGAAACCGTCCGACGCGGCCTGACGCCGGTGCTGGAGGGCGCGCGGCTGTCGCGGGTCCGGATCAACCGGCCCGACCTGCGATTTCCCTTTCCCGAGCGCTTCGTCGAACGGCTGGAGGGGGCGACGGTGCTGCGGATCGACCGGCGGGCCAAATATCTGCTGATGCCGTTGTCCACCGGCGAGACCTGGATCACCCATCTGGGCATGACCGGCCGGTTCACCCTGGACGGAACCCTGCTGGGCGAGTTCGAGGAGGCCGCGCCCATCGCCGGCAAGCACGAACATTTCAGCGGCTGCGCCATCCGCGATGGGGCGGCGACCCGCATCGGATACGCCGACGCGCGCCGGTTCGGCTTCATGGGCCTGATCCCCAGCGACCAGATCGAGACCCATCCCTGGTTCGCCGGCCTGGGGCCCGAGCCGCTGGGCAACGGCTTTTCCGGCGCCCATCTGGTCGAGGCCTTCGCCGGCAAGACACAGAACATCAAGGTCAGTCTGCTGGATCAGCGGATCGTCGCCGGCCTGGGCAATATCTATGTGTGCGAGGCCCTGTACCGCGCCCGCATCTCGCCCCTGGCCGCGGCCGGATCGGTGTCGAAGGCGCGGCTGGATCGTCTGGCGACCGAGGTTCGAAACGTCCTGAACGACGCCATCGCGGCGGGCGGCTCGACCCTGCGCGACTTCGCCAACGCCGAGGGCGGCCAGGGCTATTTCCAGCACCGCTTCGACGTCTACGGCCGCGAGGGCGAGCCTTGCCGTGCTGAGAAATGCACCGGCGTCGTCGCCCGCATCGTCCAGGGCGGCCGTTCCACCTTCTACTGCCCCTCCTGCCAGAAGCGATAAGCCTTCGAGGTCCGACCCATGCGCAAAATCCACCTGTGGATCAGTCTGATCGTCGGCGTCCTGGTCTGGGGCGCCTATTTCGTCCACTTCGTCCAGGGCTTGCGCGCCGGCGATCTCGGCGACCTGATCTGGTGGTTCGTCGCCGCCCTGGTGGTCGCCGCCGTCGCCGAGGCCGCCGCCACCGGCCTGATCGCGCGTCTGTTGCAGCGCCGCGCCCGCGTGCTGGACGAGGGGCCGACGCTTCAGGCGGCGTTGAAGGCGGGTCACGTCGCCCTGATGCTGCTGGTCGGCCTGGTCTTGATCTCGGCGCTGATCCTGGCCCTGTCGTCCGTCTTCGGCTGGACCTTGGACCTGTCCGGCGCGCGGGGTCAGGTCATCGCGGCCAATCTTCTGCTGGGCATGGTGGTCGTGGTCGAACTGGCGCGCGCCGCCCTGACCCTGGCGCTGATGCCCCGACGCTGACCCAGCCCTCCTTCTTTCGTCATTCCGGGCGAAGCACAGCGCAGACCCGGAACCCAGCGGCGCGCGTGAGCGCGAACCTGTCGCGGACACCTTTCCCACCCGCTTCTCACAGCCTTTGGGGCTGAACCACTTCGCCTGCAGCGCCGCTGGGTTCCGGGTCTTCGGGCCAAGCGGCCCTTCGCCCGGAATGACGAAAGAGGCGGTGTCCGCTATGACCTGACAAACGAAGGAGACCGACCATGGCCGACGCCTATTCCAACCTGCTGATCGAACGCCACGCCGACGGCTATGCGGTGGTGACCCTGAACCGGCCCGAGGCGCTGAACGCCCTGAACTCGGCCCTGTTCAAGGACCTTGCCGACTTCCTCGACAGCGTCGAGCATGACGACGGCGTGCGCTGCCTGATCCTGACCGGCTCGGGCGAAAAGGCCTTCGCCGCCGGCGCCGACATCAAGGAGATGGCGGATCAGACCTATGCCCAGATGTACACCGGCAACTATTTCGCCCTCGGCCACGACCGCATCACCCGGTTCAGAAAGCCGATCATCGCCGCGGTCAACGGTTTCGCTCTGGGCGGCGGCTGCGAACTGGCCATGCTGTGCGACTTCATCGTCGCCTCGGACAAGGCGAAGTTCGGCCAGCCCGAGATCAACCTGGGCGTCGCGCCGGGCATCGGCGGCTCCCAGCGCCTGACCCGTCTGGTGGGCAAGTCCAAGGCCATGGACATGGTCCTGACCGCCCGGATGATGGATGCAGCCGAAGCGGAACGCGCCGGCCTGGCCTCGCGCGTCTTCCCGCACGAGACCCTGCTGGAGGAGACCCGCAAGATCGCCGCCAAGATCGCCTCGCAAAGCCCGCTGGCGATCATGGCCAACAAGGAGATGGTCAACGCCGCGCTGGAGACGACCTTGACGCAAGGCGTCCAGTTCGAACGCCGCCTGTTCCACTCCCTGTTCGCCTTCGAGGACCAGAAGGAGGGCATGTCCGCCTTCGTCGAAAAGCGCAAACCCGAGTTCAAGGGGCGATAGGTCGCACGCACGCGTCAACCGATCGCCGTGATCGGGCGTTAGGGGCGGATGATGATCCGCCTTTTCGCCTCGCTCCTTGCGACCCTGTTCGTCCTCGCCCCGATCGCCGTCCAGGCCAAGGTGCAGTCACAGGCCCCGGCCTTCAGCTCCAGCCGCATCATCGTCGAGACGCGGGGGCGGGGGCCGGACATCATCTTCATCCCCGGCCTGGGTTCGACCGGCTCGGCCTGGCGTTCGACGGCGGATCGGCTCGATAACCGCTACCGGGTGCATCTGGTCACCCTGCGCGGCTTTGGCGAGACCCAGATCGGCGACAATGTCAGCGGCGGTCTGGCCGGCCCTGCCGCCAGCGAGATCGAACGCTACATCCGCGAGCAACGCATCGACCGGCCCGCCGTGATCGGCCATTCGCTGGGCGGCCAGATCGCCCTGCGCGTCGCCGCCGACATGGGCGACCGGATCGGGCGCGTCATGGTGGTCGATTCCTCGCCCTTCTTCCCGTCCCTGATCGACGCCCGCACCACATCCGATCAGGTCGAGCCCTTGGCCCGTCTGGGCTATCAGGCCC
Source organism: Brevundimonas sp. 1080 (assembly GCF_040545985.1). Classification (NCBI taxonomy): domain Bacteria; kingdom Pseudomonadati; phylum Pseudomonadota; class Alphaproteobacteria; order Caulobacterales; family Caulobacteraceae; genus Brevundimonas; species Brevundimonas sp. 1080. The sequence continues at coordinate 906,722 of NZ_JBEPMW010000001.1, read as the reverse complement.
TGCTCCTGTTCGGCGATCAGGCGCTGAAGTCCCAGGTTGCGGCCTTTGGCGTGGACATGGGTCTGGCCGGCGACATGGTGTTCGAGGGGCTGGGGCTTCAGGGCGGCGACCGGCGCGTCCTGGCCCAGGGTCTGTACGAGGCCCTGACCGTCGATCTGCGCCCCCGCCTGTCGGAGATCACCGCCCCGGTCACCGTCGTCTATGGCTGGACCCGCGATCCCGATGCGCCGCGCAATCGGCTGGAGGGCCTGTATCGCTACGGCTTTGAAGGCCTGGCGCGCCCGGTCCGGTTCGAACGGATCGAAGGCGCCGAACACCAGGTGATGATGCAGCAGCCGCAGCGGTTTCTGGCGGCGGTGCAGCGGTTCCTGAGCTGAGGTTCAATCCTTCAGCGCATCCACGACCACGCCCTCGGTCAGCAACTGCGGCAGGATTTCCGGCTCGGCCCGACCCGGTCGATATAGCAGATACAGCGGCACGCCCGATCGCCCGTGCGCCTGAAGCTCGCGGGTGATGGCGTCGTCGCGCCGGGTCCAGTCGCCGACCAGATAGGCGGCGTTCGCTTCGCGCATCGCCTTGGCGACACGCGGCGAAGACAGGGCCGCGCGTTCGTTGATCTTGCACGTCACGCACCAGTCGGCGGTCAGATTGACCAGCACGGGGCGTCCCGAGGCGGTCACTGCATTCACCGCCGCCGCCGACCAAGGCTGGGCCGCCAGCGGGCCGCTGTCGCCTTGCGGCGCGGCGTCCGCACTCCGCGCCGCACCCGCCGCAACGCCTGCCAGGCCCAGCGCCAGAACGCCGACGACGATCGCGCAGATCGTGCTCAGGATCGGTCGTTCATCATGCTGGCGCGCCGCTTGCGCCAGACCCGTCAGCCAGGCCGCCAGGGCCAGCAGCAGCGCCGCCGTCAGCAGCAGGCCCAGGGCGTCGACGCCGCCCTGTCGCGTGAACACCCACATCAGCCACAGCGCCGCCCCATACATGGGAAAGGCCAGAAGACCCTTCAGCCGCTCCATCCAGACGCCCGGTCGCGGCAGGCGCGACAGCAGGCCGGGCGACAGGCTGATCGCCAGATAGGGCAGGGCCAGACCCAGCCCCAGCACCAGGAACACGGCTAGCGCCATCGGCCAGGACAGGACCAGGGCCGCCCCGAGCGCCGCCGCCATGAAGGGCGCCGTGCAGGGCGCGGCGACCACCACGGCCAGCACGCCGGTGAAGAAGGCGCCCGCCGAACCGGGCAGGCGCGACAGGGGGCCGGACCCCGCGTTCTGCAATCCGGCGCCCACATGGAAGACGCCCGACAGGTTCAACCCGACCAGCAGCATGACCAAAGCCAGGGCCGCGACCACGCCCGGCGACTGAAGCTGGAACCCCCAGCCGATCGCCTGACCCGCCGCCCTCAGCGCCAGCAGGGCGCCGGCCAGAACCATAAAGCTGACCAGCACCCCGGCGGTGAAGGCCAGGCCGTCGCGCCGGGCCCGCGCCGGATCATGCGCCGCCGCCGACAGCGACGCCGCCTTCATCGCCAGAACCGGGAAGACGCACGGCATCAGGTTCAGCACCAGCCCGCCCAGCAGCGCCAGGCCCAGCGCCTGAAGGAAGACCCAAGCGCCGGTCTTCGTCGGCGTCGCCGTGGTGTCGTCCAGCGGCTTCAGCGCCGCGACGCCTTGGGCGCCCGCCAGAGGCGCGCCCGGCTCCGCCGTGATCTCCCACGCGCCCTTGTCGGTCGCCAGGACGCCGCTCAGCGCCGTCGTCGCCGTTTCCTTGCCGGGCGCCAGCGTCAGGGTCAGGCCGTTGGGCCCCCGCTGGCCCGACTGGGCCGCCGCATGGTCGATTCGCCCGCCGTCGAAAGGATAGAAATAGACCTGACCGATATTGGCCCCAATCAGCGGTCCGCCCGTCGCGGTCAGGATCAGTTGGCCGCCCTGACGCGTGGCGCGCGCCTCGATCCCGGCGGGTCGCGGCGCGGTCTCGACCAGCCGCTCGATCTCCCCACCCCAGGGTTTGGCCAGCGGCGCTGCGCCCTCGCGCACCGGCAGGGCCAGCGACAGGGTCATCGGCTCGGGCACGCACATCTGGTCGCTGCACACCAGAAACAGCACGTCCGTCGTCAGGGTCAGCACTTCGCCCGGCCGCGCCGTGGGCGGCACGTGGATCGGCACGGGCAGGAGCACCGCGCCCGAATAGCCATAGTTCATCAGGCTCATCAGCCGCTGGCGGCTGGGCAGGGGCCACAGGATCGGATCGGCGCTCACCCCGGCGGGCAGGGTCCAGATCAGGCTGGTCGCCCCTCCGCTGTCGCCCGGATTGCGCCAATAGGTGTGCCAGCCGGGCGCAATCTTCTGGCGCACCGCCACCACGGTCGTCGAACCGGGCGCGACCCATTGCGACATCGGGACCAGTTCGGCCTCGATCCGCTCGGTCCGCTGCGGTCCGAAGGCGACGACGCCCGCAGGCTGGCTCTGAACCGGCTGAGCGACGGTCGCCGAAACGCCCGTCAAACTGAATAGCAGGCCGAGGAGAAGAGCGAAGAGGCGCAAACGCGTGTTCCGGCAGGCGAGGGGAGCGCCGCAACCTAATGCGTCACGCGTCCCCGCGCCATCGCCGCGCCCGCCCCCGCGTCGATCAGCGCGGATAGGCCTCGTAGATCACTTCCGCGCGGCGCCGCAGCGGTTCGTCATTGCCGGCTGCGGTCGTGGCGCCCGCATCGCCTGCGGCGTTCAGCTCGAAGATCGGCGCGGGCATGCCCGCTTGGGTCAGCGCCTCGACCACCGTCCGCGCGCGCCGCTGCGACAGGTTCAGATTGGCTTCGGGCGTGCCCGTGGCGTCAGCTAGGCCCACCACGCGCACCTTGCGCACGTCGCAATCCTTCGCCTTGGTCGCCGCCGCCTTCAGCACCATCGCCGCCGGCTCGGTCAGCCGCGCCTGATCCTCCAGGAAATAGATATCGAAACGTCCCGGCGCGCACAGCGACTCGCCCACCACCAGCGCCTCGCGCTTGGGCATCGGCGCGCACGCCGCCAGCACACCCACGGCCGCCACGGCCAGACCCATCGATCGCTTCATCTCAGCCCTCCTCCGGCTCGGCCGGCCCATTACGCAAAAGAGGCGGCCCGTCGTCCGACAGGCCGCCTCTTCAACCTAACGCCGGTCGCGGACCTTCGCGACCGGCATTTGATCACTGATCAATAACGGCGTTGACCGTTGTCCCAGTAGCACTCGTCCTGACGGTTGTCGTAGCAGTAGTAGTAGCGACCTTGGCTGTCGCGATAACGCTGCTGGTTGTTGCGGTCCTGGTTGGATCCGCGAATGGCGCCGGCGGTGCCGCCCAGGGCGCCGCCGATCAGGGCGCCGGTCGCAGCGTTGCCGCCGCCGACGTTGTTGCCGATGATGGCGCCGGCGACGGCGCCCAGGCCGGCGCCGATGGCGCCTTGGCGAACGGTTTCGTTCGAGCCGTTGTTATAGCCGTACGGGTCGCTGGCGCAGGCCGAAGCCAGCAGGCCGGCGCCGGCAATCGCGATAATCGCCTTTTTCATGATGAATTCCTTTGTCCCTGGGTGTTGGCCCCTGTGGGCAGCAAACGTGTCCTCGCGGCATAGGTTCCGCATCGACAAACTGCATCGGCAACTATGGTGACGCTTGGGCGGAACGACGGCGTCTGCGGGGCGTTCGGCCGCCATGATAGATGTCGCTGCTCCCGATACGCCCGAAACAGACGTGCGCTGCGCGCCGTCCATCCGCTCCCAGATCCGGCATGTCGTGATGCTGGTCAATCCGCTGTCCGGCAGCGTGGGACCGCGTGCGGCGGGCGAGGCAGAGGCGATCCTGGCGGACTACGATCTGAAGGCCGAGGTGATGACGCTGGGCGGCGGCGACTTCGACAAGACGATCGCGGAGGCGTTCGACGCCAAGCCGGACGTAATCTTCGTTCTGGCCGGCGACGGCACGGCGCGCTCGGTGGCGTCCAAGGCCAAGCCGGACGGTCCGATGATCGCCCCCTTGCCGGGCGGCACGATGAATATGTTGCCCAAGGCGCTTTACGGCACCGCCGACTGGAAGCTGGCGCTGAAGCGGGCGCTAGAGGAGGGCGAGCCTCAGGCTGTTTCCGGCGGCGAGGTTCAGGGCGAATACTTCTATTGCGCCGCCATTCTAGGATCGCCCGCGCTGTGGGCCCCGGCGCGCGAGGCGATGCGGACCGGCAAGATCAAGCTGGCCTGGCAATACGGCCGCCGCGCTCTGAAACGCGCCTTTTCCGGTCGTCTGCGGTTCACCCTGGATGGCGGCGAGAAACGCCGCACCGAGGCGCTCGTGCTGATCAGCCCGATGATCTCCAAGGCGATGGAGGATCCCATCGGCCTGGAAGCCGCGGCCATGGACCCCAGCGACACGACCCAGGCCTTCCGCCTGGCTGCGACAGCCTTGTTCAGCGATTGGCGCCAGGATCCGGCCGTCTCGACCCGCCCGGCGAAACGGATCGAGGTCCGCGCTCGCTCCAAGATTCCGGCCGTAATTGATGGCGAACCCTTGCTGCTGAAGCCCGAGGCCGTGATCCGCTTCGTGCCCAAGGCCTTCAAGGCGCTGGCGCCCAAGCCGCCCTCAGCCGAGGACAGCATCTAGTGGGACGCGTTCTTCAGTTCTCCGACGTCCATTTCGGCTGCGAGCACAAACGCGCCTGCGCCGCCGCCCTGGAATACGCCCACGCCACGCCGAACGATCTGGTTTTGATCACCGGCGACATCACCCAGAAGGGGTTTCCCGACGAGTTCAAGGCGGCCGGCGAATGGATGCGGGCTATGCCCGAGCCGCGCTTCGTCATCGTCGGCAATCACGACGTGCCCTATTGGGACGCTATCGCGCGGGTCTTCCATCCCTGGCGGGCGTTCGAGACGGCGACCGGCTTTCCAGCCCACGACGGCCAGTTCTGCAGTGATGCGGTGATGGTGCGCGGTGTCGTCACCGCGCGCGGCTGGCAGGCGCGGCCCAACTGGTCGAAGGGCGTCATCGATCTGGACCAGACGCGGCGCGCGGCCGAGGCCCTGCGTCAGGCGCCGATCGGCGCGCTGCGAATTCTGGCCTGCCACCATCCGCTGATCGAGATGGTCGGCACGCCGATGACCGGCGACGTCAAGCGCGGCGACGAGGCGGCCCTGATCTTCGCCGAGGCCGGCGTCGATCTGATCATGACCGGCCACGTCCATGTGCCGTTCGCCATGCCGATTCCGCTGGCGGATCGTTGCTCCTACGCCGTCGGCTGCGGAACCCTGTCGCACCGTGAGCGCGGCGCACCGCCCGGCTTCAACCAGATCGACTGGGACGCCAAGACCATCACCGTGACGGCCCTGGCATGGGATGGAACCAGCTATCGCTCGCACCAGGTGTGGCGACTGCCGCGCCGCCAGGACACCCGCAAGGCGACCACCGCGCCCAGCCCGGTCGAGCCGGGTGCCTTGGAGAAGGCGGCGGTCTGAAGACCTCAGATCCATCCCCTCCCTGCGAAGCGGGGAGGTGGCTCGAAGAGTAGCGGAGAGACGGAGGGGTTCTTTGCCGCATTGCAGGCGCTAGTGGGATTTCAACAACCCCTCCACCGCTCCGCGGTCCCCCTCCCCACGCTGTGGGGAGGAGACTTTCTCGCCTACCGGAACGGCGGCTCGTCGAAGGCGCGCAGTTTGCGCGAGTGCAGCTTGGACCCTTCGCTGCGCATCAGATCGACCGCCTGGATGCCGATCTGAAGGTGTTCGGAGATCGAGCCTTCGTAGAAGCGGTTGGCCTGACCCGGCAGTTTGATCTCGCCGTGCAGCGGCTTGTCCGACACGCACAGCAGCGTCCCGTAGGGCACGCGGAAGCGATAGCCCTGGGCCGCGATGGTGGCGCTTTCCATGTCGATGGCGACGGCGCGGCTCTGGTTGAAGCGCAGGGCCGACTTGGAATAGCGCAGCTCCCAGTTCCGGTCGTCGGTGGTGACGACGGTGCCGGTGCGCAGGCGTAGTTTGACCTCGTCGCCCGGCATGCCGCTGACCGACTTGGTGGCGTCATAGAGCGCGCGCTGAACCTCGGCGATCGAGGGGATCGGAATGTCGGGCGGCAGCACTGCGTCCAGAACGTGATCGTCGCGCAGATATGCGTGGGCCAGCACATAGTCGCCGATGGTCTGGCTGGCGCGCAGGCCACCGCAGTGACCGATCATCAGCCAGACGTGCGGACGGGTGACCGCCAGGTGATCCGTGATCGTCTTGGCGTTGGACGGGCCGACGCCGATGTTGACCAGGGTCACGCCCTTATGGCCCGGCGCGGTCAGGTGATAGGCCGGCATCTGGTGCTTCTTCCAGGCCGTGTCGCTGATCGCCGCCTCGGGGTTGGGCGTGTCGCGCGTGATCACCACGCCGCCGGCGCAGGACAGGGTCTGATACGGCGAGCCGGGCGTTCGAAGCTGCTCGATGGCCCAGCGCACGAACTCATCGACGTAACGATTGTAGTTGGTGAACAGGACATAGGACTGAACGTCGTCCACCGGCGTGCCGGTGTAGTGTTTCAGCCGCGCCAGCGAGAAGTCGGTCCGCAGGCCGTCGAAGTGCGACAGGGGGAAGTCGCCGCCCATCTCGAACAGACCATCGGCGATCTCGTCGCCGATATGGGCCAGGTCCGTGGTCGGGAACCAGCGCGCCAGGGCCGCCGTCATCGACCGGTCCAGCGCGACCTCCAGCCCGTCGGTCACATAGGGGAAGGGGATCTCCTGGCGCGAGACGCCGACCTCGAAGGTCGCATTATATTCCTGCTCCAGCAGGCCCAGCTGTTCGGTCAGATAGGGGCGGAAAAGGTCGGGCCGCGTGATCGTGGTCGAATAGCTGCCCTGTCTCGACAGTCGGGCGTAGGCGCGCGGCTCCAGGTCCTGGGGGCGATCCCCGTCCCAGCGGATGCGAAGTTCGGGATAGGCGAACACCCCTTCGGCGCGTTTGACCGGATCGGGCCGCGCGCCGGTGTTGACGAAATCCCGCACGGCGTCGCGCAGGTTGGTCACGGATTGGGTGTAGAGGGTTTCGAGGCGGTCCAGCGCCGCCTGTGCTGTCATCTGTTCTGTCATGACTTCCTCTAGCGAAGCTTCGCGGCTTTGGCGAGGTGCCGGCCGTTCAAACCCGATTTCGCTGCATTGCAGCAATTTATGACGGGCGTGCGGTTGCGGATCGGGGCGTGACGGCGCATCTGGCCCGGATGTCTTCTTCCCTTGCGTCAGCGCCCGCCAAGAAGGAGCTCGGCTTCGTCGAGTTCGTCTGCCTCATCGCCCTGATGATGGCGCTGAATGCGCTGGCGATCGATTCCATGCTGCCTGCCCTGCCGCACATCGGCGCCGACCTGAACGTGGCGACCGACAACGACCGACAATGGGTGGTGACGGCGTATCTGCTGGGCTTCGGCGGGGCGCAGCTGTTCTACGGTCCGTTGGCGGATCGGTTCGGTCGAAAGCCCGTCCTGCTGTTCGGCGTCGGCGTCTATGTGATGTTCAGCCTGCTGGCGACCCTGGCCCCAACCTTCGAGACGCTGATCATGGCCCGCGTCGGCCAGGGTCTGGGCAGCGCCTGCACCCGCGTGCTGGCCGTCTCCATCGTGCGCGACCGTTACGAAGGGCGCACCATGGCGCGGGTCATGTCGTTCAGCTTCCTGGTCTTCCTGGGCGTGCCGATCCTGGCGCCGTCGCTGGGTCAGATGATCATGCTGGTCGGGCCGTGGCGCTGGATTTTCGCCGGGCTGGGCCTGATCGGGGTCGGCCTGATCGTCTGGGCCAGCTTGCGTCTGCCCGAGACGCTGAAGCCCGAGGATCGGCTGCCGATCCAGGTCAAGCGGCTGACCGCAGCCTACAAGATCGCCCTGACCGATCGTACGGCCGTCGGCTACACCCTGGCCATGACGGCGATCACCGGGGCCCTGTTCGGCTTCATCAACTCGTCGCAGCAGATTTTCGCCGACGTCTTTCAGGCCGAGGCGGCGTTTCCGGCGGTGTTCGCTCTGATCGCGGGCGGCATCGCCGTGGCCTCGATCGTCAATGCGCGGCTGGTGGTCAAGCTGGGTTCGCGCAAGATTTCGCACACCGCTCTGATCGGCTTCACCAGCATCGCCGCCATCCATGCGGTGGTGGCGATCAGCGGTCATGAATCGATCTGGACCTTTGCGGTGCTGCAGACCCTGACCATGTTCTGTTTCGGCCTGATCGCGGGCAATTTCGGATCCATGGCCATGGAGACGATGGGCAAGATCGCGGGCACGGCGGCGTCGATCCAGGGCTTCATCTCCACCATCGTCGGCTCGCTGCTGGGCTTTGCGGTGGGCCAACAGTTCAATGGCACGACCATTCCGATGTCGGTCGGCTTCACCGTCTTTGGTTTGATCGCCCTGGGCTGGGTGCTGTTCGCCGAGCGAGGACGGCTGTTCCGGGCCCATCACGCGCCGGTCGCCGCCAAGGCTTGATCTTTTTCGCGTTTCCGCGCGTTCTCCGGGCCAATCTTCAAGATCAGCCCAGGAAAACCTCGATGACGCGCAAAGCGCTCGGTCTCGTCTCCGCCCTCGCCCTGGCCGCCGCCATGGGTCTGAGCGCCTGCTCCACCACGACGGGAGGGTCGGCCATGACCCCGCCCGCCATCGCCCCGGCGCCCGGTCCCGAAGCGGTGGACGTCCACACCCATGCCCGGCCCGAGATCGCCCGCGTCGTCGATGTGGCCTTGGACCTGACCGCCGACTTCAACGCCAAGACCCTGGCGGGCACGGCGACCCTGGACATCCTGGCGATCCCGGGGGCCAACGAGATCGTGCTGGATATCCGCGACCTGGACATTCAGGACGTGCGCGACGCGGCGGGCCAGCCGCTGCGCTATGTCGTCGGCGACAATGACGCCGTTCTGGGCCAGCCGCTGACGGTCTATTTCCCGGCCTTCGCCGCCAATGAGCGACGCAAGATCACCATCCGCTATTCGACCCGTCCGAATGCGGCGGCCCTGCAATGGCTGAACCCCAGCCAGACGGCGGGTGGACAGAAGCCCTATCTGTTCAGCCAGGGACAGGCGATCCTGACCCGCACCTGGGTGCCGACCCAAGACAGCCCGGGCATCCGTCAGACCTATTCGGCCCGCATCACCGCGCCCGAAGACCTGACGGTGGTCATGAGCGCCGATCATCTGACGCCGAACGGCGAGCGAGCCGCAAACGGGATGAAGACCTGGCGCTTCCGGATGGACAATCCGATCCCGCCCTATCTGATCGCGCTGGGCGTCGGCGACATCGCCTTTGCACCGTTCGACGGCCGCACCGGGGTCTGGACAGAGCCCAGCCGCCTGCGCGCCGCCCAATGGGAACTGGAGCCGACCGCCCAGATGGTGACGGCGGCCGAGAAGCTGTATGGCCCCTATCGCTGGGGCCGCTACGACCTCTTGGTCCTGCCGCCGTCCTTCCCGTTCGGCGGGATGGAGAACCCGAAACTGACCTTCGCCACCCCGACCATCATCGCCGGCGATCGCTCGCTGGTGTCGCTGGTCGCGCACGAACTGGCGCACTCCTGGTCGGGCAATCTGGTGACCAACGCGACCTGGAACGACTTCTGGCTGAACGAGGGCTTCACCGTCTATTTCGAGAACCGGATCATGGAGTCGGTCTATGGCCATGACCGCGCCATGCAGGAGCAGGTGCTGGGCTGGGACAGCCTTCAGGACACACTGAAGTCCTTGCCGGCGGCGGACACCCGCCTGCACCTGGACCTGAAGGGCCGCGATCCCGACGACGGCATGAACGACATCGCCTATGAGAAGGGCGCCCTGTTCCTGCGGACCATCGAACGCACCGTCGGACGGGATCGGTTCGATGCCTGGCTGCGCGGCTATTTCGACCGCAACGCCTATCGTCCGATGACCACGGCCATGTTCCTGAAGGACATCCGCGACAACCTGATCAAGGCCGACGCGGCGCTGGAAAGCCAGTTGCAGATGGACGCCTGGGTCTATCAGCCCGGCCTGCCGTCCAACGCTGTCGCGCCGGTGTCCCATGCCTTCGAGCCGGTGGATGCGGCCGCCGTCGCCTTCTTCAAGGACAAGGGACCGGCCTCGGCCATTCCGTGGGCGGACTGGAACACCCAGCAGCGCCAGCGTTTCCTGGGCTGGCGTCCCGAGGGTCTGCGGACGGGCGCCGACTGGCTGACGAATGCGCAGCTGGCCGATCTGGAGCGTACGCTGAACCTGGCGAACGAAGGCAACGCCGAACTGACCTTCGCCTGGCTGCAGATCGCCCTGGCCCATCGCTATCAGCCGTCGGTCGCCACGGCCGAGAAGTTCCTGACCAGCCAGGGCCGTCGCAAGTTCGTCCTGCCGCTGTTCCAGACCCTGTGGAACGAGGGCGACTGGGGTCGCGGCAATGCGCGACGCATCTACGCCGAGGCCCGGCCGCTCTATCACCCGGTCACCAGCGGTTCGGTCGATCAGTTGGTCGGACGGCCGTAAGGCTAGAGGTCCACGATCGCCACGCCGGTTTCCGCCGACAGCCGTTCCGCTAGGACAGCGCGGTGGCAGCCGGCGTGGTCGGCCTCGAAGCACAGCAGGGCGACGGGTTTTTCAGCCGCCAGCGCCTTCAGCCGCTCGTACTCGATCTGCGCCTGGGGTTCGGCCAGGTGATCGGCGAAGATGGCGCGCATCTCGTCGACACGGCCCTTGCGCGCCGCGTCACGTCCCGTCTTGGGCGTGCCAAGCCCGCGCAGGTGGACATAGTCGATCCCTTCGGCCTTCAGGCTCTCGCCCAGGATTGTCTTGGAAAAGCCGGCGCGGCGGGATGCGGCGACCGCGCGGACATCGACCAGGGTCTGCACGCCGGCCGTCTTCAGCCGCGCGATGACGTCGGCCTGGGTCGCGCCCTCGTAGCCAATGGTGAAAAGCTTCATCCGCCTCAGATGGGCGGCCGCGCGTCGAACGCCAGCGTGACCGTGAAGGCCCGCGTTGCGGTGCGGCGCCCTATCGTCTATCCCGCCGAAACGGATTTCGACTGGAGCTTTCCCCATGGCTGACCTCGCCCCCGGCGTCGTGACCCTCTTCGGAGGTTCGGGCTTTATCGGGTCGCAGGCGGTGCGCGCCCTGGCGCGTCGCGGCTGGCGCATTCGGGTGGCCGTGCGCAACCCGGTCCTGGCGATCGAAATCCAGCCGCTGGGCGATCCCGGCCAGATCCAGTTCATGCGCTGCGACATCACCAACCCGACGGATGTGGCGCAGGCCGTGCGCGGCGCGGACGCCGTCGTGAATCTGGTCGGCGTGCTGCATGACGCAGGCGGCAAGCGCGGCTTCGACGCCGTTCACACCGAGGCGGCCAAGACCATCGCCGAGGCCGCCAAGGCGGCGGGCGTTGAGCGCCTGGTCCAGATCTCGGCCATCGGCGCCGACGCCGCCAGCCCTTCGGCCTATGGTCGCACCAAGGCTCAGGCCGAGGCGGCCGTTCGCGCCGTCTATCCGGACGCGGTGATCCTGCGTCCGTCGCTGGTCTTCGGCGCGGGCGACAGCTTCCTCAATCGCTTCGCCGCCATGGCGACGATGGCGCCGGCCCTGCCGCTGATCGGCGGCGGCGAGACCCGGTTCCAGCCGGTCTATGTCGGCGATGTCGCCGAGGCCATCGCGCGCGGCGTGACCCGCGCGGACGCGGCCGGCCGCACCTATGAACTGGGCGGGCCGAGCCTCTATACCTTCCGCGAGGTGCTGGAGCTGGTGCGTCGTGAGACGGGCCGCGACCGGATGCTGGTTTCGGTGCCCTTCATCGTCGCCAAGCCCCTGGGATCGCTGTTGCAACTGAGCCGGTTCGTCGGCCTGACCCCGCCGCTGACGCGCGATCAGGTGCTGATGCTGGAGAAGGACAATGTGGTCGCCGCCGAGGCGTTCGGCCTCAGCGATCTGGGCATCGACCATCCGGCCGGCATGGCGGCGATCGCCCCGTCCTATCTGTGGCGCTACCGCGTCGGCGGCCAGTTCGCCGAAGCGCCCGCCCACTAAACCCGTCCCCTATGACGCCGCCGCCGGTCGCCTTCGCGGCCGGCGGCGTCTTCTGTTCGGGAACAAAGAGTGCACAGCTTAAGGATGCCGGCCACGCGCCCCCATTTCTCCACCACCGATACGCCTGACCTGAACGACGCGCGGGCGTTGCTGGCGCGTGTCTGGGGTCATGCCGACTTTCGGGGGCTGCAAGGACGGGTGGTCGAGCAAATCCTGTCGGGCGGCGATGTGCTGGCGGTCCTGCCGACCGGCGGCGGCAAGAGCGTCTGCTATCAGATCCCGGCCATACTGCGCCCCGGACTGGGGCTGGTGGTGTCGCCCCTGATCGCACTGATGACCGATCAGGTCGAGGCGTTGAAGCAGCAGGGCGTCGCGGCGGCGCGGCTGGATTCCGGCGTGTCGCTGGACGAGCGTTCGGCCATCTGGGCGGCGGCGCGGTCGGGGGAGCTGGACCTGCTCTATGTCTCGCCGGAAGGCCTGGCGGCGGGGGCCATGATGGACCGGCTGGCCGAACTGCCGCTGAGCCTGATCGCCATCGACGAGGCGCACTGCGTCTCGCAATGGGGCCACGACTTCCGCCCCAACTATCGCAACCTGGGTCTGCTGGCCGAGCGGTTCCCCGACGTGCCGCGCATCGCCGTCACCGCCACCGCCGACGCCCGCACCCGCGACGACATCCTGCGTTCGCTGCGGCTGGAAGAGGCGACGGTCTTCGTCGACAGTTTCGCGCGTCCGAACCTGCAACTGTCGGCCGAGCGCAAGGAGAGCGCGTCTCGGGCCAAGACCGACGCCCGCGTCATCGAACTGGTGCGCGAGCGGCGGGGCAAGTCGGGCGTCGTCTATTGCGGCAGCCGCGACGGCTGCGACCGCGTCGCCCAGGCGCTGCGCGACGCCGGGACCAACGCCATCGCCTATCACGCCGGCATGGACACGAAGGAGCGCGACCGCCGGCTGGAACGCTTCCTGGCCGAGGAGGGCGCTGTGATGGTCGCGACCATCGCCTTCGGCATGGGCGTGGACAAGGCCGACGTCCGCTTCGTCATCCACGCCGATCCGCCGGGCAGCCTGGAGGCCTATTGGCAGGAGATCGGCCGGGGCGGTCGCGACGGCGAACCGGCCGAGGGCATCACCCTGTATGGCCCCTCCGACATCGCCTGGTCCTTGCGTCGTCTCGACAGCCGCCCGATGGCCGAGGAGGTCAAATCGGTTCAGGTGCGCAAAACCCGTCAGCTGTTCGCCATGCTGGACGGCGCCGTCTGTCGCGCCCAGGCCGTGCGGCGATACTTCGGCGAGCATGACGCCCAGCCTTGCGGCGTCTGCGACATCTGCGGCGACCCGCCCCAGCTTTATGATGCGACCGTCCCGGCCCAGAAGGCGTTGGCGGCGGTGCAGCGGCTGGGCGGCCGGTTTGGGAGGGGCCGCGTCGTCGATCACCTGACCGCCCGCACCAAGGATGTGCAGCCGTGGGAGCAGCAACTGTCCACCTGGGGCATCGGGCGCGAGATTTCGCTGAACAGCTGGCGCGAGATCGTCGATCACCTGCTGTTCGAAGGCCTGCTGGCCGAGGATCCCAACGACGGCAAGCCGCTGGTCGGGCTGGGCGATCCCGAAGCGGTGCGCGCCGTCTATCGCGGCGAGCGCCAGATCGAGGTGCGTCGCGCGCCGCTGAGGGCCGATACCGCCCCGCGCCGTCGTGACCGCTCTGGCGAAGGGCGCAATGCGGCGCTGGAGACGATGGACGCAGACGTCCGCGCCCGGTTCGAGGCCTTGCGCGCCTGGCGCCGCGACCGCGCCTCGGAACAGCACGTCCCGCCCTATGTCATCTTCCAGGACCGGACGCTGCTGGAAATCGCCCACGCCGAGCCGGGCGACCTGAACAGTCTGGGCGCCATTTCCGGCGTCGGCCAGTCCAAGCTGGATCGCTATGGCAAGGGCGTGCTGGAGGCGCTGGCCGCCCTTTAGAAGCCGTCAGACTTCCGGCTTGGGCGGGGCGGTGATGACTTCGACATTGTCGTTCAGCAGATAGGACAGTTCCGACAGGGCTGTGGCGCGTTCGGCCGGGTTGGCGGCGGCCTGAACGGCCTGAACCTTCTTGGGCATGTCCTCGGAAATGCCGCGCAGGATGCATTTCAGATCGCCGTCGGTGCCGCGTTCCTTCAGGATCAGGTGGCCCTGCATGTCCAGGGCGGCCAACTGCTCGGCCTGGGCCTTGAAGCCGGTGAAGGCCTGGCTGGTGAAGAAGGCGGCGTCGTCGGCGGCCTTGGCGGCGGCCCAACCGTCCACCACGGCCTTCAGACTGGCCGAGCGCGAGATGATGTCAGCGAACAGCGGCTCGCCCGCCACCGAGATCGGCGCGCCGGGCGCGGCGGCCGGCTGTTCGGCGGCCAGGGCGACGGACGGATTGGACATCGCCAGGGCGATCGTGAGAGCAAGGCCGCAGGACATGGAGGTGACTTCCTGTTTCAGCGTCCGCTGGGACGTTGAACCTGAATACGCCCCAGCCGTAAACGAGTGTTTACCCTGTCATTCCCGATGGAGACGACGATGACCCGCGACGCCGCCTGGACCGCATTCGACCAAGCCGCCGCCGAGGCCGCCTCTGCGCGGATCGTGGATCAGTTCGCCGCCGATCCCGACCGGCTGGCACGGATGTCGGTCGAGGCGGCGGGCCTCTATCTGGACCTGTCGAAACAGAGCTGGACGCGCGCGGCCTTTGACGCCTGCCTCGATCTGGCGAGGGCATCTGACGTCGAAGGGCGCCGCGCGGCCCTGTTCGACGGCGAGGCCGTCAATCTGACGGAAGGGCGGGCGGTGCTGCACCCGGCCCTGCGCGCCGCGCCGGGCGCCGACTTCAAGGCCCTGGGCGAGCCGGTCTCGGCCGAGGTGGACGCCGTGCGGGCGGACATGAAGGCCTATGCCGACGCGGTGCGGTCGGGCGGCGAGGCAGGCGCGACGGGCAAGACGTTCGAGGCGATCGTCCATGTCGGCATCGGCGGGTCGGACCTGGGGCCGCGCGTGGTCTGGGACGCGCTGCGCCCGCTGGACCCGGCCATCGACCTGCGCTTCGTCGCCAATATCGATCCGCGCGACATGGCCGAGGCGCTGACGGGCCTCGATCCCGAAACCACCCTGGTGGTGGTCGTGTCCAAGACCTTCACGACGCAGGAAACCCTGGCCAACGCCGAGGCGGCGAAAGCCTGGCTGGCGGCGTCGCTGTCGGCCGAGGGGATGACGAAACACTTCATCGGGGTGACGGCGGCGCCGGACAAGGCGGCGGCCTTCGGCTGCGGCCGGACCTTCGGCTTCCGGGACTGGGTCGGTGGGCGATATTCGCTGTGGTCGGCGGTCAGCCTGTCGTGCGGCATCGCCCTAGGCTGGGACGTGTTCGAAGGGATGCTGGCGGGCGCCGCCGCGATGGACGAGCATTTCGTGTCGGCGCCGCTGGAGCGGAACGCGCCGATCCTGCTGGCCCTGGCCCAGGTGTTCAATGTCGATGGCCTGAACCGGCCCGCCCGTACCGTGGCGCCCTACGCTCACGCCCTGCGTCGTCTGCCGTCCTTCCTGCAGCAGCTGGAGATGGAGTCGAACGGCAAGCGGGTGCATCGCGACGGCACGCCGGTGACGCGTCAGACCTGCCCTGTCGTCTTCGGTGAGCCGGGCACCAACGGCCAGCACGCCTTCTTCCAGCAGATCCACCAGGGACCGCAGACCGTCCCGGCCGAGTTTGTGATCGTGGCCAAGACTCACGCGGACGCGCCGGAGTCGCCGCCAGAAGCGCCTTTGTGGTCCAACGCCTTGGCCCAAGGCCAGGCCCTGATGCTGGGGAAGACGACAGAGGCCGCCAAGGCCGAGGGGTTGGCGCAAGGATTGTCGGAGGAGGAGGCGACGCGCCTGGCGTCCCACCGCACCTTCACCGGCAATCGTCCATCGACGGCCATCCTGATGGACCGCCTGACGCCCGAAACCCTAGGCGCGCTGCTGGCCCTGTATGAGCACAAGACCTTCGTCGAGGGGGTGATCTGGGACATCAACAGCTTCGACCAGTGGGGCGTCGAACTGGGCAAGGTCCTGGCCAAGGCGATCCTGAAGGACGTGGACGCGGGCGGCCCCTCGGCGGACCTGGATCCGTCCACGGCAGCCTTGATGACGCGGTTGATGGGCTGACGCGAAAAGGGCCCGTCCTTGCCGGACGGGCCCTTCCGATCATCTAGACCGTCGAACGCTTACCAGCGGCGGTCGTAGCGGTAGTCGCGATCATTGCGATAGTCGCGGCGGTCGTAGCGCGAGTCGTAACGGCGGCCGTCGTAGCGGTAGTCGTAGCCCGAGCGGCTGCGGTCGATGCCGTGCTCGCGCTCCCAATGGCCTTGGTTACGGTAGCATTGGCCGCCGCGGTAGTATTCGCAGCCCGAGCCGCGGTTGGAGGCCACCGCGCCCAGCGCCGCGCCGGCAAGCGCACCGCCCGCGATATAGCTGCCGTCGCCATTGCCATAGATGGCGCCGGCCAGACCGCCCACGGCGGCGCCGATCAGGGCGTTACGGCCGGTGTTGTCGCGATCGCGCGACTGGGCGGAAGCCGGAGCGGCCATCAGGCTCAGGGCCACGACGGGGGCGGCGGCGACCGCAGTGATCTTCAGCAGCTTGGACATTTTGGTCTCCTTGTTTGCTTGCCGATCTGCGTTTCCGGGGCGGGAAGGCATCCAGCGTTGAGGTCTTTCTATCGCTCCCAGTTTGAACGACCCCGGAGGTCGGCATTCATTTTCGGTTCATTTGTCACAGAGAATTCGCGCGGCGATCCACCGCCGCCGCTTGACGATGACCCTGCCTCTGCCTAACTCCCGCTCGCGTTAGCACTCTCGCTGGTCGGCTGCCAAAACGGCGATCGCGAGAGAGCCGCACACCGTTTCAAAAACGCCCCGATCCGGGGGTTTTACAGGGAGAAGTCCGATGGCGTTCCGTCCGCTCGGCGACCGCGTGCTGGTCAAGCGCGTTGAAGAAGAATCCAAGACCAAGGGTGGCATCATCATCCCCGACACCGCCAAGGAAAAGCCACAGGAAGGCGAAGTCGTCTCCGTCGGCCCTGGCGCCCGCGACGACACCGGCAAGGTCAATGCTCTGGAGCTGAAGGCCGGCGACCGCATCCTGTTCGGCAAATGGTCGGGCACGGAAGTGAAGATCGACGGCGAAGACCTGATCATCATGAAGGAATCCGACGTCCTGGGCGTGCTGTCCTAAGCACCCGACGTCCGACGTTCTTCAATCAATCCATATAGATAGGAGCTGCCCTCATGGCCGCTAAAATCGTACACTTCAACACCGACGCGCGCGACAAGATGCTGCGCGGCGTCAACGTGCTCGCCAACGCCGTCAAGGTGACGCTGGGTCCCAAGGGCCGCAACGTCGTGATCCAGAAGTCCTTCGGCGCTCCGCGCTCGACCAAGGACGGCGTGTCGGTCGCCAAAGAGATCGAGCTGGAAGACGCCTTCGAGAACATGGGCGCCCAGATGATCCGCGAAGTCGCTTCGAAAACGAACGACAAGGCGGGCGACGGCACCACCACCGCAACCGTTCTGGCTCAAGCCATCGTGCAAGAGGGCCTGAAGGCCGTCGCCGCCGGCATGAACCCGATGGATCTGAAGCGCGGCATCGACAAGGCTGTCGGCCTGGTGCTGGAAGAGATCAAGTCGAACTCCAAGCCGGTCTCCAACAACTCGGAAATCGCCCAGGTCGGCACCATCTCGGCCAACGGCGACTCGGAAATCGGTGAGCTGATCGCCCAGGCGATGGCCAAGGTCGGCAACGAAGGCGTCATCACCGTCGAGGAAGCCAAGACCGCCGACACCACCGTCGACGTCGTCGAAGGCATGCAGTTCGACCGCGGTTACCTGTCGCCTTACTTCATCACCAACGCCGACAAGATGGAGGCCCAACTCGAAGAGCCGCTCATCCTGCTGTTCGAGAAGAAGCTGACCTCGCTGCAAGCCATGCTGCCGATCCTGGAAGCCGTGGTGCAGTCGGGCCGTCCGCTGCTGATCATCGCCGAGGACATCGAAGGCGAAGCCCTGGCGACCCTGGTCGTCAACAAGCTGCGTGGCGGCCTGCGCGTCGCCGCCGTCAAGGCTCCGGGCTTCGGCGATCGCCGCAAGGCCATGCTGGAAGACATCGCCATCCTGACGGGCGGCCAGGTCATCTCGGAAGACCTCGGCATCAAGCTTGAGAGCGTCACCATCGACATGCTCGGCAAGGCCAAGAAGGTCACGATCACCAAGGACGACACCACCATCGTCGAAGGCGTCGGCGGCAAGGACGAGATCGAAGCCCGCGTGGCCCAGATCAAGCGCCAGATCGAAGACACCACCTCCGACTACGACAAGGAAAAGCTGCAGGAACGTCTGGCCAAGCTGGCCGGCGGCGTCGCGGTTCTCCGCGTCGGCGGTTCGACCGAAGTCGAAGTGAAGGAAAAGAAGGACCGCGTCGACGACGCCCTGAACGCCACGCGCGCCGCGGCTGACGAAGGCATCGTTCCGGGCGGCGGCATCGCCCTGCTGAAGGCCTCCAAGATCCTGGCCGACGTCAAGGGCGACAACGCCGACCAGAACGCCGGCATCGCGATCATCCGTCGCGCCCTGCAGGCTCCGATCCGTCAGATCGCCGAAAACTCCGGCGTCGAAGGCTCGATCGTGGTCGGCAAGGTGCTGGAAAACGGCGACGCTTCGTTCGGCTTCAACGCCCAGACCGAAGAGTACGGCGACCTGGTGCAGATGGGCGTCATCGACCCGGCCAAGGTCGTCCGCACGGCCCTGCAAGACGCCGCTTCGGTGGCCGGCATCCTGATCACGACGGAAGCCGCCGTCGCCGACGCCCCCAAGAAGTCGGGCGGCGCCTCGGCCCCCGACATGGGCGGCATGGGCGGCATGGGCGGCATGGACTTCTAAGTCCAAGCTGACCGACGCTGAAATGCAGAAGGGCGGGACCGCAAGGTCCCGCCCTTTTTGTTTGCCTATCCTATCTGCGAAGCGGGGAGGGGGACCGCTGAGCGGTGGAGGGGCTGTTGAAGGCCCACCGATGTCGGAGGTGCGGCGCCAGCCCCTCCGTCACGACGGCAAGAGGCATCGCGCCACCTCCCCACGAGGTGGGGAGGAGACAGCGTTCTAGAACTCCGAAATCGCGCCCGGCTTGCGGGACCGCGTCTTCAGCCACATGACGCCCAAGAGGTCCGAGACCGACGCCCGCAGGCGGCCCCAGTTGGTGTATTTCGAGCGGCCGACCTCGCGGTGGCGGTGGTCCACGTCGAGATATTGGTTCTTGAACCCCTCGCGGATCATCAGCGCCGGCAGGTAGCGGTGGATGTGATCGAAGTAGGGCAGGCGCAGGAAGACGTCGCGGCGGAAGGCCTTCAGTCCACAGCCGGTGTCGTCGGCGTCGTCGCCCAACAGTTTGCGGCGGATGCGGTTGGCCCAGATGGAGGCCTGGCGTTTGGCCTCGGTGTCCTGACGTTTGGCGCGACGGCCGCCGACCAGGCCCACGTCGCCGGGGGCGGACAGAAGCGCATCGACCAGGCGGGGCGCATCGGCCGGCGGGTTCTGGCCGTCGCCGTCCATCGTCACCACGACCGGCGCGCGCGCGGCCAGGACGCCGGTGCGGACCGCGCGGCTCTGGCCAGCATTGGTCCCGTGAGCCAGGACGCGCAGGGCCGGCAGTTCGGCCATGGCGGCCTTCAACTCGGCCAAGGTCGCATCCTTGGACGCATCGTCCACGAAGATCATCTCGTACGAACGGCCGGCGAAGGCGGCGGCGATCTCGCGCGCCAGGGGCACGGCGGCGCCCGCCTCATCATGGACGGGAACGACGACGGAGATTTCGGGCGTTTCGGCGGTCATCGGCGCTCCATAGAGGATAACGAGAGCTTAGGGGAGACGGCTGACGCAGGCGTAGTCGCCGTGTAAGGAGTCTGGAATGAAGACTTTGGATCTGGATGGCCGCATCGCCGGCTGGCGCGGGCCGGTTCTCGCGGCCCTGCTGACGTTGATCGCCGGCCTGCCGGGCCTGCTGCTGCTGCCGCCGCTGGATCGCGACGAGAGCCGGTTCGCCCAGGCCACGTCCCAGATGCTGGAAAGCGGCGACTATGTCGACATCCGCTATCAGGACGAGCCGCGCTGGAAGAAGCCGGTCGGCATCTACTGGATGCAGGCGATCGCCGTGGGCCTGACCTCGGATGTCGAGGACCGCGAAATCGCGCCCTATCGCATCCCCTCCCTGCTGGGCGCCATGCTGGCGGCTTGGGCCGTGGCCTGGGCCGGCTCGGCCATGCTGGGCAGCCGGGTCGGCTTCTTCGGCGGCGCCATCATGGGGGCGACCTTCCTGCTGTCGACCGAGGCGGGGATCGCCAAGACCGACGCCATGCTGTGCGGCGCGACGACCCTGGCCATGGCGGCGCTGGCGCGCATCTATATGGCGACGAAGGCGGGCGAACGCCCGATCCGGCCGCATAAACTGCTGTTCTGGATCGGGATCGGTCTGTCGATCCTGATCAAGGGACCGATCGGGTTCCTGGTCGTGGCCCTGGCGATCATCGCCCTGTCGATCTGGGATCGGAACATCAAATGGCTGTATCGCCTCGGCTGGGGGTGGGGTCTGCCGCTGGTCGCCCTGATGGTCGGACCGTGGGCCATCGCCATCACCATCGCCACCGACGGCGGCTTCTGGCGCGAGGCCATCGGCGGAGACCTGGCGCCCAAGATCGCCGGCGCGCACGAAAGCCATTCGGGCTTCCCCGGCATGTATCTGCTGCTGGCGCCCCTGCTGTTCTTCCCCTCGACCCTGCTGTTGCCCGCCGCCGTCTCGACGGGGTGGAGCCGACGGGCCGAACCTGCGATCCGATTTCTGGTCTGCTGGCTGGTCCCGGGCTGGCTGATGTTCGAACTGGCGCCGACCAAGCTGTGGCACTACACCCTGCCGACCTTCGGAGCGCTGGCCCTGCTGGCGGCCGCCGCCTTGGCCCAACCCATCGGCAAGGTCTCGCGCATCACCGGGGCGGTCCTGGGCGCGTTCGCGGCTCTGCTGATCATCGGCATCACCGTCTATGGACTGACCGTCTATGGCACCTCGACGGCCCAGACCTGGGCGGCGCTGACGGTGGTCATGGCGCTGGCGGCGGGGGCGATGGGGGGCTTCCTTCTGCTGAACCGCGCGCCGGTCGCAGCGCTGGTCGCCTCGCTGGCCTTCGGGATCGTGGCGCACGCGGCTCTGTCGGGCACGATCCGCCAACTGCGGCCCCTGGCCATCGCGCCCCAGCTTGAAAAGGCGCTGGAGGCGGCCGATCTGCACCCGCGTCAGGGCCGCACGCCGGGGCCGGTGGCGATCACCGGCTTCCATGAACCCAGCTTCGTATTCCTGACCGGGCGCGACACCGACCTGACCGACGCCCAAGGCGCGGCTGAGGCCCTGGCCGAGGGGCGGCCTGCCATCGTCGAAGGACGCGACGCCGACGCCTTCCGTGCGGCTGCGGCGCGTCTGGGCGTGTCCGGTCGCGCGGTCGGGACGGTCAACGGCTACAACTATTCGGCGGGCGATCCGGTCAGCCTGACCGTCTATGCGCCGCCGCCCCGAAACGGGAATGGGAACGGTAACGCCGCAGCGGGAGCCGAGTGATGGGCCGCTTCATCCAGATCGTCGAAGTCGGGCCGCGTGATGGCTTGCAGAACGAAAAGGCGGTGCTTGAGCCCGCCGTCCGCGCCGATCTGGTGCGACGGCTCGAGCAGGCGGGGGCGAAACGGATCGAGGCCGTCTCCTTCGTCCATCCCAAATATGTGCCGCAGATGGGCGGCGCCGAAGAGGTCATGGCCGCCCTGCCGCACGAGGCGGGGCGCAGCCGCATCGGCCTGGTGTTGAACGGCAAGGGCTATGACCGGGCGTTGGCGACCGGGGTGGACGAGGTCAATGTCTCGGTCGCCGCCACCGACGGCTTCGGCCTGAAGAACCAGGGCCTGGCGGTGAAGGATCAACTGGCCATGCTGGGCGAGATCGTCGCCCGCCGCCACAACGCCGAGGCCAGCGAGGGCGCGCCGTCGCTGTCGGCCATGATCTCCTGCGTCTGGGGCTGTCCGTTCGACGGCGAGGTGTCGGTCGATCAGGTCGCAGACATGGTCGGCGCCATCGCCGATATGGGCGTCGGCGAAATCGGGCTGGCCGACACCATCGGCGCGGGCGATCCCTGGGCGGTGACGAAAAAGGTCGAGGCGGCCAGGGCGGCCGCGCCCGACGCGACGCTGCGCCTGCACTTCCACGACACCCGCAACACCGGCCTGGCCAACGCCTATGCCGGCGTCGAGGCGGGGATCGACGTGCTGGACGCCTCGGTCGGGGGGATCGGCGGCTGCCCGTTCGCGCCGGGCGCCACGGGAAACATCGCTACCGAGGACCTTGTCTATATGCTGGCGCGCGGCGGGTTCGAGACCGGCTATGATCTGGACGCCCTGATCGCGACGGCGCGCTGGATCGGCGAGGCCATCGGCCGGCCGGCGCCGTCGGCGCTCAGCCGGGCAGGCGGATTTCCCAAGGCTTGAACCCTTGTGGCGGCGTTTCGAAAACGGCGCTAAATCAGGGTGAACAGGCGTAGCCGTTGGACCGGCTGCGAAGAGGACTGTCCATGCTGCTCGCCATTCCGCTGCTGCTGATCCCGGTGGTGCTCTACAATATCGTCGTGCTGTTCGGCGCGCCGAGCGGGGCGGGCATGGTGCAGGCGGACGTGCTGCTGCGCGATCCGCTGTTCTCGATCACCATGACCTCGGGCGCGCAATGGACGATCGGGTCGGGCGACCTGATCCTGTTTCTCGGCCTGATCCTGCTGTTCTTCGAGCTGGTGAAGTCCACCTCCAGCCAGCGGATCGCCATCATCAATCACGCCCTGTCGATGATCCTTTTCATCGGCGTGCTGGTGGAGTTCCTGCTGCTGCCGGGGTTCGCGACCTCGACCTTCTTCCTGATCGTGATCATGATCCTGCTGGACGTGCTGGCCGGGTTCATCGTGACCATCATCGCGTCGCGCAAGGATTTCGATTTCGGCGGAGCGTAAGTCGAGCGGCCTCAAGTCGCGCGAAGCGCGGTAGGCCCTAAGAAATACGCGCTCAAGCAGCGCGAAGCGCGGTAGCGCTTACGAAAATGCTGTGAAGATCAGGGCGACGACGGCCACGTCGAAAGCTTTGGCGGCGAGGGCGAAGACGGCGGGCATGGGCGGATCCGGCTGAGAGCGTTCTGCCTTGCTCCCCAGCAAACCCCGTGCCGCCCGAGCGGCGTCAGCTCAGATGTCGGTCTTGGCGGTCTTGCCTGTCTTCGGACGACGCTCGGCCGCGCCGGAATATTCGGCTCCAAGGTAGGCGGAGCGGGCTGCATCCAGCACCGGCGGGCCGCCGCGCAGGCCGCGTTTCTGGCCGCTCTGGCCCATCTGCTGGGCGACGAAGGCGGCGGCGCCGGGCTCGGGCGTCGGCAGGACGGCAGCTCTTGCCGGGGCCGGTTGGGGTTTGAGGATCTCAGGCGGATCGACGGGGACCAGGGCGCGCGAGGCGGATCGGGCGCGCCGCTCGCGCTCGCGGCGTTCGCCTTCGCGGCGATCCACCCGGTCCGGTCCGCCGACGGCCTGTATCCGGTCGGTCATTTGCTCTTGCCGCCCGCCAGTTTCTCGATCTGACGGCGCATCTCGTCCATCTGGCGACGCATCTCGTCCAGGGCGTCAGGCGCCTCGGGCGGCGGCGCTGTTTCAGCCTTTTCATCCGACGCGGCCGGGGTCGGCTCTGCGCGGGGATAGGTGAAGGCCGGGAACATCTGCATGGCGCGCTCGAACATCGCCATATTGGCGCGCGCGGCGTCCTCCATCAGGGTCGCGCCCGCGCCGGTTCCGAAAGCGCGGCCCATCTGACTGGCGAACTGCTCCTGCTGGCGACCGAAGTTCGCCAGTGACATCTCCAGATAGGAGGGCAGGACGCCCTGCATCTGGCCGCCGTAGAAGCCGATCAGCTGGCGCAGGAACTGAACCGGCAGCAAGGCCTCGCCCCGGCTCTCTTCCTCGAAAATGATCTGGGTCAGGATCTGGCGGGTCAGGTCGTCGTTGGTCTTGGCGTCATAGACGACAAACTCGGTCCCTTCGCGCACCATGGTCGCCAGATCTTCCAGCGTCACATAGGTGCTGGTCCGCGTGTTGTAGAGCCTGCGGTTCGCATACTTCTTGATGACGACCTGAGCGCTGTCGCCGGTCTTTCCACCCTTGGTCTTTTCGTCAGCCACGCTTGTTCTCGCGATGTTGCAACGCGTCACTATCCTCCGTTGCGACGCGATGCGCCAGAGGGGGAGAAAACCGCGGGGAACGGACGGTTGATCAGTGGCTCATGGCCGGGGCCAGCACGACGCCGACCAAGACGGCTGTCCAATGCACGGTCGCCCCGGTGACGACGAAGCCGTGCCAGATGGCGCGACGGAACTTCACGCGCGGGCTGATGAAGACGAAGACGCCGGCGGTGTAGATCAAGCCGCCGATGACCAGCAGGGCCAGGGCGATCGGGTGCACCGTCTCGACCATCGGCTTCAGGGCCGCGACCGCCAGCCAGCCGAAGACGACATAGACGCCGCTCCAGAACTTGTCCGAGATGCGCGGCGCGAACAGCTTCACCCCGGCGCCGAGGAAGGCCAGGGTCCAGATCAGGGTGGTGAAACCGATGGCCCACAGACCCTCGAACCGTTGGGTGGTGAAGGGGGTGTAGCTGCCGGCGATCATCAGGAAGATCGCCGCCTCGTCCAGCCGCCGCAGCACGGGCCGCGCAGCGCAGGGGTTGGTCCAGTTGTAGATGGTCGAGGCCGTCAGCATGCCGACGAGGCACAGGGCGTAGATGGCGGTGGCCATCACGCCGCCGATCCCCGCATAGACCCCGGCCAGACCCGCCAGGATGATGCCGCCGACCGCCGCCAGCATCAGGCCGACGACGTGGACCCACAGATCCGCCAGCTTTTCCGCGCGCGTCGGATAGTGCTCGACCATGTCCAGCTCGTCCGGCGTGCAGACGTGGGTGACAAGACGTTTCAGCGTGCGCAGCATGGACCTTCCAATCCGTCGATCGCCTCTATCGTTCCGCGACAATGCGCCGACAGGGTGACGATTGGCTGAATCGCGCCCTGTCCATGTCGTCGCAGGTGACGAACGCGCTGCAATGCGGCAAAACGGTCACGCCGAGTTATTCTCCAAAGAGTGAAATCCCATGACCGACGTCGTCATCGTTTCCGCCGCGCGCACCCCCGTCGGCTCCTTCCTGGGCGCCCTGTCGTCGCTTCCGGCGTCCAAGCTGGGCGAGATCGCCATCAAGGCGGCGCTGGAGCGGGCCGGTGTCTCCGGCGACGAGGTCGATGAGGTGATCCTGGGTCATGTGCTACAGGCGGCCGCGGGCCAGGGCCCTGCGCGCCAGGCCGCCGTCGGCGCGGGCGTTCGAAAGGAAGCCGCCGCCTGGAGCCTGAACCAGATCTGCGGCTCGGGCCTGCGCGCCGTCGCCATCGCCGCCCAGCAGATCGCTTTAGGCGACGCCAAGGTCGTCGTCGCCGGCGGTCAGGAGAGCATGAGCCAGGCGCCGCACGCCCAACAGCTTCGCAACGGACACAAGATGGGCGACGTCGCCCTGGTCGACACCATGGTCAAGGACGGCCTGTGGGACGCCTTCAACGGCTATCACATGGGTCAGACGGCCGAGAACATCGCCGAAAAATGGTCCATCAGCCGCGAGGCGCAGGACGAATTCGGTCTGGCCAGCCAGCACAAGGCCGAGGCGGCCCAGAACGCCGGCAAGTTCGATGAGGAGATCACGCCGGTCGTCATCCCGGGCAAGAAGGGCGATGTGACGGTCGACAAGGACGAATACATCCGCCACGGCGCGACGCTGGAGCTGATGCAGAAACTCAAACCCGCCTTCACCAAGGACGGCAGCGTGACCGCCGCCAACGCGTCCGGGCTGAACGACGGCGCCGCCGCCCTGGTGCTGATGAGCGCCGACGAGGCCAAGGCGCGCGGGCTGGAGCCGCTGGCGCGCATCGCCTCCTACGCCACCGCCGGCGTCGATCCGTCGATCATGGGGACCGGCCCGATCCCGGCGTCCAAGAAGTCGCTGGAGAAGGCGGGCTGGAGCGTCGCGGATCTGGATCTGGTTGAGTCCAACGAAGCCTTCGCCGCTCAGAGCCTCTGCGTGGTCAAGGAACTGGGTCTCGACCCGGCCAAGGTCAACGTCAACGGCGGCGCCATCGCCATCGGCCACCCCATCGGCGCCTCGGGCGCGCGCATCCTGACGACGCTTCTGTTCGAGATGAAGCGCTCGGGCGCGAAAAAGGGTCTGGCGACCCTGTGCATCGGCGGCGGCATGGGCGTGGCCCTGTGCGTCGAGCGCGCGTGATCCCCTAAGAAGAAAAGGGGCGAGGTTTCCCTCGCCCCTCAAATCCTAGTCCGCCGCCGGATATTCGAACGGATCGCTCGGCGTGGGCTGGGTTGGCAGCGGCATGCGCGGCAGGGGTTCGTCGCGGTTGGCGGCGTTCAGCAGGAAGCTGGCCAGGATGACGGCCGCCTGACGCAGGTCCTCGGCCTTCAGGTGGTCATAGCTGTCGATGCTGGTGTGGTGCAGGCGGCTGGAATAGTCGAGCGGGTCCTGGATGAACTGATATCCCGGCACGCCGACGGTCTGCATATAGACGTGGTCGGTGCCGCCCGAATTGCGCAGCGAGACCGTCGTCGCGCCCATGCTGGCGAACGGCGCCAGCCATTCCTGGAAGATCGGGGCGGCGGCGACATTGCCCTCGGCGTTGATGCCGCGGATCTTGCCCGAGCCGTTGTCCAGATTGAAATAGGCGACCAGATCGCGATAGCCCGCGCGCGGCTCGATCGGCCAGCGGCTGCGCCAGGTGCGGTTGTCCGGCAGGCCCGCCAGCGCCGGATCGTTCGACGCAGCGCGCGTCGCCAGATGACGATCGACATAGGCCAACGAGCCCAGGATGCCTTGCTCCTCGCCGTTCCACAGGGCGAAACGGATGGTGCGCTTGGGCTTGACGTTGAGGGCCTTCAGGATGCGGGCGGCTTCCATGACCACCGCGCTGCCGGCGGCGTTGTCGACCGCGCCGTCCGAGGCGACCCAGCTGTCCAGATGGGCGCCGGCCATGACATATTCCCCGCCGCGCGCCGTGCCGGGGATGTCGGCCAGGATGTTGTAGGCGTTGACGTCCTCGTCGTGGAAGCGGACCTCGCTCATCAGCTCCAGCGTCGGCGGCGCGTCGGTCAGGGCGAGGCGCGCCAGACGGCGATAGTCCTCGGCCGCCAGCTCCATCCCCGCCAGCTTGGGCGTGGCCCCGACCTGATAGGTGTAGCCCGTGCCGTGCAGCAGGCCACCGTCACGCTGGGAAATCCGCACCCAGGCCAGGGCGCCCTGTTCGGCCAGGAAGGCGTCCAGCTGATTGGCGAAGTTGACTGTCTTCAGCGAGCGTTCGATGGCGGCCGGCGAATGCTGGGGCTGATTATAGGTGTTGCGCTCGGCCAGTTCGGCGCTGGTCCATCGGCGGAAGGCCGGCTCGGTCGGCTCCGACCCCGTGCCCGGCTGGGACAGCATGACGATCTTGCCCGACAGCTTGCCGCGCCATTTGTCGAAGTCCTCGACCTTGGAGATCGGGGCGACGATCACGCCGCCGCTGATCACGCCATTGGTCGAGGGCGTCCAGGCCACCGGGATGGCGCGCAAATCCAGCGGGCGCGGCGCGGTCATGCGGGCGCTGGAGCGGACGATGGACCAGCCCCGGCCGAACTCGAACCCTTCGGCGCGCACGTCGGAAAGGCCGTAATCGCGGAACTGCTGCTGCGCCCAGCGTTCGGCCTCGCGCATCTGGGGCGAGTTGGTCATCCGTCCGCCGATCCGGTCGGTCAGATAGGCGGCGGTCTGCATCACCTGGCTGTGGTTCAGCCCCTGATCGATGATGCCGTTGACGGCGACGCGGTCCACCGACTGGGCGGCGGCCGGCGTGGCGAGAAGAGCGGCGGCGGAGACGAAGGCGAGCAGACGCGACATGGATTTCCCCAAGAAAGCCCGATGGCTGAACAGGGGCGCATCTGAGGTGATCCGGTCGCGGAGTGCAAACCGCAAACGGCGTTCAGGCCGCGACGATCAGCCCCATGTTCACCCGCATCGTCACCCCCAGGGGCCGCGCGGCTCCGTCGGGGTAGTCGGGACGCCGGTGGTCGTGAAACCAGCGGCCGGTCGCGGCTGGGTCAGGTCCGGCGTTCGGGCGCGGGACTGGATGCCCATCTTCGCACCCAGCTCCATCAAGGCCTGGACGCGGTTTCCCGTCGCCGGATGGGTCGAGAACAGATTGTCCGCACCGCGTCCCGCCAGCGGATTGATGATGAACATCTGGCCGGAGGCCGGATTGCGCTCGGCCGTCTGATTGGTGATCCGCCGGGCGTAGGCGTCGATCTTCTGCAGGGCCGAAGCCAGGGCCTGGGGATCGCCGGCGATTTCGGCCCCGACGCGGTCGGCCTCATATTCGCGGCCCCGGCTGATGGCCATCTGCACCAGACCGGCGGCCATGGGCGCCAGCAGCATCAGGGCGATCGTGCCGATAACGCCGCCCGGCCGCTCGCGGTCGTTGCCGCCGAAGAACAGGGCGAAGTTGGCGAGCGCGGCGATGGCGCCGGCGATGGTCGCCGTCACCGTCATGATCAGGGTGTCGCGGTTCTTCACATGGGCCAGCTCGTGCGCCATCACCCCGCGTACCTCCTCGCGCGTCAGCATGTCCAGCAGGCCGGTGGTGGCGCAGACGGCGGCGTTCTCGGGGTTTCGGCCGGTGGCGAAGGCGTTGGGCTGATCATTGGGAATGATGGCGACCTTCGGCTGGGGCAGGCCGGCGTCGCGCGCCATCTGACGCACGTCGGCGACATAGTTCCTGACCACGGCATTGGGGTGCTGCTCATCGACCGGCTGGGCCCGGTACATCTTCAGCACGATCTTGTCGGCGTTCCAGTAGCTGAACAGATTCATCCCGCCCGCGAACAGCAGGGCGATCGCCATGCCGGTCGCGCCGCCGATCAGATAGCCGACCCCTGCGAACAGGGCCGTCATCGCCGCCAACAGAATGAAGGTCTTCAGATGGTTCATCGCGGTTCCATTCCCGATCCGTCTGGCGTCCCGGGCTTGAGCCTCTATTTGAGAGAAGGCGCATCAAGCCTCAAGGGAGCCGCCCTGTGACCGAACATCCCACCCTGGCGCCGAATGACGCCGACGAAACGCCGGTTGCGGCGCCCGTCTTCAATGCCGACGTGCCCCACGCCACGCCTGAACGGCCGCTCAGCGAGGCCGCGCGGCGCGCGCTTCAGGAAGCGGCGGATCGTCGCGCGGCGGAATCGACCGTTCAAGCGGATACGGAATACGGCGGTCCGACCGGTCCCGAACCGACCCGTTTCGGCGATTGGGAGAAGAAGGGTCTGGCGGTCGATTTCTAACCCGCCGAGCCTGCCGCGACGGGCGCAAAGGTTAACCACGCCTTAAGAAACAGGCGCCGGACTTGCCAGTCACGGGACAACTCAGAGGAGTCTGTCCCGTGACGATACAGTCGATACTTACCGCCGCGTCGGCGGCTCTGCTGCTCTCCGCAGCGCCCGCTCTGGCCGGTGGTCCCGGTCACGGGGGTTATGGCGGCGGCCATCCCGGCGGCGGCTGCGGCGGGGGATGCGGCGGCGGCGGTCACTATGGCGGCGGCAACTACAACGCCAACCACAACGTCAATGTGAACGTGAACGGCGGCGCTTACGCCAATGCCAACGCCAACGCCTATGCGAGCGCCTCCAGCTATTCGGCGAGCAGCGCCCGGTCCTATTCCAGTTCGTCCAGCTTCCAGCGCGGCTATGTCGGCGGCGGCACGACCTACGTCGGAAGCGGCGGCTATTCGGACGGCTACTACGGCGGCGGCTATGTCGGCGGCGTCAGCGCGACCTCGGTTTTGGTCGGTCGTCCTCCGGTCAGCGCTCCGGTCGGCTATCCGGTCTATGGGTTTGGCCGTGACTACATCGGCTGGCGTCCGTATCCGGGCCGTCCGGTCGACTGCAACTGCCGTCCGCCCGTTCGCCCGCCGGTTCGCTACGAACACCGCTATGAGCAGCGTTACGAACAGGGCTACGTCGATCAGCCGCCGGTCTATGTCCAGGCGCCGCCCGTCCAGATCGCGCCGCAGCGCATCTATGTCGCGCCTTCGCAGGTCAGCATGGCCCCGCCCCAGATCGAGATGGGACCGCCCACCTATATCGAACAGCCGCCCATCTATGTGCAGGCGCCGCCGGTGAACATCGGCCCGCAACGCGTTCAGGTGGCTCCGTCGCAGGTCAACCTGGCCCCGGCCCAGGTCGATGTCGGCCCGCCCGTCTATGTCGATCAGGCCCCCGTCTATGTGCAGTCGGCGCCCGTCAATATCGGCCCGCAGCACATCCAGGTCGCCCCGGCCCAGGTCAATGTCGCGCCCGCCCAGGTCGAGGTCGGCGGCCCGGTCTATGTCGATCAGTCGCCGGTCTATGTGCAATCCGCGCCGGTCAATGTGGCCCCAGCTCAGGTCTATGTGGCGCCGCCGGAGGTGAACACGGCCCCGCCGCCGCCTCCGCCCCCGCCGCCGCCGTCGGGCTACTACGGGGACCTGCCGCCGCCCGAAGCGCCCGCGCCCCACGCTCCGCCGCGTCACGGCTACGCCCAAGAGCCAGGCGAGCGCGGCTGATCGCCTGGCGCGAGAACAACCGAAGACGAAACGGTCGCCCTGGTCTGTCTCAGATCAGGGCGATCTGCTGTGCGATCGCTTGCGCCGCGGCGTGTGGATCGCTCGCCGCCGTGATCGGCCGACCGATGACCAGATGGGTCGCGCCGGCCTGAAGCGCCGCCTCGGGCGTCGCCGCCCGCGCCTGATCGTCCAGCGCGGCGCCGACGGGTCGCACGCCGGGCGTGACGATCAGGAAGTCGGGCCGGCCCGCCTCGTCCGCCAGAGCACGAGCACGCGCCGCCTCATGCGGGCTGGAGACGACGCCGTCGATCCCGGCCTCCAGCGCCTGCCGCACCCGCCGCTCGACCAGATCGGCCGGCGACAGGCTGTGGTCGTCGGCGGACAGGTCCTCGGCCGTCAGGCTGGTCAGGACCGTAACCCCCAGCACCTTCATACTCGAGCCCGCCGCGCCGCGCGCCGCCGCCGCCATGACCTGGGGCCGCGCATGGACCGTCAGCAGGTCGCAGTCGGCGCCCGCCAGATTGGCCGTCGCCTTCTCCACGGTCGCGCCGATGTCGTGCAGCTTCCAGTCCAGAAAGATTTTTCGCCCCCGCGCCTTCAGTTCCCGCGCCAGCGCCATGCCGTCGACCGCGAACAGTTGCAGTCCGACCTTATAGAAGCCGATCGCATCGCCGATCCGCTCGGCCAGGGCGGCCGCCTCAGCCGTCGTCGGCACATCCAGGGCGCAGATGATCCGCTCGTCGGGCGCGCGATCGGAGGAGGTTTGGGGATCGGTCATCGACGGACTCGCGCTGAGCGGCTATGCCGGACACGAGGGCGCGTCGGCAGGGCGGCGTGATGGATTGAGGGCGAGGGCAGGCGATGAACGCAGTCGATTTAGGTGTCAACCTGTTCGTGACCCTGTTCGCCCTGCTGGACCCGATCGGCAATCTGCCGATCTTCGCCGCCGCGACGGCCGGGGCGACCCTGCGTCAGCGGATTTCGGTCTCGGCCCTGATCTGCGCCTTCGCCGCCGTTTTCCTGGCCTTCTTCCTGTTCACGGGCCTGGGCCTATTGCAGTTCTTCGGCATTTCGCTGGCGGCGTTCCGCATCGCGGGCGGCATATTGCTGCTGTTCCTGGGGCTGGACATGGCGCGCGGCGACTTCCTGGCCATGTTCGCCGACAAGGATGCGCTGGCCGATTCCAAGGACGTGCGAGGCTATGCCCGCCGACGTTTCCAACGCTTGGTCGTGCCCTTCGCCATTCCGTTGATGATCGGCCCCGGCGCCATCTCGGCGGTCATCATCCAGGCGGGCGAGGCGGCCAAGCTGGGCTATGCCGGGACAATGGGGTCGCTGGTCGCGATCGCGGCGGCCTGCGCCGTCTCCTTCGTCTGTTTCGCCCTGACCGGGTCGCTCAGCCGCCTGCTGGGCGAGGTCGGCATGGCGATCATCGTCAAGGTGCTGGGCCTGATCCTGTGCGCCCTGGCGATCCAGTTCATCCTGCTGGGCTTGGGCGAGGCCATCCCCGGCATGATCTCCGGCGCGGTGACGACGCCCTATCCGGCGACCAAATAAGGCGTCAGTCCGCCTCGTCCTCGATGGCGTGAATGTCGTCGTCGGTCAGGCCGAGGTGATGGCCGATCTCGTGGATCAGGACGTGGGCGATCAGTTCGCCGATCCCCACGTCGCCGCGTTCGCACCATTCGTCCAGGATAGGGCGGCGATAGAGGAAGACCCGCGACGGCTCGGCCGCCGGGCCCAGGCTGTCCCGCCGGCCGATGTCCACGCCATGGTACAGGCCCGTCAGCTCGAACGGATCCTCGATCTCCATCTCCGCCAGCGTCGCTTCGTCGGCGAAGTCGTCGATGCGGATGACCACCTCGCCCGCCGCCTGTTTGAACGGTCCGGGCAGGGCGTCGAACGCCTCCTGAGCCAAGCGGGCGAAGTCATCGAGGGAGGGGGCGATCGGGTCGGTCATGCCCGCGATATCGCCGCCCCGACGCTCTGCCGCAACGGGGCGCGATGACGCGATTACGAGACTGCCGCTTTTTCGCGCGCTTGGAGTATGGTTAGCGAATCGGGGCTGAGACTCTTCTCCAGGGACACGAATGGCCGAGGCCGACATCGCCTATGTCGCCACAGCGGGCGCAGCCGGACTGGCCATGGCCGTCAGCGCCTGGGCCTTGCTGCTGCGTGGGCGGCTGCATGAGACCGCCGTCGCCGCCGAGCGCGAGCGGGTCGAGGCCCTGGCCGACCTCAGCCGTCATGACGCCATGCTGCGGGCCTTCGACGACGTCAGCCTGGCCCTGACGCCGGACGGGCAGGCGGCCGGTGTGCCGATCGGTTCGGCCGAACTGATCGCGCGGCTGGCGGGTGAGGACGCCGAGGCCGGGGCCGCCGTCCTGAACAAACTCCGGATCACCCACGGCGCCCTGATCGACGCCTTGGTTCACGAAGGTCAGGCGTTCGAAGGTCTGGTCGCACTGGACGATGTGGAGCCCTGGCGGATCGAGGGACGGGTCGCGGGCGGTTCGGCCTGGCTGCGGCTGTCGCCCGCCTCGCGCTTCACCCTGACCGGGGCGGATGCGACCGAAAGCGGCCTGGCCCTGCTGGGCGACGCCTCGCCCACCCCGACCTGGGTCGTGGACGGCACAGGAAAATTGGCCTGGGCAAACCGCGCCTGGCTGAATGAGACCAATGCCGAGAGCATCGACGACGCCGTCGAAAAGGGCGTGTCCTTCGACCGCGGCGCCGATGCCCTGGTCGCCGAGGCCGCGCGGCTGGGCGTGCGCCAGGAGGGCTTCCGCTGGACGACCGGCGGGGGCGCGCGGCGCGCCTGGCGCATCATCGCCGAGCCAGCGGGCGGCGGCGCCGTCACCGCCTTCGCCATCGAGGTGACCGAGGCGGAAGAGACGCGCGACACCCTGCGCCGCCACGTCGACGCGCATGACGAGACGTTGAACCACCTGGCCGACGCCGTCGCCATCTTCGGCCCGCAAAAGCGGCTGGCCTTCCATAACACCGCCTTCCAGACGCTGTTCGACATCGACGCGGCCTGGCTGGACGAACGTCCGACCCATGCCGAACTGCTGGACCGTCTGCGCCAGCGTCGCAGCCTGCCCGAGGTCGTCGACTACGCCGGCTGGAAGGCGCGTGAGCTGGAGTTCTACGGCGCGTCGGAGGCTTCGCCGGACGACAGCTGGTCCCTGCCGGACGGGCGCACCCTGCGCGTCGTGCGCCAGCCGCACCCGCTGGGCGGCATTCTGCTGATCTTCTCGGACATCACCGACGAGCTGAAGCTGCGCAGCCGCTTCAACGCCCAGATCCAGGTTCAGCGCGCGACGCTGGACAAGCTGAACGATGCGGTCGCGGTGTTCGGCTCCGACGGCCGACTGCGCCTGCACAATGAGGCGTTCGAGACCTTCTGGAACCTGTCGGCGGACAAGATCGCCACGGCCTCGGATTTCGACGCCCTGGCCGAACTGTGCAAGGCCGTGCTGCCCGATCCCGCCCTGTGGCTGGGGCTGAAGGCGCGCGTCGCTGATCCCGATCCCGAAAGCCGCGTCGCCATCTCCGGGGAGGGCCGGACTGTGGACGGTCGCGTCGCCGCCTGGCAGACCCGCCCCCTGCCGGACGGCGCGACCCTGGTCGCCTTCTCGGACGTGACGGCCCGACGCGGGCTGGAGCAGGCGCTGGTGCAGCGCGAACAGGCCCTGGCCGAAAGCCAGGCGCTGAAGCGCGAATTCGTGGGCAGCGTCTCCTATGAGCTGCGTACGCCGTTGACGACCATCGTCGGCTATTCCGAACTGTTGGAGACGATGGGCGACCTGCCCGAGCGCAGCCGCCAGCACGCGGGCGCCATCCGCATCGCCGCCAGCCAGCTGGCCCGCTCCATCGACGACGTGCTGGACATGGCCCAGATCGACGCCGGCGAGATGGAGCTGTCGCTGGGCGACCTCAGGGTCTGCGACCTGCTGAGCCAGGCCGCCGAAAAGGTCCGGGCGCGGGTCGAGGGACGCGGCGCCACACTTACCGTTTCCTGTCCTGCCGATCTCAAACCCATCCGCGCCGACGAACACCGCATCGGCCAGGCGCTGGATCATCTGCTGGAGAATGCGGCGCGCGCCGTGTCCGAAGGCGGAGCGGTGGAGCTGAAGGCGGAGACGGGCCCGTCCGAAATCCGCCTGACGGTGTCCGACACCGGGCGCGGAATCCCCTATCACCTGCAGGCCCACGTCTTCGACCGCTTCGTGCGTCGCGAAAGGGGCGGCCCCGGCGTGGGTCTGGCCTTGGTCAAGGCCTTGGTCGAACTGCACGGCGGCTGGGCCGAGGTCGAAAGCGAGCCCGGCAAGGGCGCCGCCTTCATCCTGCATCTGCCGCTGGGCGCCGCGACGACCGCCGCGGCGCCCGAGCTTCAGCTGGAAATCTAGCGCCGCGACGCCTTCGAGGCGTCCCGCGCCGGGCCAAACTCGGCGCCCGCGTTCCATTCCGGCCATTGGTCCCCATCCGCCAGCTCGCGACCGACGGCGTAGATCAGGGCGACATCAGCGGCGGCGGCGTCCATGGTCCAGCTCGAATCCCATTCGTCCGTGGGCTGATGATATCGACTCTGGACGTAGTCGCGGCTGGCCGCGCTGGCGCCGGTGAAGCCCGCCGCCGGGAACAGGGCCGGCACCCCCTTCAGCGCTAAGGGGAAATGATCCGAACGATAGAAGGCCCCGGCCTGGGGCGCCGGATCGGCGATCAGGGTGCGGTCCGTCTCGGTCGCATGGCGCGCCAGAATGTCATCCAACTGGTTCTTGCCCTTGCCGATGACGACGACGTTCGGGTCGATCTCGGTCCCTGGCAACAGGCTGTCGACGTTGATGTTGGCGACCGTGGTCTCCAGCGGCCAGACCGGATTGGCGGCGTAATAGGTTGAGCCCAAGAGGCCCGCTTCCTCGCCTGACCAGGCGGCGAAGACGACCGACCGTTTCGGAGGCGGACCTCCGGCGAAGGCGTGGGCCAGTTCCAACAGGGCCGCGACGCCGGTCGCATTGTCCACCGCCGCATTATAGATCTTGTCGCCCTGGGCGTTCGGCGTGCCGACGCCGTAGCCGTCCCAGTGGGCGCCGTACATGACGGTCTCGTCCGGGCGTTCGGAGCCGGGTATGCGGGCGATGACGTTCTTGGTCTCCACCTTGTCGGCGATCTGGCCGAAATCGACGCTCATCGTCAGGCCGGGCAGGACGACGGGCTTGAAATCGGCGCTGCGCGCACTGTCCTTCAGGGCGGCGAAATCCAGGCCGGCGGCGGTGAACAGCTCGTCCACCTTGGCGCGCTGGATCCAGCCCTGGAACGCCGCGCGCTCGGCGTCGGGGTTGGCGCGCACGATGTCGAACTTGGGCGCGGCCGATGAGTTCTGCAGCGTGGACCAGGGATAGCCGGCGCCGGCCGTCTCATGCACCACCAGCACCCCCGCCGCGCCGCGACGACCCGCCTCCTGGAACTTGTAGGTCCAGCGGCCATAGAAGGTCATGGCGTTTCCGTCGAACTTGCCCGCGACCGGATCCCCGTCGGGCGCCTGGAAGTCGGGATCGTTGACCAGGACGACGATGACCTTGCCGCGCACGTCCATGTCCTTGAAATCGTCCCACTGGCGCTCGGGCGCCGTCGCGCCGTAGCCGACGAAGACCACAGGCGCGTCGGTCACTGTGATGTGGTTGGTCGGACGGTCGCTGGACACCAGAACGTCGGGACCGCGCTCCAGGCTGATGGTCTTGCCGCCGACGGTCGCGGCGACGGTCGCAGGACCGTCCTGGCGCGTGCGCGACAGATGGGCGACCTGGACGAAGGCGCCGTCCGGGCCGCCGCCCTCGGCCCCTGCGGCCTTGAACTGTTCGACGAGCCAGGCGACGGTCTTTTCCTCGCCGGCCGAGGCGGGGGCGCGGCCTTCGAACTCGTCCGACGCCAGAACCCGAACCGACTCATTCATCCGCGCGGCGTCGATGTTAGGCATCGTCTCCTGCGCCAAGGCCGGCGAGCAGGCCATCATCAGGGCCAGGATGGAAACAGCGGGGAAGGTATGGCGCATCGGAGACTCCTGATCGAACCGCGCGACCCTGCCTTTCTCAGTCCCGGCTGTCGAGCCAGTCGATGACGCCGTCGGCCGCGACGACGGCGGAGGCGAAGCTGGCCTGAAGCAGATAGCCGCCGGTCGGCGCCTCCCAGTCCAGCATCTCGCCGGCGACGAAGACACCCGGTCGCGCCGCCAGCATCAGCCGTTCGTCCACGCCGTCCAGTACGACGCCACCCGCTGAGGAAATCGCCCGTTCCAATCCCTGAACGCCGGTCAGGGGCAGCGGCATGGCCTTGATCCGTTCGGCCAAGGCCCGAGGCGAAGCGGGCAGGGGACCGGCCTCGTATAGCAGGGCGACGGCGGCTGACTCCAGTCCGACCACCTTGCGCAGATGGTTCGACAGGCTGGCCTTGCCGCGCGGCTTCGACAAGCGGTCGGTCAGTTTTCCGACCGCCACATCCGGCTTCAGGTCGATCTGGATCTCGGCGCGCCCCTCGGTCCCGACCGCCGTCCTGAGCGCGGCGGACAGCGCATAGACGGCGCCGCCCTCGATGCCGTAGCGGGCGATCATCGCCTCGCCCCGCGCCGTTCGGTCATTGTGCGTGACAGCGACGCCTTTCAGCGGCTGGCCCGCGAACCGATCACGGAACAGCGCCGACCAGGCGACGTCGAAGCCGACATTGGCCGGTCGGAACGGCGACACGGCGGCGCCCTGCGCTTCCAGCCATGGCGCCCAGGCCCCGTCCGAACCCAGGCGCGGCCAGCTGGCGCCGCCCAGCGCCAGGACCACGGCGTCGGGCCGTTCCAGTCGCTCCCCTTCCGGCGTCTCAAACACCAGCGCGCCGTCGCGCCAACCGCTCCAGCGCGAGCGCGTGTGGATCTGCACGCCCTGGGCCTCCAGCCGCGCCAGCCAGGCCCGCACCAGCGGCGACGCCTTCATGGCCTTCGGAAACACCCGCCCGCTTGAGCCGACGAAGGTTTCCTGCCCCAGGGCCTCGACCCAGGCGGTCAGGTCGGCAGGCGTGAACCGGTCGATCCAGGCGGCGGCCGTCGGCTGGGCCGGGCCATAGCGGGTCATGAACCGGTCCAGCGGTTCCGAATGGGTCAGGTTCAGCCCGCCGCGTCCGGCCATCAGCAGCTTGCGGGCCACAGACGGCATGCGGTCGTGCACCACGACCGCCGCCCCTGCCTGCGCCAGCCGTTCGGCCGCCATCAATCCGGCAGGACCGGCGCCGATCACGTGAACGGTGCGAGAGGTCGTAAGACTGGGGGACTGTTGCATGGCGTGGCTTTGCGCGCTTGCGGCCGCGCTGGCTATAGGCGTCGTCGTCGCTATGTTCCGTGTCATGAGCGTTGCCTTCACCCGCGAAGAAGATCTGGAAGCCACCGCCGCCGACCTGGCGGACCGCCCGATCTCGCCCCATCCCAATCTGGTCACGCCCGAGGGGCTGGCCGCGATCGAGGCCGAACTGGCCTCGGCCCGCGCCGCCTATACGGCCGCCCAGGTGCAAGGCTCGATCGAGAGCGACCGCACCGCCATGGCGCGGGCGACGCGGGACCTGCGCTACTGGTCCGCACGGCGCGCTTCGGCCCAACTGATCGCGCCGACCGAGGACGATGGGGCCGTGCGGTTCGGGGGTTCGGTCTCCATCGAGCGCGAGGACGGCCGCGCCCAGACCTGGCGCATCGTCGGCGAGGACGAGGCCGATCCGGCCGCAGGCTCGGTCAGCCATGTCTCGCCCCTAGCCCGCGCCGTCATGGGCAAAAGGGTCGGCGACGAGGTGACGGTGGCCGGTCAGTCGGCCGAGATCGTCGCGGTCGGCTAGACCTCAGTTCTGGGCGTCTTCGTCGCCCAGCATCTCGCGCATCATGTCCAGGATCAGCCTCTGCTTGCGCGCCGGCAGGCGCGGCGCCAGGCGGGTGATCTCGACGCTGGTCTTGGTCGGGCGGTGCTCGTGGTCGAAGGCGGGCGCCTCTTCGGCGACGCCGACCGTCGCGCTGCTGTAGCCGTCGAAGAAGAAGGGGATGCCGACCTTCATGAACTCGGCCATTTCGAACAGTTTCGAGGCCGAGACGCGGTTCGTGCCCTTCTCGTACTTCTGCACCTGCTGGAAGCTGACGCCGACGGCTTTGGCGAGGGCGGTCTGGGTCAGGCCAAGGTCGAGACGCTTTTCCTGAACGCGACGGCCGACATGGCGATCGACGGGATGCGGATCCTCGTCCTTTTCACGCGCCATCGCCGTCACCTTTCACCTAGATCGCTGCTTGATTCCCCTGGACCCTAGATCGCCGGATCAACGGCCACAAGGACAGGATGAACGCTGTTAGCACTGAGAAAAAGAACAGGAAATCGCCAAATCGACCGTAGGGCGTGACGCCCGTCGGACGGGGCAGGGGGGCGTCGATGACGCTCATGACGCCCGGCTCCAGCCGTTGGCCCTCGACGATCCGGCCCCACGGGTCGATCATGGCCGAAATCCCGGTCGGGGTGGCCCGCGCGATGGGCAGGCCGGTCTCTATGGCGCGATAGCTGGCCAGGTTCAGATGCTGGCGCGGGCCCGAGGTCGCGCCGAACCAGGCGTCATTGGACGCATTGACGATCCACTCGGGCCGCCGGGCTGCGCCCGGGGTGAAGCCGGGATACAGGCTCTCGTAGCAGATCAGCACCTGCGCCGGCGGGGCCCCTGGAACCGAAATTGGGGCCGGCGTCGGTCCGGCGGAAAAGTCGCTGGGCATATGCACCAGGCTGCGCAGGCCGATGGAGGTCATGATCGACCCCAAGGGCAGGTACTCGCCGAACGGCACCAGCCGGTGTTTGTCATAGACGGCGGCGACCCTCAGGCCCGCCCCGCCCTCGTCGGCCAGGGCGAACAGGCTGTTGTAATAGCGCGCGCCCTCGGGCGCGGTCAGGTCCGGCTCGCCGCGCGCCAGGCCCATCAGCAAGGTCTGTCCGGGACGCAGGGCGCCCGCGATGGCCTGGGCATCGGCGGAGGCGAAGACGTCGTTGGCCGAGACGGGCAGGGCGCCTTCGGGCCAGACCACGACGTTGGGCGTGCGCGCCGCCGCCTGACCCGTCAAGGCGACATAGCGATCGACGATGGAGCGATAGGCCTCGGGCGACCATTTGGTTTCCTGCTTCACATCAGCTTGGACCAACCGCACGACTGTGTCTGTGAACCGAAGATCCGACTGCGCCAATCTGACGGCGCCGAAGCCGCCGACGGCGAGCAGGGCCAGGGCGCCCAAGCCCGCAGAGATCAGGCGGCTGCGCTTGTCGCCAGGTCCGATCAAGGGCGCGAAAGCCGCCGTGGCCGCGACCGTCACCAGGCTCAGCCCATAGACGCCGACGACCGAGGCGAATTGGGACATGCCGCCACCCGCGCGCCAGGTCGCGCCGGCCGGATTCCAAGGAAAGCCCGTCAGCACATGACCCCGCAACCATTCGGCCGCGCAGAACAGGGCGGCGAACAGCAGCACCCGCACGGCGCCAAGCGGCGCGAACCGACGATAGAGGGCGCAGGCCGTCCCCCAGAAAAGCCCCAGGCCTGCCGGCAGCAGGCTGGCCGCGAACGGCGCCATCCACGCCTGTTCGGGATTGACGAAGAACGCCTCGGCCACCCACCAGCACCCGACAAAGAAATAGGCGAACCCCGCCAGCCAGCCCATCCAGAAGGCACCGCGCACCGTGTCGGACCGCTCCGACAGGATCATCAGCAGCGGATAGCCCAGTAGACCGATCAACGCTCCGAACGGCGGATGAGCGAAGGCCGTCCCGGCGCCGGCCAGCAGCGCCAGAACAATACGGATCAGCCGCCACGTCAGGGCGCGCTTCCTGTCGGGCAGGGCGCGGATCGGGGCCGCGAAACGGTCCAGCAGGGCGTCGGGGAACATCGGGTCAGTCCTGCTCGGCGAGATAGGGGTCGGCGACGCCGATCTGGGCCAGGATATCGCGCTCCTCGGCCTCCATCTCCTCGGCCTCGGCGTCGTCTTCGTGGTCGCGGCCCAAGAGGTGCAGCACGCCGTGGACGACCAGATGGCTTAGATGATCGGCCAGGGTCTTGCCCTGCGCCTCGGCCTCGGTCGCGCAGACGCCGAAAGCCAGAACGATGTCGCCCAAATGCGGAAAGGCGTTCTCCGGCGCCGGGAAGGACAGGACATTGGTCGGCCTGTCCTTGTCGCGAAACCGGCCGTTCAGCTCGCGCACGGCGGCGTCGTCAGTCAGCAGGACGACGATGTCGCCCTCCACCGTGCCCAGCGCGGCCTGCGCCGCGCGTTCGACGACGGCCTCGGCACCTGGCAGGGCGCTGGTCCAGGCCTCGGCCTCGAATTCAATCTCGATCATGCGGGGTCTTCGAGTTCCGTGGCGGGGCGTCCGCGCGCGGCGTCGGCGTCATAGGCGCGCACGATCCGCTCGACCATGGCGTGACGCACCACGTCGGAAGCCTCAAACTTCAGGATGCCGACGCCCTGAACCCCGTCCAGGATCCGTAGGGCGTGAGCCAGACCGGAGTCGCGCGGGTTCAGCAGGTCGATCTGCGACGGGTCGCCCGTGACCACCATCCGTGCGCCCTCGCCCAGGCGCGTCAGCACCATCTTCATCTGCAGGCGGCTGGTGTTTTGGGCTTCATCGACGATGACGAAGGCGTGGCTGAGCGTGCGGCCGCGCATGAAGGCGATCGGGGCGGCTTCGATCTCGCCCTTGTCGCGACGCCGCTGCACGTCCTCGGCGCCCAGAATGTCATTCAGCGCCTCCCAGATCGGCGCCAGATAGGGATCGACCTTTTCGTTCAGATCGCCCGGCAGAAAGCCCAGCTTCTCGCCCGCCTCGACCGCCGGGCGGGTGATGACCAGCCGGTCCACCTGCCCCCGCCGCAGCAGCGATGCGCCATAGGCCGCCGCCAAAAAGGTCTTGCCGGTGCCCGCCGGTCCGACGCCGAAGCTCAGTTCGCATCGGCCCAGCATGTCCAGATAGGCGGCCTGCGCCTTGGTCTTGGGCACGATGGCGCCGCGCTTGCCGCCCGGCAGCGACACGCCCGCCGCCGCCATGCCGGGCGTGCCGCGACCGCCGCGCGCCTGGCCCAGGGCTGCGCGCACGTCGGCCTCGGTGACTTCGGCGCCCAGGGCCGCGCGTTTGGCCAGGTCCTCGATCACCTGGCGGGCGTCCGTGCGATCACGTGCGCCGCCGTTGACGGAGACCCCGCCCCCCGGGGCCTCGACCAGCACCTTGAAGGCGTCCTCGATCAGGGCGACGTGGCGACTGTTCGGCCCGATGACCGCCCGCAGTTCGGCATCGTTCAAGGGGACGAATTCAGACTCACGCGCCATCAAGCGGCCTTTTCTGCTTGGGCTAGCGCTGAGCCCGCGGGGGCCGGCTGCTTGAGCCCGTCTGCTATGAGCCGGCCTGACAGACTGTTCTGCTGGCCGGCGATGATCTCGACCGGAACGATCTGCCCGATGAGATGATCCGCGTCATCGACGTGGACCGATTGAAGATATGGGGATCGACCGATCGCTTGGCGACGGTGGCCGTGCCGTCCCGGCTTGTCGAACAGGACGTTCAGCGTTCGGCCGGCCTGAGCCGCATTGAAGGCGGTCTGCTGTTCCGTCAGCAGGGCGATCAGGCGATGCAGTCGATCCTTTACGACCGCCGGCTCGACCTGTTTGCCCATGCCCGCCGCCGGCGTGCCCGGTCGCGGCGAATAGGCGAAGGCGAAGGCCCCGGCGTAGTTCACGCGCCGCACCAGATCCAGCGTGTCCTCGAACTCCCGATCCGTCTCACCCGGGAAGCCGACGATGAAATCGCCCGCGATGGCGATATCGGGCCGCGCAGCACGGATTCGGTCGATCAGGTCGAAATATTTCTGACGCCCG
This sequence comes from Brevundimonas sp. 1080, assembly GCF_040545985.1. Classification (NCBI taxonomy): domain Bacteria; kingdom Pseudomonadati; phylum Pseudomonadota; class Alphaproteobacteria; order Caulobacterales; family Caulobacteraceae; genus Brevundimonas; species Brevundimonas sp. 1080. Next base: position 864,050 of record NZ_JBEPMW010000001.1, on the reverse strand, counting down.
TGTTTGCGGTTCATCGCCCGCAGGATCCGATCCGACCCCGCCTGAACCGGAAGGTGCAGATAGGGCATCAAGGCGTCCAGATCGCCATGCGCGGCGATCAACTCATCGGCCATGTCGTTGGGATGGCTGGTGGTATAGCGGATGCGGTCCAGGCCGGGGATCTCGGCCAGGGCATAGGCCAGTTCGGCCAGGCTCGCCTTTCGCCCGTCCGGCCGCTCGCCGTCATAGGCGTTGACGTTCTGGCCCAGCAGGGTGACCTCGCGCACGCCCCGATCCGCCAGTTGTCTCGCCTCTTCCAGCACCGCCGCCATCGGCCGCGACCATTCGGCGCCGCGCGTATAGGGCACCACGCAGAAGGTGCAGAACTTGTCGCAACCCTCCTGCACCGTCAGGAAGGCGGTCGGCCCCTCGGTGAAGCGGGCTGCAGGCAGGGCGTCGAACTTGTCGTCGGGAGCGAAGTCGGCGCCGATCCGCTCGCCCCGCGCCCGCGCCGTGCGGGTCAGAAGCTCGGGCAACTGGTGATAGGCCTGGGGGCCGACGACGATATCGACGGCCGGCTGACGCCGCATGATCTCTTCGCCCTCGGCCTGGGCGACGCAGCCGGCGACGGCGATGGTCAGGTCCCCGCCGGTCTCGCGCCGGATATCGCGCATCTCGCGCAGCTTGCCGAGCTCGGAATAGATCTTCTCGGCCGCCTTCTCGCGGATGTGGCAGGTGTTCAGGATGACGAAGTCGGCGGCCTTCACGTCGTCGGTGACGCCATAGCCCAGCGGGCGCAGCACATCGGCCATGCGCTCGGAGTCATAGACGTTCATCTGACAGCCGTAGGTCTTGATGAACAGACGCTTTTCGGGCACCGTCTCGACTTGGGGAACCAGGATCTCGGTCATCGTGGGCTTATGATCGCCCGCAAGCGTCGCGACAAGCCGAGCGTCAGCCCGCATCCACATCGGCGGGATCGACGCGCGCCGCATGGCGGGTGAAGATAAGGCCTTCGCGCTTGGACGGCTCGGCGCCCTCGATCGCAACGCCGTAGAGCTCCAGCTTGTGGCCGATCAGCTGGAAGCCCAGCCGTTCCGCGATCTCGTTCTTCAGCCGCTCGATCTCGGCGTCGAAGAATTCGATAACCTCACCCGACTTGGTGTCGATCAGGTGGTCGTGGTGATCGTCGCCGGCCTCTTCATAGCGGCTGCGGCCGTCGCCGAAGTCGTGCTTCTCGACCACGCCCGCCTCTTCGAACAGGCGCACGGTGCGATAGACGGTGGCGATGGAGATGTGCGGATCGATGGCAGAGGCGCGGCGATACAGCTCTTCCACATCCGGGTGGTCCGCGGCGTTGGATAACACCCGGGCGATCACCCGGCGCTGTTCGGTCATACGCATGCCGCGCTCGGCGCAGAGTTTTTCGATCCGGTCCATGCGCCTAGAATAGGGGCTTGGATCGCATCAGGGAAGCGTCAGGTTGGCGTGAGGCGCACAGAGGTCGCGGCTCATCACCAGCGCATCGGTCCGCGATCCGTCGGCGCCCGCATAATAGGCTTTGCGGCGACCGATCGGATCGAAGCCGGCACCCTCATACAGGCCGCGCGCGGCGATATTGTCGTCGGCGACCTCCAGGAACAGCCGCGTCGCGCCGGCCTGGACCGCAGCGACGGCCGCCGCCTCGACCAGACGTCGTCCCAGTCCGTGGCGGCGCGCGCTCGGCGCCACGGCCAGGGTCAGGATTTCCGCCTCGTCGACCACGGTCCGGATCAGGATGAAGCCGTCGGGCTCGCTGACCGCCAGCACGCCTGGCTGCGACAACAGATCGGCGAAGGTGTCGGCGCCCCACGGCGCGGCAAAAGCCTGGGCGTGCAGGGCGGCGAGTGAGGCGGGGTCCGCCGCCGTCACGGCGCAGGCTGGCGCGGCTGGCCCGGCAGGCGGCTGGGCGGCGTGGCGTCGGGCGCGCGCAGATAGAGCGGACGGGGCGGCTGGGTCGCCGGATCGGCGACGGCGGCCAGGCGCGCCAGCGCCTCCGGCGACGGTGCGACCCGGTCGTCCAGATGGGCGAAGGGCAGATCGGGGAAGGCCTGGGTCACGACCGCCGCGCCATTGCCGACAAGGGCGACGCCCGGTCCGATGTCGGCGATCCGCCGCGCGGCCTCTTCCAGCGACAACGCTTCATCGGGTCCAAGGGACGCGCCGCCGGCGAAGAGGCGCGCATAGACCTGACCGCGCCGTGCATCGATCAGGGCTACGATGGGGCCGTCTTGATTGGTGAGCGAGGCGGCGAGGGCATCCAGCGCCGAAAGACCGACGACCGGCCGATCCAGCGCCGCGCCCAGACCCTGAGCAAAAGCCAGACCGACGCGCAGACCGGTGAACGAACCCGGTCCGACCGTGACGCCGATCCGGTCCAGGCTGTCGAACCCGCCGCCCGCCTCGGCCATGACATCGCGCACCAGGCCGCCGATCCGTTCCTGGTGCCCCTTGGTCATCGGCTCGAAGCGCACGGCGAGCGCGCGATCGTCCTCGAACACCGCCGCCGTGCAGGCGCCGAGCGCCGTATCGATCACCAGAAATCTCATGGGCGTCTTCTAGGCGGCGCGTTGCAGAACCACCACCGCGTCCGGATCAGAGGGTCTGCTCGACTCGCGTCACCTCGGGCACATAGTGGCGCATCATCTGCTCGACCCCGGCCTTCAAGGTCGCCGACGACGACGGACAGCCGGCGCAGGCGCCGCGCATCCGCAGGTTCAGAACGCCGGTCGCCTCGTCGAAGGAATCGAACAGGATGTCGCCACCGTCCTGGGCCACGGCGGGGCGAATGCGGCTGTCCAGCAGGGCCTTGATCTCGGCGACGATTTCGCTGTCGTCCTCGGCATGGCCGTCGGTTTCGCCGCCGGCGCCGCGCGTCAGCGCCTGACCCGAGACGAAGTGATCCATGACGACGCCCAGGATCGGCGCCTTCATCTCGGACCATTCCGGACCCTGCGGCTGGCGGGTCACCGAAACATAGTCCGCGCCGAAGAAGACGCCGTCGACGCCTTCCAGCTCGAACAAGGCCTCCGCCAGCGGAGAGGCCGTCGCCTCGTCGATGGTGCGATATTCCAGCGCGGCGGTCGGCGACACGTCGCGGCCGGGCAGGAACTTCAGCACGTTCGGGTTGGGCGTGGGTTCGGTCTGGATGAACATGGGCGGGAGATGCGCTCGCCCCCGCCCTGTTGCAAGACCCGAGCGGAACCTAGCGCCGCTTCAGCCCACCCAGCAGACCGCGCATCAGCTCGCGTGTCAGGGTCGATCCGGCCGTGCGCAGCACCGACTTGGTCAGCGCCTCGACCGGCGTTTCGCGCGTGGACCGACGCGCAGGCTTTGCGGCCTCGCGCGCCGCCCGCGCCTCGGCCTGAGCCTGAGCCTTGGCCCGGGCTTCGGCGGCCTTCTGATCGGCCTTGGCCTGAGCGGCGGCGGCCTTGTCGGCCTCGGCCTGCGCCTTGGCCTGAATTTGGGCCTGAAATTCAGCCTGATCGGCGGCGCTGTGACGATTGGCCAATATTTCGGCGGCGGATTCGCGGTTCAGCACCTGCTCGTAAAGGCCCCGCACCGGGCTGGCGGCCATGACGGCGGCGCGCTCGGTATCGGTCGCTGGACCCAGGCGCGAGGCCGGCGGGCGGATCCTGGTGCGGGCCACGATGGTCGGCGCGCCCTTTTCGTCCAGCACCGACACCAGGGCCTCGCCCACGCCCAGAGCCTGAATGGCCTCGGCCGTGTCGAAGGCCGCGTTGGCGCGGAAGCTCTGGGAGGCGGCCTTCAGCCCCTTCTGTTCGGACGGCGTATAGGCGCGAAGCGCATGCTGAATGCGGTTGCCCAGCTGGGCCAGGACGCTGTCGGGAATATCGGCCGGGTTTTGCGTCACGAAGTAAACCCCGACCCCCTTGGATCGGATCAGCCGCACGACCTGTTCGACCTTTTCCAACAGGGCGCGCGGAGCGTCGTTGAACAGCAGGTGCGCCTCGTCGAAGAAGAAGACCAGGCGCGGCTTTTCCGGATCGCCCACCTCGGGAAGCTGCTCGAACAACTCCGACAGCAGCCACAGCAGGAAGGCCGCATACAGGCGCGGACTGTTCATCAGCCGGGTCGAGTCCAGCACATTGACCTGGCCCCGGCCGTCCAGACCAACGCGGATCATGTCTTCCAGCTTCAAAGCCGGCTCGCCGAAGAAGGCGTCGCCGCCCTGCTGCTCGACCTGCAACAGTGCACGCTGGATGGCGGCGATGGAGGCGGGGGCGACGTTGCCGACCTCGCGCCCGATCCGCTCGGCGTTCTCGCCCACATAGACCAGCAGGCTCCTCAGATCGTCCAGGTCCAGCAGCAGCAGACCTTCCTTGTCCGCGACGTGGAAGACGACCGTCAGCACCCCCTCCTGCACCTCGTTCAGGTTCAGCATCCGCGCCATTAACACGGGGCCGATTTCCGACACGGTGGTGCGGATGGGATGGCCTTTCTGCCCATACAGGTCCCAAAAGACGGTGGGGGCGGCGCGCGGCGTCAGCGTCAGGCCCATCTCGGCTGCGCGGGCGATCAGCTTCTCGTTTGGCGCGCCCACCTGAGAGATGCCCGACAGGTCGCCCTTCACATCGGCGCAGAAGACCGGCACCCCGGCGTCGGAAAAGCCCTGGGCCATGATCTGCAGCGTGACCGTCTTGCCTGTCCCGGTCGCGCCGGCGACGACGCCGTGGCGGTTGGCGCGGTTGAACAGCAGGTTTTCCGGCTGGGCGGCGTCGGACTGGCCGAGGAACAGGCCGGGCAGTGCGTCGGGCATTGGGGTCTCCGATTGCGTCTCCGGCAAAGGTCTAGCGCGTTCCCCGCGCGCTCGGAACAGCGATTGACGGCGACGGCGGGCGGTTCGACAACACGGGCATGAAAAACCCCATCGCCACGCCGTCCTCGGTCGCCGCTCGCAATGCCCTCGGCGTCATCGCCACGGTGGCGGCCGGGGCGGCGATCTACTGGCTGCGGGACATCCTGACGCCGCTGGCGATGGCCATCTTCCTCCTGATCATGATCGACGGCGTGAAGCGGTCGGTCGAGGCGCGCACGCCGTTGAACAGCCGCATGGCCGGGATCGCGGCCCTGACGCTGGTGGTGCTGGCCTTCTTCGCCTCCATCGCCATCATCGTGAACGGGGCGGCGGGCTTCTTCGGCGAGGCGTCCGGCGTGTCCCAGAACATCGGCCCGCGCATCGATCAGATCATTCGTGACGCCTATGGGCTGGTGCGTCTGGCCAATCCGCCGACGGCGCAGGACCTGATCAACGGCGTCGATGTGCGCGGCTGGCTGACCTCCATGGCTTTTCAGGTGCAGGGCATCGCCTCGGGCGCCTTCTTCGTCCTGATCTATCTGGGCTTTCTGCTGGCCTCCCAGGTCGGCTTCCGGCGCAAGATCGTCGCCATGTTCCCATCAGAAGCCCAGCGCGACGAGGCGGTCGCGGTGTTCCAGCGCGTGCGCGGCGGGGTCGAGGGCTATATCTGGGTGCAGTCGGTGACCGGCGCGATGATCTGCGTCGTCGCCTGGATCCTGATGCGGGCCGTCGGGCTTCAGAACGCCGAGTTCTGGACCTTCGTCATCTTCATTGTCGGCTTTATTCCCGTGCTGGGCGGGGCGGTCGCGGGCCTTGCGCCGCCTCTGTTCGCCCTCGTCCAGTTCGAAAGTTACTGGCCCGCCGCCATCCTGCTGGTCGGGTTGCAGGTGATCCTGTTCGTCGTCGGCAACTTCATCCAGCCGCGCATGCAGGGCGACAACCAGAACATCGACCCGGTCGTGGTGCTGCTGGCCCTGGCGTTCTGGGGCAAGCTGTGGGGCGTGGTCGGCATGTTCCTGTCCACGCCGCTGGCGGTCATGGCCATGGCGATCCTGGCCGAGTTCAAGGGCTCGCGCTGGATGGCGATCCTGCTGTCGGGCGACGGCGAGCCCTATGCGAACGAGAGCAAGACGACCGACAAACCGAAATCGACCCGCCGCAAGCCCAAACCGGTGCCCGAAGCGGAGGCCTGATCAGGGCTGCCAGCCGCTGATCTGGTCCGCGTCGCTGTCGCCGGCCAGGGCGCCGCGTGTCTTCTTCACCTCGGCCCAGGCGGCGCGAAGCAGGGCGGGCACGCCCTCGCCCGACACGCCGGACACCAGCATGGGACGGCGACCGGCGACGGCCTCCAGTTCAGCGGCCTTCTCCTCGCGCGCCTCGGGCGTCAGGGCGTCGATCTTGTTCAGGGCCAGAATCTCGGCCTTGTCCGCCAGACCCTCGCCATAGGCTTCCAGCTCCCCCCGAATGATGCGGTAGGCCTCGACCACGTCGTCCTGGGTGCCGTCGATCAGGTGGATCAGGCTGGCCGAGCGTTCGACATGGCCTAGGAACCGCGTGCCCAGTCCCGCGCCTTCGCTGGCGCCTTCGATCAGACCGGGAATGTCGGCGATGACGAAACGCTCGGACGGCGACAGGTCTACCATCCCCAGGTTCGGGGCCAGGGTGGTGAAGGGATAGTCGGCGATCTTGGGCTTGGCGGCGCTGGCGGCCGACAGGAAGGTCGATTTGCCGGCATTGGGCAGGCCCGCCAGACCGATGTCGGCGATCAGCTTCAGCCGCAGCCAGATCCAGCGTTCCTGACCGTCCTGGCCAGGGTTGGCGTAGGTCGGCGCCTGGTTGGTCGGCCCCTTGAAGCGCACATTGCCCCAGCCGCCGTTGCCGCCTTTCAGCAGCAGTTCCATCTTGCCGGGCGTGTCCATGTCCAGCAGGACCGTTTCCTTGTCCTCGTCCAGCACCTGGGTGCCGACGGGCACTTTCAAGTGCACGTCCTCGCCCTTGCCGCCGTGCATCTGGCGCCCTTGGCCGTGGTGGCCGGTCTGGGCCTTGAAATGTTGCTGATAGCGATAGTCGATCAGGGTGTTCAGCCCGTCGACCGCCTCGATCCAGACATCCCCGCCCTTGCCGCCGTCGCCGCCGTCCGGCCCGCCGTTGGGGATGAATTTCTCGCGTCGGAACGACACGGAACCCGCGCCGCCGTTGCCGGAGCGGATATAGATCTTGGCCTGGTCGAGGAACTTCATCGCGGGCTTATGCCGCAGAAGCGCGGCGAATTACAGGCCCGGCGACCCGGCGCTATTTCAGCGCCAGCGTCACCGTCTTGACGTCCACATATTCGTCGATGCCGTGGATCGAGCCTTCGCGACCATAGCCCGACTGCTTGACCCCACCGAACGGCGCGACAGCGGTGGAGATCAGGCCGGTGTTGACCCCGCACATCCCCGCCTCGATCCGACGGCTGAACCGCATGGCCCGGTCCAGATCGCGCGTGAACAGATAGGAGGCGAGGCCATAGTCGCTGGCGTTGGCCTTCTCCAGCGCCTCGTCCTCGGTGTCGAAGGCGAAGACGGGGATCATGGGGCCGAACGTCTCTTCCTCGCGGAACAGGGCGTCGTCGCCGCCCAGGGTCACGGTCGGCTGGAAGAAGCGGCCGCCCAGATCGTGACGCGACCCGCCGGTCAAGACCCGGCCGCCGTCGGCCTTGATCGCCGCCACATGTTTTTCGACCTTGTCGATGGCCTTGTCCTCGATCAGCGGCCCGACCTTCACGCCGTCGTCGAAGGCGGGACCGACCACGATCTTGGCCACCTCGGCGGCCAGTTTCTCGGCATAGGTCTCGGCGACCGACCGCTCGACATAGACGCGGTTGGGACAGACGCAGGTCTGGCCCGAGTTCCTGAACTTGCCCTTGATGGTTTCGGCGACCGCCAGATCCAAATCGGCGTCGGCGAAGACGATCAGTGGCGCCGCGCCGCCCAGCTCCATCGACACCCGCTTCAGCGTTCCGGCGCATTGCTCGGCCAGCTTGCGGCCCACGCCGGTCGAACCGGTGAAGGACAGTTTGCGAATGTCCGGGCTGTCGGTCAGCGCCTTGCCGATAGTGGCGGCATCCCCGGTGACGATCGACAAGGCGCCTTTCGGCAGCCCGGCTTCATAGGCCAGTTCGGCCAGGGCGATGGCGGTGAAGGGCGTCTGGCTGGCCGGCTTGACCACGGCGGTGCAGCCTGCCGCGAAGGCCGGCCCCAGCTTTCGCGTCAGCATGGCGGCGGGGAAGTTCCAGGGCGTGATCAGCGCGCAGGGCCCGACCGCCTCGCGATAGGTCAGGATCAGATGTCCCAGCGGACTGTCCTGAGTCTCGCCGATCAACCGTTCGGCCTGACCGGCGAACCATTTCAGGAAGCCGTTGGCGTAGGTGACCTCGCCCTTGGCCTCCTCGAACGGCTTGCCGTTCTCCAGCGCCATCAGGGCGCCCAGACCCTCCAGATTGTCGTCGATCAGCGCCGCCCATTTGCGCAGGAAGGCGGCGCGCTCATGGGGGTCGCTGCGCGACCAGGTCTTGAACGTCTCGCTCGCCGCTGCGATGGCCTGTTCGGTCTCGGCGGCGCCCAGATCGGGGACATGGCCGATCACATCGCCGGTCGCCGGATCATCGACGGCGATGCCGCCGCCGTTGGCCGGAACGGCCTTGCCGGCGATCAGGGCGTGCTGGCGCAAGAGTTTAAGGCCGGCGTCGCGGGCGGTGTGGTTCACGGGATGGCTCCTGTCGCGGTCCTGAAACGAACAAGGCCCCGACGATGCGGGGCCTTGCCGGTCGAATGCCGCAGCCTGGGCTGCGGCGGTCGATTAGTTCTTGGCGTCTTGAGCGGCGCCGGTCACGGCCTGGCCGGCGGCCTGGGTGTCGCGGCCGACGCCTTCAACGGTGTTGCAGGCGGCGGTGGTCAGGGCGGCGGCGGCGGCGACCAGAACGAAAATCTTGCGCATAGGGGAAGCTCCAGGGTTGGCCGGGGTGAAACTCCGCCGGTCTCGCCTCATCAACGCGACGCCAGCGCTGCGGTTCCGGGCGTCTTGTCCGCCGGGTCGACGGGCGCGAGCGCTTCTGGCGTGGCGAAGATCATGCGGGCGATAGTGCCGCCGCCGGCAGGGGTGTCGAACTCTGTCTCCCCGCGCAGCTGTTTGGCGAAGGCGCTCATCAGGGTGCGGCCCACACCCACCTCGGCGCCGGCCTGGGCGCCCGGGCCATTGTCCTCGACTTCCAGAACCGATGTCTCGCCCTGGACGCGGAAGCGCACCTTCAGCTCGCCGCCGCTGTGGGCGAAGGCGTGTTTCTGCGCATTGCTGACCGCCTCGACGAGCCACAGCGCCAGGGGCGCCAGCTTGTCGGGATCGACGTGCAGGGAATCGGCGTCCACCGAGCTGATGACCACCGGTCCGCGCCCGGCTTCGCTGGCGATCAGCTGGCCCACCAGTTCGTTCAGGAACTCGCGCGCATCGGCGTGGCGGATGTCGTTGCTCTGATAAAGGGTGCGATAGATCAGGGCCAAGGCTGAGATGCGTTGGCGCGTATCGCCCAGCGCCGCCTTGGCCGGCGCATCGGTCAGAGCGCGCTGCTGCATCGACAGCAGCGACGAGATGATCTGAAGGTTGTTTTTCACCCGGTGATGGATCTCGCGCATCAGCGCGTCCTTTTCCACCAAGGCGTCTGTCAGCTCGCGGTCGCGCAAGGTGATGGCCTCGGCCATCTCGTCCAGGGTGCGCGCCATGGTGCGGATTTCGGACGGGGCGTTCATCGCCTGCAGCGGACGCACCGAGAACCGGCCCTTGGCGTAGATGGCCGCGACCCGCTCCAGATAATCCAGCCAGCGGATGAAGATGCGTTCGGACAGCAGCATCACCGCCGCGAAGGCCGTTAGCCAGGCGCCCAGCGGCAGCAACAAGGTGCCGATCGGATTGAGCCGCGCCCATGACAGCCACCCGGGCGCCGGGGCCGACAACAGGGCGTAGAGATCGCCGCCGGCCAGGGCCGCGCCCGCATAGTCGCGACGCTGATTCTGCGCATCCTTTGCTTCGAACACGGCGGACCCCTGATCGCGCGCTCGGCCGACCCAGCCCGCGATATCGTCGCCGGCAGACAGTTTGAACACGTCGGGATCGCTGGCCGTCAGAATGCGGCCGGCGCCGTCGGTCAATGCCGCTTCCGCGCCCGAGGGCAGGGCGGGGTCGGCCACATCGGGTTGCAGGGCGGAGAAGGGGATCACGGCGACCATGGCGCCGTCGAACCGACCCATGGGCCGCTCGGCGCGGGTGGCCACGATCAGCGCGCCTTCATAGCCGGCGCCATCGGGGGCGCGCATGACGACCAGTTCTTCGCCATTGCGCAGCCGCTGGAACCAAGTCGACTGGGCGGCGGGCGCCACGCCGGATCTCACGCCGTCCACTCGGCCCGAGGCGCAGACCGCCTCGCCCGTCGGGCTGATGCGATAGAGGCCCTCATAGCCTTCCAGACGTCCGACAAGCGCCGTCAGACGCGGTGCGCAATAGGGGCCGACCGCATCGGGGCTGAGCGCGCGCAACAACACCTGGGCGCTATCCAGTTTGGCCTTGGCGCTGGAGGCGCTGCGTTCGGCCGCCAGTTGAAGGTCCACCTGCCGGTCGTCGGCCTGTCTTTGGAAGTCCGCCTGGGTCTGGATCAGGCTGAGCACGAAGATCGGCAGCAGGGCCATGGCCATGGCCGCGCCCAGCCGAAACCGGATGCCCTGAAAGCGATCCGAGCTCCACGTGCGACCGAGCCGCGGCCTTGGGGCGTCCCTGGTCGTCTCGTTCACCGCCGCTCAGCTCCGGGCGCCGGCCAGCCTGTCGGCCTCGCCGAGAATTGAGCGCATGGCGTCACCCGCCGCCTTGCCGTCGCGTCCGTAGCCGCCCCGTTCCAGGGTGGCTTGCAGCGCACGCCGCGCGCGGCTGACGCGGCTCTTCACTGTGCCGACGGCACAGCCGCAGATTTCGGCCGCTTCTTCATAGGCGAAGCCGCCGGCGCCAACCAGGATCAAGGCCTCGCGCTGTTCTTCGGGCAGGGTCTTCAAAGCTTGACGCAGCTCGTCCAGAGCAACGGGCGCCTCGGGATCATCCACGGCGACCAAGGTCCGCTCGGCGGCTTCCTGATCCAGCTGCGACTGACGCCACGAGCGGCGTTTTTCGGAATAGAACTGGTTGCGAAGGATCATGAAGGTCCAGGCCTTCATGTTCGTGCCCATCTGATAGCTGGCGCGCGCGTCCCAGGCCTTCATCATGGCGTCCTGCGCCAGATCGTCTGCTGCGGTCGGGTCGCCGGTCAAGGTCCGGGCGAAGGCGCGCAGGTGCGGGATCAGCAGCACCAGTTCGCGCTTGAAGCCCTCGTCGTCAGCCGACGCGGGTTTGGGGGCGGCTCCAAGGCGTGAGGTGCTCATGCGGCGCTGTCCGAAGACTTGGCGTCGGCGCGTTTTAGGATATCGAGAAACTCATCGGGCACGGGTTCGTTGACGACCTCGTCGAACATGTGTCGCAGCTTAACGCCAATGGCCTGCTGGCGAAGGCGAGCTTCTTCAAGCCCTGCCTCCCCCTTCTGGTCGCCTTTGGGACGAGAGGAGTCCGGAGAATCGATCATAGACAGAGCCAAGCCCACCCAACTGTCATCGCGAAGAGATGTCGGTCTCAAACGTCATCAGACCGGCGGGGTTCCTGCATGAACGGCTTTTAATGCTAAAGCTTGTTCGCAGCGGCGGAACCGTGATGCGAATGTGACGTTTAAGCTGGCTATAACGCCCTGCCTTGCCGGTCGGGCTGTGATTTGTCGGGGACTATCTGAATGAGCCTTCTGGCCAGACTCGCGCCGCATCTTCCTTATGTGCGCCGCTACGCACGCGCCCTGACCGGCGATCAATCCACGGGCGACAACTATGTCCGTGTCGCTCTGGAGGCCCTGGCGGCCGGCGAACAGCAACTGTCGGCTGACATGACGCCGCGGGTCGCCCTTTATCATGTCTTCCACGCCATCTGGTCCTCGACCGGCGCGCAACTGGAAACCGGCACGCTGGAAACCACGGGCAGCGACGCCTCGCAGCGTCTGCTGCGTATCGCGCCGCGCTCGCGTCAGGCCTTCCTGCTGACCGCCCTTGAAGGATTCACCCCTTCGGAAGCCGCGCAGATCCTGTCCGCCGATCCGCGCGACGTGGAGCGTCTGATCGCCGACGCCCAAGCCGACATCGACGCCGAACTGGCCACCGATGTTCTGGTCATCGAAGACGAGGCCATCATCTCTGCCGATATCCAGAGCCTGGTCACGGAACTGGGTCACCGCGTCACCGGCACCGCCACGACGCACGACGAGGCGATCGACGCCGTCGCCCGCCACAAGCCGGGGCTGGTTCTGGCCGACATCCAGCTGGCCGACGGCTCGTCGGGCATCGATGCGGTTAAGGATATTCTGAAGACCATGGACGTGCCGGTGATCTTCATCACCGCCTTCCCGGAACGTCTGCTGACCGGCGAGCGTCCTGAGCCGACCTTCCTGATCACCAAGCCCTTCCAGCCGGAAACGGTGAAGGCGGCGATCAGCCAGGCGCTGTTCTTCCACCCGTCACGCCAGAAGGAAGCCGCTTAAAACGCGGTCTTTCGCCGGCGACAAGACCGGCCTCGGTCCCTCGGGATCGAGGCCTTTTCTTTGTTTTGCGCCGCTATTGATGGGCGAAAGTACGAAGGCGCAAAAAAAGCGATCAAGGTCGGGAACCGGCTTTAGACGCCGTCGTTATGGGTCCGTGGAGGCGGCGACGCCCCCCGACTTGATCTGCGAAAGCTGATCATGCCGCCTCCGCGCCTCATTCTCGATGATGCCACTTCAAAGCGATCCGAAAGGGTCGCTTTTTTCTTGGCGCACACCTCGACCGAGGCCGCCGTCGCGGCCAAGATGGTGGTCAAAGAAAACGCACGGAGAGACGCCAATGGCTTCGACAAGCGGCAAGACGAACCGTCAATGGGTGCTGCGCCAGCGCCCCAAGGGCCTGATCCAGCCTGGCGATCTGGAACTGGTCGAGACGGCCATCCCTGATCTGAAGGAGAACGAGGTGCTGGTCCGCACCGTCTATCTGTCGCTGGACCCGACCAATCGCACCTGGATGAACGATTCCGAGGGATATCTGCCGCCGGTCGGCCTGGGCGAGGTCATGCGCGGCCTGACGCTGGGCGTGGTCGAAGCCTCGCGATCCAGCCGCTTCAAGGCCGGCGATGTCGTCATGCCGACCTCGGGCGGTTGGGCCGACTATGCGGTCGTGCCGGAAGGCGGTCTTCGCCCGGTCCACCGTGCGCCGGGCCTGCCGTTGACGGCCAATATGTCCGTGCTAGGCCTGACCGGCCTGACCGCCTATTTCGGCGTCACCGATGTGTTGAAGGCCAAGGAAGGCGAGACCATCGTCATCTCGGCCGCCGCCGGCGCAGTCGGCTCCATCGCGGGGCAGATCGCCAAACAGCGCGGGTGTCGCGTCATCGGCATCGCGGGCGGTCCGCAGAAGTGCGCCTGGCTGACCGACGAACTCGGCTTTGACGCGGCCATCGATTACAAGAACGAGGATGTCGGCGAGGCGCTGGACCGTCTGGCCCCCGACGGCGTCGATCTGAACTTCGAGAATGTCGGCGGCGACATCATGATCGCGGTGTTCAACCGTCTGAAGGTCCATGGCCGGATGGCGGTCTGCGGCCTGGTGTCCTCCTACAATGCGACCAAGGCGCCGCCTTCGCCGAACTTCGCGCGCATCATCACCCATCGTCTGCACGTCCAGGGCTTCCTGGTCCTGGACTACGCCCCGCGCGCTCGCGAGATGGTGGCGGAGATGGGCGCGTGGCTGGCGGACGGCCGGGTGAAGTGGAAGGTTCACGTCGACGACGGGCTGGAAGGCGCGGTGGGATCGTTGAATCGCTTGTTCACCGGCGATCACGACGGCAAGCTGCTGGTTCGCGTTTCCGAAGAACCCGCCTGAACCCAAGGTCTGCGCATGAGCGATCCGCTGCACGTCCATTTCGAAGACCTGGAGGTGGGGCAGGTCGTGCCGCTGGGCGCCTGTGCGGTCGATCAGGGGGCGCTGGACGTCTTTATCGAGCGGTTCTCGCCGGGCTGGGACGTGGCCTACGGGGCACCGGACGCCATGGTCTATGTGCTGTGGAGCCGTCTCGCGGCCGACAAGTCCGGCGGCTGGGCCCAGACCAAGGTCCTGGCCGTCGATGGGCTGCGTTACATGCGCAATCCCCCGGCGGGCGAATTGCTGCGGGGTCGCATGACGGTGATGGGCAAGGATCCGGTCGGCGACGACAAGGGCATCGTCATCGCCTCGCATGACCTGCTGGACGAGGCCGGACGTCTGGTCTTTTCCTGCCTGACGCGGGCGCTGTTCTCGCGCCGCTGAAACGAAAAACGCCCCGCCGGCGAACCGGCGGGGCGTTGATCGATCTTCGACAGACCGGGTCTTAGTTGACCGAGGTCGGGGCTTGGGCCTGGCGCATCACGGCCATGGCGATCAGGCGATCCCAACCGACCAGCGACACCAGGTGGGCATAGATCTGGCCTAGGGCGCCGTTGTCGCGCAGCTCGACCAGCTTCTCGGCGGGCAGGGCGCGCAGCTTGTCTTCCGACACCGCATAGTATTCGGCCAGCTTCTGCGGCTGACCCGGCGTGCCGTCGGGATTGCGCGGCGTGAAGTGGGCTTCGCGGATGTCCAGCAGGTCCAGATCCTTGACCAGGGCGACGAAGCCCTCGGTGCGCTGGCGCTCCTGTTCGAAGTTGTTGCAGAACTCCATCGCCATGTTCGTGTAGTCGCTGGGCTGGCCGTCGACGAACAGCGGGTTCTGGCCGCCTTCGGCGACGATCGAGGCGCCGCGGTCGATGCACAGGATCAGGCGCTGGTTCTGCTTGTCGTCGGCGAAGACGAACGGATAGCGGCGCACATAGGCCGGCACATAGGCGTCGGCGCGGAACTCGCCGTCGGGCGCGACGAACAGGTTTTCGTTGGAGCTCAGGCCCATCACGGCCACCGGCTGGCGGTTCTCGCCGGTGAAGATGATCGGATAGGACAGGGCGGCGGCCGAGAATTCGGTGACCGTCAGCGGCACGATATTGGTCTGGGCCACGAAGGCGTAGGGCTTGTCGCTCGGGTTCACGCCCAGGCCGCCGTGGACGCTCTGATCCAGCGGTTCGGGGTTGGTGTAGAAGAGGACGTTGCCTTCAAGCGGCGAATTGTTCGTGTCGGTCATGAAGCGAGGACGCTCTGGTTAAAGATCGGAGGCGCGCCTTCTAGCCCAACGCCGCGCAACCGGCAAACCCGCGATGCGTCGGTTGCAGTGGGGGTCGCCAGCCATTAGCTGTGGCGTATGGGTTCCGCCTGCGATCACGACCATGACCACTTCGGCCTGAACGGCAGGGCGCTGGACCGCGCCCTGGCGGCGGCCGACGCGCGCGCGGTCCAGCAGGGCGAGCGGATGACCGCCCAGCGTCGTCGCGTCCTGGCCCTGCTGCTGGAAAGCGGCGAGCCGGTGAAGGCCTACGATCTGATCGCGCGCTTCGGCGAAGACGGTCAGGCCGCCAAGCCGCCGACCGTCTATCGCGCGCTGGAATTTCTGGAACGGCTGGGCATGGTCCACCGCATCGCCTCGATCAGCGCCTATGTCGCCTGCACCGACGACGGCGAGGCCGCCCACGCGGCCGCCTTCTTGATCTGCGACTGCTGCGGCGCGACGCGCGAGGTCAGCGGCCCGGACCAGAGCGCCATGAACGCCGCCGCCTCGGCCGCCGGCTACGCCATCGCCCGCACGACGATCGAGGCGCACGGTCGCTGCGCCGCCTGTCGCGACGTCGCATGACCATGGATGCGGCGTTGATGTCCCCACCGCGTCGCCTGTCCGTGCCGATCGACAATCGCTGGGGCGCCGGCGAGATGGCCGTGCTGGATTTCGGCGATCCGAACCGGCCGGTCGATCTGATCTTTTCTCACGCCAACGGCTTCAACGCCGCCACCTATCGCAGCCTGTTGTCGCCCCTGTCGTCGTCCTTGCGGATCTGGGCGCCGGATCTGCGCGGCCATGGCCGATCGGCCCTGCCGACCTTCGCGCGGCCCAAGACCAGCTGGCTGGACCACCGCGACGACCTGCTGGCGCTGCTGGAAGCCATCGACGGCCCGCCCGTGGTCATGGCCGGCCATTCGATGGGCGGCACGGCCTCGCTTCTGGCGGCCGCCGTTCGGCCGGATCGGGTGTCCAGCCTGGTGCTGTTCGATCCGGTGATCTGGAAACGCTCGGCGGTCTTCGCCTTCAACCTGCCCTTCGCCCACAAGCTGATGAAGGCGATCCCCATCGCCAAGGCCACCCTGCGCCGTCGCAGCCAGTTCGACAGCCGCGAACAGGCCATGGCCGCCTATCGCGGGCGCGGCGCCTTCAAGGGTTGGCCCGACATGGTCTTGGCCGACTATCTGTCCGAAGGCCTGAACGAAGGCGACGGCGGGTTCAGCCTGACCGCCGCGCCGGCCTGGGAGGCGGCCAACTACGCGGCCCAGGCGCACGATCCGTGGCGGGCCATGAAACGCTATCCCGGATCGGTTCGCATCCTGAAGGCTGAACACGGCGCCCTGACCCATGTGCCGGTCCGGCCCCGCGGCCTGCCCAATGTCTCGGTCGAGGTCGTGTCCGGCGGCGGGCACCTGTTCCCCATGACCCATGCCGACGTGGCGCGCGAAGCCCTGTTCGACGCCGCCGTCTGAGAACGAATTCTGTAGGCGGAGCATGGGCGCGCGCTATAAGGGCGCCGCTGAGCATAACGCCCGCCGCCCGAGACGCCGCTTGTCCTTCTTCCACGCCGGTCCCGCGCCCAAAGGCGCCGGCCCCCGCTCCGGGGCGCTGCGCGACGGTTTGATCCTCGCTCCAGGCATGAAGGTCGGCCTGTTCGGCGGCTCCTTCAATCCCGCCCACGACGGTCACGCCCATGTCGCCGAGACCGCCATGCGCCGTCTGGATCTCGACCGGGTCGTCTGGCTGGTCTCGCCGCAGAACCCGTTGAAGGACGCCCGTCACAGCGCGCCGCTGGAGGACCGCATGGCCTCGGCGCGCCAGCATGCGCGTGGTCCGTCGATGATCGTCTCGGATTTCGAGAGCCGGGCCGGCGTCGCCTGGACCGTGGACACCCTGCGCCTTCTGGTCGCGCGGCATCCCGGCGTGCATTTCGTCTGGCTGATGGGATCGGACAATCTGGCCAGCTTCCATCGCTGGCGCGGCTGGACCGACATCATGCGTTTGATGCCGGTGGCGGTCATCGCCCGGCCGGGTTCGCTGCTGGACAGCCGCACGGCGCCGGCCGCCGCCCGCTTCGCCGGTTTCCGCATTCCCGCCCAGCAGGCGGGGCTTCTGCCGACGCTCCAGGCGCCCGCCTGGACCTATCTGACGGCGCCGCTCAACCCCCTGTCGTCCACGGCGATCAGGACCGGCAGGGACGTGCGCGCAACCTCGTGATCGCCGGATGATTCGGGCGGCGGTTCACGTTGCGGCCCATCCGTGCTAGAGGGCTTCTTTAGTCAACGCTCCCGGAGCCCTCCGCTGACCCCCTCGCCCGCGTATGATACGCAAGACGCCGCCGTCTCGAATACGGCGCACGAGATGGACCCTATCGAACCTCTCCATTCCGAAGACGGCTTTGAATCCGACGCCTCCCCGCGCGGCTTCGACGATTCCGCTCCCCGCCCCGTCGGCTCCACGCCGCTGGAAGAAGCCCTGCTGAGCCGCCTCGACGAGGACAAGGCCCAGGACATGGTCCTGATCGATCTGAAGGGCAAAAGCGCCATGGCCGACACCATGATCGTGGCGTCTGGTCGTTCGCACCGTCACGTCGGTGCCATCGCCGACCACCTGCTGCGTACGCTCAAGGAACAGGGCCTCGGCAAGGCCAAGGTCGAGGGCCTGCCCCACTGCGACTGGGTTCTGATCGACGCCGGCGATGTGATCGTGCACCTGTTCCGCCCGGAAGTGCGCACCTTCTACAACATCGAAAAGATCTGGGCGGTCGATTCCGCCCACCGCATGGTCCGCGACTGACAAGATGAAGCTGAGCATCGTCGCCATCGGCCGACCAGGCCGGGGGCCTGAAGCGACGCTCGCCGACGACTACGCCAAGCGCGCCACCCTGTCGGGACGCGCGCTTGGCCTCGGTCCCCTCGAACTGATCGATCTGGAAGCCCGCAGACCCGGCAAGGCGCCGGAGGCTGAGCTGATCTTGGCTGCCGCAGAGGGCGCGCACCTGATCGCCTGCGACGAGCGCGGCAAGACCTATTCCTCGCGCGCCTTCGCCGACCACATCGCCAAACTTAGGGATCAGGGCGAGCGCCGTCTGGTCTTCGCCATCGGCGGAGCGGACGGGCTGGACGCCAGCGTGCGCGAGGCCGCGTCCTCGACCCTGGCCTTCGGTCCCCAGACCTGGCCCCACGCCCTGGCGCGCGCCATGCTGGCCGAACAGCTTTATCGGGCCGTGACCATCCTGGCCGGATCGCCCTATCATCGCGACTGACATGCGTCGCGCCATACCCTTATCGCTGGCCCTGCTGACGGGTTTCGTCTGCGCCGCCCCGGCGATGAGCCGACAGGCGCCCGAGAGCGAACTGTCGCGCATTCAGGCCGAATACCGGGACGAGACGGTGCGCGCCCGCCGTCTGCGCGCCGACGCCGACGCCGCCAAGACCGAACTGGCCCAGTTGGAGCGCCGGCTGGCTTCGCTGCGGGCCGACGAACAGACCGGCGACCGTCAGATCGACGATCAGCGCGCCCGGCTCCAGCAACTGACCGAGCGCGAGGCCGAACTGGTCACGGATCTGGCGCGGGAGCGCGGCGCCCAGGGCCGTCTGCTCAGCGCGCTGCAGATGATGAGCCGCCGGCCGCCGCCGCCCCTGCTGGTGCCCGCGGACAAGGCCATCGACACCGTGCGCGCCTCCATCCTGCTCAAGGCCATGACGCCGGATCTGGAAAGCCGCGCCAAGGTGCTGGCCGCCCGTCAGGCCGAGATCATGCGCATCCGCCGCCTCGCCGTCCTGTCCTCGGAGCGACTGCTGACGACCGAGAGCGAGCAGGGCGACCGGCGCGGCGAGATCGAGGGGCTGACGGCGCACAAAACCGCCCTGACCGCCGTCCTGAACGCCGAGGCCCGCGCCGCCGAACGCGCCGCCGCCGTGCTGGAGCGCCGCATTCGCGAACTGGGCGGCGCGGTCCCGACGACCCAGGCCGAAGAGACGCCGACCGCCCGCCTTCCGGCCGGACGCGGCCGCCTCAGTTCGCCCGTCGCCGGCGCGCCCAGCCAGACCTGGGGCGCAGGAACCTCCGGCTGGCGCTGGCGGGCCGACCGCGCAGCCGTCACCGCCCCCGCCGACGCCAAGGTCGCCTACGCCGGGCCGCTGACGGGGTGGGGCAATGTGGTGGTGCTGGACCTCGGTCCCGGCTGGCGCGCCGTCATCGCCGGCCTGGAAAGCGTTGATGTCGGCCCGGACGCCCGGGTCTCGGACGGCCAGACCCTGGGGCGCAGCGGCCCGGACGGCGACGTCTATTTCGAACTGCGTCGCGACGAACGGCCGATCGATCCGGGACCGTGGTTGCGGTGAACCCGCAATAGTCCTTTGCATTCTCGTCTGACGCTGATTTTATCGGCGGGACGCCGCGTCGCCACGATTTGGTCGTGAGGACGGGGCCCTTAACCTTCCCACGGGCGCCCACAGTGATCGGCCCGACCGAAAGAGACCGAATGCGTAAACTGCTCCTCGTCGGCTGCGCCGCTCTGGTGCTCGGCGGATCCGCCGCTGCTGTCAGCAGCCAGACCCCGCGAAACGAAACCTTCCGCATGCTGGAGCTGTTCGGCGACGTGGTGGGCATCGTCGAGCAGGCCTACGTCGTCCCGGTCGACAACAAGAAGCTGATCGAGGCCGCGCTGGCCGGCATGATGACGGCGCTGGACCCGCACTCCAACTATCTGCCGCCCTCCAACTACGACGATCTGCGCGAGCGCACCGAGGGTCAGTATTCGGGCGTCGGCCTGACCATCAGCGCCGACGGCGGCATGGTGAAGGTCATCTCGCCGATGGACGACAGCCCCGCCGCCAAGGCCGGGGTTCAGGCGGGCGACGTGATCTCTTCGATCGAGGGCCAGAACGCGGCGGGCTTGACGGTCAGCCAGGTGTCCGAAAAGCTGCGCGGCGCCGTGGGCACCAGCGTCAAGGTGACCTTCCTGCGCGACGGTTCAGACCCGCTGGAAGTGACCCTGACCCGTGAGGTCATCAAGGTTCAGTCGGTCACCGGCCGGGTCGAGGGCGACTTCGGTTACTTGCGCGTCTCGACCTTCAACGAAAACACCGGCCGCGAGCTGAACGAGGCCATCGCCAAGATCAAGGCCGAGAAGCCGGGCGTGAAGGGCTATGTCCTGGACCTGCGCAACAACGGCGGCGGCCTGCTGAACGCCGCCATCGACGTCTCCGACGCCTTCCTGGAACGCGGCGAGATCGTCAGCCAGAGGGGCCGCAAGCCCGAGCAGATCCAGCGCTATTCCGCCAAGCCCGGCGACGTCACCGGCGGCCTGCCGCTGGTCGTCCTGGTCAACTACGGTTCGGCCTCGGCGTCGGAAATCGTCGCCGGCGCCTTGAAGGATCATCAGCGCGCGACCATCGTGGGCCTGACCAGCTTCGGCAAGGGTTCGGTCCAGACCGTGATCCCGCTGCGTCAGGGCCAGGACGGCGCCCTGTCGATCACGACCGCGCGCTACTACACCCCCTCGGGCGCCTCGATCCAGAAGATCGGCATCGAGCCGGATCTGGAAGTCGCCCGCAACGAGGCCGAGGCCCGCATCGTCTCGCGCTCCAGCTTCATCTATTCCGAAGCCGCCTACGCCACGGCCCTGGACGCCTCCATCGGCGCCGAGCGCAAGGGGCCGCACACGCCGCGCGAAGCCCCGGGCGAGAAGTTCGACAAGGAAAAGGACTATCAGCTTCAGCGCGCGCTGGACGTCCTGCGCGCCGGCGGCGACCTGTCGAAACTGTCGGCCCCGCCCGAAGGCATCGTCGTCACCGAACCGGGCTCGACGCCCAAGCCCGACGCCGAACCGTCGGCGGACGAACCGAAAGACGAATAGGTCAGGGAAGGGCGGCGCGAGTCGCCCTTTTCTTGCGGCTACGACAGTCGGTCGCGGAAGGCTGAATAGTCGAACGCGCGCACCGTCGTCAGCGCATCCGTCTGGGAGTTCCACAGCATGATGGACGGCAGCGGTACGCCGTTGAAGGTGTTGGTCTTCACCATCGAATAGTGGGCCTGGTCCAGAAACGCGATGCGGGTCCCCGGCGTCGGCCGTTCGGCGAAGACGTAGTCGCCGATGATGTCTCCGGCCAGGCACGACGGCCCGCCCAGCCGCACCGTCACCCCATGTTCGGCCTCTTTCAGCAGCGCGGGGCGATAGGGCGCCTCGATCACATCGGGCATATGGCAGGTGGCCGAGATGTCGGTGATGCCGATGGGCATGCCGTTTTCGAACACGTCCAGCACCTCGCCGATCAGGATGCCGGCGTCCAGCGCCACGGCCTCGCCCGGCTCCAGATAGACCTGAACCCCGTGCCGGGCCTGCAGATCGCGCACGAAGGCGATCAGATCCTCGGTCTGATAGTCGGCGCGGGTGATGTGGTGCCCCCCGCCCAGGTTCAACCATTTGATCCCGCCCAGCAGCGGCGCCAGCTTCGGCTCCACCGCCGCCCAGATGCGCGACAGCGGCTGGAAGTCCTGCTCGCACAGCGCGTGGATGTGCAGACCATCGACGCCGATCAGATGGTCGGCCGTCAGTTGCGACACCGGAAAGCCCAGACGCGAGCAGGGCTGGGCCGGGTCGTATTTGGCGACCTCGCCTTCGGAGTGTTCGGGGTTCAGCCGCAGGCCGATCTCGAACACCTGCCCTTCAGCCCGGGCCTTGGCGATCAGGTCGGCGAAACGGGCGATCTGGGCCGGGTTGTTGAAGATGACATGATCCGACAGACGCAGGATCTCAGGCAGGTCCTGCGCCGTATAGGCCGGCGAATAGGTGGTGAGCTCGCCCTTGTAGAACTCGCGCGCCAGCCGCGCCTCCCACAGACCCGAGGCGCAGACCCCGTCGAGGTATTCGCCGACCACATCGGCCAGCGCCCACATCGAAAACGCCTTCAGCGCCAGAAGCACGCGCGCCTCCGCCCCGTCACGCACGCCCTTCAGCACGGACAGATTGCGACGGATGGCCGCCTCGTCCACCACGAAGGCGGGCGAGGCGACGCGGTTCAGGTCGAAATGCGCAAAGGCGCCCGGATCGCCGGCCTGGGTCTGCATTCAGTCGGTCCGATCAGAAATCCAGAGGGGCGTCCAGGTCCTGAACCTTCCACGGCAGGCCGTGCTTGTTCAGCATGTCCATGAAGGGGTCGGGGTCCAGCTGCTCCATGTTGAACACGCCATCGCCCTTCCACTGGCCGGTCACCATCAGGGCCGCGCCAATCATGGCCGGCACGCCGGTGGTGTAGCTGACCGCCTGGTTGCCGGTCTCGGCATAGGCCTCTTCGTGGTCGCAGATGTTGTTGACGTAGACCGTCTTCTTGACCCCATCCTTCAGGCCGGTGGCGATGACGCCGATGTTGGTCTTGCCCTTGGTGATCGGACCCAGCGAGGCCGGCTCGGGCAGCAGGGCCTTCAGGAACTCGATCGGAATGATCTCGCGGCCTTGGAACTGCATCGGCTCGATCGAGGTCATGCCGATGTTTTCCAGCACTTCGAGGTGCTTCAGATAGCTGTCGCCGAACGTCATCCAGAAGCGGATGCGCTTGATCTCGGGATAGAACTTCGCCAGCGATTCCAGCTCCTCATGGTACATGAGGTACATGTTCTTCGGACCCACACCCTCGAAGTCGAAGGTCTGTTTATGGCTCAGCGCCGGGCCTTCGACCCACTGGCCGTTCTCCCAGTGACGCGAGTTCGCGGTCACTTCACGCAGATTGATCTCGGGGTTGAAGTTGGTCGCGAAGGGTAGGCCCGTGTCGCCGCCGTTGCAGTCCAGGATGTCCAGCGTTTCGATGGAATCCAGCAGATGCTTCTTGACGTAGGTGGTGAAGACCGAGGTCACGCCGGGGTCGAAGCCCGAACCCAGCAGCGCCATCAGACCGGCGTCCTTGAAGCGGTCCTGATAGGCCCACTGCCACTTGTATTCGAACTTGGCCTCGTCGCGCGGCTCGTAGTTGGCGGTGTCCAGATAGTCGACGCCGGCGGCCAGGCAGGCGTCCATGATCGACAGGTCCTGATAGGGCAGGGCCAGGTTCACGACCAGTTCGGGCTGCACCTTCTGGATCAGCGCCGTGGTCGCGGCCACGTCGTCGGCGTCGATGGCGGCCGTGTCGATGTCGACGCCGAAGCGCGACTTCACGGACTGGGCGATCGCATCGCACTTGGACTTGGTGCGGCTCGCCAGGGTGATATGCGAGAAGATGTCCGCGTTCATCGCCATCTTGTGGACGGCCACCGAACTGACGCCGCCTGCGCCGATAACCAGCACCTTGCTCATCTGTGCTTCTCCCGAAGTCTGAAACCCTGGCGACAACGCCGCCCCTATAAAGGGCGCGGCTCTTAGCACGATGATGACAATCCGCTAAATCCCTGCGCCGATATTGGCTCTTATAGCGTGACCGGATCGCTCCGGTTGCCTTTGTGCGGTTTTTCCGCCATAAGCCGCCGCTTCCGACGCAAGTGAACCTCGCGTCTCCACCCACACGACAGCTCTCCGAGGAGAGAACGAGGTGGGCGAGAACCCTCCGCCGACGTGATCGTCGCCGGGGGCCGTTGTCGTATGGAGCCGTTTCACCCGTCGCCATGAGGTAGTGAATGTTCGAGGCTCTGAACGAGCGGCTGACAGGCGTCTTCGACCGGATCACCGGGCGCGGCGCCCTGTCCGAAAAGGATGTCGCCGAGGCGATGCGCGAAGTGCGCGTGGCCCTGCTCGAGGCCGACGTCGCTCTGCCGGTCGTCAAGGAATTCATCGCCTTCGCCACCGAGCGCGCGACCGGTGAAGAGGTCATCCGTTCGGTCAAGCCGGCCGATCAGGTGGTCAAGATCGTCTATGACGGCCTGATCGAGATGCTGGGCGGCGAAGAGCCGGTCCCGCTGAACACCAACGCCAATCCGCCCGCCGTGGTGCTGATGGCCGGCCTTCAGGGCTCGGGCAAGACCACAACCTCGGCCAAGCTGGCGCTGCGCCTGACCAAGTTCGATCGCAAGAAGGTCATGATGGCCTCGCTGGACACGCGTCGTCCCGCCGCGATGGAACAGCTGGCTGCGCTGGGCAAGCAGATCGAGGTCGCCACCCTGCCGATCGTGGCGGGCGAAAGCGCCGTCCAGATCACGCGCCGGGCGCTGCAATCGGCGAAACTCCAGGGCTTCGACGTCCTGATCCTCGACACCGCCGGCCGCATCACCCTGGACGAGGGGCTGATGAACGAGGTGGCCGAGGTCGCCGACATCGCCAAGCCTGTCGAGACCCTGCTGGTCGCCGACAGCCTGACCGGCCAGGACGCGGTGCGCACCGCCAAGGCGTTCCACGAGCGTCTGCCCCTGACCGGCCTGGTCTTGACCCGCGCCGACGGCGACGGTCGCGGCGGCTCCATGCTGTCGATGCGGGCCGTCACCGGCCTGCCGATCAAATATCTGGGCGCCGGCGAAAAGGTCGATGCGCTGGACGTGTTCGACGCCCGTCGCGTCGCCGGCCGCATCCTGGGTCAGGGCGATATCGTCGCCCTTGTCGAAAAAGCCAGCCAGGATCTGGACCAGGCCAAGGCCGAGAAGATGGCCCGCAAACTGGCCAAGGGTCAGTTCGATCTGGACGACCTAGCCGGTCAGCTTCAGCAGATGAAGCGGATGGGCGGGCTTCAGGGCATCATGGGCATGCTGCCCGGCGTGGCCAAGATGAAGGGTCAGATGGCCGAGAGCGGCATCGACGACCGCATGATCCTGCGTCAGGAAGCCATCATCTCCTCGATGACCAAGGCCGAGCGCAAGAAGCCCGACCTGCTGAACGCCTCGCGCAAGAAGCGCATCGCCGCCGGCGCCGGCGTCGATGTGCAGGACGTGAACCGGGTTCTGAAGCAGCATCGGCAGATGGCCGACG
This sequence comes from Brevundimonas sp. 1080, assembly GCF_040545985.1. NCBI lineage: Bacteria > Pseudomonadati > Pseudomonadota > Alphaproteobacteria > Caulobacterales > Caulobacteraceae > Brevundimonas > Brevundimonas sp. 1080. The sequence continues at coordinate 839,031 of NZ_JBEPMW010000001.1, read as the reverse complement.
TGGTCAAGTCGATGGCGCGCGGCGGACCCAAGAAGATGCAGCAGATGGCCGCCATGCTCGGCGGCCTCGGCGGCGGCGGCATGCCCGGCATGGGCGGCGGCCCCGACATGGCCCGCCTCAAGGCGCTGGGCGGCGGCAAGATGGCCGAACCCTCCGCCGACGATCTGAAAGCCATCCAGGACCGGCTCGCCGGACTGGGCGGCGGACAACTTCCGGGAGGTCTTCCTGGCCTGCCGGGTTTCCCTCCCAAGAAATAACGACTTCCTAGAAAGAGACCTGAAATGCTGAAGATTCGTCTGGCCCGCGGTGGCGCCAAGAAGCGCCCCTACTACCACATCGTCATCGCCGACTCGCACTCGCCCCGCGACGGCAAGTTCATCGAGAAGGTCGGCAGCTACAACCCGATGCTGCCCAAGGACGGCGCCACCCCGCGCGTCGCCCTGAAGGTCGAGCGCATCGCCGAATGGCTCGGCAAGGGCGCCCAGCCGACCGACCGCGTCGCCCGCTTCCTGTCGCAGGACGAGACCCTTGGCCAGAAGGTCAAGTGGACGCAGTCGAACAACCCGAACAAGGGCGCTCCGGGCAAGAAGGCGCAAGAGCGCGCCGCCGAACGCGCCCAGCGCGAAGCCGACCGCCTGGAAGCCGAAGCCGCCGCCAAGGTCGAGGCCGCTGAAGCCGCCGCCCGCGCCAAGGAAGAGGCCGCCGCAGCCGCCGAAGCCGCCAAGAACGCTCCCGCTGCTGAAGAAGCGCCTGCCGAAGAAGCTCCGGCCGCTGACGCCGCCGCCGAGGAAGCCCCGGCTGCTGAAGCGACCGAGGAAAAGGCCGAAGGCTAAGCCTTTCGGTTTGACGATGATCAGGGCGGCGTCTTTCGACGCCGCCTTTTTCATGGGTTAAGAACACACATGACCACGGACAGCAGATTGATCCTCGTCGGCCAGATCGGCGGCGGCTTCGGCGTGCGGGGCGAGGTGCGGGTGACCGCCTTCACCGCCGATCCCCTGGCCCTGACCGCCTATGGCCCTCTGCTGCGCGCCGATGGGACCGTGGCTTTGACCTTGACCTCGACGCGGCCCGACAAGAACGGCGTCGTCGGCCGGGCCAAGGAGATCGCCACAAAGGAACAGGCCGACGCCCTGCGCGGCCTGAAGCTGCACGTCCCCCGCGACCGGTTCCCCGAGCCGGACGAGGACGAATTCTACCTCGCCGATCTCTTGGGCGTTCAGGTCCGCGATACGGCGGGCGCCGTCATGGGCACGGTGAAATCGGTCCAGAACTTCGGTGCCGACGACATGCTGGAGATCGCGCCCGCCGCCGGCGGCCCGACCTGGTATCTGCCCTTCACCAAGGAAGCGACGCCGGAACTGCATCTGGCCGAGGGCTGGCTTCTGGCCGTGCCGCCGACCGAGGTGGGCGAGCGCGAGCCCGGTTAGGCGTCCTCTACGGGCGCGTCGCCGACGTGCTTCTTGATCGATTCGATCGCCCGCTTGGCGCCCGACTTGTCTGCGTAGCCTTCGGTCGAGAAGATGACCTCGGAATTGTATTTGAAGCGGACGCGGTATTCGCCGGCCTTGTCCTGATAGACTTCGAACTTGTGCGCCATCGGGCGTTCCCCTGACTGCGACCGTCGATCGGTCACGGCCAAGCTGGCATCGCCAGCCGTACGGTTCCAGACACAAGCCCGCGATCAAATGGCGCCGGTGACTGTTGCGAAGCCTGCAGACCGCGCCAATATAAGGACGGAAACCCGCAGAGGCCCGCCATGACCGACCTGTCCGCCTTCCCGATCACGCAACGCTGGCCGGCCCAGCACCCCGATCGCATCCAGTTGTATTCCCTGCCGACGCCCAACGGCGTGAAGGTCTCGATCATGCTGGAGGAGGTCGGCCTGGCCTATGAGCCGCACCTGATCGAGATCACCAAGAACGAGACCTGGGGGCCGGAGTTTTTGTCGCTGAACCCCAACGGCAAGATCCCCGCCATCCTCGATCCGAACGGCCCGAACGGAAAGCCGCTGGCCATGTTCGAATCCGGCGCCATCCTGATCTATCTGGCGGAAAAGACCGGCAAACTGCTCTCGGCCGACCCGGCGACCCGCTACGAGACGATCCAGTGGGTCATGTTCCAGATGGGCGCGATCGGCCCGATGTTCGGCCAGCTGGGCTTCTTCCACAAGTTCGCTGGCAAGGAGTACGAGGACAAGCGCCCGCGCGACCGCTACGTCGCCGAAAGCCGCCGCCTGCTGGGCGTGCTGGAGACGCGGCTTGCCAATGACGGGGGAGAGCCCCGCGACTGGCTTGTCGGCGACTATTCCATCGCGGATGTCGCCACCCTGGGCTGGGTCCGCAACCTGATCGGCTTCTACGAAGCGGGCGAAATCGTCGGCTTCGCCGACTTCCCGCGCGTCGCCGCCTGGCTGGAGCGCGGCCTGGCCCGCCCCGCGGTCCAGCGCGGCCTCAACATCCCGGCGCGCGACTGATCTGAACCTCGCCCCGTCGGTCGCGTTGTCTGCTCACACCAACAGGAGCGCGACCGATGGGCATCTTCTCTTCGATCTGGAACAAGATCACGGGCCACAAGCCGAAGGCGGCCCCCGTTCCGCCGCCGGCCTCGACGGCTGGAATCCCGGCGCCCAACGCCGCGCCGGCCCCGACCGCCGCGCCGGCCTTGCCGCCCGTCGATGTCGAGGCGGTGCTCAGCGATCTGGCGGCGTCCAAGGGCGGCGGCGGCAACTGGCGGACCTCGATCGTCGATCTTCTGAAGCTGCTGGACCTGGATTCCAGCCTGGCCGCCCGCAAGGAGCTGGCCGAGGAACTGAACGTCCACGCCGGCGAGCACGGCTCGGCCGAACAGAACATCGCCCTGTCCAAGGCGGTCTGGAAGAAGCTGGCCGAAAACGGTGGTCAGGTTCCGGCCTCGCTGCGCGACTAGCCCCCTCAGCTGGATCAGGCCGGCGGTCTGATCCAGCGCATCGCGGCCAGCGCCGCAAACCCAACGACCAGACCCCAGAAGGCCGATCCGACGCCGAACAGGGTCAGGCCCGAGGCCGTCGCCGCAAACGTCAGCATCGCCGCCTCGCGCGATCCGACCTCCGTCATCATGGTTTGCAGCGCGCCGGTCAGCGGCGCGATCAACGCCAGACCCGTCACTGCCGCCAGCACGGCCGGCGGCATAGCGATGAACAGCCCGGCCAGCGGCGCGGCGAATAGGGCCACGACCAGATAAAGACCGCCGTAGATCACGCCCATGATCCAGCGCCTGGCGGGATCGGGATGCGCGTCCGGCCCGGTGCAGATCGCCGCCGTGATCGCCGCCAGATTGACCCCATGCCCGCCAAATGGCGCGATCAGCAGGCTGGCGACGCCGGTGGACTGGATCAGTCGATTGGCGGGCGGCGGATAGCCGGCGCTCTGCAGCACCACCAGCCCGGGCAGGTTCTGGGCCGCCAGCGTCACCAGAAACAGCGGAAAGCCCAGGCTGACCGCCGCCTTCCAGTCGAAGACGGGCGCGACCGGCTCCAGATGGCCGGACAGGCCGGTCGCGGCGGGCAGGGCCAACTGCCCCCGCATCGCCAGGACCGCAAAAGCCGCCGCCAGCACGGCGGGCAAGGCCCAGGTCGGCCACAGCCGTCGGAAGATCAGGAAAACCGCGATCAGCCCGACAACCAAGGCCGTCTCGTCCGGCGCCACTTTGAACAGTCTCAGCACGAAGGGCAGCAGCACCCCCGCCAGCATGGCCGAGGCGATGGCCGCCGGTATCCGCCCCGCCAGCCGCCCCACCACCGGGATCAGGCCGGTCAGGATCATCAGCAAGGCGGCGAAGACGAAGGCGCCGATCGCCGTCGGCCAGGACAGCCCCAGGGTCGAGGCCGCCAGCAGGGCCGCCCCCGGCGTGGACCAGGCCAGCACGACGGGGATCTTCAGCCGCCAGCTCAGCAAGGCGCCCGGCGCCCCGATGCCCAGGCACAGTGCCGTCACCATCGATCCGATCTGGCCCGCGTCTGCGCCCAAGGCCTGGCCGGCCTGAACGACCAAGGCGACCGTCCCGCCAAACCCGATCACCGTCGCCACGGCGGCGGACGAAAAAGCCGAGGCGGGCAGGGTGCGCATGGAAAAGGCCGGAGCAGTCATGCCCCGGCCTTAAACCGTCGTCTTGGATGGCGGAAGACTGGGATCCAGCCCTCCTTGATCAGCCCTCGATGTCTTCCGGCAGGCCCACGGCGTGGAAGCCGGCATCGACGTGGACGACTTCGCCCGTGGTCGAACGGCCCAGGTCCGAACACAGCCACAGGGCCGCGCCCGCGACGCCCTCCATCGAGGTCTCTTCCTTGATCAGCGAGAACTGCGCCGACTTGGAGTGCAGGCCGCGCCCGCCCGAGATGCCTGCCAGCGACAGGGTGCGCATGGCCCCGGCCGAGATGGCGTTGACGCGGATGTTCTTGGGACCCAGGTCGCGCGCGATATAGCGGGTCGCCGCTTCCAGCGCCGCCTTGGCCACGCCCATGGTGTTGTAGTTCGGAATGACCCGCTCGGACCCCAAATAGGTCAGGGTGATCAGGCTGCCGCCGTTCGGCATCAGCTTGGCCGCGCGACGCGACACGTCCACGAAGCTGAAGGCCGAGATGTTCATGGCCAGAAGGAAGCTGTCGCGCGTGGTGTTGTCCACGAAGCTGCCCTTCAACTCATCCTTGTTGGCGAAGGCCACCGAATGGACGACGAAGTCGATCGTGCCGAAGGTCTTTTCCAGTTCGGCGAAGGCCGCGTCCATCGAGGCGTCGTCGGTGACGTCGGCCGGGATCAGCAGCTTGGCGCCGACGCTTTCCGCCAGCGGACGCACGCGGCGCTCCAGGCTTTCGCCCAGATAGGTGAAGGCAAGCTCGGCACCCTGGGCGGCCAGTTGCGAGGCGATGCCCCAGGCGATGGAGCTGGAGTTGGCCACGCCCATGATCAGGCCCTTCTTGCCCTTCATGAGGTCGCCGGTCGGCATGTCCCAGCCTTCGGAAGTCGCCATGGTTCGTCTCCTGATGATTTGCGCGGAGGGTTAGCAGGGGCGGGCGTAAACCGGAACCCCCGCCGCCTTCCCTAGCGTCAGAGCAGACCCGCGATCGCCTCGCGCGCCGCGTCGCCCAGATCAGGGCGTTTCAGGGCCAGGGCGACGTTGGCGCGCAGCAGGCCGATCTTGTCACCGCAGTCGTGGGTCACGCCGGCATATTCCACGGCGGTGAAGCTCTGGTCCGCCATCAGTCGCGCCATGGCGTCGGTCAGTTGGATCTCGCCGCCCGCGCCCTTTTCCTGCGTCGCCAACAGGTCGAAGATTTCCGGCTGCAGGATGTAACGGCCCGAGATCGACAGGTTGGACGGCGCGGTTCCGGCGGCGGGCTTTTCGACCATGCCCTTCATGACGATGCGCGAACCGTCTCGGCTGACCGGATCGACGATGCCGTACTTGTGGGTCTGATCTTCCGGGACGGATTCCACGCCGATGATGTTGCCGCCGGTTTCGGCGTAGACCTGGGCCAACTGCTTGAGGGCGCCGGGCTGCGAATCCACGATAACGTCGGGCAGGATGACGGCGAAGGGCTCGTGGCCGATGATGTCGCGCGCGCACCAGACGGCGTGGCCCAGACCCTTGGGCTGCATCTGACGGGTGAAGCTCATCTCCCCGGCCGAGGCCAGTTCGGCGTTCATCATCTCCAGGATGTCGGTCTTGCCCTTGGCCAGAAGCTGGGCTTCCAGCTCGATCTGGTGATCGAAATAGTCCTCGATGGCGCCCTTGGAGCGGCCAGTGACGAAGACAATGTGCTCGATTCCGGCTTCGCGCGCCTCTTCGACGATGTAGGACAGGATCGGCCGGTCGACGACGTTCAGCAGTTCCTTGGGGGTCGTCTTGGTGCCGGGCAGGACTCGGGTGCCGAGGCCCGCGACGGGCAGTACGGCCTTGCGCAGGCGCGCGGGCGTGGTGGTCATCAAATCATCCTGACAGCTATCCCGCCCCTTCTACGGCCTCGTGCGCTTCAGTTGAAGCGCTTCGCGCTTCAACGGGGCGAACCGGTGAAAGAAGGGGCGGAACGGCGGTCGGGTTCCGCCTTATTTGGCAGGGCGGGCCATCGGGGTCATGGCGGCGATGGTCGCGCGCTGGGCCAGCAGTTGGTCTTCCGGCAGCGGGATCAGTCCGCGGTCGGCCAGATAGCCGCCCTTGCCGGCGGCGCCTTCCGACAGGAACTCCTGCACGAACTGCTGCAGGCCCGGAATGACGCCGATATGAGCCTTCTTCACATAGATGTAGAGGCTGCGTGACAGCGGGTATTCACCGCTGGCGATGGTGTCAGCGGTCGGGGCGACGCCGTCGATGGTCTCGGCCTTCACCGTGTCCAGGTTCTGCTCCAGGAACGAATAGCCGAACACGCCCAGCGAGCCCGGCGTGCGGGTCAGGGTTTGGACGATAGCGTTGTCGTTCTCGCCGGAATCGATCCAGGCGCCGTCCTCGCGCAGGGTGTGGGCGATGCCTTCAAACCGGTCCTTGTCGCCTTCGATCGCCTTGACCGCCGGCACCAGCTTGGCGCCCGGCGTCATGCCCAGCTCCAGGAAGGCGTCGCGCGTGCCCGAGGTGGGCGGCGGGCCATAGACCTGGATGCGCTGGTTCGGCAGGCCGGCGTTGACCTGGTTCCAGGTCTTGGCCGGATTGGCGACGAACTGACCGTTGGCGCCCGGCACTTCCTTGGCCAGGCCTTCGTAGAGGTCGTTCAGTTCGAAGTTGAAGCCGTTGCCGTTACGGGCCGTGGCGATGACGATGCCGTCGAAGCCGATCTTGATCTCGACGATGTCGGTGACGCCGTTCTTGGCGCACAGGTCGAACTCGGACTGCTTCATCTGACGCGAGGCGTTGGCGATGTCCGGGGTGGTCGGGCCGACGCCTTGGCAGAAGGCCTGAATGCCGCCGCCGGTGCCAAGCGATTCGACGCGCGGCGCCGCGCCGCCCGAACCGCGTGCGAAGGTCTCGGCGACCCGCGTGGCGAAGGGGAAGACGGTCGACGAACCGGCCGCCCAGATGCCGGAGCGCGCGCCGGAGGCGGAACCGCCCCCGCCGTTGTCGCCACAGGCCGCCAGGGCCAGAAGGGCGGCGGCCGAAGCCGCCAGTTTCAGTGTGCGGATCATCCAAGGCTCTCCCTGAGCATCGATTTCGCGATGCTTAGAGCAGAGGATTATGACAGTCCCGCGAAGGGACCCGCCACCGCTACAGCAGGCGGCGGCGCATCACCTGCGACAGGGTGTCGATCAGGGTCACGGCAACCACGACGACGATGACGATGGCCGAGACGGCGCGGAAATCGAAGGCGTTCATGCTGTCGAACAGCACCTGGCCGATGCCGCCCGCGCCGATCAGACCCAGCACGGTCGCGGACCGGCTGTTGGATTCGAAACGGTACAGGGCGAACGACGTCCACAGCGGCGCGACCTGAGGCAGGACGCCCCAGACGATCTCGTGCAGCTTGCCGGCGCCGGTGGCGCGCACGCCCTCGACCGGACCCTTGTCGATCGACTCGACCGCTTCCGAGAACAGCTTGGCCAGAACCCCGGCCGTATTCAGGGTGATGGCCAGAACACCCGCCAGAGGCCCCAGGCCCACGGCGGTGACGAACAACAGGCCGATCACCAGATCCGGCACCGAGCGCAGCAGGTTCATGATCCAGCGCACCGGCGTCACGACCCAGACGGGCGCGATGTTGCGCGCCGCCGCCAGACCCAGCGGGATACCCAGAATCACGGCCAGGAAGGTGCCCCATAGGGCGATCTGCACCGTCTCCCACATCTTGGCGACGAACATCTTCCAGTCGCTGAAGTCGGGACGCAGCAGGTCATGGACGAACAGCTGGGTGCTGTCGTTGCCGGCGAACAGGCGCGAGATATTGCCCAGATCTACGGCGTCGATGCTGTACAGCAGGACGGCGGCGACGCCGCCCCAGACCAGGACGTCGGCGACCCAGGCGAGGGCGGACTTCTTGGGCGCCGCCGGAATCGCGACGGCGGGAGACGCGACTGCGGTCAAGGCCGGACCTCGCGCAGGCTGCGCAGGCGTTGAAGCTCGCGCTCGGCGGCGGCGGCGGCGGCCGTGTCGCCCTTGGCGCGGGCCTCGCCCAGTTTCTGGTCGGCGATCATCTCGCGGATCGGGTCCAGATAGCTGTCGTCGGCGGCGGTGAAGCGGGAATATTCCAAGTCCGCCAGAACCTTGCGCTGCCGCTCGGCCTCGGCGCCTTCGCCCTGGCCATAGGTCAGGAAGAAGCCGCGGATCTTTTCCTTCAGCGCAGGATCCAGATCCTCGCGCACGACGATGCCGCTTTCGGGGATCGGCGGCGAGGTCCAGATTTCCTCGATCTGGCCGGCCAGCTGCGGGTTTTCCTTGCGCATGAAGATGGTGTTCACGCTGTTGGAGGTCGCCACGTCGATCACGCCGGTCGCCACGCCGAAGGCGTTGGCCTGGTGGTTCGCCGAGCGCACGGTCTTGAAGCACTGGCTGGGGACTACGCCGCGCGGATTGAACAGGAAGGTCAGCGGGGCCAGGGTGCCCGACGTCGACTGGGCGTCCCCGATGCCGAAGTTGTACTTCTTGCCGCACGCCATGACCTGATCCAGCGTGATGCCCGATCCCTTCTTGACGATCAGGGTCGACTGATAGCTGTCCAGACCCTCGCGGTTGACGGTGCGGGCGATGACCTCGGCCTTGGCGCGGTCGATGGCCTCGACCTCAGGCTTGGCCGAGAACCAGCCCACTTGGGTGTGGTTGCCGCGCATGGCCTCGACCAGGACGGTGTAGTTCGAACCGAAATAGGGCTTCACCGGCACGCCGATGGCCTTGGACATGTCGTCCAGCAGCGGCTGCCACAGCGGGCCGGCCGAGGCCTGGCCTTCGGCGGACAGGATCGAGAAAGTGATCTCGCTGGGCGCGCCGCCCGCAGCCTTCTTGTCCTCGCCGCCGCCGCAGGCCGCCAGGCCCAGGATCATGACGGCGGCGCCGGCCGCAGCGATTAGACGGCGGGTGGGGGAAATGCGCGACAGGCTCATGCCTTGGTCTCCCAGAACGCGTCCTCGAACTCGGGACCGTAGATTTCGATCAGGCGCTTTTGGTCCAGCGCCGTGGACGGGCCGTCATAGACGATCTTGCCGCCTTGCAGGGCGATGACGCGGTCGCAGTAGCGGATGGCGTAATCGACCTGGTGCAGGGTGACGATCACCCCCATGCCGTCGCGCTTGTTCAGCTCAACCAGCAGTTCCATCACCTTGCGGGCGGACACAGGGTCCAGCGAGGCGACAGGTTCGTCGGCCAGAATCGCCTTGGCGCCCTGCACGATGGCGCGGGCGATGGCGCCGCGCTGCTGTTGGCCGCCGGACAGGGTGTTGGCGCGCTGGGCGGCGTAGTCGCTGACGCCGACGCGGTGAAGGGCCGCCATGGCCTTGTCCTTGTCCGCCTGGGGCCACAGGCCCAGCAGGCCCTTCCATCCGGGCAGACGGCCCAGCGCGCCCAGCATGACGTTGGAGAACAGGCTCAGTCGCCCGACCAGATTGAACTGCTGGAAGATCATGCCCAGCTTGCCGCGCGCCTTGCGCACGGCGCCGGTGACCCGGCCGTCCTTCTGCACGGTCTCGCCGAACACCTGGATCGTGCCGGCGCCGGCGTCGATCGACTGCAGGCCGGTGATGGAGCGGAGCAGGGTGGACTTGCCCGACCCGGACGGACCGATCAGGGCGACCATTTCGCCGGAGGCCACGGAAATCGAGACGCCGTCCAGCGCCTTTCGCGATCCGAAGGTCTTCGACACGTCACGCGCCAGGACTAGCCCAGGGGCGGCGGCGGCTGCGGATGAACTCATGAACTCGCTAGGAGGCTATGGCGAAGGGGCGCCGCAATAAGCTGAAATCGCGCTCGGGCAAGTCCTAATCGCACGTCGGGCGCAATCTCGTCCAGACCCGAGCCGTTCAGGAGCCTTCTGCCGCACCCTTCACCCGGACGTAGTCCGCTGGAATCGGCAAGGCGACGCGCGATCGCTCCAGCGCCTGATCGGCCATTATCCGGACCGGCGCGGCCAGACAAGGGATTGAGGCCAGCGCCCTCAGCCCCTTTTGCAGTCTGATGGCGACCGCTACGTCGCCGGCCCCATAACGGGCGATCGGGCCGAACAGATCGTCGAGCAGATCGTCTTCGGAGACGCCCGGCATCATCAGGCGATCGCGCAGGGTCCGCTTCTCGTCTTCCCCGCCGTGTCGGGCCCAGATGTCCATCAGCCTCACGCCGGTCGACACCACCTGAATGGCCGTTCCGGGATCGTTGATACCAGGCGACAGGGCCTTGGCGGCGATCTCGCCCAGAACGATCAGGCCGAAACGGGGGTCTTGATCATAGGAGCGCGAGTCTCCGATCGCGAAGGCGGAGCAGAAGGCGTCCTGGGCCTCTTTGTCGCAGGCCGGCAGGCTGACCCGGGCGAGGACCTCGCCGCGTCGCACGAAGGCGCCCGGCGCAGCGACCACCTCAACATGGCAATCCCGCTTTTCGGCCATGGTCTGGAGGCGATCGGGATCGACGTTCTGGACATAGCCGGTTTCCGGCGCCGTCACGTCCGCCCCGTTTTCGAGACGGCCTGCTCGCCCGCCCAGAAACGGATTGTCGCGCCGCTGTTCCAGCGCCTCGCGCGCCCGGGCCTCGACCAGATCGATCATGTGACCGACCCGCGCCAAGCTGGACAGACGGTTGATCCAGGCCAGGAGGCGAAACGCCACCAGACCCACCATGACGAGGCTGACCAGGAACAGGATCGCCCGACCGTTCTGGCCGTAATAATGGGCGTTGATCGCGGTGACGGCGACGATGGCGTAGAGAAAGGCGCCGACGAAGGTCGCCAGTGACTTCTGGGTCTCGTCATCGCTGGTGACCAGGGCCGCGACGCGCGGACTGGCCGCCGACGACACGGACGTATAGGCCGTGACCATGGCGCCGACCGAAAAGGTCGCCACGCCGAGCAGGCTGGACGCCAGAATCGTCAGGATCGATTCCACAGACTCGCCGCCCAGGCGCTCGGCTATCTCCTGCGGCACCCAGGGGGCCAGGGCGGCGGCCAGCAAGGCTGCGGCGACGCCCGCGACGGCATAGGCCGTGGCGCGCACCCACAACTGACGCCGCATCTTGCGCCAAAAGAACAGCCAACGATTCATCAAACCCTCCGAGCATCGCAACGGCGCAGAACGGTCAAGGTTGCCGTTGGATCGTGTCGTGGAGGGCGCAGACCGGATTTGTGACAGTCAAACCTAGGCCCCGCCACGAAAAAACCTCTTTACATGACAGTCGCGCGTCCCCATATCGCGCTCTCCGGCGGACCCCGTAGGTCCTGTCTGCGCCGCTAACGCCGGTCTGGGTTTAACAATTAGCAGGGGGTTACGTGAATTGCGCACGTATCAGCTTCCCCTGGACCTGGTCCGTGAGCGGTCCCCTGAACGTCCCGTCGCCCTCGTGCGGCCGCGTTCGGTTTCCGTAGCGGCGCGCTGGTTCCAGGATAATCTAAAGGCCGACGTCTTCTACGCTGTGAAGGCCAACCCTTCGCGCTGGGTCGTCGAAACCCTGATCGAGGCCGGCGTTCGCGGCTTCGACGTGGCGTCCATCGCCGAGATCGAGCTGGTTCGCTCGGTCAGCCATGACGTGCGCCTGGCCTTCATGCACCCGGTCAAGAGCCGGTCTGCAATCACCAAGGCCTATTTCGATCACGGCGTGCGCACCTTCTCGCTCGACTGCATCGACGAGCTGAACAAGATCCTCGACGCCACCGGCGGCGCGGACGACCTGAACCTGATCGTGCGGATGGCCGTCTCGGCCGACGGCGCCGCCTATACGCTGTCGGGCAAGTTCGGCGTGTCGTCGGATCAGGCGCCGGCCCTGCTGATGGCGACGCGCCAGGCGGTCAAGGACGGCCTGATGGGCGTCTCCTTCCACGTCGGCAGCCAGTGCATGCGCCCGACCGCCTATCAGGCCGCCATGGCCCAGGTCGGCCGGTCGATCAGCCGTGCGGGCGTGATCGTCGATATCGTCGATGTCGGCGGCGGCTTCCCGTCCGTCTATCCGGGCATGGTTCCGCCGGACATGAGCGAATACGCCGACGCCATCCATCGCGGCTTCAACGAGATGCCGGTGTCGGAAACGACCGAGCTGTGGTGCGAGCCCGGCCGCGCGCTGGTCGCCGAATCCTCGTCGATCCTGGCCCGTGTCGACCTGCGCAAGGGCGACGCCCTGTATCTGAACGACGGCTCCTACGGTTCGCTGTTCGACGCGACCCACTCGCGCTGGCCCTTCCCGACCAAGCTGGTCCGGGACGGTGAATGCGCGGGCGAGCTGAAGGCCTTCCAGTTCTACGGCCCGACCTGCGATTCCATCGACCACATGCCGGGACCATTCTGGCTTCCGGCCGATGTGCGCGAAGGCGACTTCATCGAGATCGGCATGCTGGGCGCTTACGGCGTGGCCATGTCGACGGGCTTCAACGGCTATGGCGAACACGACATCGCCGCGGTCGAGGACGCCCCGATGGCCTCGCTGTACGGTCTGGCTCCACGTTCCATCCCCACCGTGCGCACCACGGCGGAAGAGAACGCCCGCAAGGTCGTGCGCCTTTCACGCCCCAAGGGTAAGGCCGGTCAGCGCAAGTCGCGCCGGAAATAGGACGCCCACACCTGTAATCGTCATCCTCGGGCTAGACCCGAGGATCGGCCCCCTCTGCGTCTTCCTTGCGAGGAACGCGCGGCGGAACGTCCGACCCTCGGATCAAGTCCGAGGGTGACGGCCGATGGTTGGGCGTCTATCGGTCCTGTCGGTCGCTCCGTCCCGGCACGTCTGCTTGTTCGACGGGCGCTCAAATCACAGGGAAACCGCCGAAATGAACGCTCCCGTTCAATCGAACACCAAGGCCCAACTGCTGCAGAATGTCGTCGAGCACGTCGACATCACGAGCTTCGACGCGCGCCCGATCATCGACTCGATGCGCAAGATGTCCTTCTCGTCGCGCGACACCGCCCGCGCTGCGGACATCTTCTCGATGGCCATTGAGGACAAGGGCTGCTCGCCCTGGCTGATCCTGGCCGGTTCGACCTCGGCCGGCGGCTGCATGCACGTCTACCGCGACATGGTGAAGTTCGGCATGGTCGACGCCGTGGTCGCCACCGGCGCCTCGATCGTCGACATGGACTTCTTCGAGGCCCTGGGCTTCAAACACTATCAGGCGGCCGGCGAGGTGGACGACAACGTCCTGCGCGACAACTACATCGACCGGATCTACGACACCTATATCGACGAGGAAGAGCTCCAGGCCTGCGACCACACCATCCTAGAGATCGCCAACCGGCTGGAGCCGCGCGGCTATTCCAGCCGCGAGTTCATCTGGGAGATGGGCAAGTGGCTGAGCGAGGGCAATGCGAAAAAGCCCGGCTCGCTGATCCAGACCGCCTATGAAGAGGGCGTGCCGATCTTCTGCCCGGCCTTCGTCGATAGCTCGGCCGGCTTTGGTCTGGTGAAACACCAGAAGGAACGCGCCGCCGCCGGCCAGCCCTATCTGATGCTGGACGCCATCGCCGACTTCCGCGAACTGACCGACATCAAGATCGCCGCCGGCGTGACCGGCCTGTTCATGGTCGGCGGCGGCGTGCCCAAGAACTTTGCCCAGGACACGGTCGTCTGCGCCGAAATCCTGGGTGTCGAGGCCGAGATGCACCGCTATGCGGTTCAGATCACCGTCGCCGACGTCCGCGACGGCGCCTGCTCGTCCTCGACGCTGAAAGAGGCGGCCTCCTGGGGCAAGGTCCAGACCACTCACGAACAGATGGTCTTCGCCGAGGCAACCACGGTCGTCCCCCTGATCGGCTCCGACGCCTACCACCGCGGCGCCTGGAAGGCCCGCGACAAGCGCCGCTGGAACAAGCTGTTCGGGAAGGGCTGATCAAAGAGAAAGGCCGGCGGATCGCTCCGTCGGCCTTTTGTCTGTCAGTCCACCTTTGAGATCAGGCGGCGCAGGCCTCGAAGCCGGCCTTCAATTCGGCCTCGTCCAGATCGCGGCCGATGAAGACCGCGCGGCTCCAGCGGCGTTCGGCGGCGCCCCATTCGCGTTGTAGGTCGCCTTCAAGGATCATGTGCACGGCCTGGAAGACCAGGCGGCGGTTCTCGCCCTTCACGTCGATGATGCCCTTGGCGCGCAGGATGTTCTGACCCTGCTCGCCCAGCAACCGATCCAGCCAGGCGGTGAACTTGGCCCCGTCTAGCGGCCGATCGAGAGACAGGGAGATGCCCTTGATGTCGTCCTGGTGGGCGTGCCCCCTGACTCCGTGAGAATGGGCGCCGTGATCGTGATCGTGGTGATGATGGTCGTGCCCGTGATCATGGTCATGGTCGTGGTGGTCATGACCGCAGTGTTCGTCATGCACATGGCCGTCCGCGCCGTGCGGCGGGTTCACGAAGTCCGGCTTGACCTCCAGAATACGATCTAGGTCGAAGGCGTAAAGGCCCAGCACCTGGTCCAGCGGCACGTTCGAGCGTTCAGCGCGGACGATGGGCGCCAGCGGGTTCAGCGCCCGCAGCCGGGCCTCGACAGCGTCCAACTCCTCCCGCGTGGCCAGATCGACCTTGTTCAGGATGATGCGGTCGGCGAAGGCCACCTGTTCGCGGGCCTCCTTGGAGTCGTCCAGGCGCGCCATCACATGTTTGGCGTCGACCAGGGTCGTGACGCTGTCCAGCTGGGTCTTGGCCTTGACGTCCTCGTCCACGAAGAAGGTCTGGGCCACCGGACCGGGGTCGGCCAGGCCCGTCGTCTCCACGATGATGGCGTCGAAGGCCGGCTTGCCGGGACGCTGGCGCTTCATCAGGCCGGCGACCACGCGGATGAGGTCGCCCCGCACGGTGCAGCAGACGCAGCCGTTGTTCATTTCGAACACGTCCTCGTCGGCGCCGACCACCAGGTCGTTGTCGATGCCGATCTCGCCGAACTCGTTGACGATGACGGCGTAGCGCTTGCCGTGATCCTCGGTCAGGATCCGGTTCAGCAGCGTCGTCTTGCCCGCGCCGAGATAGCCGGTCAGGACGGTGACGGGGATCTTGCTGTTGGCGGAAGCGGTCGAGGCGGGGGCGGCGAGGGTGTCGGTCATAGGCCGCTAGATGGCGGCTGCATCGCGCGAAGGGAAGAGGGTCAGGCCTTCTTCACGAACTCGGTGCGAAGGACCAGGCCGCGCACCTTCTCCACATTGGCCTCGATCTCGTCCGTGTCGCCGGTCAGGCGGATGTTCTTGACCAGCGTCCCGCGCTTTAGCGTGACCCCGCCCGATCCCTTGACCTTCAGATCCTTGATCAGGGTCACGCTGTCGCCGTCGGCCAGGATGTTGCCGTTGGAGTCTTTGGTCACGTCGTCGGTCATGGCCAAGCTTCTAGCGACTGGTTCGGCGAATATCCACACTCAACCTATGGGAATTTACGCATCGTCTCCTTCCCGCTTTGCGGGGAGGGGGACCGCGAAGCGGTGGAGGGGCTCTTTGAGGTCCCACTAAGGCTTGCGATGCGGACACAGCCCCTCCGTCACGGCGCAAGAGCGCCGCGCCACCTCCCCATAAAATGGGGAGGAGACGGTTTAGTCTGGCACGTTTGCGTCCAGCTCGTCCAGCCACACCCGCGCATTGCCGTCGGACGGCGCGCGCCAGTCGCCGCGCGGCGACAGCGATCCGCCGGTGACCACCTTTGGTCCGTTCGGCAGGGCCGAGCGCTTGAACTGGGCGGTCTGGAAGAAGCGGATCAGGAACTTCCTCAGCCACCCCTTGATCGTCGCCAGATCGTAGTCGACCTTCTCGTCTTCCGGCGTATTCGCCGGCCATTCGCCCGCGCCCGCATCGCCCCAGGCCTGGTGCGCCAGGAAGGCGACCTTGGACGGCGTCATCCCGAACCGGCTGATGTAGAACAGGAAGAAGTCGTTCAACGCATACGGGCCGACGGTGCCTTCCGTCGACTGGATCACCCCGTCCTCGGCCGGCACCAGCTCGGGCGAAATCTCGGTGTCCAGAATGGCGTGCAGCGTGTCGCGCGCACCCGCGCCGATCAGGTCGCCCGCCGCCACCCAGCGGATCAGGTGACGGATCAGCGTCTTCGCCACCCCGCCGTTGACGTTGTAATGGCTCATATGGTCGCCGACGCCGTATGTGGCCCAACCCAGCGCCAGTTCCGACAGATCCCCGGTCCCCAGGACGAAGGCTCTGTGCTGGTTCGCCAGCCGGAACAAATAGTCAGTCCTCAGACCCGCCTGCACGTTCTCGAAGGTGATGTCGTGCACCGGCTGACCCTCGGCGTAGGGATGGCCGATGTCCTTGAACATCTGTTCGGCGGCGGGGCGGATGTCGATCTCTGCGCCCGTGACGCCCAGCGCCTTCATCAGCGCCCAGGCGTTGGACTTGGTCCCGTCCGAGGTCGCGAACCCCGGCATGGTGAAGCCCAGGATATTGGTCCGCGGCAGATCCAGCCGGTCGAAGGCGCGGCAGGCGACCAGCAGGGCCTGGGTCGAATCCAGCCCGCCGGACACGCCGATCACCAGCGACCTGGCGCCGGTCGCGGTCATGCGGCGCATCAGCCCCTGAACCTGGATGTTGAACGCCTCATAGCAGTCCTGATCCAGCCGCCCGGCGTCGTCCGGCACGAAGGGGAACCGGTCCAGCGGCCGGATCAGTTCGCTGGCCTCATAATCCTCGCGCGCCATGAAGGGCACGACGGTCGCCGCCTCGCCTTCGTTTCTCGCACACTCGGCGAAGGTGCCGTTGCGCAACCGATCCAGCCCGATCCGATCCACGTCCACATCGGCGATCGTCAGGTGGCTGTCCGTCGCGAACCGCTCGCCCTCGGCCAGCTTGGACCCCAGTTCGTGGATCGTCGCCTGACCGTCCCAGGCCAGGTCGGTGGTGCTCTCGCCCCAGCCCGAGGCGGCGAAGACATAGGCCGACAGGGTGCGGGCCGAATGGCTGGCGCTCAGCATCGCCCGCTCGTCCGCCTTGCCGATGACGATGTTGGACGCCGACAGGTTCAGCAGGATCCGCGCGCCCGCCAGCGCGGCCCGCGTCGAGGGCGGCAGCGGCGCCCAATAGTCCTCGCAGATCTCGACCGAGAAGACGAAGCCCGGCCGATTGACCGCCTCGAACAACAGACCCGGCGCGAAATCCACCGTCTCGCCGTTCAGCGCGATCACGTCCTCGGCGCGCACCGTCGCCGGCGCGAACCAGCGTTTCTCGTAATATTCCCGGTAGTTGGGCAGATAGGTCTTGGGCACGACGCCCAGAACCCCCCCGGCCCCAATCACTACGGCGCAGTTGTACAGGGCGTCGCCGTTGCGGATCGGCGCCCCGACCACCGCCACGACATCCGCCTCGGCCGTCGCTGCGGCCACTACGGCGATCTGTCGCTCGACCTCGTCGAGCAGCGCCGCCTGCATATGCAGATCGTCGATGGCGTAGGCCGACAGCGACAGCTCGGGGAACACCATCAGGTCCACGCCCTGCTCGCCCGCCTGACGGATCAGGGCGACGTGCTCTTGGCCGTTCGCCCTGGGGTCGCCCACATGGCTGACCGGCGTCGCCGCCGCCACGCGCACGAAGCCGTGGGTCTTGGGAGAATGGAACAGAGCATCAGCCATCGGATCGTCCGCATCACCCGGCCCGCGCCGGTCGTCGGCCTTCATATAGGCGCGAATGATGAAGGGACGGAAACTCTCCTTCGCGCGCCTATGCGCCCCGCTTCTCGTCCGGTCTCAGGGTCAGGACCCGCACACCGTCCTTTGTCACAGCCACCGTATGTTCGAACTGGGCCGACAGTTTTCCGTCGGAGGTGACCACGGTCCAGCCGTCGTCCTCGGTCAGGACCGTGCGCACGCCCTGGTTCAGCATCGGTTCGATGGTGAAGGTCATGCCTTCGCGCAGGGTTACGCCGGTCCCGGCCTTGCCGAAATGCAGCACCTGCGGCGCTTCATGCATCTCGCGCCCAATGCCGTGCCCGCAATAGTCGCGCACTACCGAATAGCCGGCCTGTTTGGCGTGTTTCTCTATGGCGAAACCGATGTCGCCCAGGTTCGCGCCAGGGCGCACGGCCTGAATGCCCTTCCACATCGCCTCATATGTGGTGCGCACCAGCCGTCGGGCCTGCGGTCCCACCGAGCCGATGAGATAGGTCTTGGAGGAATCGGCGATGAAGCCGTCCTTCTCCAGCGTGATGTCCAGATTGACGATGTCGCCGCTCTTCAGGATGTCGTCCGCCGAGGGCACGCCATGGCAGACGACTTGGTTGATCGAGCTGTTCAGCACGAAGCCATAGCCGTACTGACCCTTGCTAGACGGCCGCGCCTTCAGCTCGTCGACGATGAAGGCCTCGACCCGTCGGTCGATTTCCAGCGTGCTCAACCCCTCCAGGGTCATCGCGTCCAAATGGGTGAAGACCGAGGCCAGCAGTCGCCCCGCCTCGACCATCAGCGCAATCTCGGCCGGCGTCTTGATCATGCGGCGACGCCCGTCGGCACGGAAGCATCGACGCCCGCCGCCCGCAACTCGCGCGCCACCAGTTCCTGGAACGTCACGCCGGGATGCATCTCACACAACATGCCGATCCTGATCCAGAACGCCGCCTGGGCGTTGATCGACCGATAGGACGCCTTTGCGGCGCGACGCAGCTGCTCGTGCAGCTCTTCCTCGATATTGACGATGCCCATGACGCACTCGAACTATATGAAACATATGTGAAGCGTATATTCAGGACTCATCCTGGCGCAAGCTCGCTCTTTGATTTCGTCATCCTCCGGCGCGAAGCGACCGGGGGACTCAGCGGCGCGCGAGAGCGCGAACCTGTCGCAGACGCAGGCGCTCAACAGAGTGAGTGGGGAGCATCGCCTTCGGCGCCGTTGGGTCCTCCGGTCTGCGCCGCAAGCGGCTTGCAGGAGGATGACGAAAGGAAAAGGTGACGCAGCCATCACAATGACGCTGGTCAGTTGCTAACGATTTCAACGTCCTGCCGATTTCTCGACGCTTTCCGCCGTCGTCCGTTTCACCCGCATCTATAATCCCCGACCTTCGCACTCACGCCGACAGGAGGGCCCCGATTTCAGACCAATTAGACGAGTTAGACGGTGTTTTTGTCGCCGACCGTCTGAAACGTCGCGGACGACCTTCGCGAATGCGGATGACGTTGGCCTTCGCCCCCGCTAAAGCCACTGCATGAACGACACGCCGAAAAAGGGCTGGTTCCAGCGCCTGTCCGCTGGGCTCTCGCGCTCCTCCAAACAGATGACCGATCAGGTCGTCGCCACATTCGTCAAGGAGCCTCTGTCCGAGGCGTCTCTGGAACAGCTGGAAGAGCACCTCTTGGAAAGCGATCTCGGCCCGGCCGCCTCGGCCCGGATCGTCGAACGCTTTCGCGCCCTGAAGTTCGGCAAGGACGCGCCCGAGCGCGAGGTCAAGGAGGCCCTAGCCGAGGCGGTGGCCGCCGAATTGTCGCCGCGCCAGGCGACCTTCGACCCCCTATCCGGCCCCAAACCCTATGTGGTCCTGTTCGTCGGGGTGAACGGATCGGGCAAGACCACGACGCTCGGCAAGATCGCCGCCGATCTGACGGGCAAGGGCGCCAAGGTGATGATCGTCGCCGGCGACACCTTCCGCGCCGCCGCGCGCGAACAGCTGAAGGTCTGGGCCGAGCGCTCGGGCGCCGACTTCGAAAGCCGTCGCGACGGCGCCGATGCCGCAGGCCTGGCCTTCGACGCCTATACCAAGGCGCGAGCCGAAGGCTATGACGTGGTCCTGATCGACACCGCCGGCCGACTTCAGAACAAGTCCGCTTTGATGGACGAACTGCTCAAGATCGTCCGCGTGCTGAAGAAGGTCGATCCCGAGGCGCCGCACGACACCCTGCTGGTGCTGGACGCCACCGTGGGCCGCAACGCCCTGGCCCAGGAACAGATCTTCGGCCGCACCGCCTTCGTCACCGGCGTGGTCATGACCAAGCTGGACGGCACGGCGCGCGGCGGCGTGCTGGTCCCCGTGGCTCAGGCGTCCGACGCCCCCCTGATGCTGATCGGCGTCGGCGAAGGGGTCGAGGATCTGCAACCCTTCGACGCCCGCGCCTTCTCCCGCTCGCTGGTGGGACTGGAAGACTGACATGACCGAGACGCCGAAAAAGGCTTCCAACATCCGCCAGGCCGTCGATTTCGGCGCCCTCGTGGCCTTCATGGCCGCCTATGCGATCAACCGGTTCGCGCGCGGTCTGGACGGGCAGGAAGCCCTGGTCCAGGCGACCTGGGTTCTGGTCGGCGCGTCCCTGATCGCGCTGATCGTCGGCTATGTGGTCGAGCGTCGTCTGGCGCCCCTGCCGCTGCTGACCGGCGGCTTCGCCCTGATCTTCGGCGTGCTGACCATCGTCTTCCACGACCCGAACCTGTTGAAGATCAAGCTGTCGATCCAGAACGGCCTGCTGGCGGTCGTGCTGCTGGGATCGCTGCCGCTGAACCGCTATCCGTTCAAATATCTGCTGGGCGAGGCGATCCGCATCACCGACGCGGGCTGGCGCGGGCTGACCCTGCGTTACGGCCTGTATTTCGCGGCCGTCTGCATCGTCAACGAGATCGTCTGGCGCACCCAGTCCGATGATACCTGGGTCGCCTTCCGCGGCGGGCTGTGGATCGCCTCGGCCGTGTTCGGCGTCTGGCAGGTCTTCTTCATCATGAAGCACCTGATCAAGGACGACGAGCCGGCCCCCGTCTCGCCCGACACCGGGCTCTAGGGACCAAGCGGAACTGTCACGGAACCGACGCGCTTTCCCCGTCAAATCGTAAAGCAGAGCTGATACGTGTTCGGACGAAACTTCAGGGGAGCGGCGCGATGGTGAAGGCGGGAAAAGCGGCAAGGAAGGTCGGCCCCCTGGCCACCTCGCCCAGCCACCTGATGCACCGCGCTCTGCAGTTGGCCCTCGACATCTATGCCGAGGAGACCGGCGCCGACGGCCTGACCCAGCGCCAGTTCGCGGTGCTCGAGGCCGTGTCGCTCAAGGCCGGCCTGACGCAGACCGAGCTGGTGCGGATGACCGGCATCGACCGCTCGACCCTGGCCGATCTGGTCACGCGCATGACGACGAAGGGCCTGCTGGAGCGGGAACGCTCGACCTTGGATGCGCGCGCCAAGGCGGTGCGTCTGTCGGCTGAGGGCGCGGCCCGTCTGGAGGCCGCGCGGCCGCTGGTCGAGGCCGCTGACAAGCGGATCATGGCCCTGCTGCCCAAGGGTCAGCGCGAGACCTTCCTCAATCAACTGGCCGATCTGGCCGCCGCCGCCGACGCCGCCCCCGACGCCGCCAAGGCCGAGGCCAAGGCCGCCAAGAAGGCGCTGAAGGCGGTCGAGAAGGAAGCCAGGAAGGCCGAGAAGGCCGCCAAGAAGGCCGAGCGTCCGGCCAAGCCCGCCAAGGTCAAGAAGCCCAAGCTCAAGCTGGTGGAGCCGGCCTAGCGCGTCTTGCGCAGCCGTTTCGCGTTAGCGGTCGCCGTCTTGTGGATCGGGGCCAGCGCCTCGGCCTGGGCCTTCAGCAGTTCGCCGTTAAGGGTCATGGCCTGGGTCGCCGCCCGGCTCCACCAGCCCATGGCGTAGCTGAACTGGGCCTCGGCCGCTTGGGCCGGGGTGCGGGCCTGGGTCACAGCCGCCGCCGCCCGCAGGGCATGGGCGCTTTCGTCCAGCGCCACGCGCCCCAGCCGCTGGCCGATGGCCCCGGCGCTGGCGGCCATGGCGTCGGCGGAGGCGGACATCGCCTCGGTCTTCTCGGAACTCATCAGCGACAGCTCCTTGAAGTCCTGCCCCTTGGCGCTGGTCAGGCCCTCGGCCATCAGGCCGGTGCGGGCCGCGATCACCTCGGCCGAGGCGGCCAGGATCTCGGCGCCGACGACGGCGGCGCTGGCGGCTGTGGGCGTCCTGCGGGTCAGAGCGACGCTCCCGGCTGGGTTTCGGCGGCGAAGGCCGCGATGTCGGCGAGCAGGGCGGGGATCGCCGCGTCGATGATCTGCCGGCCCTTCTCGGGACTGGCCTGGGCCGGGTCCGAGCCGATCCGGCCGTCGGGGAAGCGGGCGCGATAGTCCAGGGCGTCGCGGATCGGCCCGTTCGGCGCGATCTGCGGGCTGTAGTCGGCGGTCTTGATCCGCTCGGGATAAGCGGCCTGCGTCACCGCGATCTCGGACGGGGTGGCGTGCATGCCGTGGCCGGTCGGGAACAGGCGGTTGCACAGGCCATTGACGCCGGGCAGGTCCCACCAGTTCTTCAACTTCAGGATGAAGGGCGGGCTGTCCTCTACGAAGCTCCACTCGGCGTAGATTTCCGAGATCGTCGCCTCGATGGTCGCGACGTTGCCGCCGTGACCGTTCAGGAAGTAGATCCGCTCGAACCCGTGACGGCTTAGGGACGAGACCCAGTCGGTGATCGCGGCCATGAAAGTCGAAGGGCGCAGGCTGATGGTGCCGGCGAAGGCTAAGTGATGTTGGGCCATGCCGATGTTGAAGGTCGGGGCCACGATCAGGTTGGCCTCGGTCTTTTCGGCCGCATGGGCGATGATCTCGGGGCAAAGCCAGTCGGTGCCCAGAAGCCCCGTCGGCCCGTGCTGCTCGTTGGAGCCGATGGGCACGACCACCGTTCTGGACAGGGAACCGCCGTCGTTCAATCGCGCATCGATTTCGGGCCAGGAGGACAGGTGGATCAGCATGAAGGCGGTCTCAAGCGACAGGGTGGAACGACTGTAGCGCGCCGCGCTCAGGAAGTCTTGGCGGGCGGATGGGCGGCCATGAAGATGCGCGCGGCCTCTCGGGCGCGGCCTGCGCGTTTGTCGGCCTCCAGCTGCGGTATGTCCAGCATGGCGCGCAGATGGCCGTGGCCCAGCACAAGGCCGGCGAACATCTCGGCCGCCTCTTCCGGATCGGCGACGCTCATCCGGCCCAGCCGCGTCTGTTCCGCCAGCCAGGCGCCCAGTTCACGCAGGCTGCGACGCGGACCGGCCTCATAGATGGCGTGGGCGATGTCAGGCGCCTCGACCGAGACCAGGGCGACCCCGCGCATCGAGCCGACCTTGTCGCCGCTGCACACCCGGTTCAACAAGGTCAGGGCCAAGTTCTCCAGCACCGTCTGCGGATCACCGGCGCCGCGCAGGGGGGCGACGATGTCCTCGACCCGCTTGGACGCCAGGGCCTGGGCGATCTCCAGCTTGGAGGCGAAGCGGTTGTAGACCGTCTGTTTGGAGACGCCGGCCAGTTTGGCGATCTCGTCCATCTTGGCCTGAAGCCCCTTGTCGGCGAACAGGGTCGCGGCGGCGTCCAGGATCGCCTCGCTCTTTCGTTCATCGACCTGCCCGAGACGCCGCGCCATCAGTGGACGTCCGAGGGCGGGGCGCCGGCCTGGGCCTTCACCGGCTGGGCGGCCAGGGTGACGAAGGCCGCGCCCGCGCACAGGATGGCCAGCAGGGCGAAGGCGTCGCCGAACGCCATCGTGGTCGCCTGTTTCTGCAACATCCCATAGATGGCCTTCATCGCCGAGGCGGCCGGGTCGATGGAGCCGGCGAACCGCTGGGTCATGCCGGCCATCATGTTGCGCATCGCCTGGTCGCCCTGACCAATGGCGCTGGTCAGTTCGCTCATGTGCAGGGCCGTGTTGGACGTCAGGCTGGTGTTCAGGATCGCCAGGCCGAAAGCGCCGCCGACGTTGCGCGACAGGTTGACCAGCCCCGAGGCGTTCTTGACCATGTGCGGCGGCAGGGTCGCCATCGTCACCTGCTGGGACGCGATCATGGCCAGCATAACGCCGACGCCGCGGAAGGCCTGGACCGAGGCGAAGTTCCAGAAGCCCCAGTCATCGGTGACGACGCGCGCCTCCCACATCCCCCAGGCGCACAGCATGAAGCCGCCGAACATCAGCACCCGCGCATCCAGCTTGCGCACCAGTCGACCGGCGAAGGGGCCGGTGGCGAACATGGCCAGGCCCGACACGACCATGGTGGTGCCGACCTCTGACGACGAATAACCAAGCACGCGGCCCAGGAAGAGCGGCAGCAGGAAGGTGCCGCCGAACAGGGCGAAACCGACGATGAAGGTCATGATGAAACCGACCAGGAAGTTGCGATTGCCAAAGGCGCGCAACTCAACGATCGGCTGGCGATAGGTCAGGGACCGCCAGATGAAGATCGGTCCGGCGACTGCCGCCACGACGGTCAGCAACAGGATGTGGGTGTCGTCGAACCAGTCGTTCTTGGCGCCCTCTTCCAGCACGAACTGCATCGACATCAGAAAGGCGGCCATCAGGCCCAGGCCCCACCAGTCGAAGCCCTTGGCCAGCGATGGGTCGCCCTTGTCGAAGTTGCCGTACCGCCCGACCAGGAACAGCACCAGCAGCCCCGGCCCCACGTTGATGAAGAACAGCCAGCGCCAGCTCAGCCACTCCGTCAGGTGCCCGCCCAGCGTGGGACCGACGGTTGGCGCCAGGGTGACGATCAGGCCCATGACCACGCTGGCGGTGACGCGCTTGTCGGGTGGGAAGGCGGTGAAGGCAACGGCGAAGACGGTCGGGATCATGGCCCCGCCCACGAAGCCTTGGATGGCCCGGAACAGGATCATCATGTCGATCGACGACGACAGACCTGTGGCGATGCTCATCAGCACGAAACCGGCGCAGGAGACCAGAAACAGCCGCTGCGTCCCCCACAGCCGCGACAAGAAGCCCGACAGAGGGATCATCACCACCTCGGGGATCAGATAGGCGGTCTGGATCCAGCTGATCTCGTCAGCCGAGGCGCCGACCCCCGCCTGGATCTGGGGCAGGGAAGCGGCGACGATCTGGATGTCCAGAATGGCCATGAACTGGCCCACCACCATGCCGGCGAAGCCCAGCAACAGCATGGTCCAGTTGATTTCGGGATGGCCGGCGACGGGACCCTTTTGCGCGACAGGGGCCCCGCCATCTGCGGCGGGGTTGGCGGCGGTCACTGGCCTGCGGCTCCCGTCGTCGTGGCGGCTTCGGCAAAGCTCTGGCCGCCCTGGCTCTTCAGGTCGATCTTGACGTCTACCGACAGGCCGGGGCGCAGGGCCAGGCTGCGGTCTGCGCCGCTGACGACGATGCGCACGGGCACGCGCTGAGTGATCTTGGTGAAGTTGCCCGTGGCGTTCTCGACCGGGATCAGGGCGAACTCCGACCCAGTGGCGGGGGCGAAGCTGTCGACGCGGCCCTCGATCTTGCGGCCGGGGAAGGCATCGGCGGAAATCTCGACAGTCTGACCCAGGCGCACCTTGTCCAGCTGCGTCTCCTTGAAGTTGGCGACGATGTAGGTGTTGGTCAGGGGCACGACCGACAGCAGTTGCGTGCCGGCGTTGACATACTGGCCGGGCCGCACGCTGCGGGCGCCGACGACGCCGGCGACCGGCGCGCGGATGACGGTGCGCTCCAGCGCGATGCGAGCCTGATCGACGACGGCGCGGGCCTGTTCGACAGCGGCGACGCTCTGCTGGCGGGTCGAGCCCAGAACCCCGGCGGTGCGTTGTTCGGCGACCAGGGCGGCCTGGGCCTGCTGGACGCTGGCGGCGGCGGTGGCGGCCGAGGCGCGCTCGGTCTGGATGCGCTGTTGCGAGACCCAGCCCTGCTCGGCCAGTTTTCCATAACGATCGACCTCGGCGCGGGCCAGGCCGGCCTGGGCGTTGGCCTGGGCGACCGAGGCGGCACGGGCGGCGATGGTGGCCTGTTCCTGCTCGGCTTGGGCGTCGACATGGCCGACGGCGGCGATGGCGGCGGCCAGATTGGCCTCGGCCTGTGCCAGTTGGGCCTTCTGGTCGGAATCGTCCAGCTTGACCAGGATCTGGCCTGCCGCGACCCGCTGGTTGTCACCCACCAGAACCTCAGTGACCCGGCCGGACAGTTGCGGGCTGACCAGGGTTGTGTCCGCTTGGACGAAGGCGTTGTCGGTGCTCTCCCAACGCTGGCCGTTCACCCACCAGACGATGCCGCCCACGATCAGGGCCAGGCCGACGAGGGCGGCCGCGAATAGCGGCAGGCGTTTCTTGAGTTCAGGCGACATGGAAAATCCGGGGGAGGTGCGGCGTTTTGAAGCGGCGCTAAAATGGACCCCGCCGTCCAAAAATCAATAGGCGATAGGGACGGCGCCGATCACGACCGGTTTTCGTGTATGTCCTGACGCCATGAACGCCCGCATCTCCGCCTCCCAGCCGCTGCCGTCACAGGTCGATGTCGTGGTGATCGGCGCAGGCGCCGCCGGCATCGCCGCAGCGCGCCGTTTGCTGCGGCCCGGCCTGTCGGTTCTGGTGCTGGAGGCCCGCGACCGGATCGGCGGGCGCGCTTGGACGGTTCGGGCCGAGGGCGAAGGGTTGGACATGGGCTGCGGCTGGCTGCATTCCGCCGATGACAATGTGCTGGCGGGACGGGTCGAGGCCGAGGGGCTGACGCTGGACCAGACCCCGCCGCCCTGGCGCACCCAGGCCTTCGATCACGAGATGACCCGCGCGGATCAGGCCGAGTTCGGCGAGGCCTTCGCCGCCTTCGACCAGCGGGTGACCGAGGCGGCGTCGCTCGTCCGCGCGGGTGTGGGGGAGGATCGTCCGGCGTCGGACTTCTTCGATCCCGACTGTCGCTGGAACCCGCGCATGGACGCCATCTCGGGCGCCCTGAACGGCGCGCGGTTCGCCGAGGTGTCCAGCCTGGATTACGACGCCTATGGCGACACCGGCGTGAACTGGCGGGTGCGCGAGGGCTATGGCCGCCTGATCGCGCGGCTGGGCGAGGCTGTTTCGTCCATCACGGTCACGGACTGCGCCGTCAGCCGCATCGACCGTTCCGGACCGGTGCTGCGGCTGGAGACCAATCGCGGCGAGTTGACGGCGCGGATCGTCATCCTGACCGTGCCCAACAGCCTGATCGCCAGCGAGACGATCCGCATCGATCCGCCGGTTCCGGCTCTGCTTGAGGCGACGGCGGGCGTGCCGCTGGGGCTGGCGTCCAAGGTTCATATGACGGTGCGCGGCGCGGGCGATTTCCAGCCCGACACACAGTTGTGGACTCGCACCGATACGGCCGAGACCGGCGGCTATCACCTGCGGCCGTTCGGGCGGCCGATGATCGAGGCCTATTTCGGGGCCGACCTCGCCTGGGGGCTGGAGGCGCAAGGGCCGGCCGCGCTGTTCGACTTCGCCGTGTCCGAACTGGTCGCGGCCTTGGGATCGGACATGCGCCGGCGGCTGGAGGCGGTCGCGGTCAGCGGCTGGGGCGTCGATCCGTGGTCGCGCGGGGCCTATTCCCACGCCTTGCCTGGCCATGCGTCGGACCGCGCGAAGCTGCGCACGTCTGTCGAGGACCGCATCTTCGTGGCCGGCGAGGCGACTGCGCCGATCTATTACGGCACGGCCCACGGCGCCTGGATGGAGGGCGAGCGCGCCGCCGACGCCGCCCTGACCGTCCAAGCGCTCAAGGGCTTGGGTCTTGACCCGCGTCGCCCCGAGGACGACAGCGAGGCATGAAGCCCGCCAAGGCCAAAAAGCCAGCCGCCAAGTCTGCCAAACGCCCGGCCGTGATGACCGGGGCGGCCATCCCCGTGCTGCGCTGGCCGCCCGACGAAGACCGCGTCGAGGCCATTTTCGAACGCCTGTCCAGCGTCATGCCGGAACCCAAGACCGAGCTGGATTTCTCCAATCTCTTCACCCTGGTCGTCGCCGTCGCCCTGTCGGCCCAGGCGACGGACATCTCGGTCAACAAGGCGACCGAGCGGCTGTTCAAGGTCGCGGACACGCCGGAGAAGATGCTGGCCCTGGGCGAGGAGGGGCTGATCCCCTACATCGCCTCCATCGGCCTTTATCGCGGCAAGGCGAGGAACGTCATCGAGCTGAGCCGCATCGTGCTGGAGCAGCATGGCGGCGAGGTCCCACTCAACCGCGCCGATCTTCAGGCCCTGCCCGGCGTGGGTCGCAAGACGGCCTCGGTGGTGCTGAACGAGCTGGGGATCGAGGCGGCCATCGCCGTGGACACCCACGTCTTTCGCGTCTCGCACCGGCTGGGCTTGGCCAATGCCGGGACGCCGGACAAGGTCGAGGCCCAGCTGTTCAAGGTCGTGCCGGAGGACTGGCTGCCCAAGGCGCACCACTGGCTGATCCTGCATGGCCGCTACACCTGCACGGCGCGCAAGCCGAAATGCCTGTCCTGCATCATCGCCGACCTGTGCCCATCGCGGGCAGGCCTGATGGCGCTGGGTGAGACGGCGGGCTAGATCCCCGGAGCGGCGTCGGGGCCGTGGGTCAGCTTCTCGGCCAAGGCCTTCAGGACGCGAAGTGCGGCAGCCATATCCTCGTCCGAAACGCCTTCAAACATTCGTTCGCGCATGGCCGCGGCATGGATCTCGAACGCCTCGATTTCGGCGCGCCCGGCTGGCTCCATCTGGATCAGCCATGACCGGCCGTCTCCAATCATCCGACGCCGGCTGACCATGCCGTCTTTCTCGAGTCTTTGCACCAGACGGGTCAGCGACGCGCCGGACAGCTCCATCCTGTTCGCCAACTCGGAAAGCGTCAGGCCCTTGGGCTCGTCCGCCAGGAAATAAAGCACCACGGTCGGCGCGCCCGTGTGTCCGGACTCTCGGAACAGATCGGCGACACGTAACTTCCATCGCTTAGCCGTCACCATCAGCGTCATGGCGACGTCGAGCTGAAGGGCGCTGCGCTGATCTGACGACAGCAGGTGCGGGCGTTGCGACAAATATGACCTCATGGAACCAGCGGGCGGCGTAGCGCCTTTAAGGAGGCTAAAGCTAGGCCGCAGAGGAATATTCTCCCCCAGGTTGAGCCTTTAGCGCGCTAACCATGCTGACACCTGATTTAAAGTGTTGATGTGGCATTAACGTTCATCTCAGCACGAAAGATTTTTGCATTGCGCCTTTTTGCCAAAAACAGAGATGACAAGACGCTCAACGAGCTGCGCAACATGATGGCTGCCGTCAGTCGCTCTCAAGCCGTCATCCAGTTCGATCTGGATGGCGTCATTCTGGAGGCCAATCAGAACTTCCTATCAGTGGTGGGATACGAATTGTCTGAAATCGTCGGACGTCACCACAAGATCTTCGTCGATCCGACTGAGGCGCACACGCCGGCCTATGCCGAGTTGTGGCGAAAGCTGAACGCCGGTGAGTTCGTGGCGGACAAGTTTGTGCGCTACGGCAAGAGCGGCCGGCGGGTGGTGATCGAGGCCAGCTACAATCCAATTCTGGACAGCGACGGACGCCCCTACAAGGTGGTCAAGTTCGCCACGGACGTCACCGCCGTCGAGGAAGAGCGCGAGCGCCGCGCCGAGGCCGATCGTCAGGCCGCCCAGGTCCAGGCCGCCGTCGTCGAAGGCACGGCCAGGGGCTTGTCGGCCATGGCCGCCGGCGACCTATCCTATCGTATTCAGGACGATTTCCCGGGCGACTACGCGGTCCTTCGCGACAACTTCAACCAGGCCATGGCGACGCTGGATCAGGCGGTCAGCGTCATTGGCGTCAACGCCGGGTCGATGCAGTCGGGCGCGCAGGAGATCGGCAGCGCCGCCGAGGATTTGTCTCGCCGCACCGAACAACAGGCCGCCAGTCTGGAAGAGACGGCCGCCGCGCTGGATCAGATCACCGCGACCGTGCGCAAGACGGCCGAGAACGCCCAGGCGGCGGACGACGTGGTCACCCAGGGCCGAAGCCAGGCCGAAACCGGCGGCGTGGTCGTCCAGAAGGCCGTCGCGGCCATGGGTGAGATCGAACGCTCGTCCAACGAGATCAGCCAGATCATCGGCGTGATCGACGAGATCGCCTTCCAGACCAACCTTCTGGCGCTGAACGCCGGCGTCGAGGCCGCCCGTGCGGGCGAGGCGGGTCGCGGCTTTGCGGTCGTTGCCTCCGAAGTGCGCGCCCTGGCCCAGCGCTCGGCGGAATCGGCCAAGGAGATCAAGACGCTGATCTCGGCCAGCTCCAGCCAGGTCAAGGACGGGGTGGTTCTGGTGCGTCAGTCGGGCGAGGCCCTGACCGGCATCGCCGGCCGGATCGAGGAGATCACGACCCTGATGGGCGAAATCCGCGCCTCGACTGAGGAGCAGGCGGTGGGTCTGGCCGAGGTCAATACCGCCGTGAACCAGATGGACCAGGTCACCCAGCAGAACGCGGCCATGGTCGAGCAGTCGACCGCCGCCAGCCTGAGCCTGAGCCGCGAGGCCGCCGAACTGGCCGAACTGGTCGGCCGCTTCGAAACGAGCAAGGTCGCGGCGGCGCCGACGCCGATTCACGCGTCTCCCGTCCAGCAGATGAAGGCGCGCGTCGAAAGCTTCGCCCGCGCCCACGCCGCGCCTGCGCGCGCCCGCATGGCGGCCGGCGGCGGCGGGCGGGCCGCTGTGGCCGCCGTTCAATCGGACTGGGAAGAGTTCTGAGGTCCAGGCCCGGTTCGGGCGCGGTTCAGCACGAGGCGGCCTAGGTCTCCAGCCGCGCCTTGATGGCCCCGGCGAAGCCGGCGCCGTTCGCAGGGTCGTGGTCCAGATAGAAGTCCGGCTCGATCAGTTCGGCCTCCATCAGCACCCATTGGCCGTCGTCGTCGCGGGCCATGTCGATGCGGGCATAGAGCAGCGGTTCGTCGATGGCGGCCAGGACCTGCTCGGCCAAGGCCATCGCCGTCGCGTCCGGCGTGACGGCCCTGTAAAGGCCGCCGAACTGGACCTGGATGCGGAAGTCGCCCGCCACGGGACGCTTGTTGACCGCATGGCTGAACCGACCGCCGAAGAACAGCAGCGAGGTCTCGCCCTCGGTCTCGATCGACTTCAGATAGGGCTGGATCATCGCCGCGCCCTCGGGCGCATCGCTCAACTGCTCGCCCGGCGTCAGGCGCAGGGTGCGAAACGCCCCGGCCGACACCGTCGGCTTGACGATCAGCATCGGCGCGCCCGTCTCGGCGAAGGCGGCGTCCACCTGATCCTGGGCAACCCGGTCGGTCCAGCGCGTCGGCGGGATCGGCACGCCCTTGTCCGCCAGCCGCGCCAGATAGGCCTTGTCAGAGTTCCAGCGCAGCACCTCGGCGGGATTGGCGACCGCCAGGCCGGCCGCTCTCCACATTGTGCACGCCTTCAGCCAGCGGCCGTGATCACGGTGATAGCCCCAGGCGATGACCGGCAGGATCAGATCATAGACCCCAAGGCCCGACGCGTCCTCGACATGATCGCTCCAGGGCGTGGCCGTGACGGTCGCGCTCGTGGTCTCCAACGTCGCCTTCAACCGTTCCAGCACCTCTGGCCAGCGCCCGACATAGGTCTTGTCGGCGGGATCGGGGGTCAGGACGGCGATCTGGGTCATGCAGTCCTCATACCGAAGCGACGCGGAGCATATAAGGGCTTCCTTATGTGATTTCGGGTGACGTGCGGGCATTGACCGGCTAAGGCGCGACCATGACCCAGAACACCGCCCAATATGACGTCTGCGCCGTCGGCAACGCCATCGTCGATGTCCTCAGCCCCTGCGACGCCGCCTTCCTGACGGCCCAGGACCTGGCCCCCAACTCGATGCAGTTGGTCGACGCCGAACGCAGCGCCGCCCTGTACGACGCCATGGCGCCTGGCGTGGAGGCCTCGGGCGGTTCGGCCGGCAACACCGTGGCGGGCGTCGGCTCGTTTGGCGGGCGCGCGGCCTATATCGGCAAGGTCGCCGACGATACGCTGGGCGAGGTGTTCAGCCACGACATCCGCGCGGCGGGCGTTCACTTCGACACCCCGGTCCTGACGGGCGGAGCGGACCAGGGCTACGGCACCGGGCGTTGCCTGATCAACGTCCTGTCGGACGGGGCGCGCACCATGGCGACCTTCCTAGGCGCCGCAAACCAGCTGTATGCCGACGACATCGACGAGGCCCTGATCGGCGCCAGCGAGATCGTCTATCTGGAAGGCTATCTATTCGATCCCGCGCCTGCCCGCGCTGCTTTCGAACGCGCCGCCGCCGCCGCGCACAAGGCCGGCCGCAAGGTGGCCATCACCCTGTCGGACACCTTCGTCGTCGCCCGCTGGCGCGCCGAACTGCTGGATTTCATCACCCAGTCCGCCGACATCGTCCTGGCCAATGAGGCCGAACTGGGCGCCTTGTTCGAGACCGAAGACTTCGACGCCGCCGCCGCGAAACTGGCCGCCATCGTCGAGATCGCCGCCGTCACGCGCGGCGAGCACGGCTCGGTCGTGATCAAGGGCGACGAGCGCGTTGTCGTCGCCGCCTATCCGGTCGCCAAGGTGATCGACACCACCGGCGCCGGCGACCAGTACGCGGCCGGCTTCCTGCTGGGCCTCGCGCGCGGCCTGACGCTGGAAGAAGCCGGCAAGCTGGGCTCGCTGGCCGCCTCCGAAGTCATCGCCCACTGGGGCCCCCGCCCGATGGTGAAGCTGGTCGATCTGGCCAAGGAGACCGGGCTGAAGTTGTAATAACCCGGTGTCTCCTCCCCACGATGCGGGGAGGAGGCGTTCGTCTTCAGCTTTTCCACCTCAGCGTCACAGGCTGGATCGGATTGACGAACGGCCGATCCTCGGCGCGGCTCTTGGCCCATTCGCGCTTCAGCTGCTGATACCACTTGGCCTGTTTGTCGGCGTCGTCGATCCAGATCAGGGCGGGGTCGTAGCGCAGGCCCTCGTTCTGCAGGTTCACCATGCCACCGTCCTGTTTCAGGAAGGCGACGACCCCCATGCGCAGGAAGGGTTTGGCTAGGCCGAACACCCAGTGGTCGGACCAGAAGATCTGAGTGATGCGCGTCTTGGTGTCGGTGATCGGCGTCAGGCAGGTCAGGGCCAGCACCTGTTTTTCGCCCACCTGAATATGCTCCCAGCGGAAGCCCGGCAGGCGGAAGGTGATCTCGGTCGCGGGCGCCCCGCCCAGGATCTTGTAGAGGCGGCTGTTCGACGACGGCGCATGGCGCACCATGGCCCAGCCGAATTCGGTCGGGGCGAAGGCCTTGGATTTCTCGTGCATCGAATGTTCGGACCGCCACCACCATTGCTGGTGGACGTAGGGGCCGTGGGCGGGGTCCATCAGGCCGACGACGGCGTGGTCGATGTGGCTGTCGAAATCCATCGCCTCGACCAGTTTGGCCTCGCCGCCGACGACGCCGGGGAAGACCGGCGGTTCATGGTCCGGCTCCATCGGATTGCGCGCGTCCGACGCCATCCAGACGAAGACGATGCCCTGGCTCTCGCGCACCGGATAGGACCGCACGCGGATGCGGTTCGCCTCAAACGCCTGATCCTCCACCAGTGAAGGAATGGCGGCGCAGACGCCGTCGGGGCGGAAGCGCCAGCCGTGATAGGGGCATTCGACCGTCTCGCCCTCGCCGGGCTTTTGGACCAGCTTGCCCGCCGACAGGGGCGCGGCGCGGTGGGGACAGATGTCGCGCATCGCATAGACCTGGCCCGCGCGGGTGCGGCCGATCAGCACCGGCTCGCCCATGATCTCGTAGCGTTTCAGGCTGGCCGGGGCGACGTCGCGGCCCAGGGCGACGAAATACCAGGCGTCGGTGACGAACCCCTTGCCGAACGGCTGCGCGCCGGCTTTTGAAGGGGCGGGTTCGACCTGGGGGGACTGGACGGGAGCGGCGTCGGCGGGCTTCATGCCGACTGTCTAACAGAGCCGCGCGGCGCCTGTCTCATGTCACCTGGCAGAGAACTTTACATATCAAAGTGGGCGCGGCATAAGCGGGCGTCAAAAGGGGAGTTTGATCATGACCATCGCATCCATTCTGAACCGCACCGTCGGCGCCGCAGCGGCCGCCGCCCTGATGTGTGTCGCGCCCGCCGTCCTGGCGCAGGACGGGCACGGCGCCCATGCCGACACGGGTCACGCTCATGGCCGCCAGCACGCCGATTTCCAGTCCGACCGCATCCACGTTCGCGTCGACGGCGATATGGATGGGCGCGACATCATCCTGATCCCCGGACTCAGCTCGTCGCCCGAGGTCTGGCAGGGGACGGTGGATCATCTGACGGCGCAGGACGGCGTGGGCTGGCGCGTGCACCGCATCCACGTCCAGGGCTTCGCCGGCGCGCCGGCCGAGGGCAATGCGCAGGGCGCGACCCCGTCGCCCGTCGCCGCGCCGGTCGCCGAAGAGATCGCCCGCTACATCCGCGAAAAGGGCCTGACGAAGCCGGTCGTCGTCGGCCATTCCATGGGCGGCACCATCGGCATGATGCTGGCCGCGCGCCATCCGGATGCGGTCGGCAAGTTGATGGTGGTCGACATGATTCCCTTCATGGGCGCGATGTTCGCCGCGCCGGGCGCCTCGGCCGAAAGCGTGACGCCGGTCGCGGACCAGATCTGGGCCGCCCAGGCCAACAGCCCGCGCGAGGCCTATGTCGCCCAGGCGACCACCAGCATCAACGGCATGATCAACACCGAAAGCCGTCGCGCCGAGGCGCTGGAGGACATGCGCGAAAGCGACCAGAAGGTTTCGGCCGCCGCCTTCCGCGAACTGATCACGACGGATCTGCGTCCCGAACTGTCCAAGATCACCGCCCCGACCGAGGTGCTGTACGTCAAGTTCAACGATTCGCGCATGACGCCCCAGATCACCGACAGCATCTATCGAATGTCGTTCGCCAATCTGAAGGACGCGCAGTTGAAGCGGATCGACGACAGCGCCCACTTCATCATGTTCGACCAGCCCCAGGCCTTCTACGCGGACCTAGACGCCTTCCTGGCGAAATAGGCGCGGTGACCCACCCGTCCGCGAAACGAATCGTCGGCCTTTATCGGGACAAGGCCGACGACTGGGTGCGGAATCGGGGCGCGACCCTGTATTCCGGCGAAGACGGGGCGGACGAGGCGGTCTGGCTGGATCGGTTCGTCGCCGGCCTGCCCCCAGCGGCGAAGATCCTGGATGTCGGCTGCGGCTCGGGCTGGCCCATCGGGGCCGCCCTGTTGGAGCGGGGGTTTCAGCTGACCGGGGTAGATGCGTCGCCGGGCCTGATCGCCCATGCTCAGACGACGCTGCCGAAGGGCGTGTGGTCGGTGGCGGATATGCGCGATGCGTTTCCGCCGGGTCCGTTCGACGGCGTTCTGGCCTGGCACAGCCTGTTCCATCTCAGCCCCGACGATCAGAGCAGGGTACTGCCGAAGCTGGCTGCGTGCGTCGCCGACGGCGGGCGGCTGATGTTCACCTCGGGCCAGGCGCACGGCGAGACCATCGGACAGTGGCGAGGCGAGCCGCTCTATCACGCCAGTCTTGATCCAGAAGCCTATCGCGCCCTGCTGAGCGACTCCGGATTGCGCGTGGAACACGACGGGGCGGACACGGGCGTCTGGCTGGCCCGGCGCGCCTTTCTTTAGGCGAAATAGCCGCTCACGATCCTGTGAAGTCGGCGGGGCCGTTTCGGCGGGCGTTCATACGCGATACACAGCCGATGAACGAGAACTCGCCCAAGGCGGCATCTGAAGGACGGACATGGCGGGACCGGTGAATGCGGGCGGACCACAGGCGCAGGGCAAGCCCCGCCGGTCGGCCCTGGGACGGCTGTTCTACTGGAGCGCGGTTCTGGCGGTCTGGGGGCTGATCTTCCTGGTCGTCTTCTTCGCCGTCTTCGCGCGCGGCCTGCCGGACACCTCCAGCCTGTATCAGGTCGATCGCCAGCCCTCGATCACCTATCTGGATCGCAATGGGGCGCTGATCGCGACGCGGGGCACCCAGATGGCGCCGCCCGCCGATCTGGATGCGCTGCCGGACTATGTGCCGGCCGCCTTTATCGCGATCGAGGACCGGCGTTTCTATCACCATCCCGGTTTTGACCCCATCGGCATGATGCGGGCGATGGCGACCAACGTCCGCGCCGGTCGGGTGGTGCAGGGCGGCTCGACCTTGACGCAGCAGCTGGCCAAGAACCTGTTCCTGACGCCCGATCAGAACCTGCGCCGCAAGGTGCAGGAGCTGATGCTGGCCGTCTGGCTGGAGATGAAATTCTCCAAGAAGGAGATCCTGGCCCTTTATCTGAACCGGGTCTATTTCGGCGCCGGGGCCTACGGGATCGAGGCGGCGTCGCAACGCTATTTCGACAAGTCGGCCAAGAACCTGACGGTCGGCGAGGCTGCGTTGCTGGCCGGCCTGCTGAAGGCGCCCTCGCGCTATTCGCCGGTGTCCGAGAGCGAACGCGCCGCCGCCCGCGCCACCGTCGTGCTGAACGAGATGGAAGAGGCCGGCGTCATCACCGCCGCCCAGCGCGAACAGGCCGTGACCCAGCCGGTCATCGTCTCGCGGACGCTCGCGACCCAGCACGCCCAGTATTTCATCGACTGGCTGGACAAGTCGATCCGCAGCCTGGTCGGCGAACCGACCGAGGACATGGTGGTCGAGACCACGCTGGACCTGACGCTGCAGACGGCGGCCGAGCGGTCGGTGCGCCGCATCCTGGACCGTGACGCCGGCAAGGGCGTGCAGCAGGCGGCCCTGGTCGCGCTGGACGGCGACGGCCGGGTGCGCGCCATGATCGGCGGATCCTCCTATGCCGACAGCCAGTTCAACCGCGCCGTCGACGCCAAGCGCCAGGCGGGTTCGGCCTTCAAGCCCTTCGTCTATCTGGCGGCGGTCGAGGCCGGCTATACGCCCCAGACCCCGGTGGTCGATCAGCCGATCACCATCGGCAACTGGTCGCCCCGCAACTATTCGGGGACCTTCAGCGGCAACATGACCCTGGCCCAGGCTGTGGCCCAGTCGACCAATACGGTGGCGGCCTATGTCGCCGATCAGGTCGGGCGCGACAGCGTGGCCCGCGCCGCGCGGCGTCTGGGCATCGAAAGCCGCATCGGTCTGGAGCCGGCGATGGCGCTGGGCGCCGTGGAGGTTTCGCCGATCGAGATGGCCACCGCCTATGACGCCTTCGCCAACGGCGGACGCCGTGTCGACGCCTATGGCATCAGCCGCATCCGCACGCCGCAGGGCCGCGTCATCTATCAGCGCCAGTCGGGCCAGAGCGGTCAGGCGATCAACAATCCGTCGCTGTACTACATGAACCAGATGCTGCGCGGCGTCGTGACCAGCGGCTCGGGCCGGTCGGCGGCGATCTCGGGCCGCGACCTGGCGGGCAAGACCGGCACGACCTCGGACTACAAGGACGCCTGGTTCGTCGGCTATACCGGCGGCTTCGTCACCGCCGTATGGGTCGGCAAGGACGACAACACCGCCATGCGCGGCGTGACCGGCGGCTCGTCGCCCGCCGCCATCTGGAAGGGCTTCATGGAGGCGGCCTTGCCGCGCCTGGACGCCCCCGCCATCCCCAACGGTCCGCCCATGCCCGAAGGCTGGGTCGCGCCCGATCCGGTCGGCGACCTGATGAGCGGCCTGGATCAGAACGGCCTGCCCATCGAACCCGTCGATCCCCTGGCGGGCGAGCCCTATGTCCCGGACGACCAGACGCCGATGCAGCAGTCGTTGCCGCAGCCGTCCAGTCCCGCGTCGCCCAAGGGCGGCTATCGCGATGCGCCGACCCCGCAGCAGCCCGAAGGCCGCCCGGCGCCGGAGCGAAAGGGCGACGCCCTGTTCTTTTAAGGACACCGGTCTCCTCCCTGTCGCGCAGCGATGGGGAGGTGGCGAGGCGCCCTTGCGCCGTGACGGAGGGGCTCTCAACGCATCACAGGCGCCGGTGGGACTTCAAGAGCCCCTCCACCACGCTGCGCGCGGTCCCCCTCCCCATTTCATGGGGAGGAGACTGTGGTCATCTACCGCCCGACTGCGTGAAGGGCGGCGCCGTAATCCTTTAGCCATTTGCGCCAGGGTTTGTGGTCCCCGACCAGCCGTTCGACGACGGACCAATAGGCCGGGCTGTGGTCGGCGTGGACCAGGTGGGCGACCTCGTGGGCGGCGAGGTAGTCGATGACCGGGGGCGGGGCCATGATGACGCGCCAGGAATAGCGGATGGTGCGGTTGTGCGGGCTGCACGAGCCCCAGCGCGACCGGGTGTCGGCGATGCCCATCTTGATCGGGCCCTGGCCCAGGGTGCGCAGATGGTGGTCGGTGCGTTCCAGAAGCGTCTCGCGCGCCTCGCGTTTCAACAGGTTTTCGACGCGGCGGGCATAGGCGTCGCCCTCGCCGCCCGAGCGGATGATGGTCCCGTCCTCGACCAGACGCGCGGCGCCCCCGCCGGGCACGGCCTCAAGCCGCACAGGCCTGCCGCGCAGGGAGATGACCTGTCCCGGTTCCAGCGGGCGGCTCTTAGGGCGGACGGCCAGGCGTTCGCTGATCCAGACGGCCTTGGATCGGGCGAAAGCGACGGCCTGGCTCAGGCCGCGCTCGGTCGGGGCGATGACCACGGCCTCGCCGGCGCGCGCATCGATCCGCACCGATAGGCGGCGGGCACGCGGATTGACCGACAGTCTTAGAACGGGACCGGCGCCAGCCCCGCTTTCGTCAAGCGGCAGCCGCT
Source organism: Brevundimonas sp. 1080 (assembly GCF_040545985.1). Lineage (NCBI taxonomy): Bacteria > Pseudomonadati > Pseudomonadota > Alphaproteobacteria > Caulobacterales > Caulobacteraceae > Brevundimonas > Brevundimonas sp. 1080. Next base: position 800,566 of record NZ_JBEPMW010000001.1, on the reverse strand, counting down.
GACCGTTGCGGTACGCCACCGGCGGCCTCGTTCTGGGCGATGAAATCGCGCACGCGGGGATAGATCTCGTCACGGAATCGCCGGCCGTTGAATACGCCGTAATGGCCCACGCCCGGCTGGACGTAGAGGACGCGGCGATCCTCGGGGATATTGGGGCACAGGCCGTGCGCGGCCTGGGTCTGGCCGACGCCCGAGATGTCGTCCTTCTCGCCCTCGACGGTCATCAGGCCGATGTCGGTGATCCTGGACAGATCGACCTTGCGCCCGCGATGCTCCAACAGGCCCCGCGCCAGCAGATGCTGCTGGAAGACAATGTCGATGGTCTGGAGATAGAACTCTTCGGTCAGGTCGAGCACCGACAGATATTCGTCGTAGAATTCCTCGTGCTTTTCGACCTCGTCGCCATCGCCGGCGATCAGGCTGGTGAAATAGTTCCAGTGGGCGTCGCGGTGGCGATCCTCGTTCATCGACATGAAGCTGTAGAGCTGGACGAAGCCCGGATAGACGCGCCGCCCGAAGCCCGCATAGGGCAGGGGCACCGTGTGGATCATGTTCGACTTGAACCAGGTGAAGGGCTTTTCCTCGGCCAACTGGTTGGTGACGGTCGGCGACAGGCGCGCGTCGATGGGCGACCCCATGAAGGTCATCGACAGGGGACGGTTTTCGTCCTCGTCTTCGGCCATGACCGCGCCGGCGGCCAGAACGGGCGGGCCGGGCTGGCACACGCCGACGACGTGGGCCCGGCCGCCGATCTCGGCCAGCATCAGCCGGACGTGGTCGATGTAGTCGAAGAAGTCGAACCGCCCTTCCAGCATCGGCACCTGGCGGGCGTTGACCCAGTCGGTGACATAGACGTCGTGGTCCTGAAGGAAGGCTTCGACCGTGCCGCGCAGCAGGGTGGCGTAGTGGCCCGACAGCGGGGCCACGATCAGGACGGCCGGGCCGGAGGCGGGCTTCTTGGCGCGCTTCAGGTCGCCGATGTTGCGGGCGAAGCGGACCAGGCGGCACCACGGGCTCTGCCAGATCACCTGCTCGGTGGTGCGCACCGGCTTGCCGCCGATGTCGATGGTTTCCAGCTTCCAGGCCGGCTTGCCGTAGCGCCGCGTCACGCTCTCGAACAGTTCGGCCGAGGCGTAGGCGGTGCGGCCGATGGCGGTGTCGGCCGCCGGGTTGAACGGCGAGGTCCAGAAGCTGCGGGCCAGTTGCGCGCCGACCCGGAACGGCAGGGCCGACTGGTAGGCGAGTTCATGAAAGGCGTAGAGCATGACGATCCGATACGGCCGAGCGCCGTTTGTGCAGGGCAACATATAATGCATCACCCTGCAAAAGGATTATGGGGTCGCTGCTAACCCCGCGCCATCGCCTGTTCGATGATCCTGGTCGTCTTGTCCGGACCCATTCCATAGGCGACGGCGGTGCGGAACTTGCCGTCCGGGCCCATCAGGTAGACGGTCAGGGAGTGGTTCATCGTATAGCCCTCGCCCTCGCCGACTTTTTGATAGAAGGCGCGGTAGGCCTTGGCGGCGGTCGCCACCTGTTCGGGCGTGCCCGTCAGGCCGATGGTCCCCTTGGGAAAGCCGTCGGAGGACAGATAGTCCTTCAGCGCCTGGGGCGTGTCGCGTTCGGGATCGACGCTGACGAAGACGATCTGCAGATCCTCCGCCTTGTCGCCCAGCCGCTGCTGCACCGCGCCCAGCTCGGCCAACGTGGTCGGGCAGAACTCGGGGCAATACGTGAAGCCGAAGAAGACCAGGCTCCATTTGCCGTTCAGCATCGTCTGATCGACGGGTTGTCCATCCTGATTGACCAGTTTGAAGTCGCCGCCGACCAGGGGTTGACCGGTCGACGTCACCTCGGCGCCGTCCGACGTCGGCGCACGACCGCTGACCACCACGACGGTGATGATGGCCAGCGCCACGGCGATGGCGATGCAGGCGCCCGCGAACAGCAGGATCGAACGACGCGGCATGACGGCCTCTCACGAAACGAATGTGATCGGTCTATAGAAGGCGTGTGACCTCGACAGAAGCCCGCATGGCGCCGCACGGCGTATCCTCTTCGGAGCCGTTGAACGGCTGGAGCGATGCGCCGCGTCGCGGTCGGGGGTTTTCGCTGCGGACCCTGATCGTTCTGCGCTGGCTGACCATCATCGGCCAGAGCGCGGCGATCCTGACGGCGCATCAGGGGCTGCATTTCCCCCTGCCGCTCTGGCCTTGCCTGATCGTCATCGCCATCAGCGCGGCGGTGAATGTGGGGGCCATGGCGCGGGTGCGACGGCTGGAGGCCAGCCTGCCGGACGGGCGCACGACGGCGATCCACCTGGGCTTCGACATCTTTCAGCTGGGCGTGCTGCTGGGTCTGACCGGCGGCCTGGAGAACCCCTTCTGCCTGCTGCTGGTCGCGCCCGTCACCATCGCGGCGGCGGCCCTGCCGGCGCGTCAGGCCCTGATGCTGGGCGTGCTGGCCCTGATCGCGGTCGGGGTGCTGTTCTTCTGGTCCGAACCCCTGCCGTGGCGACCGCACGAGAACTTCCACCTGCCGACGCTTTATCGTCTCGGCATGGCCATGGCTTTGGTGACCGGCGTGGTCTTCACCGCCGGCTACGCCTGGCGGGTGGCGGCCGATGCGGAGAAGCTGGAACTGGCCCTGGCGACCACCCAGGACGTGCTGCAACGCGAACAGAGGCTGGCGGCGCTGGGCGGCCTGGCGGCGGCGGCGGCGCATGAGCTTGGCACGCCGCTGGCGACCATTCAGGTGGTGGCCAAGGAGCTTCAGCGCGCATCCGCCCCCGACAGCGACGCGGCCGAGGATGCGGCCCTGATCCTGCAACAGGCCGAACGGTGCCGGGGCATCCTGACCCAGTTGTCGCAGCAGCCCGAGGGCGACGACGCCCTCTATGCCGACGTCTCGCTGAAGGCGCTGCTGGAAGAGGTGGTGGAGCCGCACCGGGGATTCGACCTGGCCTTCGATGTGCTGGTAAAGACGCCGCCGGGTCAGCCGGCGCCGCGCGTGCGCGGGATGCCCGAGGTGATCCACGGCCTGTCCACCCTGGTCGAGAACGCCGCCGATTTCGCCAGGACGACGGTTCGGGTCCAAGCGGTGGTGGACGCCGGCTGGATCGAGATCGAGATTCTGGACGACGGGCCGGGCTTCGCGGGGGACATCCTGCCCCGGCTGGGCGAGCCCTATGTGACCAGTCGGCCCCAGGGCAAGGCGCGCCAGGCCCTGGCCGCCCAGATCGCCGCCGCCGCGCGACCCTCCAAGCCTCGCACAACGGTCGAGCCGCCCATCGCCCCCAGCCAGGGCGGCATGGGCCTGGGCTTCTTCATCGCCCGCACCTTGCTGGAACGGACCGGCGGCTCGGTCAGCGTGGGCCAGGGCCTGCCCCAATCGGACGCCAAGGGTTCGGCGCGCGGCGCGCGCGTGGCGGTGCGCTGGGCGCGGCCGGCGCTGGAGGTCGCGGCATGAGGCGATTGGGTCGAAGCGTCGCAGGCGGAACCTTGGCCTTGACCCGCGCGCTACCCGTCCCGACTTGAAGCGGCAGGAGAGAGAAACGCATGTCAGAACTCGAAGCCCGCATCGCCGCCCTGCCCGACAAGTCCCTGCTGCTGCTGGATGACGACCAGGCCCTGCGCACCCGGATGGGGCGGGCGCTGGAGGCGCGCGGCTTTCAGGTGACGACCGCCGAATCCGTCGCCGAGGCGATGCAGCTGCTGCGCGACAAGGCGCCGGCCTTCGCCGTGCTGGACATGCGGCTTGAGGACGGCAACGGCCTGAAGATCGTCGAGGCGGTGCGCGAAAAACGCGAAGACGCCCGCATCGTCATGGTGACCGGCTACGGCGCCATCGCCACGGCGGTCGCGGCGGTCAAGGCCGGCGCCGTCGACTATCTGTCCAAGCCCGCCGATGCGGACGACGTGGTCAAGGCCCTGCTCGCCACCGGCGATTCGCCCGAACCGCCGGAAAATCCCATGAGCGCAGACCGCGTCCGCTGGGAGCATATCCAGCGCGTCTATGAGCTGTGCGACCACAATGTCTCGGAGACGGCGCGCCGCCTGGGCATGCACCGCCGCACCCTGCAACGCATCCTGGCCAAGCGCGCGCCGCGATAGGCCGACCCCTCAGTCCTCGTCGTCGTCCTCGACCACGTCGGGGATTTCAGGAGTGACCACGGTCGGGGCGATGGTCTTGATCTCGCCCAGCTTGGCGCCGGGGAAGGCCTGGAGCACCGCCTGGACGAAGGGATTGGCCTCGACCTCGGCCCGTTCGGCGGCGCGGGCCTTTTTCTGGATTTCGATGACCGTCTCGGCCCCGCCCTGGCCGTTGGCGGCGATCAGCCAGGTGCGACCGGTCCATTCGCGCAGGCGGGCCGACAGCTTGCGCGCCAGTTCGATCGGCGCGCCCTGGACGCTTTCATAGACGATGGCGCCGGGCTTGAACGAGACCGGCTTCACATACCGCTCAACATCCATCTGAAGCCCGACCTCGCGCTTCTCGCCGATCAGGGCGACGACCTGTTCGAAAGTCTGAGGATCGGGCAGGGCGGGGGCCATGACCGGCCGCGCGGCCAGCTGCGCCGAGGTTCCGCCGCCGCCGCCTCCGCCGCCGCCACGCGGGGCCGAGCCGCCGCCGATAAGTTCGCCGGACTGCAGCCGCTTCAGCGCCTCCTCCGGTCCCGGCAGGTCGGCGGCGTAGGCTAGGCGCACGATGGCCATTTCCACCGCATCGGCCGGATTGGGCGCGCGCCGCACCTCGTCCAGCGCCTTCAGCAGCATCTGCCAGGTGCGCGACAATGTCGCCGCCGGAATGGCCGCGCCCAAGGCCGCCAGCTTCTGCGCCTGATCATTGGGCAGGCGGGTCGCGTTCGGGCCCAGCATCTTGGCGACCGAGGCGGCGTGGCAATGTTCCAACAGGTCGTTGGTCACCTGCACCGGATCGGCGCCGAAGCCATAAAGAGTGCGGAAACTCTCCAGCGCCTCGGGCGTGCGGCCGGCCATGACGCTTTCGAACAGGGCGATGGTCTGGGTCCGGTCGGCCAGGCCCAGCATGTCGCGCACCGTTTCGGTCTTGACCGTCTCGCCCCGCTCGGCCTGGACCAGGGCCTGGTCCAGCAGCGACAGGCCGTCACGCACCGACCCCTCGGCCGCGCGCGAGATCAGGGCCAGGGCGTCGTTCTCGATCTTCATGCCTTCGCGGTCGGCGATCCGGCCCAGATGCTCGACCAGGATTTCCGGCTCGACCCGACGCAGGTCGAAGCGCTGACAGCGACTCAGGATCGTCACCGGCACCTTGCGGATCTCGGTGGTGGCGAAGATGAATTTGGCGTGGGGCGGCGGCTCTTCCAGCGTCTTCAGCAGGGCGTTGAACGCCTGCGTCGACAGCATGTGGACCTCGTCCAGCACATAGACCTTGTAGCGCGCCTCGACCGGCGCATAGCGGACGCTTTCCAGAATGTCGCGGATGTCGTTGACGCCAGTGTGCGACGCCGCGTCCATCTCCATCACATCCATATGCTGGCCGGCCATGATGGCGGCGTCGTGCCGGCCGTGGGCGGTCAGGGTCAGCGACGGCTTGTCGATGACGTCGGTCTCGTTGTTCAGGGCGCGGGCCAGAAGGCGGGCGGTGGTCGTCTTGCCGACGCCGCGCACGCCGGTCAGCATGAAGGCGTGGGCGATCCGGCCAGTGGCGAAAGCGTTGGTCAGGGTGCGCACCATCGCCTCCTGCCCGATCAGATCCTCGAAGGTGCGCGGCCGGTATTTGCGCGCCAGCACCTGATAGGCGGCGCCGTCATCGACGTGAGCCGCGACTTCGGCAGGGGCGGGCTTGGCGACGGCGGCGGCGGCGGGCGCCACGACCGGCTCTGTCGCTGCGGCGGGCGCGCCGAACATGTCGTCGGTGTTCTCGTCGCGAGGGGCGACGTCGTCCTCTTCCCAGGGCGGGCCGTCGAGATTCGTATCGCTGTCCGTCATGGGAGGAAGTCTTACAGCGGCTGAGGGGCGGGAAGAAGCGATTCCAGCGTCGGTTCACGCGCAGGTTCATCTTCTCTTTCGTCATTCCGGGCGCAGCGAAGCGGAGACCCGGAACCCAGCGGTGCCGAAGGCGAAATCTCTCCGCCGCGTATGGTTGAAAGCGGAGTGCGCGACAGGTTCGCGCTCACGCGCGCCGCTGGGTTCCGGGTCTTCGGGCCAAGAGGCCCTACGCCCGGAATGACGAAAGGAAAATGGCGTCAGCGCACAAAACGCGCTCAAACATCGCGCGACCGCGTCGCGAGCGGTAGCGCACAAAAAAGAGGAAGTAGAGACCGCGACCCGAAGGGGAATTCGTTGTGGCTGCTGCCTTCCGGCCCTGACCAGATTGGCGAAGCCTTCGCCCGCGATCTCCAAGCGGAGATATGACGGGTGCGAACGCCGGAATCAAGAGCTACAAACCCGCATGGCCCATCAGAACACCTTCGCCGGCAACCCGCTCGATCGGGCCGGCGACCTGAGGAATGATCCCGACTGGCTGGCCGAGCAGGCCGCCAAACCCTACGCCCAGGCCTTGGCGCTCTGGGAAGGGCGGCCGCTGATCGAGGAGACGGGCGAGGGGCCGAGGCTGGCATGGCTGCAGATGCGCCATGCGCGCACCCTCGTGCGGGATCGCGAGGCGTTTCTGGGCCTGTGGAACGACGAGCCCGTCTTCGCCATCGAGTTCGAAGGCTCCATCGATCCGACCGACGGGCCGCTGGCCGGGCTGGGCGCCTTTCAGGAGATGCGTGCGGCGGCGGCGATCCTGCCGGCGGCGGATGCGGCCATGGCCGGCGGGGCCAAGAGTCTGTTCGACTGGCGGCGCAGACACGGCTTTTGCGCCAACTGCGGCACGCTGAGCGAGACGGCGTCGGGCGGCTGGAAGCGGGTCTGTCCGGCCTGCGGGACCGAGCATTTCCCGCGCGTCGATCCGGTGACCATCATGCTGCCCGTCTACAAGGGCGGGGCGGAGCCCATCTGCCTGCTGGGCCGTCAGGCGGCCTGGCCTGCCGGACGGATGTCGGCCCTGGCCGGGTTCCTGGAACCGGGCGAATCCATCGAGGAGGCCTGCGCCCGAGAGGTGAAGGAGGAGGCCGGCCTGACCGTGATCGCCACGGCCTATCACTCCAGCCAGCCCTGGCCCTTTCCGTCGCAATTGATGATCGGCCTGATCGCAGAGGTGTCGGACGATCAGGCGCAACCGGACCAGACCGAGCTGGAAGCCGTCGCCTGGCTGACGCGGGCCGAGGCGCGCGCCGTGCTGGCGGGCGAGCATCCGAGCATCCAGGCCCCGCCGCCCTTCGCCATCGCCCACAGCCTGATCCAGGCCTGGGTCGAGGAGGTCTAGGCCAGCGCCCGCGCCGCCTCCAGGTCGGCGGGATTGTCGACGGACAGGGGGGCTTCGTCGATGACGGCGGCCCAGATCTGCATGCCCATTTCCAGGGCGCGCAGCTGTTCCAGCTTCTCGCGTTTTTCCAGCGGCGACGGCGGCGCGGCGCAGAAGCGGTTCAGCGCCTCACGGCGATAGCCATAGACGCCGATGTGGCGCCAGACGGGGGCCTCGCCGTACAGGGTCGAGCGCGTGAAATACAGGGCGCGCGCCTGGCGTTCGCCTTCGCCCAGGGCCAGCACCGCCTTGACCACATCGGGATTGGTCCGGTCCGACCCGTCGGCCTCGGCGGCGACCAGGGTGGCGATGTCGCAGGTCGGCTCGCCGTGCAGAATGGCGGCGCAGGCGACGGCCAGACCGGGGCTGGCGAAGGGCATGTCGCCCTGAACGTTGATGACGGCGTCGAAATCGCCCTCGGGGTCGATGGCGTCCACGGCGGCGCGAATGCGGTCAGAGCCCGAGGGCAGGGCCGGGTCGGTCAGGACGGCGCGGCCGCCTGCGGCTTCCACCGCCTCGACGATTTCTGGATCGCCGGCGGCGACCACGACCGGCAGGCCCGAGGCCTCGGCCTGGCGATAGGCGCGCACGATCATCGGCGTGTCGCCGATCAGGGCCAACGGCTTGTTCGGCAGACGGGTCGCGGCCATGCGAGCCGGTATCATTATCAACGGATTCATCGGCTTCCCTGACGCCTGTCTGGCCCGTCGCGCGTTGGGCCGGTTGCGAAGGCGGCGCTACCGTGCCAGAGACGCCAAAGCAAGATTATGTCCGGGGCGTGTTTTCGAGGGGCCCGGCCGGCAGAGGGAAACGACCAGGCGTATGAGCGGCGATCTTAAGTGGAACAAGATTTTCGGCGCGGCTCTGGGGACGGCGTTCGTCATCCTGGTCGTCCAGCAGGCCTCGGGCCTCGTCTATCATTCGGAAGCCCCCGAAAAGATGGGCTATTTCGTCGATGCGCCGGAAGAAGCCGCCGACGGTGAAGCCGCCGAACTGGCGCCCGACTGGGGCACGGTGCTGCCGACCGCCGATCTGGCCGCCGGCGAGGCCGCCTTCGCGCGTTGCCAGGCCTGCCATGACGCGCACCAGGGCGGCGCCGACAAGATCGGTCCGAACCTTTGGGGCGTGGTCGGCGGGCCGGTCATGCACCGTCCGGGCTTCGCCTATTCCGACGCCATGGCCAAGCACAAGGCCGAGGCGCCGACCTGGGGCTATGATCAGATCAACAGCTTCATCACGGCCCCGGCCAAATATGTGCCCGGCACCAAGATGTCCTTCGCCGGCATCCGCGACACCCAGACGCGCATCAATCTGATCGCCTGGCTCCGCACCCAGGGCTCGGGCGGCTTCGCCATCCCGGCGCCGGATCCCACCCGTCAGCCTGGCGCGGCCGCGCCGGCCGCCGGCGCGCCTGCGACGGGCGAGGCCCCGGTGGCCGAAGGCGCCGCGGCGACTGAAGCGACCGGCACGACCCCGGCCGCCGGCGCGCCCGCCGCGTCTCAGGCGACGCCGGCGGCTCCGCCCGCCGCGACGGCGTCTGCGCCGCCCAATACCTGATCGTTCCGGCGATGAACGACAAAAGGGCGGCCCGACGGGCCGCCCTTCTTCGTTTCAGGCCGACAGCTCGGCTCAGAGGATCTGCGCGGCCTCGTCGAACGACAGGCGCGGCGAGCGTGGAAACAGGTTCTCGTCCGAGCCATAGCCGAGGTTGAGGATATAGTTCGGCTCGACATGGCTGTCGGGGAAGAACTCGGCCTTCACGCCGGCGGCGTCGAAACCGGACATCGGCCCGACATCCAGGCCCAGGGCGCGGGCGGCGATGGTCAGATAGCCGCCCTGCAGCGAGGCGTTGCGGAGGGCGGTCTCTCGCCGGCCGGCCTCGTCGGCAAACCAGGCCTTGGCGCCCGGCGCATGGGGGAACAGGGCGTCGAGATGATCGTGGAAGTCCATGTCCTGACCGACGATCACCGTCACCGGGGCCTGCCGCGTCTTGTCGCGGTTGCCCTCGCTCATCAGCGGAATCAGGCGGGCCTTGGCCTCGGGCGAGGTGATGAAGACAAAGCGGGCGGGCGATCCGTTGACCGCCGTGGGCCCGAACTTGGTCAGGTCATACAGCTTGTGCAGCAGTTCCGGCGCGACGGGGCGATCCGTCCAACCGTTGCGCGTGCGCGCCTCGGTGAACAGTTGCGACAGGGCGGCGTCCGACAGCGGGACGTCGCGTTGGTGAGTAGCGTCATAGGCCATGGGGATGCGTCCTGACTTAAATAGCAACGATTACGGGTGCTAATTAGGGTGTTTTGCAACAGCCGCAAGCGCCAATCCCGAAAGGCTGGGTTTCGATATCGCGCACCGCGCACAACCCCTCTGTCGCCCAGGCTTGGTTCGCCCTATCTAGAGGGCATGAAAGATCTGACCCAACTGATGCAGCAGGCCCAGGCGATGCAGCAAAAGCTGCAGGACGCCCAGGCCAAGATGGCCGAAACGATTGCCGAGGGTTCTTCCGGCGGCGGCCTCGTCTCTGTGTCCCTCAAGGGGCCTGGCGAGATTACGGCCATCAAGATCGATGACAGCCTGCTGAGCCCGGGCGAGGGCGAGATCCTGGCCGATCTGATCGTCGCCGCCCATGCCGACGCCAAGCGCAAGCTGGATGAGCAGAACAACGCCCTGATGCGCGAGGCCGCAGGCCCCATGGCCGGGATGAACATTCCCGGAATGCCGAAACTGTTCTGATGGCCGCCTCCGCCGGGCCGGAGATCGAACGGCTGATCTCCCTTCTCGCCAAACTGCCGGGCCTGGGTCCACGCTCGGCGCGGCGTGCGGCGCTGGCGCTGTTGAAGCGACGCGAGCAGTTGCTGGTCCCATTGGCGGCGTCGCTGGCCGAGACGGCGGAAAAGGTCGTGTCGTGCTCGGTTTGCGGCGCGCCGGATACGCGCGACCCCTGCGCCATCTGTTCGGACGGATCGCGCGACAATGGCCTGATCTGCGTGGTGGAGGAAGCCGGCGCCCTGTGGGCGATGGAGCGATCCGGCGCCTTTCGGGGCAAATATCATGTGCTGGGCGGATTGCTGTCAGCTCTGGACGGTGTCGGGCCCGAGCATTTGCGGATCACCGAACTGGTCGGGCGCGTCAGGGGCGGGGGCGTGCGCGAGGTCGTGCTTGCCCTGCCGGCCACGGTCGATGGCCAGACCACCGCCCACTATGTCGCCGAGCGGATCGCCGGTCCGGATGTGGAGATCACCTCGCTGGCGCGCGGGGTGCCGGTCGGCGGCGAACTGGATTGGCTGGACGACGGCACCATCGTCCAGGCCCTTCGCGCCCGCCGCCCGGCCTGATCGAGTTAGTTCGACGGCACGGTCGGGGCGTTGACGTTCGGCGCTTCGCCCGTCGGGGTCGGTACGGCGCGCCCCGTTTCATCCGTCGGCGCATCGGCGGCCGGCGGCGTCTGGCTGTCGCCGGCGAAGGCCTGGGTTTCGGCGGCGGCCGCCTCGGGCCCGGTCTCAGCGTTCTTGGAGTCGAACGCGCCGTTGGTCACGAACCACAGGCCCAGCAGCAGAATGGCCGCCGCCAGCGTCGAGATCGCCAGGATGACGGCGATCCGCGGGTTCTTGCGGCCGCTGCGCACCAGTTCGGCATCGACCGGCCGGCCGTCGTGCACCGCGTCGGCGGCGGTGTCGTGGCGGTGGGGCTTTTCCGGGGTCATGGGCGGGTCCTTCGTGCAAATGGCTGAGACACCAACGTCATCGCAACGGCGACGTTCCGGACAAGCGGCGCCGGAAGGGCCCGCTTCTCATTGAAGGCGACTCCCGTTAGGAACGGAGCATGAACATGCTTGTGCCGATCCTCGCTGTCCTGGCCGCCGCCTTCGCGGGCGGTTTTCTGTGGGCCTATATGGGCTGGCAGAGGACGAGCGGCGCGCTGGCGGCGGCCAAGGCCCGCATCGATCTGGTCGAGGAAAGCCGTGTGACCATGGGCGAACTGCTCAAGGCCCAGGCGGCGCAGTCGGCCCAGGTCGTGGCGGATCAGATGGTCAGTCGCGCGACCGAGACCTTCCGCGCCCAAGACCAGCTGGCGCGGGAGCGGATGGCCGCCCAGCTGAAACCTGTCGCCGACACCCTGACCAAATTCCAGGAGCATGTCGCCGCGCTGGAGAAGACGCGGTCCGAAGAGACCGGGGGGCTGCGTGAACAGCTAGCCCAGCTGATGACAGCCTCCTCCGCCACGCGCGACGAGGCGCGCAAGCTGACCGAGGCCCTGCGCGGCAACACCGGCCGGCGTGGCCGCTGGGGCGAGCAGACGTGCCGCAACGTTCTGGAGGCCGCCGGCATGGCCGGGCGGTTCGACTTCACCGAACAGACCTCCAGCGCCGACGACGAGGGCCGCCAGAACCGGCCCGACTTCATCGTCCGCCTGCCCGGCGGCGGCATGTTCGTGATCGACGCCAAGGTCCCGCTGGCCTTCGACGACGGGGAGGGCGACGAGGAGGCGCGCGCCCGCTCGGTCGGCCTGCGCACCGCCGCCAGCCTGAAGACTCATGTGCGCCAGCTGTCGTCCAAGGCCTATCAGGACCAGTTCAAGCCCAGCCCCGATTTTGTCGTCCTGTTCGTGCCCGGTGACGCCTTCCTGGTCACGGCTCTGGACCACGAGCCGGACCTGATGACCCAGGCGATGGCCTCGCGCGTCGTCATCGTCACCCCTTCGACCCTGTTCGCCCTGTGCAAGGCCGTCGCCTATGGCTGGCGCGCGGAAGAGCAGGCGGCCAACGCCGACAAGGTCGCCGCCCTGGGCCGCGAACTCTACAAGCGGCTGTCGGTCATGGGCGGCCATGCCTCAGCCGTCGGACGGGCTCTGGATACGGCCGTCGGCAAATACAATCAGTTCGTCGGCTCGCTCGAGAGCCAGGTCATGGTCTCCGCGCGCCGGTTCGAGGATCTGCAGGTCGATCACGAGGGCAAGGCCTTGCCGGATCTGACGCCGGTCGAAACCGCGCCCCGCGCCATCGCTCGCCCCGAACTGATCGCCGCCGCCAAGATCGAGTAGACGTCTTTTCTGTGGAAAGGGCGCTTGACAGCGCCAAGGCCTTGATGTCAATGTAGCTTGTCAATAGGACAAGGGGTGTTGACTGATGCGTAAGTGGCGGCCGGTAATCAAGGCGACGGTGATCACGTTCGGCGGCGGCCTGCTGTTCGCCTTCCTTGGCGGCGTCGCGGTCGGCTACGCCTCCAGTTCGGGATGGATCGCGCCCGAGATGGGCGAACTGATCGTGACCGCAGTCTTCGCCGCCGCCATCATGGTCGGCGCCCTGTGGATCGGCGCCGAATGGATGCGCGTGATCGACGAGGCTGCGCGGGAGGCGCACAAGGCGGCCTGGTACTGGGGCGGAACGGCGGGCATGTGCGTCAGCGGCGTCGGCCTGATCCTGTCCTCGGCCGGGCCGTGGCGCGACATCATCGCGCGCGAGATCGGCTCGGGCGGTTCGCCCATCGACTATGTGTCCGCCGGCGCCGCCTTGATGATCGCCCCCATGCTGATCGGCTACACCGTCGTCTGGGTGTGGTGGTGGCTGGCGCGGATGCGGGGCTGAGCCATGAACAATCGTCTCAAGGTTCTGCGCGCCGAGCGCGACTGGAGCCAGGCGCAACTGGCCGAACATCTGGGCGTGTCGCGCCAGACCGTGAACGCACTGGAGACCGGCCGTTACGACCCCTCCCTGCCGCTGGCCTTCAAGATCGCCCGCGTCTTCGGCCAGCCCATCGAGTCCATCTTCTCGGACGATCAGGCCTGATCGGTCCTTTTTCTCCATCATTTTCGACAACAACGAGACCTCTCATGACCTTCACTGATCGCCTTCTGTCGTCCGTCTCCAGCCTGGCGCGCGGCGCCCTGGGCGTCGCCGGCGGCCTGGCGCTGTTCGTCGCCATCGCCGGCGTCCCGGCCGACGCCCTGGCCCAGACCGCCGCGCCGGCCGCCCCTGCGCCGATCCAGGGCGAAGGCCCCGCCCTGTGGGTGGTCAAGGATGCGGATTCGACACTGTATCTGTTCGGCTCGGTCCATGTGCTTCGCCCGGCGACCGGCTGGTCCAGTCCCCGTGTCGAGGCCGCCTTCGACAGCGCCTCGGACATCTGGTTCGAGATCAGCAATCCCGACGACCAAGCCGCCATCATGCCGCTGATACAGCAGCATGGTCTGTCGCCCGAGACGCCCCTGTCCAGCCGCCTGACGCCGCAAGAAAGCGCCGAACTGGACGCGGCCGCCCAGGCCATGGGCGCCTCGGCCGCCCAGCTTCAGCCGATGAAGCCCTGGCTGGCGGCGCTCAGCCTGTCGGTCGCGCCGCTGATCAAGGCCGGCTATGATCCCAAGTCCGGCGTGGAACTGGTGCTCAAGGCGCGGGCCGAGGCGGCGGGCAAGCCGATCCACGGTTTCGAGACCATCGACAAGCAGATCGGCATCCTGGCCGGCCTGCCCGACGACGTGCAATTGGTCTTCCTGCGCGAGACGCTGAAGGACTACGAGAACGCCGCCACAAAACTGGATGAAATGGTCGAGGCCTGGGCCCGGGGGGACGTCGCCACGCTGGACCGCGTCACGATCAAGGAAATGAAGGAGGCCTCGCCGGCGCTGTATCAGGCCGTTCTGGTCGATCGGAATACCGACTGGGCCAACCAGATCCAGACCCTGCTCGAAGGCTCCGGCACCGCCTTCATCGCCGTCGGCGCCGCCCACTTGACCGGCGACGACAGCGTCCAGGCCATCCTGCAAAAGCGCGGCATGACGGTCGAAGCGGCGCAATAACCTCTGCCTTGAGCGCGGCCGCCGAGGCGGCTAAGACAATCGACGCCGGAGCGCGCACATGCCCCTCCGGCGTTTTTTTCTGTGCGGGTGTAGTTCAGAGGTAGAACGTCAGCTTCCCAAGCTGGTTCGAGCGACTGGATTTCAATCGCTTAGCTGCAAACTGGCTCCAATCCAGGGCAGCTGCGCCTGGTAGCGCCCAACGTTCTGTAAACTGCTTGGTCGACTTGGAGCGAGGTCGGGTCACTCCCGGTATGCGGTTAGTTCGGCCAAAAATGACATCGTCATCTTTGCGTCGTGCCGATAGCTGGATAGGATGATGCATCATACTCCAGAAAGGTTCGGCTGTTTCCGAAGCGATGGCACGAGCTGACCTGATCATATCCCTCGTTCGAGCAGCAGCTGGTAGCGACAAGGCTCTTATGAAGAGCACTGTTGAGGCCATGATTGCGGAGGAAAGGTCGAAGCGCCACGACGTATACGCTGACAGGTTGTCAAAGGCGTTGTCAGCTAGTCTAGCTGCCCCAGCTTCAGCTGCTTCATTTGCGTCGTCGTCTCCTTCGATAGCCTCTGGCCGAGACTTCATTCTCGAGAGCCAGCCGCGACGCACCCTAAATGACTTGGTGCTCGATGCGTCAGTCCGCCAGCAAGTCGAGGAGCTGGTCACTGAACACCATCGAGGCGATTTGCTGAGATCATACGGGGTGCAGCCTCGACACCGGATCTTATTGGCTGGGCCACCAGGCAACGGGAAGACCTCGCTGGCGGAAGCGATCGCTGAGGCTCTTTCGGTCCCATTCTTTGTGGTCCGTTATGATGCTCTCATAGGTAGCTACCTCGGCGAAACAAATCAGCGTCTCAAAAGACTGTTCGACTACGTCCGCACGACACCCTGCGTAATCTTGTTCGATGAGTTCGACGCTCTCGGAAAGGAACGCGGGGACGTTCATGAGACCGGGGAGATCAAGCGAGTCGTTTCCAGCTTGCTGCTGCAAATTGACGCTTTGCCGACATACGTGGTCCTCATAGCGGCTACCAACCACGAGGAGCTGTTAGATCGGGCCGCCTGGCGACGGTTCGAGATGCGTCTTTCCATGGCGAAGCCCTCGCAACCAATGGTGCTGGACTACGTGAAGAACGCTCTCGCTACGGAGGGAGTGCTGTCTCGCGATGCTGTCGCAGCGGTTGCAAAACTAGCTTTGTCCAGCTTCGCAGAAGCCGGTGACTTTGTTCGCGAAATAAGGCGACGCTTAATCCTTGCCGACGCCGGAATTTCGTTGAACGATGCAATCCGAGAGCGGTCCCGAGTGTGGGCTTCCCGCATGAGGGTTCCTGGTGATGGCGAGCGATCCGTCGAAGCCACTACTGACGTTCGATCCGCCACAGATGGCGGAAAGAAGAAGGGGAGCGCCAGCGTTCGTTCCTCCTCCTCAACCGGCTCAGCCAGTAAATCAGGACGCTCGAGTCGGCCCTAAATTCGACCGCCTGCGGAACGTGCTCGCGAGAGAGCAAAACGGCCTGTCTTTGCGAGACGACCCTGCTGCGTTGGCACCTGAAACGATCATCGTTTTTGAGTTGACAGGGACGACCGCTGATTTCTCGAGAGCGCTCCGGCAGGTTCCGGGCCTCCAGCTTCTGAGCGAGGAGGAAGGTGAGTTCGATGATCCGGATGAAGACGAAGCGGACGGCGCTCTATACCTAACGGTCCCAGACGCGCAGGCGCTGCACGAAATCCTACGTCTGTGGGACCTGCACAAGTCAGATCGTCCTCTAGGACCCAACCATGCCTCTTGGGCCTCCGTTTTCAGATGTCTCCATGACCTGCGCCGGTGGGGGCCAAGAGACCGTGTGACGGACGAAGCTGCGGCTCTTCTTCTCGATCTGATCGATGGAGAGGATATACGCATCGAAATCGAGCTCGTCAGTCGGGGATCTGATGCTGCCCGCAACACGACGGCGCAAAGAGTCGGTGCGATTGTGCAGGGATTGGGAGGCCAAGTCGTCAGGACCGCCTCAATTCCCGAGATCGGCTATGAGGCAATACTAGCTCGGTTGCCCGCGCCAGCTGTCCGCTCCGTGGCGCTGAGGGAAGCGGGCAGCTTAGCTGAACAGCCCGACGTGTTTGCCATCAGGCCACAGAGTTTCGCCGATAACCTCCATGCGTCCGATGCCGATCCGGATGCGCGAGTTGCGCCTGATCCGCTTGGGGAGCCCATCGTTGCCATTCTCGATGCAGTCCCTCTCTCAAACCACCCCTTGTTGCGGGGGCGCCTGACTGTCTTCGATCCTGACGATTTGTCCGCCATGTCTGTGGGGCGTCGGGAGCACGGGACGGCAATGTCGTCGCTGGTGATCTGGGGAGATCTCCAAGCAGGTGAGCCGCCGCTCGAACGCCCGGTTTTCTTCAGGCCAGTCATGTATGCCTCCGTCGAACATGATGATGAGCGCTTCCCTGATGACCGTTTGGTCGTGGACGATGTCGTCCGCGCTGTGCGGGAGATGTTTGTGCCTAGACCGCCGGAGGTCGCCGCTGCGCCAAGCGTTCTCGTGATCAGCATATCAATGGGGGACGCGACCCGCCCCTTCGCCGGACGAATGTCGCCTTGGGCGCGCGCCATCGATTGGCTGTCGTTTGAGTATGGGGTCTTGTTCCTAGTTAGCGCCGGTAACGTCCGTGACCTCCATTTTCCGGAGGTTGAGAGCGAAGACCACTTCCGAGCCCTCGTCGGCGAGGCTCGCACAAGCGCCAGTCTGGCCGCGATGCGGGACGCCTTGCCGCATCGTCGCATCATTTCTCCAGCTGAAGCCACGAATGCCCTCACGGTGGGCGCGGCGCATCATGATGCTCTCGAAATTGCCGAGACGGTCGCGAACAGTCACGACGCTTTGCCCAGCGGGCGACTTCCTTCACCGGCAAGTCGGCACGGCCCAGGTTTTCGGAACGCCGTGAAGCCAGATCTGCTGGCGCCTGGTGGGCGTTTGCGAGGAAGATCGAGCCCAATCGATAGTCCAACCGTCTTGCGATACTCGAATGCGAACTCATTAGGCGGCTTGAAAGTCGCAGGTTCAGAGCCAGAGATGTCGGCATGGTCAGGCTTCACGAGTGGCGCGACGGCTCTGACGGCTCGAGCATCCCACCAGATCTACGATGCCCTCGTCGATGCATACGGAGAGGTCTTCACGAACCTGCATCGCGCTCGACAGGCGCTGATACTTAAGGCGCTCTTGGTCCATCGTGCGACAGTTCCGCCGGAGTCGCGCGAGTTGATCCATCAGGTCTTTGGCCCTGCAGATGCCCGCCTACATCAACGACGAAGTGCGAACGTCCGAAGACTATTCGGTTATGGTTTCCCTGACTGGTCAGAAGCGACGGCGTGCTTGGCCTCGCGTGCAACTCTATGGGGGCACGGCACGCTCGGCGTCGATGAGGGGCGTTCCTTCGTGCTACCTATCCCGGCTGGCCTGTTCGGAAATCGGACAGTCAGGCGAGTCACCGCAACACTGGCTTGGTTCACACCGATCGACATCGGTCGAAGAACATACAAGGCCGTGCGGCTGCAGATTGAAGAGCCCGATCTCAACCCTCTAATCGGCGTAACTCCTCAGTCGGGTCAGACCGCAAAAGTTGCCGCAGCGCGTGGGACGACCTTCCATCGCTGTTGGGAAGGCGCGACTGCGCGAGCGCTGGTGGAAAATGCCGCCGTCCCGATCGTTGTGTCTCGTCGCCCTGACAACGCGGATGATTTGCCGGATGCCGTTCCTTTCGGGCTTGCTGTCACGATTGAGTCCGATGGCGAAATCGAGGTTTACGACGCCGTCCGATCCCGCCTAGCGGTTCAGCCTCGAGTGCCAGCGCGCGTAATGGTCTGACCTATTTGGGTATACCCCGCGAGGCGTCCGCTCGAGACGATTTCCCGCGTCTCGTATGGGTTGTAACCCGACTTCCGATACGGTCTCGGTGTATGGTCTAGACCTCAACGAGACAGGGGCATCGCGTGGCGATCATCGGATACGGACGGGTCAGTTCGACAGGGCAGTCGCTGGAGATCCAGGCTGAACAACTTCGCGCGGCGGGCTGCACCAGGATCTTCGAGGAGAAGGTCAGCGGCACGAGTCAGAAGGGTCGCGCTCAGCTCGCCGTCGCGCTGGATTACGTGAGGGATGGGGATGTGTTTGTGGTCACAAGGCTAGACCGCCTGGCGCGGTCCATGTCGGACCTCCGCGACATCGTTGACCGGCTGATGGACAAGGGCGTCGAGTTCCGCGCCATCCAGCAAGGAGCAATCGACACGACAACATCCGGAGGAAGACTCATGCTGAACATGCTGGCGGCGGTCGCGGAGTTCGAGGGCGACCTTCGCCGGGAACGTCAACGGGAAGGCATCGAGAAGGCGAAGGCCGCTGGAGTGTATCGTGGCAGGCCGAAAACCATTGTTCCTGATGAAGTGCTGCGCCTCCTCCAGGCCGGTGTCGGCCCCGCCGAGACGGCCCGCCGTCTGAAAATCGGGCGGGCGAGCGTGTACAGGATCAAGCAGCAGGCTGGCATGGGTCTAGAAGCCGCTCAGGAGCCCGTGGAGGCCGCATAAACTGCGCTTCTGAGGGAAGCTTCGCGGAGAGCCTTAAGGCGACTCCACTGGGCGGAAAATCACCCATCTCACCGGACGCGCGGGCGGGCGGTTTCGCCAAAACTTCTTGACTTTTCAGTAAGGATGAAGTATGCGCACGCTCGCGCTCGCCCAGGTTTCTTAAGAATATAATAGATACCGGGTTGATAGAGACATCTCTATCAAGAAAAAGAAACGAAGCGGCTGCTGCACGCCTTCGGCGCGCAACTTGCCTACATCTCCAGCTCCTTCGCCAGCGCCTGCGGCGCGCTCCGGAAGCCGTCGATGTCGGCAAGTTCGTTTCATCGGCACTCGACATACCGGATGCGTTGCTGTAGCATGTTGAAACGGTTCGGGGCTCGCTTCGACCTCCCTCACCCGGACACCTGTTCCGGTTACGCTGGCCCTGAGTGGTCAGTGCGCTGACCCCCGAGGGGGTCGGTAAGAAACCTTCTCTCTTCCGTTTTACATGCAATCGCTTTTCGCCGCCGGATCCTGGCTTCCGGCTGTCATCGACCAACGCGCTGCGTTGGCCGCCTTCAAACACGTTTCGCAAATCAGCTGGTGCCTGCAGTTCTCCAGCTGGGATCCTGTATCCGTCTCGGTCGAAAATCCTACCGAGCTCGAACTCTGTGCGCAGGGCATCGGAACGCCCCGGTATGAAGACCGTGCTCGTGGTCATGTCGCCGATCAGGTTCTCCAAATCGTCGGCAGGATGACTGACCGACACCTGCGGTTTCGCGGGATCGACGCCTCCATCCGTGATGATGCAGCAGCACAACGGGCCAAGCTCGACGATTTGAGGTCGTTCGTTCTCACTCGGATCCGGAACGACCTGAACCTGCGAGGCGAAAGCCTGCCCGACATCTGGTGCGGGAGGGTGGAAGACGAACTGTTCTGGCAGTCGCCCGAGGATGCGAACGCCGTCCGCACCTACCTCGGCATGGATCAGGTGATCGAGCCGAGGGACTTACGGCGAGGCTTCAACTACGTGTTCAAATCGATGGCGCTTGCTGTCGATACCTCGGGTGCCCCGACGATCAAGGCTGACCCATGGAAACTGGGCGATGTTCTAGGCGCGCGATACGACGGCAAGCCTCACGAGCGAGCCCGCAATCTCGTCTACCGGGCGAGTTGCGCCTTCCTAGCCCTTCTCCCGGAAGTCGAACTGCGGGAGTTGAGCAGCGATGAGGTCGTCGTGCTGCTGCAAGCCGAAATCGACTCACGAATGTCATCGAGCGGCTGCTGGGGACTGATTGATCTCGCTATTGCAGGCGATCGGCAACAGCTTGACTTGAAGCTCCCGGCGCTCGACCCCGTAACCGCCGACAGGCTTCTGAGACTCATCTCGGAGCAGGAGGCCCGGAGATGCCGGGACCTGGCTGGGCAACCGACCGGAGGTGGCAAATGATTACCCCCACCCCGAGCATCACCATGCCGGACCACATCACCGCCCCCATCGCCCTCGAGGCGGCGGACTTCATCACCCAGCTCACGGACTGGCGGATCGTTCAGACCAGCCTCGATCCCCTGACCTTCGACATCGAATGGGACGACGTGTTCGCCGGCGTCTTCGAGTTCGACGGCAGCTGGCAGACCAGGGACTACGCCAACGCCCACATCGCCCAGTGGATCACGGATCTGATCCGCAACGACCTGAACAAGACCAGCATCCGGAGAATGAGTCTCCAGGTGCCCCAGGAGCCCCACTCGGAGCCCTTCCTGGCAGGACTGAAGGAAAGGGTCTGCATCGCGCTCAGCGACGCTCTCCGGGCGCATTACGACCAGTCCCTGAAGCAGTGGGAACGGGACGCTCGAACCTGTGCCGGCCTGATCGAAAATCCCATCGACCAGGACCGTTTCCGGACCTACGTCGGTCTGGATCAGGTGGTGTCCGAGGATGCTGCTCGGAAAGCGCTCAGGTACGTCATCCATCGGATGCATTGGTATCTCCGACAGGAAGCGCACTGGACCGATCTCGAACCAGACTGGAGGTTCTCACGTGCTGCTCCTCGCCGGGACGCAGCTGACGAAGCCACCCGTGCCAGGGCGCTGGTCTGTCGCTGCATCGAGGTTCTGGCGAAGGAAGATCTCCACGCTTGCCTCCGCACCGGCAACCAGAGCCACATGACCCGCGACACCATCCGGGACGACCTGGAGAAGCGGTTCGCCAAGGACGGTGTCTGGGGCCTGATCAACCTTGCTCTGGTTTCGGACCGGAGGGTCTTCTCGATCCTGCCGCCAGACCTGGAGCAGATCGGGACTAAGGAGATCGTCGAGCGTCAGCACGGACGATTGTTCGTGCCGGAAAGGATGCGTCAGTAGGACGAAGTCTTAGGTTTGGGGTGCCTGGAGCCATCAGGGTCCCTTACGTGCCGACCGACTGGGATCGGATCCCTTACACCCCCGGTCGGTGCTGACCATTTCACGCCCACGCTCATGTGTTCAGAAGTGAAGAGCGCCTGAGCTTATCGGTGGTTCTGGGCGGTGGCTTCGTATGATTGAGCGACCAGGATGCAGGCGTGGTCCAGGGTATAAGTCCGGGGACGTGGACCCTGACTTCGCCCGTTCCGCCCGGAAGCGGTTAGCGTGTTCGGGCCATCAGAATGCTCTTACCTTATGGGCGCTGAACTTGAGTGGCATCGCCCAATGATGATGATGCTGGGTGCTGGCCGACCGCCTTACGTTCGCTGTAGCGGTCGACGAGATAGTCGGCTTGCCCTCGGGTTAGCAGTGTGAACTTGAACAGCTCCTCCATCACATCGACCAACCGTTCGTAGTAGGCGGACGGCAACATGCGACCGGCCTCGTCGAACTCTTTGAACGCCTTCGCCACAGACGATTGGTTCGGGATGGTGATCATCCGCATCCACCGTCCTAGGACGCGCAGCTGATTGACCGTGTTGAATGACTGCGATCCAGCGTTCACCTGCATGACCGCGAGCGTGCGCCCTTGGGTCGGACGAACCCCGCCGCTCTCAAGGGGTAGCCAGTCAATCTGAGACTTGAATATCCCGGTCATGGAGCCATGCCTTTCAGGGCTGCACCAGACATGCCCTTCCGACCAAAGCGACGCCTCGCGCAACTCCTGCACCTTGGGATGGGACGGATCTACGTCGTCAGGCTGAGGTAGGCCGCGCGGGTCGTAGATCCGTGTCTCGGCCCCGAACGAGCGAAGCAACCGATCCGCCTCCTCGACCAACAGGCGACTAAAAGACCGTTCTCGCAGCGACCCGTAAAGCAGGAGGAAGCGAGGCGGGTGAGTGAACTCCATCGGAGGCGTCAGAGCCTCCAGGGTCGGGGTGCTGATATAAGCGGCGTCGAGAGCGGGGAAATCGGTCATGGCTTCCCTATGCCATATATTTCGGATATTCGTGAAGTATGGAAACGAAGAACGCGGTCTCAGCCCTATCGGCGCTGGCACATGAAGGTCGGCTCAACATCTTCCGCAGCCTCGTCCAGGCGGGACCGGAAGGGCTCGCCGCTGGCGTCCTCGGGGCAGAGGTCGAGATGGCGGGCAGCACCCTGTCCAACAACCTCACCATCCTGACAAACGCAGGGTTGACCTCGTCTCGGCGCGACGGACGGTCCATCATCTATACCGCCGACTACGACTGCATGACCGGGCTGCTCGCCTTCCTGATGGAGGACTGTTGCCGAGGTTCTCCCAGCGTGTGCGCTCCGCTTGCCGACATCGTCAGCCAAGCGACCTGTTGCCCTGCCCAACCTCAATGACGGGGCTTGGGTCTCTCTGATGTCAGTCTTCGAGCGCTATCTCACCGTCTGGGTCATCCTCTGCATCGTAGCAGGCATAGGGCTGGGCGCGCTCGCCCCCGACCTATTCGCGGCGCTGGGGGCGATGGAGGTCGCATCAGTCAATCTGCCGATCGCCATCCTGATCTGGCTGATGATCATACCCATGCTGATCAAGGTCGATTTCTCCGCGCTCTCCGGCGTCGGTCGTCACTGGCGCGGCATAGGCGTCACCCTGTTAATCAACTGGGGCATTAAGCCCTTCTCTATGGCTTTCCTTGCCTGGGTGTTCCTGGCGGTCGTCTTTCGTCTCTGGCTCCCGGTGGGCGAGATCGACAGCTACATCGCCGGACTGATCCTGCTGGCCGCAGCACCCTGCACCGCAATGGTGTTCGTCTGGAGCAATCTGACCAAGGGCGACCCTAACTTCACCCTGTCCCAGGTCGCGGTGAACGACCTGATCATGATCGTCGCCTTCGCGCCGGTAGTCGGCCTGCTGCTGGGCCTGTCTGCCATCACGGTTCCTTGGGCGACACTGGCGTTCTCCGTCGTCCTCTACATCGTCGTGCCGGTTATCATTGCGCAGGTGATCCGGAGGGCGCTGCTGTCTCAAGGAGAAGCGGCGCTGGCGCGGACATTGCGATTGATCCAGCCCGCGTCTTTGACGGCGCTCCTGCTGACCCTGATCCTGCTGTTCGGCTTCCAGGGTGAGAAGGTGCTGGAGCAGCCGATGATCATCGCTCTGCTGGCGGTGCCTATCCTGATCCAGGTCTATCTGAACTCCGGCCTCGCTTATGTCCTCAATCGAATGACTGGCGAGCAGCACTGTGTGGCGGGACCATCAGCATTGATTGGAGCGAGCAACTTTTTCGAGCTATCCGTCGCCGCCGCCATCAGTCTGTTTGGGATCCAATCGGGCGCGGCTCTTGCGACCGTCGTTGGCGTGCTGGTTGAGGTGCCGGTGATGCTGTCGGTTGTCAGCATCGTGAACCGTTCGAAGAGTTGGTATGAGGCTGGCGCAGCTGTCAGGCGCGCCGCAAGCAAGAGGGCGCAATGACCAACGTCACCATCTATCACAACCCCAACTGCGGCACCTCCAGGAACACGCTGGCTATGATCCTCGCGTCCGGAGAAGAACCGGAAGTGATCGAGTATCTCGACGCAGGGTGGACGCCGGAGCTTCTACGAAGCCTATCGACGCTCATCGCCGCGCCATTGCGTGAACTCATACGGCAGAAGGGGACGCCAGCGGCAGAGTTGGGCCTGCTGGAAGAAGGTGTATCCGACGATACGATCATCGACGCGATGGTCGAGCATCCAATCCTCGTCAATCGACCGATCGTCGTCACATCGCTTGGAGCTGCATTGTGTCGGCCATCTGAAATCGTGCTGCGTTTACTCGCAAATCCCCCGCACTCGTTCGTTAAGGAGGACGGCTCGCTGGCGCTTCTTAAAAAGGGGCGCTAGCCATCACAGCCAGCTCTCGCTGCAGCGATAGTCCGCCGGCGGTCGCTCTGGCCCCTTCTTTGACCCGAGCGACTCAAGCACGGCCTTCCGCCTTTCCTTGAAGGTGGCATACTCCAGTCATCCGACTTGTGCTGTGAGGCGCGGAATGACGGAAGTGACCAAAAGGCGGGCCGCTCAATACGTCCGCATGTCCACTGAGCGCCAGGACAGTTCGATACTGCAGCAGAAGACGGCCATCGCCACCTATGCGGTGCTGCAACGGGTACGAGATCGTTCGCACCTACGCTGATAAGGGCGTGAGCGGTCTTCTAATCGATCAACGTAGCGGCCTGCTCTGGCGTCAAACACGGGCTCCCAGCCGTGGCAGAAGCGGAAGACGGAGTGCCGGTCACGGTAAAGGGCGCAGAGTGGTTCTGGATCGCCGGGATCGTGAAAGGTGGGGCGTGGACGTAGGAGAAGGGTTTAAGTGCCAGTGGTCCGTCAGCGATTATAGGCTAAAGGCGAGCACAGCCGTTGCTGCGATCAGTGCGAAAAGCGTCCACTTTTGGAGGGTGATGGACGCGCGAACTAGCTTTGCCACTTCCGATAGCTGATCCGGCTCGCTCACTTTGGTCGGCCCCACTACCGGCACATCAAAGTTCAAGTCCGTAACCGGAACGATGGGATTTACGCGGTTGTCCCACACCTTCCCGCTTCCGTCCGGTCGCCAATCGTAGTCGAGGCTTTCTATTTCAACGGTTAGTGTGCTCGGCATGTGACCCGCTTGAACAAGCCCGAAGATGCGGTCGAATGCGTCTGCCGGAATGTGGGCGTCCGACAGGATCGCGGGAGGTCCGTCGAAATAGTGCATCTGCCCAATGACCGGACGGTCGGGCTTAATCCGACGTTCTTGAAGCCAACGGTCGTGTTCCGCCGTCATCGCTTTGATCGTGAGAGCGAGGCGGACGGTTCGAACGTCTTCGCCGGTCGCTAGCGTCATGTGTTCATCGAACGGCAAGGCTAGGTGTAATGTGACATGCCAATCAGCGTTTCCGTATTCTAGCCGAGACGACACAGCCGCGCCGGTTACATCGAATGTGATTAGTGGCATTAGGCATCCTAGGTCGATCCGCGCCGCTCTGGCGTGTCAAGTCGGGCGAGCATCGTCGACTTTGCTAACGCACCCCGAAATCTGCAATGGGTCGAACCCGGAAATCGGCAGCCGGCCTGGCGACGGACTTCGCGCGGGGTTCTGGAGTTCCATCATATCGCGGCGTAGGGTCGAGCATCCAGCATGAGGTGTGCCAATGCCCAACGAGCTCCAAGGGATCCTGGCCCTTCTCGTCATCACCGCACCGCTCATGGTCTATGGCGTCTATCTGAAGCGGCAGAGCAACCGGCTTGGTCGTCTTATCGAGGAAGAGCGCGCGGCTGAGGCGAGGCGGATTGTCGACCCCCGCTGAGATCCTACCGACTCTCAAACGTCGAGGTTCTCGGGCAGCTTGCTGACCAAATCGTCAAACAGCGCTCGTTCATCCACCCCGATGGCCCGAGCGATGGCAATCATGTCCAGGACGTTCATCTGACGTTCGCCGACTTCGATTTTTGCCAACCAGCCATGGTGCGTCTTGCCCAGACGACGCTCGACCTCTCGCTGCGTCAGCCCCTTCTCGACCCTTGCAGACACGATGACTTGGACGGCTGCCCGGTAGTCTGGAGATGAAACCCACTTTCGCATCCGCGCGCCTTCCAAGGGAGGAAGACCTGCGCTAGAGGCGCAGCGGCTTGGTTCGATTTCGGAACCAGCTTGTTTGGTAGGACTGCGGGGAGGTCGGCAATGGCGACGATAGGTCTGACTAGTAAGGCAACGCGACGGCATCGCGCTCTGGGGAGCATCACCCTGGCCTGCGTCACAGTGCTCGCCGGGTGCGCCAGCCGCCCGACTTCGGATCTCGCTGCCCAGCAAACCCTTCTGGCTGCGAAGCAACAGGCATCGACCCATCGTTATGCGGCCAGCCCTGATGATGTTCGGAGAGCGGCTCATGAGGTGCTGACCCACACCGATCGCCGCTTCCAGATAGCGCTGACCGAGACCGGACTTTCAGCCGCGAGAGGCTGGAGCAGCTACATGGGCCTCTCCAACGTCGTCGGCACCGACTTCTGGGTGGTCCGTATTCAACCAGGTCAGGGCGGAACCGAGGTGTTCGTGAATGCGGCCACGCGATCTGGCAATCGCGGCCCTCTGGACATGGCGATCCCGGATGCATCTGGTCTGATGACGGACATCCCCCTGACGGCGGTCGGTGGCCTTACGCCGGAAGAAATGGATCTGTTCCATCGTCGGCTGGAAGCCCGTCTTTCAGGGGAGGGAGCGGGTCCGACCTGCGATGAAGCCTTCCCCGGCAACAAGCGTGACTATCCTCTCACCTGCAACCGTGGCGGCTTGACGACTTACTTCTGACGCCGAGTCATTCTGGAGAGGGCTGATCGAAATGGACACGATCAAACGCAGGGGCGGCGCTAGGACTGCGCACGGGAAATCGCCGACGCCGCTGTCTGAGTTCCTGGATAGCCGGTGGTCATCGCTGGGCCTGACCAACACCGAGGCCGCCGATCGCCTCGGCATAGGCGCCCCAAACATGATCAGCATGTGGAGGACCGGACAAACACCAGTGCCGCTTGCCAGGATCGCGTCCCTCGCGGCGCTGCTGGGTCTCGATCCCGCCGAACTCTATCGCCTCTGGCTCGCTCAACAGCGCGACCGGGACAAGGAGGTGCCGGCTGATTTCGTTGAACTGCTCCAACGCAGGACGGTCTCGTCCAACGAGGCGCTGATGATCGACGCCCTTCGGCTCGCCACGAAGAACGCCGACCCCGAGTTCAGCCCGGCGCAGATCGGCAAGCTGGTCGCCACGCTGCAAGGGTGATGAAGATCGCCAACGTCGAGAGTGTGGAAGCCAGAACCAGAGAGTCTGCAACCAGATAAGGTCGTCCGACATCACAAGCGGACTGACCTCATGACGACCTACAACCTCATCACCATGCTCGGAGACCAAGTCTCCGGGATCGAGCCCATAGTCTGCGACGTACAGCAGGACGCAGTGGCCTATTCCTGCGGCGTCCTGACTGAGCGCACGAAGGCTCATGCGGAGATGTACGCCAACCTCAGCGTCCACTGGCTGGTCGAGGAAGGCGAGCGCTTCCTTGGCGACGCCACCATTCCTGCGGGGCGTGCAGTCGGCATCTGGAAACTAGTTCTGTCCGGTGGTCGCCTGAAGCTGGCTTGGGCCGATGGTCTCCCGGCGTGACCGGCACGACGTTCAGCCTTTTCTGGCCTAGAATGCGGGAAATGCTTGCCTTTTTCTCGCATTCTAGTAAACTAGAGTCATCAGGTCGGCGATTGTTCGCCACTTGTCCTCACCCCGTAAGAGCGGGGCTTAAAGGCGGCAGCAGCGCCTTACTATCTGCTTCAGAGTGAGTTTCCATGAACCTGGAACCGTCCTCCACGTCTCACGACGTGATCCCCAAGTCGCGCCCTGCGCACACCCAGTCCATTCAGCCTCGCATGTTCACAGCCCAACAAGCTGCGAGCTATGTCGGCTACAAATCGACCGACATTCTTCGCCGTATTCCGGTCGGCCCCGTATCATTGTCCCAGAAGGGCGACGCTGCTCCGCGCTGGGACAAGGTTGCGCTCGATAGGTGGCTCGACGGCCTAGGAGGCATGAACTCCGAGCGCCCAGAGACCGACTTGGATTTGGAAGCGGAGTTCGCAGCCTGGGAGGCCGGAAATGGGCATTAAGCGAGCCGTGCTTCCTCACATGCACCGAGTCATTCGTCACCTGTCCGACGGACGCTGCCATATCCACGTCTATGCGTACCGAGGACGAGGCGCGCCCCGCCTAGCCACATACACCGGGGCGGATCTGCAAGGTGCCCGACAAGCCGAACTCGCGGGCGTCGACGATCTCGTGAAGGCATACGCAGCATCGCGTGTGGCAGGTCAGAAGCCGACGAAAACCATTCATGATCTGGTCGTCCTCTATCGGGGCGATCCCGATGGGCTGCCCAAACTGGCAACGTCCACGCGCGCTCAATGGTCTCGCTGGCTTGATGTCATAGACAAGCAGTTCGGCAGTTTGGAACTACGTCTTCTCAAAGCTGCAGCGGCGCGCAATGCGATCAAGCGATGGCGCAACTCGATGGCCGAGACGCCGCGTAAGGCGGATTATGGCATTCAGGTTCTTCGGCGCGTCCTTGCCTTCGGCATGGAGGAAGGGCTTGTCGAAAACAATCCAGCCACGTCCTTCAAGAAGCTTCATAACGTCAATCGAGCCGAACAAATCGTAACCGACGACGAGCTGGAAGCGATCCTGTCAAAAGCGACTATACGCGCTCGTCATGTCATTGGTCTTGCGGCTGCGACCGGACTTCGACGGGGCGACTTGGTCGATCTGAAGTGGGACCAGGTTCGAGACGACTTTTTGATCGTGAAAACGAACAAGAGCGGCGGGCGCGTGACTGCCACGGTGCCTCTGACTCCGGCGGCGCGAGCGATCATCGAACAGCTGACCCAGGAACGGCGGGAGGTCATCGCGTCCGGGGCAATCCCTTCAGCTTTCGTCCTGACGACTGAGAGAGGCGGAAAATGGCTTCCGGCTTCCGTTACTCAAGCCTTCATCAGAGCTGCTGCGGCTGCGGGCGTGGCGAAGCGCCTGCACGATCTTCGGGGCACCGCTGCGACTCGGTTGCTTCTTGCGGGATGCACGACCTTTGAGGTGGCGACGATAATGGGCTGGGAGGAGAAGGGCGTCGAGCGCATTCTTCTCCGCTATGTCGACCCCGGAGCGATAGCTCGAAGAGCGGCTGAGCGGCTTGCCCGCAACGAGACGGCGGGCTAGATCAGAACGGCTGGCGAACAAAGCTGTAAACCACGCAGTAAACGGTGCTTGTTTGTTCCGTCCTGCGTGGAGCGGCGGCGTTGAAAACGCTGGAAAATGCGGGTGTGGCTCAGTGGTAGAGCGTCAGCTTCCCAAGCTGAATGTCAGGGGTTCGATTCCCCTCACCCGCTCCAGTCCCGATCCTTTACGCGTGTCCACAACGGCCACGAAGCGGCGCCATTGCCTGCGGCCACTCTATTTTGTGTGCCATTGTGAAACAGTGCGCTAGCTGTGGTTGTCCCACGATAGGACGCTAGGGACGCGCGTGATCATCGCCGAAACACCCTGCTTGGCGTCGTCGCCCGAGCCGCGCTGAACACGTTGACGAAGTTCGCCGAACGCCACGCGCTTGCGGCGGCCTGACGCACAACGCCGTTCAGCAAACGCATTGCATACCGCTGCTCTTAGGCGTAAAGCGGCCACCGTTAACTGATTGTTAACCAAAGCCTGCCCGTCGCCGAACGTCTCGATTCGGAGTGGCACGGCTTTTGGAAGGGGTGGGGCGAACCGTCGGGGTGACGGGCCGTCCTGGGGACGGAAACGGGATTGGGGCAATGCAAAATTCGTCAAGGCCGTTGCGTGCGTCGGTCCGTCGCTTAAGCGGCGCCGTTGCGCTGATCGGCTTCGCCGTCGCGTCGCCGGCTCTGGCCAAGCCTGTCGCCGACAACCGCGACGTGGGCCGGACGCTGAATGTCAACGTCGTCGGCCAGATCGTGCCACGGTGTGAGATTCAAGGCGGCGGAGATATTGATTTCGGCGAGTTGACGGGCGGCGAACGCGCCACCGCGCTCTTCGGTCTGAACTGCAACGTGCCATTCGATCTGGGCGTGACCTCGGCGCGGGGTGGTCTGGCCCACGTCAGCAAGCCGCAGGGCGAAGGACCCTTCGCGGGCGTGCTGCCCTATGATGTCACCTTGACCGTTCCGACGCTTCGGCCCGAACCGCGCACGGTGCAGGCCAACTTCAGCAGCGCCGACCATATGGGAATGCTGAGCAGCGGGGACGGCATCGCCGCCGGCGGCGGCAAGATCGAGTTCCGCACGAGGCAACCGGCCGGAGCAGGTCTTCTGGCAGGTCAATATACTGAAACCCTGACGGTGACGGTAACGCCTCGCGTCTGAACGATTAAGTTCAAGTTAATAGCGCATACGGAATAGATTCGGCGCTTGCTTCAAGAAGAAGCAGGCTCATTTTTGCTTTGCTTGAGCAAAACGAAGATTTCGCGCGCCACGCGAATACACCGAAAATCGTAGCTAACGGCGTTTTTTATTGTTGACCGTTTGTTAATGGAAGATTAACTGGACGAGATCGGACGGGGAGGGACTGCCGCCTCGATCGACTATTTTTCGCGAAATCATTCGCTTGGAGAGACTGAAATGAAGAAGTTCGCTTCCCTGATGGCCGGCGCCGCCGCGCTGGCTCTGACCGCCGCTCCCGCCATGGCCGGCACCGTCTACCAGGGCTCCGTTACGGGCACCGTTCAGATTACGCCCCCGATCTCGACGCCGTTCGGCACCATTCCTGGGGTTTCATTCACGGGCACCAGCAACAACACGACCATCGTGGGTATCGCCGATGCGCTGAACCCTAGCGTCAACAGCAATGTGTCGCTGATCACCATCTCGGGCAGCTCGGCTGCGAACAATGGCACGGCGTCGAACAACGATGGCGCGACCTTCACCCTGAAGGGCGCTGTGTCGACGGACTGCGCCTACTATACCGGCAACGCCTCGACCACGATCGACTTCGGCACCATCGGCATCTACGCCTCGGACGACACCGGCCCGGCCAATGCCTTTGACATGACCGCTCCGGCCAACGTCACCATCGACACCAACCTGGCCGGCTGCAACACCTCGAACACCGTCACCGTGTCCAAGAACGACATCCGTGGCCTGGTGAACAACTCGGGCGCCGGTTACGACTCCAACGTCTTCCAGGCCAACCTGCCTTACTCGGTCACCGGCACCTACACCGCCGGCGCCGTCGGCTCCACGGCCGCCGCGACCAACGGCAACTACATCAACCTGGCCGCCAACGCCAACTCCACCAGCGCCAGCCACGGCGCCTGGAAGTCGGCCATGGCCCTGAACGTGAACATCCCCGTTCCGTCCAAGTCGCTGCTCGCCGGCGCCTACGAAGGCCAGCTGACCGTCAACATCCAAGCCTTCTGATCTTCAGAACGACTTGAGATCGAAGGGCGTCGGCCTCGCGTCGGCGCCCGCTTCTCGTTAAAGGGAGAACTACTGTGAAGCTTCAAGCTCTTCTCGCCGGCGTCGCCGCCCTTGCTCTGACCGCCGCTCCGGCTCTGGCCGGCAACCCGATCTATCAGGGCTCGGCCAGCGGCCCGTATGACGCCAACGGCAATGCCCAAAGCGCCATCGGCACCTACACCGGTACGGCCCAGCTGAACCTGGCTCAAAACTACGTCAACGGTCCGAACAACCAGGGCGACGTTTCGCTGCTGCTGATCACGGGCGGCGCCGCCAACAACAATGGCACGGCGTCGAACAACGACGGCGCGACCTTCACCCTGAAGGGCGCTGTGTCGACGGACTGCGCCTACTACACCGGCAACGCCTCGACCACGATCGACTTCGGCACCATCGGCATCTACGCCTCGGACGACACCGGCCCGGCCAATGCCTTTGACATGACCGCTCCGGCCAACGTCACCATCGACACCAACCTGGCCGGCTGCAACACCTCGAACACCGTCACCGTGTCCAAGAACGACATCCGTGGCCTGGTGAACAACTCGGGCGCCGGTTACGACTCCAACGTCTTCCAGGCCAACCTGCCTTACTCGGTCACCGGCACCTACACCGCCGGCGCCGTCGGCTCCACGGCCGCCGCGACCAACGGCAACTACATCAACCTGGCCGCCAACGCCAACTCCACCAGCGCCAGCCACGGCGCCTGGAAGTCGGCCATGGCCCTGAACGTGAACATCCCCGTTCCGTCCAAGTCGCTGCTCGCCGGCGCCTATGAAGGCCAGCTGACCGTCAACATCCAAGCCTTCTGATCTTCAGAACGACTTGAGAAACGGCGACAGGGGGGTCTGCATGTCCCCCCTGTTTGCGTTTCAGTCACCATTGTTACGCCATGCTTAAGTGAAGCTGGCGCGACGCTTGCAGCAGCCTGGGCGCGGCGGCTCGCGACGGGAATCTCAAGCCGGCGTCAGATCGGTCTTCGGGGGAAGTAACACAATGTCTTCATTGTTCAGCGTTCGCAGGGGCCGGTCTGTCGCCTTGGCGATCAGCGTGTTTGCTGTTGCGCTCGTGATCATGGCTGTCGCCGGTGCCGCATGGGCCATGCGCGTGTCGCCGATGGTGTCCGAACTGACCACGACCGGCGCCGGATCGGCCGCCCGGATCGAAGTCGGCAATGTCGGATCCGTCGCCTTGCCGTTCGAGACGCGCATCACGCGCATGGATATCGACGCCAACGGCAATGTGACCGAGACGGACGCCGACGACGACTTCCTGGTCTTCCCGCCCCAAGGGCTGGTGCCCGTCAATGGTCGTCAGGTGGTTCGGGTCCAGTGGGTCGGTGATCCCAAGATCGAGACGTCGCACGCCTACTACCTTTGGGTCCGCCAGTTGCCGGTCGCCACCGACCCCACCGCCACGCCCGAGAGCGGCGGCGCGGTGTCGGTCCAGGTCCTCTATACGATGAAGGCGCTGATCGTCGTGGCGCCGCCCGGAGCCGAGCCGAAGGTCGAGGTCGTCTCGGTGACGCCCGCCTTGGTCAGCCCGCCGGCGCCCGAGATCGATCCCACCCTCACGAATGGTCAGGCCGCGCCGCCGCCGCCTGCGGAACCCGGTATCGAGATCGTCGTGTCCAACACCGGCAAACGCTATGCCTTGATGAGCGGCGCCACCTGGATTGTTGAAGGCACCGATACCGCCGGCCAGCCTTTCCGCCGCGAATACGACAGCGGTGAGATCTCCAAGACCGTCGGCGTCGGCTATCTGGCGCCCGGCGGCGGCAAGAGAACCTTTAAACTGCCCACCGGCACGGCGCTGGATCCCGCCAAGCCCGTCACGTTGAAGTTCGGACGATGAGAGCGCTGGGGGGCGTCTCGGTTCTCGCACTGGCCTGGGGGCTGGCGTGCGTTCCAGAATCATCGGCGTTGGCCGCCATTAGGGCGGCTAGCGTGGCCTACGAACAGGCGGCGCAGGAAGCCACGGCGGCTCTGAATCGAGCCAGTCTGGCGGCCGGCGAAGCCGCCGCCTCTGGCGCTCAAGCCATGCAGGCGGCGGCCTCGCCCGCGCCCGCCCCAACGATGGCCGGGGCTGCGCCTGAGACGCCGGCTCCGGTCGAGCAAACGCCGCCGACTGCATCTGCGCCTGCAGCGCTGCGCGAACGTCGCGACATCAACCCCTACGATCGCGACATCCCGATGACGGTGCCGCTGAACTTCAACAGTCGCGTGCTGGGTGAACTCCCGGTCGTCTTGACGCGCGACGACCGCTTCATCGTCGATACGGCGGGCTTCAAGACGCTGATCGATCCGCTGCTGACCCCTGAAGCCCAGACCGAGCTCGCTACGCGGCTGCAAGGCGTCACGTCGTTTGCGCCCGAAGAGATCAACGACACCGGCATTCAGCTGGACTATGACCCGGAACAGCTGGCCGTTTTGGTCCTGCGCATTGATCCGACCAAGCGCACAGTCGAGTCGCTGTTTCGCGGCGGCAAGCCCGAAACGCCGGGCCTGCCGCCCGAACCTTTCAGCGCCTATCTGAACAGCAACGTCTCGATCCAGCGGCGGGAATCGACAGGCGATGTCAGCAAGCCCAGCGTCTTCTTGAACGGCGCCATCCGCTACAAGCGCCTGGTGTTCGAAGCCGACGTTCAGGGCCGCGAGGATCTGTTCACCGGCGAATACAATGTCGAGCGTCGCTACGCCCGGTTCGTCTTCGATCAGCCCGAAGACTATCGCCGCTGGTATCTCGGCGATCTGGAACCGGAAATCCGCGGTCGTCAGGGCTTCTCGCAGCTCGGCGGCGTCGGCGTGTCGCGTCAGCGTCAGCGCTTCGACTCTTTCCGCAACAATGTCCTGGCCGGCGGCCGTCAACTGGTGCTTCAGGAAGCCTCGACGATCCGTGTGCTGAGAAACGGCGTCTTCGTACGCGAGTTTCGCCTTGATCCCGGCCAGTACGACCTGACGAACCTGCCGCTGGAAACCGGCTCCAACGACATCCAGCTGGAAATCCAAAACGACTCGGGCCGCGCCGAAACCGTCGCCTACAGCGCCTATCTGGACGCTATCGAACTTGAACCGGGCGACTACGAATACGGCGCCTATTTCGGCGCGATCAACAACGGCATCTTCGGATCGCCCGACTATTCCGAAGGCGAACTGGCCTTCACCGGCTTCTGGCGCAAGGCGTTCGAGAACCGACCTGCTGTGGGAATCGGCTTCCAGGCTTCACAGGACGCCCAGACCTTGTCGGGCCAGAGCCAGTTGATCCTGCGCAATGGTGCGCGCGTTCGCCTGGACGCCGCCGCCAGCAACGGCGACCCCGGCGTCGGCTACGCTTTTGCGCTGGGTTACGACCACGTCGTCGATTTGGGCGAGACATTCGACAGTTGGACCGTCGTCGCCGACTTCACGTCGGAGGATTTCTCCTCCATCGGCAATCCGACCGGCCAGAACCCGACGTCTTGGGTGTTCTCCGGCGGCTATTCGCACCAGTTCTCGCAGGACTGGCTGGCGAACGTCAGCGCCTCCTATCGGATGAGCCGCAGCGATCTGATCGACGATTCCTATTCGATCAACGCGACCTCCACCTACCGGTTCGCGCCGGAATGGAGCGCACAGGTCGGCCTGGAATACTCCGACTTCGGCGCCAGCTTCGGCGGCTTCCAGTCCGGCGGCTTCGGGGCGACCTTCGCCCTGATCTGGCAGCCGCGATACGATCGTCGTGTCGAAGGTCGCTATAACTCGGCCCGCAACAGCGGCAGCGTGCGCGCGCAACAGTCCAGTGAGAACCGCGTCGGTTCCCTCGGCTATTCGCTGGCCTCCACCTATGACGATGGTCCAGCGACCGTTTCGGGCCAGGTCGATTATGTCGGCAACCGCTTCGACGCCAGCCTGAGCCATACGGCGTTCGGGCGGGACTTCTCGAATATCACCCAAGAGCAGATCACAAACCTGCGCTTCGGATCGTCGATCTCGACCACCGGTGGCAAGGTCGCTGTGGGCCGCAACATCTACGACAGCTTCGCCATCGTCTATCCGCACAAGAGCATCGACGATCACCCCGTCATCGTCGGCGACAGCTTCGAAGGCGGTCGCTACACGGGCCGTAGCGGCCTGCTGGGCGGCGCGGTGGCCAATAATCTGACGGCCTATGTGAACCAGTCGGTGCGTTATGACGTGCTCGACGCGCCCTTGGGCTACAACATCGGCGACGGCATCGCGCGCGTCCGCCCGACCTACAAGAGCGGCTACGCCATCCAGGTCGGCAGCGCCAAGTTCGTCAGCGCGCTGGGCCGTCTGGTCGGCAATCAAAGCCGTCCGGTGTCGCTGATCTCGGGTCGTGTGACGCCCCTTGATGATGCGAACGCACAGCCCGAACTGTTCTTTACCAACTCGGTTGGACGGTTTGCGTTGCAGAACCTGGAGCCGGGCAAGCGCTATCGCGTCGAACTGTTCTCCACGCCGGCGCTCGGGTTCGAGTTTACCGTTCCCGCGGACAACGAAGGTCTGCTCGATCTCGAGACCATTACCGTTCCGCTCGACCTGCCCGAAGCCTGAGCCCAAGACTTAGCCGAGGAGGCTGAAATGTCCCGTAATCGTACATCCGCCCTGCTCCTGGCCGCTGCTGCTGCGACCGCGACCTTGATGGCGGCCGCGCCTAGCGAAGCCGCGCCGGGTTGCCAGCTGGTGATCGAATCCGGCGCCGATCAATGGATGATGCGCTACGAGCCGTTCGATCAGGACGTGGCCGTGCAGGAATTCGATGTCGCCGTGGTGAAC
This sequence comes from Brevundimonas sp. 1080, assembly GCF_040545985.1. Taxonomy (NCBI): domain Bacteria; kingdom Pseudomonadati; phylum Pseudomonadota; class Alphaproteobacteria; order Caulobacterales; family Caulobacteraceae; genus Brevundimonas; species Brevundimonas sp. 1080. The sequence goes on along the minus strand of NZ_JBEPMW010000001.1, from coordinate 764,657 downwards.
CAGGGCGACGGACCCTGCACCGCCGTCAGCCGCGTCGAACTGCGCGGCGAGCAGTTCGGTCTGGTCAACGAAGCCGGCGCCCAGCGCATGGCCTACGCCCTGGTCGACGAGCGTGGCGGCGCGGATGTTACGCCGCGCGCGGGCCAGAGCGCGCGCCGCATCGGGGTGCGGCCCCTGAACCTGGCGGCCGGCGAGCGGGGTCTGATGCGCTTCTCCTTCACCGCTGCCCCGGCTGAAACCCTGTCGGCGGGTCTCTATTCCCAGAACGCCTTCATCAATCTGGAAACACCGGACGGCCGACCGCTGGCGGAAAAGTCCGTCACGCTTAGCCTCCAGGTGCCTTCGGCCGCCGTCATGGGGCTGAAGGGCGAGTTTCGTCGCAACGGCGGCACGCCGACGATCGACTTGGGGGAACTGACCCAAGGCGTTCGGCAGTTGCGCACGACCCTCTATGTTCTGAGCACTGCGGGATACAGCGTCTCGGTGGCGTCGCAGAACCAGGGCCGCCTGCGTCAGGGCGCCAGCGAATGGTATGTGCCCTATGGTCTGGTCCTGGGCGATCGCGACATGGACCTGTCGCGCGGCGGTCGGGTCGATGTGGTGTCACGTCGCGCGCGACTGGACGACTATCCGCTGACCATCAGCGTCGGCAGCACGACCGGCAAGCGCGCCGGCGATTATTCCGACATCCTGACCTTCACGGTCGCCGCGCTATAAGCGTCAGCGCCAAACAAAAAGAGGCGGAGACGTCGCGCGTCCCCGCCTCTTTTTTAACTGGGATGGATATGGTCGGCGATCAGATCGGCTGAATCGTCAGGGCCAGGATCAGCGGCTGTTCCAGTTCGACGTCGTCGAACCGATAGGACACAGAACGGATCGTCGCGACGCTGGAGCGGCGCAGGGTCTGCATGCCGGACTTGTCCAGATCGAACGTCCGGTCGCCGTAGAACATCACCGCCTTTTCGGTCAGCGACAACGGGCGATACTGGGCCGAGACGGTGAAGCCGCCGGGGCTGTTGCAGGCCTCGACCACTTCTCCAGAGCGACCGGCGGCCGCCAGGACGGGCGAGGTGGGCTTGACCCAGCACGCGACAGGCACGGTGGCGCGAAGGCGATAGGTGCCGCCTGCGGTCGGCCCGGCGAAGGCGGGAGCGGCGGCGGCGACCAGGCCGAGCCCGAGCGTGGCGGCGGCGAGAGCGCGAAGGATACCTTGGGTCATCTGCGGTTCCGATCTGCACATTGCAGAGGAACACTAGATCGTCGCCCGTTAAGGTCACACGAGCGAACACGCCTAACGCGGCTTAACCTTGATTGCCGATGTTAATGCGTCAGAAAGCATGATGTTATGCATGGGAATACTAAAACTCGTCAGCCCTGATCTCTCTTTCAGCTCACCGCGCCGGACTTAGGCGGTCTGTTCGATGATTGCGGCCGCTTCATTCTCACGCGCATAGCGCTGGGCGATGATGGTGCAGGCGAACAGCTGGATCTGGTGGAACAGCATGATCGGCAGGACGATCAGCGGCACGGCGTGACCGGCGAACAGGATGCCGGCCATGGGGATGCCGGTGGCCATGCTCTTCTTGGAGCCGCAGAACAGGATGACGATCCGATCGGGCCGGTCGAACTTCAGCGCGCGGCCGGCGAACAGAGTCAGGGTCAGGACGATGGCCAGCAGGGCGATGTTGAGGCCAATGACCTTGGCCAGATCCAGCGGCGCGACCTGGGACCAGACGCCGGCGACGACGCCCTCGCTGAAGGCGGCGTAGACGATCAGCAGGATGGAGCCGCGGTCGACCAGGCCGGTCAGTTTGGCGTGGCGGGTCAGCCAGTCCTTCAGCAGCGGGCGGCACAGCTGGCCCACGGCGAAGGGGGCCAGGATCTGCAGACCGATGTCGAGGATGGACTGCAGATGGATGCCGCCATTGGCGCCGCCGATCAGCAGGGCGACCAGCAGCGGCGTCACGATCACGCCCAGCAGGTTCGACAGGCTGGCGCTGGTCAGGGCGCCCGCGACATTGCCGCCGGCGATGGAGGTGAAGGCGATGGACGACTGCACCGTGGACGGCAGCAGACATAGATACAGCATCCCGGTCAGCAGATCGGGCTGAAGCGACCCCCGTATCAGGAAGACCAGCCCAAGCCCCAACAGCGGAAACAGCAGGAAGGTCGACAGGAAGACCGTGCCCTGAAGCCGCCAGTGCAGCAGCCCCGCGCCGATGGCCGCCGGCGACATTCGCGCGCCATACAGAAAGAACAGCAGGGCGATGGCGGCCTTGACCACCCCGTCCATGACGACGGCCGCCTGTCCGCTGGCGGGGAACAGCGCCGCCAGGATCACCATGCTGATCAGGGCCAGCAGATAGCCGTCGATCGGCAGGCGGGACAGGAAACGAGGCATGGACGGCTCAGGCGGCGGCGGGGTGACGCACAGATAGGCGCATCAGCCTGCGCATTGAACCCGCGTCTTCAGGCCCCGGCGCGGTTCTTGACCAGATCGTCCACGACCGACGGGTCCGCCAGGGTCGAGGTGTCGCCCAGCGCGCCGATCTCGTTCTCGGCGATCTTGCGCAGGATGCGGCGCATGATCTTGCCCGACCGGGTCTTGGGCAGGCCCGGCGCCCACTGGATCACGTCGGGGGCGGCGATGGGGCCGATCTCGTGACGGACGTGGGCGACCAGGGCCTTTCTCAGATCCTCGGTCGCCTCGGCACCCTTGTTCAGGGTGACATAGGCGTAGATGCCCTGGCCCTTGATGTCGTGCGGATAGCCGACCACCGCCGCCTCGGCGACATCGTCGTGCAGGACCAGCGCGCTCTCGACCTCGGCCGTACCCATCCGGTGGCCGGAGACATTGATGACGTCGTCCACCCGGCCGGTGATCCAGTAATAGCCGTCCTCGTCGCGACGGCAGCCGTCGCCGGTGAAGTAGCGGCCCGGATAGGTCGAGAAATAGGTGTCGAAGAAGCGCTGATCGTCGCCATAGACGGTGCGCATCTGGCCCGGCCAGCTGTCGGTGATGCACAGATTACCGGAAACGGCGCCCTCCAGGGGCTGGCCCTCGGCGTCCACGATCTGAAGCTCGACGCCGGGCAGGGGCAGGGTCGCCGATCCGGGCTTCAGGTCGGTGGCGCCGGGCAGGGGGGTAATCAGATGACCGCCCGTCTCGGTCTGCCACCAGGTGTCCACGATGGGGCAACGGCCGTCGCCGACCACCTCGTGATACCAGCGCCAGGCCTCGGGATTGATCGGTTCGCCCACCGTGCCGAGCAGACGCAGCGAGGCGCGCGAAGAGGCCTTCACCGGCGCATCGCCCTCGCGCATCAGGGCGCGCAGGGCCGTGGGAGCGGTGTAGAAGATCTCGACCTTGTGCTTGTCGACCACCTGCCAGAAGCGGCCGGCGTCGGGATAGTTGGGCACGCCCTCGAACATCAGGGTCGTCGCCGCATTCGCAAGCGGGCCATAGACCATATAGGAGTGGCCCGTGACCCAGCCCACGTCGGCGGTGCACCAGAAGACCTCGCCGGGGCGATAGTCGAAGACGAGCTCGTGCGTCCAGGCGGCCCAGAACAGATAGCCGCCCGTGGTGTGCAGCACGCCCTTGGGCTTTCCGGTCGAGCCGGAGGTGTAGAGGATGAACAGCGGATCCTCGGCGTTCATCGGCTCGGGCGGGCAGTCAGTGTCGGCCTTGGCGGCCTCCAGCCCATAGTCGAAGTCGCGGCCCTCGATCATCGGCACGTCGGCGCCGGTGCGGCGGATGACCAGGACGGTGTCGACCTTCACCTTCGTCAGGGCCTCGTCGACATTGGCCTTCAACGGAATGTGCTTGCCGCCGCGCAGGCCCTCGTCGGCGGTGACGACCAGGTTGGAGCCGCAGTCCTCGATCCGGCCGCACAGGCTGTCGGGCGAAAAGCCGCCGAAGACGACCGAATGCACCGCGCCGATCCGCGCACAGGCCAGCATGGCGTAGGCGGCCTCGGGGATCATGGGCAGATACAGGGTGATCCGGTCGCCCTTCTTGGCCCCATGCGCCTTCAGCACATTGGCCATGCGGCACACCTCGGCGTGCAGTTCGCCGAAGGTGATATGGCGACTGTCGGCGGGATCGTCGCCTTCCCAGATGATCGCCGTCTCGTCCTTGCGGTGGGGCAGGTGACGGTCGATGCAGTTGGCCGAGACGTTCAGGACGCCGTCCTCGAACCAACGAATACGGAAGTCTTCCTTCTTGAAGGAGACGTCTTTGATCTGGGTCGGCGGCGTGATCCAGTCCAGACGTCTGGCCTGTTCGGCCCAGAAGGCGTCCGGCGTCTCGCGCGCGGCGATCCGCGCCGCCTCATACGTTTCCCGGTCCATATGGGCCTTGGCGGCCCAGTCGGCAGGGACGGGATAGAGGGCGGGATCAGGCACGCGAGACGTCTCCGGCATCAAATCAGAATCCGTATTTGGCGAACAGGATCAAACGGGTCATGTCGCCGCTGGCGCCGGTTTCGATCTCGCGATCTGCGAACATCAGCTCGGCCCCGACATCAAACGCCGTAACCGGCGACCAGATCAAGTTGGCGTGCAGGCTCTGGGCCGAACGGTTGGCGGCCAGGCCTGTGAAGGCCAAGTCGTTGTCCACCTTCTGCGCAGACCAGATCAGGCTGGAACGCCAGCCGGGCGCCCAGACGTGGCGATAGGCGGCGAAGCCGGCGACCACGCCGATCGCATCCAGATCGCCCGAGCCGTTCAGCACGGCGTCGTTGGAGAAGTTGAGACCGACATAGCGGCCGATGCCCTCGCCGCCCGTCACCATCAGGCGCAGATCGTCCTTGGCGCCGACCTTGATCTTGGTCGAGGCGGATAGACCCCAACCCGTCGCGGTGGAATCGATGTTCGTCGCGGGGTTCTGGTATTTCAGCTGACGCAGCAGGCCGGCGATCTGGAAGTCGCCCCAGGGCCTGGACACGGCGTAGCGGGCGGTGAAGTCCGGCAGGGTGCTGTCGTCGGCGACGATGCGCGCGCCGCCGCCAAACGGGGTCACCGTCGTCTCGGGGTTCTCGACCGAGACCGAGAAGGGACCGCGCGTGTAGCGGACCTGGACCTGACGGGCGAAGACCGTGCCCTCCGCCGCGCCGATGAAGTCGGCGGATTCGGGCAGGACGGCCGTGTTCTGGAAGTTGGTCCACTCCTGGCCGATCAGCCAGTTGTCGATGGTGATGAAGGCGCGACGCAGGGCCGGGTTGGCCGGGCTGGTGGTACGCTGGTCGCCGGCGCCGGGCAGGGTCTGAAAGTCCATCTCCATCCGCGTGCCGATCTTGTGACCGCCGACCATGCCGTCGGTGGTCAGCCAGAACCGGGTCTGGCGGGCGTTGAAGTCGGTCGCCGTGTCCTCATCGGCGCCGCCGATGGGGATGGAGCCTGGAATGTGGAATTCGCGCAGCGCGTCGCCGTTGACCGGATCGCCGCCGGAATAGCGGGTGGCGTAGGCGTCCACCTTGACGAAGCCGCCGAACTTGACCGTGTGGTCGCCGATGCGGAAGCCGTCGCCGGGTGCGGCGGGCGCCGCCGCTTGCTGGACCGGGGCGGGCGCAGCCGGGCGGGTCTCCAGGCGGATGATGTCCTGCTGTTGCGCCGCCTGCTGGGTTCGGGCGGCGACGACCTCGGACTTCAGGGCGTTCAACTGGGCTTCGAGCTGAGCGATGCGCGCTTCGAGCGCGGCCTGGTCCTGGGCCGAGGCCAGACTGGGCGTCGCCATCAGCGCAGCGGCGGCGGCTCCCGCCATCAGGCTTGTCTTGATCATGATGAACCTCCCGCGCCCGTCTCGCGCGGGCGTCCCTTTGACGACCTTTCCGCCTGCGGCCTCGGGGAGCCATTGGCCATTGGTCTAATTTCGACCAAAGTCGAACCGCGCCATGATGGCGACGACGCGGCCGGTCAGACGCCGCGCACGGAAGGACGCCCATGGATCGCATCGTCGTCGCCGACGACCATCCCCTGTTTCGCGCCGCCCTGCGCTCGGCCGTCGACAAGGCGGCGCCGGGCGCGGAGGTGGTGGAATGCGCCAGCCTGGCCGAGGCCCGGGCGGCGATGGCCGCGGGACCCGTCGATCTGTTGCTGCTGGATCTGAAACTGTCGGACAGCGAGGGGATGGCGGGCCTCGCCGCCGTGCGGGCCGAACAGCCGACCGTGCCGGTGGCGGTGGTCTCGGCCAGCGAGGACGCGCCGGTGGTGCGTCACGCCCTGGGTCTGGGTGCCGCCGGCTTTATTCCCAAGTCTTCGTCCCTGCCGCAGATGGTCGAGGCGATCGCGGCCATTCTCGCCGGCGACAGCTGGGCGCCGGATGTGCCCGAGGCCGACGACGATCTGGCCGGCCGCGTGGCCAGCCTGACGCCATCGCAACTGCGCATCCTGGAAGGGTTGAAGGCCGGGCGGCTGAACAAGCAGATCGCCTTCGACCTCGGCGTCTCCGAAGCCACCATCAAGGCGCATCTGACCAGCGTGTTTCGAAAGCTGGGCGTTCACAACCGGACCCAGGCGGTGATCCTGGCCAAGTCGTTGGACCCGGCTTAACTCGCCAGCTCCTAGCTCGACAGGAAGGCCTTCAGCGCCGCCGGCTTGATCGGCTTGGGCAGAAGGACGGCGCCGGCCGCCGTGGCCTGCTCGTTCAGCCCGTCGCGGGTGTCGGCGGTGACCAGGGCGATGCGGCGCACGCCCTGGGGCCTCAGCCAGTCGATGACGGCGAGCCCTTCGGGCCCATCGCCCAGATGCAGGTCGACCACGGCGGCGTCGAAGGGGCCGATCGCCGCCTTGGCCGCCTCAACGCTGGCGACCAGCGTCGGCCGCGCGCCCCATCGGGTGAGCAGGGCGTTCAGCGCGTCCAGGATCACCGGCTCATTGTCCACGCACAGCACGCGCAAGCCCGCCAGCGGCAGGCGCGCCTCGCGCACCGGCGAGGCCACGGCAGGCCGGTCGGCTGCGCTGCGCGGCACGGTGATGCGGAAGGTCGTGCCGCGTCCCAAACGTGAACTCAGCTCCAGCGGGTGATCGAGCAGGCTGGACAGGCGGCGCACGATGGCCAGACCCAGGCCCGCGCCCGGTTCATCGACGGCGCCCGGCAGACGCACGAACTCGCCGAAGACGGTTTCGTGTTCGGTATCGGGAATGCCGCGTCCGGTGTCGCAGACGACCAGCTGCACCGTCTCGCCCCGCCGACGCGCCCCGACCAACACCCGGCCGGCATCCGTATACCGGATGGCGTTGGCCAGCAGATTCTGCAGCATGGAGCGCAACAGGTCGCGGTCGGACGCGACCCACAGACGGCTGGACATCACGGTCAGATCCAGACCCTTGGCCTCGGCCACGGGCGCGAACTCGCGGCGCAGTTCGTCGAACAGGCCGCCCAGCGACAGCCGCGCGACATTGGTCCGCACGCCGCCGGCCTCCAGCTTGGACAGGTTCAGCAGGGCGGTCAGCAGACGGTGCGCGCTGTCGATGGCGCGGTCCGCGTTGACGGCCAGGGTGCGGCTCGTCGCGTCTTCCAACGCCGGCTCCTCCTTCAAGGCGGCGATGAACAGGCGGGCGGCGTGCAGCGGTTGCAGCAGGTCGTGGCTGGCGGCGGCTAGGAACCGGGTTTTGGAGGCCGTGGCGTCCTCGGCCACGCGCCGGGCCTCGTCCAGTCGGGCGGTGCGGTCCGCAACGCGCGCCTCCAGCCGTTCGTTGGCCTCTTCCAGCTCACGCGCGGCTTGGCGCAGGGCCGTGATGTCGGTGTAGCTGGTGGCGTAGCCGCCGCCGGGGATCGGCGCGCCTGAGGAGCGCAGCACCCGGCCGTCGGGCTGCTGGCGTTCGTGGTCGTGGGGAATGCGGCGGCTCAGCGCTTCCAGCCGTCGCTCGACCCAGGCTTCGATGTCGTCGGGGCTCTCGCCGCGCTCGGCGTTCAGCCGATAGATGACGGCGATGGGCAGGCCGACGTGGACGAAGCCGGGCGGCAGGTCGAACATGGCGACGTAGCGCCTGTTCCAGGCGGTGACGCGCAGATCCTCGTCAACCACGATCACGCCCTGGTCGATGTTGTCGAGCGTGGTCTGCAGCAGGTCGCGGTTGAACTGAACGGCCTGGGACGCCTCGTCGAGCATCCGCACCACGTCTTCGGGCGCGCGTCCGACGCCGGCCAGCGCCGCCGCGATGACCCGCCGGGCCGAGGCCGCGCCGATGGCGCCGGCCAGCATCCGTTCGGCAGCGCGCGCCAGGGCCGCGTCGGCTGGGTCGGCGTCGCGCAGCTTGGTGTCAGTCTCATCGCCCCAGGCGGTGAAGGCGCGCTCGGCCCGTTCGTCGCCGATGAAGCGAGCGACCAGGGCGCGCAAATCGCCGACCGAGGCGCCCGACGGCGCGGGCCGGGCCTCCATCCAGTCCGGTCCCAGCCGATCCACGAAGGCGCGGGCCTGAACCCGGTCGATCAGGCGGGGCTGAGCAAAGCGCGACACGCCGACATAGGCCGCCAGATTCAACGCCAGGCTGACGAAGACGCCCAAGGCCAGCGGATCCTTGACCCCCAGCATGACGTGCAGGTGCCAGGGCGCGCTGGGCGACAGCTGGGGAAGCGCCAGCATGACGATCCAGACGCCCATGCCGACTGTCATGCCCGCCAGCGCCCCCTGCGCATGGCCGCCGCGCCAAAGGACCGCGCCGAACAGGGCCGGCGCCAGCTGGGCCATCGCCGCGAAGGACACCAGCCCCATGGCCGCCAGGCCGCGCGACTGATCCGTCGCCTGATAATAGAGCCAAGCCAGCAGCAGGACCGCGACGATGGCCCCGCGCCGGACCTGAAGGATGGTCCCAGCCATGTCGGAGGCGTCGCCGCGCACCCGCCAACGCTCGCGCGCCAGGAAGGGCAGGATCAGGCTGTTGGACACCATGGCCGACAGGGCGACGGCCTCGACGATGACCATGGCGGTGGCGGCGGAAAAGCCGCCGACGAAGACCACGGCCGTCAGCAGGGTCTCGCCGCGCTGGAACGGCAGGGCCAGCACCAGCAGGTCTGGATTCACCGACGGCGCAAACAGGGCGCCCGCCGCCACCAGCGGCAGCACCGCCAGACTGGTCAGCAGCAGATAGAGGGGAAAGATCCACCGCGCCCGCTTTACGTCCGACGGCTGGGCGCCCTCGACGAAGGCGACGTGGAACTGGCGCGGCAGGCAGAAGATCGCCAGGGTCGACAGCAGGGTGATGGCGGTGAAGCGCGGCGTGACCTCGGGCGGCGCGGCCAGGGCGCCCAGGCCCTCGACGATGCGTGGGGGCGAGCCTTCGTTCAGCAGCAGGACCAGGGCGAAGACGGCGACGAATAGCAGGGCGCCCAGCTTGACCATCGATTCCAGCCCGATCGCCTGGATCAGGCCGCGATTGTGCTCGGTCAGGTCGGGACGGCGCGCCCCGAACAGGATGGCGAAGAAGGCCAGGACGCCGGCCAGCACAAGGACCGTCAGACCCTCGGACCCCGCCACCGGCGTGCCGGCGGTCAGCAGGGCGCCGGCCATCGACAGCGATTTCAGTTGCAGCGCGATATAGGGCAGCGACCCCAGGATGGCGACGACGGTGACCGCCGCGCCCAAGGTCTGGCTCTTGCCGTAGCGCGAGGCCACGAAGTCGGCCATGGAGCCGACGTTCTCGCGCCGAGCGGCCGCCGCGATCCGGCGCCACAGCGGAAACAGCAACGTCAGACCGATCACCGGGCCGATGTAGATGGGCAGATACTCCCACCCGTCGCGCGCCGCCGTGCCGACCGCGCCATAGTAGGTCCATGAGGTGCAGTAGATCGCCAGCGACAGGGCGTAGACCGACGGCCCCAGGCCCTTGCCGCGCGCGCGCGCCGACGGCCGTTCCTGAGACCAGGCGACGGCGAACAGCACCGCCATATAGGCAGCGACCAGGCCGAGGATCGTCAGGCTGAACATCGGGGCATCTGAACCGGGCGCGGGGTGTTTCACAAGCGAAAGGCGGGCCGTCTTGCGACGACCCGCCCTTCCTTCCGCCTGAAAGCAGGATCAGGCGTTCAGATCGACGTCCTTGCCTTCCTTGACCAGCAGGAAGCCCAGAACGACCGTCCCCAGGGCCACCACGATCGGGTACCAAAGGCCGGAGTAGATGTTGCCCGTCGCCGCCACGATGGCGAAGGCGGTGGTCGGCAGGAAGCCGCCGAACCAGCCGTTGCCGATGTGATAGGGCAGGGACATGGAGGTGTAGCGGATATTGGTCGGGAACATCTCGACCAGGGCCGCCGCGATCGGTCCGTAGACCATGGTCACGTAGAAGCCGAGGATGAATAGGATCAGCACCACCATCGGCTTGTTGACCAGGGCGCTGTCGGCCTTGGCCGGATAGCCGGCGGCGGTCAGGGCCTCGCCCAGGCTCTTGTCCCAGGTCTTCTTCTGGACGGCGAAATCGGCCGGGGCCATGGCGTCGCCCCGGAAGCTGGGGATGACGGCCTGATCGCCGATACGCACCTCGGCGACCGTGCCCGCCGGCGCCGCGACGTTGGTGTAGGTCACGCCCGCCTTGGCCAGATAGGATTTGGCCACGTCGCAGGAGTGGTTGAACACCGTCTTGCCCACCGGATCGAACTGAAGGTTACAATCGGCCGGATCGGCGTAGACCGTGACCGGCGCCGAGGCGGCGGCGGCGGCCAGTTTCGGATTGGCGGCCTGGGTCAGGGCGTTGAACAGCGGGAAATAGGTCAGGGCCGCGATCAGGCAGCCGGCCAGGATAATCGGCTTTCTGCCCACCTTGTCCGAAAGCCAGCCCCAGAAGATGAAGAAGGGCGAGGCGGCGACAAGCGCGATGGTCAGCAGCACATAGACCAGTGTGGCGTCGACCTTCATGACCCGTTCCAGGAAGAACAGGGCGTAGAACTGACCGGTGTACCAGATGACGGCCTGGCCGGCGGTCAGGCCCAGCAGGGCGATCAGCACGATCTTCAGGTTGGGCCATTTGCCGAAGCTGTCCTTCAGCGGGGTCTTGGAGCCCTTGCCCTCGGCCTTCATCTTCTTGAACGAGGGGCTCTCGGCCAGCTTCAGGCGTATCCAGAGGGACACGCCCAGCAGCAGGATCGAGACCAGGAACGGAATGCGCCAGCCCCAGGCGGCGAAGGCCTCTTCGCCGACCGCAAGGCGGACGCTCAGGATCACCACGAGGCTCAGCACCAGGCCGGCGGTCGCCGTGATCTGGATGAAGGAGGTGTAGAAGCCGCGCTTGCCCTGCGGGGCGTGCTCGGCGACGTAGGTGGCGGCGCCGCCATATTCACCGCCCAGGGCCAGGCCCTGGATCAGGCGCATCAGCACCAGGATGATGGGCGCGGCGATGCCGATGACCGCATAGGGCGGCAACAGGCCGACGACGAAGGTCGACAGACCCATCAGCAGCATGGTGACGAGGAAGGTGTTCTTGCGTCCCCAAAGGTCGCCCAGCCGCCCGAAGACGATGGCGCCGAAGGGCCGCACCGCAAAGCCGGCGGCGAAGGCCATCAGGGCGAAGATGTAGCCGGTGGTTTCGTTGACGCCGGAGAAGAACTGGACGGTGATGATCGCCGCCAGAGAGCCGTAGAGATAGAAGTCGTACCACTCGATGACGGTGCCGACCGATGAGGCGAGAATGACCAGGCGATCGCTGCGATCGACGGTATGCTCCTCTCCTCCGGACGCAAGGGGTGCGTCGGTTGCCATGATCCATTTCCTCCCGTGTCGCCGTTATCGGCCGTTCTGCACATCCTTCAGGATGCGTGGACGCCGACATTGACCGAGAGCGGGGCGGGTGGAGAGAGCGACTTTGGTCGAGGATCGCCGGTCGCCAAGGCGACCTTGGGGTCGAGGATCGCTGGCGATCAGCCGTCGATGGAGATGACCGGGCCGAGCTTGGGTTGCGCCTTGCCGCGACGGGCGCTGCGACGCTTCAGCCAGGCGCGGATGCGGGTCTGGATCGGATTGTCGATCGCAAAGTGGAAGGCGAAGGCGAAAGCGACCGCCGCCATGACGCCCAGGCCCCACAGGCCCCATTGAACAAAGGGGGGCAAGGCGACGCGCGCCTCGACCGCATTGACCACGCCGAACCAGACGATGCGGACCACCTCGTTGGAGATGAACATGGAGAAGGAGACCATGGCGGCGGTCTCGATCCACTTCGAGGGCTTGGTCACCGGCACGGCGCCGGCGGCCAGGATGATGATCGAGATCAGGGTCAGGGCGACGAGGGCGTGCTTGTCGTGAAGTTGAAGCGCGAAGAAGCCGACGGCGGCCAGCACCCCGGCCCAGCCGGCCAGGCGCGGCGCGATCCAGACCTTCTGGGCGAACCAGGCCAGGCACATGCCCAGGAAGAACAGCGGCAGGGCGCGGATGATGCCGTAGCGCATGGGCATCTGATAGACGGGATAGCCGAGGAACGACCAGCACAGCTGGTTGGCGATCAGATAGACGCCGACGCCGACGGCCAGGGCCGACCACGGACCCAGACGCATCAGGCCGCGAATGATCCAGGGGAAGGCCAGGTAGCAGCCGATCAGGGCCGAGATCGACCAGGTCGGCGCGTTCCAGCCCAGGCCGCCATGCACGCCATAGGATTGCAGCAGCAGCAGCTGGGCCGGCAGCTGATCCCAGGCGAACCATTCGGGATTGCGGGGCGGCGAGCCGGCGGCGGTGGCCAGCAGCACGAAGCCGACCAGCGAAAGGCCCATGATCAGGTGGGCGGGCACGACCCGCAGGAACCGCTTCAGGAAGAAGTCGCCGGGCGACATCCGACCCTTGTCCACCGCCGCGGCATAGACGCGCATCAGCACATAGCCGCTGTCGATCAGGAAGAAGTTGGTCAGCAGGAAGCCGCCGCGTTCGAAGATCGGATTGATCAGATGGGCGAGCGGCTCGGGACCGGCGGCCTCGAAATGATGCAGGATGATCAGGAAGGCCACGATAAAACGCAGCGCGTCCAGCCAGCCGCCGCGCGCGATCTGAACTGTCTCATTGCGGGTCGAAATCAGGGGCCAGGGCATCGTCAGCGCCTCCTTTGATCCCCTCACCGCAAGCGTCGGGCCAGTTCGCCTGTCAGGCGAACATCAGCCCCGCACCAGACGCAGAAACTCTTCGCGCGTGCGGGGGTCGTCGCGGACGACGCCGATCAGGTGGCTGGTCGACAGGCTGGCGCCGGGCGCATTGACGCCGCGCAGGGTCATGCAGCTGTGCTCCGCCTCGATGACCACGCCGACGCCGTGCGGCTTCAGCACGGTCTGGATGGCCTCGGCGATCTCGGAGGTCATCTTCTCCTGGATCTGAAGGCGGCGGGCGAAGCCGCGCACGACCCGAGCCAGTTTGGAGATGCCGACGACGCGGTCCGTCGGCAGATAGGCGACGTGCGCCTTTCCCACGACCGGCAGCATATGGTGCTCGCAGAAGCTGACGAAGCGGATGTCCTTCAGCACGACCAACTGGTCGTAGCCGCCCGTCTCTTCGAATGTCTTCTCCAGATAGGAGAGCGGATCGACCTCATAGCCCTGGAAAAGCTCGCGGTAGCTCTTGGCGACGCGGGCGGGGGTTTCCAGCAGACCTTCGCGATCCGGGTTGTCCCCGGCCCATTCGATCAGGGTGCGGACGGCGGCTTCGGCGTCGGCCTGGGAGACTTTGGAGGCGGGGGCGTCTGTCATGGCGGCCTAGATAGCGGAGCGCTTGAGGGAAGGGGAGAGGGCGAGCCGTCCCATTACGAGGCGGACGCGCGTTCAGACGGTGGAGTCGGAAAAAGAGAGTCTAATTCGTCTAATTCGTCTGAAATCGAATGATCGGCGCTCCCCCAGTCGAAGGCGGGGAAGTCGGCATCGAAGCGGCGCCGTTCAAGGCCGCACGCGAGATTTTTCCATGGGTCAGGTCTAGACGAAGACACGTCTGGTTAGCGGCCTGTTAACCATCCTGTCGGCATTTTCTGCCCAGTAGTTGCTGGAGTGGGCCGATGAACGGCGCGGAAGTTCTGGACGTCGGGCGCGACGCCATCTGGCTGACGATCCAGCTGTGCCTGCCGGTGCTGCTGGTCGGCCTGGTCGTCGGCGTGGTGATCGGCCTGTTTCAGGCCCTGACGCAGATTCAGGAACAGACCCTGATCTATGCGCCCAAGATCATCGCCATCTTCGTTTCGCTGATCCTGTTCCTGCCGCTGATGGGCGCCCTGTTGGGCGGCTTCATGCGCCAGATCGCGGCCCGCATCGCGGGGATGTAGTGGACGCTTATGCGACCGCTGATCAGGTCTGGGCCGGGGGGCTCATCTTCGCCCGGATCGCGGCGATCCTGATGCTGATCCCCGGCTTTGGCGAGGCCTATGTGCCCCCGCGCGTGCGACTGTCGCTGGCGCTGGTCATCAGTCTGGCGCTGTGGCCGGTGGTGCGCGGTTCGCTGCCGGGCCTGCCGGACAGCATGGGGCTGATGGTCGGGTGGATCATCCGCGAGGTGGTCGTCGGCCTGATGATCGGCCTTTTGCTGCGAATGTTCATGAGCGCCCTGGCGACGGCGGGCGAGATCGTGTCGTTGCAGACGACGCTGAGCTTCGCCCAGACCGCCAATCCGATGCAGGCCCAGCCCGGTTCGACCATCGCCGCCTTTCTGGCCCTGCTGGGGGTGACGCTGCTGTTCGCCACCGACACCCACCACCTGTTCATCGCCGGCATGGTGGGATCGTATCGGCTGATCTCGCCGGCCCAGCCGCTGATGATGGCCGACTTCACCCAGATGGCCGTGCGGACCCTGGGCGACAGCTTTATGCTGGGGGTGCAGTTGTCGGCGCCGGTGCTGGTCTTTGCTTTGATCTTCAACCTGGCGTCCGGCCTGGTGGCGCGGGTCATGCCGTCGTTCCAGGTCTATTTCGCCGCCGCGCCCTTGAGCGTGATCCTGGGCCTGTCGATCTTCGCGCTGAGTCTGGGTGCGCTGGGCACCCTCTTCATCGACCGCTACCGCCGTCTGGCGGAGTATTTCGTGCTGGGAGGCCCTGTTGGCTGAAGGCGCGGATCCCGAGTCGAAAACCGAAGAGGCGACCCCGCGAAAGCTTGAGGACGCCCGAAAGAAGGGCGATGCGGCCAAGTCGCCCGACGTCGCCCAGGTGCTGTCGCTGGCGGGGGCGGCGGCGGTGATCCTGATGGGGGGAGGCTGGTTCGCCTCGTCCATCGCCGAACAGATGTTGCCCTTCATCGCCGCGCCGCACGAGATGCTGGGGGTGCTGAACTCGGGCGCGGGCAACCAGATCATGGTGCGCGCTGTCTGGGCCGTGGCGCCCTTTCTGGGCGCCGTCATGCTGGCGACCATCCTGGGCGGGGTCGGGGGCAATGTCGCCCAGTCCGGACTGATCTTCACCGCCGAAAAGCTGAAGCCCAAATGGTCGGCGGTCAGTCCGATGCAGGGGTTCAAGCGCATCTTCGGTCCCGACGGCCTGGCGCAGTTCGTCAAGACCTTCCTGAAGCTGATCGCCGTCTGCGCCGTGTGCTGGATGGTCTTGAAGCCGCATCTGCGCGAGTTCG
Source organism: Brevundimonas sp. 1080 (assembly GCF_040545985.1). Taxonomy (NCBI): domain Bacteria; kingdom Pseudomonadati; phylum Pseudomonadota; class Alphaproteobacteria; order Caulobacterales; family Caulobacteraceae; genus Brevundimonas; species Brevundimonas sp. 1080. Next base: position 749,149 of record NZ_JBEPMW010000001.1, on the reverse strand, counting down.
AGAACATGGCCTCGATTAGCCCGCTGGCGATCCTGCCGCTGGCGCGCGACATGGCGATCTCGCTGTTCGTGGCCTCGATCATCCTGCTGGGCGCCACGGCCGGGGCCGACTTCATCTGGCAGAAGATGCGCTTCGCCAAGCGGATGCGGATGACCAAGGAAGAGCTGAAGGAAGACTTCAAACAGTCCGAAGGTGACCCGCACATCAAGGCCAAGCTGAAGCAGATCCGCATGCAGCGCAGCCGCCAGCGGATGATGGCCAATGTGCCAAAGGCCACCGTCATCGTGACCAACCCGACCCACTACTCGGTCGCCCTGCGCTATGAGCCGGATCAGGGCGACGGGGCGCCGATCTGCGTGGCCAAGGGCGTCGACGCCCTGGCCCTGCGCATCCGCGAAGTGGCGACCGAGCACGGCGTGCCGATCGTCGAGAACGTGCCGCTGGCGCGCGCCCTGTACGCCACCGTCGAGGTGGACGAGGTCATTCCGCGCGAACATTTCGACGCCGCCGCCAAGATCATCGGCTTCGTCTTCCAGTCCCGTAAGCGCCGGTAAGGCGGCGTCAGGATTTGGGCGTATGATCGCAACACTGATTCGCGAGGCTGTATGACGTCCACCCGCCGCCCTTCGTTCGACCTGTTGTCCGGCGTGATGGCGTTCGGCGTCGTGGCGGCGATCGCGGCGCTGGCCTATCCGGCGTTTCGCGCCAACCCGACCTCGGCGCCGGGACTGGTGCTGATCCTGACCGTCGGCGCGATCGCCCTGATCGGTCTGTTCGGCTTCCGCCGGGCGGCGGACGCCAAGCCGAGCAGCGACGCGGCCATCGAGGTGCTGGACGCCATGGCCGAACCGGCGGCGCTGGTGTGGGATTCAGGACAGATCCTGGCCTTCAACGCCGCCTGGTCCGAGGCCAATGGGGCGACCGGCGCCCTGCCGCGCGGCAAGTCGGCCCAGGCGCTGTATATGGCCTTCGCCCAGGCGCGCAAAGGCGAGCCGGGCCGCGCCATCGTCATGATCGGGCAGCGCGAGGTCGAGGTCGTCATCGGCCAGATCGGCGATGGCAAGACGGGCGAGGGACGGTTCCTGATGCGCGCCGCGCCGGACGCCGTCCTGCCCATCGCCGCCGCGCCCGTTCACACGCCCGCCGCCGCAGCGACCGGCGAGGCGCGAGCCATGGCTGCCGGGGCGCCGTTCGGCTCGGCCGTGATCGGCGGCGACGATCTGTTTTCAGGCCGGGCTGAAGAGGCCAATCCGGCGCTGGCGGTCCTGACCGGACCGGGGGCGGCGCGCGATGCAGCCTTCGGGCATCTGTTCGATCCGGGCGGCATCGCCGAGGCGCGGCTGAAGCTGGCGGGCGGATCGTCGGGCCCGATCGAACTGGTCGCACGGGCCTATCCCGACAAGATGCTGCACTTGTATGTGGCGCCCGAGGGCGACAAGCGGCGCATCTGGCTGTTCGACGTCTCGGGTCAGAAGTCGATGGAGCTGCAGCTCAACCAGGCCCAGAAGATGCAGGCTGTGGGCCAGCTGGCCGGGGGCGTGGCGCACGACTTCAACAATCTGCTGACGGCGATCCAGCTTCAGCTGTCGGGTCTGCTGGAACGGCACCCGGTGGGCGATCCTTCGTACGAGGGGCTGAACGAGATCCGTCAGACGGCCATTCGCGCGGCCGACCTGGTGCGCAAGCTGCTGGCCTTCTCGCGCAAGTCGACGGTGCGGCGCGAGCGGCTGGACCTGGGCGAACTGGTGGGCGAGTTCGCCATCCTGTTGCGGCGGCTGCTGCGCGAGGACGTGCGGCTGGAGACCGACTACGGACGCGACCTGCCGGTCGTGCTGGCGGACAAGTCTCAGCTGGAGACGGCGGTGATGAACCTGGCCGTCAATGCGCGCGACGCCATGCGCGGCGTGGTCGAGCCGGGCGCCGGCGTCGTCACCATCGCCACGCGCCGTCTGACGGGCGACGAGGCGCGAGCCCTGGGCTGGGTCGATGCGCCGACGGACGAGGTGGCCCTGATCGAGGTGTCGGACACCGGACCCGGCGTGCCGCCCGAACTGGCGGACAAGATCTTCGAACCCTTCTTCACCACCAAGGCGGTGAACGAGGGCACCGGCATGGGTTTGGCCACCGTCTATGGCATCGTGCAGCAGGCGGGCGGCCACATCACCGTCAGCAATATCGAAGGGGCTGGAGCCGCCTTCCGCATCTTCCTGCCGGCGGCGGGCGAGGCGGAGCTGGCCGAGGTTCAGCCGGTCGAGGTCAAGGCCAAGGCGCCGCGCGACCTGTCGGGCGCCGGCCGCATCCTGTTCGTCGAGGACGAGGACGCCGTGCGCGGCATCGCCGCCCGGCTGCTGCGCCAGCGCGGCTATGAAGTCATCGAGGCCGCCGACGGCGAGGAGGCCCTGCTGCTGGCCGAGGAACACGCCGGCCAGATCGACATGATGATCTCCGACGTCATCATGCCGGGGCTGGACGGGCCGTCCTTGCTGAAGAAGGCGCGCAAATATCTGGGCGACGCGCCGGTCATGTTTATCTCGGGCTATGCCGAGAGCGACTTCTCGGACCTGTTGCAAGACGAGACGGGCGTGTCCTTCCTGCCCAAGCCGCTGGACATCAAGACGCTGGCGGAGCGTGTGAAGCAGGAACTGCACGCGGGCTGATCGCCCCCATAAAGGGCGGGTTCAGGCGGCGCGGCGAAGCGCGGACGGCGCCTTTACATACAGGCCTCGGCGGCCGTTCACGGCGCGGAAGGCGACCGTCTCGCCTTCCAGACTTTCGTCCACGCCCAGAAGCAGGCAGCCGTCATCGACCAGGCGGCGTTCCAGTCCGTCGAGAAGACGCGCCCGGCGCGACGGCTCCATATCGGTCATGACGTTTCGGCAGAAGATCACGTCGAAACGGGCCTCATCGGTCGGTTCGTCCAGCAGGTTGGCGCGACCGAAACGCACGGCATCGGCCAGTTCGGCCTTGACGATCCACTGGTCTTCTCGCGGTTCGAACCAGCGCAGCATGGTCTTGGCCGTAAGCCCGCGCTGGATCTCGAAGCCGGTGTAGAGGCCCGAGCGCGCCTTCTCGATCGCGCGCTGCGACAGGTCGGTGGCGACCAGATCGACATCGACGCCGATCTCCCTGGCCGTCATGGCGATGGACCAGGCCTCCTGGCCGGTCGAGCAGCCGGCCGACCAGATCTTGATCCGCCCGTCGGGCCGCGCCTTGGACAGGGCCGGCAGCAGTTCGGTTTCGAGAATGCGGAAAGGGGTGCGGTCGCGACGGAACCAGGTCTCGGCGTTCAGCAGGGCCTCGATCACCGACCAGGCCAGCGAGGCGACCGGATTGGCCCACAGGTTCGTCAGCAGAGCCTCGACATTGGCGTAGCCCTCACGCCGCGCGATCGGACCCAGCCGGTGTTCGGCCAGGTGGATGCGATCCCGCGACAGCCGATAGCCGGCGCGGGTGGCGAGAAGGGACTGCAGCTTGTCGAAGTCCTCAGGCGTCATGCGGCGATCGCTCCGACCTCCGTCAGCTTGGACTGCAGGATTTCGCCGTCGAACGGCTTCATCACATAGTCGTCGGCGCCGGCGGCCAGGGCTTCGGCGATCCGCTCGGGGCGGGTCTCGATCGTGCAGAACAGCACCTTGGGTTGCTTGCCACCCGGCATGGCGCGCAGGCGACGCAGGAAGGTGATCCCGTCCATCACGGGCATGTTCCAGTCCACCAGCAGGACGTCAGGCATGGCGCCGGTGCAATAGGCCAGGGCCTCGGAACCGTCCGCCGCCTCATCGACCTCATAGCCCAGGCCCTCGACGATGCGGCGCGCAACCTTGCGGATGATGCGGCTGTCGTCGACGATCAGGCAGGTTCGGAAGTCCAAGGTCGATCCCTCAATGACACGACGGCTTTCGCCCGTGGCGCATGGACTGTTTTTATCTCAAACGCCAGTTAATGAGTCGTTTGGAAACGCCTCAGGCGGGCATTCGCGCGACCAGTGCGACCTTTCCGTCTTCAACCTTGACGCGTAGAGCGCCGCCGGCCTCGTTCACGGTCAGCCACAGCCAGTAGGGCTGGATCCACTGGCCGGCCAGGCCCTCGACCAGGCGTTCGCCAGCCAGACCCGTGACGGCCTCGGGCTTCAGCCGGGCGCGGGCGCCCTCGGCGAAGCCTTCCAGATAAAGCAGGCCGTTTTCGACCCGCGACTGAATGGTGGCGACGCCGCCCATCGGCAGGGCACCGACGGTCAGATAGGCGAGGTTGGTCAGGGCGCGGGCCTGGGGCTTGGTGAACTCGCCGTCGGCGATGCGCCAGTCCAGCGAGGCGCGGCCCCCTTGCACCATGCCGGACACCAGGCCTTCGATCTCGCGGGCGGTGAACTTCTCGCTGGTCGTGGCAGCGCCGAAGGCGACGCGGGCGAAGTGAACCAGGGCGACCATCTTCCTGGCGCTCTGCTCGATCAGGGCCAGGGCGTCGTCGCGCATATCCTGAGCCGTCGGGTCCTGCATCAGGTCCAGGCCCGATACGATGGCGCCCGACGGACTGATGAAGTCGTGGCACAGCTTGGCCGCGATATAGGTCGCCAGCTCCGTCCCATCGACCGGAAGGTCCAGCGGAGCGGCGTCTGTGTCGTGGGGGGAGGTCATGATGTCTGGCGCGCTCAGGTCACAGTTCGTATCGCGCGCGAAGTTGGAGTGATTTGCCGGTTCATGGAACCGCCCGGATGGTCTATCGACCCGCCAATGACGACCTCTTCTACACCTGCTCTTGAGCGCGATCTGACGTCCGGCGCGCTGTCCCTGGCCATCGCCGAGATCGCAGAGGAGGCCGCGCGGCTGATCCTGCCCTATTGGCGCGCAGGCACGGCGGTCGAGACCAAGTCCGACGACAGCCCGGTGACCCAGGCCGACCGGGCGGCCGAAGCCCTGATTTTGGAACGGCTGGCGGCCCTGTATCCGGGCGTGCAGACGGTGGCGGAGGAGGCCGTGTCGGCCGATGGTGCGCCTGAAACCGCCGAGGACTGGTTCTGGCTGATCGATCCGCTGGACGGCACGCGCGGCTTCGTGCGCGGCGGCGAGGCCTTCACCGTCAATATCGCCCTGATCCATGACGGCTATCCGGTCGCGGGCGTGGTGACGGCGCCGGCGACGGCGACGACCTGGCGCACCGACAAGCCCGAGGGCGGCGCCTTCCGGCGTCAGTTCGGCGCCCTTCAGGCCGGAGAGGCCCATTCAGGCGAGGACTGGCGTCCGATCCGGGTGCGCGACCGGCCGCAGGAAGGCATGGCCCTGCTGAGCCACAGCGTCACCGACGAAGAGGCGACGCGTCTGGCCGCCCGTCACGGCTGCTCGCGCTGGCAGGGGACGGATTCGTCGCTGAAGTTCTGCCTGATCGCCGAGGGGCGGTTCGATGCCTATCCGCGCACGGGCCCGACCTCGGAATGGGACACCGCAGCAGGCCAGGCGGTGTTGGAAGCCGCCGGCGGGCGGGTTCTGGCCGATGACGGGCAGCGGATGGCCTATGGCAAGACGCGGTTCCTGAACGGCGCCTTCGTCGCCATGGGCGGCTAAGGTCTAGGACCTCAACAACGCCTCGGCGCGGTCGGCGAGGGCGTCGACGCCCATTTCCCGGGCCGTCATCGCCGCCTCGCCCAGGATCAGCCCCAGATCGGTCGGGACGACGCCGCCAAGCCGATGCCGCGCCAGCATGATCTCGGCCATGCCGATCTGATCGGCGGCCCAGTCGAGCGGCGTCGCCGTCGCCATGCGCGCCCGCAACCGGGTCTCCAGCGTCATCAGGGCGGTCAGGTTCTTGACCGCCTCTGCCAGTGCCACCTCACGCGTGATGCGCCGCTCGCGCGCCAGGGCGCCGATGATCAGTTCGCCGCCCTGCGTCAGGGCCTCCGCCTGGGTCAGCAGCATCAGCGGCTGGGCGTCGTCGCCTACACGCAGCACCTGGATCGCGGCCCAATCCAGCGGGCTGTGATCCGGCGTGAACTGATCGGCGGCGGCGTCGAACATGATCCGCCCCTGGTTGCGGGCCTCGTCATGCCCCGCAATGGCGGCTAGGGCCGACAGGCCAGCGCCGCACAGAGCGAGGGCGCGGGCGCGGGTCAGGGGGCGATGGTCAGGGGATGCGGCCTCGACCAGGGCGCCCAGGTCGCGGCCGGCCTGATCCAGAAGATGCACGTCGCGCTGCACCACGCCCATTTCCAGCGACAGGGCCGCGCGATCCATACGCAGATCCATGTCCTCGGCGTCGTCTCTGCGCACCGCCTCATCCATCAAGACAGCCGCCTGATGAAGGCGGGCGATGTCGCCGCTCAGCCGGGCCGTGCGGACCGTCAGCCGGGCGTGAAGCGCGGCCATGCCGACCGCGATGCGTCGGCTGCGCGGCTGCCCGACCGCCGCAAGGGTCGTCGCCGCGCGGTCCAGACGGCCGGGGTCGCCGCACAGATCAAAGCGCAGCATCAGCACCGCCGCCTTGGCCATGGCGGCCCGCGCGATCTGATCCTCGCCCACGGCTGAACGCGCCAGGCTGTCGGCGCAGCGTTCGGCCCGATCCAGACTGTCGGCGGCGCCGGTGCGTCGGGCGTGTTCGCGCCACAGGGCGCAGGCGCGGTTCTCGGTCTCGAAGGGACGGGCGCAGGAAACGCGTCCGGCGTCCGTGGCCTCGCGTCTCGCTTCGGCGCGCAGCAGATCCGCGCCGATCAGTTCGACCCAGCCCAGGTCTTCGCTCTCTCGCGCCTGGGCGAAGAGTTTTCGAAGATCACGGCCGAATTCGAACATGCTGGACCTCGGTTATCCCGCTTCGGGACGCAGACTGCGTCACCTGCGGCGTCCAATGCAAACGCAGCGCCGGGAATGCGGTTCGGCTTGGCCTTAAGCCGGCGACCTAGTCGAGTTTCGGCGTCTTCTGCTGGCAGCGTTGCAGGTTGGCGCGCGCCTCGGGCGCCTCGGCGTTGAGCTGACGCACCGCGGCGATGCGCGCACGGGTCTGATCGGCCTCGGCGGCCGGCGCCGCCTTGCCCGCCGCCGTCGCGGCCTGCATGGCCGCCAGGGACCAATAGAGCGCGGCGTCATACAGCCGCCGCCCCTGGGCGCTCTCGCCGCCTTCAAGCTCCGACGCGGCCTGGGTCAGGCCCGCACAACGCACCGCTTCGTCATACGAAACCAGCCCCACGGAAGGGGCGGCCTGCAGCATAAAGACGGTGCTGGCGAGGGCGAGAAGCGTCGACATGACCTCAGAATGGCTCAGCTGCGTGACCAAAGGAAGTCGTTAGCGGCGCCCGGCCTTAGCCGCGCTCCTTCGTCTTGGTGAAGGCGATCTTGGGGAAGCGTTCGCCGACATAGCCGGTTTCCCAGCTCGACTTGGCCAGGAAGACCGGGGCCTGGTCGATGTCGCGCGCCATCTGGGGGCGGTATTTCCCGCTGAAGTCCTCGACGTCCGCGTCGGAACCCTCCGCGCCTGGAGCGATCCAGCGCGCTTCGGCGTAGGGTGAGGGTTCGAAGACGACGTCCAGGCCGTACTCCTCGCCCAGGCGGTCGGCCATGACCTCGAACTGCAGCTGGCCCACGGCGCCGACGATGAAGTCCGAGCCGATTTCGGGACGGAACAGCTGGGTCACGCCTTCCTCGGCCAGACCTTCCAGCGCCTTCTTCAGGTGTTTGGCCTTCAGGGGATCCTTCACGCGAACCCGTTGCAGGATTTCCGGCGCGAAGTTGGGCAGGCCCGCGAAACGGACCACGCCGCTCTCTGACAGGCTGTCGCCGACGCGCAGCACGCCGTGGTTCGGAATGCCGATCACGTCGCCGGCGAAGGCGTCGTCGGCCAGTTCGCGGTCCGAGGCGAAGAACATGATCGGCGCATTCACCGACAGGGACTTGCCGGTGTTCTGCACCTTCAGCTTCATGCCGCGCTTGAAGGCGCCCGACGCCATACGGAACATGGCGATCCGGTCGCGGTGATTGGGGTCCATGTTCGCCTGGACCTTGAACACGAAGCCGGTGACCTCGTTGGATCCCGGTTCGACCTCAGTCTCGACAGGGGCGGGGGCGTTGCGGGTCTCGGGCGGGGCTTCCTTCTTCGCCTTCATCACCTTGGGCGCCGGGGCCCAGTCGCCGATGGCCTTCAGCAGTTCGTCGATGCCGAAGTGGCGAAGCGCCGATCCCCACAGCACGGGGGTCATGTGACCTTCAAGGAAGGCCTGGCGATCAAAGGCCGGATAGCCGCCCTCGACCAGTTCGACGGCCTCGGCGAGGTTGTCCTGCTCGCCCGCCTCGAAATACTGGGCCGCCTGGTCCAGCGGCAGGGCGGGGGGGTGTTCGGGATCCTCCGCCGAACCGGCGGCCTTACGGGTATAGGGCTGGAACCGGCCGGTGCCGACCTCGACCATGCCTCGCAGACGATTGCCGCTCTCGGCCGGCCACCAGATCGGCGCCGGGTCCAACTGAAGGCGGCTGGCGATGTCGTCCAGCAGGGTCATCGGATCCTGGGCCTCGCGGTCCAGCTTGTTGATGAAGGTGATGATCGGAATGTCGCGCAGGCGGCAAACCTCGAACAGTTTCAGCGTCTGCGGTTCGATCCCCTTGGCGGCGTCCAGCACCATGATGGCGCAGTCGGCGGCGGTCAGAGTACGATAGGTGTCCTCGGAGAAGTCCTCGTGCCCCGGCGTATCGAGAAGGTTGAACATCTTGCCGTCGTGCTCGAACGTCATGACCGAGGCCGAGACCGAGATGCCCCGCTCCTTCTCGATCTTCATCCAGTCCGAACGCGTGCGCCGGTTCTCACCGCGCGCCCGCACGGCGCCGGCCGCGCGAATGGCGCCGCCCGCCAACAGAATGTGCTCGGTCAGGGTCGTCTTGCCCGCATCCGGGTGGGCGATGATGGCGAAGGTCCGGCGGCGCGCCGCTTCTTCAGGCAGGGTCAAGGAGGACATGGCGCGCGACTAACCCGCCGCGCGCCGAAAGTCACTCGCTGGCGGGAGATGGGGCGGATTCAGACGGTGTTAGCGGAGAGGTTTCCGGCTCCGGCTCGCTGATCTGAGGCGCTTCGGCGTCTTGCGTGATTTCCGGCAAGGCCTGGCCCTTTTCGATGGCGGCGATCATGCCGCTTGCGAAGATGGAAGCGGCGCTGCCGTGGGGATTGTTCGCCACCGGTTTCAGCACCGCGATCGCCTCTTCCGGCTTGCCGGTTTTTACCAGGGCGTCCGCATAGGGGAAGCGCACCGCCGCCAGTTGAGGGGCGCGATCCAGCGCCAAGCCCAGGGTCAGCAGATCGTTTTCGTTGGGATAGCCGGGCTGGGTCCGGCGAAGTTCGGAAAGAAGCATCAGGGTGCGGTAGTCGTTCTGACCGGCTGCATAGGCGCGAGCGAGATAGCCGCGCGCCTGGACGCGCAACGCCTGAGCCTGGTCGTCGTCTTCGGCCTCGCGCGCTTGTTTGAGCCTCTCCTGCGCCAGGAAATGCAAGGCTTCGACATGGTCCGGATCGATTTCCAGCAGGCGTTCAAGCGCACGTTCGCCGGCGGGGCGATCGCCGAAATGGAGACCGGCATGGCCGGCGGCGAGCAAGGCCAGCGGATCGTCGCCATGCCGCGCCGCCAGCCTGGCGACCTCTTGGCCCAAGGCCTGGCGATCTTCGTCGGGGACGCCGATCTTCAGCCGTTGATTGATGAGCAGCAGATCATTGGCAGCGGGCGACAGGCGCGTGACGACGATGTCGGCCGTTGGAAACTGGCCGCTGAGCGTCCTGCCCATCAGACGCCCACGGGTGTAGCGTCGAAGCGCGACCTGAAGGTCACGCAACGACATTCCGGTAGCGGCCTCCATTGCAGGCACAGAATCCTCGCCGCCCGAAACGCGCTTCAGATAGTCTTCCAACTGCTCCAGGCGCGCAGGATCGCTGATGAACCAGTGGGTCAGCAGCCAGGCGATCGGATAGTAGGTCGCTTTCTGACTCTCGGATCGAACTTCACCCGGACGCTTGGTCAGCAGGACATCAAGCGGGATCCAGGTTTCCGCCATAATCCAGTAGGCGCGGTTTTGGTTAAACTGGCCTAGTTGAACTTTCCGATCTCGGACGTCGATGTCCGCGGTCATGTAGTATTCGGCAAAGCCTTCGACGAACCACGCCGGGTAGGATCCGGGGAAGTTGCCCAGCATGAAGTGGTGGGCGTATTCGTGCATGAGGATGTCGTCGCCCGACATCCCGCCGTCGCCGTCGCCTCTGATGGCGACCGCAAAGATATCCTCTTCCGTCGGGAAGTAAGTGCCCATCGTGTTTTCACCGCTCTGCGGGTGCACACGCGTCAGGCCTCGGCGACCGCCGACGAGATAAATCGGCATTTTGCGCTGCGGCTCATCCGACATCGAGCCGCCGTGTCGGACCTGCATGACACGATCGAAAATCTCGAGTTTTTGGACGTAATCGCGCAAGGCGCGCTCGCCGCCGTCGCTATAGACGATGAAGCGTTCGCTTTCGGCCCGCAGCCAGTCCGCCCGTGCTGGCTGAGCCATTGCGGCAAACACAATCGATCCCACCGCCAAAATGGCGCAGGTTACGAGCTTCGAACTCATATAATCAGTCCCGAACATCCCTTGAGGGCGAAGGTGCAACTTCCACGCGCCGACGTCCAGCCGATTGGTCCACGTAAAATAACCCCTCGCCACGAAGGGCTATCGGAGTCATGCTCGGTTCTGGAGGAGACGATCAGGCCGTCAGAGTCCGACGCTCCGCTCCCGGATCGATCCGGGATCATAGGGAAAGGACAAGGACGATGGCTGTCATCCATCCTCAAGACCGTATCGCCCATGCGCCGCGTGAGCGGGCGCCGCTGCATCCGGCGGTGGGGCTGGTCGTCGGCTTCGGCTTCATCGTAGCCGTCGCGACGCTGGTCCATGTGGTGTTCAACGCCGTCCTCTGACGGCGTTTCAGGTCGCGATCAGGCGGCCAAGCGGTTCCAGACGGCGCGGTCTGCGGAGACGGCGTCGAGGCGACGGCCCTTGGCCTGAAGCTGACGCATTACCTGTTCGGGCAGGGTGCAGAAGCGCGGCTCGACGAGGTCGGGATTGCAGGCGGGGGCGGGCGCCGCGAAAAGGGCGGCGTTCACGTCGGGGCTGCGCTCGGCGATCAGCCAGGCCAGGCGACGGGCGCGTTCGGGATCGTTGCGGTGAAGCAGCGGGTCCTCGGCGAACAGTTCGCAACCCAGTTCCAGCAGATAGTCCAGACCCAGCTTCTCGAACCGGCGCGCCTCGGCGGGCGTGACCGGGCAGGCCTCGTCCAGGTCGAACACGACATCGTTCAGAAGAAACAGCATGGGCGAGACGCTCGACTGGCCGGACGCGAGTTCGTCCGTAAGCTCACAATAGGCGCCGCCGCTTGCAGTCCCGTTCACGGACGCGGTTAAGAGTTTCTGACCAGCCGGCCGTCGCCTTGTAAGAAAAGCGACGGCGATGACGCGACGTTACCCTTGCGCCAGTGTGCGGCCTCAGCTTACCTGATCACGCATTGTTACAGGCCGGCGTCGCGCCGGAGAGAGGCCGTCATGACGACCCATGAAGATCGCGCCGGGCTGAAGGTCGCGGGCGAATTGATCGCCCTGATCGAGCAGGACGTACTGCCTGGGCTGGGACTTGATGCGGCGGCCTTCTGGAGCGGAGCGGCGGCGATCTTCGAGCGGTTCGCGCCCGAGAACCGGGCGCTTCTGGCGCGACGCGACGCCTTGCAGGCTCAGATTGACGACTGGCACCGGGCGCGGCGGGGCCAGCCGTATGATGTGGCGGCGTCCGAGGCGTTTCTGAAAGAGATCGGCTATCTGGTGGAGGAGCCGGCCCCGTTCACGATCGGCACCGAAGGCGTGGACGCCGAGATCGCGCGCATGGCCGGCCCGCAGCTGGTCGTGCCAGTGCTGAACGCCCGCTTCCTGCTGAACGCCGCCAATGCGCGGTGGGGCAGCCTGTATGATGCGTTTTACGGCACCGATGCGTTGGGCGACCTGCCGGCTGGCGGCGGCTATGACGCAGCGCGCGGCGCGCGGGTCGTCGCGCGGGCCAAGGCCTTTTTGGACGAGGCGGCGCCGCTGGCGGAGGGTTTGCATACGGATGTCGCCGGCTGGTCGGTGATCGACGGCGCACTGTCACCCGCGTTGAAGGATGCGGAACAGTTCGTCGGCTTCACGGGCGAAGCCAGCGCGCCCGCCTCGATCCTGCTGGTCAACAACGGGCTGCACATCGAACTGGTGATCGACCGCAGCCATCCGGTGGGGCGCACCGATGCCGCCGGTCTCGCGGACGTGGTGCTGGAATCGGCCCTGTCGACCATCGTCGATCTGGAGGACTCCGTCGCGGCCGTTGATGCGGCGGACAAGGCCGAGGCCTATCGCAACTGGCTGGGTCTGATGCGAGGCGATCTGTCGGCGACGTTCAACAAGGGCGGCGAGACCCTGACCCGCGCTCTGGAGCCGGATCGCCAGTGGACCGCGCCGGACGGGTCCTCGGTGATCCTGAAGGGGCGCAGCCTGCTGTTCGTGCGCAATGTCGGGCATCTGATGACGACCCCGGCCATTCGTCTGGCCGACGGGTCGGAGGCGCCCGAGGGGATAATGGACGCGATCGTGACCAGCCTGATCGCGCTGTATGACATCAAGGGTCTGGGCGGGTTCGGCAACAGCGCGACGGGCTCTGTCTATATCGTCAAACCCAAGATGCACGGGCCGGAAGAGGCCGCCTTCTCCGACCGGCTGTTCGATGCGGTCGAGGATCTGCTGGCCCTGCAGCGCCATGCGATCAAGGTCGGGGTGATGGACGAGGAGCGCCGGACCTCAGCCAATTTGGCGGCCTGCATTCAGGCGGTGAAGGACCGGATCGTCTTCATCAACACCGGTTTCCTGGATCGCACCGGCGACGAGATCCACACGGCCATGCAGGCCGGTCCGGTGGTGCGAAAGGCCGACATCAAATCCAGCGCCTGGATCGCGGCCTATGAGGCGAGGAACGTCGCCATCGGCCTGAAATGCGGCCTGTCCGGCAAGGCCCAGATCGGCAAGGGGATGTGGGCGGCGCCGGACCGGATGGCGGATATGCTGGAGCAGAAGATCGGCCACCCGAAAACGGGCGCGAACACCGCCTGGACGCCCTCGCCGACGGCGGCGACCCTGCACGTGCTTCACTATCATGCGGTCGATGTGTTCGCGGTTCAGAAGGATGTGGCCGGGCGCGAGACGCCGGGGCTGGAGGCTTTGCTGACCCCGCCGCTGGCGAATGGCGTCAACTGGTCCGAGGACGAGGTGGCGGCCGAGTTGGACAACAACGCCCAGGGCATACTGGGCTATGTCGTGCGCTGGATCGATCAGGGGGTGGGGTGTTCCAAGGTGCCGGACATCCACGACATCGGCCTGATGGAGGATCGGGCGACGCTGCGAATCAGTTCGCAGCATATCGCCAACTGGCTGCTGCACGGGGTCTGCACGGCCGATCAGGTCGAGGCCGCGTTCCAGCGCATGGCGGCCAAGGTCGATGGTCAGAATGCGGGCGATCCGCTGTATCGGCCGATGGCGGCGGACCCGAATAACAGTCTGGCCTATCAGGCGGCGCGGGCGCTGGTGTTCGAAGGCGTCGATCAGCCGAACGGCTATACCGAGCCGTTGCTGCATGCCTGGCGGCTGAAGGCCAAAGCGGCTCAGTCCGTCTGACGCGCCTTGGGCGGAGCGGGCGGTTCCTGCGTCTCGGCCTCGTCGTCGGCCATGACGTCGTCCGCGGCGTCGTTGGCGGTTCGGGCGGGACTTTGCGGGCCGGTCGGTCGCGGCGGTGAGCCGACGCCGTAGCCGAGGCGCTTCAAGGCCTCCTCGCCGTCCAGGCCGAAGGCGGTGCGCAGGCGAAGATCGGTCTGGGGCACCGGCACCTCGACGCCCGCCGCGTCCAGGGCGTCGGCGATCAGCCAAGTGTAGGCGGCGTGCATGGCCGCCGGGCGTTTGACGGCGTCACGTGTCGGCCAGACCACCAGTTCGAACGACAGGCCCCGATCGCCGAAGGCCACCAGCCAGACCTGGCTCTTGCGGGCCTCCGTTTCCGGCAGGGTGAAGGGGCTGGCGCGGGCGGCGGCCAGAACCGCGTCGCGCACCTGTCCCCGGTCCGAACCATAGGCGACGGTGAAGGGCACATGGATGCGGCGGGTGTCGCCCTTCATCGTCCAGTTGGTGACGGGCTGTTCGATGAAGCGCGAGTTGGGCACCAGGACATTGACGTTGTCGTTGGTGCGGACACGGGTGGCGCGCGGGCCGATCTCCATGATGGCCCCGCGAATGCCGATGTCCTCGATCTCGATATAGTCGCCGACCGACACCATCCGGTCGAAGATCAGGAATAGGCCGGAGACGAACTCCTTGACCACTCCCTGCAGCCCGAGACCCACGCCGATGCCGAGCGCGCCGGCGAAAACGGTCAGCGACGACAGGTTCAGCCCTGCCGCCGACAGGGCAGACATAATCCCCACGACGATGATGCCGTAGCCGGCCAAACGCTCCAGCAGATAGATCGCCTGACGGCTGCGGTCCGAGCGCTCGCGCACGCGGCGCAGCGACCGCGTCACCAGCCAATGGGCGGCGAAGGCGATCAGGAGGATCACGCCCGCGCTGACCAGACCGCCCAGCGTCAGATTGATCCCGGCGATGCGGGCGATCTGCGACTGCTCGATGGTGTCGAGGCCCAGCTTCTGGATCGGATTGGTCATCGCGTCCTAGAGCGTCCGGCGAACGGTCAAGGTTCCGAACCTAGATGGCGAAGTCCTCGATCGAGAAGCGCCCATCCAGCCAGGCGACGATGCGCTCGGCGGCGTCCTCGGGCGACATGGTGGTGGTGTCCACGACGATCTCGGGGTGTTCGGGCGCTTCATAGGGGCTGTCGATGCCGGTGAAGTTTTTGAGCTCTCCCGCGCGGGCTTTCTTGTACAGGCCTTTGACGTCGCGGGCCTCGGCCACCGCCAGCGGCGTGTCGACGTGGACCTCGACGAACTCGCCCTCGCCCAGCAGGTCACGGGCCAGGCGGCGTTCGGCGCGGAAGGGCGAGATGAAGCTGACCAGGACGATCAGGCCGGCGTCCACCATCAGTTTCGACACCTCGGCGACTCGGCGGATGTTTTCGACCCGGTCCTCTTCGGTGAATCCCAAATCGCGGTTCAGGCCGTGGCGGACATTGTCGCCGTCCAGCAGATAGGTGTGGCGACCGTCGGCGTGCAGCCGCTTTTCCACCAGATCGGCGATGGTCGACTTGCCGGCGCCGGACAGGCCGGTCAGCCAGACGACGCGGCCCGTCTGGTTCTTGATCGTGGCGCGCGCGGCCTTGTCAACGGACAGGGCCTGCCAATGGATGTTGTGGGCGCGGCGCAGGGCGAAGTGCAGCAAACCCGCCCCGACTGTGCGGTTCGAAATCCGGTCGATCAGGATGAACCCGCCCAGGTCCTTGTTCTCGGCATAGGGGGCGAAGGCGACGGGGGCGTCCAGCGACAGGTTGCAGACGCCGATTTCGTTCAACTCCAGCCGCTTGGCGGGCTGCTGCTCCAGGGTGTTGACGTTCACCTTGTGCTTGGGCTCGGTGATGGTGGCGCCCACCAGCTTTGCGCCGATCTTGAGCAGGTAAGGCCGGCCCGGCAGCAGAGGCTCGTCGTCCATCCAGACCACGGTGGCCTCGAACTGGTCGGCCGCCTCAGGCGGGGCGTCGGCGCTGGCCAGGACGTCGCCGCGCGAGATATCGATCTCGTCGGCCAGGGTCAGGGTGATCGACTGGCCGGCGACAGCCTCGGCCAGGTCGCCGTCGGCGGTGACGATGCGGGCGACGGTCGAGGTCTTGCCCGACGGCAGGACGCGGACGGGATCGCAGGGGCGCACGGTCCCGGCGGCGATCTGGCCCGAGAAGCCGCGGAAGTCGAGGTTGGGCCGGTTGACCCACTGAACCGGCAGGCGAAACGGGTCGGCCTGAAGAGCGTCGCCGACCTCCAGCGCTTCCAGCAGGCTCATCAACGGCGGGCCGGCGTACCAGGGCGAATGGGCGCTGGCTTCGGTGATGTTGTCGCCGCGCAGGGCCGACATCGGGATGGCGTCGAAGGCCTGAAGCCCGATCTGGCCGGCGAAGGCGGAGAAGTCGGCGACGATGGCGTCGAACACAGGCCGGGACCAGCCCATCAGGTCCATCTTGTTCACCGCCAGGATGACGTGGCGGATGCCCAGCAGGCTGACCAGATAGGCGTGGCGACGCGTCTGGGTCAGGACGCCGCGCCGGGCGTCGATCAGGATGACGGCGGCGTCGGCGGTCGAGGCGCCCGTCACCATGTTGCGGGTGTATTGTTCGTGGCCTGGCGTGTCGGCGACGATGAACTTCCGTTTTTCGGTGGAGAAGAAGCGATAGGCGACGTCGATGGTGATGCCCTGTTCCCGCTCGGCGGCCAGGCCGTCGACCAGCAGGGCGAAGTCGATGTCGTCCCCTTGCGTGCCGACACGGCGGCTGTCCGCCTTTAGCGCGGCCATCTGATCCTCGAAGATCATCTTGGAATCGTAGAGCAGCCGCCCGATCAGGGTGGACTTGCCGTCGTCCACGCTGCCGCAGGTGATGAAGCGCAGCAGGCTCTTGTGCTGGTGGGCGTCCAGATAGGCGTCGATGTCGCGCGCGATCAGATCCGATTGATGGGCCATCAGAAATAGCCCTCCTGCTTCTTCTTCTCCATCGAGGCGGATTGGTCGTGGTCGATCATCCGGCCCTGCCGCTCCGAGGTGGTGGTCAGCAGCATTTCCTGGATGACCTCGGGCAGGGTCGCGGCCGTGCTCTCGACCGCGCCGGTCAGGGGGTAGCAACCCAAGGTGCGGAAGCGGACAGACTTCATCTTCGGCGTCTCGCCGGGACGAAGGGGGAACCGGTCATCATCGACCATGATCAGGGCACCGTCCCGCTCCACCACCGGCCGTTCGGCGGCCAGATACAGAGGTACGATGGGGATCCGCTCTAGGTGGATGTATTGCCAGACGTCCAGCTCCGTCCAGTTGGAGATCGGGAAGACGCGGATGCTCTCGCCGGGCTTTTTGCGCGTGTTGTAGAGCCGCCAGAGTTCGGGGCGCTGGTTCTTGGGGTCCCAGCGATGTTCGGCAGTGCGGAAGGAGAAGATCCGCTCCTTGGCGCGCGACTTCTCCTCGTCGCGACGAGCGCCGCCGAAGGCCGCGTCGAAGCCGTAATGGTTCAGGGCCTGTTTCAGACCTTCGGTCTTCCAGAGGTCCGTGTGCAGGGCGGAGCCGTGATCGAAGGGGTTGATGCCGCGTGCGAGGGCGTCGGGGTTCTGGTGGACCAGCAGTTCGACGCCCAGATCGGCCGCCGCCTGTTCGCGCATCGCGTACATGGCGCGGAACTTCCACGTCGTGTCGACGTGCAGAAGCGGGAAGGGCGGCCTGGACGGATAGAAGGCCTTCTTCGCCAGATGCAGCATGACGGCCGAGTCCTTGCCGATAGAATACAGCATGACCGGCCGCTCGGCTTCGGCCGCCACCTCGCGCAGGATGTGGATGCTCTCGGCCTCCAGGCGCTGAAGGTGCGTCAGGCGTGCGGGGGGTAGAGCGTTTCGGCTTCCGGTCAGAATGGCAATGTCCACCAGCGGTATCTCCGTCGAACGGAGGTGAGAACGGCAATGTGCGCCAAGGAACAAGCGATGGATACTGCACTCGGCTGTGAGATTTTCGGCCCGCAGCGTCCGATCTCGTCATCGGAGCGTAACGGAACCAGGGTCGCTGAAAGCGGCTTATGGCATCAAAACGGAAACGCCCATGTCCAGCCTGAAATCCTTCGCCGCATCCGCCGCCGCCGCGATCGCGCTGGCGGGATGCGTGACCGCACCGTCGCCTTCCGAATATCGCGCGCCCCAGCCGGCCAAGCCGGTGGACGTGCAGCGTCTGTGGTCCGGGCGCTGGCACGAGATTGCGCGCCTGCCGGATCGGCTGACCGACGGCTGCGTCGCCGGCGCGTCGATCTATACGCCGGTGGAGGGCACGCGGGTCGATGTGCGCGACACCTGTCAGGTCGGCACGCCGGACGGCAAGGAAAAGGCCATCGGCGGACGGGGCGAAATCCTCGATCCGGGCACTAACGCCAAGCTGAGGGTCAAATATCTGGCCGGGTTCGTGACCTGGGATTATTGGGTGTTGGACCGGGCGGACGACTACAGCTGGTTCATCTCGGCTGATCCGACCTTCAATCGCCTGTTCATCTATACGCGCGACCTGCCCAGCGAGCAGCAGGTGCGCGCCTTGACTGAACGGGCGCGGGCCCTGGGGTACGACGTCAGTCGTCTGGAGTTCCCGGCCCAACCGGCGCGGTAAGGATCAAAGGCCATGCGCTCTTCCCGGACGGTTTTGTTCGCCTCGACACTGCTCGCGACGGTGATCGGTTTGGGAGCCTGCGCGGGCGGGACAGCCTTGCCCGTCGCGGCGGGGTTTGGTCCGGACCCGCAACTACCGGCGCCGCGTCAGGGCTTGCTGCCGACCGTCAACATCGCCCCGGCGTCGAGCTGGCCCGAAGGCGCGACGCCGGAGGCGGCGGCGGGATTGCGCGTACAGGCGTTCGCGACAGGCCTGAATCACCCGCGCTGGCTCTATCGCCTGCCCAACGGCGATATTCTTGTCGCGGAGTCGAATGCGCCGCCCAAGCCCGAAGACAAGAAAGGCGGTCTGCGTGGCTGGGTGATGGGCAAGGTCATGGCCAAGGCCGGCGCCGGTGTCCCGAGCCCCAACAAGATCGTCCTGCTGCGGGACGCGGACGGCGATGGGGCGGCGGAGATCAAGACCGATTTCCTGACCGGACTAAACTCGCCGTTCGGCATGGCTCTGGTCGGCGACCGGCTGTATGTCGCCAACGCCGATGCGGTGGTGGCCTTTCCGTATCGGAGCGGCCAGACGCAGATCGACGCTGCGGCCACGAAGGTCGCGGACCTGCCTGCCGGCCGCAATCATCACTGGACAAAGAGCCTTGTCGCCAGCCCGGATGGTCGCCGGCTTTATGTCGGAGTCGGATCCAACTCCAACGTCGGCGAAAACGGCCTGGACGAGGAAGTCGATCGCGCCGCCATACTGGAGATCGATCCGGCGACGGGCGCGCGGCAGGTCTATGCCTCGGGCCTGCGCAATCCGGTCGGCATGGACTGGAACCCGCAGACCGGCCAGCTGTGGGTGGCGGTCAACGAGCGTGATGAGATCGGCGACGATCTGGTGCCCGACTATATGACCTCGGTGGCGCCGGGCGCCTTTTACGGCTGGCCGTGGAGCTATTACGGCCAGACTGTCGATACGCGCCCACCCGCCAATCCGGCGATGGTCGCGCGCGCGATCCGTCCGGATTACGCTCTCGGCGCGCACACGGCGTCGTTGGGGCTGACATTCGGACAAGGCGCGAACCTGTTGCCGCCAGCCTTGCGCTCAGGCGTTTTCGTCGGCCAGCATGGATCGTGGAACCGCAGCGTGCGCAGCGGCTACAAGGTGATCTTCGTGCCTTTCGTCGATGGGCGTCCCGCCGGGCCGCCGCAGGATGTTCTGACCGGATTTCTGAACGCCCAGGGTCAGGCTCAGGGCCGGCCCGTCGGGGTGCAGATCGACCGGCAAGGCGCGCTGCTGGTCGCCGACGACGTGGGCAATGTCATCTGGCGCGTCAGCGGCGCCTGAACCTCGATCATGAAAAAAGCCCCGGCCGAGGCCAGGGCTTTCCATTATTCTGCTGAGATCAGTTCAGCGGCTGGACCGTGATCGCCGGCGCGGCGGGCGTGGTCACGACGGGAGCCGGGGTCGAAGCTGCGGGCGCGGTGTTTAACCGGCTGGTGCTCGCCGTCGAGGCGGCCGGCGCGGTGTAGGGTTGCGGACCCGAAGGCGTAGCCGGCGTCTCAACACGGGCGGCGGCGGGCCGTTCAACGGCCGGCGCAGCGCGACGGGCCACGGGTTCGGCGCGGCGAGCGACCGGCGCAGGCGCGGCGGCCGGCGTCGGAGCCGCAGCCGGCGTGGGCGCGACCTCGGCCGGGGCGGGCGTGACCGGCGCCTGGGCGGCCGTCATCGCGGCGGGCGCGGTCTGCATGGCCGGTACGGCGGTCTCGGCGGGCTGAGCGGGAGCGGCCTGTTCGCCGCCCATCATCATGGCGACGCCGCTGCCCAGCAGCACCACGGCGCCGATCGGGGCCAGGATCATCCAGGTCTTCACCGACTTCTTGGACTTGGTCGTGCGGGCGTAGCGCGGAACGAAGGTCGTGTCCTCAGCGCGGGCTTCGGTATTGGCGTTGGCATAGGTCATAGACATTGTTTCTGTCCTCCATAACGTCGATCAACCAACCCGCCGTTCCGCAACGGCGTTCCGCGTAAAGCGCAAAAGCCCCGAAGAAACACCGTTTCCGCCCGGAATGGGGCGAAGACCGTGCGCGCGGCCGCCGCATTTGCCGTCAATGCGGCAATAAAAAGCAGGGCGGCGCTCTGGATTTCCGCCGCGTCAACCGAACAAATGGATCACGGCCGGGCGGCAATTTGGCAGGTTCGCGAAGGATTGCGGACCCTACGGTTGACCCGACCGGCCGCCTTCGTCCATCACCGGACCGGGTGGAACACGCATTGACCGGAGTACGGCGCGCATGGGTTTTGTAGCCAATATCCGCAGGGATGTCCGGTTCGCGCGCGGCCTGTTCCGTCTGTTGAAACGCATCAAGCCGATCGAGCTGGACAGCGACGTCCTGCTCTGTGACGACTTTGAAGAAGCCGTCGACAAGTTCGCCGACAACATCGCCATCGACGACGGTCAGCGCACCCTGACCTATCGCGACCTGGACGCCATGGCCAACCGCTTCGCCCACTGGGCCAAGAACCGGGGCCTGCGCCGCAGCGACACCATCGCCCTGATGATGACCAACCGGATCGAGTATCTGGCGGCGTGGATCGGCTTCTCGAAGGTCGGTATCGCCACGGCCCTGATCAACACCAATCTGAACGGACAGGGGCTGGCCCACTGTCTGGCCATTTCCAAGGCCTTCAACGTCGTCGCGGACGAGGATTGCTGGCGTCAGATTGAGGAGGCGCGGCCTCTGGTCGATCACAACCTGGCGCTCTGGGTTCTGGGCTTGACCGACGATTTGGAGACCAGCGACCGTCGCGGCCTGGACAAGCCCGTGCGCGGCGGGTCTTCGGTGCGGCCGTCCAAGTCGGCGCGCGAAGGCCTGACCAACCGCGATACCGCCCTTTATATCTACACCTCCGGTACGACCGGCCTGCCCAAGGCGGCGCGCATCCCGCATTCGCGCGCCCGGACCTATATGCGCGCCTTCGCCGGCGCCACGCGTTCGACGCCCGAGGACAGGATCTTCAACGTCCTGCCGCTGTATCACTCGACCGGCGGCTTGGTCGGCGTGGGCGCGGCGTTGCTGAACGGCGCGCGGCTGGTGATCCGCAAGAAGTTCTCGGCCAGCACCTTCTGGCCCGACGTGCGCTCGTCGGGCGCGACCATGTTCGTCTATATCGGCGAGTTGTGCCGCTATTTGGTCAACTGCCCGCCGCACGAGGACGAGACCAAGCACAAGCTGCGTCTGGCGTTCGGCAACGGCCTGCGCGCCGATGTCTGGCCCGACTTCCAGAGCCGGTTCAAGATCCCCGACATCCTGGAGTTCTACGGCTCGACCGAAGGCAATGTCTCGCTGTTCAACTTCGACGGCAAACAGGGCGCGATCGGTCGGGTGCCGAGCTTCCTGAAGTCGCAGATCAATATTCGCCTGGTCGAGTTCGACGTAGAGACCGAACAGCCGATCCGCGGCTCGGACGGTCTGTGTCGCCTGGCGCGTGTCGGCGAGGTCGGCGAGGCCATCGGCCTGATCGGCAACGACATCCGCCACGACTTCTCGGGCTATGCCGACAAGGCCGCCTCGCAGAAGAAGATCCTGACCGATGTGTTCAAGAAGGGCGACCGCTGGTTCCGCACCGGCGACCTGATGAAGCAGGACAAGGAAGGCTATTTCTACTTCGTCGACCGGATGGGCGACACCTTCCGCTGGAAGGGCGAGAACGTCTCGACCTCAGAGGTCGAACAGGTGCTGATGGACGCGCCGGGCGTGACCGAAGCCATCGTCTATGGCGTGCCTGTGCCGGCCCAGGACGGCAAGGCCGGCATGGCGGCCCTGGTGGTGGAAGGCAAGTTCGACGCCCAGGCCTTCTCCGATCATGTCGAGGCCAAACTGCCCGCCTATGCCCAACCAGTGTTTGTGCGGCTGATCAAATCGGCCGAGACGACCGGCACCTTCAAATACCGCAAGGCCGATCTTGTGGTCGACGGGTTCGATCCGTCCAAAACCGGCGCCGCCCTCTATGTGCGGGGCGGGGCGACAGGCTATCAGAAGCTGACGGCGGCCGGACGCAACGCCATTCTGAAGGGCGAAACCCGGCTTTAACGACTGGGAAGGCGGCGTTCACGAAACGCCGTCTTAATGATTAATGGCGATAGTCCCGACCTCTCGCGTCAGGATTGTTCGCCTCCATGTTCCAGATCATCGGCATCGTGCTGCTGTTCGGCCTCGTCTTCGGCAGCTACGCTATTTCGGGCGGCAAGTTCGAAGTGATCCTGCACGCCGCGCCGCACGAGCTGATGGCGATCGGCGGAGCGGGCATCGCCGCCTTCTTGATCTCCAACTCCATGCCGGTGATCAAGGGGGCCATGGGCGGGCTGGGCAAGACCTTCGCCGGCCCGAAGTGGAAGAAGCAGGACTATAAGGACCTGCTGTCGCTGCTGTTCCAGCTGACCAAGACGATGAAGTCCAAGGGGGTGGTGGCGCTGGAAAGCCACATCGAAAAGCCCAAGGAATCAAACATCTTCCAGAAGTATCCCAAGGTGCTGAAGGACCATTTCGCCGTCGACTTCATCTGCGACACCCTGCGGATGATGACGATGAACCTGGAAGATCCGCATCAGGTCGAGGATGCGATGGAAAAGCAGCTCGAAAAGCACCATCACGAGCATCTGGAAAACGCCCACGCGCTGCAGAACCTGGCCGACGGCCTGCCTGCTCTAGGCATCGTCGCGGCCGTGCTGGGGGTCATCAAGACCATGGGTTCGATCACCGAGCCGCCCGAGGTTCTGGGCGGCATGATCGGCGGCGCCCTGGTCGGCACCTTCATGGGCGTCTTCCTGGCCTATGGTCTGGTCGGTCCGTTCGCGGCGCGCCTGACGGCCATCATCAACGAGGAAGCCGCCTACTATAAGATCATCCAGTCGGTGTTGGTCGCCCACCTGCACGGCAACGCCGCTCAGATTTCGGTCGAGATCGGCCGAGGCGACATCCCGTCGTCGGCGCAGCCGTCGTTCGGCGAGATGGAAGAGGCGCTGAACAGCATCACCGCCGACTGATCCCGACTTTCCTGATCTTAACTTGCCCTGCCGCGCGCGGCGGCCCTATCGTTTGCGCTAAGAGACGTTCCGGTCTCGCAAGCTTCGGAGACATCTTCATGCGTATCAAAGCCCTCGTCGCCGCATCCGCCGCGCTCCTGGTCCTGGCCGCCTGCAGCAAGGCCCCGGAAGAGAAGGCCGAAGCGCCGGCCACCGATGCGGTCGAGGCCGCCGGCAGTGCTGAAGAAGCCGCGCTGACGGTCGATCAGGCCGCCAAGGACGCCGAAGCGGCGGCCAATCAGGCCATTCAGGAAGACACCGCCGCCCAGGCGGCCACGACGATGCAGGGCGCCGACGCCTCGGCCGCCGCGCCTGCGCCTGTCGCGGCGGCCGAGCCGGCGCACGGTCCGGCGGCCGCCCACTAGGCCGCGTCGAAACCTAAACCCGAAGAGGCCGCTCCAACGGGAGCGGCCTTTTTCATGTCGGCGACGAAGGTGCTAGAGCCGCGCGATGACGCCTGATGACGACGCCTCGCCGCTGCTGACCTGGACCGAAGAGGGCGAGCCGCGCTCCGGCCGGTTCGGCGACGTCTATTTCTCCCGAGACGACGGCCTGGCCGAAACGCGGGCGGTGTTTCTGGAAGGTTGCGGCCTGCCGGACGCCTGGATGGGGCGGGATCATTTCACGGTGGCCGAGCTGGGGTTCGGCACAGGGTTGAACATCGCCGCCCTGCTGGATCTGTGGCGACGGACGCGGCCCGAGGGCGGGCGGCTGCACATCTTCTCTATCGAGGGGTTTCCGCTGACGGCGGCGGAAGCGGCGCGGGCGCTGGGCGCCTGGCCCGAACTGACGGAAGCGACCGAGGTCCTGATCGCAGACTGGCCGGCCGCGACGCCGGGCTTTCACCGGGTGGATCTGCCGGGCTTCGACGCCGTGCTGGACCTGGCGGTGGGCGATGCGGCCTGGGCGCTGGAGCAGTGGTCGGGATCGGCGGACGCCTGGTTCCTGGACGGTTTCTCGCCTGCGCTGAACCCGGGCATGTGGTCGCCCGAAGTGATGGCCTTGATCGCCGAGCGCTCGGCGCCGGGCGCGCGCCTGGCCACCTTCACCGTCGCCGGAGCCGTGCGGCGGGGCCTGGCCGAGCAGGGTTTCGTCGTCGAGAAGCGCCCCGGCCATGGCCGCAAGCGCGAGCGGCTTGAGGCTCATCTGCCCTCGGCTTTCGAACCGTCGCCGCCGCCCCGCGTCGCCGTGATCGGCGCGGGTATCGCCGGCGCATCGGTGGTGCGGGCCCTGAAGGCGCAGGGCGTCCGGGCTGTGGTGTTCGAGGGTGAGCGTCCCGGCGCGGGCGGCTCTGGCTTTCCGGCGGCCCTGGTCACACCACGTCTGGATGCCGGCGATCACGGCATCGCCGCCCTGCACGCCCAGGCGCTGGAGCGGGCGGCACATCTGTATGCCTCGATCCCGGACGCCGTAACGGGCCACAGCGTGCTGCAACTGCCCCAAGCGCCGCGCGATGCGGCCCGGTTCGAAAAAATCGCTCGCCAACCGATCTGGAATGCCGATGACATGGGGGTGCTGGATGAAGGGGCGGCGTCAGCGGTCGCCGGCGAAGCAACGGGGCAGGGCGGTCTGCTGATGAAGGGGGCATTCGCGCTGCGCCCTGCGGCGGTGCTCTCGAACTGGCTTTCGGACGCGGAGATGCGCTCTGAGCGCGTGACACGGCTGGAGCGCGCCGACGGCCGCTGGCGGCTGATCGGCGAAGCCGACGCGGTGCTGGGCGAGGTCGATGCGGTGGTTCTCGCCGCCGGCTGGGGATCGGCCGCCCTGATGGAAGGGTTCGACCAGACGCCGCGCCTGTCGCCCGTGCGGGGGCAGGCGGACTGGATCGACGGGGACGTGACCATCCACCCCATGGCCTGGGGCGGCTATGCGGTTCCGACGGGCCAAGGCGTGTTGTTCGGCGCGACCCATGATCGGGGCGACACCTCTGCGGCGGCGCGCGAGGCCGACAGCGCGCGAAATCTGGCGACCTTGGAAGCGCGCCTGCCAGCGTTGGCCAAGCGCATCACGGCGGCCGGGTCGGTGCAGCATCGGGCTGCAGTCCGCGCCACGACGCCGGATCGCCTGCCCGTGGCGGGCGCTCTTGATGACGGTCTCTATGTGCTCGGCGGTCTGGGGTCGCGTGGCTTCTGCGTCGCGCCCTTGCTGGGCGAGCATATCGCCGCCCTCGTCCTTGATCAGCCCTCGCCCCTGCCGCGCGATCTGGCGGCGCGCGTGTCGGCCCGTCGGTCTGCGGTTCTGACGGACGCCCTTGCATCGTCCTCGCCGACGCGCGCATGATGAAGCGGGGGCTTGTTCAGGAGTTGACTATGCATCGCCTAATTCTGTCGTCGGCTGCTCTCCTCGTACTGTCGGCCTGTGCGCCGTCGCCGGGCGTGACGACGGCCAGCCGCGCCGACGCCGGCCAGTGCTTCCGGCCCAATCTGGTGCGCAACTTCACCGCGCCGAACGACCAGACCCTGTATGTTCGCACAGCCGACGCGGGGGTGTTCCAGATCGAAACCCCCTTCTGTCGCGACATGACCCGCGCCCTGTCGATCGCGCTGGAACCTGTCGCCGGATCCAGCCGCCTGTGTCCCGGCGATCAGGCCTCACTGCTCAGCCCGGCGACGGGCCCTCAACCGTGCCGCGTGCGCATCGCCAGGAAGCTGACGACTGCAGAGATCGAGGCCCTGCCGTCTCGCGATCGGCCCTGATCAAAAACGCTTTCGGAGTCTTCGGGAGAGATTGAATTCTCGCTTGCGCGGGTATGAAATGATCGTCTTGCCTGGGGAGGGAAGAGGATGATCAGAACAATCGGCGTGGTGGCTATCCTGGCGACGGCGGCGATCGCATCGCCATCGGCGGCCGAAAGCTGGGCCACGTTTTCACGCAGCGACGCCACCGTCTATCTGGTGGATGTCGATGCGCTGGCGCCGGTGGACGGCGTGGCGACGACCCGGATGGCGCGGGTGCCCGCGCGCGGCGAGGCGACCAATCTCAGCCATGAGACCGAAGAGGTCATGGTGCGGTGTTCGGACGGCCAGTCGCGTTCGGGCGCGACGGTGACCTATGGCGCGGATGGGGCGGAAACCGATCGCTATTCCGAGGACACGCCGTGGGAAGCGACGCCGGCCGGCGGCATCTATGGCGCAATCAAATCCTTCGCCTGTGAGGACATGCGGCCCCAGACGGCGGCCTTCCCGACCATCCAGGCCTTCATCGCGGGCGGACGCGGCCAGTAGGCCGCGCCCCTTTCGCCCATCAGACGTCGACGGCCGCGTCCAGAGCGTTGTCCTGGATGAACTCGCGCCGGGGTTCGACCACGTCGCCCATCAGTTTGGCGAAAAGGTCGTTGGCGTCTTCCTCATGCTCGACCGAGACCTGCAGCAGGGTGCGGGCGTTGACGTCCAGCGTCGTCTCCCACAGCTGCTCGGGGTTCATCTCGCCCAGGCCCTTGTAGCGCTGGATCGACAGGCCCTTCTTACCGGCATCCAGCACGGCGGTCAGCAGGTCCAGCGGACCGCGAATGGTCGTGGATTTGTCCTTGCGGCGGTAGGTGGCGGGGGCGACGAAGACGCCGTCGAACGCCTGTGCGCGTTCGGCCAGACGACGGGCGTCCAGCGAACGGATCAACGTTTCCTCCAGCACGATGGTCTCCTGCACCGCGCGACGTGTGCGGCTGAAGACCACGGCGCCCTGTTCGCCCGGCGCGCCCGTCCACTCCCCATCGCCCTCTTCGGCATAGAGGTTCAGGCGCACGGCGGCGGCGGCTGAGGCGGTCGCCATGTCCGAATGCTCGGCGAACAGACCGGCGAGCGCCGCCTGTTCGATAGCGAAGGCGGGGGCGCGCTGGCTGAGCCGATCGACGCTGGCGCTGAAGGCCTTGGCCTCGCGCACCAGCGATTGCAGGTCCAGACCCAGTCGACGCTCGCCCGTGGACAGATCCAGCTCGGCCTCTGACGAACCTTCCTCGATCAGATAGGCGTCCATCTCGGCCTGATCCTTCAGGTAGCGCGACTGCTTGCCCTTGGAGACCTTATAGAGGGGCGGCTGGGCGATATAGACATGGCCGCGCGTGATCAGCTCGGGCATCTGACGATAGAAGAAGGTCAGCAGCAGGGTGCGGATGTGGGCGCCGTCGACGTCGGCGTCCGCCATCAGAATGATCTTGTGATAGCGCAGCTTGTCGGCGTTGAAGTCGTCGCGGCCGATGCCGGTGCCCAGCGCCAGGATCAGCGTGCCGATCAGGTCCGACGACAGCATCCGGTCAAAACGCGCGCGCTCGACGTTCAGGATCTTGCCGCGCAGGGGCAGGACGGCCTGGTTCTCGCGGTTGCGCGCCTGTTTGGCCGAGCCGCCGGCGGAATCGCCCTCGACGATGAACAGTTCGGACTTGGCGGGATCGCGCTCCTGGCAGTCGGCCAGCTTGCCCGGCAGGCTCGAGATTTCGAGCGCGGACTTGCGCCGGGTCAGGTCGCGGGCCTTACGGGCGGCCTCACGGGCCGAAGCCGCCTCGATGATCTTGGCCACGATCTGCTTGGCCTCGACCGGATGCTCCTCGAACCAGGTCGACAGGCCTTCCGAGCACAGGCTTTCGACGGCCGGACGCACTTCGGAGGAGACCAGCTTGTCCTTGGTTTGCGAGCTGAACTTGGGATCCGGCACCTTGACCGACAGGACGCAGGTCAGACCCTCGCGCGCGTCCTCGCCGGTGACGGACACTTTCTCTTTTTTGCCGGCGCCCGAGCTCTCGATATAGCCGCCCATGACGCGCGTCAGGCTGGCGCGGAAGGCCGACAGGTGGGTGCCTCCATCCCGCTGGGGGATGTTGTTGGTGAAACACAGCATGGTCTCGTGGTAGCTGTCGTTCCACCACAGGGCGAGATCCAGCTCGATCCCTTCCTTCTTGCCGCGAATGACGATGACGTCCTTGAGGATCGGCGTCTTGGACTTGTCGAGGTGGCGCACGAAGGCTTCGACACCGCCCTCGTAGTGCAGGATCATTTCGACCGGCTCGGCGTGGCGCTGGTCGGCCAGCTTGATGACTACGCCCGAGTTCAGGAAGGCCAGTTCGCGCAGACGGTGTTCCAGCGTCTTCAGGTCGAAGTCGATGTGGCTGAAGGTCGTGACGGACGGGAAAAAGGTGACCTCGGTGCCGCTCAGCGGCTTGCCCGTGTCCTCGCGAATGGGGGCGTCGCCGGTGACTTCCAGCGACTTGACCGTGTCGCCGCGCTCGAAGCGCATCTGGTGCGCCTTGCCGTCGCGATAGATCTTCAGCTCCAGCCAGTCGGACAGGGCGTTGACCACGGACACGCCTACGCCATGCAGACCGCCGGACACCTTGTAGGAGTTCTGGTCGAACTTACCGCCGGCGTGCAGCTGGGTCATGATGACCTCGGCCGCCGAGACGCCTTCGCCTTCGTGGATGCCGGTGGGAATGCCGCGGCCGTTGTCGGTCACGGTGACCGAGCCATCGCTGTTCAGGATGACCTGAACAAGGTCGGCGTGGCCGGCCAGGGCCTCGTCGATGGCGTTATCGACCACCTCATAGACCATATGGTGCAGGCCCGAGCCGTCGTCGGTGTCGCCGATATACATGCCGGGGCGTTTGCGCACGGCGTCCAGGCCTTTGAGAACCTTGATGGAATCGGCGCCGTATTCGGGCAGGTCGGCAATCGGATCGGTCATGAAGTCATTGGCTCTGAAGTCCCGACCGGGACGGGGATGGAGCGCCGGACCCGGCGCTCGAATCGACGGCGGGATCGCACCGCGCCGAAGCCCGCAACATATAGGAAATTCCGGCGAAAAAGCGAGGAATTCCGCGATGAGAGCCTAGTCGGTTTCCAGCGCGCCGCCGGCCACGCGGACGAACTGGGCGCGGCCTTCCAGACCGGCGAACAGGTCGCGTTCCGTCCCGGTCATGAAGGCCTGAAGATCCAGCGCCGTGATCTCGTCGAACAGGGCCGTGCGGCGCGTCTCGTCGAGGTGGGCGGGGGCTTCGTCCAGCAGCAGGATCGGGCGCGCAGCATGATCTGAAAGCCGCGCGATCTGGGCCAAAATCAGGTTCAGGACCAAGGCCTTCTGCTCGCCCGAGGAGCCCTCGGCGGCGGGGCGCTGTTTCTCGCGGTGAAGCGCGGTCAGGTCGGTGCGATGCGGCCCGAACAGCGAGCGGCCGGCCGCGCCGTCGCGGGCGCGGGCCTTGGCAAGGCCCTCGCGGATGGCGGCGGCGATCTCGTCCTCCTCGGCGCCCGCTTCGGCCATCTGTTCGGCGGCGCCGTCCAGACCCAGGTCGGCCTGGGGGAAGGGACGATCGCTGCGGGCGTCGATGGCGGCCTGAAGCGCGTGCAGGGCGGCGACGCGGGCGAGGGCGGCCCGGGCTCCGGCCTCGCCCAGCCGAGCCTCCAGGGCGTCCAGCCAGACGGGGTCGGCTTCACGCCCGTCCTGAGCGTCGTTCAGCAGGCGCAAACGCTCGCGCAGGGCCTTTTCATAGGCGGAGACGCTGGCGGCGTGATCGGGATCGGCGGCGAAGACCAGCCGGTCGAAGAACTTCAGCCGCTCGGCGCGCGCGTCTGAAAACAGACGGTCCTGTTCCGGCGTCGCCCAGACGGGACGCAGATAATCGAGCAGCCGCCCCGGCTGGGCCGTCTCGCCGTCGATCCGCACGATGCGCCGCGCGGCGCCCGCCGTCTGAACGCCGGTGCCCAGCCGCGTCTCGTCGTCCAGTTCGACCATGACGGCCCAGGCGCGTCCTGTCGCCTCGCCCGGCTCGCGCCGGCCCATCTCGGCGGCGGTGGCGCCCCGCAGCCCCTTGCCGGGGGTCAGGAGACTGATCGCCTCCAGAAGATTGGTCTTTCCCGCCCCGTTCGGCCCATGCAGCACGACAGGCGCGGAGGTCATCTCCAGCCGCGCCCCTGCATAGGAGCGGAAGTCGGTGAGTGTGAGGGAGGTGATCACGCTCGCTCTCTAACGCGCGTGAGGCAGGATTACACCCGCAGCGGCATCAGGACATACTGAACGCCCGGATCGCCCGGATCGAGCACCAGGGTCGGGGAGGCCGGGTCGGCGAAGCGGAAGGCGGCGTTTTCACCCGTGATCTGGCCGGCGACGTCCAGCAGATAGCGGGCGTTGAAGCCGATTTCGAACGGTTCGTCGGAATAGCCGATCTCGACCTCTTCCTCGGCCTGGCCGGCTTCCATGTTGCGTACGGTCAGCTTCACCCGGTCGTTGTCGAACGCCAGTTTCACCGAACGGCTCTTCTCGGCCGAGATGGTGGCGACGCGGTCGACGGCCTTGGCGAACAGGGCGTTGTCGATGTCGGCCTGTTTGTCGTTGCCGCGCGGGATGACGCGCAGATAGTCGGGGAAGGCGCCGTCGATGACCTTGGAGGTCAGGGACGCCTCGCCCATCTGGAAGCGGATCTTCTGGGCCGAGACGGTGACCTCCACCGCGCCGCCGGCGTCGTCCAGCAGGCGACGGACCTGATCCACGGTCTTGCGCGGCACGATGACGCCGGGGCCGCCGGCTGCGCCCTCGGGCGCCGGGGTTTCGGCCAGGGCCAGGCGGTGGCCGTCGGTGGCGACGGCGCGCAACAGCGGAATGCCAGCCTCGGCGACCGTGTGCAGATACAGGCCGTTCAGATAGTAGCGCGTTTCCTCGGTCGAGACCGCGAACCGGGTCTTGTCGATCAGGCGGGCCAGATCCTCCTTGGGCAGGACATAGGAGGCGCCGGCGCTGTCAGTGGACATGACGGGGAAGTCGCCCGCCGGCAGGACCGGCAGGTTGAAGCGCGACCGGCCGGCCGAGACGACCAGGCGGGGATCGTCGCCCGAATAGAGCAACGAGACCTCGGCGCCTTCCGGCAGCTTGCGCACGATCTCGTACAGGGTGTGGGCGGGAGCCGTGATCTGACCCTCGACCTGAACCTGGGCCTCGGCCTCGTCCACCATTTCCATGTCCAGATCGGTGGCGGCGAAGGCCAGCCGGTCGCGGCCCGCGCTCAGCAGGACGTTGGACAGGATCGGAATGGTGTTTCGACGTTCGACGACGCTCTGCACGTGGCCCAGGGCCTTCAGGAGCGCGGATCGTTCGATGGTCAGCTGCATGTCGTCTCGCCCGGCGCGGCCGACTCGCAAGGCGGCTGCGGTTAAGTGACCTGGGACACTAGCGGATTGCGCGGCGGGAGCAACGGGTCAGACCCGCTGCTCCACAGCTTCAGCC
The DNA here is from genome assembly GCF_040545985.1 of Brevundimonas sp. 1080. Taxonomy (NCBI): domain Bacteria; kingdom Pseudomonadati; phylum Pseudomonadota; class Alphaproteobacteria; order Caulobacterales; family Caulobacteraceae; genus Brevundimonas; species Brevundimonas sp. 1080. Next base: position 717,545 of record NZ_JBEPMW010000001.1, on the reverse strand, counting down.
CCGCAGCTTGCGAGTCAGCGCCTCGACGTCGCGGGCGATCTGATCGTCCTGCGGCATCAGCTCCTCGATCTTGCGCACGCCGTGCAGGACCGTGGTGTGGTCGCGCCCGCCGAAACGGCGACCGATGTCGGGGTAGGAGCGGGTCGTGTGCTGCTTGCACAGATACATGGCGATCTGGCGCGGGCGGGCGACCGAACGGGTGCGGCGCTCGCTGAGCAGGTCGGCCTGTTTCATGTTGAAGTGGTCAGCGACCGTCTTCTGAATCTCGTCCACGGTGATGCGGCGCTCGGGCCCGCCGCGCATGGCCATGCCCAGCAGGGTCGAGGCTTCATCGACCGAGACCGACGACAGGCGCGCGCCGGCAGCGGCGGCCAGGGTATTCACGGCGCCCTCGAGCTCGCGCATCGAGCCGGGGGTGCGGTCCACCAGCTGGGCCAGGACCTCCGGGTTGGCCTCGCCCTGGACGACGCCCAGAGCCGACAGCGCCTTCAGACGGTTCTGGGCCACGGCGATCTTCAGCTCGCGGTCGCCTGCCTCGACCGGGCAGGTCAGGCCGGCGGCGAGGTGACTGCGCAGGCGCGGCTCGACCTCGGTCAGGGCCATGGGCGCACGGTCGGCCGAGAAGACGATGCGTTTGCCGTCCTCGATCAGGGCGGTCACGGTCGAGAGCAGTTCTTCCTGGGTCGACGTCTTGCCGCCCACGAACTGGACGTCGTCCAGCAGCAGCATGTCGGCCGAGCGCAGGCTTTCCTTGAAGGCGGCGGTCGAGCGGTCTTGCATCGCCTTGACGAAGGTCGACAGGAAACGTTCGGCGGTCAGATAGACGACCTTGGCCTCAGGCCGCAGACGCTGGGCCTCCCAGGCGATGGCGTTCAGCAGGTGGGTCTTGCCGTAGCCATAGGGGCCGCAGAAGAAGACGGGGTTGAAGTGTCCGTCGGCCCAGCTGGCCACCTGTTTGGCGATGGCCAGGGCGAAGGCGTTGCCCTGACCCTCGACGAAGCTGTCGAACGTCAGGCGATCCTGCAGACCGGCGGCGCGCACCGCGCGGGCGCCGTCAGCGCTGATCGGGGCGGCGGGCGCCATCTGCGGCGTGGCGGCGAAGGCGGCCAGGCGCGGGGCGGCGTCCACCACATTGCCCGGCATCACGGCCGAGGCCGGCGGGGCCGAACCCACTTCGGCGCGGCAGCGCACCTCGAGGCGGCGCGACAGGCCGTCCAGGCCCAGCCACAACTCGTTCATGCGACGCAGGGCGTTCTTGCGCACCCAGTCGCGAGCATAGGCGGTCGGGGTGACCAGGATCAGGTGGCCGGCGTTGTCCAGGCGGACGGCCGACGGGGCGATATAGGAGGAGAACGGGCCATCGCCGATTTCAGCGCGCAGGCGCACGGACGCCTCGCTCCAAATGCGGTCCGGATCCGTCAGTCCCGACGTCTTCGTTCCGCCTGCCATCGCCGCTGCGCCCCCAACCATCTTTGCCCGCCCACCTTAGAAGAACCATTCCGACCTTCCGCGCTTCAAGGCGATGGTTCAGGGACGACTTCTCCTGCGCCGAAAAGCGATGCTTTTCGGACGGGGTCTAACCTCTGAACAGACATCTCCCGCCGACGCGAAACATAGGCCTCGCGCCGTCTTCATCCGTGCTGGGATGGAAGTGCGTTAGAGGCCAAAACTTACGCCGCGAGCCGGGTGGGTCAACGCTGATTCGTTGGTCGATTCGCAGTTAAATTGTTTGACTCCGTCAAACCCTGACACCGCTTGGAATTTCGGCCGGATCATGGCTCGACGATCGGTGTTTTCGATTTGGACAGTTAGCGACACAACGCAAAACGGCGAAGGAGCTTGCGCGCCTTCGCCGTTGATATTGCTTTATAATCCCACAACGAAACAGCGACAGCTGCTCCGTCCGCTGTTGGATTAATTTTGGCTCAGGCGGCCGACAGCTTCTTCAGCTGGGCGGCCAGGCGCGAAACCTTGCGCGAGCCGGTGTTCTTGTGAACGACGCCCTTGGAGACGGCGCGCATCAGCTCGGACTGGGCCTCGATGAAGGCGGTCTTGGCGACGGCGGCGTCGCCGCCGGCCAGAGCTTCCTGGAACTTGCGCAGATAGGTGCGGACGCGCGAACGGCGCGCCTTGTTCACTTCGGTACGCGCTTCGATCTTGCGGATCGCCTTGCGGGCGCCGGGGTTGTTGGCCATGTCAAACCTTCGAACGGAAAACGCCGCGGAGCACACGTCCACGGCGCGGAAATCTCAAGAGGGCGGGCCTATAGCCGAAAGCCCGGAGGCGGTCAACGCGGAGTCTTCATCGGTGGACTCCGAGGTTGGGCGAAGACGTCAGTTCGAGCGTGCCTTGCGCGCTATCATCCAAACGCAACCCAACAGGCTTTAACGCGCTTTAGCGGACTTTCCGTCGCAGGTTTTTGCGTCGTGTTGAAAGTGCGCAACGCTTTCACTTTGTTCATGAATTGTGTCGTCTTACGGCCATGTTTGTCCCGTCCTGACAAGGGCTGAAATCATCTCCCGGATCGTCGTTCCATGACCCAGACCGCGCTTCTCCTGCTTGCGCTGGCCCCCGCCGCCGGTGTCGTCCAGCCTGTTCAGGCCCAAACCACAGAGGCTCAACCCGTAGAGGCGCAGGCGCAAGTCCAGCAGGAGGAGCCGACGGTCGTTCTGCCGGACGTGGAAGTGACGGCGGCGCGGCGCGGGGTGGCCCTGGGCGGGCAGGAACCGATCGTCTCTTACGACACCGCCCAAATCCAGGCGTTCGGCGCGACCAACATCGGCGAACTGATCACCCTGCTGGAGGCCCAGACCCGCAGCGCGCGCGGCGGGTCTCCGGTCTTCTTGGTCAACGGACGGCGTATCTCGGGCTTCCGCGAGATCCGCGGCATTCCGCCCGAGGCTATCGAGCGCTTCGACGTCCTGCCGGAAGAGACCGCGTTGTCCTATGGCTACAGCGCCAATCAGCGGGTAGTGAACATCGTGCTGAAGGCGGACTTCAAGTCCCTGACCGCCTCGGTCAACGTCAGCCGGCCGGAGCAGGGCGGTCGCACGACCACCGCCAGCGAGAACAATGTCCTGCGCATCGCCGGCTCGGACCGCTGGTCTGTCGATATCAACGGCACGACCTCCAACACCCTGTTCGAGACCGAGCGCGACATCGATCGCAGCACGACGGCCGGCGGCGAAAGCGAACTGGCTAGCGCCTATCGCACCCTATTGCCCAAGACAGACGAGCTTTCGGTGTCGGGGACCTACAAGCACGACCTGAACGACAAGGTCGGCATGACGCTGAGCGGCAGCGTGGAGGACTTAAACAGCTTCAGCTACCAAGGGCTGCCCAATGTTCAGCTGACCGTGCCGGGGACCAATCCGTTTTCGCCGACCGGTCAGGACGTCAATCTGTTCAGCTATCTGGACCTGCCCGGCGCCCTGACGCGCAAGACCGACACCCGCACGGCCGAACTAGGCACGGTGTTCGACGGCTATGTCGGCGACTGGCGCTGGACGGCGACGGGGGAATACAGCCGCGTCGAGACCGACACCACGACGGGACGAGGTGTGAACGCGACGGCGTTGCGGGCCCTGATCGCAGGCGATCTGACCGTCAATCCGTTCGGCGACCTGACCGACCGGGCCATCGTCAATCCGCGCGACACTGCCAACTCCGTGGCCCAGACGGCGACGGCGGAACTGGTGTTGAACGGGCGTCCCTATGAACTGCCGGCCGGCGACATCACCTCGACCTTCAAGGTCGGGGCTGGTTATCAATCGCTGGATTCCGAGAGCCTGCGTTTCTCCGAGAGCCTGGGTTCAAGTGTCGCCGTGGATCGGTCGCAGTCGCGCAACTCGGGCAGCGTCCAGGCCAACTTCGATCTGCCGATCTCCAACGTCGAGCGCGGCGTCCTGCCCAAGATCGGCGACCTGTCGGCCAATCTGAACCTGGCCTATCAGGAGCTGTCCGACTTCGGCGGCGTGTCCTCGGTCGGGGCAGGGCTGAACTGGTCGCCGGTCGAGCGGCTGTCGTTTTCGGCCAACTATTCCGACGAGGGCAAGGCTCCGACGGTCCAGCAGCTAAACGACCCGACAGTATCGACGCCGAATACGCCGGTCTTCGACTTCCGGACCGGCCAGACCGTCGAGATCAACCGCATCACCGGCGGCGATCCCAATCTGCAGGCCGAGGATCGGCGCATCCTGAAGCTGGGCATGAACTGGCAACCGGTGTCGGACAAGGATTTCCGCCTGAACCTGGCCTACACCCGCACCGAGGCGGACAACGAAATCTCCAGCTTCCCGGCCATCACGCCCGATCTGGAAGCAGCCCTACCGGATCGGTTCGTTCGCGATGCGGACGGCAATCTGGTGTCCATCGATGCCCGTCCGCTGAACTTCTTCAAGCGCGAGCAGCAGGACGTACAGTGGGGTTTCAACTTCTCGCGCCCGTTCGGCAAGCCGAACCCGGCGGCGGCGGGCGGTCGTGGTCCGGGCGGACGCGGCGGTCCTGGTGGCGGCCCGGGCGGCGGCGGAATGATGATGATGGGCGGACCGGGCGGCCCTGGCGGACCCGGCGGCGGCGGGCGGATGCGCGGCGGGCGGGGATCGGGAATGCAGCCCGGCCAAGGCATCTTCAACCTGTCGCTGACCCACACCTGGCGTGTCCAGGACGAGGTCACCATTCGCGACGGTCTGGCGCCGCTGGATCTGCTGGACGGCGATTCCATCTCCGGCTCGGGCGGTCAGTCGCGCCATGAGGTCCAACTGCAGACCGGGCTTTCCAGAAACGGCGTGGGCGCCTTCGTCAACGCCAACTGGCGCTCGGGCACGACGGTCAATGGCGACGCGCTGGGTTCGCCCGATCTGGACTTCTCGGGGCGGACCACGGTCAATCTGTTCGCCTTCGCCGACCTGACCCAACGCACCTCATGGATCGAGCGCTTCCCGTTCCTGAAGGGCACGCGGATCGGTTTCGGCGTTCAGAACATCTTTGACGACCGTGTCTCGGTGACCAGCAGCGACGGTCAGACACCGGTCAACTATCAGCGCGACTATCTGGACCCGCAGGGGCGCGTCTTCCGCATCAATCTGCGCAAGATTCTCTTCTAAAGGATCAGGGCCAGACGGTCGCCAGGGCGATCATCACGACGGCGGCGGCGAGCGCCAGAGGAAAGAAAAGACGGTCGGACATCGATCCGACCGTTACCCCGGCGTGCGCGTCGCCACAAGCAATGGCGAGGCCCGCGAGCCTTGACCGTCTTCGGAGGGCGTCCTACCCCGAAAGGCCGTATTTCGAAGGACCGACCGAATGCCGCGCCTGATCCTGCTCCGCCACGGCCAGAGCCAGTGGAACCTCGAGAACCGTTTCACCGGCTGGGTCGATGTCGATCTGACGGCGGAGGGCGAGGCCCAGGCGCGTCGCGGCGGCGAACTGATCGCCGAGGCCGGATTCAAGCCGGCGGTGATGTTCACCTCGGTCCTGACGCGCGCCCAGCGCACCGGCGCCCTGGCGTTGCAGTCGGCGGGCCTGACCGATGTGCCGGTGATCGAGGACTGGCGGCTGAACGAGCGCCACTACGGCGGTCTGACGGGCCTGAACAAGGCCGAGACGGCCCAGAAGCACGGCGAGGACCAGGTCAGGATCTGGCGGCGCAGCTACGATGTGCCGCCGCCCCCGCTGGCGCCTGGCGGCGAGTTCGATTTCAACGCCGACCCCCGCTACGCCGGCAAGGCCATTCCCGACACCGAAAGCCTGAAGACCACGCTGGACCGGGTGAAGCCCTATTGGGACGCCGAGATTGCGCCGCGCCTGAAGGCGGGCGAGGACGTGCTGATCGCTGCCCACGGCAACTCCCTGCGCGCCATCGTCAAACTGCTGTTCGGCGTGCCGGACGACCAGATCGTCGGCGTCGAAATCCCCACGGGCAATCCGCTGGAGATCGATCTCGACGCGAATCTGAAGCCGACCGCAGCCCGCTACCTCGACGCCGCTCGCGCCGAGACATTGCCGACCGCATCATGAGCTGGAGCGAAGCCGACCAGGCCTTCATGGCCCAGGCGATCGCCTTGGCGACCGGCCGCATGGGCGAGACCTGGCCCAACCCGGCGGTCGGTTGCGTCATCGTCAAGGACGGCCGGGTCATCGCCCAGGCCGCCACCGCGCCGGGCGGTCGTCCCCATGCCGAGGAGCAGGCCGTGCCCGCCGCCGGCGCGGATGTCGTGGGCTCGACCGTCTATGTCACGCTCGAACCCTGCGGCGCCCGGTCGTCCGGCCGCAAGTCCTGCGCCCACTTTCTGACCGAGGCGGGCGTGGCGCGGGTCGTGATCGCCTGTATGGACCCGTCGCCGTTTGCGGCCGGGCGCGGCACCGAGCGGCTACGCGCGCAAGGGCTGACCGTGGAAACCGGCCTGATGTGCGAAGAGGGCGCGGCCCTGTGCGAAGGCTTCCTGCACCGACTGGAAACCGGTCGCCCGATGGTGCGCATGAGCGAGGACGGCTCGGGCTTCGACGGCCGGTTCGTCGCCTCGCCCAAGGCCGATCTGGTCACTGAGCTGAAACGTCTGGGCGAAGCGGGCTACACGCGCCTGTGGACCGGGCCGGGCGAACTGGCCGACGCCCTTCAGGCCCAGGGGCTTCTGACCGTCTGAGGCGGCTTCGCCGTTCAAAGGTTTCTTAAGTCAGGGCGCGTAATGTGCCCCGATGGCCCTTGCCGCTGAACCCCTCGTGAGAAAGCGCCTGACGCAGGCGGAGCTGGACGTGATCTGCGCCCGGCACGATCGGCTGTTTCAGGCCCGCCCTGGCGGCGCGCGCGCCGTCTTCGCCTGGATGGACCTGTCCGGGCTCAGCCTGAAGGGCCGCAATCTGGCCGACGCCGATTTCGCCGCCGCCTGTCTGGAAGGCTGCGACCTGACCGGGGCCAAGCTGGACAACGCCAACTTCTTCGGCGCGGACATGCAGGATGCGATCCTGGCCGAGGCCAGCCTGCGCCGCTCCGACCTGCGCGGCGCCTGCCTGCGGGGGGCGGACCTGTCGGGGGCCGATCTGTTCGAGGCCGACCTGCGCGAGGGCACCATCGCGGCCGCCGACGCCAGATTGGGCTTCAAGGTCATAGAGCCGCGCCACCGCGACGAGACCGAGGCCAGCGGCGCCTGCCTGGCCGGGGCCAATCTTCAACGCTCCAAGATGGCCGGCGTCATCGCCGTGAAGGCCGACTTCTCCGGCGCGGTGATGAAGGACTGCAAGCTGGTGCGGGCCAATCTGAAACAGGCGGATTTCCGCGGGGCCGACCTCGCCGGCGCCGATCTGTCAGGGGCGGACCTGTCGGGCGCGGACCTGCGCGACGCCATCCTTGTGGGCTGCAAGACGACCATGTGGCGCGCCGACGGCGCCGACATGCAGGGCGCGCTGACCGACAACAAGTCGTCCTGCGAGTCCGTGGAAAAGATGCCCGCCGCCGAGATGCTGCGCGAACATGCGCGCTGGTGCGAGACTGGTGGAGCCGAGGGGCAGCCTTCGGTCTTCAACGGCGTGGACCTGCGTCCGCTGAAGTCGATCACGGGCCTGAACCTGACCGCCCTGTCGGCCAAGGGCGCGGTCTTCTACGGCCTGGATATGGAGGGGGTGCAGTTGCAGGGCGCTCAGCTCGACAATGCCGACCTGCGCTCGGCCAAACTGCGGCGCGCCGACCTGCGCGGGGCGCGCCTGCGGGGCGCGCGACTGAACGGAGCGGACATGCGCGAGGCGCAACTGGGGCCGCTTCTGATCGCCGCTGACCGGCTGATGCCTGCAGATCTGACAGGCGCCGTGCTCCGCGGCGCGGACCTGTCGGGCGCCGACCTGAAGCGCGCCGTTCTGGCCGGCGCCGATCTGGGCCGTGCGACGCTGCACGGCGCTCAGACCCGTCAGGCCGACCTCACCGACGCCAATCTGGCGGGCGTGCGCGGCCTGACCATCGATCAGGCCGCCTGAAGCCTTACGCCAGCGATTTGAGCTGATCGACCAGATCGGTCTTTTCCCAGCTGAAACCGCCGTCCGCGTCCGGCTCGCGGCCGAAGTGGCCGTAGGCGGCCGAGCGGGCGTAGATCGGCTTGTTCAGTTGCAGATGCTGGCGGATCGCACGCGGCGTAGCGCCGCCGATCAGGTCCAGGATTTTGTCTTCCAAAACGGCTTCGGAAATCTTGCCGGTGCCGTGCAGATCGACGTGGATCGACTGGGGCTTGGCCACGCCGATGGCGTAGGAAATCTGGATCGTGCAGCGGTCGGCCAGGCCGGCGGCGACGACGTTCTTTGCCAGGTAACGGCAGGCATAGGCGGCCGAACGGTCCACCTTGGTCGGATCCTTGCCCGAGAAGGCGCCGCCGCCGTGGGGCGCCGCGCCGCCGTAGGTGTCGACGATGATCTTGCGGCCGGTCAGGCCAGCGTCGCCGTCCGGTCCGCCGATCTCGAAGATGCCGGTCGGGTTGATGTGCCAGACGGTGTTCTCGTCGGTGAAGCCTTCCGGCAGCACTTCGAGAATATAGGGTTTGACGATCTCGGCGACCTGCTCGGAGCTCAGCCCCTTGGCGTGCTGGGTCGACAGGACGATCGAGGTGGCGCGGACCGGCTTGCCGTCCTTGTATTCGATCGTGACCTGGCTCTTGGCGTCGGGCTCAAGCTGCGAACCGCCGGCGTGGCGAACCTCGGCCAGGCGCTTTAGGATGTTGTGGCTGTACTGCAGGGTCGCCGGCATCAGCTCCGGCGTCTCGTTCGAGGCATAGCCGAACATGATGCCCTGATCGCCCGCGCCCTCGTCCTTCTCATTGGTCGAGTCGACGCCGACGGCGATGTCGGCCGATTGTGCGTGCAGGAAGCAGGAGTAGTCCGCCGTCTCCCAGTGGAAGCCGTCCTGCTCATAGCCGATGTCCTTGACCGCGGCGCGGACCAGCGGCTCCAGGCTGTCGATGATGCTCTGGGTGAAGGCCTCGTTCTCTTCTTTGGTATTACCCGGCTGGGTGGCGCGGACCTCGCCGGCCAGCACGATGCGCTGGGTCGTCACCAAGGTCTCGCAGGCCACGCGCGCCTCCGGGTCCTTGGCCAGGAAGGCGTCCACGACCGTGTCGGAGATGCGGTCCGCGACCTTGTCGGGGTGGCCTTCGGAAACGCTTTCCGAGGTGAAGAGGAAGGAAGAACGAGCGGCCAAGAGAGGCTCCTGTCAGTGTCAGACTGACAGACATATAAAGATATGCTTATATGTTCAAGTGATCTGACGCAGCGCCCAGCCGCTAGAAACTGCTTTGCGGCGTAAGCATATCGGCTGACTCCCCCTCATTTTAGGGTAAACAGGCCCAAGGGGGTCCCCATGCCAGAAGGCCTGACGACGAGAGAGAGCGAATGTGTCCGCCTGGCCGGCCAGGGTCTTGAGGACAAGGAAATCGCTGCGCGCCTGCGTATCTCGCCGCGCACGGTCGGCAATCACCTGCATCGCGCCTATGCCAAGCTGGGCGTTTCGGACCGCAAACTGGCGGCCAGGCGACTGAGTATTGGCTACTCAGAGGCGTCGATACTCATTCCCGACACCGGCCCCAATACGCTCAATGATCCCACGTCGGCCGAACAGTCGGACGATGCGGTTTCCGACTCAACGACTTCCTGGCTTCTGCCTGCGCCTCCTCGGGGCGCTCTGGCGAGAGCGGGGATCATCGTCGCCGGGGCCGCCATCGCCCTTCTGTTCGCCATCGGGATCGTGACGGCGGGCATGGTGGTTCCATCCCTTTTCGACCGGCTTGCTCCCGCTGAAATGCGCTGACCAAACGGCTTAAAGGAAGGTGAGCCAATGAAGAACATGCACGTCGGCGTCCGCGTGGCGCGGCAGGTCAGAGCCGCGGAACACGCCGTCGATCAGGCGATGATCGAGGTCAGCCGCTTGGTTCAGACCGCGTTGGAAGGTCGGGTCGAGGCGCGTCTGGCGGCCGAGGTTGGACAGGAAGCGCTGGCCAATATGGTGCGCGGCCTAAGCCAACTGGCCGAGGTTCGTAGCGCCGTCATCGCCAGTCACTGCGAACTGGCCCATGTCGCCGACGACCATCAGGTCGGCTGGCATATGGATGGCGCGCAAGAAGACAAGACGGTCAAACCCACTGGGTTCGCACCGGTTCTCGCCGTCGCCGCTTGATCGCGGCCATCGGAATGGGGTCGCCACTGTCCTTGTTTCTGGTGGGTCTGACCTACGGTGTCATGGCGCTTCTGCTCTGGAAGGGTCGTATGCCGGAGCGGATCGCCTTGGTCGCTCTGGTCGTCCTCAACTGGGGCACGCCATTGGTCGATCACCTGTTCATCGGGCACTTCCGGTGGGGGGTGGCGATCCTGTCGGTGTCCATGTTCTGTCTGCTGGTCGGTCTGGCGCTCCGTTACGACCGATGGTGGCTGCTTCTCGCCGCCGGCGCCCAGCTCATCGCGGTTTCGACCCATCTGGCCGGCATCGCCGGCTCCGACGCCCTGCTGTGGTCGATCGTATCGACCCGAATGGTCGTCTGGTTCGAGCTCCTGCTTCTCGCCCTCTTCGGCGTCTGGGAGGCCCAGTGCGCCCCCTACGCCCGTCCCAAATCAGCGCCCGGATCGATCCGGGCGCTACAGAAAGTCTGAATGTCATGAACACCCAACCCCCCCCCGCCTTCATGCCGCTTTTCCGCTCGTGGCTGGAAACGGCCAATCTGGCGAAACAGGTCGGATCGTCATCGTTGTCCGCCAGCGGCGAGAATCTACTCGTCGAACTGGATCTGGCGCCGATGGAAGCGGCGGAAACCACGCTTCTCGATCACGCCCCGACCTCGGCCGTCGAGGCGGTCTGCATGATCGAGATCATTCGCCAGAGCCTGTCCGACGCCGGCCGCTCGGACGGTCGCGATGCGCGCGCGCTGGACGCCATCCAGTCGTGGTTGGCAGGCGCCGCTCTCGACGGCGCCGATCATCGTGATGAGGTCGAGCAGTTGCTGAAAAGCGCCAGCAACAGGGCCTGATCAGCCGCGCAGGCCCTTGGCCACGGTTAGAAGGGCGTCGCGTTGAGCGGCGTCCTTAATGCCGCGGAAAGCCGCCAGCAGTTCGGCGACCCCGGGGGCGGCCAAAGCCAGCTCGTCGCCCTCGGCCGTTTCCAATTCGCCCAGCAGGGCCGCGCCGGTCGATTTCAGCACCGAGGCGATCTGCAGCAGGCGGGCGGCCGAGACGCGGTTCACGCCCCGCTCGTACTTCTGGATTTGCTGGAAGGTCACGCCTGCGCCGGCGGCCAACTGCGCCTGGGTGATGCGCAGTTCCTCACGACGGGTGCGGATGCGTCCGCCGATGGCGATGTCTACGGGATCAACTGCGTCGTTCATGTCGGCCTGCGGGCATAGATAATGCGGCGCCATGGCCCCAAAACACCGACCCCGTCAAGCCAAAGCTGCTTAGCTAGGGATTGCTACGTGCGTTGCAGGTGACGATTCAACCTTGAGGATATATTTCGGAGCTCCAGACGCCGCCTCCCGCGCGAACCGCGCTCGGAGAAGTGGTGCCGCTTAGGTGACTCGAACACCTGACCCCATCATTACGAATGATGTGCTCTACCGGCTGAGCTAAAGCGGCCCGGTTGCGACGGACAAGCTGTCCGCGCGAGACGGGGTCTTTATACGGCCGGATCGCGCTTGCCAAGCGCGGTGTTCAATATCGTGAGCAATGAGGTCTCGTCGGGCGATCTCGCCACAACGGGCGTCAGGCCCAGCGCGGCGAGCGGGGCCGCGGCGGCGGGAGAGATGCAGGCGAGGACGGCCTGGGCCAAGGGGGCGTGATGAAGCTTGGCGAGGGCTTTTCCGGCGCGGGGGGAGTGGATCAGAACGGCGTCGAACAGCGACGGCATCGCGGCTGAGGTTTCGATGGCGCGATAGACTGTCAGCGAATGGATCGCCACGTTACGGGCGCCGGCGGCGGTGAGGGCGGCGGTGAAATCGCCGGCGGGGGTTTCCGCTTGAGGGACCAGGACGGCGGCGCTGGCGATGGCGCTGGCGATCAGGCGGGCGAGGTCGCGCAGGTCGCCGGAGGCGGAGCGGACATCGGCGAAGCCCGCATCATGGGCGGCTTGGGCGGTCGCATCGCCCACGGCGAAGACCGGACGGTCGCGGCGGGGCGTCAGGGCGGCGAAGGCGGCCACGCCGTTGATGCTGGTGAAGGCCAGGGCGGCGAACGGCGCCAGATCAGGAACCGGCGGGGTCAGATTCTTGATCGCCAGCAGGGGCGCGACGATCGGCTCGAACCCCATGTCGCGCAGGCGGGCGGCGGTGCGCGCGGCGCCCGGTTCGGCGCGGGTGATCCAGACGCGGGCGGGCCTAAATTCTTCGTCTAGGGGGCTCATCCGTCCAGGGTCGCGGGATCGACTTCCTGATCGCCGGCCGAGGCGTGGACCTCGCCGCCCAGGCGTTGGCCCAGTGTGCGCGCGTCGGCTTCGGTCGGTTGGAAAAGATCGCCGACGCGCCGCCAGCGGGCGGACCCGTCCGGGCTGAGCATTTCGGTGGTCAGATGTAGCGTGTCGTTGTCGATGCGGGCATAGGCGCCGACGGCGGTGCGGCACGACCCCTCCAGCGCCGTCATGGCGCCGCGCTCGGCGGCGATGCACAGGGCGGTCTCGGGGTGGTTCAGGGCGGCGACCCATTGGGCGTTTAGGGGCGCGTCGATGTCGGCGGCGCGGGTCTGGATGGCCAGGGCGCCTTGGCCCGGCGCCGGCAGGAAGGCGTCCAGCGACAGTTTCTCGCGGATATGGTCGGTGACGCCCAGGCGCGTCATGCCCGAGACGGCCAGAAGTATGGCGTCGAAATCGCCCTCGGCCGCGCGGCGCAGGCGGGTGTCGATGTTTCCGCGCAGCATCTCGACCTTCAGGTCCGGCCGCAGGGCAAGCGCCTGGGCCTGGCGACGCAGGCTGGCGGTGCCCAGGCGCGCGCTGAAGGGCAGGGTGTCGAAACTGTCGAAGTCGCGGCTGACAAAGGCGTCGCGGGCGTCCTCGCGTTCGGGGATGGCGGCGATGCATAGGCCTTCGGGTTGTTCGGCGGGGACGTCCTTCATCGAATGGATGGCGATGTCGATCCGGCCGGCCAGCAGGGCCTCCTCGATCTCCTTGGTGAACAGCGCCTTGCCGCCGACTTCCAGCAGGCGGCGATCCTGGATGCGGTCGCCGGTGGTGACGATCTCGACCAGGGGAACGGCCGTCTCGACTTCGGCCTCGGGCACGTTCAGGGCGCGGCCGATGGCGCGCTGCATCATGCCGGATTGGGCGAGCGCCAGCTTGGAGCGCCGGGTGCCGATGCGGAGAGGAAAGGTCATGAGCGTTGCGCACCGGTCGCCGGGTCGCTACCTCGACCCGATGGAGATGTCCGCCGACTATAGCAGCGGCGCCAAGTCAGCAACTGGACGGGATGTCCTCCCTCGTCCCGGTCCGCTGACGGTGCTGGGCCTGGAGACCAGTTGCGATGAGACCGCCGCCTCGGTCGTGCGCCTGACGAGCGGTCGGGCGGAGGTGTTGTCCTCGGTCGTTCACAGCCAGATCGACGACCATGCGGCCTATGGCGGCGTGGTGCCCGAGATCGCGGCGCGCAGCCATGTCGAAATGATCGCTGAGGTCACGCGCCGCGCGATGGCCGAGGCCGATATGGGCTACGACGGGCTGGACGGGATCGCGGCGACCGCCGGGCCGGGTCTGGTCGGCGGGGTCATGGTGGGGCTCAGCTTCGGCAAGGCGGCGGCGCTGGCGCGCGGCCTGCCGCTGGTGGCGGTCAACCATCTTGAGGGGCATGCGGTGTCGGCCCGGCTGGGGGCGGAGGTAGCCTATCCCTTCCTGCTGCTGCTGGTGTCGGGCGGCCACTGCCAGCTTCTGGAGGTGCGCGGCGTCGGCGACATGAGCCGGATCGGGGCCACCATCGACGACGCGGCCGGCGAGGCCTTCGACAAGATCGCCAAGGCCTTGGGGCTAGGTTATCCGGGCGGACCGGCGTTGGAACGATTGGCCATGCAGGGCGACGGGTCGAAGATCGATCTGCCGCGCGCCCTCTTGGGCCGCAAGGATTGCGACTTCTCCTTCTCGGGCCTGAAGACGGCGGCCTTCCGTATCGCCCAGACCTGCGAAACCGAACAGGATAAGGCGGATCTGGCGGATGCGGTGCAGAACGCCATCGCGCGCCAGTTGTCGGATCGGTCGGAACGGGCGCTGGCGGCCTATGCCGAAACCCATGAGCATCGGCTCTTCGTCGTCGCGGGCGGCGTTGCGGCCAACAAGACCATCCGCGCGACCTTGCAGGCGACGGCGGCGAAACACGGCTTCGACTTCCTGGCGCCGCCCATGGCCTATTGCACGGACAATGCCGCGATGATCGCCCTGGCCGGGGCGGAACGGCTGGCGCTTGGGCTGACCAGCGACATCGACGTCGTCGCCCGGCCGCGATGGCCGCTGGACGAAGCGCGCGCCCTGTCCGATCCTTCGCACAAGCCGGGCCGCAAGGGCGCCAAGGCGTGAACGATAAGCAAGCCTCGGGAGGGCGTATGGAATTCCGCACGGTAGGGGTCATCGGCGCGGGCGCCTGGGGCACGGCTCTGGCGCAGGTGTGCGTTCGGGCCGGTCTGGACACGACCTTGCAGGCGCGCGAACAGCAGTTGGTCGAGACGCTGCGGGCGACGCGGGCCAACGACCTCTATCTGCCCGGCGTGCCTCTGGCCGACGACCTGAAATTCACCGCCGATCTGGCCGATCTGGCCGACTGCGACGTGATCCTGGCCGTGCCGCCGGCCCAGCACATGCGCGCGACGCTGACGGCCTTTGCGCCCCACTATCGCGCCGGCGTGCCGGTGGTGCTGTGCTCCAAGGGCGTCGAGCGCGGCACGATGAAGCTGATGACCGAGGTGCTGGCCGAGACCCTGCCGGACGCCCCCGCCGCCGTCCTGTCCGGTCCCAGTTTCGCGGGCGAGGTGTCGCGCGGCCTGCCGACCGCCGTGACCCTGGCCTGCGCCGATCAGGGGCTGGGCGAGGCCTTGCTGAACACCCTGTCGGCGCCGGGCTTCCGACCTTATCTGGCGACCGATCTGGTGGGCGCCGAGGCGGGTGGCGCGCTGAAGAACGTCCTGGCCATCGCCTGCGGCATCTCCGAGGGGCGCCAGTTGGGCCGCAGCGCCCACGCTGCCTTGATCACGCGCGGCTTTGCGGAAATGACTCGCCTCGCCGTCGCCATGGGGGGGCAGGCGGAGACGGTGGCGGGCCTGTGCGGCCTGGGCGACCTCGTCCTGACCTGCTCCAGCCCCCAGTCGCGCAACATGAGCCTGGGTCTGGCCCTGGGTCAGGGACAGACGGTCGAACAGGCCCTGGCCGGCAAACGGTCGGTGGCGGAAGGCTATGAAAGCGCGCCGGCGGTTCGCGAACTGGCCGCGCGTCTGGGCGTGGAAATCCCGATCTCCGAAGGCGTCGCCGCCCTGCTGGCCGGCGAGATCGATGTCGATGGTCTGATCGACGGCCTGCTATCGCGCCCGCTGAAGGCCGAACGTGTCTGAAGCGGCCGAGGCGCCGGCCGAGCGCAAACGGGTCTGGAAGACGCCGCCCGGCGTGGCCCTGTGCGCCGAGGGCGACATCGCCGACCCCGGCTCGCGCGGCTTCGTGCTGCAGATCGGCGAGGCCTTCTTCCACGGCTTCGTGGTCAGGAAGGACGGTCAGGTCGCGGGCTGGGTCGATCGCTGCCCGCACGCCGGCTTTCCGATCGCGATGGAGATCGACCGCTATCTGACGCCGGACGGCGCGCTGATCCTGTGCGGCTGGCACGGGGCGGTGTTCGAGCCGCTGACCGGGGAATGCAAGGGCGGTCCCTGTGCGGGCGGGCGGCTGACACCTTGGCCGGTGGCGGCCTCTGGCGGGATCGTCAGAACGGCCTGAGGCGCCTTTAGCGCGCCAGTCTGCCCTTGGCCTTTCCGGCGCTGAACACGACGTCGGGATCCGGCTTCTTGATGTCGATGCTCGTGTGGCTCAACACCGACAGGATGTAGCGGCCGATGTTCAATCGCGCCGTTTTCTTGTCGTCGGTGGCGACGACCGTCCAGGGCGCATAGTCGCGGTCGGTCTCGTCCAGCATCCGGTCGCGAGCGTCGGAATAGGCGTCGAACCGCGCCTCGGCCTCGGCGTCCAGCGACGACAGCTTGAACTTCTTCAACGGATCCTCGCGGCGTTCCTTCAGCCGCTTGGCCTGCTCCTTGCGCGAGATATCCAGCCAGATCTTGATCAGGATGATCCCGTCGTCGGTCAGCATCCGCTCGAAGCGCGGGGCGTCGGTCATGAACTGGGCGTACTGCTCGGGCGTGCAATAGCCCATGACCGGCTCGACCCCGGCGCGGTTGTACCAGGACCGGTTGAAGATCACCGTCTCGCCCGCCGCCGGCAGGTGCGGGACATAGCGCTGGAAATACCACTGGCCGGTTTCGCGGTCGCTGGGTTTGGGCAGGGCGATGACGCGGGTCTGTCGCGGCGACATATGTTCGGTCAGGCGCTTGATCGCGCCGTCCTTGCCGGCGGTGTCGCGCCCCTCCAGCACGATGACCACGCGCGAGCCATGCTCGATGCTCCAGGCCTGGGTCTGGACGATGGCCAGCTGGATTTGCTCCAGCTCGGCGTCATAGGCGTCGGATTTCTTTCCCATAGCAAGAGAGTGGGCCGAGGGCTCGCAGAGAGCAAGGGCGAGGGAGCCGACTGCGAAGCTGGGCGTTAAGGCGCCGGGCCCGTCCGGCCTCCGAGGGGCCGAATGAAGCGCGATCTGGCGGACATGTGGAATCTGGTGTGGGAGCTGGCGCTACTGGTCTGCGCCGGCTTTGCGTTGTTGAACGCCTTCGCTCCGCCCCAGGACCTGCCGTGGAAGCCGCTGGATCTGAATCGTCCGCTGGGCCGCGCGACCACCGCAAAGGTCGCCGCCTTCGATGTGCCGACCGCCGCCACGCCCGAAGCCGTCGAAGGCGCGACCGAGGCCTGTATGCAGGCGCTGCGCAATGCAGGGGTTCAGGTCGAACGCGCGCCGGACCGCGACGATGGCGGCTTCTGCGTGGTGCGCGGGGCGGTGCGGATCACGGGCGGCGAGGTGACGCCGCTGGCGCCGGCCGATGTCGTCATGCAGTGCCCGCTGGCGGTCCGCTACGTTATCTGGGATCGACAGGTGCTGCGCCCGGCCTCGCGCGACATTCTGGGCTCGGCGCCCGCGCGGGTGGAGAATTACGGCACCTATTCGTGCCGCCGCATCTACGGCTCGCAGGACGAGACCGAGCGGCCCAGCGAACATGCCAAGGCCAATGCGCTGGATGTCGCAGCGGTGACCTTGAAGGACGGTCGGACCGTCAGCGTTCTAAACGATTGGCTCGGCGACGGGCCGGCGGGCGAGCCGGGCGGCCGCTTCCTGCACGCCTTGCGCGACGGGGCCTGCCAGCTGTTCTCGACGGTGTTGACGCCCGACTACAACGCCGCCCACGCCAACCATCTGCACATCGACGGGGCCGCGCGGGGCCTCTGTCGTTAAGCCTGAATGCGTCCGGTGCGACTCGCTTTGCTGTTGACCGTCTGGAAAAGCCGGGTGACAACATCGCTGCAGTCCGGATTTCGCGTGGGGTCCAAACCCGCGTTTCGCTCCTTCGCCTGAACGAGCTGTCCAGATGGATTGTCGGGTCACCTCGAGGGGGATCCGCCTGGAAAAGCGCGTTTACGGAGACGCAGACATGGCGACCGGCACGGTCAAGTGGTTCAACCCCACCAAGGGCTACGGCTTCATCCAGCCCGATAGCGGCGGCTCCGACGTGTTCGTTCACGTCACCGCCGTTCAAAAGGCCGGACTTCAGGGCCTCGATGAGAACGCCAAGGTCGAATACGAGCTGGAAAACCAGCGCGGCAAGACTTCGGCGATCGACCTCAAGGTTCTTTAAGTCGATCCAGCCTTCAAGGCTTAGAGGCGGGCGCGGGAGTTTCTCCCGCGCCCGTTTTCTTTTTGAGCTATCGCGCTTCGCGCTACTTGGGCCCGTTCGATGCGTCCTGCGGCTGGGGCTCGGCGGCGTGGGCGGTCTTGGCGCGTTGCGACCGCTGCGCCAGGACGATGGCGCCCAGCACCAGGGCGCCGCCCAGGGCCTGAACCGGCGTCAGGGTCTCGCCGAAGATCCACCAGCCCAGCAGGCCCGCGACAACAGGCTGGATCAGGATGGTCACGGCCGTGACCGAGGCGGGCAGTTTGCCCAGCGCCCAGGCCACGCCGCCTTGTCCGAAGACGTGCATCACGCCCATGGCGACGCAGGCGGCCCAGCCGGCCCGCCCGGCGGGGATGACAGCCTCGCCCAGCGCCAGGGCGACGATCAGCAGCAGGGGCGCGCCCAGCAGGGTCGCCCAGAAGGTCACCCGCATCGCGCCGGCCGTGCGCCGCGCCGCCTGCACGGCCAGGAAATAGCCCGAATACCAGATCGCCACCGACAGGGAGAACAGGTCGCCCAGCATGGGATTGGTCCCTTGGCCGCCATCAGCGCCCGCCGCCATGGCGAAGGCGCCGCCCATGGCCAGGGCCAGGGCCAGGATGAACAGCCGGTGCGGCCGCTCCTTCAGCACGAACCAGCCGAACAGGGTCACGACAACCGGCGTCAGGTTGCACAGCACCGTGGCGTTGGCGACCGAGGTCATGACGATGCCGTAGTGCCAGAAGCTGAGGTCCAGGGCGAAGAACAGGCCCGCCAGCAGCGCCCATTTCGACGGCGCGCCGACGCCGCCCGGCTCGCGCGCCGCCAGGATCGTCAGCAGGGGCAGGGCGAACAGGAACCGCCAGAACCCCGCCGCCGCCGGTCCCGTCTCGGTCAACCGCACCAGAATAGGCGCCAGGCCCAGCACGCTGGCCGCGATCAGCAGAACGATCAGCGCAAAGGCGCGCGAGGAGGGACGAAAGGCCATGGCGGACATGGCCCGGCTCTTACGGCGCCCTGCGACCTGACGCCACAGGTGCCGTCAGGCCGCGCCTTAAACGAGCGGGTCGATCCGCGACCGCAACACGACGCTGAGGCCCGGCGCGCGGTCGCGGTAGTCGATCGTCCCGTCCAGCTGACCGACCAGGCTCTTGATCATCATCGAGCCGAACCCCTTGCCGGCCAGATGCCCGCCGGCGCCCTCGTCCTCCACCGTCATGCGGAAGAAGGCGCCGTCTTCCTGGAAGGCGATCCGCAGCGGACCAGGCTTGCCGCCATAGGCGTACTTCTGAGCGTTGATGATCAGTTCGGTCAGGATCAGGCCGATGGTGATGGCGCGCCCTGGCTCGATGCAGACGGGGTCCAGATCGGTTTCGATGGCGGCGGCCCAATCGGGCCCCATGCTGGAGCCCAGATCGCCGATCAGCTCGCCGATATAGCGGCTCATGTCGATAGTCGTGACCTGATCGCTCAGATACAGCCGACTGTGGACCGCAGAGACGGCGCGCACGCGACGTCGCGCCTCGTTCAGCGCCATTGCGGCCGACCCACCCGCCTGTTCTCGTGCCTGAAGGCCCAGGAAGCTGGACACCAGCGTCAGGCTGTTCTGAACCCGGTGGTTCACCTCGCGGATCAGATACTGCTGCTGCTCCAGCCGCAAGTCGCGCTCGGACAGGCGGTCCTGCAGCGATCGGTTCAGCCGTCGGATCTGATGGACCGCGGCGTAGTCGGCCAGCGCGTCTCTCAGCCGAGCGGCGGATTCCACGGCGGCGGGGCCCCAGCGGTGCGCGCGGCCCGAGACGGTGTCCGACCAGCTTTCGAACGAGGCGCGGGGCGTCAGAATGGCGTTGGGGCCAGTCTTCTCCGCCGTTGCGGGATTGCCGGCCCAACGCACCGTTTCCAGCACCTCCGAGCGGAACCACAGCAGCGACACCGGCTGATCCAGGGGCAGGGTGACGGCCAATAGGCCGCTGGCGTGCGTCTTCCACGCCTCTGCGGCCGGCAGAACCGAGGCCAGGTGATGCGATGAGACCGGACGCAGCCCCGGGCGTCCCGCGACCCAGGCGGCGATGGCGCGCACCCCGTTTTCGGGCGGCGTATGGCCGAAAATCTGCACATCGCCGTCGCTGACGATGGCCAGACCATCCGCGCTGGTCAGTTGCATCAGGGCATCGGCCTTTTCGCCCAGCGCTTCTCGCATCGGGCGGTCCGGCGACAGCCGCGACAGCAGTTCGTCCTCCATCCGACGCAGGCGCGTGCGCTCGCGATAGAGGTCGGCGTCCGTCTTGGACTTCAACTGTCGCGCTAGATTGCGCGCCAGAGCCGTGCAGCCCACGCGCAACTCATAGGGCAGCAGTTTGGGCGAGGCGTTGTGGCAGGCCACCAGCCCCCACAGGGCGTCATCGACGATGATCGACACGGACGCCGAGGCGCGAACGTCCATGTTGCGCAGATATTGCAGATGGATCGGGGAGACCGAGCGCAGGCTGCTGTCGCTCATGTCCAGCGGCGCCTCGCCGGGCGCGATGGGGCGCAGGGGCTGGGGCGTATAGCGGCTGTCGGGAATGACCCGCACCGGGTTGCGCAGATAAAGGGCGCGCGCCTGCTGCGGGATGTCGGTAGCGGGGAAATGGTGGTTCAGGAAGGAGCCGGACCCATCGGCGCGGCTTTCGGCCACGACCTGACCCGCCTCGTCGTCCTGGAAGCGATAGATCATCACCCGGTCGAAACCGGTCAGGCGACGGAAGGCGTCCGCCGCCCGCTCGCACACCGTCTGGATCGTCACCGCCCGTTCCAGCGCGGCGCCGGCGGCGTCCAGGTTGGCGATCAGATCGACGCCGAGCCGGGCCTGCTGCGAGCTCTGCTCGACCTCGATGATCATCAGATCATTGATCGTGCCGGAAGTCGTCCCCGGCGCACGATGCACCACGACGTCGTATTCCAGACGATTGGTCGCGCGCCAGCGACAGGCGAAGCCGGCCTCCTGATGCGCGGCCATGGCGCGCACGGCCCGGTCGGCGACATCGCCCAACACGTCGGCGACGGTGCGGTCGATCCAAACCTTACGGCCCGTCAGCTCCTCGATCGCGCCCGCCCCCTGGCGGAGGGTCAGGGATTGCAGATCCAGCACCAGCATGAAGCCGTGCGGCTGGATCGATTGAGGGATGTGGATCGGCTCGCGGTCGCACTCATTCAGCGCGGCGTCGGCCAGGTCGAGCGTCTCGGTCATGCCGCGGCCTCCTGCGGCTGGGGTTGCAAGGTGCGGTGGGCGAAGGCGAAACCGTCGACGCCGCCCTTCACCACCTGATCGATCGTGACAAGGCCGCCAAGGCAGGCCCGGTCCAGCAGGTCCACGAAGGCGCGCCAGCGTGCGCCGGTTTCTTCGCCATAGGGATCCAGAAAGCCGAGGCCGTCCAGATCGCGACCCTCGGCGGCCAGCCGGCGTCGAATGATCCGACCGCCTAGCATCGACCCTTCGGCCACATAGACCCAGCCCAAGGCTTCGCCGGCCGAGGCGGGCGCAGCCGGACGCGCGGGCGGAGAAATGCGCTGACCCAGTATCGTCAGGTCCTGGGCGATCCCGTTCGCACGTGATCGCGGTTCGAAGCCGGCGCCCAGTTCAGCGTTCAACGCCGCCGCCAGCGGATGGCTGAGCGGCTCCAGTCCGGCATGGAAGCGGTAAAACGCCGCCACGGTCGCCGCCCGCGTGGCGGGGTCCGACAGACGCGGCTCGATCCGGGCCTGGACTTCCAGGGTTTCGTGGGCTGAGGCGGTGGCTTCCCGAAGAGCGAGAAGGGCAGGGGAAGCGATCATGGGGCTCAGATTAACACACTGTCTTGTCTTGTCGATTTGCACAGGCCAGAAGGCGCGGACCACCACGGAACGGCCCAGACCGCGTGGCGTTCACCAGCAACCTTCTCATCTCCCTTTGATCGGCAGATTTTCATGAAACTGCGCGTCCGCGCCGAACTCGTCTATCGTTTCGATCCGCCGACGGACGCCATCTACAAGATCCAGGTCGCCCACTGGCCGGGCCAGGACATTCTGGAAGAAACCCTGACCTTCGACCCGCCTGTCGATTTTCATGAAGACGAGGACGTCGACTTCGGCGCACGGACCCTGCGTTGCCACGTCGAGGGCGAGGTCAAGCTGACTTATGAGGCGGTGGTCGAGAACGGCGTGCTGAAGGGCCTGCCGCCTAGCGTATCCCAGCATGACTGGGGCGAACTGCCTGCCGAGGTCCTGCCCTATCTCCAGCCCAGCCGCTATTGCCCGTCGGATCAGTTCGGCCGCTTCGTGACGCGCGAGTTCGGCGACACGGCGGGCGGCGCGCGCGTGCTGGCGATCCTGAACTGGATCAGCGAGAACGTCGACTACGAGCACGGCGTGTCGGACACCGAAACCACGGCGGCGCGCACCTTCATCGACCGGGCCGGCGTGTGCCGCGACTTCACCCACCTGGGCATGACGCTGTGTCGGGCGTCGGGCATTCCTGCGCGCGCGGTCAGCGCTTTCGCCCACCAACTCAGCCCGCCCGACTTTCACGCCATCTTCGAGGTCTGGCTGGATAACGGCTGGTGGCTGGTCGATCCGACGGGCCTGGCGCCGGTCGAAGGCCTGGTGCGGATCGCCTGCGGGCGCGATGCGGCGGACATCGCCTTCCTGACGACGCAGGAGCGCTGTCAGATGGTGCGCCAGTCGGTGACGGTGGCCGAGGCCTGACCGGTCGCTACTTCGGCTTCTGCGCCGCCTTATAGGCCTGAAGCTCGTCGATCACGTCCATCTGGCGCAGCACCTTGTTCTGCGGATCGATCAGGACATGGGCGCCGGCCGGAACCGCGATCTGGCCCCGCCCGCCGGTCATGGCCACGGTTTGAACGCGCCCGTCGATCTCGATCTCCAGCGGCATGGGGAAGATACCGCCGTCGCCCGTCGTCCACTCCAGCTTCAGCACATCGCCGTCGCGGGTCTGGGTCAGCATCGGCAGGGCGGCGTTATAGAGATAGCCGCGGAAGAACCAGCCATAGTCCCGGCCCGTAACGTCGTTGATGATCGCGAGGAAGTCTCCAGTCGAACGATAAAGCGGCGCGAAGTTGCCTGGTCTGGGGTCGGCTCGCCCATAGACCAGACGCGTGACCGCGTCGTGGAAGGCGGTGTCGCCAATCAGCATTCGCAGCGAATGGCTGATCAGCGAACCCTTGGAATAGATGTCATTGCCCGGCCCAACGTCGCCTTTGTAGACCTCGTCTTCGGTCTTGGGCGTGCCTGAAACGACGGGATATTTGTTGATCAAACCCTCGCGCTGGTTGGCCAGTTCGCGCTGCATATAGCGGTCGCCTAGCAGCCAGCGGGCATAGAGTGGCTGCATGTATGACCCCAACCCTTCGTGCAGCCACATGTCGTCGGCGTTCTGATTGGTCAGCTGATTGCCGAACCATTCGTGGGCGAACTCGTGCTGCAACAGCCAGTCATAGCCTCGCCCGTCGATCTTGTAGCCGTTGCCGTAGGCGTTGATCGTCTGGTGCTCCATGCCCAGGTGCGGGGTCTCGACCACGCCCATCTTCTCATCGCCGAAGGGGAAGGGGCCGACGGTGGCTTCGAAGAAGTCCAGCATCTTTGGGAACTGGGCGAACAGGCCCTGGACCTGTTCGGGGGTGTCCGATTTCAGATGCCAGTATCGCATCGGGATCGTGTTGCCGAACCGGCTGGCGTAGTCGCCCGACACCTCTTCGTATGGCCCCACGTTCAAGGCGATGGCGTAGGTGTTGGGCGATTTCGCCGACCAGTTCCAGGTGGTCCAGCCGTCGCCGTGATCGACCTTGCCCAGGAAGCGGCCATTGGACGGCGCCGACAGGGCGGATGGCACGGTGATGTGCAGATCGACCCGACCCGGTTCGCCGTGCGGACTGTCGATGCAGGGCCAGAAGATGTCGCAGCCCTCGCCCTGAACCGCTGTGGCGATCCATGGCTCGCCCGACGGCGCGGTGGACCAGACGAAGCCGCCGTCCCACGGCGCACGGGGCGCAACGCGCGGCTGGCCGGCGTAGGCGACGCGCAGAGCTGCCGACCGGCCCGCAGCCAGGGTCTCGGGCAGCTGCACCGTCAGCCGGCCTTCGGGGTTGGACCAGCGATCGACAGCGACCTCGACCCCGTCGATCTGGACCGAGGAAATGGTCAGCAGGGTGTCCAGTTCTACGACCAGAGCGGTCAGGGGCGCCTTGGCGGTGAAGTCCAGCACGGCGACCGCGTCGATGGCCTTGTCTTCGGGCAGGACCTTGATCGACAAATCGGCCTTGTCGAACTGCATCGCCTGCTGTTCCGGCGTCAGCGGCTGATCGGTGGCAAGAGTGAAGGCGGTCGATTCACGTGGCGTCGGCGTCGGCGTCGGCGCCGGCTGGGCGACGGTGGCGCAGGCCGACAGCGTCAGGGCGCTGGCTGCGGCCAAAAGCAAAATCTTGATGCGCATGAGGCCGTCCCTCTCTTAGGTGACAGGCTAGCGCGAGCGGGCAATGGCGCAAATAAAAAGGCCGGTGTTTCCACCGGCCTCTTCCAGAACTCTATGTCGCGGTCGCCGATCAGGCGGCGGCTTGTTCGGCCAGCTTGGCGCGAATCTGGCGCTTGATGCGCTGAGCGGCGATCGACAGCTGCTCGTCGCGGGCCTTGACGATGAAGACGTCCAGGCCGCCCTTGTAGTCCAGGGTGCGCAGCGCGGCGTTTGAGATGCGCAGGCTGAACGTCTGGCCCAGGGCTTCCGACGTGACCTTGACCGTCTTCAGCGACGGCAGGAAGCGGCGCTTGGTCTTGATGTTCGAGTGGCTCACGTTGTGGCCGACCATGGGGCCGATACCGGTGAGTTCGCAACGACGCGACATCGTCAGATCCTTAAGGTGCGGCGTCCAGCCCGAGCGTGGGAGAGGACGCATGAAACAGTTGCGCGCGGGAACCAGCCCGCGCGAGAGGGGGCCGTATAAGGGAAGAGGCGGTTCGGCGTCAAGCCGAGTCTGGACCCATCGTCCCCACGCCTCGTTCAGCCGTCATTCAAATGCCGCCCTGTATGGCCCATATGATGACGACCTCAAAAGAGACCCAAGCAGAACAGAAGGCTTCCATGTCCCGTCCGTCCTTGATCGATCGCCTGCCCAAGCGCGCGCTCGCCGTCCTGGCCCCGGTGATGGCCGGCGGCTTCATGCTGGCCTCGCCCGCCATCGCGCCCGCCCAGACTGCGGCTCAGTCCGAAGTCCTGCCCGGCTATTGGGAATACACCACCAGCGCGGTGGGCCAGCGCGACACCGAGCAGAAGTGCGTGCGGCCCAGCGAGATCAACCGATTCTTCGGCGGCCTGTCGACCAACAAGTGGCGCTGCACCTATCCGACCCGCGTGGTCGGCAACGGCAATGCCCGCTTCGAGGGAACCTGCCAGGACCGCAAGGGCCGTCGCATCGCTGTCCGCCTGAATGGGACCTACACGGAAACCAGCTTCAGCTTCCGTGGCGGCGCCCAGATCGTGCGCGGCACCCCCTATATCCCCGCCAGCATAACCGCGCGCCGCATCAGCGCCCAGTGCCCGGCCAACGCCGAATACTTCTGACAGCGGCTCTGCGACGCATCAAAAAAGGCCCCGGATCGCTCCGGGGCCTTTTCTTTAGTCCGCGACTCGAAGCTTAGGCGGCTTCGGCGGTCGGGATCGGCTTTTTGGCGCTGAGCGACTTGGCGAGCAGCTCGACGGCGGCGTCCTTGTCGATCTTGTTGGCGGCGGCGACTTCGCGCGCCATGCGGTCAAGGGCCGATTCATAGAGCTGGCGCTCCGAATAGGACTGTTCCGGCTGGGTGTCGGCGCGGTGCAGGTCGCGAACCACTTCGGCGATGGAGATCAGGTCGCCCGAGTTGATCTTGGCTTCGTATTCCTGGGCGCGACGCGACCACATGGTGCGCTTGATGCGCGCGCGGCCCTTCAGTGTGGTCAGGGCCTTCGTCACGACGTCGTCGGCGGCCAGCGAACGCAGACCGGCCGTGACGGCCTTCTTGGTCGGGACGCGCAGGGTCATCTTCTCGTGGTCGAAGGTCACGACATAGACCTCCAGCGACATGCCCGCGACTTCCTGGGTCTCGATCGCCGCCACCTTGCCGACGCCGTGCGCCGGATAGACGACCGCGTCGCCAACCTTGAACTCCAGACCAGTCTTGCTCGTCATAATCGTCCTTTCCCGGTCAGGGCCGGGCGAAACGAAGGCGCAGGAAACGCAAACAGGATCTCATCCGCCGGAACGCTCCGTCGGAGGGGATGATGTTGGGCGTCAAAAGCGGAAACGGATCACCAAACCTCTGGCCGATCCCGTCTAGGGCGGGATTCTGTCGCAAACACGGGCGGCGCGAAGATTTCGCGGACCGCCCGATCCAATGAAACAGAACCTATCACAAATCTGCGGAATTTCAAAACGTCCACAGGGCGGACGTGCAAATACGGCAAGGCTTGAGCGCCGCCAGTCCTTAAATCAGGAACCCTTGCCCGGCTTGGGGCTGAAGTATTTCTCGTATTTGCCGGTTTCGCGCTCGTACTGCTCGCGGTCGGCGGGGGGCGTGCCCTTGACGGTGATGTTCGGCCAGACCTTGGCGTATTCGGCATTGACCTGAAGCCATTTGCCGTCGGGCTCGTCCTCGGTGTCCGGCACGATGGCGTCGACAGGGCATTCCGGTTCGCACACGCCGCAGTCGATGCATTCGTCCGGCGCGATCACGAGGAAGTTCTCGCCCTCGTAGAAGCAGTCCACCGGACACACCTCGACGCAGTCCATGAACTTACATTTCACGCAGGCGTCGGTGACGATGTAGGTCATTGGGCGAAAAACGGGTGTCGGTCTGTGGGCGGGAGGCCTGCGACATGGCGGCCACGCAACCAACTGTCAACAGCGCGGCTTAAGGCGAGAGCCATTCGCAGCGCCTTGACAGAACAGCGCCCAATCGCAACTGTATTGATTGCATATCCGCCCCATCGACAGGAACTTCTCATGCGCACCCCCTTCATGAAATACGCCGTCGCCGGCGCGGCCGCCCTCAGCCTGATCGCCGGCGGCGCGGTCGTGGCTCAGGCCGCCCTGACCAAGAACCCCGCCGAAGTCACCGCCGGGAACTACGATCTCGATTCCGGCCACGGCAAGATCACCTGGTCGGTCAATCACTTCGGCCTGTCGACCTATACGGGCCAGTTCGTGAACGTGAAGGCGGTGCTGAAGCTGGACCCGGCCAACCCGTCGGCTTCGACCCTGACTGCGACGATCCCGCTGACCGACGTGGCGCCCAACGACGACCGTCTGAAGGCCCACCTGCAGACCGCCGACTTCTTCGACACCGCCCAATACCCGACCGCAACCTTCGTCTCGCGCTCGGTTACGGTCGACGCCGATGACGCCAACGAGGCGACCGTGGTGGGCGATCTGACCCTGAAGGGCGTGACCAAGCCCGTCACCATCGAGGTCGAGTTCAACGGCGCCGGAACCGTCATGGGCGCCTACAAGGCGGGCTTCGACGGCGAAGCGACCATCAAACGCTCGGACTTCGGCATCAACTACGCCTTGCCGGCCGTCTCCGACGAGGTGAAGCTGCACATCGAAGGCGAGTTCGTGATCCAAAAGTAATAGGCTAGCGCGATTGGCTGCTTCGCGCCGCACTCCGGGTCGCGCTGCTTGATTCCTCAAGACGTCATGGAATAGAGCGCGCGGGCCTCTTCGGCAGGCCCGCGCCTTTCGCCAAGCCCCTCGACCTTCAGGCTGGTGACGTGTCCGTTCTGGGCGAAGGTCAGTAAGTCGCCGACGTGAACGCATCGGCTGGGTTTGTCGAGCCGCGTCTCGCGCCCCTGATGCGTCAGCCGCACCGCCCCCCGCTCCACCAGACCGGCCGCCAGTCCGCGCGTCTTCACGAACCGCGCGCGCCACAGCCAGATGTCGATGCGACAGGCGTTCTCGTTCAAGCCTTCGCCTTTCGACGCGGACGACGACGCTTGGGCCGCGCCGGCGGCGCCTCCGTCAGGGCGGCGAGCGCAGCGAAGGGCGAGTCCTTGACGATCTTCGGCGCTGCGCCCGGCTTGTCGGGCAGGCGGGCGCGTTCGACCTTCAGGGCGGCGATGATCTGTTTGGCCTGATCGGCGCGCCAGCCCAGATCGGCCAGGGCCTCGTCGGACAGCCGACCGTGATTGGCGGCCCGCAGCTCGGCCATCTTCTCCAGCGTCTCGACCGGCGCCAGCCAGCGTCCCGCCAATCGCAATCCGTGCGCGGACAACAGCCGCGCCGACGGCGGCTCCACGGGCGCGGGGATCAGATCGGGCGTCGCCGGGATCAACGGCGCGGCGACGAAGGCCTGGGCGAAATGGCGCGCGCGCGGCTTCTGAAGGCCGGGCAGCCACACCGAATGCGCCCCGATGCGGATGGCGAAACTGCGCAGCGTACGGCGCTCCACCTGGCTCAGCGCAGCCAGATCGCGCTCGACCTCGCGCCGGTCGATCACGCCGCCGGCCTCGATCAGGCGAAAGGCGATGCCGCGCGGAAGGCCCTTCAATGTCCCCGACTCCACCGCCTGACGCAGCCGTCGCAGATCGCGCAGCGCACGGCCCGCTTCCGCCGCCAGCCACGCCTCGATCCGGCGCTGGGCGCGCTCGCGGGCGGGCGTCGGTCCCAGATCGCCAAGCAGGCGCACGGAGGGCGTAAAGGGATCGACCCCCTGCGGCTCCGCATTGATCTGCGCCGTCAGCACGCCGCGCCACAGCACCGCCCCGTCCGGCGTGATCGAAAACCCGTCGTCGGTCTCGGCCGCCAGACGCCCCAGCCGTCGATTGATCTCGGGCGTCACCGCACGCACGGCCGCCTGGCGCAGGGTCCGGTCTTCCAGGGCCGACGAGCCCTTCTCCATGTGGAAGCGCACGCCCTCCAGCTGGCCGACGACCTGACCCTCGACCGTGACATCGCCGTCATCGGCGACGCCTGCAAACGTGTCTTCGCGCACGTTCAGCGCTCGCATCAGGGCGGTGGTGCGGCGATCCACGAACCGGGCGGTCAGCCGCTCGTGTAGTACGTCGGACAGCCGGTCCTCAAGCGCGCGGGTCTTGTCGCGCCAGCCTTGCGCGTCGTGAACCCAGTCCGGCCGGTTGGCGATGTAGGACAGGGTGCGCACTGCCGACAGCCGCGCCGACAGCTGGTCGATCTGACCGTCGTCGCGATCCACGAAGGCGAAGCGCGGCGCCATCCAGTCGTCGGTCAGCCGGCCGCGCTTGCCGGTCAGGGCGTGGAAGACGTCCTTGGCCAGCCGGGCGTGTTCATCCAGCGTCGTCTTCTGGAAGTCGGGTAACTGGCACGCCTCCCACAGACGCATGACCGCCCCGCGCGAGCGCCCCACGCGCGCGATGTCCTCGTCCTTGATCAGGCGACGCAGCAGGGTCTCGTCCAGCGCCTCCGCCGTCAGGCTCAGCCCCGAACGCTGCGGCGTCACGGTCAGCGAGCGCAGCAGATCGGGCAGGGTGTCGAAATCCAGCCGGGCGTTCCGCCACTCCGCCGCCTCGATCGGATCGAACCGATGCTCGACCACCTGTTCGACCAGGTCGGGGTCCAGATCCTCGGCCTCGGCCGTGACGCCGAAGGTGCCGTCGCGCAGATGCCGGCCCGCCCGCCCGGCGATCTGGCCGATCTCATGGGCGTAAAGCCAACGCGTGCGCCGCCCGTCGAACTTTCTCAACCCCGCGAAGGCGACATGGTCCACATCCATGTTCAGCCCCATGCCGATGGCGTCGGTGGCGACCAGGAAATCGACCTCGCCCGACTGATACAGGGCCACCTGAGCGTTGCGGGTGCGGGGGGACAGGCTGCCCATCACCACGGCCGCGCCGCCGCGTTGACGCCGGATCAGTTCAGCGATGGCGTAGACCCGGTCGGTCGAGAAGGCGACGATGGCGCTGCGGCGGGGCAGGCGTGTCAGTTTCTTGGAGCCCGCATAGGACAGGGTGGACAGCCGGTCGCGCGTCACGATCTCCACGTCTGGGACCAGGCGGCGGATCAGCGGCTCCATGGTTCCGGCGCCCAGGAACATCGTCTCGAACCTGCCGCGCGCGTGCAGAAGCCGCTGGGTGAAGACGTGACCCCGCTCGGGGTCGGCGACTAGCTGGATTTCGTCGATGGCCAGAAACTCGACCGATCGCTCCAGCGGCATGGCCTCGACGGTGCAGACGAAATAGTGCGGGCGCGGCGGGACGATCTTTTCCTCGCCCGTAATCAGGGCGACGGCCGCCGCGCCGCGCTGTTTGACGATCCGCTCATAAATCTCGCGCGCCAGCAGCCGCAGCGGCAGGCCGATCATGCCGGAGGCGTGACCCAGCATCCGCTCGACCGCCAGATGGGTCTTGCCGGTGTTGGTGGGCCCCAGGACCGCAGTCACGCGGGACGGGGCGAGGCCTGCGGACCGGTCGCTCATGTCGCGACTAAGGTGGCGACGAATCTCTTCGGGCTCAAGCGTCGCCGGCGCGCATTCCGATCCGGACCAGGGTGGACAGGTTCGCGGCCTGCATTTTCGTCATCACCTTGGCGCGAAAGATTTCCACCGTGCGCGGGCTGATCTCCAGCCTTTGGGCGATCTCCTTGTTGGAACAGCCGTCGATCAGGGCGTCGAATACCTGACGCTCGCGCGGGGTCAGGGTGTCCAGTCGGGCCTTGGCATCCTCGCGCGCGATCCGCTCGGCCTCAAGACTGGTCAGGGAGGCCAGACAGCTGGAAACCGCGTCCAGCATTCGCTGCGGATCGAACGGCTTTTCGACGAAATCCACGACGCCCGCCTTCATCAACTGAACCGCCAGCGTCACCTCCCCATGACCCGTGATGACGATCACCGGCCAGGTGTCGCCGCGCAGGCTTTTCAGACGCCCGACCAGCTCGGAACCCTGAAGTCCCGGCATCCGCACATCGGTAATGACGCAGGCGCTGCGGTCTTCGGGCAGATTGTCCAGAAAGTCGTCCGCGCTGACGAAACTGCGCGCCCGGTAGCCAGCCCCGCGCAGCATCAGCACCAGGGCGTCGCGCATGGCGGGGTCGTCGTCGATGATGAAAACGGAGTGCGGGCTCATCAGATTTCGGACTCCGTTGGACGCGGCAGACGAAACGAAAAGGTCGCTCCACCCTGAGAATTCCGGCTGACGACCAGGGTCGCGCCATGGCTCTCGACGATAGAACGCGTGACCGACAGCCCCAGACCCATGCCGCCGGCCTTGGTCGTCGCCATCGGATGAAAGATGCTGTCGATTCTGTCTTCGGGGATGCCGTCGCCATTGTCGCACACCGCGATCTCATAGCCGTCCGCGCCCAGCGTCCGGCCGGTCACCGTCACCCGCGCGCCCTCGCGTCCGATGACGGCGTCCACGGCGTTGCGCACCAGATTGGCCAGCGCCTGCTGAATCTGAATGCGGTCGGCCAGAACCTGATCGTCGTCCTCTTCGACATCCAGAGTGATCGTCGTGTCGGTGTCCTGTCCCGTCAGGGCGAAGACCGGCGCCAGGTCCAGGACGATCAGCGAGGCGCGCTCCTCGGTAAAGGACCGCGAACCTGTCGCCACCTGTTCGCGCATGCGCCGGATGATGTCGCCCGCACGCAGCAATTGGGTCTTGGCCAGATCGATGGTCTTGGCCGGCCCTTCCGCGACCGTTCCCAGCCGGGTCAGTTCGGCCTGGCCGGCATGCAAATAAACGGTGGCGGCGGTCAGCGGCTGGTTCAGTTCGTGGGCCAGGGTCGCAGCCATTTCGCCCATCGAGTTCAGACGCCAGACGCTGCTCAGCTTGTCGTTCAGGTCGCGCTCGCCCTTGCGGATCGTCTCGGCCTGGCTCTGATCGCCCAGCGTCAGGACGATGTGTTCGGGAGCGATGTCGTCAGGCAGGACATTGGCGTGAAGCGTCAGCGACGGCCCGGGTGTATTTATATTGCCGCTCGTCCAAGGTCCGGAGGACGGGCCCAGAACCTCGCCCCCTTGGCGAGCCTTCGCCAGGGCCGCATCGTCGAAGCCGGGCAGCAGCGTTCCGAAAGGCTGCGCCATCGCCGCCTCTCGATCCACGCGCAGCAGGTCGGCGGCGGCCGGGGTCACGCGGCGCGTGCGTCCTTCCCGGTCCAGCGTCACGATCGGCGTCGTGGCCACAATGGTGTCGAGCAGCATCTCGCGCAGCGCCAGATCCCGCGTCAGGGCGCGAGCCTGCTCCAAGGCGTCGATCAGCCGACGACAGACCTCGGCGATGACCCAAGCGATGATCGCAAAAAGCGCGGCGTTGGTCGCCGCATCCAGCACGCTCTCGCGATGCACCAGCCACAGGTTGGCCCCGATGGCCAACAGGATCGCCAGCACGACCGCCCCCCTTTGCGCCAGCAGAGCCGTAACAATCACCGCCGGGACCAGCGGCAGATAATAGAAGTTTCCAAACGGTTCGAGCGCGCTACGAACCAGCGTCGCCACAAGGACAGCCAAGCACGCGATCAAGACCCCGCTCCACCATGTCCTGGACCTGAAGATCATGTCTTCGTGCTGTTCCTGGGCCGCTGGATATATTTCACCGGAGTATGAATTGGGATGCGAGAACTCGCCAAAACTTGGGCTGACGGGCGTCGCCGCTTTTCTGACAACTTTTGTATAGGCTTGTTTCGACTACGTGAACATACGTATTCGCTCAAAATCGGTTTGGAGTGACCTGTACCCTTGCCAACGACGCAGCCCGGACGCTGTGCGACACACCTCATGGGTTACGCAATCCTACATACGGTCCGGTTCAGATTTAATATTAATCATCGCCTCATCCTTGGGCTTCAGAATGCAGAAGCTTCAGGGATCACCATGTTTCGTTCGTCAGCCTTCTTTGTTGTCGCGGCAGTAGGCCTCGCGGCACCGATCACGTCCCAGGCCCAATCGTTCGGCCTCGATGTCGGTGTCGCCAGCCAGTATGTCGGCAAAGGGCTGGGCAAGAGCAATCGGGACGTGGCGCCTTTCGCCAAGGCCGAAGCCGGCTTCGGCGAAGGCTACGCCAGCGTCTTCGTCTCTGACGCCGCCGGATCTCAAGGCTACGACCTGGAAATCGTCAGCATGGTCGGTTGGCGGCCCAAGGCGGGCGGCTTCACCTTCGATCTGGGGATCATGAACCGCGACCTGCCAGGGTCGCGCGCCGGCGTCGACAAAAACTACTGGGAATATCAGGCGGACGCTTCACGCAAGCTGGGCCCCGTGGCGACGCGCCTGCGCGTCAACTATTCGCCCGACGGCTTTGCGGCGACGAAAGAGGCCTGGTGGCTGGAGCTGCAAGGCACGGTCGCCGTCGCCGCCAAGACAAAGATTTCGGCTGCCGTCGCCAACCGCATGGCGGACGGCGGCGTCGACTACAACGCCTGGAATGTCGGCGCCAAACAGAAGCTGACCGACGCCTTGGCCGTCGATCTGCGCTGGTACGACACCGACCGCCACAGCGCAGGCGAACCCTATGAGGGTCGCTTCGTCGCCGCCGCCACCTATTCGTTCTGAGTTACCGATCCACCGGGGGATGCTGAGTTGAAGTTGATTGAAAATATGCCCGTCGGCCGCAAGCTGTTCGCGGCCTTTGGTCTCGTTTTGGCGGCGATCGCCGTCATGGGCGTCGTCGTCGTCACCAGCCTGCTCCAGTTGGAGAAGGCCGGCGAAGTGCGCACGGTGGAAAACCAGGTCAATCGCACCACGGCGACGGCCGAGTTCTACATGGCGCGCCAGGAGAACGCCTTCCGCGGCTACCTCCTGTCTCAGGATGCCTACTACATTGAACGCGTCGATGCGCATCGCGCCAAGTTCCTGGCGGCCATGGACGAGCTGCGCGGCGAACTGCCCGCCGACCGCGCCGCCCTGGTCGACAAGGCCGTGGAAGGCAATGCGACCTGGTACAAGAATGTCGTGGAAGCCGGTTCTGCGATGGTCCGAGACGGTCGCGCGGCCCAGGCCGTTCAGATGGTCGGGCGCAACGGAACTGCCGACAACTACGTCGCGCCGATCGAAGACACGATCGATCAGATCAAGAGCGCCAACGATGTGGCGCGCAAGGCCTCGACCGAGGCCCAGGAAGCCGCCAGCCGCACCGCGCTGATCGCCACGATCGTGGGCCTGATCTCGGCCTTGGTGATCGCCGTCATCGCCGGTTTCGTCGCGACGCGCTCCATCGTGCGCCCGATCTTCACGATGATCGGCTATATGCAAAAGCTGATGGCTGGCGACACCGACATCAAGGTCGCCAGCGCCGAGCGCAAGGATGAGTTCGGCAAGATGGGCCAGGCCATCGTGGCCTTCCGCGACGCCGCGATCGAGAAGGTCCGCGTCGAAAAAGATGCGCTGTCGCAGCGTTCTATGTCCGAGCAGGAACGCGCCGAACGCGAGGCCGAAAAGGCGCGCGAAGCCGCCGAGGACGCCCGGGCCATCGCAGCCTTGGGCCAAGGTCTTTCGGCCATGTCGAACGGCGATCTCACCCACCGCATCGACATCGAATTCAGCGCCAAGTCCGCTCAGCTGAAAACCGACTTCAACGCCGCCATCTCCCAGCTGCAGCAGGCCGTCTCGGTCGTGGTCAACAATGTCTCGGGCATTCGCTCGGGCGCCGGCGAAATCTCGCAGGCCGCCGACGATCTGTCGCGCCGCACTGAACAGCAGGCCGCCTCGCTGGAGGAAACCGCCGCCGCCCTGGATGAAATCACCGCGACGGTGAACAAGACCGCCTCGGGCGCCCGCCAGGCTTCGGACGTGGTCCAGGCTGCGCGCGGCGACGCCGAGAAGAGCGGCGTGATCGTGCGCGACGCCGTCCAGGCCATGACCGCCATCGAAAGCTCGTCCACTCAGATCAATCAGATCATCGGCGTCATCGACGAGATCGCCTTCCAGACCAATCTTCTGGCCCTGAACGCGGGCGTCGAGGCCGCTCGTGCGGGCGAGGCCGGTCGCGGCTTTGCGGTGGTCGCCTCCGAAGTTCGCGCCCTGGCCCAGCGTTCGGCCGAAGCCGCCAAGGAGATCAAGACCCTGATCTCGGCCTCGACGGGTCAGGTCGGCTCGGGCGTCAAACTGGTCGGCGAGACCGGCGAGGCCCTGCAACGCATCGTGGACCGGGTCGCCGAGATCGACAGCCTGGTCACCGAAATCGCGGCCTCGGCCCAGGAACAGGCCGTCGGCCTGGCCCAGGTCAACACCGCCGTGAACCAGATGGACCAGGTGACCCAGCAGAACGCGGCCATGGTCGAGCAGTCCACCGCCGCCAGCCATTCGCTGGCCCAGGAAGCCGAGAGCCTGCAAGCCTCGGTGGCCCAGTTCCGCGTCGGCGCTTCGTCGCCGCGCGCCGCTGCGCCTGCGCCGGTTCGCGCCCCTGCGCCGGTCTCCAAGCCCGCTGCTCGCTCCAGCCACATGGTCGCCGCGCTGAAGACCATCGGCCGTGGCGGCGCCGCGCCCAAGCCTCAAGCCGCCGCCGTCGAAGACGGTTGGGAGGAGTTCTGATGACCGAAACCCTGATCCTGTCCGACGTGCTGGACCTGAATGCGGCCGAGCCGCTGAAGGCCGAACTGCTGGCCCTGCGCGGTCATCCGGTGGTCCTGAACGCCTCCGCCGTTCAGCGCCTGGGCGGCCTGTGCCTGCAGATCCTGCTGTCGGCCCGAAAGACGTGGGCGGCCGACGGCGTCAACCTAAGTTTAGGGTCTGTGTCCCAATATTGGACGGAACAATGGGCGGCCTATGGCGCGCCGGACTTCAACACCGAGGGGGCGTTGGCATGACCAAGACCGTTCTGACGATCGACGATTCACGCACCATGCGCGACATGCTGCTGATGGCGCTGGAAGACGCGGGCTATACCGTGATCCAGGCGGTGGACGGCGTGGACGGTCTGGAGACCCTGGCGTCCAAGGGCGCCGATGTCATCATCACCGACATCAACATGCCGCGCATGGACGGCTTCGGCGTCATCGAGGGCGTGCGCGCCGATCCGAACCACCGCACGACCCCGGTGCTGGTGCTGACGACCGAAAGCGACGTCGAGAAGAAGGCGCGCGCCCGCGCCGCCGGCGCCACCGGCTGGATCGTCAAGCCGTTCGACCCCGCAAAGCTGGTGGACGCTGTCCGCCGCGTCGCCGCCTGATCGCCCGACTCTGATCGCTGAAGCCCGCCGGACACCGACCTAATGGACGCCTTCGAAGCCATCAAAGCCACCTTCTTCCAGGAGTGCGACGAACTGCTCGCGGACCTGGAAGCCAAGCTGATGCTGCTTGAACAGGGTCAGACCGACCTGGAGACGATCAACGCCGTCTTCCGCGCCGTTCATTCGGTCAAGGGCGGGGCAGGGGCCTTCGGCCTGGAGGCCCTGGTCCGGTTCGCCCACGTCTTCGAGACGCTGATGGACGAACTGCGCGCGGGCCGTAAGCCGTGCGACGCAATCACCATCAAGACTCTGCTGCGCGCCTCCGATGTGCTGGCCGATCACATCCAGGCCGCGCAAGGGTTGATCCCGCCGGTGGACGAGGCGCGGTCCGCCGCCCTGGTCGCCGAAATGCAGGTCCTGACCCATGGCGGCGAGGCGCCGGTCGAGGTCGAGGAAGACGAAGACGATTTCGGCTTCACCCCCATGGCCTTCGACATGGCGCTGGATGAGCCTGCGCCCCTGCCCATCGCCGACCTGGGCGCCGACCTGGGCGCCGACGCGCCGTCGGTCGGCTGGCGCATCGTGTTCAAGCCGATGGGCCGGATGTACGTGAACGCCAACGAGACCAGCCTGCTGCTGCGCGAGCTGGGTCGTCTCGGCCCGGTCACGGTCGTCGTGGACGACAGCGAGACGCCGACGTTGGACGCGCTGTCGATCGAGGACGGCTGCCTGACCTGGACAGTCGATCTGGCCGCCGCCGTCGACGAGGCGGCCGTGCGCGAGGTCTTCGACTTCGTCGAAAGCGACTGCGATCTGACCATCACGCCCTTGTGCGCCGGCGGTGACGAACTCGCTGCGTTCGAAGACGAACCGGCCGCCGTCCTGCCCGCCAGCGACGATCTGGATATCGCCGCCCTGCTGGCCAAGGCTTCCGTCGCCGCCGCCGAGCCGGCGGCCGAGGTCGTGCCCTTCGCTCCCCTGGAGCCCGAGCCCGCGCCGGCCCCGATCGCCGCTGCGCCGGTCGTCGAGCCGGTTGCCGCCCCTGTCGCCGCACTCGTGGCGGCGGCCCCCGCGCCGGCTTCCGCCCCTGTCGCGCCCGCGCCGGTGACGATCCGCGTCGATCTGGACCGCGTGGATCGTCTGATCAACGTCGTCGGCGAACTGGTCATCCAGCAAGCGATGCTGTCGCAACGCGTGCTGGAAAGCGGCCTGGCCCGCTCCTCGGGCATCGCGCTCGGTCTCGAAGACCTGGAACTGCTGACCCGCGAGATCCAGGACAGCGTGATGGCCATCCGCGCCCAGCCGGTGAAGTCGGTGTTCCAGCGCATGCCGCGCCTGGTCCGCGAAGTCGCCGACATGGTCTCTAAACAGGTCCGTCTGGTCACGGCCGGCGAGGACACCGAGGTCGACAAGACCGTGGTCGAACGCCTGGCCGAGCCGATCACCCACATGCTGCGCAACGCCATCGACCACGGTCTGGAAACGCCCGAGGAGCGCGTCGCCGCCGGCAAGCCGGCCGAGGGCACGGTGCGTCTCGCGGCCCTGCACCGCTCGGGCCGGATCGTCATCGAAATTTCCGATGACGGCCGCGGCATCAATCGCGAACGCGTCAAGAAGATCGCCGTCGACAAGGGTCTGATCGCCGCCGACGCGCCCCTGACCGATGAACAGATTGACAATCTGATCTTCGCGCCGGGCTTCTCAACCGCCGCCGTCGTGTCCGACATCTCGGGCCGGGGCGTGGGCATGGACGTGGTCAAACGGTCGATCCAGGCCCTAGGCGGTCGCATCTCCATCAGCTCGGTTCCGGGCAAGGGCTCGACCTTCACCCTCAGCCTGCCGCTGACGCTGGCGGTGCTGGACGGCATGGTCGTCACCGCCGCTGAACAGACGCTGATCGCGCCGCTGCCGGCCATCGTCGAGAGCCTGACCCCGCAAGCCGTCGACCTGCATTTCGTCGGCGGCGTGGATCCCGTAATCCGCTTCCGCGATCGCTTCCTGCCGCTGATCGACGTGGCCCTGATCATGGGCTTCCGCGAACAGCCGATGAACCCGACCGAAGGCGTCGCCGTGGTCGTCGAAACCGAAGGCGGCCAGCAGGCGGCCCTTCTGTTCGACGCCATCCAGGGCCAGCGTCAGGTGGTCATCAAGAGCCTGGAAACCAACTACCAGCAGGTCGAGGGCGTCGCCGCCGCCACCATCCTGGGCGACGGGCGCGTGGCCCTGATCCTGGATGTCGACGTGCTGGTCACCGACATGCGCCGCAAATCCGTCCGTCCCGACTTCAAGCTCGCGAGCTGAACCATGACCGAAGCCAAAGATCTCCAGCGTGAATTGATCGCCTTCCGCATCGGCAGTCAGGAATTTTGCGTCGACATCATGTCAGTGCGCGAAATCCGCGGCTGGACGCCGGCGACGCCTCTGCCCCGCTCGCCGGGCTACATGAAGGGCGTCATCAACCTGCGCGGCACGGTCCTGCCGATCATCGATCTGGGCGCGCGCTTCGGCCTGACGACCTCGGAACCGACGGCGCGCCACGTCATCATGGTCGCCCATATCGGCGGCCGCATGGTTGGCCTGCTGGTCGACGCCGTGTCCGACATCCTGCAGATGAGCGAGGCTTCGGTCCAGCCGACGCCCGACGTCGCCAGCGATCAGGTCAAGACCTTCGTCAAGGGCATCTTCTCGATCGACGGCCGCATGATCAGCCTGATCGAACTGGATTACATCCTGCCGCAAGTCGAGGCCGAAGCCGCATGACCGCCGCCGCCGGCCGGGGATCCATCGTCGAGGGCGAGTTCGTCTTCACCGCCGAGGATTTCCGCCACATCGCCCAGATGTTGCACGCCCACGCGGGCATCGCCCTGAACGAGGGCAAGGCCGCGCTCGTGTATTCGCGCCTGGCCAAGCGGTTGCGCACCCTGGGTCTGACCAGCTTCCGCGACTACTGCGCCCTGGTCGAGGGCGTGGACGGCGTGGACGAGCGTCAGAAGATGACGGCGGCCCTGACCACCAACGTCACCCGCTTCTATCGCGAGCCGCACCATTTCGACGACCTGCGCGACCGGGTCATGCCCGAACTGGCGGCGCGCGCCCGCGCCGGCGGCCGGGTCCGTCTGTGGTCGGCGGCCTGCTCGAACGGGCAGGAGCCCTATTCGATGGCCCTGACCGTGCTTCAGGCCCTGCCCGAAGCGGCCGAGCTGGATGTGCGAATCCTGGCCACCGACATCGATCCCAACATGGTCGCCCAAGGCCATGACGGCGTCTATTCCGAAGAGGCGCTGGAGCCCGCGCCCGTCACCCTGTGGCGCAAATATTTCGACCGCGCCGATCGCGGCCAGTGGGTCGCGGGCGCGCAGCTGAAGCGTCTGGTCAGCTTCAAGGAGCTGAACCTGATCGGCGACTGGCCGATGAAGGGCAAGTTTGACGTCATCTTCTGCCGCAACGTCGTCATCTACTTCGACGACGCCACCCAGGAGCGGGTGTGGAAGCGGTTCACCCCGCTGATGAACCCCGGCGCGACCCTCTACATCGGTCACTCCGAACGCGTCTCCGGCCCGGCGACCAGCCAGCTTCAGACCGCCGGCCTGACGACCTATCGCCTGGGTGGCGCATGAGCCCCGTCCGCGTCCTCGTCGTCGACGACAGCCTGACCATGCGCGGGCTGATCTCGGCCGCCCTGAAGTCGGATCCTGAGATCGAGGTCGTCGGCACCGCCGCCGACCCCATCGAGGCCCGCGCCGCGATCAAGGCCCTGAACCCCGACGTCATTACGCTCGACGTCGAAATGCCCAACATGAACGGCTTGGAGTTCCTGGAAAAGATCATGCGGCTGCGGCCCATGCCGGTGGTCATGGTCTCGACCCTGACGGCGGCGGGCACGGACGTGACCCTGGCCGCGCTCGAGATCGGCGCCGTGGACGCTGTGGCCAAGCCGGCGGTGGCCAGCGTCGACGCCTTCCACGACCTGATCGGCAAGGTGAAGACGGCCGCCCGTTCGCGCGTCCGCGCCCGCGGCGATACGCCCGCCGCCGCCGAGGCGCCGCGCGCCTATCATGCCGACCCCAATCAGATCCTCGCCATCGGTTCTTCCACCGGCGGGGTCGAGGCTCTGCTGACCGTGCTCAGCGGCTTCCCTCTGGACTGCCCCGCGACCGTCATCACCCAGCATATGCCGGCGACCTTCACCGCCAGCTTCGCCGCCCGTCTGGACCGTGTCTGCGCCCCGACCGTGACTGAGGCGGTGAACGGCGCCCCGCTGAAGCCGGGCCACATCTATCTGGCCCCCGGCGGCGCAACCCATCTTGAGGTGTCCGGCGGCCTGACGCCCCGTTGCCGCCTGATCGCCAGCGATCCCGTCAACGGCCACCGCCCGTCGGTCGATGTGATGTTCGACTCCGTCGCCCGGCTGAAGCGTCCGATGACTGGCGTCATCCTGACCGGCATGGGCCGTGACGGCGCCAAGGGCCTGCTCGCCATGCGCCAGGCCGGCGGCCGCACCCTGGGCCAGGATGAGGCGACTTGCGTCGTCTACGGCATGCCCAAGGCCGCCCATGAAATCGGCGCCGTGGAGCGGCAG
Organism: Brevundimonas sp. 1080; assembly: GCF_040545985.1. Classification (NCBI taxonomy): domain Bacteria; kingdom Pseudomonadati; phylum Pseudomonadota; class Alphaproteobacteria; order Caulobacterales; family Caulobacteraceae; genus Brevundimonas; species Brevundimonas sp. 1080. The sequence goes on along the minus strand of NZ_JBEPMW010000001.1, from coordinate 676,893 downwards.
TTGCCGCTGCACCGCCTGTCCACCGCCATTCTCGAACTGTGCGCCGATCCGGCTGCGCGGTCAGTCGCCTAATCGGGAGCGTAACCTATGCCCGCCGCCGCCTCACTTCACTGCCTGGTCGTCGATGATCAGATGACGATGCGCTCGCTGGTCCGCACCAGCCTGCAACAACTCGGCGTGCGCGAGATCCGCGAGGCCGCCGACGGCGAAATCGCCTTGCGCGAGATCGTGTCCAAGCCCGCGCACCTGATCATCTCCGACTACAATATGCCGAACCTGGACGGTCTGGGCCTGCTGCGCGCCGTGCGCGCCCATCCCCCCACCTCCAAGACTGCCTTCATCATGCTGACGGGCCGCGCCGACCGCGAGCTGGTCCAACGTGCGGTGCAGTTTGGCGTCAACAACTACTTGGTCAAGCCTTTCACCGTCGCCCAGCTGAAGGGCAAGCTGGAAGCCGTTTTCGGTCCTCTGACATGAGTTTCACCGCCCTGAAGGACACGGTCGAAAAGCGCGTTCACGTCGGTCAGGGCGAGCATTTCATCACGTCTGATCCCAATGTCGTGCTCAGCACCATCCTGGGGTCCTGCGTCGCCATGTGCGTGCGCGATCCGCTGGCGGGCGTTGGCGGCATGAATCACTTCCTGCTGCCCGAAGGCTCGGGCGCAGGCACCGACGCGGGACGTCGTTACGGCGCCTATGCGATGGAACTGCTGATCAACGACATGCTCAAGGCCGGCGCCCGTCGCGATCGGCTGGAGGCCAAGCTGTTCGGCGGCGGCCGCATGTTCGACAGCCTGCGCGACGTCGGGCGCAGCAACGCCGACTTCGCTGAGAAATTCCTGCGCGACGAAGGCATTCCCGTCGTGGGCGGCAGTCTGCGCGGCGACGGCGGTCGGCGCCTGCACTACTGGCCCGTCACCGGCCGCGCCCTTCAACGCGCCGTCACCGACGTCGTCGCCCCCAAACCCGTGCCCGTCATGGCCCCGGTCGATACCGGCGCCCTGGAACTGTTCTGAGCATGAGCGCCCCTCCCGAACACGCCGATCTGCTGGCCGCCGTCGCCGACGAGCTGATGCTGGTGCGCGAAGGCATCGACGGGATCGAGGCCCTGGTCAGCGATCTGGTCCGCCGCGCCCCGCCCGAGGAACGTCCCAACGCCCTGACCCAGGCCCAGGCCCTGGACGCCCTGACCCAGCGTCTCGAGGCTCTGTCCGGCGTCCTGCGCATGCTGGGCGGCGGCGCCAGCCCGTCCGAGGCCGTCAGCCGCCTGTCGCTGGCCGACATGGCCGGCCGCCTTCGTCCCGCCGCCGGCGAGCATCGCCCGCAATCGAACGCCGACGCCGGCGACCTCATGCTGTTCTGACGCCATGTCCAAGAGCGATCGGGTCAATCTGGCGCACACGACGGTCCTTCTGATCGACGATCAGCCCACGTCGCTGGATATGCTGGGTTCCATCGTCCAGGGCTTCGGCTGCAAGGAGCAGATCAAATGCGCCTCGGCCCAGGCGGCCGTCGAACTGCTGGCGCGCCGCTCGGTCGACTTGATCCTGATCGACTGCATCATGCCGGACATGGACGGCTATGACTTCGTGCGCTGGCTGCGGCGCGACGCCCCCGCGCCGACCCGCTATGTGCCCGTCATCATGATCCTGGGCCACGCCTCACAGGCCAAGGTCCACCAGGGCCGCGACTGCGGCGCCAGCTTCATCGTCGCCAAGCCCCTGTCGCCGTCGCTGCTGTTGAAACGGATCATCTGGTTGGGCGGGGAGGACCGCGATTTTGTCGAGTCCGAACATTACATCGGCCCCGACCGCCGGGTGCACAACTATGGACCGCCTCCCGGTACCGACGGTCGTCGCGAGAGCGACCTGACCGGCGATCTGGGCGAGGCGGTCGAGGAAAACATGGATCAGGACGAGATCGACATGCTGATGAAGCCGATGAAGGTCAGCCTGTGACCGAGCCTGTCGCCGCGCCCAAACCCTCCACCGTCCGCCGCGTTCACACCTCGCTCCAGCGTCAGATGGCGCGACCCGGCGGCCGTCTGATCATCGAGGCCGAATCCCGCGCCAACCAGGCGCTGGATGAACAGCGCGACCATGTCTTCGCCCTGCTGACGGCCAACGTCGACGCCATCGAGGCCCTGTGCGCGACCCGCCCGCATGATGCCCCGGACCAAATCTACGCCTTCGCTTCCGCCATGGTCGACATGGCCGGCTATCTGGACGTCCCAACCTTCTTCGAGGCCGCCTTCAGCCTGTGCGAGATCGCCGACCGGATGAAGAACGCCGGCAGCTGGTCATGGCCCTCGGTCGAGGTTCACGTCCGCGCGCTTCGCCTGACCCTGGCCGCCCAGGGCCAGACCAGCGCCGATTCCGACCGCCTGCTTGAGGGCCTGCGCGCCCTGACCGCCCACGTCCCGCCCGTCGGTTAACGGCCGTTCCGTTCTTGAGGAACAAGGACGAAACGAATCAGGACCGAATCGCTGACATCGCCCGTTTCGTCCTTTGTTCACCGCGATATCTTGTAGGTTAATGCCCCTTAACCACAAACGCCCGACGCCGCAGTCGTCTAGCCGCCGCCCGACTTTTTCGCCGCCCCGACTTCCCCCCGCCGCCCCGACCCGCTACGGCGTCAGGCGTGGCCCCGTAGCTCAGCTGCATAGAGCAAGGCTTTCCTAAAGCCGAGGTCGCAGGTTGGAGTCCTGCCGGGGTCGCCATCGTCATTGTCAGTGCAAGTTAAGGCTGGCACGAATCCAACTTAAGACGCGAAAAGCAAGCTAAGGCGAGTTTGAGCAGTCGGGGTGGAATGTCTGCTTATGGCTCATTGCAGACCTTCGAGAAGCCCGCTTTCTACACGGCCACTAATGCGACAGGAAGGGGCGGGCATTTGTGGCGGTCGGCTAAGGGCATCGCCCTGTCGATGCATGCGCTATGTAGGATTGACGGCAGATGCTCTTCTGACGTTGGCAGCCCCAGAGAGCTGGCTGCCTTCTAGCATCGAGCCTACGCTCTCTGCTCATAATGCAAGGGCGCTAGGCGAGTGACGCTTCAACAGGGACTGGCCTTCGGCCTTGTCGGGCTGACAATCGGCGCCTTCATCTGGGGTCGGTTTCGTTACGACCTGGTCGCGGTCGTCGCGTTGGTTGCAGGATTGGCGATCGGCATCATCCCCGCCGAGGCTGCATTTGACGGTTTCAAAAACGACGTCACCGTCATCATCGCCTGCGCGCTGATCGTTTCGGCCGCCTTCGCCCGATCGGGGGTCATTGAACTCGCGATGCGGCGGGTGATGCCGCTGCTAAAGACTGAGCGTTCTCAAGTCCCGGTTCTGACCGGCGCTGTGACGTTGCTTTCCATGGCGACGAAGAATGTCGGAGCCCTGGCGATCATGATGCCGGTGGCGCTTCAGGTGGCGCGCCAGACGAAGTCGTCTCCGTCCCGGCTCCTGATGCCAATGGCTTTCGGCGCCATGGCGGGCGGCATGGTCACCCTGGTCGGGACCGCTCCGAACATCATCGTCGCCGAAGTGCGCCAAGGCATCGTTGGCGAACCCTTCGCCATGTTCGACTACGCACCAGTGGGCTTAGCGCTCACGCTGATCGCCTTGGCGTTTTTGGCGTTCGGCTATCGCCTGTTGCCCCGCGATCGACAGGGCGCAACGTCCATGAGCGCGGCCTTGGCCGCCAACGCCTATGCCACGGAAGTCAGGGCGCCTGAAGGCTGGGCTCCGGGGTCTATGACCGTGTCCGCTCTTGCCGCCCTCGGCGACGACGAGGTCAAGATCATGGCGCTGATCCGTTCAGGGAAACGGCGGCTGAGTCCCAGAGGCAATGTCGTCGTCAAAGCGGGTGACGCGCTGCTGATCGAGGGCGAGCAGCAGGCGCTGGAGGGCTTCGTCAGTCGGGCTCAGATGAATCTCATCCGCGATGATCGCCCGGTTCCCATAGCGACCGCATCCGAGGAGATTGCGATCGTAGAGGCGGTCATCGGCCGAAACTCCCCGCTTCAAGGGCAGTCTGTTCGAAGCTCGGATCTGTACGGCCAGCACGGGATCAATCTGTTGGGCGTGTCGCGAAGCGGCTTTCAACTCACCCAGCATCTGCGGACGGCAAAACTGGCGCCCGGCGATATCATCCTGCTTCAAGGCGCCGAACAGGCGCTGCCGGTCGCGCTGAGGGCGCTGGATTTACTCCCCCTGGCGGAGCGTCAGGTTCAACTCGGGAGCGTGCGCAGGCGCTTCATGCCGGCTGTTGTTCTTGCGTGCGCCATGACCCTCGTCGGCCTTGGCCTGGTTCCAGTCGCCGTCGCCTTCTTCGGCGCCGCCGTCGTGATCGTCGCCTTGGGCGGCTTGAAGATGCGTGAGGCCTATGCCGCTCTCGATGGACCTCTGCTGGTTCTGATCGCAGCCCTCATTCCCGTCTCAGACGCGATCCAATCCACAGGAGGGTCCGACCTGATCGCGGGACTGCTTCGTCACGTGTTCACAGGCTTGCCGGGCGTTGTTGCTATCACCGGCGTCATGCTCGCCTCAATGGCGGTTACGCCCTTCCTGAACAATGCGGCGACCGTTCTGATCGTCGCCCCGATCGGAGCGACGCTGGCCAAGCAGCTTGGCTACAATCCGGATCCATTCTTGATGGCGGTCGCGGTCGGCGCGGCGTGCGACTTCCTGACGCCCATCGGTCACCAGTGCAACACGCTGGTCATGGGACCTGGGGGCTACAAGTTTTCTGATTATCCCAGGCTGGGCGCGCCTTTGAGCGCGCTCGTTCTGGTCACGGGGCCATCGCTCATCTTGCTGTTTTGGCCTCTTTGATTGGCTCGAGGTCAGAAGATAGCGTTGGAACAGACAGGTCAGGATCACCGTTTCCGGCTGTTCGCCGGCTCGCCATCCCGAGCCGCTTATGAGGGCCTGACACCCTGATAATGCGGCTTCAAAGAGGCCTGAGCTTCGCGAGGCTGCATCAAAACTGCGAGGCGTTCGACAGCTTCAGCCATCGCCAGTCGTTCGCTGTGTGGAAGTTCAGCCAAGGCGGCGAGAAAGCCGTCGCCGAGCAGGCCCGGGGACGTCTGCAATGCCTGCCGCCCCGCGTCGGTCAAACGCACATGGACGACGCGGCGATCCACGGTGGAGCGATAGCGGGCGGCCATGCCCTTGGCTTCGAGCTTGTCCAGCACGGCGACGACGGTCGGCGCCGACATGGAAACGTCCCGCGATATCGCGCTGGTGCTGACTTCACCCAATGCGCGGATGGATTGCAGCACGAGGAGCTGCGGCAGCGTCAGCCCGGTCAGACGTGAAATTTCTCGAGACCGAACATCGATCGCCTGGGCGATGCGTCGGACTGACCGGACAAGGGATGCGGTGGCGTCAACCGCCGCGTCAGGGCTTGGCTCATGGGAAATATCGGCCATTCGGGTTGAACTCTTTCGTGCCCTAACCATTTGTACCCGCTGCTTCCACAATTCAAGGAGGACCTATGTGCGGTCTTAGCGGCGAGATCAATTTCGACGGACGACCGGCCGATGCCGGCGCCGTTCAACGCATGACCGATGCGCTCTCGCCGCGTGGACCGGATGGCTCCGGCATTGTTATGCGCGGCTCGGTGGGGCTGGGTCACCGCCGTTTGAAGATCATCGACCTGAGTGAGAAAGCCCAGCAGCCGATGGTGGACCCTGACCTGGGCGTGACCCTGGCGTTCAACGGCTGCATCTACAACTATCCCGAACTGCGCGAAGAGCTGCAGGGGATGGGGTTCCGCTTCTTCTCGCACGGCGACACCGAGGTCATCATCAAGGCCTGGAAGGCGTGGGGGGAAGCCTGCGTCGAGCGATTCAAGGGCATGTTCGCCTTTGTGCTGCATGAGCGCGACACCGGCCGCACCGTGATCGCCCGGGATCGTTTCGGCATCAAGCCGCTGTATCTGACCGAACAGGGCAAGCGTCTGCGATTCGCCTCGACCTTGCCGGCCCTGCTGGCGGCGGGCGACGTGGACAAGACCATCGATCCCGTCGGCCTGCACCACTACATGACCTTCCATGCGGTCGTGCCGCCGCCGCACACGATCCTGAAGGGCGTCAAGAAGTTCCCGCCGGCCACCATCCGCGTGATCGAGGCGGATGGGAGGGCCAAGGACCGCCTCTACTGGCAGCCCGACATGACCCGCCATGCTGAGGACGCGGCCCTGACGGCCGAAGATTGGCGCGATCGGGTCCTGGACAGTCTGCGCGAAGCCGTGAAGCGCCGCATGGTCGCCGACGTGCCGGTAGGCGTGCTGCTGTCGGGTGGAGTGGACTCCAGCCTGATCGTCGGTCTGCTGGCCGAACTGGGTCAGAAGGACCTGATGACCTTCTCCGTCGGTTTCGAAGAGGCCAATGGCGAGAAGGGCGACGAGTTCCTCTATTCCGACCTGATCGCCAAACATTACGGCACCAAGCATCACCAGATCTTCGTGCCTCACCAGCGGCTGATGGAGGCCCTGCCGGGCACCATCGGCGCCATGTCGGAACCGATGGTCTCCTACGACAACGTCGGCTTCTACCTGCTGAGCCAGGAAGTCTCGAAACATATCAAGGTGGTGCAGTCCGGCCAGGGCGCCGACGAGGTGTTCGCCGGTTATCACTGGTATCCGCCGATGCTGGGCGCGACCGATCCGGTCGAAACCTATGCCAAGGCCTTCTTCGACCGCAGCCATGCCACGCTGAAGACCCAGCTGAACGGCGCCTATATGGCCGACACCGACGTCAGCCGCGCCTTGGTCGAGGCCCATTTCGCGCAAGGCCGCGCAGCGACGCCGGTCGACCAAGCCCTGCGTTTGGACAGCCAGGTGATGCTGGTCGACGACCCGGTGAAGCGGGTCGACAACATGACCATGGCCTGGGGTCTGGAGGCGCGCGTGCCCTTCCTGGATCACGAGCTGGTCGAACTGGCGGGCCGCATCCCGCCCGAGCACAAGCTGGCGCAAGGCGGCAAGGGCGTGCTGAAAGAAGCGGCGCGTCTGGTGATCCCCTCCGAGGTCATTGATCGCAAGAAGGGCTATTTCCCCGTGCCCGCGCTGAAATACATCCAGGGTCCGTATCTGGAGATGGTGCGCGAGGCCCTGACCAATCAGGCGGCGCGCGATCGCGGCCTGTTCGACCGGGGCTATCTGGACACCCTGTTCGGCAATCCCACCGAGCACATCACACCCCTTCGCGGCTCCGAACTCTGGCAGGTCGCAGTGCTGGAAATGTGGATGCAGCAGCATGGCGTCTGATATCCGCCCCGAGCGATCAAAGGCGCATCGGCTGAAACGTCTGCGGCACGAGGGCCTGAAGCCCCCGGTTCAGTCCGGGGACGGACCGAACCCCGATGCCGTGCTGGATTGCGGCTGGGGCCGACTGCTGTTCGCCCAGACCTTCGAGACGGCCGAGCCGCTGGTCGAGGCCCTCCGCGCCGAAGGGCCGGACCGGCGCGACATCGCCTTCTATGTCCGCAATCCGCACGTCCTGCTGGCCTCGGCGCCGCAGGAGTTGTTCCTGGATCCGTCGCACACCTATCGGCTGGAACTGGCGACCTATCGCGCCAGCCGACGTCAGCCCCGAGGCTTCACCGTGCGCCGTCTGACGTCGGAAACGGATGCGCAGGCGGTCAACGACATCTACGCCAAGCGCAAGATGGTGCCGGTTCCGCCTGACTTCTTCTGGTCGCATCGGGACGACCGGACCCTGACCTATTTCGTCGCCGAGGACACCGTGACGGGGGCTGTGATCGGCACCGTGACGGGCGTCAACCACGCCCGCGCCTTTCAGGATCCGGAATGCGGCTCTTCGCTATGGTGTTTGGCGGTCGATCCCCAGGCGACCCAGCCGGGCGTCGGCGAGGCCCTGGTTCGGCGTCTGGCCGAACATTTCAAGACCCAAGGCCTGGCGCACATGGACCTGTCGGTCATGCACGACAATGATCAAGCCATCGCCCTGTACGAAAAGCTGGGTTTCCGTCGCGTCTCCTTCTTTGGGGTCAAACGCAAGAACCCGATCAACGAGGCCCTGTTCGTCGGCCCGACCGACGATCATGACCTGAATCCCTATGCCCGCATCATCGTGGACGAGGCGCGTCGGCGCGGCATCCATACCGAGATCATCGACGGTGAGGGCGGGCTGTTTCGCCTGAACTGGGGCGGCCGGTCGGTCCGATGTCGCGAAAGTCTGTCGGAATTGACCTCGGCCGTCGCGCTCAGCATCTGTGACGACAAGCGGATGACGCGACGCATCGTCGAGGCGGCCGGCGTGCGCGTTCCCGAGAGGATCGATCCCGAAAGCCCATCGGCCATCGACGCAGCGCTGAGCAAGTTCGGCGCTCTGGTCGTCAAACCGGCGCGCGGCGAGCAGGGGCAAGGCGTCGCGGTCGGCCTGACAACGATGAGCGAGGTCCAGACGGCTCTGGTTCGGGCACGCCGCATCTGTTCCGAGGTTCTGGTCGAGGAACAGGTTCAGGGCGAGGACCTTCGGCTGGTGGTGATCGACTACAAGGTCGTCGCCTGCGCCCTGCGTCGTCCGCCGCGCGTCTTCGGCGACGGCCGCTCGACCTTGCGCGCCCTCGTCGAACACCAAAGCCGTCGTCGCGCCGCCGCCACCGGTGGGGAATCCACCATCCCGATCGACGCCGAGACGGAACGCACCCTGGCCGAGGCCGGCTATCGTCTCGACGACGTGGCGGCGGAAGGGGCCGAGATTTTGGTGCGCAAGGCGGCCAACCTGCACCTGGGCGGCACCATCCATGATGTGACGGATGAGGTGCATCCGGCCCTGATCCGCGCCGCCGTCGCCGCCGCGCGCGCCATCGACATTCCGGTCACCGGCATCGATCTGATGGTGAAGTCGCCGCGCGAACCCGACTACGCCTTCATCGAAGCGAACGAGCGCCCCGGCCTGGCCAACCACGAACCCCAACCGACTGCCGAGCGTTTCGTGGATCTGCTCTTTCCACTGTCCGCACCGGCCGCTGCGCGGACATTTTCGCGACCCGAAGCCTGAAGGAGGCCCCTTGGCCCGCCCCGCGATAGACCTCGACTACCTGAAGGCCCGCTTGGCCGACCTGCTGAACACGCCCAGCCCAACCGGCTATACGGACGAGGCCGTCTGGCTCTTGTGTCGAGAACTCGAGCGGCTGGGCCTCGACTATGAGATGACCCGCCGCGGCGCCCTTCGCGCACGCTTGCCGGGCCGGACGCCAAAACCGGCGCGCGCCATCGTCGCCCACGTCGACACCCTGGGCGCGCAGGTCAAACAGGTGAAGGCGAACGGCCGGCTGGAACTGGTCGCGATCGGTCACTGGTCGTCGCGTTTCGCCGAGGGTGCGCGGGCGACGATCTTCTCCGAGGGCGGCGCCTATCGCGGCACCATCCTGCCGTTGAAGGCGTCAGGCCATACTTTCAACGAAGAGGTCGACACCCAGCCGGTGAACTGGGCCCAGGTCGAACTGCGCATCGACGCCGTGACCCACGGCCGCGAAGACACCCTGGCCCTGGGCGTGGATGTCGGCGACATCGTCGCCATCGATCCGCAGCCCGAGTTCATCGATACCGGCTTCGTCGTCTCGCGCCATCTGGACGACAAGGCGGGCGTCGCCACCCTTTTGGCCGCGCTGGAATGTATGATACGCGAAGATCGCACGCCGACGGTCGATACCTGGTGGCTGTTCACGATCGCCGAGGAGGTCGGGCTGGGAGCCTCGTCGGTGCTGATTCCGGATGTCGCCGCCATGGTGACGGTCGACAATGGCACGACCGCACCGGGTCAGAACTCTTCGGAGTTCGGCGTCACCATCGCCATGGCCGACCAGACAGGACCCTTCGACTGGCACCTGTCACGCAAACTGGTTCAACTGGCCCGCGACCACGACATCCCGCACCAGAAGGACGTCTTCCGATACTATCGCTCGGACTCGGCCTCGGCCCTGGAAGCCGGCGCCGACATCCGGACCGCCTTGGTCACCTTCGGCATCGACGCCAGCCACGGCTATGAACGCATCCACGAAAGCGCGCTGGAAGACCTGTCTCGCCTGCTGATCGCCTATGCCGAAAGCGATGTCGAAATCAGCCGTGACGCCAAGTCTTTGAGCGGAGCAAAAGGCTTCACCCACCAACCCGTGGGTGACGAGGGGGATTAGTGCTTAGGGGATCGCATTCGCTCAGCCCGGAGTGTTGCGGGGAGATTTCGAGTTCGATTTGTGCTTTTAAATTTATAACATCGGAATGGAATGTTCTTGCAGTTTGTTCCTTCCTCTGCTGAAAAACGCCGCTGCGCTTTAGGCGGTACGTTAGTAATGAATCAGAATAGAAATGGCAGGTGCGAATTATCGGTATGCAGCGTCCTGTATTAGATATTGAGCTCTAACCTAATTTTATTTGCTCGGAGTTATTCAAACGCTCTCGGCGTGCTTTGCTTCGGTCGGCGGTCGGTCCGGAATGTCCGCGGTGGCGAAGACCGCGCCTAATGCGATGATCACGGCGGCGCCGGTCATCAGCTAGTATGTCTGCATGGTTTTGATCGATCCTCGCCCAGCGCACGGCCGGGCCGCGATGCAGTCGTTCCACGCCTGGGGCTGGCCGAAGACCGCGCTGAAACGCGGCGTAGCCAAGTCGCTGGACATGGTAGAATGCGGCGCATGACGGCTGCCGTTGGCGCAGGCCGGGCCGCAGTCAAGACATTGACCATCAACGCCGGCGACCCCTCTCGACCACTTGGGTGCCGCCGGAGATTTCCGCCGCAAAGGCATGGGTCTCAAACGCGGGCATGGCAAACGCGACTGTCAGCAACACAGTGCAGACGAACCCCAAGTCGACCGACCATTTCCCGCAGCGCTTTTGAACATCCGCAGCGCTCTTAATACCATTGTCCGCAAAAGTGTTTGCTACATACGGCCGGGCTTTCGAGGACAGGCGATTGTTCGAGGTTCGACGCACGGACTGACATGACAAATGCGCTGGCGAGGCTGCGGTGCAGCTTTTACAACCGTGCGACGCATCAGCAGGGGAGGCAGGTTTGCGGGGTGAGGTTCAAACGTTCGACGAGGCGACCGGATTCGGTTTGATCCTCGGCGACGACGGCGAGCGTTATTCGTTCACGAAGGAGGACGTCCAGCCGCCCTCGGTTCTGGAACGCAGCCAGCGGGTCGATTTCATCGCCGAGACCGACGGACGCGCACAGCAGATCATCGCCATGCTACCGCCGAAGGTGACCGTCTCGGCGACAGGCGGCGGAAGAGGCAGCGGGGTGTTCGACCTTGGCCGTGTGATCAAGCGGACCTTCGGCGCGATCAAGCAGAACGCCGCCGTTCTCTTCGGCTCAGCCGCGCTTCTGGTCGGCGCGCCCAGCATTCTGTCGGCCTATGGCCAAAGCGCGATGTTGAGTGAAGAGTTCGGACCGGGCGTCTTGATGATGATGGCTGGCGCAGTGCTGAACTTCGTCGGACTTTATCTTTTGCAGGGTATGGTGGTGAAGGCGGCCGTGAACGGCTTCAACGGCAAGACGACCGCTTTCGGCGACGCCTTCAATGTCGGGGTTCAGAACTTCGTGCCGCTGCTGGGTCTGGCGATCTTCGCCTCCATCGGGATGATGCTGGGCTTTCTATTGTTGATCGTGCCGGGCATCATCCTGGCGGTCATGTGGTCGGTCGGCGCTCCGTCCGTGGTGGTCGAGAAGCGCGGCGTCTTCGCCAGCCTGCAGCGCAGCCGAGAGCTGACCAAGGGTTATCGCTGGCAAGTGTTCGGCCTGCTGGTGATCTATGTGATCCTGTCTTGGATCATTGGCGCGGCCATCGGCGGTCTCAGTCTGGCGACCGGGGGGACTTTCACCGGCGGCACGCCCAATTTGGCCGTCAATCTGATCACCGAGCCCATGGTCAACATCCTGTCCGGGGTCGTCGCATCGGCGGGCGTGGCGGCGCTGTATTACGAGTTGCGCTCGGCCAAGGAAGGCGGCGGGTCCGAGGAACTGGCCTCGATCTTCGACTGATCGCGCGGGCCGTCAGACGTCGTGCTTGTCGCGGCGTCTGACGCCCATCAGCAGCTTCTGCTCCAGCCGACCGCGCAGGGCGGCATAATAGGCGCTGAGGAAGTCTCGATCCGTATCGTACGGGCCACGCGTCCAGCCGATCTTTTTGGCGATGCGATCGGCGACGTCTCGAAAGGTCTTGCGGTCGCCCTGTCGAAGCAGGGTCTCCAGAACATGCAATTCCTTGGCGCCATAGGCGTCGAGTTGCGCCGGGGTGAAGGCGTAGGCGGCCATCCGCGTGGCCCCGTCTTCGGCCATGTCGCGGATCAGCTTGCGACGCGGCGCGCGCACGACCCAGGTGCCCCCGATCAGGTCGCCAACGCGCAGCCGGTCCTTGTTGAACAGGGGGAAGAAGACGAAGATCGCCGCCCAGACGAAGGCCAGCATATACATCCAGCCATCGACGCCGCCTTCCTGACTGCGGGCGACCAGGATGGACAAGGGCAGGAAGACCTCCAGTTCGCGCATGGCATTGCGGGCGAAGACGGCCTCGGCCTTCAGCCGTCCGCCGTCGCGCGAGGCGACGCGCAGTCCCATGATCCGCTTGCCCGGCGTGGCAGCCGCCGCCGACAGTTCGAAAGCGGTGAAGTAGAAGTTTCGCAGCAGGAAGAAGACGATCAGCCAAATGACAGCGACCATTTCGGCCCCCGTCACGCCGGCCACGGCGGCCCCTGAGGCGAAAGCGAAGGCCGAGGCTATGGTGAAAACGATCAGGACGCCGATGATGATGGCCGCGTCCAATAAAAGCGCTCCGGCTCTCTGACCCGCGTCGCCGATGTTCAGCCGCAGGTCCACGCCCTCGGGCGTGACGAAGGCGCGTTCCGTTTTGGCCGTGGTCAGGTCAGCGGACATGGATCGACTCCGCGACGGCGGGGCGGGGCGCATAGAAATAGAGGCCCCAGATCACGGCGGTCGCCGCCGCGACCGCATAACGCAAGCCTGTATCGACGATCAGTTGGCGGCCGAACCCTTCAAGCAGGCCGGCGAACATCAGCATCACCACTACGCCGCCCATGGCGATGCCGGCCGTGCGCCCGGCCTCCACGGCAGCGTCCAGCCTTCGCTTCTGGCCGGGAAAGGCGACGGCCCAGCCGATTTTCAGGCCTGCCGCGCCCGCCAGGATGACAGCGAACAGTTCCGTCACCCCGTGGATCAACAGCCAGCCGCCCAGTTCGAAGCCCAGCCCGCGACTGGCGAACAGGGCGAAGAATGCGCCCAGCGTCGCGCCATTGTAGAGGATCAGCAGGCCCGTCGGCAGGCACAGGGCGAACCCGAGCGCAAACGCGAGCAGGGCGACCTGGGCGTTGTGGGTGAACAGATAGGCGGCGAAGGCCGATAGGCCTTGAGCCCCGTCAGCGCCGTCCAGAGTGGCGCGCAGGGTCTCGGTCGAGGCGGCAGGATCGCGCCCGCCGCTCAGGTCGGTGGGCACGAAGGCGTAGAACCATTCCGGCTCATGCATCACCAGCCAGCCGGCGACCAGGGCGCCCAGAAGCATCAGGGCTGTCGAGACCAGGGTCTCGCGCCACAGACCGCGCACGGCGGCGGGCCAGTCGGTGCGGAAGAAGGCGACCAGTCGATCCTGGATCGTCGCCCGCGAGCCATAGACGAAGAAATAGGCCCGCGCCGACAGGGTCTCCAGATAGTCGATAAGCCCCTGATCCAGCGAGGTCTCGCGCGCCACCGACAGGGCCGACAGGGTCGAACGGTAAAGCACCGGAACCGCCAGAATCTCGGCGTCGGTCAGTTTGGACGCGGACCCCTTTTCGGCCTTATCCATCAGCCGTTCCAGGCGACGCCAGTCGTCCTCGCGCGCCTGGCGGAAGCGCTGGCTCTTCAGCAGCCCGGAGGGAGGCACGTCGGTCACAGCAGATCCCTCCGCTTCAGATCCAGATAGGCGTTGACGACCTCGGTTCCGACGCGATCGGCTGGGGCGTCGACGATGTGCGCGCCCATACGCCGCAACCGTCCGATCACCGTCTCGCGTTCGCGCAGCAGGGTTCCGGCGACGACGGCGCGCGAGACGTCCTCGGGCGTTTGCGGATCGACGCCGGTCAGGCCTTCCAGCTCATCGTCGCGTAGAACGACGAACAGAACGAGGTGCCGCCGCAAAAGCCGCCCCAGCGACTCGATCATCAACTCGGCGGAGGTGGTGTCGGTGAAGTCGGTGAAGACCACGATCAGCGAGCGACGCTGGAGCTGTCCCGACAGGGTCGCCAGGGCCAGGGTGTAGTTGGTCTCATGCGTCGAATAGTCGATGCGGCCCACCACGGCCTGAAGGGTGCGGAAGGCATCCAGCCCTCCCACTGCGCCGGTGGTCACACGCGGCTGGGAGTCGAAGGCGAAGACGCCCGTCCGGTCGCCCGATCGCAGGCAGGCGTAGGACAGCAGCAGAGCCGCATGGATGAAGCGGTCGATGCGCGGCATCCCACCAACCGGCTCGCTGGCCGACCGACCGCAGTCCAGCGCCATGATGACATTATGGTTTCGCTCGGTACGGAACTCCTTAGCCAGCAGGGCCGCGTGACGCGCCGACTGCTTCCAGTCGATGGAGCGGCGGTCCATCCCGGCCTGAAAGTCGCGCAGGGCCTGAAACTCCGACCCCTCGCCGATCTCTAACTGGGTCTTGGCGCCGAACAGGGCGTCGCGGGCGAACAGACGCACCGCCTGATCGCGGACCCATTGCAGGTCGGTCAGGACCGGCGCCGCCAGGTCCAGAGCGAAAGTCTTCTGCTTCCAGGCCAGGCCCATCGGCCCATGCCAACGGACCCACAAGGCCTTCAGGTCGGCGGCGCCTCGGCGATTTGGCGTGAAAGGAAAGGCCAGGACCGCGGCGCGATCCGAGACCGCGGCGCGGCGCGAAACCTCTTCCAGCCCCAGCCGGGCGTCACCCGAAAGGGCCGCTTCAACGCTCTTGGGAGCCGGGCCTCCGGCCTCGAAACGTACGGTCAGTTCGGCCCGGTCTGACCGGCCCACGGCCGCGCGCACCGGCCGAGGCTGGTCCAGTTCCAGCCGGGAGCGCGAGCCGCCGCGCAGGGCGTCCACGGCGACGAGCAGCAAGACTCCTGCGATCCAGACCGGCCCGGCGAGCCAGCCTGCAGGCGTCAGGACGCCGGCCAGCAGGGCGACGGGCACGCCCGCCGCCATCGCCGTCACCGCGCGTCGGGTGGGATAGATCACCGGGGCGCCGCCACCTGATCCACCAGGCCGGCCAACACCTGTTCGACGCGCCGACCCTCGATCTCGGCCGCAGGCGACAGGACCAGGCGGTGACGCAGGGCCGGAATGGCCAGGGCCTTCACATCGTCGGGAATGACATAGTCGCGACCATCCAGCGCGGCTCGCGCCCGCGCCGCGACGGCCAGCATGGCCCCCGCACGCGGGGACGCGCCGGTCTCGACATCGGCCGAGGTTCGGGTGGCCCGCACCAAGCCGGTGATATAGCCGATCACCTCGTCGTTCAGGCGCACGTCCGCCACCGTATTGACGGCCGCATCGATGACGGCGGCGTCGGCGACGACCTCGACGCCGAGGGCGATGGGGTCCATCAGCCCCGTGCGGGAACCGTGGGCCGAGACGATGGCGCGCTCCTGATCCAGGCTGGGATAGTCCAGCACCTGTTTGAACAGGAAGCGGTCCAACTGGGCCTCGGGCAGGGGGTATGTGCCCTGCTGCTCGATGGGGTTCTGGGTGGCGACGACGGTGAAGCGCGGGCTGAGGCCGTGAGCTTCGCCGTCGATGGTGATCCGGCGTTCCTGCATGGCTTCCAGCAAGGCGGCCTGGGTCTTGGGCGGCGTGCGGTTGATCTCGTCCGCCAGCAGCAGTTCGCAGAAGATCGGCCCGCGCGTCAGGGTGAAGCTGGACGTCTGGAAGTTGAACAGGTTCGATCCGATGATGTCGCCGGGCATCAGGTCGGGCGTGAACTGGATGCGGCCGTAGTCTAGACCCAGGGTGCGCGCGAACGTCTGGGCCAGCAGGGTCTTGGCCGTGCCTGGCGGACCCTCCAACAGGACGTGGCCGCCGGCGAACAGGGCCGTCAGCAGCATGTCGACGGCGTCTTCCTGGCCGACCACGGCCTTGGCGATCTCGGCGCGGATGCGCTCGGCGATCGTCTTCACCTCATTGACGTGCACGGGTCAGCTCCTGATTCCAGCGATGAAGGGCGCCGGCGACCCGCATCAGATCGGTCGGCGTCTTGGCGGCCCGGGCCTGTTCGGCCAGGGCGGTGTAGGTTTCGGTCGCGCCGCCGGTGCGGCCGACACGGTCGAGGAAGGCGTCCAGCGCCTCCTCGTCCAGATTGCGCGGCGCCCCGATGGCGCGGGCGACTGCGGCGCGCACCAGAAGGGCGTAAGGGGCGGCCATCCGGTGTTCGCGCCGCGCCAGGCGAACGAGACCGGCGGTGTTGTCCGCCAGGCCGCGCTTGCCCAAGGGGATGACACGGCTCCTCTCGCGCGCCGGGCCGAAGCGAACGGCGGCCTGGAAACCGGCGAAGGCGGCAAGCGCGACCAGCACCAGGGTCATGCCCAACAGCGGCGGTTCCAGCATCAGCCGCAGCATGTTGCGCGTGCGTTGGAAGCCGTGCAGCGTCAGGTCGAACATTACCGGCGCTTCATCGGCGCGCAGGATGTCGATCAGGGCGACGGCGGTCTTCGCGCCATCAAGGGTCTTCAGCGCAGCCGTGTCGATCAGGTCGGGATCGGCCAGAACATAGGTCCGCAGTTCGCGGTGCATGGCCAGGACGGCGCGGCCCTGATCGTCGACGACGACGGGAATCCAGTCGGGCCCCTCCAGCGTGCGCAGCGCCTCGATCCGGACGGGCCGTCCGAACGAAGCGCCGTTGGGACGGCGCAGGGCGACGGTCGCGCCGCCTTTGCGCTCGGTCAGTTTCAGACCGTTGCGCAAATCCTTGGGCAGAGACGCCACGACGCTCTGGGCCGACTGAACGCCCACAGTCTTCACCCAGCCGGCATGATCCGCATCCGGGATGGAGGTCCATTTGGGCAGGACGATCAAGGTCGCGCCGTAATGCTCGATGTCGTCGATCTGTTGGGCTTTGGTCTGGATCGACGGCGTCAGGATCAGCAGGCTTTCGTCCGACGTTTCCGAAAGCGTCCCCCGGTTCATCACAACCGGCACACCCAGGTTACGCAGAAGGGTCGGCAGACCGCCGAAACCAGTGGATGACCGCGACAGGGCATGGCCGCCGCCGTCGTTGCCGGACTTGAGTTCGGGCGCATAGGCCGAGAGGACGCCGAGCCCCGCCAGCGTGACCACGCCCACCAGCAGCACGACGATCATGGTGACCGGCGAGAAACCGCCGCTTGCCGCGCCTTCAGAACGGCTCATGCGCGCCAGCCCTCGGGCAGGGCGAAGGCCTCATAGGCCTTGCGGCAGTCGGCGAAATCCAGAGCGCCGACGGGTGCTCCGCCGAACAGGCTGCGCTCCACCATCCGGCCGATCAGGTCGAACGCGGGTCGTGCGGCGTCCGGCAGGGCCTTCAATCGGGCGATCTCGCGGGTGGTCAGGGAAACCCGAACGGCGCGCGGCTGGCGCTGTTCGATGTCCTGAACGCTGCGCAGAAGAAGCAGATGGGCGGCGTCGGCATACAGGCCGCGCGCGGCCAAGGCGTCGGCGTCGGCCAGCAGATCGCGCGCGGCCTGCGCCTCCGGACGCCACTGCGCCTCCGCTACGATCCTGGGTTTCTTCGGTTTCGCCGGCGGGGCGCGCATCCGAAGAATCTCGCGCACGATGGCGTAGACGATCAAGCCGACGACGAGGGCCAGGCCGACCCAGAAGACCCATTTCAGCGCGGGTGCGACGAACTGAAGCGCGTCGCCGATCCAATGCAACCAGCCGGGCGGCTTGATGTCGGGGCGCTCGAAACCGACCCGGTCGAATTGGAGAGACCCGTCCTTCAGCAGGCGGGCATGCGCCTTGGCCAGGGCTTCATCTGTGGGCGAAGCCCGATCCTGCATCTCGAAAACGCACCCCTACCCAACGGCCAAGCCATACCGCCCCGTCAGATCGAGTCAACCGCAGGCGCCTGTCTGATACGCCCTATGCTATCATCCATGGCGGCAAGACTTCGGTGTCCAGACACATTCGTTGGGTGATTGCGAGGTTAACAGCGGGCTTGGTGCAATGACGAAATTAGAACTATCGCCGCCTGAGCAAACGTCGCTTCTTCGGTGGAGGGGGCAATGACCGTCTCTCGCGCCAGTATGCGAGAGTGGTAGATCAATGGATGCGGTTGATCGATCTAGACCCGCAGCTTACGGTACCCCAAATCTCAAGCGCACGCAGGTCTCCTCGCCTGCAAAAAGACCGGAAAATGCGCGCTTTCCATTCCTCTCACGGTCAGCACAAGTTGGAGAGAGGTGTTGTATAAGTTGGCAAAGTAGATAGTTGAGATTTCATTCGACTGTGTACTAGGTAAACCTCTAAGATAAATTGATAGTCTTGCGTTATTTTTAAATAAGCGGGCTCGATAAATACTCATTGACATATAAAATATTTACAAATCATTAGAAATGATCAAATTGTATACTTTCGATAAGTGTATCGCATATAAAAAAATGATAAATGCGGTGTCGTTTTTTGTTAAAACGGTAAGACGAAGGTATACAAACGTGCTTGGAGGTAAGCGATTTTAGAAATTTATGAATCATGTGCAAATCATGAGGTTTTGAGGCTTCATGTTGGATTGCATTTCAGTCGTGAAAGGTCGGCTTGCCCTCGAACGGGACGTTGTCGATAGCCTCCCACGGACCGCCGAGGTAGCGCCAGACGAGCAGGCCTTCAGCGAGAATGTCGAAGGGTTCGAACTCAAATTGAAGCTGCTCTAGGAGTTGTTTGACGTCTGCGGGCTCGACCTTGTTCTGGACCGTGATGTGCGGCCGGAACGGGGCCTGGTCCTGGCGCGTAAGCCAGGGCGAAAAGGCATCCGCGAGTTGTCCACGCAGTCGATCCAGATCGGCGGACGCCAGGCGATAGGCCACGCCACGCCCCAGGGACCACGGGCCGCGCACATCGAGGCGGATGGGCGCCTGGCGTCGGCACGCCGACTTCAGCGTCTCCAACACGAAGCCTTCCTGCGCTCCGGGGAGGGCGTGGAACAGCGTTAGATGGGCCGGGACGACATTGCGGTGGCGAGGAAAGTGCGCCTGGCGCAAGCCGTCGAACCAGTCGAAGGCGCCGTCGTCCAGGGCTGCGGTGATGATGAGCGGCGCCGGGTCTGCCACGATCAAGCCTCCCGCCGGCCCAGACCGCGCCGCCAGGCCTGGGCGGCCGCGCGGTGAAGTGTCGCGTGGCGGCGCGCCAGACGATCAATATCGTGGTCGTATCCACCGCCGATGACGCCGACGACCGGCGCGACCGCCAGACAGGCTTCAAGCACATAAGCGTCGCGTTCAGCCAATCCCTCGTCGCTCAGCGACAGCCGCCCGAGCCGGTCGCTTTCGTGCGGATCGACGCCGGCGATGTAGAAGACGATATCCGGCGCAACGCGTTGAAGCAGGTCGGGCAGAACGTCTTTGAGCCGTGCGACATAGGCCGCGTCGCCTGTTCCGTCGGGCAGGTCGATATCCAGATCACTGGGCCCCCTGCGCACTGGAAAGTTCTTTTCGCCATGCATGGAAAAGGTGAAGACGCGGGGCTCGTGCTCGAAGATGAAGGCAGTTCCATCGCCTTGGTGGACGTCCAGATCGACCACCAAGACTTGTCCGACCTCGCCATTATCGATCAGAGCTCGCGCGGCGACGCCGATGTCGTTGAACACGCAGAAGCCCGCACCGCCCATGGGGCCGGCGTGATGGCTGCCGCCGGCCGTGTTGCAGGCGAGGCCATGGCGAAGGGCGAGACGGGCTGCGGTCAGCGTGCCGCCGACGGCGGCCTGCGTGCGTTTGACGACGCTTTGGGTGATGGGCAGGCCGATGACCCGTTCCACCTTCGGCGGAACACGGGCGTCCAGGACCTGGCGCACATAGTCGGGGTCATGCACGGCGGCGAGTAGTGAATAGTCCGCAGGTTCGGGCTCCCATAGCCCCTCCGGTCCGATCAGCCCTTCCGCTCTCAGCACCTCCACCAGGCGCGCATACTTCTGCATCGGAAAGCGATGACCCGAAGGCAGTTCGGCGTTGTACGCCGGGTGGTAAACGATCGGGGGGAGGGGGCCTGATTCAGACATGAGTTCCGCAGACAACGCGCCGGCCTTTATGAGGCTGCATTGGGAAAGGTAGTCGAACCCTCTCGCCGAAGGCCTCAGTCCGCCAGTCGGTACCCCACGCCCGGTTCGGTCACGAGCAGGACGGGCTGAGCCGGATCGGCCTCGAGCTTGTGCCGAAGCTGGCCGACAACGACGCGCAAATATTGAACGTCATCGGCGTGGCCGGCGCCCCAGATGGTCTTGAGCAGGTCGGCATGACCCAGGACCTTGCCGGCGTTGCGGGCGAGGTAGGCCAGGACGTCGTATTCCTTGGGGCGCAGCTTCACCCGCTCGCCGGCGCGGGTGACGATGCGGCGGTCCAGGTCGATGACGACATCGCCGGCCGTAACCACCCCGCCCGCGACCGGCGTCAGCGCGCCCTGACGCAGACCGGCGCGGATGCGCGCCAGCAGTTCGCCGACGCCAAACGGCTTTTCGACATAGTCGTTGGCGCCCAGGTCCAGGGCCGTGATCTTCTCGGCCTCGCGGTCGCGGGCGGACAGGACGATGATCGGCCCCTGATAGAAGTCGCGCGCTCGCGTCAGAACGTCCTTGCCGTCCATGTCGGGCAGGCCGAGGTCCAGAACCACGGCGTCGGGGCTCCACAGGGCGATGGCGCGCAGGCCCTCCTGACCGCTGTCGGCGCGGCGCGGTTCATAGCCGGCGGCGTCCAGGGCGGGGGCCAGGAAGCGGTGGATCTGCGGCTCGTCGTCGATGACCAGAACCTGGGGGCGAACGGCGGACATCACAGCAGATCCGGGTGGGTGGCGATGGACTTGGGCAGGCTGATCAGGATGCGGGTGCCGCCTTTGCCGTCGGCGTCGTCCTGGATCGGGCTGGCGGCGGCGATACGGCCGCGCATGGCCTCGACGAAGCCCTTGGCGATGGCCAGGCCCAGGCCGGCCCCCTTGGCGCGGTCGGTGGATTCTTCCATGCGGCGGAACTTGTCGAACACCCGTTCCAACTCGGCGGTCGGGATGCCACGTCCCTCGTCCTCGATGGAGATAACGACGGCGCCGCGATCCTCATAGGCCGCCAGTTCGATGGTCGTGCCGTCGGGGCTATAGGCGATGGCGTTTTCCAGGATGTTGACCACCGCCTGTTCCAGCAGGCCCGGATCGGCCTCGACCATGCTGAGCTGGGCCGGAAAATCGCGCGTGACCTTGCGCCGGCCCAGGCGGCGCGACACCCGGTCGGCGGCGGCGTTCAGGATGTCGCGCACATCGGTCCAGTCGGTGCGTACGTTCAGGCCGCCGCCCTCCAGCCGGGTCATGTCCAGAAGATCGCCGACATAGCGCGACAGGCGTTCGGCCTCTTCGCGGATGCTGAGCAGCAGGTCGTCGCGGACCTCGGGCTTCAGGGTCGCGCCATAGTCGATCAGGGTCGTCGCCGAGCCCAGGACGGTGGACAGGGGTGTGCGCAGGTCGTGGCTGACCGAGTTCATCAAGGCCGCGCGGAAACGATCGGCGCGGCGCAGGGTCTCGGTCTCCAGCGCCTGACCGGCCAGATCGGCGCGCTCCAGCGCCACGGCGCCTTGGTCCAGCAGGGCCATGGCCAGACGTTCCTCGTCCGAGCCCGCCGCCACGGCCGAGGCGTCAATGCCCGCCACGCCGGCCCGGCCGCGCACGCCCTGCAGGGGCTGAAACCGCCAGTGGGTTTGCGGCAGGGTGCCGGTGCCGTGGCCCGTCACCTCGCCGTGGGTCCAGGCCCAGCGGGCGGCGGCCATGGCGTCGGGGGCCAGGGTCACGCCCTCGGGGCTGGCCGCCGTCAGCACAATGTCCTCGCCGTCGGGCAGAAGGACGACGGCGCCCGCGCCGGCGGCGGCTGACGCCTGTTCGGCCAGGCTGCGGGCCGTGGTCGCACGATCCTGGCCCGCCGACAGGGTCTGGCTGGCGGCCAGCAGGGCCGAGACGGCGGCGGCGCGCCGCTGGGCGGCTCTGGCCTGTTCGCGCACCCGCCCCGCCAGGGCGCCGGTGCCCAGGGCCACGCCCCAGAAGAGCAGCAGCGTCAGGAAGTCGGTCGGTGAACCGATCAGGAAGCTGTAGCGCGGCTGAAGGAACAGGAAGTTGTAGGTCAGAAAGGCCAGGGTCGCCGCCGCCAGCGCAGGTCTGAGGCCGTTCAGCACCCCGGCCGCCACCACCGCCGCCAGATAGATGACACCCAGATCGACCCGCTCGAACCGGGTGTCCAGCAATAGGGCTGCGCCTGTCGCCGCCAGGACGAACCCTGCCCCAGCCGGATAGCCGCGCCAGTCCAGCGCCGCCCTGACGCCGGACTTGGCCGCCGGTTCGGGCGCGACCAGATCGCCCTCGGTCACGACGTGGACGGCGACGCCCTGGGCCTTGCGCAGCAGTTCGGTCGCCAAGGCCCGGCCGGTCCATTCGGCGAACCGCCCGCCGCGCGTCTTGCCGATGACGATCTGGGTGACGTTGTTGCGGTGGGCGTGGTCCAGAACGGCGCGCACCACGTCGTCGCCGCTGATCGTTACGGGCCGTCCGCCCAGCTGCTCGGCCAGCTTGAAGGCTTCGGACAACCGTCCCGCCGACCGGGCGTCGGCGCGCGATCCGCTGGGCCGTTCGACATGGGCGACCGACCAGGGGGCGTCCATCATCATGTCGGACATTCGCCGCCCGGTGCGAACCAGCGAGGCGGTCATGGCGTCGCCGCCGACCAAGACCAGGATCCGCTCGTTCGCCGCCCACGGCCCCGACACGCCCCGTTCGCGCAGGTGGGTCAGAAGCTGGTCGTCCACCGTCTGGGCCGCGCGTCGCAGGGCCAGTTCGCGCAGCGCCGTCAGGTTCTCGATCTTGAAGAAGTTCTCGGACGCCACCCGCGCCGTTTCGGGCACATAGACCTTGCCCTCGGCCAGACGCGCCCGCAGGTCTTCGGGCGTGATGTCGATGACCTCGATGTCATCGGCGCCGGTCAGGGCGCTGTCGGGCACCGCCTCGCGCTGGCGCACGCCGGTGATGCGCAAAATGACGTCGGACAGGCTTTCCAGATGCTGGATGTTCAGCGTGGTCCAGACGTCGATGCCGGCGTCGCGCAGTTCCTCCACGTCCTGCCAGCGCTTGGGATGGCGCGAACCGGGCGCGTTGGAGTGGGCGTATTCGTCGACCAGCAGCAGTTCGGGCCGTCGCGCCAGGGCGCCGTCGAGGTCGAACTCCATCAGGGCGCGGTCGCGGTGTTCGATGGGCGCGCGCGGCATGACGTCCAGCCCGCGCAGCAGGCTCATCGTCTCCTTGCGGCCGTGGGTCTCGACCACGCCGACGACGACGTCCAGCCCCTCGGCCTTTCGACGGCGTGCGGCGCGCAGCATTTCATAGGTCTTGCCCACGCCGGGCGACATGCCCAGAAACACCTTCAGCCGCCCGCGCTTGCGGCGCGGAACGGCTGAAATCGCGGGCGTTTCCGGCGCCGTTTCGGGCAATCAGCCCTCCGCCCCGAAGCGGGCGTCCAGCGCGCGGTTGGTCAGCAGGACATTGACGTGCGGCTGGCCGATGAAGCCCAGGAAGGCCCCCTCGATATGCGCGTCGATGATGCTCTGGACCTGTTGCACGGGAACGCCTCTGGCGCGGGCGATCCGCGCGGCCTGAAGCCGAGCGTAGGCCGGGGACACGTCCGGGTCGAGGCCCGAACCCGATGTCGTGACCGCATCGGCGGGGATGACGCCGGGGCCATCCTCGGCGCGGATCGTCTGGGCGCTTTCGGCGACGCGAGCGATCAGGTCCGGGTTCAGCGGCCCCATGTTGGAGCCGGACGAGGCGGCGGCGTCATAGCCGTCGCCCGCCGCCGACGGGCGCGGATGCAGATAGGTCGCGCCGACGAAAGGCTGGCCGATCAGGGACGAGCCGACGACCCGCCCGCCGGCGTCGCGCACCAGGCTGCCGTTGGCCTGGTCCGGGAAGGCGACCTGGGCGATGCCGGTGACGGCCAGCGGATAGGCCAGGCCCAGCAGCAGGGTGAACAGGGCCGTCATGACGAGGGCCGGGCGAAGTTGGTTGACCATGGTCGTCGCCTCAGAAGGTCGCCTTCAGCGTGGCTACGGCGCGTGCGCCGTAGATGTCGCCGAAGTCGTGTTGATCGGTGTCGTGATAACGCAGGTCCACCGCCAGCTTGTCAGTCAGCTGATAGGCCGCGCCCAGGTTCCAGGTGGTGTAGTCCAGGTCCGACGACACCCACTGACGGCCGACGGCGCCCGAGACGGTCCATTTGTCGGCAGGGCTGACCGCGCCGTTGACCTCGGCATAGGTCGCCTCGTCCTCGGCCGCGCCGAAGAAGTCGGGCGAATAATAGACGGCGGCGCCCAGGGTGGCCGGGCCAAAGGCGCGCGAAGCGGCGGCTTTGAACTCGACATAGTCATAGTCGGCGCCGTCGGGCTGGCCAGCGTAGAGATAGCCGATCACCCCGAAGTCCAGCGCATAGCCGGCGACCTCGGGCCGATAGCCGGCATACAGATCGACCTCGGCGTCCGTGTCGTCGCCGAAATCGACGTTGGAGGCCCAGCCGCCGGCGTAGAAGCCGTTCCTGGTCAGATCGACGCCGGCCGAAAGGGCGGGGTTTTCCTGGGTCTGGCTGACACCGCGAAAGACGTAGTCGGAGGTGACGGCGACGTTAGCCGACACGTCCTGGGCCTTGGCTTCGCTGCACAGGCCCAGACCGGCGAGACCGACGATACAGGCGGCGGCGAACCAGGCGTCGTTGCGGCCCGAGGCGTTGGAGAAGGATTTACGCATTGGGTTTCTCTATTCGAACAGGATGAATGGCCATGGGGTTGGAGCGGGTGCGCGGATCGGTCTGCTGCAGCGTCGCCACACCCCACATCACGGCGATGACCAGCACCGCGACGACGAGTTGCAGGATGCGAGAGACCTCCCGACGCATCACGCCAGACCCAGGCCGGAGATGAGCAGGTCGATCAGCTTGATGCCGACGAAGGGGGCGATGAGGCCGCCCAGGCCGTAGATCAGCAGGTTACGACCCAGAAGCGCGCCGGCGCCGATGGCCCGGTATTTGACGCCCTTCAGCGCCAGCGGGATCAGGGCGACGATGACCAGGGCGTTGAAGATCACCGCCGACAGGATGGCGCTCTCGGGGCTGTGCAGGCGCATGACGTTCAGCGCGCCGAGCGACGGCAGGGCCACCACGAACATCGCCGGGATGATGGCGAAATACTTGGCCACGTCGTTGGCGACCGAGAAGGTCGTCAGGGCGCCGCGCGTAATCAGCAGTTGCTTGCCGACCTCGACGATCTCGATGACCTTGGTCGGGTCGCTGTCCAGATCGACCATGTTGCCGGCCTCGCGCGCGGCCTGGGCGCCGGTCTGCATGGCCACGCCGACATCGGCCTGGGCCAGGGCCGGGGCGTCGTTGGCCCCGTCGCCGCACATGGCGACCAGACGCCCCTTGGCCTGTTCGGCCTTGATCAGGCGCATCTTGTCCTCGGGCGTGGCCTCGGCGAGGTAGTCGTCCACCCCGGCTTCCGAAGCGATGGCTGCGGCCGTCACCGGATTGTCGCCGGTGATCATCACGGTGCGCAGGCCCATGCGGCGCAGGTCGGCGAAGCGCGCCTTCACGCCCGGCTTGACCACGTCCTTCAGGTGGATGACGCCGACCAGGACGCCGTTCTGGGTGACGGCCAGAGGCGTGCCGCCCGAACGGGCGATCCGGTCCACAGCCTGGCGGAACTCGGCCGGGGCCGAACCGTCGGTCAGGTTCAGATCCTTCAGCACCGCATCGACCGCGCCCTTCCTCCAGCTGTCCTTGCCGACGTCCAGGCCCGACTGGCGGGTGACCGCGGTGAAGGGAATGGCGACGGCGCCGGCCGGCTGATCGACCGAGACGCCGGCGTTTCTGCCCAGCTCGACGATGGAGCGGCCCTCCGGCGTCTCGTCGGCGAGCGACGCCATGACGGCGGCGGCCAGGGCGGCCTCGGGGCGCACGCCGGGAACCGGGATGACCTCGGTCGCCATGCGGTTGCCGAAGGTGATGGTGCCGGTCTTGTCGAGCAGCAGGGTGTCGACGTCGCCTGCCGCCTCCACCGCACGGCCCGAGGTGGCCAGCACGTTCACCTTCAGCAACCGATCCATGCCGGCGATGCCGACGGCGGACAGCAGACCCCCGATCGTGGTCGGGATCAGGGTGATGAACAGGGCGCCCAGCACCATCGGGTCCAGATCGACACCGGAATAGGCGCCCAGGCCCACCAAGGTCACGACCGCGATCAGGAAGATCAGGGTCAGGCCGGCCAGAAGCACGGCCAGGGCCAGTTCGTTCGGCGTCTTGCGACGATCCGCGCCCTCGACCATGGCGATCATGCGATCGAGGAAGGTCGAGCCGGGCTTGGCGGTTATGCGCACCTTGATCCAGTCCGAGACGACGGTGGTGCCGCCGGTCACGGCGGACCGGTCGCCGCCGCTTTCCCGGATCACCGGGGCGCTCTCGCCGGTGATGGCGGCCTCGTTGACCGAAGCGACGCCCTCGATGATTTCGCCGTCCGAGGCGATCACGTCGCCGGCCTCGACCAGGATGATCGACCCGACTTCAAGCTCCGAGGCGTTGGTCGGGACCACGCTGCCGGTCTTCGGATCGACGATCAGCTTGGCCTTGGTCGTGACGCGGGTGGCGCGCAAGGAATCGGCCGCCGCCTTGCCCCGCCCTTCAGCGATGCTTTCGGCGACATTGGCGAACAGGACCGTGGCCCATAGCCACAGCGCCAGCTGCACCGCAAAGCCCGCCGACTGACCGCTCGCGATGGCCGCAGCCGCCGACAGCGTGGACAGCAGCGCCACGATCCAGGTGGTGAAGATGACCGGATTGTTGATCAGCTTGACGGGGTTCAGCTTGACGAAGGCGTCGCCGACGGCGCGTCCGATCATCTGTCCCGAGAGGCCGCCCGCGAGAGGCGACGCACGGCCGCCCTCGCGCGGATCCAGAGTTACTTGTGTCATGTCAGGATGTCCGAAGGATCAGGCGCCGGCGACCGCCGCGAGCACCTGGAAGTGCTCGACGATCGGTCCCAGGGCGAGGGCGGGCAGGAACTGCAGGCCGCCGAGGATGAGGATCACGCCGATCAGCAGGCCAATGAACAGGCCGTTGTCGGTCGGCAGGGTGCCGGGGCTGGGCGCCAGCTTGGGCTTGGCCACCAGACTGCCGGCGATGGCCAGGACGGCGACAGCCGGAATGAACCGCCCGAACAGCATCCCCAGACCCAGGGTCGTGTTCCACCAGGGGGCATTGGCGGTCAGGCCCGCAAAGGCCGAGCCGTTGTTCGCCGCCGCCGAGGTGTAGGCGTAAAGAATCTCCGACAGGCCGTGCGGCCCCTTGTTCAGCAGGCCCGCCAGCGCCGTCGGGAAGACGGCTGACACGGCGGTGAAACCCAGAATGGCCAGCGGCAGGATCAGCACCGCGATCATGGCGAACTGGATCTCGCGCGCCTCGATCTTCTTGCCCAGATATTCCGGCGTCCGTCCGACCATCAGGCCGGCGACGAAGACCGACAGCAGGGCCATGACGACCATGATGGCGATGCCCGACCCGACGCCGCCGGGCAGGATCTCGCCCAGCTGCATCAGGAACATCTGCAACCCGCCGCCCAACGGCATGAAGCTGGCGTGCATGGCGTTGACCGAGCCGTTCGAGGCACCGGTCGTGACCACGGACCACACGGTCGAGGCGGGGGCGCCGAAGCGGACCTCCTTGCCCTCCATATTGACCGAGGCGTCGACCTGGGCCGCGACCAGCGCCGGGGCCGGCTGGGTTTCGATCACATACATGGCCGCGCTGGCGGCGCTCAGCAGGATTAGAGCCGCCGCCGCCAGGGCGCGGATGTCGCGTCCCGCCATGGCGGTGCGGCCGAAGGCGAAGAAGGCCGCCCAGCCCATGACGTTGATCGCCACGGCGGTCAGCAGATTGGTGATGGCGTTCGGGTTCTCGAACGGATGGGCGCCGTTGACGTTGAAGACGCCGCCGCCGTTGATGCCCAGCTGTTTGATCGCCACCTGGCTGGCGGCCGGGAACAGCGGCAAGGTCTGGGACCCGCCCTCGACGCCGGTCGCCGTCACATGGGCCGCCAGGCTCTGAACGATGCCGAGACCGGAGAGGGCCACGGCCAGGATCAGGGCGGCAGGCAGCAGGACGTACAGGGTCGTGCGCGTCAAATCGGCCCAGAAGTTGCCGACCCCCTCGCCGCGATTGGCCACGAAGGCGCGCGCCAGGGCCGCCGCGATCGTCGCGCCCGTCGCCGCCGAGACGAAGTTCTGCACCGTCAGGCCGACCATCTGGGTGAAGGTCGACAGGGTCGCCTCGCCGCCATAGCTCTGCCAGTTGGTGTTGGTCACGAAGCTGACGGCGGTGTTGAAGGCCAGATGCGGCGACACGCCTGCGAACCCTTGCGGGTTCAGCGGCAGCACGCCCTGCAGACGCAGGATTGCATAGAGCAGGACAAAGCCCGCCAGATTGAAGGCCAACAGGGCGCCGGCGTACCCCAGCCAGCCCTGGCTGCGTTTCGGATCGAGGCCGGCGGCGCCGTAGAAGACGGCCTCGACCGGCTTCAGCACCGGGTCCAGCCAGGTCCGCTCGCCATTCCAGACGCGCGACATATAAACGCCGATGGGCCAGCCGAGCATTACGGCCAGCCCAAGGGTCAGGGCGATCTCGCCCCATCCTTGCATGTTCATGAAATCCGTCCCGGTTCCTCAGAACCGCTCGGGCCGCAGCAGCGCCGCGACCATGTATACGGCGACGACCAGCGCCCCCGCCCCCCAGAGCATGGCGATCATCGTCATACCCGTTTCAACGCTGTGGCCAGCAAGGCGAAGACGGCGAACGCCCCCGCACCCACCGCCAGAAAAATCACATCGGCCAATCCGGCCTCCTCGCTCAAGTTCGAGCGGGAACAGACCACCGGGCGGCATAATGGCGCGATGCGAGTCCGGCCCGCCGACCTAAAGGATTCATAAAACCAGGGAAGCTGGGTCGGTCGCAGCGCGGGCGACGTGTGAAGGGCCGGCGGGCGGACTTTCTAATGCAAGGACGCGCTTGAGGATGCGCCGCGCAGGCCCCGGCCGTGCGGCTTCAGATCAAATGAGAAAAGCGCGGCCTTGCGGCCGCGCTTCCAGGTGTCTTCGTCGAGATGATCAGCCGCGACGGTTGTCGTAATCGCGGCGTTCGTAGCGGATCTGGGCCGAGAGGCGGTCGAAGCGACGGTCCAGGTCCTGGCGTTCCCAGGCGGTCAGGCCGCCGCGGCGATAGTTGGCTTCCAGGCGCAGCAGGCTGTTGAATTCTCCGCGCAGACGGGTGGCCTCGCGGCGGCTCAGCTGGCCGTTGCGGACGCCCTGATCGATGCGGCGATCCAGGTTGGCCTGGCGGGCGTTGATCGACTGCCACGAGCCATAGCTGGCGTGATGGGGCGGGGCCGGGCGGTAGTGATAGGATTGGGCGAAGGACGGCGCGGCGACCGAAGCGGCGGCCAGGGCGATGGCGGGGACGATGAGCTTGCGCATGGCGATCTCCTCAAATGTTCTGCCGGTCGGGGTGACCAGCGATGAGGCGATTTGATCACCCGGCGACTGAGCCGGTTCTGAACAGGATCGATCAGGTTCGGTTCATCTGGATAGAAAAGACGTCACACCGCCGTCTTCTGATTTGGTCTCCGGTTTGGAGCAGCGTTCGCTTTAAACTATACGACGTATTCAGCGCCCGTTCAGATGATCGGGACTAGATCGGTCGCCATGTTTCGTAAACCCGCCCCTCTCCTGATCGCCCCTCCGGCCCTGGCCCTGGCTCTCGGTCTGGCCTTCGCGCCCGTCATGACGACGTCGGCGCAGGCCCAGTCGCGCGATCAGGACCAGCGCTCGCAGGACCGTGGTCCGCGCGTCAGTCCCGACGAGGCCCGTCGTCGTGGCGGCGAGGCCGGCGGCGGTCGCCCCATCGACACCCAACCTCGCCGCGACGGTAACTATTCCGTCTTGGTCGAACGCGACGGACGCGTGCGGGAGGTCGTGGTCGATGGCCAGACCGGACAGGCGCGTCCCGACAACAACAATCAACGTCGCAGGCCGAACTGATGCGCGTGCTTCTGGTCGAGGACGACGCGGATCTGTCGCGTCAGCTTAAGGCGGCGCTGGGCGACGCAGGCTATGCCGTGGACCATGCGCCGGACGGCGAAGAAGCCCATTATCTGGGCGAGAACGAACCCTACGACGTCATTGTCCTGGATCTGGGGCTGCCCAAGATCGACGGCGTGTCGGTGCTGGAGCGCTGGCGGCGCGAGGGCAAGACGACGCCGGTTCTGATCCTGACAGCGCGCGGCGCCTGGTCGGACAAGGTGGCGGGCTTCGACGCCGGCGCCGACGACTATCTGACCAAACCCTTCCATACCGAAGAACTGCTGGCGCGTCTGCGGGCGCTGCTGCGCCGCTCGGCGGGCATCGCCTCGGCGACCCTGTCTTGTGGAGGCTTGCGGCTGGATCCCCGCGCGGCGCGGGCCAGCGTCAATGGCGAGCCCCTGCGCCTGACCTCGCTGGAATACCGGCTGCTGCACTACATGATGATGCATCAGGGCCGGGTCATCAGCCGCACCGAACTGGTCGAACACCTTTACGATCAGGACTTCGACCGCGATTCCAACACCATCGAGGTCTTCATCGGCCGGGTGCGCAAGAAGGTCGGATCGGACCGGATCGAGACTGTGCGGGGCCTCGGCTATCGGCTGACGCCGCTGGCGGGCGAATCCGATCCGGCGTGACCGAGGCGACGGCTTCGAAACCCAACGCCGGTGGGCTCCACGATTGGGGCCGCTGGTTCGGTCGCCCCGGTCGCTCCCTGACGCGCCGGCTGATCTGGCTGGCCTCGGCCTGGATCGTGGTCGCTCTGGTCATTTCAGCGCTGGTGCTGACCCAGGCCTTTCAGGAATCCGCGCTGCGGCGTCTGGGCGCCATGCTCAACGAGACGATCGACGAGATCGTGGTCGGCGCCAGTCGCACGCCGCAAGGCGAGGCCATTCCGCAGATTCAGGACGCCAGAACTCTGCGGCTGCTGTCGGGCAAATACTGGCAGATCATGGAGGTTCGCCCCGACGGGCGGCTGGTCAGCCTGGCGCGATCGACCTCGCTGTGGCGCTATGACCTGGCACTGCCCGCCGACCTGCCCGCGCGCCTGGATGCGGCCTTCGGCGACGTCATCACCTTCAACACCACCGGCCCCAAGGACGACGCCGAGACGCGCGAGCCGCTGCGCGTCGCCGCCAGCATGAAGTCCATCCCCCGGCACGAACATCCGGTCATCTTCATCGCCGCGCTGGATCGCTCGGACGTCGATGCGGACACGCGTCAGTTCGCCCGCGTGACCTGGATCGCCTTCCTGATCCTGGGGCTCGGACTCGTATCGGCGGTCTTCATCCAGGTTCGTATCGGCCTGCGCCCCCTGTTCGACCTGCGCGATGAGATCGCGGATGTGCGCAAGGGCAGGTCGGCGCGGATCGGCCGCTCGTACCCTCAGGAAATCCAGCCGCTGGCCGAGCAGGTGAACCGCCTGCTGGATCACAATCAGGAGGTCGTGGATCGCCAACGCACCCACGTCGGCAACCTGGCCCATGCGCTGAAGACGCCGATCTCGGTCATGCTGGCCGAGGCGGGGACCAACGAGGGCGATCTGCCCGAACTGGTGCGGCGCCAGACCAAGATCATGCAGGGCCAGGTCGATCACCACCTGCGCCGCGCCCGCGCCGCCGCCCGCGCCGCCCACGGTCTAGGCGAGACGACGCCCGTCGCCGAGGTGCTGGACGAGCTGGCGGTGATGATCGAACAGGTCTTCCGCGACAAGAACGTCGAGATCGACTGGCGCGCGCCCGACAGCCTGTCCTTCCTGGGCGAGCGTCAGGATTTGCAGGAAATCCTGGGCAATCTGATCGAGAACGCCGCCAAGTTCTCCAGGCGCCGCGTGCGCGTCTCGGCGGGTGGCAGCGGCTTGGGCCAGATGATCCTGGTGGTCGAGGACGATGGTGCGGGGCTGCCGGCGGATCAGCGAGACACGGTCATGCAGCGTGGCGCGCGGCTGGACGAGAGCGCGCCGGGTTCGGGCCTGGGCCTGTCGATCGTGGACGACCTGACGCGCGCCTACGGCGGGCGGTTGATGCTGTCGGACAGCGACATGGGCGGGCTGAAGGCGGTGCTCGAACTACCGGCCGCCCAGGTCGACTAGGGCTGCCGGTCTCCGCCCCGGCGGTAGCATTCGCAGGCCGCCCGCTCCAAGGCGGCGCGATCCAGCACCGTGATCCGGCCGCGCGAATAGGCGATGGCCCCCGCCTTCTGAAGCCCCTGCGCCGCCTCGTTCACCGTGGTCCGCTGCGAGCCCAGCATGGAGGCCAGATACTCCTGCGTCAGGTTCAGGGTGTCGCCCTCGACCCGGTCGTGGCAGCGCAGCAGCCATTTGGCGAACCGCTGGCCGGCGTGGTGCAGGGCGTTGCAGGCGGCCGACTGCTCCAACTCGCCCTGAAGCCGCGCCATGTATTCGGCGACGGCGTCGCGAACGCCCGGCCGTTGAGCCGACAGGGCGCGGAACTTGGCGGCGTCCACCCGGCGCGCCGTTCCGGCGACCTGAGCCACGCTGCGGGTGTGGGCATGGTGCGGCACGACCGAGGCGACGACGCCCAGCACGCCTTCGCGCCCGATCATCACGGTCTCCACGGTGCGGCCGTCCTCCAGCACTGCGACCGAGGAGCAGAAGCCGCTGTCGATGAAATGCAGGTGTTCGATGGCGTCGTCAGGCTCACTGAACACATGGCCGGGCGCGAATTCCACCGGAGTGGCGATGGCGAGGAGAGCGTCGCGATCGTCGGGGTTCAGCCCTTGGATCAATCGGTTGCCAGGCGAGAGGCGGTTCATAAGTTCGCGCATAAGGCGATCTGAGCGTGGCGTCTGTCGAATCTCGACACAGCGTTGCTATATATCACGCGGCTTTCTGGGGAAAAGTCGTGTCTTTACCGCGTTGTGTACGCGATCGGGCAGAGAGTGGCCGAGGCTTAGCGGGTGACGCGGCCGACCAGACGCCCGGCTTCCAGCACTTCGACACCTGCGCAGGAGGCATGGCGCGCCAGCTGCGATCGCGCAGCTTCCAGCGCCGTGGCGTCATCGGCGCCGTCGAAGAAGTCGAGCAGCGGACGGCGATCCGCCTCGTCGAAGAAGTGAAACTCGTAAATGTTCAAGCGAACGGCTCCCAACGATGCGAACCGTAGCGGCAAACGCCCACCGGCGTCTGTCGGATGTCGACACAGCCACAAGCGGAGCCTTTGCCTCGGCCGGTGCGTTGAGGGCGTCCTGACGTGGGAGACATCATGAACGCCGCCAAGACCCTTCGCCTGCCGCCGCTGGCGACCCTAATCGAATGGGCGGCGCGGGTCGGCTATGGGGCGCGGGGCTTCGTTTACCTGTCGGCTGGAGCGCTGACCCTGCTGGCGGCGACGGACCGGATCGGCGATGCGGTGGGGACCAGCGGGGCGGCGGGCTGGCTGGCCGAGCAGCCGTTCGGCAAGGTCTGGCTGGTGCTGCTGGGGCTGGGGCTTTGGGCCTTCGTCGGCTGGCGGGTGTTGCAGGCGGTGTTCGACGCGGACCACGAGGGCAGCGACCTGAAAGGCTGGACGACCCGGGCGGGTCAGGCGGTCAGCGGCCTGTTCTACGGCGTGCTGGCGTCCGGGGTGTTCGAATATCTGGACGAGTTCGGCGAGGCGACGAACGCTTCGGCGGCCCAGGCCGAGAGCGTCGCCGAGAACCAGGAGAAGGCCGCCATGCTGCTGGGGATGCCGTTCGGCGAGGTGCTGCTGATCGGGGCGGGGCTGGTGGTACTGGGCGTCGGCGTCGGCAATATCGTCAGGGCCATCCGCGACGACTTCGACGACGCCCTGGCCTGCCCCAAGGCCTTCTGCGCCACGGCGACCGCGCTGGCGCGGGCGGGCTATGCGGCGCGAGGGTTCGCCTATCTGCCGCTGGGCGTGTTCGTGGTTCTGGCGGGGCTGCATGCGCGCTCGGGCGAGGTGACGACGACGGCGGCGGCGCTGGATGCGCTGGAGGCCCAGCCGGGCGGATCGTGGATCCTGGGGCTGACGGCGGCGGGGCTGATGGCCTTCGGCGCCTTCGCCTTCGTGGAGGCGCGCTGGCGCCGGATCCGGCCGCCCAGGGATTTGAGCCTGGGCTGAGACTTGTCGCGCGGCGCGGCGTCGCCATATCCTTATGCAACACACGCTGTTCCAGAAGGCCGCGCCATGAACGCTCCGCTCAAGACCCTGAAGATCGACTTCGTCTCCGACGTCGTCTGCCCCTGGTGCGTGGTGGGGCTGGGCGGGCTGGACACGGCGCTGGACGCGCTGAAGGACGAGGGGATCGCCGCCGACATCGCCTTTCAGCCATTCGAGCTGAACCCCCAGATCGCGCCCGAGGGCGAGAACATCGTCGAACACATCGGCCGCAAATACGGCGCGAGCCCTGAGCAGTCCGCCGCCAACCGCGCCATGATCCGCGAGCGGGCGGGCGAGGTGGGCTTCGACATGCGCATGACCGACGACAGCCGCATCTGGAACACCTTCGACGCCCACCGGCTGCTGCACTGGGCGCATGAGACGGCGCCGGAGAAGCAGAAGGCGCTGAAACAGGCGCTGTTCACCGCCCACTTCACCGAGAACAAGAACCTGACCGACGCCGGGGTTCTGACCACCGCCGCCGAAAAGGCCGGGCTGGACCGGGCCGAGGCGGGCGAGGTGCTGGCCTCGGGCCGCTACGCCCAGGCCGTGCGCCAGGCCGAAGACCTGTGGCGCGCGCGCGGCATCACCTCGGTCCCGGCCGTCGTGGTCGAGGGCAAATATCTGATCTCGGGCGGCCAGCCGGCCTCGGTGTTCGAAGAGGCCCTGCGCAAGATCGCGTCGGAGGTCTAGGC
This sequence comes from Brevundimonas sp. 1080, assembly GCF_040545985.1. Classification (NCBI taxonomy): domain Bacteria; kingdom Pseudomonadati; phylum Pseudomonadota; class Alphaproteobacteria; order Caulobacterales; family Caulobacteraceae; genus Brevundimonas; species Brevundimonas sp. 1080. The sequence goes on along the minus strand of NZ_JBEPMW010000001.1, from coordinate 641,730 downwards.
CGTCTCCTCCTTGCGCAGCGGAGAGGCGGCGCGGCGCCGCCTGGCGCCGTGACGGAGGGGTTCCTTCTGTAAAATCGACGTCTGTGAGGCCTCAAGAGCCCCTCCACCCCGCCCGAAGGGCGCGGTCCCCCTCCCCATCGCGGGCGATGGGGAGGAGACGGTCAGTCCGGCGGTCGGGGGACAAAAACACCGTCTATTTCGTCTAATTCGTCTGATCTCGGGGCCGGTTTCAGGTCGTCGAGCGCCTTGAGGCGGGCCATCAGGGCGTCGCGGCCGGCGTAATCGCCGCGTTTGAGGGCGCAGGCTTCGCGGGCGATCTGGCCGACCTGTTCGGCGACGGCGGCGGCGCGCTCGCCCAGGTCGGGTTCCTTGGGTTGGGCCGGGGGCTTGGCGGGCGGCGGCGCGGGCGGGGACGGCGGCGGGGCGGCCGCCATGCGGGTCAGGTCGGCGTGCAGCCGCACCCAGCGCGCGGCCTCCAGCGCGCGCCCGGCCTGAAGCGCCCGGTTCAGCCGCACCAGGGCGTGGGCCGCCATGGCGCCATAGTCGGGCAGACCGTCTGCCGTCTCGGCCTCCAGGTCGATCGGCTCGCGCAGCGGATCGGGCTGATCCTCGCGCCGCCAGCCCGCGTCCTTGGCGCGGGCGCGAAAGGTGCTGACCGCCATGCCATAGACGGCGCTGACCTCCTCGGCCGTGGAGCCGGCCAGATAGGCCGTGCCCGCCGCCTCCCACGCCTCTTTCGACAGGCGGCGATAGCCCCGGTTCTGCACCCGGTCGGCCGCGCGCGCGGCGGGGTCCGAGGTGACCAGATCGGGCAGCCGCAACAGATGCATCGGCAGGCCGTGCGCGCGCCAGAAGGCCGCCTCGGCCTCGGGCGAGGAATCGTGATGCAGGGCGTCCCGATACGTCTGCTCCAGACCCGCCTCGCGCAGGATGCGGATCTGATCCAGCGCCTGCTGGGTCATCGCATCGTAAAACGGATCGCGCGGCCCCTCGAACCCGCCGTCGTCATAGCTGTGGTCGTCGTCCATCCCATCCCCGGCCTGTCGCCCGCGCCCGACACAGGACGCGCCGCCAGTCTAAGGCCGCCCCGAAGCGTGACCGGGTAGAGGGCGTCGATTTCGCGAAAAACGAGGGATTTCAACGGCCGGGGCAGGGACGTCGTGCATAGGTAGGGCGGCTAGCTGTGCATCCCTCCCTTTCGCCATTCCGGGCGAACCCTCGCGAAAGCGGGGGGAGACCCGGAACCCAGCGGCGCGCGAGAGCGCGAACCTGTCGCGGACGAGGCGCCAGAGATCGCGCGGCGTTGAAAGTTCGCCTGACGGCGCCGCTGGGTCCTCCGGTCTGCGCCGCGCAGACGCGGCTTGCCGGAGGATGACGAAAGAGAATGAGCGCGGTCCCTCTCCCAACGGGAGAGGGAAAGCTTAGGCCCGCTTCTTCGGGGCAGGCGCGGCGTCGGCGGCGGTGACCAGATGCCCCTTCCAGCCGGGCGGCGGCAGGAACTTGCCGGACTTCTCCTCGCGCGTGCCTTCGCGCGCGATCCGGGCGGCGTCGCGTCCGGCTTTCAGAACGGTTTCTCGGTCGAAAAGCGTGTTCATTTCGGCCCCCAATCTAACAGTTCGAGGCCGTCGTCGCTACTCGCATAGACCTCCCACGCGTCCACCAGCGGTTTGTAGGTCGTCTCCAGATAGTCGAGGCTGAGCTTGAAACGGCGGCGTAGCGTGTCTTCTGGAATACCATGACCGCCCTGGGCCACGCGGCGCGCCACGCGGGCGACGGAGAAGTCCGCCGAGGGCGGGCGCAGGTAGATCAGTTCGACCCGGTATCCGGCGGCCTTGAACCGGCGGATGCGCGGCGCGTGGGAGCGGGTGGCCAGGGTCGTCTCCTGCACCACGTCCGCCCGCTCGAGGAACAGGGCCTCTAGCCGCTCCAGCACCAGTCGCCCGGCCGCCAGATCACGCGCTTCGCCAGCCCCCGCAGGCGCTTCAACACACGAGGAACTTTTCGTCCGCATTCTTTGATTGTATGGGTGCGTCCTTTCGCGAGTGTCATTGGGGTGAGAATGGCCGGTCTTAGAATTTTTGTGTCATCGACGTGCTTCGACATGGGCGCACATAGAGGGCAGATACGCTCAATGCTCGAGCGGATGGGTTACGAGCCAGTCATGAGTGACTACTCAGATATATTGTATGATCCAAGAGGTCATACCCACGCCAATTGTGTAAAAGACGTACCGTCGTCTGACATAATGATTGTTCTAATAGGATCACGTTACGGGGGCGTTGCAATACCTGATGCTTTGCCATTAGTTGATTTGAAAAGAGTGTTTGAGCAGTCATCGACGGACGTAAAGGCTCTAAAAGAGAAGCTTTCAATTACCCAACTTGAGGTAATGAAGGCCATAGAATCTAAAATACCCGTATTTGCTTTTGTTGAATCAAGGGTGTATGCTGACCATAACATATATCAAACAAATAAAGCAAAGCCGTTTGTATCAGATATTGAGTATCCCTCAATTTCAAAACAAGACAGCGCAAAATACATATTTGAGTTTATAACTTTCTTAACTCATAGAGTAACCAACAATGGTTTGGTTGCTTTTAGCGATTTTTCCGAGATAGAGCGGCATCTCCTCAAGCAGTGGTCTATGCTTTTCCAAACTTTGCTTAATGAACAGCGCGAAAAACAAGTTGAAGAACGTAGAACGGCGGCCGTAATAGAGCAGATTCAAGATCTTAAGGCTGTGATGCTTCAGTCAATATCTGGCGCTAATGCAAAAGACGTTGCTCGTGGCGTCATTCGATATCGCCGGCTACTTGATATTTTGAGGGGGATGCGAGTTGTCCCTTCTGCGCCAGACCCAGTTAAATTTGAGGGATCATTCCAAGAATTCCTGGATGTTGTTGGAGTGGTTGACATTGTGCCATCCGAAAGAGCGGGTCCGTTCAGTAATCTTTTAGTGCTGGCAGACGGTACTTTCTTTGGTGTTCGGCTTCCCTTTAGATATGAGAGGTATGCGGAGGATTGGGAGTCGTGGAAGAAGTTGTCGGAAGACTCGAAGAAAGAAGTGCTTTTGGCGGTTTCTGAAGCAGAGCCATCAATGCCTATTATCAGATACAATAGAGAGAATGTTCATACGTATCTGGAGGAGACCGCAGAGCGACGGTCGTCTGAGGGGCAGTTTTGGCCTATATTTGGCTTGACTCGAGATAGCAAAACAGCACCTGAAGAGAAGCCCGCCAATGCCGAGGTCGCTTCAAAAGCTCCTCGCGCGAAACGAGTTTTGAACAAGCCTAAATCTAAGCCCGGCGCTGACGCCGAGCCTGGAAATTAATCACACCTTAACCTCCACCACCCCGCCGCCAGCCCGGAACTTCGCGCTCATTTCCGCCATGCCAGCTTCGGCTTCCGACAGGGAGGCGCCGGCGTCGTTCTGGGCCGCGGCGGCGTCGCGGATGTCCTGGCTGATCTTCATCGAGCAGAACTTGGGACCGCACATGGAGCAGAAGTGGGCGGTCTTGTGGGCCTCCTTGGGCAGGGTGGCGTCGTGGTATTTGCGGGCGGTTTCGGGGTCGAGGCCCAGGTTGAACTGATCCTCCCAGCGGAACTCGAACCGGGCGCGTGACAGGGCGTCGTCGTGGGTGCGGGCGGCGGGGTGGCCCTTGGCCAGGTCGGCGGCGTGGGCGGCGATCTTGTAGGTGATGACGCCGTCCTTGACGTCCTGACGATCCGGCAGGCCCAGATGCTCCTTGGGCGTGACGTAGCAGAGCATGGCCGTGCCGAACCAGCCGATCATGGCCGCGCCGATGGCCGAGGTGATGTGGTCGTAGCCCGGCGCGATGTCGGTGGTCAGGGGCCCGAGCGTATAGAAGGGCGCCTCGTGGCAGTGCTTCAGCTGCTCGTCCATATTCTGCTTGATCTTGTGCATCGGCACGTGGCCGGGGCCCTCGATCATGACCTGGCAGCCCTTGGCCCAGGCGATCTTGGTCAGTTCGCCCAGGGTGCGCAGCTCGGCGAACTGGGCCTCGTCATTGGCGTCTGCGATGGAGCCGGGGCGCAGGCCGTCGCCCAGGCTGAATGACACATCATAGGCGCGCATGATGTCGCAGATGTCCTCGAAATGCTCGTAGAGGAAGCTCTCCTTGTGGTGGGCCAGGCACCACTTGGCCATGATGGAGCCGCCGCGTGAGACGATGCCCGTCACCCGCTTCGCCGTCATCGGCACGAAGGGCAGGCGCACGCCCGCGTGAATGGTGAAATAGTCCACGCCCTGTTCGGCCTGTTCGATCAGGGTGTCGCGGAACACCTCCCAGGTCAGGTCCTCGGCGACGCCGTTCACCTTCTCCAGCGCCTGATAGATGGGGACGGTGCCGATCGGGACGGACGAGTTGCGGATGATCCAGTCGCGGATGTTGTGGATGTTGCGGCCCGTCGACAGGTCCATGACGTTGTCGGCGCCCCAGCGGGTGGCCCAGACCAGCTTGTCGACCTCGTCGTCGACGGAGCTGAGGACGGCGGAGTTGCCGATGTTGGCGTTGATCTTCACCAGGAAGTTGCGGCCGATGATCATCGGCTCGACCTCGGGGTGGTTGATGTTGTGCGGGATGATGGCGCGGCCGCGCGCGATCTCCTGCCGCACGAACTCGGGCGTCACGAAGTCGGGGATGGCGGCGCCGAAGTCCTCGCCGTCGCGGATGCAGGGGCTGTTCTGCTCGCGGCGCAGGTTCTCGCGGATGGCGACATATTCCATCTCGGGCGTGATGACGCCGGCCTTGGCGTATTCGTACTGGGTGACCGGGCGGCCCTCGACGCCCTTGAAGACGCGGTGATTGGAGGTGTCGAAGCGCGGGGCCAGGTGACGGCCCGACGCATGGCCGTTGTCCTCGGGCTTGACCTCGCGCGGATTGGCGACCGGCGCGATGTCGCCGCGATCCAGCTGCCAGCTGGATTTGACGTGGGGCAGGCCGCGCTTGATGTCGATGGCGACGGTCGGGTCGGTGTAGGGGCCCGATGAATCATAGATGGTCACCGGCGGCTCGTTGGCGGATGCGTGGACGGCGACCTCGCGGAAGGGGACGCGGATGTCGGGATAGAGTTCGCCCGCGACATAGACCTTCCTCGATCCGGCACGCTCGCCGGTCGGGATGGTCCCCGTCTCCTTCATCACCTGTTCGCGCGCGTCCTTCAACGCCAACTCGACGTTCGGTTCTTCGGGCAGGGCGGGCGGGGTGACTTGGATGTTCATGGCGGCCTCAAACGGTTTGAGGTCCGCCGACGTCGGGCGCGAGGGTCCTGTCGCGTGAGGACCGATAGCGTTACTCATCCCTTCGCCGGCATGACCCGGATCAGGTTCGACGGGTCAGAGGAGAAACCTCTATCTCAGCCGCTCGATTGCGACCCCCCGGAGAACGCCTGCAGGCTAACCCGCGTCGCGGCGGATGTCGAGTTGTCCGAAACCGCACATAAGTCGTTGTAGGCGCGGCGGATTTATTGGGCTATGCGCAAAGCTTGGGCCGGATGCCGGCGTCGGCGGAGTGAAACGAGGATATGAGCCTGAACCTGGAACGCGTCCTCTACACCAGCCGCGCGCGGGGGAACGCCGACAGCCTGCTGATGCAGGTGGACATCCTGGCCACGTCGCAGCGGAACAATGCGCGCGACGACCTGACCGGGGCGCTGCTGATCCACGACGGACGGTTCCTGCAGGTGCTGGAGGGCGCGGCGCAGGATCTGGACCGGCTGATGACGCGGCTGGCGGGCGATCCGCGTCATGACGAGGTGGTGGTGATCGAGCGCAAGCCGATCCCGGCGCGCGGCTTTTCCGGCTGGGCCATGGCCAGCGTGCGCGTGACTCCGGCGCTGGAAGAGACGCTGCGGGCCACGGTGGACGGCGCCGGCGCGCCCCAGCAGACGGTCGAGCGGATGCAGGACGCGGTGCTGGCCCAGGCGGCCTGAACGCCTTCTAAGGCGCCGACCAACCCTTGACCGAGACGGCCGCCGCGCGCGGATCGGCGTCGAAGCGGAGGTAGGCCTTGGCGTGGCCGTGGCCGGGGACGTAGTCCAGGCTGGCGGTCGCGGTCTGATCGCCCAGAATCCCTTCGATATCCACGGCGGCGGCGGTGTCGTCGCCGTCGTTCTGAACCCGGACGGTCGCGACCTGGCCTGCGGCGGTGACGTCCACGGCGACGATGCGGGCGCTGAGCGCCGGTGCGGCCGTGGGCTGGAGCGCCTCCCACACCACGATGCCGATGGCGGTCAGGGTGATGACGGCGCCGAGCAAGGCCATGCCCCATTGCAACAGAGGGCGGGTCGATGCGGCGGGCTTCTTCTTCGTGGGCATGGGGTCAGACCAACAGACGGGCGGCGGCGGCGCCGATGGCGGCGGGGAAGCCCAGGACGATCATGGTCTGGACCACGCCGGCGACGGCATGGCCGTCGGTGCGGCCGAACAGGAACAGGGTGAACAGGCTGACGGCCAGGGCGATGGCGTAGCCGGGCAAGGTGAAATGCAGGAAGGCCTTGATCGGATGATCGGCCTCTTCCTGACCGGCGAAGCCCGCCTTGAAGACGATCAGGTGGAGCAGAAGGATGGAGACGGCGATCAGGGCCAGGATGTGGGCGGGCGTCGCCTTGTAGGCGATCAGGATCATCTCCTCGGTCGGGGCGACGTTCAGGGCGAAGAACAGGGCGCCGGCCGCCATCAGGAACAGTTCGCCGAAATAGGAGGCCTGATCCTCGTCCGTGTCGCCTCCCCCGGACTCTGAACCCGCGCCGCTGAGCTGACGCCGGGCCAGAAGCGCGCCCATGGCGCCGGGAATGGCCTGAAGCGCGACCATGCCCAGGCCCTCGCGCGGCGGCGCGTCCCATTCGACGACGCCAAACAGGATCAGCAGCACCGAGGCGGTGATGAAGCCGACCGCCAGGGCCACGGCGGTGTCCAGCGCATCGTTGACCGGCCCGCGCCGCTTGGAGAAGCCGGCGTAATAGGCCAGGCCGTACAGCAGCGGCAGGCCGGCGACGATGAAGGTCAGCAGCCGCCAGCGGTCCATGATCACGCCCTGCGCCCACATCTCCATCGTCATCAACAGCGGAATGTTGAACACCAGGGCGCCGGCGAAGGCGCGGCCCAGATCGCGGACATAGGCGCGCTCGCGTTGCAGATCCAAAGGGGGCGCGGCGGCGGTCATGCGACGGCAACGCTTGGACGCCGGCTTTGGCTCCGGACCGCTTGTCGAACGACGTTCAGGCGGCGTTCATTCGCAGCCAAGCTTGGTATCAACTCTAGGGAGAGGGAACGATGAAACAGATCAAGACGACCGCCGTGATCGCGGTTCTGGCGTGCGCGGGCTTGACGGCCTGCGCCTCGGTGGATGTCGGCGGCGCGCCGATGGCCCTGTCGCCCGCCATGGCCGAGCAGGCGCGGATCGGCAGCGTCACAACCACGACCGGCTGGCTGGACGCCGAGGACGACTTCGCCGACACCTTCAACGACGAGGTGCTGAACGAAATGGGGCTGTGCGCCGGCGGCCGGCATCGGCTGAACCTGAGCATCCATGTCGAGGCGCTGAGCCGGGCGCCGCGCCTGGCCATTCTTGCCGGCGATCGCGCCGAACACCGGATGCGGGCGACGGCGGAACTGCGCGATCCGGCGCAGGGCGGTCAGGTGGTCGGACGTTATCCGCTGGTCGTGACGGTGGATGCGGGGGCCGGGGTGCTGGACGCCCTGATGGATCGCCAGGCGGTCACGTCCCACGCCTTCGCCCAGGCCCTGTGCGACGCCGCCTTCGTCGCGCCGACGCGTGTGGCCGAGGCCGGCGCGCCGGGCTGAGGTCGAGGCGGGCGAAGGGGCGGGCGGCTTGGCTGGCGCTTTTGAATGTCACGGGCGCGGGCTATCAAGACGGCGAACAGGAAACCGTCCCATGCATCTCGCCCGTTTCGCCCGCATCCGCCTGGCCCATCTGCCGACGCCGCTGGAGCCGCTGCCCCGCCTGTCGGAGGAGTTGGGTCTGGATCTGTGGATCAAGCGCGACGACTGCACCGGCCTGGCCGGCGGCGGCAACAAGACCCGCAAGCTGGAGTTCCTGCTGGGCGCGGCGTTCGAAGAGGACGCCGATACGCTGGTGACGCAAGGGGCGGTGCAGTCCAACCATGTGCGCCAGACAGCGGCGGCGGCGGCGGCGCACGGCTTGGCCTGCGAGATCATTCTGGAAGAGCGGACGGGGTCCAAGGCGACGGACTATGTCGGCAACGGCAACGTGCTGCTGGATCGGCTGTTCGGCGCGACCCTGCGCACCGTGCCGGGCGGGACGGACATGGTCGCCGAGCTGGAGAAGACGGCGGCCGAGGTGCGGACGCGGGGCGGCAAGCCCTATGTCATTCCCGGCGGCGGATCGAACCCGGTCGGGGCGCTGGGCTATGTCGATTGCGCGCGCGAGATCGTGGTCCAGGCCGATGAGATGGATCTGGAGGTCCACCGGATCGTGACGGCGACAGGCAGCGCGGGCACTCACGCGGGCCTGGTCGCCGGGCTGGCGGTCATGGGGGCGGACATTCCCGTGTTGGGAATCGGGGTGCGGGCGCCCAAGGACAAGCAGGAGGCGAACGTCTTCAAACTGGCCGAGGAAACGGCCGCCCTGCTGGGCCAGCCGGGGCGGGTGACGAGGGAAAGGGTGGTCGCCGACTGCGACTATGTCGGCGAGGGCTATGGCCTGATCGACCAGGGGGTGATCGACGCCCTGACCCTGGCCGCGCGTCTGGACGGGATCGTGCTGGACCCGGTCTATTCCGGCAAGGCGATGAAGGGGCTGATCGCCCTGGCGCGGGCCGGTCGGTTCACTTCTGGTTCTGGGGGCGAGACGGTGGTGTTCCTGCACACCGGCGGGGCGCAGGGGCTGTTCGGCTATCAGACCGAGATCGAAGGGGTGCTGTAGGCGCGCCGTCCGTCATGGATCCGCGCGAGGCGACCCTGGCGCTGCTGGCCGCCCGCGCCGAGGACGCCACCGTCTGCCCCAGCGAGGTCGCGCGGGTGGTCGCGGGCGAGGGCGGCGCGTCGCGCGAGGCGATGCCGCAGGTTCACGCCGCGGTGGACGCCCTTGTGAACTAGGGCGCGGTGCGACTGAGCTGGAAGGGGCGGCCGCTGGCGATGCGTGCGGGGCCCTATCGGATCGCGCGGGGCGTTGGCTGACGCGGTATCCGAAGGTTGTGTTTTCCCGGAATGCCGATAACGGATATCTATGGTTGAGCTTTCCAGATATTTCGCGCGACTACACCCTGCAGTCCTTACCGCCGTTCTCGTCGTTGCGATGGTCGTGCAGATTGTGCTGTCAGGGCTGCACGTAACCCCACTGATACGGGGGATTGTGACGGCTTTGCCGATCGCCGCCACCTGCCTTTGGTGCTGGTCGATTTTCAGGGTGGCGAAAGCCTGCGGAGCGCCTGGTGCTGGGGTGACTTGGGGATGGTTGTTTGCCGTCCCCCCGATAATGCCGATTATTGCGGCATTGGCGGGTTGGTCGATGCAGAACAGCCCCGCCGCCTTGGCGTTCTTCATCGTATTTTTTGTCGCCTTATGGTTTGCCGCTCAGGCGCTGGAAAACGCTGACGTCTTCAACGGCCAAGCATCGGCGGGACAGATCGTTGTGACAATGTTCCTCATGTTCTTTGCTCTGCTCGGTGTTTGGATTTTGAGACCGAAGATCGAGCGATTTGAGGCAAGGATGGCAACTTCCGCCGACTAGCCTTTATCGCCAACGGTTTGGGCGAGATCAGGTGATCAAATGACGGTGCGCGAGATCGAACCTGTCCCGCCGGCGATGTCTTTGACGGCGGTGTTTTTGCGGTTCTCGCGGTTCGGGCTGCTGGCGTTTGGCGGGCCGGTAGCGCAGATCGCGATGATCCGGCGCGAGCTGGTCGATCAGGACCGTTGGATGTCCAGCGCGCGGTTCAACCGGCTGCTGGCGGTGTTGCAGGTCCTGCCGGGGCCGGAGGCGCACGAGCTGTGCGTGCACATGGGCATGCGGGCGCGGGGGCGGATCGGCGGCCTGCTGGCGGGCCTGGGGTTCATGCTGCCCGGGCTGATGCTGATGCTGGGGATCGGCTGGGCCTATGTGGCGCTGTCGCCGGTCGTGGGCCTGCTGGCCGGGGCGTTCCTGGGCGTTCAGGCGGCGGTGGTGGCGGTGATCGTGCGCGCCGTCTGCAAGATCGGATCGCATATCCTGGAGGATCGCTGGCTGTGGGCCGTCGCCGTCGTCGGCTTTGTGGCGACCCTGGCCGGGGCGGCGTTCTGGATCGTGCTGGCGGCGGGCGGGGCGGCCTATGTGCTGGTCTGGGCCGGGCGGGTCGGCCTGGCCGTCGGGGTCGTGGTGCTGGCGGTCGTTGCAGCCTTGGCGATGTACGGGCTGGGGGACGGTGGGCCGGTCCTCGGACAGACGGCGGGGCCGGCGGGCGACGTCGGCTGGGTTGCGATGTTCTGGACGGGGCTGAAGGCGGGGCTGCTGACGTTCGGCGGCGCCTATACCGCCATTCCCTATGTGCGCGCCGATACGGTGGGGCGCGGGCTGATCGACGATGGGGCGTTTCTGGACGGGATCGCCTTTGCGGGGGTGATCCCGGCGCCGCTGGTGATCTTTTGCACCTTCGTCGGCTTCGTGGTCGCGGGCTGGGGCGGGGCGCTGGCGATGACGGTCGGGGTGTTCGCGCCCGCCTTCGCCTTTTCGATGATCTTCTATGAGCGGCTGGAGGCGGTGGTCGAGGACCGGCGGCTGCACGATCTTCTGGCCGGGGTCGCCGCCGCCGTCGTAGGGATCATCGCCGCGACCAGCGTGGAGCTGGGCTGGGCGACCTTGCAGCGGGCGCCGTCGATGGCGGCGGCTGCAGCGATCTTTGCGGGCGCCCTGGCGGTGGCGTGGGCTTGGAAGAGCCGCTACGCCGTGCCGGCAGTTCTGGCCGCCGCCGCGGTCGTGGGATGGGGCGTGATGCGATGAGCAAGATCCTGGGCGTCATCGGCGGCATGGGACCGGCGGCGACGGTGGCGTTTCTGGCGCGGGTGCAGGCGCTGACGCCGGCGGAAGGCGACGCCGATCACATCCGGGTGGTGATGGACCTGAACCCCCAGGTGCCCGATCGCAACACGCGGCCGGGCGAGGCCGAGGTGGTGCTGGGACAGATGGCCGAGGGGCTGGCGGCGGCGGGGGCCGAGGTGATCGCCATGCCGTGCAACACCGCCCACGCCCAGGCGGGCAGCATCCGCGCGGCGTGCGAGGCGAAGGGCCTGCGCTTCATCGACATGATCGCGGCGACGGCGGATGCGGCGGCGACTTCTGGAGTTAAGCGGATCGGGGTGCTGGCGACGCCGGGGGGCGAGCGGCTTTACACGCAGGCGCTGGCGGCGCGCGGTATCGACACCGTGCTGCTGGAGGGGGCGGACCGCGAGGCCTTCATGGGCCTGGTCTATGGGGTCAAGCGCGGCGATGTCGGCGAGGCGGCGCGGGCAGGGATGTCGCGCCTGGCCCAGGCCCTGGCGGATGCGGGCGCGCATGGGCTGATCGCCGGCTGCACCGAGGTGCCGCTGCTGCTGAAGGCCGAGGATGCGCCGATCCCGCTGACGGATTCGGCCGAGGTGTTGGCCCAGGCCTGCGTGCAGGCGTGTCGGGTGTGAGGCGCGGTTGCGGCTTGCTCCGCGCGGCCGGCCTGCCTAGTCATGGGCGGTGTCTATTCAGTCCCTGATCATCGATTGCGACCCCGGCGTGGACGACGCCGTGGCGCTGTTTCTGGCCTTCGCCGCGCCCGAGCTGGAGTTGCTGGCCGTCACCACGGTCGGGGGCAATGTTCCCGGCGCCAAGACCCAGCGCAATGCGCGGATCATCCGCCAGATCGCCGGGCGCGAGGACGTGCCGGTGTTCGGCGGGGCGGAGCGGCCGCTGAAACGTCCGCCGGCGGGGGCGGGCGAGTTTCACGGCGTCGAGGGTCTGGGCGATCTGGAGCCGTTCGAACCGACGGGGATCGTCGGCGACGGGCCGGCCGCCAACGCCATCGTCGATCTGGTGATGAGCCGGCCCGAAGCCTCGGTCGCCATCGCCGTCCTGGGGCCGATGACCAATCTGGCGCTGGCGATGCGGCGTGAGCGGCGGCTGGCCGAGCGACTGGGGCCGGTGGCGGTCATGGGTGGGGCGCGGTCGGAAGGCGGCAATGTCACCGCATCCGCCGAGTTCAACATCTGGGCCGATCCGGATGCGGCGGCGGTGGTGTTCGGATCGGGATGTCAGGTGGTCGCCTTCGGCCTGGATGCGACCCATCAGGTGCGCGCGACCGAGGACCGGATCGTGGCGATAGAGGCCATCGACAGCGAGGCCGCGCGGGCGGCGGCGTCGACGCTGCGGTTCTCGCAGCGGGTGGAGCGCGAGATCGTGGGGTGGGATGCAGCCCCCTTGCATGACCCCTGTCCCATCGCCTGGCTGATCAAGCCCGACCTGTTTGAGACGAATCCCTGCCGGATCGAGGTGGAGACAAGTTCGGACCTGACGCGCGGGCATACGGCGGTGGAGTTCCGGATCGATCCGGCGACGGCGCGGCATCGCTGGGCGGTCGCGGCGGACGCGCAAGGGGTGTTCGACCTGATCGTCGGCAAGCTGAAGGCTCAGGCGCTGGAGGCCGCCGCATGAGGATCACCGTCGTCGGCTCGATCAATCTGGATCTGGTGGCCACCGCGCCCCAACTGCCGGCGCCGGGTGAGACGGTGACCGGGGCGACCCTGGCGCGGCATCCCGGCGGCAAGGGCGCCAACCAAGCGCTGGCGGCCGAGAAACTGGGGGCCGAGGCCAGCCTGATCGGGCGGGTCGGGGACGACGCCATGGCCGGCGAGGCCCTGGCCCTGATGGAAGACCTGGGCGTCGATCTGGCGGGGGTGGAGGTGGATGTGGCGGCCCCGACGGGCGTGGCCCTGATCGCCGTCGATCCGACCGGCGAGAACCAGATCGTGGTCGCGGCCGGCGCCAACCACATGGTCACCCCTGAACAACTGCCGCAGCGGATCGAGGGCGCGCTGATCGTTCAGCTGGAGCTGCCGATCGAGACGGTCGAGGCGGCGGTGGGTCGGGCGACGGGCTTCGTCTGCGCCAATCTGGCGCCCGCCGCGCCGGTGTCGGAACTGCTGCTGCGCCGCGCCGACCTGATCGTCGTCAACGAGACCGAGGCGGCCTTCTATGGCGACGGCCTGCACCGGGGCGGGGGACGGGTCGTCGTCACCAAGGGCGCACGAGGCGCGGCCATGTATCAGCGCGGCGTCGAAATGGCCTGGGCGACCCCGCCGGCCGTCGAGGCGGTCGATACGACGGGCGCAGGCGACGCCTTCGTCGCCGCCATCACGGTGGCTTTGCTGGAAGGCATGGACCCGGCCGAGGCGCTGCGCTTCGCCTGCGCCGCCGGAGCCTTCGCCGCGACCCGCCCGGGCGCGCAGCCCTCAGCGCCGGAGCGCGATCAGGTCGAGGCGCTGCTGGCGGGGTAGGGACGCGGTCTGCGCCTCTTCATCGTGGTCAGACCCCTGGCGGCGGACCGGGGGGCGTCGGGAAGGCGAGCGGCGCGACGGTCGCGCCGGGAGAACCGGCCGTGACGGTCTGGTAAAGCTGAAGGCCGAGCGGCGACCAGGTGAGTGCCTCGATCGCCGCGATCATGGCGATCTGAACCCCCAGACCCCAGAACCAGGCGGGGTGGATCCGGCGGGTCTTCGCCAGATCGATGATCATGCCGATGACCGGAAACGCCAGGGTGACGGGCGTCGTCGCCTCCCAGGCCCAGGGGATCAGCAAGGGCATGGGCAAAAGCCGACCGACCGCCGGCCCCAGCAGGATCGCCATGGCGGAATAGTGCAGGCGGCGATGCCAGTCCGTCGACCGACGAAGCCACACCGCCGCGATGGTGAGGCCGACGAAGGTCGCGAGCGAGAGGGGATCGAAGACCAGAAACTGCAAGGGCCGGAAGAAGAAGGGCACGTCGCCCCGACGCACCATGGCCTCGGTGACCAGCCAGCCCAGGATCAGCATGGGCGCCAGCCATGCAGCCGCCAGCCAGCCCAGCGGTCGGTGCCAACGCAGTTGGCCCGTGGCGATCAACAGGTTCTGAACCAGGAAGATGACGACCCAGCCCATGAAGACCACGGCGTGGGCGTGGACCAGCAGCGGGGCCTCGAAGCTGGAACGGCCCATGGCGAGCTGAAGCGAAAAGCCTGCCACGACGACAAGCGCCATGACGACGGCCAGCCCCGGAAAGACGCGGTCCGAAGTGCGGTCGGCCCCGCCCATCCTGTTCGCAGTCGCCATGACACACCCCCCGATGTTTCCGGCGAAACTTAACGCCGAAGCCCGACTGCGGCAATCTGGAATATCAGCGATATGTCGAGGATCGACTGGGCCAGGCGCAGGCGTCGCCGCGCCAATGTGACACTGTAACGCCGAAACGGGTTGTCGGCGGTGGAAAGGCGGGGTTAGGTCTGGGGTTCGGGATTTGTGGGGACTTCAGACGATGATGATGCGTGGACGTGGGGTTGGGCTGGTTCTGGCGGCGGTGCTGCTGAGCGGCGTGTCGGGTGGGGCGTTAGCCCAGAACGCGGGGGCCCAGAACGCGGGGCCGGCTGCGGGACCGATGGTCTATCAGCAGCCGCCGGCGCCGATCGCGGACATCCTGGACGCCAAGCCGACGCCGTCGTCGATGCTGAGCCCGGATCGGCGGACGCTGGTGTTGATGGACCGGTCCAACCTGCCCAGCATCAAGGCCCTGGCCGAGCCGATGCTGCGGTTGGCGGGGACGCGGATCAATCCGAGGAACAATGGCGCGGCCGAAAGCCGGGTGGCGTGGCTGACGGGTCTGAGCCTGCAGGCGGTGGATGGCGGGCAACCTCGCGTCGTGGCCCTGCCCGACGGCGCGCGGTTCACGGCGCCGCGGTTCTCGCCGGACGCCAAGTCGCTGGCCTTCGTGCTGGACCGGCCGACGGGGCTGGAGCTGTGGGTGGTGGACGTGGCCTCGGCGCGGGCGCGCAAGCTGACCGATCCGGTGGTCAATATGACCGGCGGGACGGGTTATGAGTGGCTGCCCGACAGTTCGGGCCTGCTGGTCGAGGCGGTGCCGGCGGGACGCGGTCCGGCGCCGGACGTGACGGCGGCGCCCACGGGGCCGAACATCGAGGAGACGGCCGGGCGGGTCGCGCCGGTGCGGACCTATCAGGACCTGTTGTCGAACCCTGGCGACGAGGCCCTGTTCGACCATTATTTCACCAGCCAGCTGACGCTGGTTCCGCTGAACGGCCGTGCAAGGACGATCGGGGCGCCGGCGGTCTATCTGGACGCGTCGGTGTCGCCGGACGGCAAATACATCCTGCATGAGATCGCCAAGCGGCCCTACTCCTATGCGGTGCCGGACGACCTATTCCCGACCGAGATCGTGGTGACGGATCTGAACGGTCGCGTGGTGCGCACGGTCGCCGACCTGCCGCTGAGGGACGATGTGCCGACCGCCTTCGACGCCGTGGCGCCGGGGCCGCGCTCGGTCGAATGGCGGGCCGATGCGCCGGCGACCCTGACCTGGGTCGAGGCGCTGGACGGCGGGGACATCCGCAAGGCGGCCGAGTTCCGGGACCGGGTCTTCATGCAGGCGGCGCCGTTCACGGCCGAGCCCGTGAAGCTGATCGACCTGAAAGAACGGTTTGGCGGCGTCGTCTGGGGCCGGGACGACCTGGCCATCGTCAACAGCCGCTGGTTCAACACCCGGCATGAGACGCGTTTCGTGGTCGATCCGTCCAATCCTGGCGAGGGCCGGGTGCTGCTGGAGCGGAACTATCAGGCGCGCTACGACAATCCGGGCCAGCCGGTGACCCAGCCGAATGCGCAGGGCCGTTCGGTGATCCGTTTCGATCCGCAGGGGCGCATTCTGATGTCAGGCGCCGGCGCCACGCCGCAGGGCGAGTTCCCCTTCCTGGCCGCCATGGACCCGGCGACGGGACGCAGCGAACGGCTGTGGACCTCGGCCAATACGGATTACGAGGCCGTGGTCGGCTTCCTGGATGCGGACGGCAAGCGGGTGGTGACGCAGCGCGAGACGCGGCTGGATCCGCCCAACCTGCAGATCCGCGATCTGACGACGGGCCAGACGACGCGGCTGACCAACTTCCCCGATCCGGCGCCGCAACTGGCCGAGGCGACGCGGCAACTGGTGACCTATGAGCGGGCCGACGGGGTCAAGCTGTCGGGGACGCTGTATCTGCCGGCCGGTTACGACAAGGACCGCGACGGGCCGCTGCCGATGCTGATGTGGGCCTATCCGGCCGAATTCACCGATGCGGCGGTGGCGGGCCAGACGGTGGACGTGCAGAACCGGTTCGTACGGCCGGGCGGGTCCAGCCATCTGTTCCTGCTGACCCAGGGCTATGCGATCTTCGACAACCCCTCCATGCCGATCATCGGCAAGGACGGGGCCGAGCCGAACGACACCTATGTCGAGCAGCTGGTCGCCGATGCGAAGGCTGCGGTCGACGCCGTGGTCGGCATGGGCGTGGCGGACCGCGACCGGATCGCGGTCGGCGGCCACAGCTACGGCGCCTTCATGACGGCGAACCTGCTGGCGCACAGCGATCTGTTCCGCACCGGGATCGCGCGGTCGGGCGCCTATAACCGCACCCTGACGCCGTTCGGCTTCCAGTCCGAGCAGCGCAACTATTGGGAGGCGACCGAGGTCTATACCGAGATGTCGCCCTTCACCTATGCGAACAAGCTGAACGAACCGATCCTGCTGATCCACGGCGAGGCGGACGACAACTCGGGCACCTTCCCGGTGCAGTCCGAGCGCTTCTATGCGGCGCTGAAGGGGCTGGGGGCGACGGCGCGTTACGTCACCCTGCCGCTGGAGGCGCATGGATACCGCGCGCGAGAATCCGTGGGCCACACCCTGTGGGAGATGACCCGCTGGCTAGACCAGTATGTGAAGAACGCCCCGCCGAAGCCCGCCGCGAACTGAGCAATCAGGGCTTGGACGCCGCGGCCTCCGCCGCGGCGTTGACGGCCGCCAGACGGGCGTCCTGTTCCGACTGGGGCGGGACGCCGAAGACGGCGCGCAGGCTGTCGGGGATCAGGGCGCGGTCGTAGGGATCGAGGGTGGCCGGGGCGTCGCGGGTCTTGCGGGTCTGGGTGCCGTAGATCTGCGGCTTTTCGGTCATCTGCAGATAGCGATCCAGCGTCGCGGCGGCGATCCAGGCGCCTTCGGGCGAGCCCTTGGCGACGGCGGCGACGGCCAGGCTATGGGCCAGCAGATAATCCTCGGGCGTGGAGCCGTGCTGGAACACGAAGGCGGCGGCGCGATAGTCCTCGCCGGTGCTAAGCGCGCCGGCGTCCAGCAGGGCGCGGGTCTGGACCCGGCGCGCGGCGTCTTCGGCGAGCATTGCTGTGACGCGGGCACGGTCCTTGAAGAAGTCCGGCGTCAGGTTCTGCCTTACGGCCTGGTCGGCGGCGAAGATGGCGGCCATCTCAGCGTTGTTTTGAGGCGAGGTCTCCTGCGCCTGCGCCAGGCCCGGAACGGCGAAGGCGACGACGACGGCCGACATCGCGGCGGCGCAGGACAGGCGAGACGGGCGCATGGGAGATCTCCGCTGAAGCTTGGGCGGACATTGGTCTGCGAATTTACGGCCGAAACCGGGCGGCGGGATTACAGTGTCGTCAGGGTCTGACGATCAGTCGCACGACCTCGCCGGCGTGGAGGCGGTCGAAGCCGGTGTTGATGTCATCCAGGGGAATGACGCCGCTCATCAGCCGATCCACCGGCAGGCGGCCTTGGCGATACAGGGCGACGTAACGGGGGATGTCGCGGCTGGGGACGCAGGTTCCGATGTAGGAGCCCTTCAGCGTGCGCTCTTCGCCGACCAGGGAGACGACGTTGACGGCCAGCGCCGCATCGGGCGGCGGCAGGCCGGCGGTGACGGTGGTTCCGCCGCGCCGGGTCATCTTCCACGCCGCCTCCAGCGCCCGGACCGAGCCGGCCATTTCGAAGGCGAAGTCAGCGCCGCCGTTGGTCAGGGCGCGGACCTGATCGACCGCATCGGGGTCGGCGGCGTTGACGGTTTCGACCGCGCCGAGGGTGCGGGCCAGGGCCAGTTTGTCCTCGGACAGGTCGACGGCGACGACGGGGCTGGCGCCCGAGGCCAGGGCGCCGAGCACGCTGGCCAGGCCCACGCCGCCGAGACCGATGACGACGACGCTCTGGCCCGCCTTGACGCCAGCGGTGTTCACCACGGCGCCGACGCCGGTCAGGACGGCGCAGCCGAACAGGGCCGCCTCTTCGAACGGCAGGTCGGGATCGATCTTGACCAGGGAGCGGCGCGAGACGACGGCCCGCTCGGCGAAGGCGGAGCAGCCAAGGTGGTGGTTGACGGGCTCGCCCTCGCGGAAGATGCGGCG
The DNA here is from genome assembly GCF_040545985.1 of Brevundimonas sp. 1080. Classification (NCBI taxonomy): domain Bacteria; kingdom Pseudomonadati; phylum Pseudomonadota; class Alphaproteobacteria; order Caulobacterales; family Caulobacteraceae; genus Brevundimonas; species Brevundimonas sp. 1080. The sequence goes on along the minus strand of NZ_JBEPMW010000001.1, from coordinate 623,302 downwards.
AGCGCCGGACAGAAGCTCGCCCCGGCCGTTGGCGGCGGCGCCAGGCTCGCACAGGGCGGGACGGCCGCCGGCGCACGGGTTGCAGTGGCCGCACGACGGCATGAAGACCATGACGACGTGATCGCCGATGGCGAGATCGGTGACGCCATCCCCCAGCGCCTCGACCACGCCCGCCGCCTCGTGCCCCAGGGCCATGGGCAGGGGGCGGGGGCGGTCGCCGTTGATGACGGAAAGGTCCGAGTGGCACAGGCCCGCCGCCTTGATCGCGACCAGCACTTCGCCGGGGCCGGGCGGGTCCAGCGTGACGGTCTGGACCGAAAGGGGGCGGCTGTCGGCGTAGGGGCGGGCGGCGCCCATGTCAGACAGGACGGCGGCGCGAGTCTTAAGGATCATGTGGTCAAGCCTTCGTCATCAACAAGCTACCGATAGGCGCTTGACCTAACGTCGTCCAAGCTAGAGCGTCGGGATGGAGAGCGACGGTTCGCGTCGCCGAGGGAGACGACGATGCCGAAACGAGACGAGGGCGCGCTGGCGCAACGGGCGACCTACAAGGCCTTTCACATGGTCTCCACCCGCTGGGCCGACAACGACCAGTACGGGCATATCAACAACGCCAAATTCTACGAGTTCGTGGACTCTGCGGTGAACGCCCACCTGCTGATCGCCAATGCGCTGGACGAGTCCATCGGCCTGGTGGTGGATTCGGGCTGTCGCTACACCTCGTCGCTGAAGTTTCCCGATGTGATCGAGGTCGGGATCAAGGTCGATGCGATCGGCACCTCCAGCGTCACCTACGGCTTTGCGGTCTTCAAGCGCAGCGTGGATGTTCCCGCCGCCATCGGCCATTTCGTCCACGTCTATGTCGACGCCGAAACCCGCCGGCCCAAGCCGCTGCCGGCGCGGTTGAGGAGCGTGGTAGAGAACCTGCGCGCGGGGTAGAGCTGTCGCCCTTCGCCTGAAATCCAGCGCCTGTTTGCGTGATGCCGATGTCTTCCGACCCCGCCGATCTCGATGACGCCTTCTATCTGAGCTTTACGGAGGCGGATGCAGCGACGACCGGGGACGATCCGCGCGGAAGCCTGGAATTGGTCGTGTCCATGCGCATCGCCTTCGTGGCCCGGGCGTGGATCACGCGGGCCAATGCGCTGTTTCGCGGTCGAGGCTATACGGCGGCTCAGCGTGCGCACCTGTATGTTCTGGCGTCCAAGCCCAAGGGTCTGACGCAGTCGGAGCTGGCGGCGATCCTGCGGATATCGGAGGCGTCGCTGTCGCGCCGCGTCAAGCTGTCGATCGAAGAGGGGCTGGTGTCGCGCCATCCGCTGAGCGGCGACGGACGCGCCAATCTGATCCGGCTGGAGCCCAAGGGGTTGGTTGCGCTGAACGCCTCTGATCGTGTGGCGCGCGAGGATCGCACCCGACTGCTGGCGGGCGTCACCGACGAGGAACTGGCCATCACCGCCAAGGTTCTGAAGCTGTTGACGGATCGCGTCCCGCAGACGCCCGAACGGTCCGACGCCTGAAGACATCGGACCGCCCTGACCATCAGTCGCCCGCCAGAACCCAGGTGCGTTCGTTGGTGGGGTCGAAGACGAACCGGAACTTGCGCATCATGGGCAGGCCGACATTGGGAGTTCCGCCCTCGATGAAGCGCAGTTTGGGGCTGTCGACCACGACGCCGCCGACCTTGACCGGGCCATCGGCCTGGGCCTCGTAGACGGGTTGGGTTCCGGCGGCCGAGGTCGCGATGCCGATCTTGCGTGGTTCGCCCTTCAGCTTGATCTGACTGACCAGAGACAGCGGCAGGAGGAAGGCGCTGTCGTTGCCGGTGTCCAGGGTGGCCTCGACCGAGGCGCCCGGCAGGTCCAGGGCGACGACCGGCAGGTGTTCGTCGTCGGAATAGGCGTGTCCGGGGCCCTCGGGACGCTGGGGCGCGTCTGGCGCCATGATGCGAAGCTCGCCCTTCGCCAGATTCATCTCGACCAGTTTTCCGTGGAAGCTGTTGGGGCCGAAGATGCCGACTTCGTCCTCGTCCCTGAACTCGAAGACCGTGGCGGGGCCCTCGGTGATCGCATAGCCGCCCAGGGTCACGCCCTTCAGGCTGGTCGTATAGCCGGGCACCATAAGTCCCGTGCTGCCGTCCCTGGACTGGGATGGGCCCACGTTCGGCATGCCGATGTCGTCGGCGTAGGACTTGTAGATCAGGTTGCCGTTGGTGCCGGTGTCGAAGACGACGGGCGCAGGATGGCCGCCGTTGATCCGCATCATCAGAAGCGCCCGGCCGTCCGAGACATAGAGCGGGATGCGGGCCACAGCGGCCGCCGGCGCCGACGCGGTCGCCTGAGGGGTCGCTTGAGCGACGGGTGCGGCTTGCGCCGCAGCGAGGCCAGCCGATAGGCTGGCCCCGGCCAGGCAGGACGCCGCCATGGCGCGTTTGAACAGGGACCGGATCATGCATTCCTCCATGGACGTCGATAGTCCGATTAGGACTATCGAGTCGGATCGGGTCAAATGAACAATCGGCAAGGAAGCCTGACGGAGCTGGAAGGCGCCATCCTGTCGGAAATCCATCATCGCGGCGCCACGACCGCCTTCAAGGTCCGCAAGGCGTTCCAGGAGTCGATGTCTCTGGAATGGAGGGGCAGCGCGGGCGCCGTCTATCCGGCCATTCGACGATTGACGGAGCGTGGCGTGATCGACGCGGCCGAGACGGGCTCGGGTCGGGGCACGGTTCTTCTGTCCCTGACGCCGCAGGGGGTCGCGGTGATGGAAGACTGGATTTGCGACGCCGAGCGCGCCACGAGCGTCGGTCTGGACCCCTTCCGCCTGCGCTCAGGCATGTGGGAGCGCCTGCCGCCAGCCCGAAAGGCCGAGGCCCTGGCGGCCCTGAAGCGCACGGTGGAGGCGGAAATCGCCGTCCTACGTCAGTATGTGGTGTCGCTGGACCCGATCGAGCGTCCCCGCATCGAACTGGCCATCAGCCTGCAGCTCAGCCGCCTGGACTGGCTGGACGGGCAACGCACGTCATAGACTTCGCGCCCGCCCCTAGGCGCCGAGAACGACCTGGCCGTCTTTCTTGACGAAGGGCTTGGCGAGATGGTCGGGCAGCAGGTCCAGAACCGTCTCGGACGGGCGGCACAGCTTCACCCCCAGGGGCGAGAGGACGATGGGGCGGTTCATCAGGATCGGATGCGCCGCGATGGCGTCCAGCAGCTGGTCGTCCGACAAGCTCGTGTCCTCCAAGCCGAGGTCGGCGTAGGGCGTGCCCTTTTCGCGCAGGATGTCGCGCACCGATCCGCCCATCCGTTCCACCATTTGGGCCACCAGCGCGCGGCTGGGCGGAGTCTTCAGATATTCGATCACATGCGGTTCGATCCCGACGTGACGGATCAGGGCCAGGGTGTTGCGCGACGTGCCGCAGGCGGGGTTGTGATAGATGACGACGTCCATTGGCCTCAGTCGCAGCAGGGGGCCAGTTCGGCCAGCAAAGGTTGGCAAAGCTCTGCGCGGCCCTGGCAGCAGTCCTTGAGCAGGAACAGCACGACCTCGCCCAGTCGATCCAGATCGGCCCGGTAGATGATCGACCGGCCGCGCCTTTGGGACGAGATCAGTCCGGCGCGCGACAGCAAGCCCAGATGCGCCGACATCGTATTGGTCGGGACGGCGAGACGATCGGCGATCTCTCCGGCCGGCAGGCCGTCCGGCGCATGGCGGACAAGCAGCCGGAAGGCGTCCAGTCGCGTGGATTGCGCCAGGGCGGCGAGCGCCAGAATGGCCGGTTCGGATTCCATTATTCCAAGATACTGGAAATGTAGTGTCGTGCAAGATAGAGGGGGCTCTGCGGTCGTCGGTCGGCCGAGATGGAGCCGCCCATGATCGTCGCCTTTCTGATCTTCGCGGTCACCATCACCCTGGTGATCTGGCAGCCGAAGGGGCTGCAGATCGGCTGGAGCGCGATGGGCGGTGCGGCGGCGGCGCTGTTGCTGGGCGTCGTCACCCTGGCCGACATCCCCGTGGTCTGGGACATCGTCTGGAACGCCACGGCGACCTTCGTCGCGATCATCATCATCAGCCTGTTGCTGGACGAGGCCGGCTTCTTCGAATGGGCGGCGCTGCATGTCGGGCGATGGGGCGGCGGCCATGGACGCAGGCTGTTCGTCCTGTTCGTCCTGCTGGGCGCGGCGGTGTCGGCGGTCTTCGCCAACGACGGGGCGGCGCTGATCCTGACGCCCATCGTCATCGCCATGCTGCTGGCGCTCGGCTATGGCCCCATGGCGACGCTGGCCTTCGTGATGGCGGCGGGCTTCATCGCGGATGCGGGCAGCCTGCCGCTGGTGGTGTCCAACCTGGTCAATATCGTCTCAGCCGACTTCTTCGACATCGGCTTCGACCGCTATGCGGCGGTCATGGCGCCGGTGAACCTGGCGAGCATCGCGGCGACGCTGATGGTGCTGTTTGTGGTCTTCGGGCGCGATATTCCCAAGGCCTATGACGTGGAGCGCCTGGCCACGCCGTCCAGCGCGATCAAGGACCGGGCGACCTTCCTCTGGGGCTGGATCATCCTGGCGTTTCTGCTGATCGGCTTCTTCGTGCTGGAACCGCGAGGGGTGCCGGTGTCCGCCGTCGCCGCGACGGGGGCGGTCGTCCTGTTGGTCGTGGCGGGGCGCGGCGCGGTCATCAGCACGACGAAGGTGCTGCGCGAGGCGCCGTGGCAGGTCGTGATCTTCTCACTGGGGATGTATCTGGTCGTCTATGGGCTGGGCAACGCCGGCCTGACACGCCAGATCGCGGGCCTGCTGGACGGATTCGCGCAGGGCGGGGTCTGGGGCGCGGCCTTCGGAACCGGGTTCCTGACGGCCTTCCTGTCGGCCATCGCCAACAATATGCCGACGGTCCTGATCGGCGCCCTGTCGATCGACGCCTCGGGCGCCACCGGCGCGGCGAGGGAGGCGATGATCTACGCCAATGTCATCGGCAGCGACCTGGGGCCGAAGATGACGCCGATCGGTTCGCTGGCCACATTGCTGTGGCTGCACGTCCTGGCGCGAAAGGGCGTGAAGATCGGTTGGGGCTATTATTTCAAGGTGGGCGTGGTGCTCACCCTGCCTGTCCTGGGCGTCGCCCTAGCGGCCCTGGCCTTACGCCTAAGCGTCTAGCGCCTTAGTCGTCCAGACGGCCGATCAGGAACAGGGCGCCGACGGCGGTCAGGGCGCCCAGGGTGAAGGCTGTGACGATGGCGCCGGTGGCGACGGCGGTGGAGACGGTCACCGGGCGGGCTTCGTACCACTCGACAATGTCGGCCTCGTGCAGGTCCTCGTCCATATAGCCTTCGGCTTCATAGATGGTGTCGTCTGCGGTCATGGCTTTACGCTCCGTCTGTCTTGCCCGGATCAATACGCCCAAACGGTACAGGTTCCACCCCTGTCGCCCCCGATCGGCGTATCGTGACAGGATGCCGCTCTTCGTTTAGGAGGCGCGGCTCAGGTTCAGAACGCTCAAAGACGATCCCATGGCCGGCCACTCGAAATTCAAGAACATCATGCACCGCAAGGGGCGCGCCGATGCGCAGCGCTCCAAGCTGTTCTCCAAACTGTCGCGCGACATCACCGTGGCGGCCAAGTCGGGCCTGCCGGATCCGGCGGCGAACCCGCGCCTGCGCCTGGCGGTCAACAACGCCAAGGCCGAAAGCCTGCCCAAGGACGTGATCCAGCGCGCGATCAATAAGGCCGCCGGCGGCGACGTCGATACGATGGAAGAGGTCCGCTACGAGGGCCGGGGTCCGGGCGGCGTGGGCATTATCGTCGAAGCTTTGACCGACAACCGCAATCGCGCGGCGTCCAACATCGGCGCGGCCTTCAAGAAGAACGGCGGCGCGCTGAGCGAGATGAACTCGGTCGCCTTCATGTGGGACAAGGTGGGCAAGATCACCTACGCCGCCGAGGCCGGTTCGGAAGACGCCGTCATGGAGGCCGCCATCGAGGCCGGCGCCCAGGACGTCGAGAGCGATCTGGTCAAGCCCGACATCTATGAGGACGCGCCGGGCCACACGATCTGGACCGCCTTCGAGGATCTGAACGACGTCGCCGAGGCCATGTCCAAGGTGCTGGGCGATCCCAAGTCCACCGCCATCGTCTGGAAGCCGCAGTCCGAAGTGCCGGTGACCGGCGAGGCCGTCGGCACCCTGTTCAAGCTGCTGGACGCGCTGGACGCCGAGGACGACGTGTCGGCGGTCTATTCGAACGAGGACATCTCCGACGAGGACGCGGCCAAGTACGCGGGCTGATCCCGAACGACCGCGAGTCGTTCGCACGGAACCGGGTCGTGCGCCGGGCGTAACGAGGCTTCACCGTTACGCCTGGAGCCCCCTATGGACATCACCCAGCTGATCCTCGACGACCATGCCGAACAGCGTCGGCTGTTTGCGATCATCGAACAGATCGACCCCAAGGACACCGATGCGCTGAGCGCCGTCTGGTCGCGGTTGTCGGCGTTCCTGGATGTGCACGCCGAGGCCGAGGAACGGTTCTTCTATCCCGAGCTGCTGAAGCAGGGCGAGGGCGCCAATGACGCCGAGGACGGCACGGTCGAGGGCGAGACCGAAGACGCCATCGAAGACCACAACAAGCTGCGCGACGCGGTCAAGGCGGTCGAAAAGCACAAGGTCGGCACCAAGGCCTGGTTCGACGCCGTGGGCGAGGCGAACGTCGTCAACTCCAAACACATGGGCGAGGAAGAGCGGCAGGGGCTGACCGACTTCCGCATGAACGCCGACGTCGAGACGCGCCATGAGCTGGCGGTCAAGTTCGCCGCCTTCGAGGCCGAGCACATCACCGGCGTCAAGCCGGTGAACAAGGACCCCGAGACCTATATCGAAAAGCACGGCTGAGGCGGGCGCTGCGACCACGATGTCGCAGCATCGTCCGTCCAAGGAACATCAGCGCTCGGCCCGTCGTTGAGCGCGGATGAATCTGGGTAGTCTGGAAGGCGCCGTCCTGCCGATCCTCGGCGCGGTGATCGCGGGCGGGGTCATCGGCTTCGAGCGCGAATGGCGGGGCCGGGCGGCGGGCCTCAGAACGCACATCCTGGTCAGCCTGGCGTCAGCCCTACTGATGCTGGCTGCCATGTCGCAGGCCGATTGGGCGTTCCGCGCCCTGCCCGACGAGAACATCGTCACAGACCCGACGCGGATGGCGCACGGCGTGCTGACAGGGATCGGGTTCCTGTGCGCCGGGGTGATCTTCCGCACCGGATTTTCGATCCATGGGCTGACCACGGCGGCGTCGCTGTGGATCACCTCGGCGATCGGCATTCTGTTCGGGGCAGGCCTCTATGCGCTGGGGACGGCGGCGACGGTGGTCACGGCGCTGATCCTGATCGGGTTGAGGCTGATCAACGGGCGTTTGCCCGCGCGCACGGTGGTGGACGCCGAAGTGTGTTGGGAGCGGCGCGAGGCGTCGCCGGAGCCGGCGATCGAGGCGGCGCTGAAAGCCATAGACGCGGACGCGCGACACGACCGGTTCGAGCTGATCGATGGACAGACCGTTCGACGGACTTGGCGATTGAAGGCTGCCGAGGAAAGCCAGCTGAAGCGGCTGGCGGAACAGCTGTGCGCCATACCGGGCGTGGTCGCCTACAGCCTAGACCCGCGCGACGACTGAAACCGTTCATTGCCCGATAACCCTCTTTGCGGCATGAGGGGAACGGATGGCGAACGAACCTGTCAGAATCATCGGCCTGGACCCCGGTCTGCGACGCACCGGCTGGGGCGTCGTGGTGTCGGATGGCGCGCGCCTGAGGTGGGTGGCGCACGGGGTGGTGGCCCCGCCCGAGACCGCGCCGTTCAGCGAGCGGCTGCTGCATCTGTTCGAGGCGCTGGGGACGATCTGCGCCGACCACGGCTGCGAGGAGGCGGCGGTGGAAGAGGTGTTCGTCAATGTGAACCCGTCCTCAACGCTGAAGCTGGGTCATGCGCGGGCGGCGGTGATGCTGGCGCCGGCCAAGGCGGGTCTGACGGTGGCGGAATATTCGCCGAACCTGATCAAGAAGGCGGTGGTGGGCGCGGGCCATGCGGACAAGAGCCAGATCGCCTTCATGGTCAAACGGCTGCTGCCGACCGCGGGCGACGTGAAGGCGGATGCGGCCGACGCCCTGGCCGTCGCGATCACCCATGCGCAACTCAGGAAGCGATCCCTGCTGGAAGCGATGCACCGGGGGGCGGCGTGATCGGGCGGTTGAGAGGCGTGCTGGCCGAGGTCGGCGAGGCGGAATGCCTGATCGACTGCGCCGGCGTGGGCTATGTCGTGTCGTGCGGGGCGCGGACGCTGGGGCGGCTGCCGGCGCCGGGCGACGAGGCGACGGTGCATGTCCATTCGCAGTGGAGCGAGGATGCGGGGCCGCGCCTGTATGGATTTCTGACGCGCGATGAGCGGCGGGCGTTTACGACCCTGCTGGCCATTCAGGGCGTGGGGCCCAAGGCGGCGCTGGCGGTGCTGGACGTCCTCCCGCCCGGCGAACTGGCGTCGGCGGTGGCGCGCGAGGACAAGGCGGCGGTGGCGCGGGCCAACGGCGTGGGGCCGAAGCTGGCGTTGCGGATCGTGACCGAGCTGAAGGGCAAGCCCTTGGGCGACGTCAGTTTTGCGCCGGTCCCGCCGGGGATGCACGTCGAGATCGCACCGCCCGTTCCGTCCATCACCGGCGAGGCCGTGTCCGCCCTGCTTGGGCTGGGCGTCGCCGAGGTCAATGCGCGCCGGGCCGTGGATCAGGCGTTGATCCGTCTGGGCGAAGAGGCGGAGCTGTCGGCGGTGATCCGCTCGGCGCTGCAGGAGTTGGGCCGATGAGAGCCGCATCGACATGACCCGCGTCATCTCCCCCGAGGCCGAGACCGGCGAATCCTTCGATCGCGCGCTGCGGCCGCAGACGTTGTCGGAATTCGTCGGCCAGTCGCAGGCCAAAGGCAATTTGAAGGTCTTCATCGATGCGGCGCGCGGGCGGGCCGAGGCGCTGGACCATGTGCTGCTGTTCGGACCGCCGGGACTGGGCAAGACGACGCTGGCGCAGATCGTGTCGCGCGAGCTGGGCGTGGGGTTCCGTGCGACCTCCGGGCCGATCCTGGCCAAGGCGGGCGATCTGGCGGCCATCCTGACCAACCTTGAGCCGCGCGACGTCCTGTTCATTGACGAGATTCACCGCTTGAGCCCCCAGGTCGAGGAGATCCTGTATCCGGCCATGGAGGATCATGTGCTGGACCTGATCATCGGCGAGGGGCCGTCGGCGCGCTCGGTGCGGATCGATCTGGCGCCGTTCACGCTGGTGGGGGCGACGACGCGGGCGGGCCTGTTGGCCACGCCGTTGCGCGACCGGTTCGGCATTCCGCTGCGGCTGGAGTTCTACACTCCCGACGAACTGACGGCGGTGGTGCGCGGCACGGCGCGCAAGATGGGCGCGGGGATCGATGAAGGCGGCGCGCGCGAGATCGCGTCGCGGGCGCGCGGCACGCCGCGCATCGCCGGGCGCCTGCTGCGCCGGGTGCGGGATTTCGCCTCGGCCGAGGGGGCGGAGACGATCTCGAAACTGGTGGCGGCGCGGGCGCTGGCGCGGCTGGAGGTGGATGAGGCCGGGCTGGACAGCCTGGACCGGCGGTTCCTGAAGGCGTTGATCGAGAACTATGGCGGCGGGCCGGTCGGGATGGACACCCTGGCGGCCGCCATCGCCGAGGCGCGCGACGCGGTCGAGGACGTGATCGAACCCTATCTGCTGCAGCAGGGCTTCATCATGCGCACCCCGCGCGGCCGCATGGCCTGCGCCAAGGCCTATGCGCATCTGGGCCTCAGCGCGCCGGCGCAACCCGCCGCCGGACCCGTGCCGGGCGACCTGTTCGAATAGGCGTTGCCAAGCGGGGCGGGCGGGGGTTTGCTGGGGGCGAACCGGAGCCGTCGTCCCATGATCCTGCGCACCCTGGCCGTGATGGCGTTTGCGGTCGGCCTGACCGGTCTGGCGCCGCCTGCGAGGGCGGCGGCCCCCGTCTTCACCGACAAGGCCTGTCCCAGTGATTGGCCGACGGGTCTGCGCGAGGTGCGGTGCGGGACCCTGACGGTGGACGAGGCGCGCGATGGCTCGGTTAGCGATCGGCGCATCGACATCGCGGTGGTCATCTTCAAGGCCAGCGCGCCCTACAAGGACGCCTCGGGTCAGGCGCTGCCGCCGATGGTGATGTTCCATGGCGGGCCGGGCGGGGCCCTGACGCCGGGGGCGGGGCGGATGCTGGCGGCGCTGCGTCGCAATCCGGAAGCCTTTGCGGTGGATCAGGACGTGATCCTGTTCGACCAGCGGGGCGGCGGGGCGAGCACTCCGTCGATGGACTGTCCGGGCGTCGAGCTGACCGATGCGGGGCCGCCGTCCGACAAGGACCGCGACGGGCTGATCGCCTGTCTGAAGGGATATCAGGCGCAAGGGATCGACCTGAACCAGTACAACGCCGCCGCCATCGCCGACGATGTGAAGGACATGGCCCAGGCCCTGGGTCTGGCCAAGATCGACCTGTGGGGCGGATCGTATGGCCCGCGCATCGAGGCGGCGGTCATCACCCACCAGCCCCAGATCGTGCGCGCCGCCGTGATGGACAGCCCCTGGCCGCCCGAGGGCAACTGGGCCGTCGGCACACCCGAACAGGTTTCGGCGGCGGTGAAGATCATCCTGGCCAAATGCGCGGCCCAGACGGCGTGCGCGGCGCGGCATCCCAACCTTCAGGCGCGGTTCGAGGCCGAGGTGCGCAAATGGCTGGCCGGTCCGGTGACGGGCAAGGACGGGCGCACCTTCAACGTCGACGACCTGTCGGCCTTCCTGATGGACACGACCTATAGCGCGACGGGCGTGCGCAGCCTGCCGGTCGATCTGGACAAGATCATCGCCGGCGACCTGACGCCGGTCGCGGAGATCGCAGAGGACCGCACCTATTATTTCGAGGGCCAGCACATGGCGCATCTGTGCAAGGAAGAACTGCCGTTCGAATCCAAGGCGCGGCTGGCGGCCGGGGCGGCGGGCGATCCGGTTGCCGAGGTGCTGGTTCCGTCGCTGTCGCGGCTGTTCGACGTCTGCGCGGCGGTGGGCGAACGGCCGGCGCTGCCGATCGAGAATCTGCCTGTCCAGACCGACATCCCGACCCTGTTCGTCGCCGCCGAGATCGATCCGGGCTGTCCGCCGCCGCTGACCGAGGCCGCCGCCAAGGGCTATTCGAACAGCCAGGTGGTGATCGTGACCAATGCGACCCACGGCGTCATCAACGCCAGCCCCTGCACGCGCAAGATGGCGCGTGACTTCCTGCGTGATCCGTCCAAGCCGGTGGATCGGACCTGCCTGCCCGCCGCCGACACGCCGCTGGACTTCACCCTGGATGCGCCCGCCGCATGAGGGTGATGCGCCATCGCAGCCCGCTTCAGCAGCGCCTGATGATCGCGGCGGCGCTGGTTCTCGCCCTGTGCGCGGTCGGCGTCTGGGTGCTGATGCAGCCGGTGAACACCCCGTCGCCCGAGCCGGCCGATGCGCGGGTGATGCGCCAGATCCGCACCCAGGCGGGGCGCGGCGCCGAGCTGCGCTACGCCGAGAACGGCGAAAGGCGATCGGTGTGCGGCTATGTCGGGCGCGTCGCGGGCGGGCCGGCGGTGGGCTTCGTCTCCATCCCCAATCGCATCCTGTTCAGCGACGACCCCCTGCCGACCGAGTTCCGCGAAATGCGCCAAAGCTACTGCCCCGGCTTCATGGCCGCGCCGAACCGCCAGCCGTGATCCCTCGGCGGTTGAAGGGGCCAGCGCTCGCCCTGATCGCACAGGTCACGGCGACGGCGGCGATCAGCCTGCTGGCGATCCGGGCGGCCGGTGCGGGGACGGCGTCGGTTGCGGTCCAGGCCGCGGCGTTTCTGATCGGGGCCATGGCGCTGTGGGCGGCGTCGCGGATGGCGCGGCCGAGCCGTGGTCCGAAGCTGACCTCTGCGGCGGCGATCCTGGTCGTCGCAGTCTTTATGCTGACGACGGGCGTGGAGATGCAAGGCGCGCATCGCTGGCTGGCGCTGGGGCCGGTTCTGATCCACCCCGCCTCGCTGCTGGGCGCGCCGCTGCTCTGGATCGTGGCGCAGGATGCTGACGATGTGTGGACGGCAGGCGTCGCCGCCCTGGCGATCCTGACGTTCGGCGCGGGCTTCGACGGGGCCGCCAGCCTGGCTTTCGCCGTGGGGGCGACCGGGTTGCTGACGGCGGCGAGAGGGTCGTGGAAGACGCTGGCGCCGCTGACGGCCCTGTCCTGGATTCTGGCGCTGTGGAGCCTGGCGCAATCGCAGGCGCTGCCGCGCGTTCCCTATGTCGAGGATGTCGTGCCGATGGTCTGGGCGGTTGCGCCGGTCCTCGGGGTGGCGGCGGTGATCGCGCTGATCCTGCTGTCGGCCCCGTTGCTTTGGATGGGATGGCGCGCGCGGGGCATTGCAGCCGCCGTCGGATTGGCCATGGGGGGCTTCTGGATCGGTCTGTCGGCGGCCAATCTGCTGGGCGCCTATCCGGCGCCGGTGGTGGGATATGGTGCTTCGCCTGTGATCGGATGGCTTGTCGCGATCGGACTGGCTATGGCGACTGCACGACGCACGAGGTTTCAGTGACCGCAATCTCCGACCAACCCACCGCCGGCCGTTTCGAGGGGCGCGATCACCTGTTGCCGGTGCGCGTCTATTATGAGGACACCGATTTCACCGGCCTGGTCTATCACGCCAACTATGTGCGCTATTTCGAGCGGGGGCGGTCCGATTTCCTGCGCGCCATCGGGGTGGGGCACGCCGATCTGCTGGAGGAGGCCGAGCCGCTGGCCTTCGTGGTGTCGGAACTGAACATAAAATATCTGAAGCCCGCGCGGATCGACGACGCCCTGGTGGTGCGCACCGTCTACGAGCAGGTGAAGGGCGTGCGGCTGATCATCCGCCAGAGCGTGGAGCGGGCCGGCGAGGTGCTGTGCCGGGCGGAAGTGACGGCGGTGTGCATCCATCTGGATGGGCGGCCGCGACGGCCGTCGAAGGGACTGGTCGAGAAGGTCACGCCGTGGCTGGCGGCCAGTGGAACCGCCGACTAGGATCGCGCCAACGAGGGGGAAACGTCATGGCCGCAGAAACCTACAAGATGTCCGCCAGCGCGGTGATCGTCACGATCCTGCTCTTCGTGCTGCTGATCGGCGGCGCGCTGGTGGGCTGTCCCTATTACAAGGTCTGGGAGCGCAAGATGGCGGGCCAGGCCGAGCTGCAATACCAGCAGGGCGCGCGCCAAGCCTTGATCGCGCAAGCCGCCGCAGAAGACGAGGCGGCGATCAAGCGCGCCGAGGCGGCGACGCGCCGGGTTCTGGGCTGGACCGACGCGGCCAAGCGCGGCTGCGCCGAACTGGGCCGGGCCGGTGATCGCCAGTGCGAGGAGCAACTGCTGAAGGACGCCGCCACCTATTCCATAGCCAAGGAAGGCCACGAGGGCGTCATCATCAGCGTCGGCGCCCCGGTCTCTGTCGCGGTCGATCCGAATGCGCGGCGGACGGCGTCCGAGTAACCTGCTGTTAACCCTTATGACGCGCCTGTCAGATGACGGGCGGACGGGTCGGGGCTAAACGGGCCGGACGCCACACAATGGTCACGTCCGCTCGGTCGAAGAGGGGACGTGACGATCTCGATTCCGCCCGGAGCGCCTGAATGACCACGCCTGTCGACGCCGCGATGATGAACCCGGTCGAGCTGTTCATGACCGCCGACTGGGTGGTCAAGAGCGTGATGATCGGGCTGGCGGCGGCCTCGATCTGGTCGTGGACGATCATCATCGACAAGGCGGTGCGGTTCACGGCGCTGAACAAGCGCGCCGACGACTTCGAAAAATCGGTTCAATCGGGCAGGTCGCTGGAAGAGGTGGCGTCGCAGGCGGGGCCGGATCCGGACCACGCTTTGCCGCGCATGCTGGTGATCGCCCTGTCGGACTGGCGCGAGGCGCGTCAGCGCGGGGCGCTGAACGAGCATCAGGGCGAGCTGCTGCTGGTGCGGATCGACAAGGCGATGAACAGCCTTATCTCGCGCGAGGGCCAGCGGATTGAGAACGGCCTGGGCGTGCTGTCGGTGGTGGCCACCGCCTCGCCCTTTATCGGCCTGTTCGGCACGGTGTGGGGCATCATGAATGCGTTCGGGCGGATCGCGGCGGCGGGCAACACCAATCTGACGACGGTGGCGCCGGCTATTGCGGAAGCCTTGTTTGCGACGGCCATCGGCCTGGCGGCGGCGATCCCGGCCTATATCGCCTACAACAAGTTCTCGATCGACGCGGGCAAGTTCACGGGTCGGCTGGAGGCGTTCGCAGACGACCTGCAGGCCGCCGTGGCGCGACGCCTGGGCAGCCCGTCGGCCCCGCCGCCTCCGCCCCCGCCGTCCAGCGACCTCAGTCTGAAGCGGGGCGTCTGAGCCATGGCCCTAGGCGGTGGTGGTGCGAGCGGCGGCGGGCGCCGGGGACGCAGGGGGCGTAAAGGGCCTCTCACCGAGATCAACGTCACGCCCTTGGTCGACGTGATGCTGGTGCTGCTGATCATCTTCATGATCTCGGCGCCCCTGCTGACGGTGGGGGTGCCGGTCGAACTGCCCAAGACCGAGGCCAGCGCGGTTGAGATCAAGTCCGAACCTCTGTCGGTCAGCATCGACCAGCAGGGTGCCATCTTCGTCGGCGACAGCGAGACGGCGTTCGACGCCCTGTCCACGCGCCTGTTGACCGAGGCCGGCGGCGCCGACAAGGCGGCGGAGCGGCCGGTGTTCGTGCGGGCCGACGGGCGCGCGCCCTATCAGGCCGTGGCGCGGGTGATGGCGCGGTTGAGCGCCTCGGGCTTCACCAAGCTGAACCTGATCACCGACACGGCGCCGGAGGCCTAAATCCTTTGCGTCGGCCGAGCCCCGCCATCCTCGGATCGCTCGCCCTGCACGCCGGGGTGATCGCGCTCGCCTTCTTGATGGTGTCGCACAAGACGGACGAGGACGAGACGCCGCTGGTGGCCTCGGTGCCGGTGACCATTGTGTCGGAAGAGGTGATCCAGGCGGCGCCGGCGGACAATCCGCAGCCCGAACCCTCGCCCGACGACGCCGCGACCGCCCCGGTGCAGCAGCCCGATCCCGTGCCGCCGACGCCGGAGCCTACGCCGCCGCAACCCCAGCCGCGCCCGACCCCGACACCGCCGCGGCCCACGCCGCCGCGCCCGGCCCCGACGCCCACGCCGACGCCGAAGCCCGCGCCGACCCCGACGCCGCCGCGTCCGACGCCTCGACCCCAGCCGCCGACGCCGGCGCCGCCGACCAAGGCCCAGCCGACCCCGCGGCCGGCGACGCCCGCGCCGGCCCGCCCGGCGTCCCAGCGCACCGAGCCGAGCCTGGACCTGGACGCCCTGGCGGGACCGACGCGCCCGACCAACAATCGCGGCCGACCGGCGACGGGGCAGCAGGGGGCGGGCGCGGCGTCCCAGGCCACGGGCCCGCAGATCACGGCCATCTTCAATCAGGTCTATCCGAACTGGATCCTGCCCTGCGACATCCCCGGCGCGGACCAGCTGCGCATCCAGGTCGAGCTGACCCTGTCGGCCGATGGGCGGATCACGCGCGGGCCCAGCCTGATCAACGCCCAGTCGTCGAACGTCTATCGCGCCGCCGCCGACGGCGCCCTGCGCGCCCTGCGCCAGACCGCGCCCTTCGACGTGCCGCAGGGCTTCCCCGGCGGGGTCTATCGCCCGACCTTCAACACCGAACGGGCGTGCCGTAATCGCTGAGCGTCAGGCCGTTATGAGATGTAGGGCAGCCTTGCCGCCCTTCACCGCGTCGGGCGCCAGGCGTCGGTCGAACGTGGCCAGCCGCCCGCCGTTCGAGACGGCTAAGGCCAGCAGATAGGTATCCGTCAACTGGCCCGAGGTGAGCAGGCGATCCTGCGCGATCAAACGGTCGCTCAGCAGACTGATGTCGTC
Source organism: Brevundimonas sp. 1080 (assembly GCF_040545985.1). Taxonomy (NCBI): domain Bacteria; kingdom Pseudomonadati; phylum Pseudomonadota; class Alphaproteobacteria; order Caulobacterales; family Caulobacteraceae; genus Brevundimonas; species Brevundimonas sp. 1080. The sequence continues at coordinate 607,312 of NZ_JBEPMW010000001.1, read as the reverse complement.
GGGCCAGAACACATGGCCGGGTTGGCTCAGCAACGAGTGAAGCGCGGGCAACACCTGCGCAGGCGCGCCCGGCGAGTTTGGATATTTCGGATTGCTGAGGATTCGAAGCGCGCCGTTTTCGGTCAGCGGGCAGGTCGCCCAACCAGCCTGATGCTCATTTGCGAACCAGGCGTGGGCGGTGAGATGCTCGGTATGGGCTGGATCGATCAATGCGATCAGGACGCTGACGTCCAGAAGCGCGATCAAGGCAGCTCATCGCGCAGAGCGTTGATCTGTTCGGTCGTCACCACAGCGCCCTTGCGGTGCGGCAGGAGACGAATACCGTTGCGGAACTCGGGCGACGTGTCCGGCTTGGCCTGTGTGATCGAGCGGCGCGCGAGATCGGAAATGACTTCGCCCACAGAGGTTCGGGTCTGAACCGCGATGGCCCGTGCGGCGTTCAGCACGTCGTCGTCGATGGCGAGTGTAGTGCGCATGGCTGTAAGATAATGCATCACGCATCACGCATCAATGATCGCTCCCGTCCCGAATGTCGCCCTATTCCCCGTGAAGCTGGCGAAAGTCGAACGGCCCGGCGATAAGGGGCGGCGATCCTTCGAGACTTATGGGAGCATCTGATGCGTCTGAACCTTCTTCTGGCCTCCGTGGCGGCTGTCGCGATGGCTCCTCTGACGACGGCGGCGCAGACGCCTCAGCAGAACCAGCCGGTCGAGGTCGAGATCGATCAGGGCGTGCTGCGCCCGCTTCAGATCGCGGTGGTGCCGTTCGCCGGGACGCACGGGTCGGACATCTCCAATGTCGTCAGCGCCAACCTGAAGCGCTCAGGCTTTTTCGAGCCGCTGAACCCGTCCAGCTTCATCGAGACCGGCCTGACCCTGGCCAATGCGCCGAACTTCCCTCAGTGGACCCAGATCGGCGCGCAGGCGGTGCTGTACGGCGGGGTGACGACGCGCGGCGACGGGCGGCTGGACGTGGGCTTCCGCCTCTATGATCCCTACCGCCAGTGCCAGCTGGTCAGCTATCAGTTCACCGCGACCCAGGAGCAATGGCGCCGGATCGCGCACAAGATTTCCGATGTCATCTATCAGCGCATGACCGGCGAGGCGGGCTTTTTCGATTCCCGCGTGATCTTCGTGTCCGAGGAGGGCACGCAGCTGAACCGGATCAACCGGCTGACCATCGCCGACCAGGACGGGTTCAACCCGACCTATCTGACGCAGGGCGACGAGGTGATCATGTCGCCGCGCTTCTCGCTGTCGCAGCCGGACGAGATCACCTATGTGGCGCTGGGCAAGGATTACAGCCGCATCTACCTCTATAATCTGACGACGGGCCGGCGCGAGAGCCTGGGCGAGTTCGACGGTCAGGTGCTGGCGCCGCGCTTCTCCAACGACGGCAACAAGATCGCCTTCTCGATCATCCGGGGCGGCAATACCGACGTCTATGTGATGGATTTGCGCAGCCGCCAGATCACGCGCCTGACCAGCGACCCGGGCATCGACACCTCGCCGTCGTTCAGCCCGGACGGCAGCCAGATCGTCTTCACCTCGGACCGTTCGGGTTCGGCGCGGCTGTATGTCATGCGGTCGGACGGATCGGGCCAACGGCCGATCTCGCGCGGCGGCGGCATCTATACGGCCCCATCGTGGAGCCCGACCGGCAATCTGATCGCCTTCACCAAACAGGGCGGCGGCCGGTTCTCGACTGGTGTGATGAACGCCGACGGCTCGGGCGAGCGCATCCTGTCCTCCAGCTATTTCGAGGAGGGGCCGAACTGGGCGCCGAACGGCCGCTACGTGATGTTCGCGCGCCAGACGCCGGGCGGCGACACGCGTCTGTGGACCGTGGACCTGTCGGGGCGCGTGGTGTCGCAGGCGGGCTATAACGGACGCGGGACCGACCCGGCCTGGTCGCCGCTGCTGGACCGCGGCCCGAGCAATCTGGGCGTGAACCAGGGCGCCGACAGCTGCCCCGCCTAAACGCCGCACCGACACCGTCGGAGCCTTAAAGCTCAACTGTGCGTTATCGCCTCTAGCGTCGAAAAATCGGCCAAGGCAGACAGTAAAGCCAAGCTTGAGGCCCGCCCCTTGCCAGAAACGATACGTCAGGAGACGACCCCATGAAGACTTCCCGCATTCTCAAACTAGCGATGGTCGGCTGCGCCGTCGCCGCCATGGCCGCCTGCACCCGAAAGCCCCCGGTCGAGACCGGCGTGCCCGGTCCGAACGACGGCACGACGCAACCGACGGGACCGGCCTATCCGACCGCGCCCACCGGTCCGGTGACCGGCGGAAACATGGGCTCGGCCGCGCCGGGCACCGAACAGGACTTCGTCGTCAACGTCGGCGACCGCATCTATTTCGACCTGGATTCCTATGAGGTCCGGCCCGAGGCCATGCCGCGTCTGGACGCCCAGGCCCAGTGGCTGCAGCGCTATCCGTCCGTGACGGTCCGCATCGAGGGCAACGCCGACGAACGCGGCACGCGCGAATACAATCTGGCGCTGGGCGCCCGCCGTGCGGAATCGGTGCGCACCTATCTGATCAACCGGGGCATTCCGGCCGGCCGGATCGACACTATCAGCTTCGGCAAGGAGCGGCCGATCGCGGAAGGCTCGAACGAAGACGCCTTCGCCCGCAACCGCAACGCCCACACCGCCATCGTCTCGGGCGCGCCGCGCTGACGACCGGCTGATCGGCTGATCTGAAGGAGGCGCCGGCCGCAGGGTCGGCGCCTCTTTTCGTTTCCGCGCTTGTCCTGACGCCGGGCTGGCGGCAGAACCGTCGTCACAGGGATCGGGGGATCAGCGAATGGATATCGAAGGGGCGGGCGCCGTTGTCACGGCCGGACTGGTCGCAGGCGCGATCGAAAAGCCGACGGGCAAGGCCGGCGAGGCCCACCCCCACGGCGTCTGTTCCGACTGCGGGGCCGACACCAGCGGCAACTTCTGCGCAAACTGCGGCCAGCCGACCCATGTCCACCGCAGCCTGCTGCACCTGGGCGAAGAGCTGCTGCACGGGGTCATGCATTTCGACGCCCGGATCTGGCGCACCCTGCCACTGCTGTGGCTGAACCCCGGAAAGCTGACGCGCGAGTGGGTCGAGGGCAAGCGCACGCGCTACGTCTCGCCGTTGGCGATCTTCCTGTTCACCCTGTTCGTGATGTTCTTCGCGCTCAGCTTTGCGCCGCACCCGGAATCCAAGACCGAAGGCGCAGAGATGGCCGAACGGATCGCGTCCCAGCGCGTCGGCCTGGCCGAGGCGGAAAAGGCCCTGGTCCAGATGCGGGCCGAAAGCGGCGCTCGGCCGGACCCGACGATGCAGATGGCGATCAACGCCGGACAGAAGCTGGTCGATGACCGCCGCGCGGCCCTGGTCCGGCTGGAGACCGAGCAGCGCGACGGTCGCGCCGACGGTCTGAAGCCCGGCAGCTGGCAGGCCGGGATCAAGGACATGGCGACCGAAGAGGCCGGCGAGAGCAAGCTGAAGGTCATGGGCAAGGACGCCGAGAAGGACGGCCACGGCGTCGGCGCCACGGTGTTGAAGAAGCTGCAGAACCCGGACCTCGCGCTCTATAAGTTCCAGCAGACGGTGTACAAGTTCGCCTTCCTGCTGGTGCCCTTGTCCATCCCGTTCGTGGCCCTGCTGTTTCTGTGGAAGCGCGGCTTCACCCTGTACGACCACGGGGTGTTCGTTCTGTACTCGCTGACCTTCATGGCCATGCTGCTGATGCTGATGGTGCTGTCGGCGACGATCGCCGGGTGGCTGGGCGCCATCGTCATTCCGCTGGGGCTGCTGGCTGTGCCCGTGCATGTGTTCGCCCAGGTGAAGGGCGCCTATTCGCTGTCCTGGTTCTCGGCCCTGTGGCGGACGATCGCGCTGTTAGTATTCTGCAACATCGTGGTCGGCCTGTTCATCACGGCCATCGTCTATCTGGGCTTGGGGCACTAGCTCGGCCTTGCGGCGGCCCCAAATCGGTGAAAGCTAGACGCATGACCAAGCTCTCGATTTCTCGTGCTCATCTGCTCGCCGCCGCCGCCCTTGGGGTTGTCCTGATCGGAGGCGGCGCGGTCGCCCAGCAGGCCCAGCCCAACATCATGGAGCGGACCGAGTGGGACAATCGCCGCCTGGACCAGCTGGACCGCAATGTGCGCCGGCTGGAGCGCGCTCTGACCCAGAGAAACGCCGTCGGCCAGCCCGTGCTGGTCGAGCCGGACCCCGAGGTGGTGACGCTGCAGGGGCAGTTCGCCCTGATGGACCGACGCCTGGGCGATCTGGAGGCCACGGTGCGCCGGATCAACGGCGACAACGAGCGGCTGACGTTCCAACTGGACGAGGCCACGCGCGAGAACGAGACGCTGAAGACGCGTCTGGCGGACGCCGAGGGCCGGTTGCAGAAGCTGGAGACCCAGGCTGAATTGAATGCGCCGATCGAGGCGACTTCGCCCACCGGCGATGCGACGCGCGACCTGGCGGCGGCGGTGGCCCTGTTGGCGACCGACAAGCCGCGCGGCGAGCGGGCGCTGGAAACGGTGATCGCGGCCTGGCCAGATACGCCGCAATCGCGCGAGGCCAACTCGCGCCTGGGCGACCTGCGGGTCGCGGCGAACGACAAGGCGGGGGCGGTGCCCTATTACGCCGCCGCGCTGAAGGACTGGCCGCGCATCGGCTGGGCGGCGGACACGACGCTGAAACTGGCCGACGCCCTGTTCGCGACGCAGCGGAAGCCGCAAGGGTGCGCGGCCCTGGCTGAATTCACACGTCGCTATGCGCCCGCCGCTTCGGACCCGCAAAAGGCGCGGGCGGCCCAGTTGAAGACGACGGGCGCCTGCGCCTGACGTCTGACCCGGATCTCAGAGCGCGAGCATTCGCGTGGCTGGATGCGCGACTGACGCGGGACACGGGCCGGCCGCTGGCGCTGGCCCTGTCGGGGGGCGGAGATTCCATCGCCCTGTTGCGGCTGACGACAGACTGGGCGCGGACGCGCGGGCGTTCGGTGCTGGCCCTGACCGTCGATCACCGGCTGAATGCGGACAGCGGCCGCTGGACCGACTTTGCGGCCGGGGCGGCGCGGGACGCCGGAGCCGACTGGCGCGGGTTGAGTTGGGGCGGAGACAAGCCCGCGACCGGTCTGACGGCGGCGGCGCGGGCGGCTCGGCATGGTTTGATTGCGGATGCGGCGCGCGAGGGGGGGGCGTCGGTCGTCCTGTTCGCCCATACCGCCGACGATATCGCCGAGGCCGATCTGATGCGCAGCGAAGGCTCGACGCTGGGACGGGTGCGCGAATGGTCGCCGTCGCCGGCCTGGCCCGAAGGGCGAGGCCTGATGCTTTTGCGGCCGCTGCTGGGCGAGCGGCGGGCGGGCTTGCGCGACTGGCTGGCGGGCGAGGGGGCCGACTGGATCGAGGACCCCGCCAACGCCGATCCCCGCTTCGGCCGCAGCCGGGCGCGGCAGGCGCTGGCGGGCGCGGCGCCCCGGTCGATCGAGCAGGCGGCGGCGCAAACCGGGGCGCGGCCGATGATCGAGGGCGAGGCCATGGTGCGTGTGGACCGGGACGTGGGCGCGCGGGCGCTGGCGGCGGCCCTGGTGTGCGTCGGCGGCGGATCGACGCCGCCCCGGGGTGCGCGGTTGGAAGCTTGGATGGCGCGGCTGACGGCGGGTGAGGATTTCGCGGCGACCCTGTGCGGAACGCGCATCGAGGCTGTCGGGGCGGCGGTGCGGCTGATGCGCGAGGCCGGCGAGCTGCGCAGGCGGGACATTTCGCCGCTGGCGCTGACGCCCGGAGTCGAGGCGGTCTGGGACGGCCGGTTCGTCTTTTGCGCCGATCGTGCCGGCTGGTCCGTCGTGGCGGCGCGGGGGCGGTTGGCCCGCCTGTCGGACGCCGACAGGACCGAGATCAATCGGCTGCCGGCGGCGACGCGCGGGGCCTGGCCTGTGTTGATCAGGGACGACGCGGTGGCCCCGGTTCTTGCAGGCGAAGGGGTCGAACGGCGCGGCCTTGTCGCGGAACGGCTCAGGCTGGCGCTGGACGAAACGACGCACGAAGACGACCTGATTTCCGCCACCCGATAGCGTAACGCTGATTAAGCCCCTATTTTCCCAGACAGACACATCCAGACCGTCGATCCCACCGGGGTCGCGGACGACCGAGGACCTCAATGAACCTGCGTAATCTGGCGATCACCGGCGTGATCATTCTGGCGTTGCTGGCGGGCTATGCGGCGCTGTCGCAGGGCGGCGCCATGAACGGCGTGACGGGCCAGCCGGCCGGCAAGCCCGAGGCCATCAGCTATTCCCAGCTGGTGCAGCGCGTGAACGCGGGCGAGGTCAAACAGGTGACCATCCGCTTGGACAAGGTAAACGGCGAGCTGAAGAACGGCGAACGCTTCACCTCCACCACCGTCTATCCGAACGAACAGCTGGTGGCGCAGATGCTGCAGGCGGGCGTCGAGATCGACGCCAAGTCGGGCGGCCAGTCGATCTGGATGAGCCTGCTGCTGGGCATCCTGCCGATCGCGCTGCTGATCGGGGTGTGGATCTTCTTCATGCGCCAGATGCAGGGCGGGGCGAAGGGCGCCATGGGCTTCGGCAAGTCCAAGGCCAAGCTGCTGACCGAACACAAGGGACGCAAGACCTTCGACGACGTCGCCGGCGTGGACGAGGCCAAGGACGAACTGCAGGAGGTGGTCGACTTCCTGAAGGATCCGGGCAAGTTCCAGCGTTTGGGCGGCAAGATCCCCAAGGGCGCCCTGCTGGTCGGCCCTCCCGGCACCGGCAAGACGCTGCTGGCGCGCGCGGTCGCGGGCGAGGCGGGCGTGCCCTTCTTCTCGATCTCGGGTTCGGACTTCGTCGAGATGTTCGTCGGCGTCGGCGCCAGCCGCGTGCGCGACATGTTCGAACAGGCCAAGAAGAACGCGCCCTGCATCATCTTCATCGACGAAATCGACGCCGTCGGTCGCCACCGCGGCGCGGGTCTCGGCGGCGGCAATGACGAGCGCGAACAGACGCTGAACCAGCTGCTGGTCGAGATGGACGGCTTCGAGGCGTCCGAGAACATCATCCTGATCGCCGCGACCAACCGTCCCGACGTGCTGGACCCGGCGCTGCTGCGTCCCGGCCGTTTCGACCGCCAGGTGGTGGTGCCGAACCCCGATGTCTCGGGACGCGAACGCATCCTGCGCGTCCACATGAAGGACGTGCCCCTGGCCGCCGACGTCAACGTCAAGACGATCGCGCGCGGCACACCCGGCTTCTCGGGCGCCGACCTGGCCAATCTGGTCAACGAGGCGGCCCTGACGGCGGCGCGCAAGGACCGTCGCATGGTCACCCACCGCGACTTCGAGGACGCCAAGGACAAGGTGCTGATGGGCTCGGAACGTCGCTCCATGGCCATGAACGAGGAAGAAAAGCGTCTGACCGCCTATCACGAGGCCGGTCACGCCATCGTCGCCATGAACGTCAAGATGGCCGACCCGGTCCACAAGGCGACCATCGTCCCGCGCGGCCGGGCGCTGGGCATGGTGATGCAGTTGCCGGAAGGCGACCGCTATTCGATGAAATATCAGCAGATGATCGACCGGATCGCCATCATGGCGGGCGGCCGCGTCGCCGAGGAACTGATCTTCGGGCCGGAAAACATCACCTCGGGCGCCAGCTCGGATATCGAACAGGCGACGAAGCTGGCTCGCGCCATGGTCACCCGCTGGGGCTTCTCGGATAAGCTGGGCACGGTGGCCTACGGCGAGAACCAGGAAGAGGTCTTCCTGGGCCACTCGGTCGCCCGCAGCCAGAACATCTCCGAAGAGACGGCGCGCACCATCGACGAGGAAGTCCGTCGCCTGGTGACCTCGGGCTGGGACGAGGCGCGCACGATCCTGACGACCAAGGCCGAGGATCACGAAAAGCTGTCTCAGGCCCTGCTTGAATACGAGACCCTGTCGGGTGAGGAGATCAAGGACCTGCTGGAGAAGGGCGTCGCGCCGAACCGTGACGAGAACAACTTCCCCAACGCCGGGCCTTCGGTCTCGGTGCCGGTGACGCCGGTGTCGGACGGCACGGACATCGAGGTCCCGGTCGCCGCCCCGGCCGCGACCAGCGTGCCCACGGTTCACTGAACCCAGGCCTGATCTGAAGATGGACCCGCCGGGAGATTGCTCTCCCGGCGGGTTTTTCATTGGGCATATGGCTGACTCGCTGGCCGACACGTCACACTTTCAAACGAACAAGTTTGCATTTCAAACCTGTCTGTGAGATATGGCGATCTCGATCACGGGAGGGACGTCATGGTGATATCGCAAGCAGAGCAGGTGGAGCGGCTGCACGGACTGGATGCGTTGCGCGCCGGGGCGCTGCTGCTGGGGGTGCTGCTTCACACCAGCCTGTCCTTCTTTCCGCAGCAGATCTGGATCGTGGCGGACGACAGTCGATCAATCGGCGCGGCGTGGCTGTTTTTCGCCATCCACCTGTTTCGCATGACGGCCTTCTTCCTGATCGCAGGACTGTTCGCCCATATGATGCTGGCGCGCCGGGGATGGGTCGGGTTCGCCAAGGACCGGGCGATGCGGATCGCCGGGCCGCTGGCGGCCTTCTGGTTTCCGGTCATGGCGGGGATCGTTACGGCCCTGGTCTGGAACGCTTATGCCAATGGTCTGGTGACGCCCGGGGCGCCGCCGCCGCCGCCGCCTCCGCCGACGTATGACTGGACCAACGTTCCGCTGACCCACCTGTGGTTTCTGTGGGTGCTGACGCTGTTCTACGCCGTCGTCCTGATCGTGCGGGCCGTGCTCGGCATGCTGGATCGCGCGGGGCGAGCGGGTCCGGTCGTGGACAGGATCACCGGCGCGCTGATTGGCCCGTGGACGCCTGCCGCGCTGGCCGCCCCGCTCGCCCTGGCGCTGTGGCTGGATCCGAAGTGGATCGCCTTCTTTGCCGTGCCGACGCCGGACGCGGGCGTGATCCCAAACACCTCCGCCCTGGTCGGGTTCGGCCTCGCCTTTGGCCTGGGGTTCGCGCTGGACCGGCGGCGTGATCTGTTGGACCGTATCGCAAAGGGGGCGCCGCTGTTCCTCAGCATGGCGCTGGTTTCGGGCGTCGCGGCCTATGTGCTGGCGGGCGGACCGAGCATCGTGCCGATGGGCGAGCCGACGGCCAGCAAGGCCCTGGCCGCCGCCGTCACGGCGGTCGCCGTCTATGCCGCGGCCTTGGCGGCCACGGGGCTATGCCTGCGGTTCGCCTCGGGCCACAGTCCGGTTCGGCGCTACCTCTCCGACGCCTCCTACTGGATCTATATCGTGCATCTGCCGCTGGTCATGCTGGCCCAGGTCTGGGTGCAGGACTGGGCCGGGCCGTGGTGGGTGAAGCTGATCGGCGTGTCGGCGGGCGTCTTCGCCGTGTGCCTGGCGTCCTACGAACTGCTGATCCGCCACAACTTTATGGGACGGTGGCTGAATGGCCGGCGCGTGCCGTGGCGCAACCGGCCTGCGCCTGCCCTGGTCCCCGCCGAATAATTTGCAAACCCTTCCAGCGGCGTCCATCCGAGGGACGCGCCCGTCGCACAGGAATCACACAGCGATGTCCGACAAGTCCCGCACCGGCCCCGAGGCCGACCTGGCCTTCATGAAGGCCATTGTCCAGGGCGGCAATAATCCCAGGGCGACCCTGACGCTGGGCGTCGCCTATCTGGCGGGCGGTCTGCTCTATGGTCTGCAATGCCTGTTCCATATCGGTCAGGTGTGGGGGATCGTGCGCTGGCCGCCTCTGGGAAATCTCAGCTTCGTGGTCGCCATCACGGTCGCCTTCCTGATCGTCCTGACCTGGGCCGTGCGTGAGGACCGCAAGACGGGGACGGCCGGCCCCATCGTCACTCGCACCTTGAATGCGGCCTTCAGCGGCGCGGGCATGGCCAATCTGGCGATCATCATCGTGTTCGGCGTGGGCGCGCGCCGCGATCAGGACTTCGCGGTCTGGCTCTATTATCCGGCGATGATCTTCGCGCTTCAGTCGGCGGCCTGGTTCGTGGCCTACAGTCTGAAGAAGAAGCCCTGGATGCTGACGACGTCGTTGGGCGGCTGGCTCACGGCGGTCGCGCTGGGCGTGCTGGTGCGCGACGCGGTGATCTATCTCTACGTCTGCACCCTCGCCCTGTTCGTGCTGTTCGCGGGACCGGGCTGGATCATGACGCGTGCGGCGCTGAAGGCCCGCGCCGTCGATACGGACGCCGGCTGATCCATGGGGCTGGACGCGCTCGGCAAGATCGACGAGGTCATCCACGGCCGGATGCGGCTGGGGATCATGGTCTATCTGGCCGATGCCGAGGCCGCCGACTTCACCGAGCTGAAGACGGTGCTGGAGGCGACGCAGGGCAATCTGTCGGTCCATATCAAGAAGCTGGAGGAGGCGGGATACGTCGCCGTGGCCAAGAGCTTTGTGAACAACAAGCCCCTGACCCGCGTGTCCATCACAGCGTCAGGGCGCAAGGCTTTCGCCGCCTATCTGGAGGCGCTGGGCGGCCTGATCGGGCGGTCGGCCTGATGGCGCCGATGGTCGTTGATCCGGACAAGGTGCGGGCGTTCGAGACGCCCGAGGCGTTCGAGGCCTGGCTGGCTGCGAACCACGACCGCGAGACCGAGCTCTGGATCCGCATCTTCAAGATCAAGTCGGGCGTCGCCTCGATCACCTGGGTCGAGGCGGTGGATGTGCTCCTGTGCTGGGGCTGGATCGACGGGATCAAGAAAAGCCTGGATGCTGACAGCTTCCTGCAACGCGTCTCGCCGCGCGGTAAGAAGAGCGTCTGGAGCCAGATCAACGTCGCCAATGTCGCGCGTCTGATTGAGGAAGGGCGGATGACGCCGCACGGGATGAAACACGTGGAGGCGGCCAAGGCGGACGGGCGCTGGGACGCGGCCTACCGCATCAAGGGCTCGACCGCGCCCGACGACCTGATGGCCGCCATCAACGCCGAGCCGCAGGCACGGGCGACGTTCGACACCCTGACGGCGCAGAACCGGTTCGCGCTGACCTATCGCACCGAGGCGCCAAAGACCCCGGCGGGCCGTGCCAAGGCCATCGCCCGCCTGGTGGAGATGCTGAAACGGGGCGAGACGCCCCACCCGCAGAAGAGGGCGTGACCGTGTCGATTCCGCAGGTGATGGGCATCGTCAATGTGACGCCCGACAGCTTCTCGGACGGGGGACGGTGGGCCTCGACGGAACTGGCGATCAATCAGGCGATGCGGCTGGTCGTGGACGGAGCGGACGTGCTGGACATCGGCGGCGAAAGCACCCGGCCGGGAGCCGAGCCGGTGGAGGAAGCCGCAGAGATCGCGCGGGTCGCGCCGGTCATCGCCGGCGTCCGCGCGCGCTGGGGCGGGGCGATCAGCATCGATACGATGAAGCCCGCCGTAGCGCGCGCCGCCGTCGCGGCCGGGGCGACGATGTGGAACGACGTGACGGCGCTGAGCCATGCACCAGACAGTTTGGCGGTCGCGGCCGAGCTGGGTTGCGACGTGGTGCTGATGCACATGAAGGGCGAGCCCCGCACGATGCAGGCGGACCCGCGCTATGACGACGTGGTGGGTGAAGTGCGGGATTATTTGCACGGGCGGGCCGAGGCGGCGATGGCGGCGGGCGTGGCGCGCGAGCGGATCTGGCTGGATCCCGGCATCGGGTTCGGCAAGACCCTGGCGCACAATCTGGCGCTGACGGCGCGGCTGCGGGCGCTGGTCGATCTGGGCTTTCCGGTGCTGTACGCCGCCAGCCGCAAGCGCACGATCCAAGCTATCGACCCGACCGCGATCGCGGCCGACGACCGGCTGGGCGGGTCGCTGGCCTTGGCGCTGGAAGGCGCGCGGCGCGGGGCGCGGATGGTGCGGGTCCACGACGTGCGCGAGACGGTGCAGGCGCTGAAGGTCCAGGCGGCGGTGACGGCGGCGGATTGAAGGCCCGCGACGGACGGTCGCAGCGGGTGTAGAGGGCAGGTCTGCAACAGCCCTGATCTGCCCCATGCCCCTGACCGCCTACATCGCCCCCATCGTCATGTTGTGCCTGTCGAACGTCTTCATGACCTTCGCCTGGTACGGCCATCTGAAGTTCGATCACAAGCCGCTGTGGCTGCTGGTCATGGCCAGCTGGGGCATCGCCTTCTTCGAATACTGGCTGGCGGTGCCGGCCAACCGCATCGGCATTCAGGTCTATTCGCCGGCCGAGTTGAAGACGATGCAGGAGGTGATCACCCTGTTGGTCTTCGCCGGCTTTTCGGTCCTGTATCTGGGCGAGAAGCTGACGGTGAACCATCTGGTCGGGTTCGCCTTCATCGCGCTTGGGGCCTTCTTCATCTTCAGGGGACCGCTGGGCGGCTGATCGCAGCTTGCTCCGGACCGCGGCCTGTTCCATCTGGTCGCCATGTCCTGGGTGATGTCGATCAATCCGTGGGCGACGCTGGTCGTCGCCGGTCTGCTGGAGGTCCTGTGGGCCTCGGGCCTCAAGAATGTGGGCGTCAGCCGGCCGTGGACCTCGCTGGGGGTTCTGATCGCGCTGGCGGGCAGCATGATCCTGTTGTGGGTCGCAACGCAGAAGCTGCCGATCGGCACGGCCTATGCGGTGTGGACCGGCATCGGGGCGGTGGGCGCGGCCGTGGTGGGCATCCTGGTCTATGGCGAGCCGGCGACGGCGGTCAGGGCCGTGTGCATCTTGCTGATCGTGGCGGGCATTGTCGGGCTGAAACTGTTTTCGGGAGCGGCGGCATGAGCGCGCTTCATCAAGGACGCGTCTTGATCCTGGCGGGGTCCGACAGCGGCGGCGGCGCGGGCATCCAGGCCGACATCAAGGCCGTGACGATGATGGGCGGGTTCGCCGCCACCGCCATCACGGCCATCACGGTGCAGAACACCCTGGGCGTCCACGGGGTCCATCCGCTGCCGCTCGATCTGATCGCAGCACAGGCGCGGGCGGTGCTGGAGGACATCGGGACCGATGCGGTCAAAACCGGCATGCTGGGCTCGGTCGAGGTGGTCGAGACGGTCGCGACCCTGCTGGACGAGGCGGACGCCCCGGCGGTCGTCGATCCGGTCATGGTGGCCAAGGGCGGTCATCCCCTGTTGCCGGATGCGGCGGTCGAAGCGGTGAAGCGCCTGATGATCCCGCGCGCGGCCCTGCTGACGCCCAATGCGCCCGAGGCCGAGGCCCTGACGGGCTTTGCGGTCTACGACCTGGACGGCCAGAGACGGGCGGGCGAGGCCTTGCTAGCCATGGGGGCGCGGGCGGTGCTGATGAAGGGCGGGCATGTGTCGGGGCCGACGGTGATCGACCTGCTGATGACCGCAGACGGCGAGACGGTGCTGGAGGCCGAGCGGGTCGACACCCGCCACACTCACGGCACCGGCTGCACCCTGGCCAGCGCCTGTGCAGCCGGGCTGGCGATGGGTCGGCCGCTGGAGGTCGCGGTGGCCGAAGCCTGGGCCTATGTCGGCGAGGCGATCCGCCGCGCGCCGGGCCTGGGCGGCGGACACGGGCCGCTGGACCACGGCTGGCCGGTGCGGGGATGAGCGAGCTGGAGGCGGACCTGACCGCCATCGTGCGCGCCGACGCTGGCCTGATGCACGTCCTGACGACCATCCGGGCGCTGGGCCTGCCCGATTGGCGGCTGGTGTCGGGAGCGGTCTATCAGGCCGTGTGGAACGCCAGGACGGGCCGGCCGGCGGGCTATGGGGTCAAGGACTACGACCTAGCCTATTTCGACGGTTCGGACCTGTCCTACGAGGCCGAGGACGTCGTCATCAAACGCGTCGCCGCCGCCTTCGACGAACCGTTCCGCAGCCAGGTCGAGGTCCGCAACCAAGCGCGGGTGCATCTGTGGTTCCAGAACCGGTTCGGCGAACCCTATGCGCCGTTGCATTCGACGGATGAGGCGCTGGGGCGGTTCGTGGCGCCGACCTTTGCGGTCGGGGTGCGGCTGGAGGAGGATGACAGCCTCAGCGTCGCTGCGCCGTTCGGGCTGGAGGATGTGTTCGACCTGACGATCCGGCCCAACCCAAGCCGGCCGGTGGCCAAGGGCTGGGCCAAGGCCGTCGACAGCGCGCGGGCGCGCTGGCCCGAGCTGACGGTCATCGAACCCTAAAAATATCCTGCTGGCGTCGCGCAATCACAGTCGGCTAGGTTGTGGCGATGAGCGGATTTGAACACAGCTGGTCGCAGTTTCACGGCGATCATTGGCCCATCGGCTATCGGCTCAGACAAGGCGGTGCGGCGAACTGGGTTCGATTTCACTCGCTGCCGCAATCCAAACGCTATGCCGACAGCGATGATGACTGGCGCACGCTCCTGCACCGGCAGAACGCTCTGGCCGCAGCCGTTTTGGGACATGGCCCGTGTTGGCTGGTCTAGACGCATTGGGTGAGCGCGCCCGGCACGACTGACATAGCCGACGTGCACGACCCGTTCGCGGCGACCCGAGCCTTCGATCTTCAACTCGCCTTTGAACTCGTGGACGCGGTTGACGGCGAAGTGTACCGCTGGCGCGTTCACGCAGGTCCGACGCGGTGGTCCAATGGCAGGTTCGATGATCTCCTGAAAAAGATCGCCGACGATGAGGCTGGACCGACGCTCTGGATGGCGCAAGCCGACGGCTCCATCTTTGCGCCCTATGACGGAGGCGTCGACCTCTTCCTTTCTCAGCCGTCGCAGGTGGCTCAACTGAAAACGGCGCACAAGAACTGGCTGTCCGCCCATCCCGAAGGCCTTTGAGGATCGAACCCTAGAAAGGCCCGTGCTTGCCGTTCGAGGAGAACTCGGGCGGGGCGGCCTTGTGGACATATTGTTCGGCGACCAGCCAGGCCTTGAAGGGGCGCAGGCAGCCCAGGCACAGGGCGACCAGGATGGGCAGGGTCACCACCAGATGCACCCAGATCGGCGGGTGGACGGTGAAGTCGAACACCATCAGCAGGATCATCCCCACCACCCCGACGGCCGTCATGACGAAGAAGGCCGGGCCGTCCGCCGGATCGGCGAAGGCGTAGCTGAGCCCGCATTCCGGACATTCCGTCTGCAGCGTCAGATAGCCTTTGAACAGAGGGCCCTTGCCGCAGCGGGGGCAGCGACAGGCCAGGCCGGTCTTCAGGGTGCTGAGGCGCGGGTAATCGGTCATGCGGCGATTATGGGCGCTTAAATCGGCGCTGTCGCGTGGACCGGTTGTCCCAAGGCCATTCCTCATCACGGTGAACGGCGGTTAACCGCGATTAAAGGCCTTGTGCGGCATGGGTCGGGAGATATGTCCGGGGCCTCGCCGACAAAGCGCATCCTGAAGACGACCGTGGCCGCCGCCACGGCCGGCGCCGTCGTGTTCGCGCCGATGGCGCCGCTGGCCCAGGAAGTCGGCCGGTCGCGCGATCCGCTGTCCATCAATATCGGCGCCAACGCCGAGTTCACGCGGGTCGAGTTCGGCGGCGTGATCGGGGTGCGCTCGCGCGTCAGCCGCGAGGGCGACAAGGTCGTCGTTAGGCTGGGGACCACCGCCGCGCCCGACGTTTCGCGATTGAAGGTCGATCCGCCGGCGGGGGTGAAGTCGGTCGAGACGCGGCCGAGCCGGGGCGCGGGCGGCACGGACCTGATCCTGACGCTGGAACAGGGCGCGGATGCACGCTCGGGCGTGGCGGACGGGGCGGTGTGGCTGAACCTCTATGCGCCCGGCAAGGCGCCGGAGGGTGGGGACGCCGCCGCGCCGCAGACGACCAAGGCCGTGGTGCCGGTGCGGGCCGAGACGGCCGGCGGCAAGACCGTCCTGACGTTCGACTGGGGCGCGCCGGTGGGGGCGGCGGTCTTCCGCCGTGGCGATGCCGTGTGGGTCGTGTTCGACACGGCCGCGCGCATGGATATGAGCGGCGCCAAGGCGCTGGGATCGGCCAAGAACGCCCAGTGGGCGGCGGGGCCGGGCTATACGGCCCTGAGGATCGCCGAACCCGAGGGGCTGGGCGTCTCGGCGCAGGGGCAGGGCGGGACCTGGACCGTGACCCTGGGCGGCTCCGACGGGGCGGCGGGCGGGGTCGAGGTCGGCCGGTCCGACGACGGCGCGCCGGTGCTGGTGGCGCAGATGGCCGGGGCGACCAAGGCGGTCTGGCTGACCGATCCGCTGGTTGGCGACCGGTTCGCGGCGGTGACGGCCCTGGCGCCCGGCAAGGGCTACGCCGGCGGACGGCGCACGGTCGATCTGAGCCTAATCCCGACCGCGCAGGGCCTAGCGGTCGAGACGTCGGCCGACGACCTGAAGATCGAGGCGGCGGGCGACCTGGTGACCCTGAGCCGGCCCAAGGGGCTAGCCTTGTCGTCGCCGGCGGCCGGGCTGGAGACGGGCGACCACAATGCGGATGCGCCCAAGCGGGCGGCCTATCCGGCGCTGATCGACGAGGCCTGGGCCGCGACGGGCGAGGCGGGATTTTCAGACCGCTATCGCCGGCTGCAGGATGCGGCCGGGCTGGAGACGATCGCGGCGGCGGACAATCCGCGCGCGCCGATCGAGGCGCGGATGGCGCTGGCGCGGTTCCTGGTCGGGTCGGGCCTGAACTATGAGGCCATCGGGGTGCTGAACGCCCTGATCGCCAAGGCGCCCAACCTGCAAGGGGAGCCCGAGGTGCGCGGCCTGCGCGGGGTGGCGCGCGTCGGCGTCGGGCGGCTGGAGGAGGCCCAGGTCGATTTCGCGGGCGCGGCTCTGGCGGGCGATCCGGCGACCAAGGTCTGGCTGGGCTATATCGCCTCCGAAATGGGCGACTGGGAGGGGGCGCGTCGCAACTTCGCCGCCGGCGCACCGGCCATCGACAGCTTCCCCAAGGAATGGCGCGCGCGGTTCGGCGCGGCCCACGCCATGGCCGCGATCCAAATGAATGATCTCGCCGCCGCCCAGCAGCTGTTGGCCTATGTATTCAGCCAGGATGCGCCAGCGGTCGATCAACTGACCGCGCGTCTGGTGCAGGCGCGGATGTTCGAGCTGAACGGCGACAAGACCCGGGCGCTGGCAGTCTATAAGGCCGTGGCGCGCGCGCCGCTGGACGGGATCGCGACGCCGGCGAAACTCGGCGCCATCAGCCTGGAGCTGGACAAGGGCGCGATCACGCCGGATCAGGCGACGGCCCAGCTGGAACAGCTGAAATGGCGCTGGCGCGGGGATGCGACCGAGATGGCGGTCGTGCGCAAACTGTCGGGCATCTATCTGCAACAGGGGCGATACCGCGAGGCGCTGGACGCCCTGCGCGGCGCGGGCAAGCGAATGGCGGGCGTGCCGGGCGCAGCCGAGGTGCAGGCGGATCAGGCCAACGCCTTCCGCGCCCTATTTCTGGACGGGGCGGCGGACGGTTTGCAGCCGGTGCAGGCGCTGGCGCTGTTCTATGACTTCCGCGAACTGACGCCGATCGGGGCGGACGGCGACGAGATGGTCCGGCGTCTGTCGCGGCGTCTGATCGACGTGGACCTGCTGGATCAGGCCGCCGAACTGCTGAAGCACCAGGTGGACGAGCGTCTGGACGGAGTGGCCAAGGCCCAGGTCGCGACCAATCTGGCCACCGTCTATCTGATGGACCGCCAGCCGGAGAAGGCGTTGCAGGCCATCTGGGGCTCGCGCACCACCCTGCTGCCCAATGCGATGAACAGCGAGCGCCGGGCGCTGGAGGCGCGCGCCCTGATGGATCTGGGCCGGTTCGACCATGCGCTTGAGGTGCTGGACCGGGATCAGTCGAACCCGGCGCGCGAGGTGCGGGCCGACATCTTCTGGAAGCAGCAGAAGTGGGGCGAGGCGGCGCCGATTTATGAGGCGCGGCTGGGCGATCGCTACAAGACCGCGACCACGCCGCTGACGCCGGCCGAGGAAAGCTGGCTGATCCGGGCGGGCGTCGGCTATTCGCTGGCGGGCGATCGGGCCGCGTTGCAGCGGCTGAGCGGGCGCTTTGGGCCGATGGTTCCCGGCGCGCGTTCGGCGGCGGCGCTGCGGGTCGCGCTGGATGACAATCTATCGGGCGTGGCGGGAACGGGCGACTTCGCCAATCTGTCCAGCCAGGCCGACACCTTCGTCGGCTGGGTCAACAGCGCCAAACAGGCGTTCAGAAAAGAAGCCGACGCGAAGAGCGCCGCCTGAAATTGAAGCGGGCGGAGATCGCATCGCGACCCCCGCCCGTCGAGCATTGCCGGTCCTGCATCGCAGGACCGAAAAGGCTTAGCCGTTGACGGCGTCCTTCAGCGGCTTGGAGACGCGGAAGCGCACGGCCTTGGAGGCGGCGATCTTGATGGTCGCGCCGGTAGCCGGGTTGCGGCCTTCGCGCTCAGCGCGGTCGGCGGTGTCGAAGACGCCCAGGTTCGAGATGCGGATGTCGCCGCCCGACTTCAGGGTCGAGTGGATGTTTTCGACGATCGCGGTCAGCACCTTGCCGGCGTCGGCCTGCGAAACACCAGCGTCCTTGGCGACGGCGGCGATCAGTTCGGCTTGAGTGGTCATAAGAAGCGTTTCCAGTGTTAGTCGCCCGATTCCGAGCGAGGACCGGGGGATCAACACGGATTTCCCTATGCTTTGCAAGCGCCGATGACGCTTAAAGCCATATGGGGCGGGGGATTATCCGGTACCGGACGCCCGTTGGAAGCTCTCGACCAGGCTTCCGGCGACCAATCGCCAGCCGTCCACCAGCACGAAAAAGATCAACTTGAAGGGGAGGGAGACGACCACCGGAGGGAGCATCATCATGCCCATGGACATCAGCACGCTGGCCACCACCAGATCGATCACAAGGAACGGAACGAAAAGGAGAAATCCGATTTCGAACGCCTTCTTCAACTCGCTGATCATGAAGGCTGGCGTGACCACGCGCAGGGGCAGGTCCTGGACGTTCTGGGGCGGGTCGATCTTCGACAGACGGGTGAACAGGGCGAGGTCCCCGCGGTCCACCTGGGCCAGCATGAAGGTTTTTACGGGTTCGGACGCCTGATCGAAGGCCTGGGGCAGTTCGATCTGCTGATCCATCAGCGGACGGATGCCCGAATCATAGGCGTCCTGCCAGGTCGGGGCCATGACGATGGCGCTCAGGAACAGCGACAGAGACACCAGGACGGCGTTCGGCGGCGACTGTTGCAGGCCCAGCGCCGTGCGCAGCAGCGACAGGACCACGATGATCCGCACGAAGCTGGTGGTCATGATGACGATGGACGGCGCCAAGGACAGGACGGTCATCAGACCGACCAACTGGATCACGCGCTGGGTCAGGCCGGCGCCGGTACCCAGATCAATGTTCAGGGCCGAGCCGCTTTGCGCCGCCTGCTGGGCCAGGGCCGCGACGGGCCAGGCCAGGCAGACCAGAGTGGTGAACAGCGACAGCAGGGCCGCGCGTTTCAGCTCGGCGCCGGTCGGCTTGACGAAGACGGCGGGCTTCACTGGCCGCCTCCCATTTTGCCGACAGGGGGCTGACGCGGTTCGATCAGTTCACGGCCTTCGCCCAGCAGGATCAGCCGCTCCTCGTCGTCGACGCGGACCAGAACGAGGCGACGGGCGGGGTCCAGCACCAGGGTCTCGACGACCTGAAGCCGGCGCTCGCCGCGCTCCGCATTCAGCCGCGCCAGGATTTGCGGCGCATAACGGCGCGCAGCCCAGGCCGCGATCCCGATCAGGCCGAGGGTGAAGGCCAGGCCGAAGACCGCCCGGGCGAGATCGAGGAAATTCATGACGCTGCAAAGGCCCCGCGCAGTCCGCGCTTAGACCCTGAATGTTAACCAGCACGGTTAACGAGCCGTTGAGATAACCCCCTATTAACCATCCAGGCGGCATTTTCTGCCCATCGCGCGCATTCGCGTCGCACGGGAGACCGCCATGGGCGTCGCCGACATACCGCTGCTGGGGCAGATCAAGGGCCGGCTGGGCTGGCTGGACGCCCGCCAGCGGGTCATCGCCGAGAACGTCGCCAACGCCGATACGCCGGGCTTCGTCGGGCGCGACCTGAAACAGCCGACCGACTTCGCCGCCGCCATGCGCTCGGGCGGGGGGCTGCAGATGGTGCGCACCAATGCGGCCCATATCGCGCCGGCCGGTTCACCGGTGCGGTTCGCTCCGACCAAGGCGCCCGATTCGGAGACCACGCTGGACGGCAATTCGGTCGTGGTTGAAGAGCAGATGCTGAAGATGGCCGAGAGCCGCATGGCCTATGACGCCGCCATCGGCTTCTACCAGAAATCCATGTCCATGATCCGCATGGCCGCCAAGCGGCCGGGCGCCTGAGCCGATGGCCGAGAAGGACTGACCCATGCCTGATCCCATCCCCCCTTCGAACAGCGCCATGGCGGTGGCGGCCTCGGCCCTGAAGGCGCAGCAGTCGCGCATGCGCGTGATCGCCGAGAACATCGCCAACGCCCAGTCGACGGCGCGCACGCCGGGCGGCGAGCCCTATCGCCGCCAGATCCCGGTCTTCCAGGCGCGCGAGGTCGATGGGGCGACCGGCGTCACCCTGGCCGAGGTCCGGCCCGACCAGGGCGACTTCAAGATGGACTATGACCCGTCGCACCCGGCCGCGAACGCGCAGGGCTATGTGATGCGGCCCAATGTCGATACCCTGGTCGAGGCGATGGACATGCGCGAGGCGCAGCGCGCCTATGAGGCCAATCTGAACGTCATCGAGACGGCGCGGTCGATGGACAGCCGCACCCTCGACATCATCAAACGCTGAGGACTAGGCCATGAATCCGATGATGGCCGCCAAGGCCTATGCCGCCGTTCAGGGCGGCGCCATGCCGACAGCAGCCCAGGCGCCCGGCGTCGGGGACGGCGGCTTCGCCGACCTTGTCAAGAACGCCATGACCGACATGACCCAGCAGTCGCGCGCGGCCGAAACCCAGATGACCCGCTCGGTTCAGGGCCAGGGCAATTTGATCGACGTGGTCACGGCGCTGAGCTCGGCCGAGGCGTCCCTGGAAACGGTGATCTCGGTCCGCGATCAGGTGATTTCCGCCTATAAGGAAATCATGGCGATGCCGATCTGACGGCGGGTCAGAAGTAGCGTTCGCCGATCCGCAGGGTGTCGCCGGGCGAAACACGCGCATCGGCGGTCAGCGGCTGGGCCTCTTCGACCGGTGATCCGGCGCGACGCACGAAGACGCGGCGCGTGTTGGCGCGATAGGTGAAGCCTTGCGCCGTCGCCACGGCGTTCAGCACCGTCAGGTCCGGCAGATAGGGGTATTCTCCCGGCCGATTGACCTCGCCCAGGATGTAGATCGGCCGATAGGTCAGGACCTGGGCGGTGACGCGCGGCTGATTCAGATAGCCTTGGCTCAAGGCTTGAGCGACGGCGTCCTGAAGCTGGGCGCCTGTCAAGCCGGCAGCCTGGACCTCGCCGATCAGGGGCAGGGCGATCCGGCCGTTGGCGTCGATCACGAACTCGCCGCCCAGCGCCGCCTCGCCGAAGACGTCGATGCGCACCTTGTCGGCGGAGGCGAGGCGGTAGTCCGACACGCTCTGAGGCGCAAAGGCCGTCAGGCCCAGCGACAGGATCGCGACCAGCAGGCCGATGCCTGTCCTTGCCCCCATGTCATCGCCCCCGATCGCTTCGGGTGTGAAGGCTAAACGTGTCGGTTGTTCGGGTCTAGGGGCGGTCCGACAGGATACGGGCGGCGAGATCGCGCGCCTGGCCGCGCAGGTCAGGCACGGCCGTCATCTCCCAGAAGGCGCCGCGCGTCAGGGGGCCGATGGCGTGAAGGCCGCGCGCGGGGGCGCCGGCCCCATCCAGCAGACTGCCCTCGTCATCGACTTGCAGCCCAAGGCCCAGGGGATCGGGGCGACCGTAACCCTTGTCCAGGATGTCGCGGATCATCGGTTCGGTGCTCTTTGAGATCACGCCCAGCGGCCCGGTGCAGTTCACGACCAGATCGAACCGCTCCTTGATGGCGCGCTTCTTTCCGCGCGGACGCCACGAGACCTCGATGACGTCGGTGGCCTTCAGCTCTGTCAGCTTGCCGGCCAGGATCGTCAGCTCGCCGCCGGCCAGCATGGAATGGATGTCACGGGCCGGGCCGGGCGACAGGCGGTGACGATGCACGTCCCACAGGGGGCGCAGATGGCGCAGGAAGCGGCTGCGCTCGACCCGCGACCAGCCGCGCCAGATGTCGCGCGCGGAATGGCGCAGGCGATCAAACACGGCGCGCCAGTCCGCCTCGGCCGTCGCAGCGCGGATCTGACGCAGGATTTCGGCGGGGCTGCCCGAAAAGGCGCCGACATAGGGCGTGGGCGGAACGGTGGCGTGGGCGCGGGGCAAAAGCCCGTGACGCGACAGGGCGGTCAGGCGGCGTCCGGGTCGGCGCAGGGTGATGGCTGCATCCACCATCGTCAGGCCCGAACCGATCAGCAGGACATTGCGGGCGTCGCGCGCCGTCTGGGGATCGAACCGCCAAGGGTTTTCGACATAGGCGGGGGAGGCGCGCACCGCGTCCTCGACGCCAGGGGGCGAGGCGGGCTCCAGATTGCCTAGCGCCAGCACGACCTGATCGGCCGCGACCTCTCCCTCGCTGGTCAGGATGCGCCAGCCGTCCTCCTGGCGATCGATGGATTGCGCCTCGGCGCCGATCAGGGTCAGTCGGTCGGGGGCGTCGTCCAGCGCCTCGTCCAGCAGGGCCTGAAGATAGTCGCCATAGACGCCGCGGGTGATGAAGCCGTCCTGGGCGCGCCACGACGGCTGTTCGGCCAGCCAGTCGGCGAGGTGGCCGGGCTGGTCGGGAAAGGCGCTCATATTGTCCAGGCGGACGTTCAGCAGATGGCCGGGATTGCCGGTGTCATAGGCGGTGCCGGGACCGAAAACGCCGCGCCGTTCGATCAGGGTGACGCGCACGTCGCGTGAGGCCTTCAGCAGATTGACGGCGGTCAGCAGGCCGCTGAAACCCGCGCCGACGATGGCGACATGCAGTCCATTCTGCTGCGGCACGCGCACCCCCGTTTCCCGTTTCCGTCGCTATCGATAACACGCAGCCGTCCAGAGGATCATGGCGATAAATATCTATCTGGCCAGTAGGAATAACGTGATCAGCGGTTGCGACCCCTGGCCTTTAGGATGTCGCGCAGGGCCAGCGGAAGAAGCGTCCAGGGCTCGACGCAGTAGCGGACAAACAGCCGTTTGGGGTCGTGCAGCAGGCGATAGGCCCATTCGACGCCGGCGCGTCCCATCCAGCGCGGGGCCGCGCTCTGAACCCCCGCCTCATAGTCGATGGCGGCGCCGACCGACAGGATGACGCAATCGGGCAGGCGCTCGAAGTTTTCGGCGATCCAGAGCTCCTGGCGCGGCATTCCCATGCCGACGAACAGGATGTGGGGCTTAAAGGCCGTGATCCGATCCAGGACGGCCGCGTTCTCGAGCGAACCGGGCCGGGCGTCGAAGAATCCGTGCTGGATGGCGATGTCGGCGTCCGGATAGCGGAGCTTCAGCCGGCGGGCCGCCTCGTCGCCGACGCCGGGCGCGCCGCCGACGGACAGGACGCGCCAGCCCTCGCGGTTCGCCACGCTCCAGAAATGGTCGCGCCAGTCCAGATAGGTGCAGCGGTGAAAGCCTCGGCTGTGCAGGCCCACGGCGCGCGAGAAGGCCAGCAGCGGCGTCGAATCGACCTCGATCAGATCGGCCTTGTCGTAGAAGGCGCCGAGTTCAGGCCGCTTCTGCATCAGATACAGGCTGTGCAGATTGTGATTGGCGATCAGGCTTTTTTCGCCCTGTCGCACCGCCTGCTGAATGTGGTGCAGCACCTCTTCCGGCTTCACCAGATCCATCGGTTGACCCAGGATCGTGACCCGCTCGTGGGCGCGGCGGTTCTGGCGGAACGGCGCGCGCGGCCGAGCGCGGCGCTCCGTGGCGAAGCGCTCTGGCGCAGAGGGGCTAAGAGACGGGTCCGCCATGCGGCGCTTGTAGGCGACCTCGCCTCAAGACGGGGTTAGAAAACAGGCTTAGCGCCCATTAAGTCGCCGCCGAACGCGGATCGAAAACGACGTGCGGCCAGGCTTGCCCCGTCGCCTGAGCAAGAAATCTCGCAAAGGCGAAAAATCCTTGTTGACCCCGCCCGGAGCCTCCCTTAGAGGTCCGCGCCTTCCCGATGGAAACGCCGCAAGGCGCTGCCGACGGGGCCCAGATGGCGGAATTGGTAGACGCGCTGGCTTCAGGTGCCAGTGGCTTAACGGCCGTGGAGGTTCGAGTCCTCTTCTGGGCACCATTTTTCAGAAAGCGTCGCACCGAACGGTGCGGCGCTTTCTTTTTTTGGCCTATCGGAATGCGCGCGGCGCATTCCTGCTTGAGGCCGTTTCGTGAATGCGGCGCGCGGCGCTCAGCATTGCTGTAGGCCGTTTCGCGCGCCGCGTTCGCCGTGTAAGAGCCTGAGCATGACCGTTTACCTGCATGAGGGCGACCTGCCCGACGATCTGGACCTGGGGTCCGAGGTCGCCATCGATTCCGAGACGATGGGTCTGCGTTTCCGCCGCGATCCGCTGTGCGTGGTGCAGCTGTCGTCGGGCGATGGAAACGCCCATGTCGTGCGGCTGAACCGGCCCGCCTATGACTGTCCGAATCTGAAGCGGGTGCTGACCGATCCGGCGGTGACCAAGATCTTCCATTTCGGCCGGTTCGACATCGGCATGTTCCTGCTGCACCTCGGCGTCGAGACGCGGCCGGTCTATTGCACCAAGATCGCCTCTAAGCTGGCGCGCACCTATACCGACCGGCACGGGCTGAAGGACGTGGTGCGCGAGACGGTGGGTGTGGACCTGTCCAAGGCGCAGCAGTCCTCGGACTGGGGCGCCGAGACGCTGAGCCAGGCGCAACTGGACTATGCGGCGTCGGATGTCCTTTATCTGCACGCGGCCAAGGCCAAGCTGGATATGATGCTGGCGCGCGAAGGGCGAACCGAACTGGCCGCTGAATGTTTCGACTTCCTGCCGACGCGGTCGGCGCTCGACCTGGCCGGCTGGGACGAGACCGACATCTTCGCCCACAGCTGAGGCGCGCTTGACCGAACACGGCGAACAGTCCCGCATCGAGGCCGACGAGGCCAGGGTCGCCCTGGCCGGCGCCCGCTGGCGTGCGCGCTCGCGGCGGGTGAAGCTGTATCGCCGCGTTCTGCCGATCGTCATCCTGGTGCTGGCGGGCGGCGCCCTGACCTGGACCGTGTTCCGCACCGTTATGTCGGGGGTGGAGCGCAAGGCCAGCCAGAGCCAAGAGGTTCGCCTGGATGCGCCCCTGTTCCACGGTCAGGACGCGCAGGGCCGCGCCTTCACCGTCGGCGCCCAGGGCGGCGTGCGCGATCCCAATACCGGCAAGTTCAAACTGATCGGCCCGGCGCTGAAGCTGAACCTGGGCGGGCGCAAGGTCACCGAACTGACGGCCGACGGCGGCATCTATGACGAGCAGGCCAAGACGGTGACGATCGGTCCGAACGTGCGCATTTCGGACGGCGGCACGGGCTTTGTCCTGACCACGCCCGAGGCGGTGGTCGACACCTCGACCGGAAACGTCACCGGTTCAAAGGGCGTTCAGGGTTCCGGCCCTATTGGAACCATCAACGCATCGTCCTATGCGATCTACGATCAGGGACAGCGCGTCGTGTTCGACGGCGCAGGCGACAACAAGGTGAAGGGCGTTCTGACGCCCAAGGGGTCAGGCGGATGATCGTGACGAAGATTTCGAAGACGCTGGCCGTCATCGCGGCGGCGGCCGTCGTGGGCATGCCGGCCCTAGTGGACGCGCAGGCTCAGGCGACCAATCAGCCCGTCGCCTATGGCGCAGACTCGGTCGAATACGCCCCCAACCGCATCATCCTGCGCGGCCGGGCCGAGGCGACGCAGGGCGGCAACCGCTTTCGCGCCGACACCCTGACCCTGGTCAGCGGCGAGGGCGGCGATCTGCAACGCGCCGAGGCCAGCGGCACGGTCTATTTCGTGACGCCCGACCAGTCGATGCGCGGCGACCGCGCCGTCTACAACCTAGGCAACGGCGAGATCGTGGTGACGGGCAACGTCATCCTGACCCAGGGCAAGAACGTCCTGACCGGCTCGCGCCTGGTCTACAACATCAACACCGAGACCGCCCGCATGGACGGCGCGCCGCGCGGCGCCGCCGGAAGCCGCGTGCAGGGCGTCTTCTATCCCAACTCGAACTGAGGCCGTCTGGCCGTCACGGACCTGAGCATTTGGCGCGCAAGGAACTGTCAGCCCTGAACCTGGACGAGCGGCCGCAACCGGCCGCCGTGGCGCCCGCGCCTGCGGAAAAGGGCCTGCGGGTGATGAATCTGGCGCGGTCGTTCGGCCAGCGTCAGGTGGTGCGCGACGTATCCCTGACGGTCCAGCGCGGCGAGGTCGCGGGCCTGCTTGGCCCGAACGGCGCGGGCAAGACGACCTGCTTCTACATGATTACCGGCTTGATCCCGCCGGATTCGGGCGCGATCTGGCTGGACGGCGAGAACATCACCGGCCAGCCGATGTATCAGCGCAGCCGCATGGGCTTGGGTTATCTGGCGCAGGAAGCCTCGATCTTTCGCGGCATGACGGTCGAGCAGAACGTCAAGGCGGTGGTCGAGCTGAACTATCCGCGCGACCAGATCCGCGCCGAAACCGACCGGCTGCTGAACGAACTGCACATCGACCATCTGCGCCACGCGCGGGCGACGGCGCTGTCGGGGGGCGAGCGTCGGCGGGTGGAGATCGCGCGGGCGCTGGCCGGACGGCCGTCCTTCATGCTGCTGGACGAACCCTTCGCTGGCATCGACCCCCTGGCCATCGCCGACATCCGCACCGTGATCCGCTATCTGGCCAGCCAAGGCATCGGCGTGCTGATCACCGACCACAATGTGCGCGAGACCCTGGACATCACTGACCGGGTGTCAATTATCTCGAACGGCGCAGTGCTGTTCGAAGGCACGTCCGACGAGGCGATTCACGACGCCGAAGTGCGCCGGGTGTATCTGGGTGAAAACTACATCTGACGATTAGCGTTTCCTCCCTGCGAAGCGGGGAGGGGGAACCGCGCGCAGCGTGGTGGAGGGGGTTTTTGAGCCCCACAAGCGCTAGCGATGCGGTGAAGACCCCCTCCGTCACGGCGCTTGAAGGACGCGCCGCGCCACCTCCCGATGAAATGGGGAGGAGACAAAAAGCGCGTTCGTCTCGCGTTAACCGGTTCGGCGACATGCTGTCCCAGCAAGTTCCGGGCCACTTGGCGGCCGGGCGGGAAGATTTCGAACGTGATAGGGCAAAGGTTAGAGGTCAGGCAGGGGCAGGGGCTGGTCATCACGCCCCAGCTGCAGCAGGCGATAAAGCTGCTGCAACTGTCGAACCTCGAGCTGGAGGACTTCGTCGACGCCGAGTTGGAACGCAATCCGCTGCTGCAACGCGAGGAGCCGGAGGGCGATGCGCCCGAGCCGGTCGAGCGCGTCGAGGCGCCGGCGGACGGTGAAATGTCGTTCGGCGACGGGGTCGGACATGAGGCCGTGTCCGGCATGGATGCGGGTTCGGACGATGTCTATGGCGACGCCGCGCCGGGCGAGCGCACCAGCGACCGGATGACTGACGAAGCCCAGCCTGGGCTGTCGGACTGGTCCAGCGCCGGCAAGGGCGGCCAGATGTTCGAGGGCGGGGGCGAGCGGCCCGACGCGCACGAGTTGACACTGTGGGAGCATCTTCAGGCCCAGGCGTCGAGCGCGGGCCTGACGCCAGCCGACCACGGCATCGCCCTGACCCTGATCGATGCGACCGACGAGGGCGGCTATCTGCGGGGGGAACTGACCGAATTCGCCGACCGGCTGGGCGTGCCGCTGGAGCGGATCGAGGCGGTGCTGAGCGTTTGTCACGGCTTCGAGCCGACCGGAATCATGGCGCGGTCGGTGCCGGAATGCCTGAAGCTGCAACTGATCGAGCGCAATCGGTTCGATCCGGCGATGGCGGCGCTGCTGGACAATCTGGACCTGCTGGCCAAGCGCGATCTGGCGGGCCTGCGCCGCGTCTGCGAGGTCGATGGCGAGGATCTGACCGACATGATCGCCGAACTGCGGGCGCTGACGCCGCGTCCGGGCGCAGGCTTCGGCGGCGAGCCGGCGCAGACGGTCGTGCCCGACGTGCATGTGAGGCCGGACCCCGCCGGCGGCTGGCGGGTCGAGCTGAACGCCGACACCCTGCCGCGCCTGTTGGTCGATAAACGCTATCACGGTCTGGTTCAGGCCGGCGCGCGATCGGATACCGAAAAGACCTTCGTCGCCGACTGCGCCGCCCAGGCCAACTGGCTGGTCAAGTCGCTGGATCAGCGGGCCAAGACCATTCTGAAGGTCTCATCCGAGATCGTGCGCCAGCAGGACGCCTTCCTGGCCTTCGGCGTCGAGTTCCTGAGACCGCTCAATCTGAAGACGGTCGCCGACGCCATCGGCATGCACGAATCCACCGTCAGCCGCGTCACCTCGAACAAATATATCGCCACGCCGCGGGGCGTGTTCGAGCTGAAATTCTTCTTCACCGCCGCCATCCAGTCGGTGGACGGGGCATCGACCCATTCGGCCGAAGCCGTCCGTCACAAGATCAAATCCATGATCGACGGCGAGGGGGTTGAAGGTGACGTTTTGTCCGACGACCGGATCGTCGAAATCCTGAAGGAAACGGGCATCGACATCGCCCGCCGCACCGTGGCCAAATATCGGGAAGCCTTGAGGATTCCGTCCTCGGTCGAGCGCCGCCGGATGATGAAGACCGGCTGACATCCACAGCCAAGCGTGACCACAAATCGGTGATCTGGATTGACACCAAATCGGGTCGGGCGCGTTCTATCGGCATGCAAGTCCAAGTCAGCGGCAAGCAAGTGGATGTCGGCGAAGCGTTAGGCTCGCGCATCTCCCAGGAACTCGAAGACGGGGTCGGAAAATACTTCGCCCGAGGCGGTGAAGACGCCGAGGTCGTGGTGTCCAAGGACGGCCACAACTTCAAGGTGGACTGTTGGGTCCGCCTCGCGTCGGGCCAGACCCTGGTGACGACCGGAATGGGCGGCGACGCCCACTCGGCCTTCACCGAGGCGCTGGATCGGCTCGAAAAGCGGGTTCGCCGCTACAAGCGCCGGCTTAAGGACCACCACATCGGACCCAAGGGTCTCTCGCCCGAGAAGACCGAAAACGCCGCCCGCGAAGTCGCACGCAGCATCGTGCTGCGTGATCCCGACAGCGTGGAAGACGATGTCTTCGGCGACACCGGCGAGAACGACGGCCCGCCGCCGGTGGGGATGGTCATCGCCGAGACCGAACACGAAATCCGCACCATCACGGTCGGACGGGCTGTGCTGGAACTGGACATGACCGGCTATCCGGTCGTGCTGTTCCGCAATGCGGCCCACGGTGGTCTGGCGGTCGTCTATCGTCGTCCGGACGGCAATGTGGGATGGATCGATCCCGAACGGACGGCCAAGTCTAACGGTTCGGTGAACTAAGCCTCAGTTTGACTTCGGCGCGGTTGTCTCTAAACGGGCGGCCGCGCCGTTGTCTGCTGCGTGTATCGAGGTTGTGTAATGGACATCGGTGATCTGCTCGCGCCCAAGGGCGTGGTGCTGCGCAGCGGCGCGTCGTCCAAGCGACAGGCGCTTCACGCGTTGGCCGAGGCGGCGTCCCATGCGCTGGGCCTCGACGAAGCCCGTATTTTCGACGCCTTGATGGAACGCGAGACGCTGGGATCGACCGGGCTGGGGTCCGGGGTCGCGGTGCCGCACGCGCGTCTCACCGAGGTCGAGAAGGTGATGGCGGTGTTCGTGCGACTGGATACGCCCGTGGCCTATGATGCGGTGGACGACCGGCCGGTCGATCTGATCGTCGGCCTGTTCGCGCCGCCCAAGGCGGGGGCCGAGCATCTGAGGGCATTGGCGGCGGTTTCGCGCGCGCTGCGGTCGCCCGAACTTCGGGAGCAACTGAGACAGGCGCGCACGACCGATGCGATCCGCGCCCTGTTCGTCAAGGACGCTACGGCCGCGACGGCGGCCTGATTGCGTGGTGAAAGGCGGCGCCTGCGCGCCGTCATCCTCCGGATCAGTGAACGGAAACCGGCTCCAGCTCGTGCGCCACGGCGGCGGCGAAGGCGGTGTCGCGATCAATCATGACCGCCAGACGCTCGCCGTCGGCGCTGTGGACGGCATAGAGCATTTGGCCGGGGTTCAGATCCACATCCTTGATCTCGACCGCCTCTTCAAGCAGGTCCGAGGCCTTGATCTCGCGCACATACACCAGGTCGGGGGCGCCCAGTCCGGCAAAGTCTTCCTTGGTCATCGTCATCGGCGTCATTAGGACCGCCTCCTTCAGTTTTGACAACGCCCGGATCGCCGGGCGGTTCGAATGGCTGTTGTTTTCAGCCGGCCGTGATTGGAATACGTCGCACCTGACGCTCGGCCTCGGGCCGGATCAGATCGACGTGCAGCAGGCCATGCTCCAGCCGGGCGCCCTCGACCTCCAGCCCGTCGGCCAGGACGAAGTTTCGCACGAAGCCGCGCGCCGCGATGCCGCGATGCAGAAAGGCCTGTTCGCCCCTGCCCGCATCGTCGCGCTTGCCGGCGATGGTCAGCTGGCGGCCGTCCAGGGTGATGGCCAGTTCTTCGGGCGCGAACCCGGCGACGGCCAGGCTGATGCGGACGCCCGCATCGCCGATCTGCTCGACATTGTAGGGCGGATAGCTTTCCGCCGCGGCCTTGGCGGCGCGGTCGATCAGGGCGCGGGTGTGGTCGAAGCCCAGCAGAAAGGGGCTGTCGAACAAGAGGGTGCGCGTCGTCGTCATCTGGGGTCCTTGCGTCAGCGACCGAGCGGTCGGTCTCCCGCAATCGGCAAGACCGTCCGTCACAGATGAAGATGGGGGCTGGCGAGGGCGGGATCAACCGGCAGCGCCTGTGGGGTCAGTGGATGGCCTCGCCGTGCTGGGTATAGTCCAGCCCCTCGACCTCTTCGTCCTTGGTGACGCGCAGGCCCGTGGTGAACTTGCAGATCATCAGGACGACGAAGGTGCCCGCCGCGCTCCAGGCGATGACGCCAACCAGGCCGACGGCCTGTTTCCACACGGTCGCCCCCTCCGACAGGGCGTTGACGGTCGTGGTGGCGAAGACGCCGGTCAGCAGGGCGCCGACGATGCCGCCCACACCGTGAACCCCGAAGGCGTCCAGGCTGTCATCGTATTTCAGCGCGTGCTTCAGCCAGACCGCGCCCGCATAGCAGGCCGGGCCGCCGATCAGGCCGATGAAGAAGGCCCCCTTGGGATCGACGAAGCCGGCGGCGGGGGTGATGGCGACCAGACCGCCGACGACGCCCGACAGCAGGCCCAGCAAGGTCGGACGCTTGCGGTCGAACCATTCGACGGTCATCCAGCCCAGGGCGGCGCTGCCGGCGGCCAGGATCGTGTTGAACGCGGCGGTGGCGGCCAGCGCGTCCGCCGCGCCCGCTGACCCGGCGTTGAAGCCCAGCCAGCCGACCAGCAGCAGGCCGGTGCCGATGGCGCTATAGACCAGGTTGGCGGGGGC
Source organism: Brevundimonas sp. 1080 (assembly GCF_040545985.1). NCBI lineage: Bacteria > Pseudomonadati > Pseudomonadota > Alphaproteobacteria > Caulobacterales > Caulobacteraceae > Brevundimonas > Brevundimonas sp. 1080. The sequence goes on along the minus strand of NZ_JBEPMW010000001.1, from coordinate 575,826 downwards.
CATGTTGTCGCGCCCGAAGCCGTGACGCGGCCCCAGCACCAGGGCGCAGACCAGGCCGGCGATCCCGGCGTTGACGTGCACGACCGCGCCGCCCGCAAAGTCGAGCACGCCCAGTCCGCCCAGATAGCCGCCGCCCCAGACCTGATGACAGATCGGCGCATAGACGATCAGGTGCCACAGGCCGAAGAACAGCAGGCTGGCCGAGAACTTCATCCGCTCGGCGAAGGCGCCCGCGATCAGGGCCGGGGTGATGATGGCGAAGGTCATCTGGAAGCTGACGAACAGCAGTTCGGGCAGGCCGGGCAGCAGGCTGTGGGCCGTTCGGGCGGTCACGCCGTTCAAGAAGGCCGCCTGCACGCCGCCGATGAAGCCATTGGCCGCCTCCGGTCCCTTGCCGAACGACAGGCTGTAGCCGACCAGGAACCACAGGACCGAGACGATGGCGAAGGCGGCCGCCGACTGGGCGACGACGCTGATGATGTTCTTCTTCCTGACCATGCCGCCGTAGAACAGGGCCAGGCCCGGCAGGGTCATCAGCAGGACCAGAGCCGTCGAGGTCAGGATCCAGGCGGTCGCCGCCGTATCGATGGCCAGCGGCGCCTGATGCGCCAGCAGCGCCGGGGCCGCCAGGGCCGGTGAAGCGAAGGCCGCCGCCCCGGCGACGAGCGTGACGGCGAGGGCGGCGGGTCGGGTCATGGCGTCTTTCTGAGGCGGACGGCGGAGATCAGGCGGAGGTCTTGAGGCGTTCCGTGCGGGCGACGATGTCGGTCAGGGGCACGATGCGGACGAAGCGGTTCAGACTGTTGTCCCAATCCGCCAGCAGACGCCGCGCCAGGGGTGAAGCTGTCGCCGCCAGGTGGGCCTCGATCAGGCCCTTCAGTCGATCGGCCGCCTCTGCGTCGATGTCGGTCACGCCCGACAGGTCGCCGTTCAAAGCGCGCTCGGCATGGCCGGGTTGGTCCAGCACGAACAGCTCGCCGCCGCTCATGCCCGCCGCCAGGTTCCAGCCGACCGAACCCAGGACGACCACGCGCCCGCCGGTCATATATTCGCAGCCGTGCGCGCCCAGGCCCTCGACCACCGCCTCAGCGCCCGAGTTCCTGACCGCAAACCGCTCGCCCGCCGCGCCGGCGACGAACAGCCGGCCGGAGGTCGCGCCATACAGGGTGGTGTTGCCGCAGATCAGCTGATCCTCGCGCCATTCCGGCGTGCGGATCGAGATTTCGGCGCCCGACAGCCCCTTGCCGACATAGTCGTTGGCCTCGCCCGTCAGGTGCAGTTCCAGTCCCTTGGCCGCAAAGGCGCCGAAGCTCTGGCCAGCAATGCCTTCCAGCCGAAGCTTCAGACGGCCCGCCGGGCCTTGCGCGCCGAAGCGGCGCACGATGGCCGAGGACAGGGCCGCGCCAACCGTGCGCTGGGTGTTGTTCAGCGGATAGGACAGCTCCAGCGTCTGGCCGCGATCCAGGAAGCGGACGGCGTCCTTCAGCACGGCGGCGTCCAAACTGTCGGCGATGGGCTTGCGCATCGTCTTGTCGGCCCATTTGCCGGCCGCGCCCTCATCCACCTGAACCAGCAGGGGATTCAGGTCCAGGTCGTCCAGGTGCGAGCCGCCGCGACGCACCTGACGCAGCAGGTCGGTGCGGCCGATAATCTCGTCCATCGTGCGCGCGCCGATGGAAGCCAGGATCTCGCGCGTCTCCTCGGCGATGAAGGTGAACAGGTTGACCACCTTGTCGGGCGTGCCGGTGAACTTCTCGCGCAGCCGCTCGTCCTGAGAGCAGACGCCGACGGGACAGGTGTTGGAATGGCATTGCCGCACCATCAGACAGCCCATGGCGATCAGGGCGGCGGTGCCGACCCCGTATTCCTCGGCGCCCAGCATGGCGGCGATGACCACGTCGCGGCCGGTGCGGACGCCGCCGTCGGTCCTCAGCGTGACCGAGCCGCGCAGATTATTCAGCGTCAGCACCTGGTGGGCTTCGGCGAGACCGATTTCCCACGGCAGGCCGGCGTGCTTGATCGAGGTCTGGGGCGAGGCGCCGGTGCCGCCGTTGTGGCCGGCGATCAGGATGGCGTCGGCGTTTGCCTTGGCCACGCCCGACGCGATGGCGCCGATGCCCGAGGCGGACACCAGCTTCACCGTCACCCGCGCATCGGGGTTGATGGCCTTCAGGTCGTAGATGAGCTGGGCCAGATCCTCGATCGAATAGATGTCGTGGTGCGGGGGCGGGCTGATCAGGGTCGTGCCGGGCACGGCGTGGCGCATCCGGGCGATGAACTCGGTGACCTTGAAGCCGGGCAGTTGCCCGCCCTCGCCGGGCTTGGCGCCTTGCGCGACCTTGATCTCGATCTCGCGGCACTGGTTCAGATATTCGGCGGTGACGCCGAACCGACCCGAGGCCACCTGTTTGACCGCCGAGTTGGCGTCGTCGCCGTTCGCACGCGGCTGATAGCGTTCGGGATCCTCGCCGCCCTCGCCCGAGACCGACCGGGCGCCGATGCGGTTCATGGCGATGTTCAGCGTCTCGTGCGCCTCTGGCCCCAGCGCGCCCAGCGACATGGCCTGGGTCAGGAAGCGGCGGCGTATGTCCGACACGCTCTCGACCTGGTCCAGCGGGATGGGCGTGCCTTCGCGGAAGTCCAGGAGGTCTCGCAGCGACAGGTCGGCCTGGGCGCGGACGACCTCGGAAAACTGCTTGAAGCGGCGATAGTCGCCGCGGTTGCAGGCGTCCTGCAGCAGGTGGATGGTCTTGGCCTCGTGGGCGTGGGCCTCGCCGCCCGAACGGATCTTGAAGAAGCCGCCGATGGCCGGGGAAGGGACAGCCTCGCCCCAGGCGATGCGGTGCCGCTTCATCGCCGCCTGCTCCAGACCGGCCAGGCCGATGCCGGAGATGCGCGACGGGGCGCCGGGGAAGAACTCGGCCGTCAGGGCGCGCGACAGGCCCAGCACCTCGAACTCGCAGCCGCCGCGATAGGCGGAGATGACGCTGATCCCCTTGCGGGCCAGGGTCTTCAGCAGACCCGCCTCGATGCCGGCCTTGTAGTTCAGACAGGCGTCGCGCAGCGTCAGGCCGGGATACAGGCCCCGGTCCAGACGCTCCTGGAACAGGTCTTGGGCCAGCCAGGCGTTGACGGTGGTGGCGCCGACCCCGACCAGGACCGCGAACCCGTGCGGGTCCAGCGTCTCGGCGGTGCGGACCACGATCGAGCAATAGGAGCGCAGGCCCGCCTTGGTCAGGCGGCCGTGGACCCCGGCCGTGGCCAGGATCATCGGCGCGGCCAGACGATCCGCCGAGCCAGCCTGGTCGGTCAGCACGATCAAGGCGGCGCCGTCGCGGGCGGCGGCCTCGGCCTCGTCCATGATCCGGTCCAGCGCGGCGCGCAGGCCGGCGCCCGGACGGGCCTCGTCCGAGGGAACGTCATAGCTGCAGTCGATGACCACGGTGGAGCCGGCCCCGACCGTCTCGACCATCCGCTCGTACATGCCGTTGGTCAGGACGGGGCTGTCCAGCACGAAGACGTCGGTCTGGGCCTCTTCCTCGGCCAGGATGTTGCCCAGGTTCTTGAACCGGGTCTTCAGGCTCATGGCCCCCGCCTCGCGCAGCGGGTCGATGGGCGGATTGGTGACTTGGCTGAAGTTCTGGCGGAAGTAATGCGACAACGGGCGGGGCAGGGCCGACAGCACGGCAGGCGGGGCGTCGTCGCCCATGGAGCCGACCGCCTCCTTGCCGTCACGCACCAGGGCGTCCAGCAGCAGGTCGAGGTCCTCGCGGCTGTAGCCGGCGGCGATCTGGCGGCGGGTCAGGGCCTCGCCGGAGGCCGACCGCGGCTCGGGTCCGGGCCCGATGATCGGCTCCAGATCGACCATATTGTCCAGCCACTCGGTATAGGGGTGAGCGGCGGACAGGGCGTCGATGGCCTCATGCTCGTCATAGACGCGGCCATGCTTCAGATCGACGGCGATCAGCTTGCCGGGGCCGATGTGCAGGCGGCGCTTCACCCGGCTCTCGGGGATCGGCACCAGACCGGCCTCGGAGCCTGCCATCAGCAGACCATCGACCGTCTCGACGGCGCGCAGGGGACGCAGGCCGTTGCGGTCCTTGCCCGCCACGATCCATCGGCCGTCGGCGGCGCAGATGGCGGCCGGGCCGTCCCACGGCTCCATCACCGCGTTGCAATAGGCGTAGAAGGCCCGGTGTTCGGCGGGCATGACCACGTCGTCCTTGGCCCAGGCCTCGGGGATCAGCAGGGCCTTGGCCATCGGCGCGGGGCGACCGGCGTGGACCAGCACCTCCATGACATTGTCCAGGGCCGCCGAGTCCGATCCGCCCGGCTGAACCACCGGCTTCACCTCGCGGTCGCGGTCGCCGAAGGCGCCGGCCGCCATGCGGATTTCGTGCGACTTCATCCAGTTGAGGTTGCCCTTCAGCGTGTTGATCTCGCCGTTGTGGGCCATCATGCGGAACGGCTGGGCCAGCTTCCATTCGGGGAAGGTATTGGTCGAATAGCGCTGGTGGAAGACCGCGTAGGCCGAGACGAAGCGCGGGTCCTCCAGGTCGGGATACAGGTCGCCCAGCAGTTCGGCCCGCACCATCCCCTTGTAGGCGATGGAACGCGCGGACAGGGTGCAGATATAGACGCCGGCCAGGTTCTCGGTCTTGACCGTCTTTTCGATGCGGCGGCGGCACAGATACAGCTCGCGCTCCAGCGCCTCGCCATCCAGCGGTTGGCCCGCGTCGTCCAGCGGCGGGGCCAGCATGATCTGCTCGATCTCGGGCCGGGTCGCGCCGGCCTTGGTCCCGACGACCGACAGGTCGATGGGCGTCTGGCGCCAACCATAGATCCAGAAGCCGGCGCGCAGGGCCTCGGTCTCGACGATGGCGCGGGCGCGGTCCTGGGCCCCCAGGTCGGTGCGCGGCAGGAAGACCTGACCGACGCAGATGGGCCCAGGACGCAGGGATTGGCCGATGGAGGCCACCTGTTCGGCGAAGAAGCCTTGCGGCAGCTCGGCCATGATGCCCGCCCCATCGCCCGACAGGCCGTCGGGATCGACCGCGCCGCGGTGGGCCACGGCCTTCAGGCTGCGGATCGCATATTCGACCACGTCGCGGCGCGGCGTGCCGTCGATCGAACAGACCAGACCCACGCCGCAGGCGTCGCGCTCGGAGGCGCGGTCATAGGCGTGGCCGGCTTCCAGCCGGTCGCGGGTTTGTTCGTATTTGTTCAGCCAGGTCATGCCGCGACCTCCTCGGTGCGGGTCTTGAAGTAGCGGTCGATCTCGGCGGCGGCGTCCTGGCCTTCGCGGACGGCCCAGACGACCAGGGAGGCGCCGCGCACCGCGTCGCCGGCGGCGAAGACGCCGGGCAGGCTGGTGGCGAAGCTGACCGAACCCACCTTGATGGTGCCGTCGTCGCGTAGGCGCAAATCGGCCTCATGCGCCGCGAACGGCTCGGGCGAGAAGCCCAGGGCCTCGATGACGATGTCGGCCGGCACGTCGAAGTCGGCGCCGGGAACCGGCACGATGTCGCGACGCTGACCGGGCAGGCCTTCCGTCAACTGCATGCGCGCGGCGCGCACGCCCGTGACCTGGTCGCCTTGCGACAGCAGGGCCTTGGGCGCTGCCAGCCATTCGAAGACGACGCCTTCTTCCTCGGCGTTGACGACTTCGCGGGCCGAGCCCGGCATATTCTCGCGGTCACGACGATACAGGCAGGTGACGCTGGCCGCGCCCTGACGGACGGCGGTCCGGACGCAATCCATGGCCGTGTCGCCGCCGCCGATGACGACGACCCGCTTGCCGCGCGCCTCGTGCCAGCCGTCCTGTTCGGCGTCGCCCAGGTCGCGGCGGTTCTGGTGGGTCAGATAGGACAGGGCGGCGACAGTCGAGTCCGGCCCGCGACCCGGCGCGGAAAGGATGCGGGGCTGATAGACGCCCATAGCCAGCAGGACGACGTCGTGGCGCTCGCGTAGCTCGGTCAGGGTCACGTCCTTGCCGACCTCGCAGCCCAGCACGAACTGGACGCCGCCGTCGATCAATCGGTCCACGCGGCGCTGCACGACATGCTTTTCCAGCTTGAAGCCGGGGATGCCGTAGATCAGCAGCCCGCCGGCGCGGTCGTGACGGTCATAGACCGTGACCTGATAGCCCTCGCAGCGCAGGCGGTCGGCGGCGGCCAGACCGGCCGGGCCGGCGCCGACGATGCCGACCGTTTCGCCGCGTTCGGCCGCCGGGCGGATCGGCTCGACCCAGCCGTTGGAGAAGGCCTGGTCGCCCAGCCAGGCCTCGACCGAGCCGATGGTCACGGCGTCCCAGCCGGACTGGTTCAATGTGCACGACCCCTCGCACAGTCGGTCCTGCGGGCAGATGCGGCCGCAGATTTCGGGCATGGTCGAGGTCAGGGACGCGACGCGCCAGGCCTCGCGCGGCTCGTTCTCGGCCGACAGGCGCAGCCAGTCGGGGATGTTGTTCTGAAGCGGGCAGGCGTTCTGGCAGAAGGGCACGCCGCAGTCGGTGCAGCGCGACGCCTGTTTCTCGGCCGTCTCGGTGGAGGGCGGAATCGTGATCTCCCCGAAACCGCGTGCACGCAGTTCGGCCGAGGCCTTGGACAGGCGGCGGGGTTCGACGACGAATGTCCCGCCTTGCTTCAGGGTCTTATGCATATCTCGCATATGCCGCAAACGACGCGTTAGAGGCAAATATTATTGCCGCGAGGCGTTCTCAGCGAAACAAAAAGAATAAATCATCCAATCGGACGCGTTTTGTCGTCAAAAGTTGCTGATGGTGGCCGTTTGCGCCGCAACAGGATTTTGTTCCAGGGGTGCGACAATAGGAACCGGCGCAGTCTCGAGGCGTTCGAAAGACTGATTTCAGCAGACCACAGAGAGTGCGCCCATGCCCCGATGGACAACCCCGACCGGCCTTGGGGGATGGCTGACGTTGCTGCTCGGGATCCTGCTGGCCGTGATCGGTCTGGTGCTGACGGTCGGCGGCGTGCAGCTCGCGATGCTGGGCGGCTCCTGGTATTATCTGATCGCGGGCCTGGCGCTGATCGTGTCGGGCCTTCTGCTTGTCTATCGCGACGTGCGTGGGGCCTGGCTCTATGGCGCGGTCTTCGTCGCCACAGTGATCTGGGCGCTGTGGGAGAAGGGCCTGAACGGTTGGGCCATGATCCCACGCCTGGTCGGGCCGCTGGTGCTGATGTTCCTGGTGCTGGCGACGCTGCCGGTATTGCGGTCGCGCGGCGGCGGCAAGACGGCAAGCTTCGGCGCGCTCGGGCTGGCGGCCCTGACGGTCGTGTTCGGCCTGGTGGTCGGACAGATCAACGCGCCCGGCGTCGATAGCCCGGTGCCCGGCGCGCGCGGACCATTCGGTGATCCCGCCCTGATCAAGGCCGGCCTGGACTGGCCCGCCTATGGCGGATCGGACGCCGCTCAGCGTTATTCGCCGCTCAACCAGATCAACAAGACCAACGTCGGGCAGCTGGAGCGGGCCTGGACCTTCCGCACCGGCGATCTGCCCGGCGAACGCTTCGGCGCCGAGACCACGCCGCTGAAGATCGCCGACACCGTCTATCTCTGCTCGGGTCGCAACAAGATGTTCGCCCTGGACGCCAACACAGGACGGCAGAAATGGGCCTATGATCCGAAGGTGGCGGACGAGCAGATCCCCTACACCGCCGCCTGCCGGGGCGTCACCTACTACGCCGCGCCCAACGTCGATCAGGCCCAGCCCTGCGCGACGCGCATCATCGAAGGCACGCTGGACGGCCGGATCATCGCGGTCGATGCGCGCACCGGCGTGCCTTGCCCCGCCTTCGGAACCAACGGCGCCGTCAGCATCAAGGAAGGGATGGGCAATCCCTATCCCGGCATGGTGTCGATCACATCGCCGCCCGTCGTCGTGCGCGGCGTCATCGTCACGGGCCATCAGGTGCTGGACGGCCAGAAACGGTGGAACGCCTCGGGCGTCATCCAGGGCTATGACGTCGTCACGGGTCAGCTGCGCTTCGCCTGGGACATGATGCGTCCCGACATCACCACCGCTCCGCCGGCCGGTCAGACCTATACGCCGGGCACGCCGAACATGTGGACGACGGCGACGGGCGACGAAGCTTTGGGCCTGGTCTATCTGCCGATGGGCAACTCGGCCGCCGACTACTATTCGTCGCTGCGCCGGCCCCAGGAGAACCAGTATTCCAGCGCCTTGGTCGCGCTGGACGTCACGACCGGCAAGCCGCGCTGGAGCTATCAGACCGTTCGCCGCGACGTCTGGGACTTTGACCTGGGTTCGCAGGTGACGCTGGTCGACATGCCGACCGCAGGTGGCGTGACGCCTGCGGTGATCCTGCCGTCCAAGCGCGGCGAAATCTTCGTGCTGGATCGCCGCACGGGCCAGCCCCTGCATGGCGTGCAGGATCGTCCCGCCCCGCGCGGCGGCGTCGAACCGGCGCAGCGTGCGGCGACCCAGCCCTATTCGCTGTTCAACACCCTGGCCAAGCCTGACCTGCGCGAAGTTGACATGTGGGGCATGTCGCCGATCGATCAGATGATGTGCCGCATCCAGTTCAAGAAGGCGTCGTACCAGGGCCAGTTTACGCCCCCGACCGCCGACCGTCGCTTCATCGAATATCCGGGCTACAACGGCGGTTCGGACTGGGGCAGCGTGGCTCTGGATCCGCGTCGCGGCGTGATCATCGCCAACTATAACGACATGCCCAACTACAACCGTCTGGTGCCCCGCGCCGAGGCGAACAAGCTGGGCTGGTTCCCGCGCGACGACCCCCGCTATCAGGAAGAAACGACCGGCGAGGGCGCCAAGGCCGAGGGCGCGGGCGATCCGCAGATGGGCGTGCCCTATGCGATCGACGTCAACGCCGGTTGGCGGATGCCCTTCACCGGCCTGCTGTGCAAGGAGCCGCCCTATGGCGGGATCCGCGCCATCGACCTGCAGAGCGGCAAGACTCTGTGGGACCGTCCGTTCGGCACGGCGCGCAAGAACGGCCCGTTCGGCATCCCCTCGATGCTGCCGCTGGAAATCGGCACGCCGAACAACGGCGGCTCGGTCGTAACGGCGGGCGGCCTGATCTTCATCGCCGCAGCGACCGACGACCTGATTCGCGCCATCGATATCGAGACGGGCAAGACCGTCTGGTCCGACGTCCTGCCCGCCGGCGGCCAGGCGAACCCGATGATCTACGAGCAGAACGGCCGCCAGTATCTGGTGATCGTCGCCGCCGGCCATCACTTCATGGAAACGCCGGAGGGCGATTACGTCATCGCCTATGCGCTGCCGCAGCGCGGCTGAGACGAAGCACCAATCTCCCTCCCCTGCGGGGGAGGGTGGTCGCGTCAGCGACCGGGTGGGGGCGGCTCGGAAACGAGCCGCCTTTTCTCGTTCAGCGGCATGTCGCCAGCCGCCCCCACCCGGCCTCGCCTTCGGCTCAGCCACCCTCCCGGAACGGGGAGGGAGAGCGTGCGCGACCTACGGCCTGATCTGGCCCTGGCCGCGCACCACATACTTGTAGGTGGTCAATTGCTCGGCCCCGACCGGGCCCCGGGCGTGTAGGCGATTGGTGGAGATGCCGATCTCGCCGCCGAAGCCGAACTCGCCGCCGTCGGCGAACTGGGTCGAGGCGTTGATCAGGACGATGGCGCTGTCGACCCTGGCGGCGAACCGTTCGGCGGCTTCGGCGTCGGTGGTGACGATGGCCTCGGTGTGGCCCGAGCCGTAGCGGGCGATGTGGTCGGTCGCAGCGTCCACATCCTCGACGATGCGGACGGCGAGGATCGGGGCCAGATATTCGGTGGTCCAGTCGGCCTCGGTCGCGGGCGTCATTGCGGGGACCAGGGCGCAGGCCGCTTCGTCGCCGCGCAGTTCGCAACCGGCGGCGATCAGGTCGGCGGCGACGGGGGGCAGCAGGCGCTGGGCGGCCGCCCGATCCACCAGCAGCGTCTCGGTCGCCCCGCAGACCGAGACGCGGCGCATCTTGGCGTTCAGGACGATGGCGCGGGCGGTCTCAAGATCGGCGGCCTCGTGCAGATAGGTGTGGTTCAGGCCTTCCAGGTGGCTGAGCACCGCTGTCCGCGCCTCGTCCTGGACGCGGGCGACCAGGCTCTTGCCGCCGCGCGGGACGATGACGTCGATGGCGCCGTTCAGCCCGGTTAGCATAAGACCGACCGCCTCACGGTCGGGTGTGTCGACCAGTTGCACCGCATCAGCGGGCAGGCCGGCCTCGGCGAGGGCTTCCGCGATCAGGGCAGCGATGGCCAGGGAAGACTGAAGGCAGTCCGAGCCGCAGCGCAGGATGGCGGCATTGCCCGAGCGGATGCACAGGGCGGCGGCGTCGGCTGTGACGTTGGGGCGGCTCTCATAGATGACGCCCAGCACGCCGATCGGCGTTCGAACGCGGGCGATGTCGAGGCCATTGGCGGGGGTCCAGCGTTCGGTCTCGACGCCCAGCGGATCGGGCACGGCGGCGATGGTCGCCACCGCCTCGGCCATGCCGGCGATGCGGGCGGGGCTCAACGACAGCCGGTCGATCAGGGCCTCGGTCATGCCGTTCGCGCGAGCGGTCTCGACATCGCGGACGTTGGCGGCCAGCAGGGCGGGTTCGGCGGCCGTTAGTTTTGCCGACAGGCTTTCCAGCGCGCGGGTGCGGGCGGCGGCCGGGGCTTCGCGCAAGAGCATTGCTGCGGCGCGGGCGCGCTGGCCCAGGTCAAGCATTCGGGTCTTCAGATCGGTCATCGGTCGTCCAGCACCATGTCGTCGCGGTGGATTAGGACCGAGGCCCCGCGATAGCCCAGCAGGGTCTCGATCTCGTCCGAGCGGCGGCCGCGAAGGCGCGCGGCCTCGTCGGCGGCGTAGGCGGCCAGACCCACACCGACGGCCCGACCGTCCGGGTCGATCAGACGCACGCAGTCACCCTTTTCGAAAGCGCCGGAGACGCCCGTGACTCCGGCGGGCAGCAGGCTCTTGCCCGCCTTCAGCGCTGTGACGGCGCCGGCGTCCAGCGTCAGGACCCCCGTTGGCGACAGGCTGCCGGCGATCCACTGTTTGTAGGCGGCCATCGGGCCGTCGGGCGCAGCGATCAGGGTGGCGCGCGCGCCGTCGCGGATGGCGCTGAGCGGCGAAAGGGTCTGACCCGAGGCGATGAGGGTGGCGCATCCGGCCGAGCGGGCGATCTGGGCCGCCGCCAGCTTGGTCGCCATGCCGCCGGTTCCGACGCCGGCATCGGCGTTGGCGCCCCCGCCCATGGCCAGGATGTCGGGGCTCAGCGTCTCGATTAGGGGCAAATGGGCGGCGTTGGGATCGCGGCGCGGATCGGCGGTATAGAGGCCGTCCACGTCCGACAGCAGGATCAGCAGGTCCGCTCGCGCCAGCTGGGCTGTGCGCGCCGCCAGCCGGTCGTTGTCGCCGTAACGGATTTCCTCGGTCGCCACCGTGTCGTTCTCGTTGACGATGGGGATGACGCCGTGGGTCAACAGGGCCTCGACGGTCGCGCGGGCGTTCAGCCACCGCCGACGGCGTTCTGTGTCGTCGCGTGTCAGCAGAACCTGGCCCGCGATCAGGCCATGCGGGTCCAAGGCCCCGGACCAGGCCGCCATCAGCAGCGATTGTCCGACCGAGGCCGCCGCCTGCTTGTCCTCCAGCCTTGCGCCCAACGTGGGCAGCCGTCCCCGGCCCAGGGCGATCGAGCCGGACGAAACGACGATGACCTCGCGCCCTTCGGCCTTCAGCGCCGCGAGATCCGAGGCGACGGCTGCCAGCCAGTCGCGCGTCGGCTGGCGCGTGGCCGCGTCGATCAGCAGGGAGGATCCGATCTTGACCACGACCCGCCGGGCGGCGCCCAGCGCCGACGCAGCGTTCGGGCCGACGGGGAGGGCGGCGCGCTGGGACATGAAGCTTTCTCTAACGCCACGGTTCGGGCTTGTCTCTTGCCGTGTCTCGCCGCAATGCAGACGGATGATGGAATCCCTTTCCCCCATCGCCGCAGGCGGTCTGGGCAGTCTGGCGGCGGGCATGATGACGGCGGTGGGCGCCGTGCCTCTGCTGTTCTTCCGCAAGGCGGGGGTGCAGACCCAAAGCGCCCTGCTGGGTTTCGCCGCCGGGGTCATGCTGGCGGCCTCCTTCTTCTCGCTGATCATTCCCGGCGTGGACGTGTTGCAGGCGGGCGGGGCCAGCCAGGCGGCGGCGGCCGGCGTCATGGGGGCGGCGGTGCTGATCGGGGCGACGGTGATCGGCCTGATGAACCGGTTCGCGCCGGTGGACATGCTGGCCATCGGACCGGCGGGATCGCGCGACCTGTCGCGGCGCATCTGGCTGTTCATCATCGCCATCACCCTGCACAACTTCCCCGAGGGCGCGGCGGTGGGCGTCAGCTTCGGCGGCGGCGACATGCATCAGGGACTGTCCACGGCCCTCGGCATCGGCATCCAGAACATGCCCGAGGGGCTGGCGGTGTCGGCGGCGATGGCGACCCTGGGATACGGCCGCTGGCCGGCCTTCGCGGCGGCGTTGGCTTCGGGCCTGGTCGAGCCGGTCGGCGGGCTGATTGGGGCCAGCGTGGTCGATCTGCTGCCCGGCGCCCTGCCGTGGGGGCTGGGCCTGGCGGCGGGGGCCATGATCTATGTCGTCACTGCGGAGATCATTCCCGAGACCCGCGAGAAGTCCAAGGGCGAGGGGTCGATGATCGGCCTGATGATCGGCCTTGTAGGGATGATGTTCCTGGACATCGCCTTGGGATGAGGCGGGGCGGCGAAACGCGGCGTGACCGCGCACCGGGGCGTTACATCGATTTACATAGCAGGCGGGGGTTGAAGCCTTCGGGGCCGAGAGGCTAGGCCTCTCGCTTCGCTGCTCGATTATCCCCCGAAAGGAGCGCCAGCCTAAATGACGCGACCTCTCAAGCCTGCGGCTTCCCGTAGAAATTTCTTGTCTGGCCTGGGGCTTTTGGCCCTGATGGGCGCCGGAGTGTTCCCCATGCCTGTTTCCGCCCAAGCGTCCCGCACCGTCGCCCGTCACCGCCAGAAGATCGAGGATCTGATCGCGGCCATGACGGTCGAGGAGAAGGCGGGCCAACTGAACCTGCTGGCCGATCCGTTCCGCTGGATGCCGACAGCGGTGAACCCGCTGGACGGCACGGGCGATCCGGCGCGCGTCACCGCCCTGATCCGCGAAGGCAAGGTCGGCAGTCTGTTCAACGGCATCGGCGCCGAGGCGGGCCGTCGCATCCAGCGCGTGGCGATGGAAGAGAGCCGGCTGAAAATCCCGCTGCTGTTCGCGGCGGACGTGATCCACGGCCTGTCCACCATCTTCCCCGTGCCTCTGGCCGAGGCGGCGGCCTTCGACACCGAACTGGCGCGGCGCACGGCGCGGGCCGCGGCGGTCGAGACGGCGGCGTCAGCCGTTCACCAGACCTACGCCCCCATGGTGGATGTGGCGCGCGACCAGCGCTGGGGCCGCAACGTCGAGGGCGCGGGCGAGGACGTTCTGCTGAACAACCTGCTGGCCGCCGCCCGCGTGCGCGGCTTCCAGGGCGAAAAAGGTCTGGACGACCGTGACGCAGTCCTGGCCACCGCCAAACATATGGCCGCCTATTCCGCCGCCGTCGGCGGGGTCGAATACAACACCACCGACATGAGCGAGCAGACGCTGCGCGGGGTCTTCCTGCCGCCGTTCAAGGCGTCGGTGGACGCCGGCGCCCTGTCGATCATGAGCGCCTTCAACGACGTTAATGGCGTGCCGGCCTCGGGCAGCCGCAAGCTGCTGACCGACATCCTGCGCGGCGAATGGGGCTTTGAGGGCTTCGTCGTCTCCGACTACACCTCCGAGCAGGAGTTGGTGGCCCACGGCTTCGCCGAGGACGGCCGCGACGCCGCCCGTCTGGCCTTCAACGCCGGGGTCGATGTGTCGATGGTGTCGGGTCTGTATCTGGAGCATCTGCCCAGCCTGGTCGCCTCTGGCGAGGTGTCGATGGCGCGTCTGGACGAGGCGGTGCGCCGCGTCCTGAACACCAAGGCGGCGCTGGGCCTGTTCGACGATCCCTATCGCGGCACCGATCCGGTGCGTGAAAAGGCGGTGGTCGGGTCGCGCGAGCACGTCGAGCTGTCGCGCGAGGCGGGCCGCAAGTCGGTCGTGCTGCTGAAGAATGACAACGGCCTGTTGCCGCTGAAGAAGAGCCAGAAGATCGCCCTGGTCGGCCCGTTCGCCGACGACGTGGACAATGTCTGGGGGCCGTGGACCATCTGGGGCGCGCCCGAGCGACGCGTTTCGCTGGAGACGGGCTTCCGCGCGGCGATGAGCGATCCGCAGAACCTGACCATCGCACGCGGTTCGGGCGTCGAGACGCCGCTGGACGGCGGGATCGAGCAGGCCATCGCCGCCGCCCGCGACGCCGAGGTCATCGTCCTGGCCATCGGCGAGGCGACCAACATGTCGGGCGAGGCCCAGTCGCGCACCGAGATCGTGGTGCCCGCGCCGCAGGTCGCCCTGGTCGACGCCATGGCGGCGCTGGGCAAGCCCATGGTCATCCTGCTGAGGAACGGCCGGGCGCTTGCGCTGGAAGGCAATGTGAAGAACGCCCAGGCCATCGTCGTGACCTGGTTCCTAGGCGAACAGATGGGCCATGCCGTCGCCGACGTCCTGTTCGGCGATCACGGCCCGTCGGCGCGCCTGCCGGTCAGCTTCCCGCACAAGTCGGGCCAGCAGCCCTATTCCTACGACCGCAAGACCACAGGCCGCCCGGCCAATCCCGATCTGGCGAGCGAGGAATACAAGGCTCGCTATCGCGAGACGACCAATACGGCGCTTTATCCCTTCGGCTATGGCCTGACCTATGGCGCGGTCAGCTATGGGCCGGTCGAGATGGAGAGCGACAAGCTGGCCTGGGCCGGCACGCTGGATCTGGGCGTGACCGTGACCAACACCGGATCGCATCCGGCCGAGGAGCTGGTGCAGCTCTATATCCACGACCGGGTCGCCAGCCTGACCCAGCCTGGCCGATTGCTGAAGGACTTCAAGCGCGTGTCGCTGAAGCCGGGCCAGAGCACGAAGGTGACCTTCACCCTGAACGCCCGCCAACTGGGCTTCATCGGCGCGGACGAGACCTGGCGCATAGAGCCCGGTCTGTTCGACGTCTGGCTGGCGCCGCACGCCCAGGGCGGGGCCAAGGCGACGTTCCAGCTGATCGGTCCGGCGTCCATCACCGACGGGCGGTGACGCGCGCCACGTTGACGGGGCAGGCGGCAGGGCTTAACGACGCCGCCGTTTGCCTTCGGCCTTCGTATCGGCCGGATTCGATTTTAGGAGCGCGCCCATGACGACGAAGATTCTTCCGGGCGCCACCGGCGTTCTCGCGCTCGCGGACGGCACGATCCTGCAGGGCATCGGCGTGGGCGCCGTCGGCTCGGCCTTGGGCGAGGTGGTCTTCAACACCGCCATGACCGGCTATCAGGAAATCCTGACCGACCCGTCCTACATGAGCCAGATCCTGGCCTTCACCTTCCCGCACGTCGGCAATGTGGGGACCAATGTCGAAGACATCGAACAGATGGGCGGCGGGTCCGACACCTCGGCGCGCGGCGCCATCTTCCGCGACGTGCCGACCGACCCGGCCAACTATCGCTCGGACGCCAGTTTCGACGACTGGATGAAGCGGCGCGGCGTCGTGGGTCTGGCCGGGGTGGACACCCGCGCCCTGACCAAGATCATCCGCGACAAGGGCGCGCCCCACGCCGTCATCGCGCACGACCCGGACGGAAACTTCGACCTGGAGGCCCTGGTCGCCCAGGCCAAGGGCTGGACCGGGCTGGTCGGTCTGGACCTGGCCAAGCCCGCATCGACGCTGCAGGCGTTCGAATGGAACGAGGGGCTGTGGGACTGGCCGGAGGGTCACCCCAAGACCGAAGGCCGCAAGGACGTGGTCGTCATCGATTACGGCGTGAAGCGCAACATCCTGCGCGCCCTGGCCTCGACCGGCGCGCGCATCACCGTGGTCCCGGCGACGACGACGGCGGAGGAAGTTCTGGCCCGCAATCCTGACGGCGTGGTTCTGTCCAACGGTCCGGGCGATCCGGCCGCGACGGGCGAATACGCCGTGCCTGAAATCCAGAAGCTGGTCGCCAGCGGCAAGCCGCTGATGGGTATCTGCCTGGGCCACCAGATGCTGGCCCTGGCCCTGGGCGCCAAGACGGTGAAGATGGATCAGGGCCACCACGGCGCCAACCACCCGGTCAAGGATCTGACCACCGGCAAGGTCGAGATCGTGTCGATGAACCACGGCTTCACCGTCGATCGCGACAGCCTGCCGGACGCCGTGACCGAGACCCACGTCAGTCTGTTCGACGGCACCAACTGCGGCATCGCGGTCAAGGAAAAGCCGATCTTCAGCGTCCAGCACCACCCCGAGGCCTCGCCCGGGCCGACCGACAGCCTGTATCTGTTCGACCGGTTCGCCGATCTGATGGGCGCGCGCTGAGGCCATGAAGCAGGGGGCGGTTCGGTCGGACTATCTGGACTGGCTGGCCGAGGCGTTCGACGTCGGTCGCCGGTTTACGCCCCTGCCGGACGGCGATGTCGTGGTCGGTTATGCGACGGGATACGACGCGGCCGACATCGCGCCTTTCGTCCTGTCGCTGCGGGCCGTGTTCGAGGGGCCTGTGGCGCTGGTGGTCGACGCCGAACCGGCTCTGCGCGCCTTTCTGGCCCAGCATCGGGTGACCGCCATAGATGCGCCGGTCTGGCGCGGGTGGGCGCCGCATCCGGTGATGCAGCGGTTCGTGGCCTTCGCCGGTTTGCTGGGCGATCGGTCAGGCGTCGCCCTGGCCTGCGACGTGCGCGATGTGATCTTCCAGGCGCCGCCCTTTGATCCGGCGCCCGAGGGACTTGAGGCCTATGTCGAGGCCGAGACGCCGCTGGGCGATCACGCCTTCAACATGAAGTATCTGCGCGCCCTGTTCGGCGACGCCCAGGCGCGGCAACTGGCCGACAAGGCCTGTCTGTGCGTCGGCACCATCGTTGGGCCGCGCGCCGAGGTCTCGCGCCTGTCGCGACTGATCCTGTCCTTGCCCAACGCGCCTCGACGAGAGATTGGCGGGGCGTTCGGTGCAGATCAGGCCGCATTCAACCTAGCGATCCACCAAGGATTGGTGGCGGCGCGTGTTCAACCCAACTACGGGCGCATTGCGACCGTTGGCTTAACGCCAGGGCCAAAGCTGGGCTTCCGAGATGGAAAGGTCGTCAATCCAGATGGCGATGTCAGCGCCATCGTCCATCAGCACGATCGGCATCAGCATCTGGAAACGCCGGTCCATGCATTATGGGGAGGAGGGCTTGAGCAGCGCCGCCGAGTAAGGCCTCGGACCGCGGCGCAGACGCTGAAAAAATGGAAGATGTCTCTGCGCCGCCGGATGCCCGAACTGCGCTGAGCCGGCTGTGCCAGGCCCAGGCGCTGGCGACGATGGAGGCCAGGTCCGACTGGCGTGGCGCAAAGCCCAGCGCCTGACGCGCCAGAGTGATGTCCGACACAAGATGCGGCGGGTCGCCCGCACGGCGCGCTCCGGCCGCGTCGGGCAGACGAAGGTCGCTGTGCGCCATGATAGCCTCAAGCACCTGCCGCACCGAATGGCCGCGACCGGCACCCAGATTGCAGGCGAAGAAGCCGCGTCGGTCGCCGAGCAACTGGGTCAGGGCGGCAAGGTGGCCCTGGACCAGGTCGCAAACGTGGACATAGTCGCGCACCGCCGTGCCGTCGGGCGTCGGATAATCGGTCCCATGAACGGCGAAATCGTCGATCTGGCCGCGTAGGGCCATCATGGCGCGCGGGATCAGATGGGTCTCGACCGGCCGATCTTCGCCGATCAGGCCTGACGCCGAGGCGCCGCTGGCGTTGAAATAACGCAGCGCGATGACGTTCAGCCCGTGCGCTGCGCTAGCGTCCGACAGGATCTGTTCGCAGCCCAATTTGGAGCGGCCATAGGGGGTGACGGGGGCCAGCCGCGTCGCCTCCGTGATCGGATCGTCGCCGGGATCGCCATAGACGGCGCAGGTGCTGGAAAAAACCAGCCGGTTTACGCCCGCTTCCCGCATCCCGCCCAACAGGCCGAACAGACCGCCGACATTGTTGCGATAGTAGTCCAGCGGCGCGCGCACTGATTCAAGGACCACGGACGAGCCGGCGAAATGCATCACGGCGCTGATGTCGTGGGCGACTAGGGTGTGGCGCACCTTGTCCGCGTCCCAGACATCGCCCTCGACCAACGGTCCCCAGCGCACGAAACGGCGCCGGCCGGTGGACAGGTTGTCGTAGGTGACGGGCCGATAGCCGGCGGCGGCAAGGGCCTCGCACACATGGGCGCCGATATAGCCCGCACCGCCCGTGACCAAGATCGCCTTCGCAGATGTCAGCGCCGATCCGACTTCGCCCATCCGCTCTTGTCGGATACCGAAGGTCGGTAAATCAACCCCAAATCACCGACGAATGTATCCAGAGGTGTGCGGCCACCCTCAGGGGATCGGCGAGAAGCTGCGCTGTTCGCGCAGGGCGCTGGCTTTCCGGACGGCGATCGGTGCGGCATGCAGCCAATAGTCGGCGTCTTCGAGACGCTGCTCTCTGCGGCGCTCCAGTCCGCGCAGGCGGCGCAGGGCGGCGTTCTGGAGAAGGCGCGCATGCAGGGCGCGGGGCGACAGTTCGGCGATGGCGGGAGAGCCGGGGACGGCGACGGCGTCGGGGCCTTTGGGCTCCACCGCCGGGCGGGCGATGGCGATAAACATGAGGATCTCGGTGCAGGAGGGAGAGGCGCTTCTGCGCCGAGCTAACGATGGGTTAACCACAGTCCCTGTGGATAGTTCCTGACTGCGTCCGAAAAAAGTCCGTGAATCGAAAGACTTACTGCCCGTTTCCGGACAAAATAGTTACCGAAATCTTAATCCGGGGTCGGAGCGTTTGCTCGACGATGTCCGGGAAGGGCGCTGAAAAGGCGCCGCCGGTGGCAGTCCCTAGGGGAGTCGAACCCCTCTTTTCAGGTTGAAAACCTGACGTCCTAACCGATAGACGAAGGGACCGCAGCCGGGGCGGCGCATTTGCCCCGGTTCGGCCGCTCCTGCAAGCAAAAAGTTACGCCGCTTCCGCCTTCGCCGGGACGAGGGCGTCCAGCGCCGGGAACAGGTCGGCGATCAGATCCTCGACATGCTCCAGACCCACCGACAGGCGCACCAGGCCGTCGCCAATGCCGGCCGTCGCGCGTTGTTCCGGCGTCATGGCGGCGTGGGTCATGGTGGCGGGGTGGGCGATCAGGCTTTCGACGCCGCCCAGGGACTCCGCCAGGGTGAAGATCTCCAGCGTCTCGACCAGATCGCGCACGGCGTCCGCACCGCCCTGCAGTTCGAAGCTGAGCATGGCGCCGGGGCCGGCCTGCTGGGCCGCGACCAGGGCGTGGTTGGGGTGGGACTTCAGGCCCGGATAGTGGACAGCCTTGACCGCCGGGTGGGCGGCCAGCTTTTCGGCGATCTTGCCGGCCGTGGCCTGTTGCCGCTCGATGCGCGCGAACAGAGTGCGCACGCCGCGCAGGGTCAGATAGGCGTCGAAGGGCGAGCCGGTCACGCCGGTGCAGTTGGCCCACCAGGCCAGGGTCTGGTGATCCTCGGCGTCGGCCGAGATGACGGCGCCGCCGACCACGTCGGAATGGCCGTTGATGAACTTGGTCGTCGAGTGGACCACGAAGTCAGCGCCCAGTTTGATCGGGTTCTGCAGCGCCGGCGACAGGAAGGTGTTGTCGCACACGACCTTGGCGCCCGCCGCATGGGCGCGGGTGCAGATGTTGGCGACATCGACCAGACGCAGCAGCGGGTTGGACGGGGTCTCGACCAGCACCAGCTTGGGCTTCAGCGCCAGGGCGGCCTCGAAGGCGACGGGATCGCCCTGATCGACCAACAGCAGTTCGAAATGCCCCTTTCGGGCGCGGGCGTTCAGCAGGCGACAGGTGCCGCCGTAACAGTCGTGCGGCGCGATCAGCAGGTCGCCCGGCTCCAGCAGGGTCAGCGGCAGGTCAACCGCCGCCATGCCGGTGGAGGTGATGACGCAGCCGGCGCCGCCCTCCAGCTCGGTCAGGGTTTCGGCCAGCACGTCGCGGGTCGGATTGCCCGACCGGCTGTAGTCGTACTTCCGCTTCTGATCGAAGCCGGCGAAGGAATAGTTGGACGACAGATAGAGCGGCGGCATGACCGCGCCGTGGGCCGTGTCCGTATCCACGCCCGTGCGGGCGGCGATGGTGTGCGGATTGGCGGGACGGGCAGTCATACTTTGATATCCTTCAAGGCGGCGCGGAGGATGTCGCCGACGAAGGCGTCCTCCTTCAGAAAGGCGTCGTGGCCATAGAGCGAGGGCGCCTCGACGAAGCGCCACAGGGTCGGCAACCGCGCGGCCAGTTCGCGGATGTCGTCGATCGGCACCAGACGGTCGGAGATGAAGCCGATCAGGGTGACGGGCGTGGTGATGGCTTCCGGGGTCACGCTATGGCGATCCAGAGAATCGGACATCGACAGCCAGCGGGCCGGGGTGGTGTGGGTGCGGTAGGCCTGGCCCCGCGCCGTCAGATAGTCACAGACGGGATAGGCGCCGCCGACAGCCGCGGGCGCGGTGGTGTCGAAGCGGTCGTCGAACTCCTCGGCCGTGCGATAGGTGGTCATGGCCAGTTCGCGGGCCAGGGCGACGCCCTCCTCGGGACGGCCGGCGGCGACGGCGAACTGCAGGATGCGGCGCTGGATGCCGCGCCAGGCGGTGGCCTGGGGATGGGCGCGGTGGGCGGCCGACACGATGATCAGCTGCTCGGCCCAGTCGGGGAACAGTTCGGCGAATGCCAGGCCGACCATGCCGCCGTACGAGCAGCCGACCAAGGCGGCGACGCGCTCGATCTTCAGATGGTTCAGCACCAGGGCCAGCAGGCGGGCCTGATCTTGGGTGGTGATGGTGACGGGCTTGTCCAGGAACTCTGCGCCGGGGGCGAAATCCACGGCCAGGACCTGAAGCCGGCTCAGATCGATGGGCCCGCGCACCGATACGGCGCCCGACCACCAGCCCAGGCCGTTGGTTTCCGTCCGGTGGACGAAGCGTCCGGCCGAGATGCCGCCGGCGACCACCACGACGGGGGCGCCGATCCGGCCGTGCAGGCGGCCGACGACATTGGGTTGGTTCAGCTTTTCGCCCGAGGCGAGGCGGAAGTCGGTGGGAATGGGAACGATGACGTCTCGGGCGCCGCCGCGCTCACGCGTCGGTTCGCGGACAGGGGTGATGGCTGTCGCGAGGCGACAGTCGGGGTCTTCGAGCAGGGTGGTTTCGGCCAGTGTCATCGTCGTTCCGCATCGTTCTCGCTCAGCAAGTCTCGATGCGGTGACAGAGCGTGGAGCGTCGTCTCGTCGATGCTCCACTCATCTCTCGCGACCCCGAAGGACCCCGCAGGAGTTGGCACCGTTTCGAGCTGTGAGACCCGATGGTTGCCCCAGCGTCAAAGGGCCTAATCCCTCGGCTGGTCTTGATGAGTGACTTTACGTTGATGATCCGGGCGCCGCCGGTCAAGCGAAAAATTCAACCTCATTGGCGGCATGGGTCGACTCGATGGGGGTGAAAACGCACAATAAGCGCCTTGTCGTGAACAAATCATCCAATGCGACTTGACAGGGTCAGGGTTGTCCGATCACCCTAGGCTCAGATTTCAACCGGACCTGCCCTGTGCAACAGCGCTCGCTCATCGCCGAAGTTTCGACCGTCGCCGGCATCGCCGCGACGCGTTTCGGCATGACTCTCGGCGGCACGATTATCGGCGGTACCACCGGCACCACCACCATGCCCGAACGGGCGGGACGAGTTTAGCGCGCCGAACCCCGGCAACCGCAGAACCCGAACCCCGCCCGGTCCGCCAGGCGGGGTTTTTCTTTTCACCCCACCCCATCCCGATCTTTCCCGAGAACCCCGATGTCCGCCCAACTCGCCGTCGTAGAAAAATCCGAAAGCCTCGATCCCAGCAGTCAGCCTTCACCAGACAGGGTTGGGCCCGAGGTGGTGGTGCTGAAGTTCGGCTCGTCCATCCTGCGCAGCCCGGCCGAGGCGCCGCTGGTCGCCTCGGCCGTCTATGGCCATGTGCGGGCGGGCCGAAAGGTGGTGGCGGTGGTCTCGGCCTTCGGCGGAGCGACGGACCGGCTGCTGGGCGAGGCGCGGGCGCTGGGCCTGGCCCATTCCAACGACCTGCTGCCGGGCTATGTGGCCTTGGGCGAGGAAAAGTCGGCGGCGCTCGTGGCCATCGCTTGCGACCGGATCGGTCTGGACGCCTGCGCCCTGTCGGTGCGCGAACTGGGCATTGTGGCGGAGGGCGAGCCGGAGCATTCGCGACCCTGCGGCCTGCGACCCGACCATCTGAAACAGGCGCTGGATCGGCACGAGGTGGTGGTGGTGCCCGGGTTCGGCGCGGTGCGGCCGGACGGCAAGGTGGCCCTGCTGGGACGCGGCGGATCGGACCTGACGGCGGTGTTCCTCGCAGCCGAGTTGGGGCTGAAGAAGGTGCGATTGGTCAAGGACGTGGACGGCCTTTACGACCACGACCCCAACGACAAGACGGCCCCGGCCCTGCGCTATCGCCGCGCCTCCTGGGATGTGGCGCGCAAGCTGGGCGGCGCCCTGGTCCAGCACGACGCCATCGACCTGGGCGAAGGCCGCGGGGTCGAGATCGAGGTGGCGGCGCTGGATCGCGCCGACGGCACGGTCATCGGCGACAAGTCGGCGCCGCCCGGTCCCGCGCCCGCCCTGCCGCCGCTGAAGGTCGCGGTCGCCGGATGCGGCGTGGTCGGCGGCGGCGTGCTGGCCAAGCTGCTCGATGATCCCCGCTACGAGGTCGTGGGCGTCTTGGTGCGCAATCCGAAAAAGGCGCGCGACGTGGACTGTCCGGCCTCTTTGTTCACCTCCAACCCGGCGGACCTGTGGGCCAAAAAGCCCGACATCGTGCTGGAAGCCCTGTCGGAAGGCGAGGCGGGCCACGCGGTGATCCGCGCTGCGCTCGAGGCCGGCTGCGATGTCGCCAGCGCCAACAAGCAGGCGGTCAGCCGCGATCCGGGTGGCCTTCAAGAACTGGCGAAAGCCAATGGACGGCGCATCTTCTGGTCCGCCTCGGTCGGGGGCGGATCACCGATGATCGAGACCGTCCGCGCGGCCCGTGCGGCCGGCGAGGTGGTCGGCTTCGAGGCGGTGCTGAACGGCACGGTCAACTTCATGCTGGAACGGCTGGGCGACGGGGCGGCCTTCAACGAAGCCCTGGCGGACGCCCGGGCGGCAGGCTTTGCGGAGGAGGACCCGTCCTCGGATCTGGAAGGCCTGGATGCGGCGGCCAAGGTGCGGCTGCTGTGCCACGAGGCGTTCGGCCGTTCGCCCGACGGCGAGGTGCCGCGTGATCACCTGAACGAGACGACCTCGGCCGCCGGCGGCGTGCGCCAGATCGGCGCCGCCCATCTGAAGGACGGGGTGATCCGCCCGTCGGTGTCGCTGAACGCCGACCATGGCGATCCGCTGTTCTCGACCCTGCGCGGCGAGGGCAATGCGCTGAAGGTCTACGGCGCCGACGGGCGCGTCTGGCGCTGCCGGGGCCGGGGCGCCGGGCGTTGGGCAACGACCGAGAGCATCATGGCGGATCTGGCCGAGATCGTGCGTGCACGGCGCGCCGATGCGGGCCTAAACTAAGGCCATGGCCGTCTTCACCCCCGTTTCCATCGCTGACGCCGAGGCGTTCCTGGCCGGCTACGACATCGGCGAGGTGGTCGAACTGACGGCCATCGCCGAGGGGGTGGAGAACACCAACTATCGGCTGGACACGACGCGCGGCCGATTTGTGCTGACCCTGTTCGAGGGGCGGACGGACGAGGCCTCGCTGCCCTTCTGCCTGGGGCTGACGGCGCATCTGGCGGCGCGCGGCTTTCCCTGCCCGACGCCGATCGAGGACCGGAAGGGCGGCTGGCTTGGACGGTTGAATGGCCGGGCGGCGGCGGTGATCGAATGGAAGACCGGCGCTTGGATGCGCACGCCGTCATCGGCCGATCAGGCGGCTGCGGGGGCGGTGCTGGCGCGGCTTCATCTGACGGCGGCGGACTTCGAGCTGAGGCGGGAAAATCCGGTTGGGCCGGCCATGTGGCGTCGGCTGGCCGATCGCTGCGTCGAGGGAGAAGGGCGGGCGTCCGACGCGGATCGCGCGCTGATTAGACAGGTCCAGGCGACGCTGGCGCGCCTGGGCGATCCCTTTACGGACGATCTGCCGGGCGGGGCGATCCATGCCGACTATTTCCCCGACAATGTGCTGTTCGAGGACGGCGCCGTGTCGGCAGTGATCGACTTCTATTTCGGCTGCACGGGCGCCTTCGCCTATGACCTCGCCATTGCCCTGTCCGCCTGGGGTTTCGACGCAGAGGGGCGGGCCATGCCGGACGCCCTGACGGCCTTCCAGCGCGGCTATGAATCCGTGCGGCCGCTGAACTCCGCCGAGCGGGAGGCCTTGCCGCGACTGGGCGAAGCGGCGGCCCTGCGCTTCACCGTGACGCGGCTGCACGACCGCATTTTCCACGATCCCGCCAATCTGGTGACGCCCAAGGATCCGGCGGTCTTCCTGCGTCGGATGGACCACTGGCGCGCGACCGAACCGGCCTGAGGCGCCTGCGCGGCTTCGTCGCTGGAACCGAAAGCTTGGCCGGGATTTTGATGGTGCAACGGCGAAGTCCGCCGCTCCCCGAGGACGAAGATCATGACTGACGAAACCATCAACGGCGCCGCCTCGCAGGCGCAAGGCAAGTTCCAAAAAGGCGTCGGCAAGCTGGTCGGCGACCAGAAGCTGCAGGTCGAAGGCGCCTATAACGACGCCAAGGGCCGCTCGCTGGAAACCTTCGGCAAGGCGATGGATTCGGTCGATCGCCTGATCGAAAAGGTCCCCGCCGACTACCGCGACAAGGCCCGCACCGTCGCCGCCGAGGCGCGTAAGCGTCCGCTGGTCACGACCCTGTCGGTCGCCGGCGTCGGCCTGCTTCTGCTGCGCGCCCTGACCGGCGGCGGTCGTCGCTAAGACGTTTTAGTGGCGGTCTGAAAAGGCCGCCACGGCGTCACGCGTCGCGTCCATCGTCCCATCGACGATCGTCAACCGCTCGGGCTTGTCGCCTAGGGCGGCGATGACGTTTGCGGGTTCGGGTTCGAAGCCCAGAACGTTCGAGACGAAGTCGCCGAACTTGGACGGGTGGGCGGTGGACAGGGCGACGACGGGGCCTTTCGAGCGGTCCTGGCGACGCGCGGCGGCCAGCGCCACGGCCGTGTGCGGACACACGACGCGGCCCCAGGCCTCATGAGCGTGGGCGATCTCGGCGCGCGTCTCGTCCTCGTCGATGGAGACCGCCGAGACCTGGTCGCGCAAGGCGGTGAGAAGGTCCGGATCGAAGGCGATAGCGCCGTCGCGGGCGAAGGTTTCGAACACCCCGCGCGTCGCCTCGGCGTCGCGGCCCGTCGCCTCGAACACCAGCCGCTCGAAGTTGGACGGCGCCTGCACATCCATGGAGACGCTGCCGCTTTCGACCGCCGGACGGCGTGAATACAGGCCGTCGTTCAGCGCGCGGGCCAGGGCGTCGTTCTGGTTCACCGCCGCGACGAAGCCGTTGGACGGCAGGCCCATTTTCGTCGCGGCGATGCCGGCGAAGGCGTCGCCGAAGTTGCCCGTCGGCACGACGAAGGTCGCGGCCCCGCCCAGCTGGGCCGTGGCGGAGACATAGTAGGGAATCTGGCCGGCCAGCCGCGCCCAGTTGATCGAATTCACCGAAGACAGTCGGCCGCGTTCGCGCAGGGCCTCGTCGGCCAGCAGGCCCTTCACCAGACGCTGGCAGTCGTCGAAATCACCACGCACGGCCAGGTTCAGGACATTGTCCGCCTCGACCGTCGTCATCTGTTTGCGTTGAACCGGCGAGACGCGGTCCAGCGGGTGGAGCACGACCAGATCGACCGACTTGGCGCCGGCGAAGGCGCGCACGGCGGCGGCGCCGGTGTCGCCCGAGGTGGCGGTCAGGATGGTCAGACGCTCGCCCGAGGCGGCCAGCGCCTCGTCCGTCAGGCTGGCGACCAGCTGCATCGCCAGATCCTTGAAGGCGGCGGTCGGGCCGTGAAACAGTTCCAGCACGAACAGGCCCGGCTCCAGTTCGACCAGAGGCGTGACCAGCGGATGGTCGAACCCGGCGGTCAGTCGGTCCAGCGCGCGGTCCAGCGCGCCGGCTGGCAGGGCGTCGCCGATGAAGGGGGCGATGGCTTGCAGCGCGATGGATTTGTAGTCGGCCTTGCTGGTCCAGGCTTCGGGCGACAGGCCGGGCCAGGCGGTCGGCATATAGAGGCCGCCGTCGGGGGCGATGCCGCGCAGCAGGGCGTCGGAGAAATCGGTTTCGGGCGATTGGCCTCGGGTCGAGACGTAGCGGGCGCTGGAGGTGCTCATGACGCCGATGGTCGTAGCCAGACGGGGCGGCGGCGTCACCCGCTTTCTGGATGATTTTGTCGGGTTTTCGCGGGCTGTGGCCCGACAATCCACGTCTGGGCGTGGAAGCGGTGGTTTAGGCGCACATTTTTGCCGCCTCAGGGGCAATGTCGTCGGTCCTGCAAGAGGGGTTGCGACATCGCCCCGCTGGCGCGGATCGCTGCGACAGTCCATGTCAGGGACCATGAGACGACGCGATCTTCTGATCCGGCTGGGGCTGGTCGCCGGCGGCGTGGGCGGGGCCTGGTGGCTGCGCGACCATGTGGTCTGGCGCGGGCCCACGGTCGCCTTCGCCGCGAACGGCTCCAGCGGCTGGCTGCCCTATGCCGAACCGCGCGCGCCGACCCCGACGGTCGAGGCAGCGGTGAACGGACAGCCGGTGCGGGCCCTGATCGATTCCGGGGCGCAGTATTCGGTCATCGACCGGTCGCTGGTCGAGCGGCTGGGCCTGACCAATGTCTTCAACATCCCGATGGTGGCTTACGGCGTCGGCGGCGACGCCCAGGTCGGACGGGGGACGACGCTGGATGTGGCGATCGGCGGCTTGCGGCTGACCGGATTGCGGGCGGCGATCCTCGGCCTGGGGCCGCTGGCCGGCGATCAGGGATTGGGTGCGGCGCTGATCCTGGGGCAGGACGTGCTGCGTGAACTGGTGCTGGAGCTGGACACGGCGGAGCATCGGGTCCGGTTCCTGCCGCGCGAGGGCTGGACGCCGTCGTCGTCGCTGAAGCCCGTGCCGGTGACACGGGCCGGCAGGGCGCTTCAGGCGGGCATCACCCTGGAAGGGGCGACGGTCAATGCGGTGATCGATACCGGCGCCTCGGCCGTGCTGGCCGTGACGCGCGAGACGGCCCAGGCCGCCGGCCTGCTCGACGGACGCGAACGCACGCCGGGTCAAAGCATCGTCCTGGGCGGCACGGTACGGGCCGAGACCGTCGTCGTGCGCACCCTGACCATCGGCGACGAACTGTACCGTCAGGCGGCGGTCGCCATCTATGACGACGTCGCGGTGCCGGGCTTCCCCAAGGCCCTGGTCGGCATGGCCGCGTTCGAGAACCGGCGTCTTGCGCTGGACCTGGGCGGCCCCGGCCTGTTCGTCGAACGGCCGATGGAGATTACGGTCGGGGCTTGAGCACTGTGATCGGCCGAACCGTGCCCGGCCAGAGCTGGATGCGATAGCGGTCGTCGCCGTCAAGCCCGTCTTCGGACAGGGTGTTCAGTCCGCCGTGCGAAATGCGGGCCGCATAGTCGCCGGCAGGCACAGCGATCCGCTCGGCCTGATCCGGATCGTCCGTGCAGCCGAACACAATCAGCGCGCCGCTGTCCAGGCGCAGGCCGCAGTCGCGCATCTGGTCCCAGGCGTCCGCGTCGGGCGTCGGCGCTGTGGTCAGGATTTCAAGTTCGACCGGGACCAGCATGTTGCGAACCGTGCCGATCGCGATCAGGTCGGGGCCGACGGCCAGCATGGGGTCGCTGTCCGAGCTCCACAG
Organism: Brevundimonas sp. 1080; assembly: GCF_040545985.1. Lineage (NCBI taxonomy): Bacteria > Pseudomonadati > Pseudomonadota > Alphaproteobacteria > Caulobacterales > Caulobacteraceae > Brevundimonas > Brevundimonas sp. 1080. Next base: position 547,813 of record NZ_JBEPMW010000001.1, on the reverse strand, counting down.
GGCGGCGGTGTCGGTGACGTAGGTCTCGTCGCAAACGTAGAACTGGAAATAGTCCGCGAAAATCTCGAAACGGCGGACACACACCGACTTCAGCTCGCCAGAGCCGTCGCCACCACGGCCCTGGCCTCGGCCTGAACGGTCGCCAGATGGTCGGCGCCAAGGAAGGATTCGGCGTAGATCTTGTAGACGTCTTCGGTGCCCGAGGGACGGGCGGCGAACCAGGCGTCGGCGGTGACGACCTTCAGCCCGCCAATGGCCTCGCCGTTGCCGGGGGCCTTCGTCAGGATGTCGGTGATCGGCTGACCGGCCAGGGTGGTCGCGGTCACGTCCGAGGGGCTGAGCGCGGCAAGCCGGGCCTTCTCGGTGCGATTGGCCGGGGCGTCGACGCGGGCGTAGGCGGGGGCGCCGTACTGGTCGGTCAGGCCGGCGTAGAGTTGGCTGGCGCTCTGACCCGTGCGGGCGTGGATCTCGGCGGCCAGCAGGCACAGCAGGATGCCGTCCTTGTCGGTCGTCCACACCGTGCCGTCGTGGCGCAGGAAGGAGGCCCCGGCCGATTCCTCGCCGCCGAAGCCGACGGTTCCGTCCAAGAGGCCGGGGACGAAGTGTTTGAAGCCGACGGGAACTTCCAGCAGGCGGCGACCCAGGCCGGCGACGACCCGGTCGATCATGGACGATGAGACCAGGGTCTTGCCCACCGCGACGTCCGCGCCCCAGCCGGGGCGGTTGGCGAACAGATAGGCGATGGCGGCGGCCAGGAAATGGTTGGGGTTCATCAGGCCCGCGTCGGGCGTGACGATGCCGTGGCGATCTGCGTCGGCGTCGTTGCCGAAGGCGACGTCATAGGCCGAGCCGCCCTTCATCATGCCGATCAGACCTGCCATGGCGCTGGGCGATGAGCAGTCCATGCGGATCTTGCCGTCGGCGTCCAAGGGCATGAAGGCCCAGCGCGGATCGACGGCGTCGTTGACGACGGTCAGGTCCAGTCGGTGGCGCTCAGCGATCTCGCCCCAATAGGCCACGGCCGCGCCGCCAAGAGGATCGGCGCCGATACGGACGCCGGCGTTGCGGATGGCGTCCAGGTCCAGCACGTTGGGCAGGTCGTCGATATAGGCGGACAGGTAGTCGAACCGGCCCGCCGCCGCATGCGCCTGGGCGAAGGGGACGCGACGGACCTCGGTCAGGCCGCCTTCGATCAGCTGGTTGGCGCGGGCGGCGATGGCGGACGTGGCCTCGCCCCCGGCCGGGCCGCCGGAGGGGGGATTGTATTTGATGCCGCCGTCGCGGGGAGGATTGTGCGACGGGGTGATCAGGACGCCGTCCGCCTGCCGACTATTCGTGCGGTTATGGGTCAGGATGGCGTGCGAAACGGCCGGCGTGGGGGTGAAGCCGTCGCGGGCGTCGATCAGCACCTCGACCCCGTTGGCGATCAGCACCTCCAGCGTCGTGCGGAAAGCGGGTTCGGAAAGGCCGTGGGTGTCGCGACCGAGGAAAAGCGGGCCGTCGACGCCCTGCGCCGCGCGGTATTCGGCGATAGCCTGGGCGATGGCGAGGATGTGGGCCTGGTTGAAGGCGCCGTCCAGGCTGGAGCCGCGGTGGCCCGAGGTGCCGAACACGACCCGCTGCTGCGGATCGCCCATGTCGGGCCGGGTCGTCTCATAGGCGTCGAGCAGGGCGTCGAGATCGATCAGGTCTTCGGGGCGTGCGGTCGTGCCGGCGCGGTCGTGCATCGTCAGTCAATCAATCGTTATGAGGGGGAGCGGCGATCAGGCGCCGCTGAAGGTGTCGCAGGAGGCCGGATCGCCCGACTGATAGCCGCGCTGCAGCCATTCCACCCGCTGCGCAGAAGAGCCATGGGTGAAGCTTTCGGGAGAGACGCGGCCGCCGCTGCGACGTTGCAAGGTGTCGTCGCCGATGGCCTGGGCGGTCTTCATGCCCTCTTCGATATCGCCGGGCTCGAGTGCGACCTGACCGTTGGAGACGGCCGAGGCGTTCCGGGCCCAGACGCCGGCGTAGCAGTCGGCTTGAAGCTCCAGCGCGACGGAATACTGATTGGCTTCGGCCTGACCGGAGGCGCGCTGCTGGGCCTGGCGAACCTGAGCCGAGGTGCCTGTCAGCGTCTGGACGTGATGGCCGAACTCGTGGGCGATGACATAGGCGCGGGCGAAGTCGGCGCCTGAGGCCCCGAGCTTGTTCTCCATCTCCTGCCAGAAGCCGAGGTCCAGATAGACGGTCTTGTCGGTCGGGCAGTAGAAGGGACCCATGGCCGACTGCCCAAAGCCGCAGCCGGTCGGCGTGCCCTGTTCATAGATCACGACGTTGGGCCGCTGATAGCCCTCAAGCTTCTGCGACCAGACATCATCGATGTTGGCGCCGATGACATCGACGAAACGGCCGGCCTGATCCTTCGGCGTCCCGACTTGACCCTGCTGTTGCTCGGCGCCGACTCCGCCGAACTGGCTGGCGAGCTGGGTCGTGGTCGAGGGATCGATGCCAAAGACAAGGTAGCCGATAATGGCTAGAACGCCGACGCCCAGGCCGCCGCCCGCGATGGCTCCGCCGCCGAGACCCCGTCGATCCTCGACGCCGCCGCCCGTCCGTCCACCCTGCCAGCGCATGCCCTATCCTCCGCCCGATCCTGGTTAAGCTAGGCAGGAACGCGGGTGCAAGGGAAGGGATGCGTCAGTTTGGACGCTTCACTGCGAACGGGCCAGCCAGTTGTCGATCTGGCTCATGCCTTGGGCTGTCTGCTGGCGGCGTTCGGCGGCGGACTGGCGCAGGGTCCGCTCCTGCTCGGGGCTGTAGAGCGGGCGGGGTGGCAAGGGCTGGACAGCGGTGGGTTCGCGTGCGCCTTCGATGGCGCGCAGGCGAAGCTGGGTCTCGATCTGCTGTTGACGCGCCTGGTCCGCGTTCGACTGCGCCTGGGAACGCAGACGGTCGTTCTCGTAGCGGTGCTGGTCGGCGATCGCGGCGGGGACGCCGCCCGGATAGGCGCCATAGGGGCGGCCGGCCTGCGGATAGGTCTGGGCCAAGGCCGGCGTGGCGGCAGCGGCCAACAGAACGGTCAGGGTCAGGAGGGATCGCATGGATAGGATGTGGGGACGCGCGCCATCGCCGCCAAGCGGAGCCGCAACCCTTTGACACGCCGTGGGTTCATCGCGCCGAACCCCTTTCACGAACGGAGCATTTCTCATGGCCCAATCCCTTTCCGGCAAGACCGTCGCCATCCTGGCGACCGACGGCGTCGAGTTGATCGAACTGAATGAACCGATGAAGGCGCTGAAGGATGCGGGCGCGGTGGTCGAGATCGTGTCGCTGAAGGCCGGCGAGTTCCAGGGCTTCGACCATTTGACGCCCGGCGACAAGGTTACGGCCGACAAGGCGGTGGCGGCGGTCGACGCCTCGACCTATTCCGCCCTGCTGCTGCCGGGCGGCGTGGCCAACCCGGACCTGCTGCGGGCGGACGAGGACGCGGTGAAGTTCGTTCGAGCCTTCTTCGACGCCGGCAAGCCGGTCGCCGCCATCTGTCACGCGCCCTGGCTGCTGATCGAGGCAGGCGTGGTCGAGGGGCGCACGATGACGTCGTTCGAAAGCATCCGCACCGACCTGAAGAACGCCGGGGCCAATGTGGTCAATGAGGCGGTGGTGGTGGATCAGGGCCTGGTGACCAGCCGCTGCCCCGACGACATTCCCGCCTTCAACGCCAAGATGATCGAGGAGTTCGCCGAAGGCCGCCATGAGGGCCAAGCCGCCGCTTAAGGCATCGCCCAGACTGAGGACCGCTTGATTTCCTGGTCCTCCAGTTCGCGCGAGGTCGGGACGCGGTATTCGGCCAGGAAATCCAGGCCCGTGCGCGGGAAATATGTGCGTCCCGGATCGCCGATCAGGACACGCGTCCCCTTGGCGCGGGCCTGGGCCAGCCAGGCGAGAACGGCGTCGGTCATCGGGCGCTCGTAGCAGATGTCGCCCGCGCAAATGACGTCCACATCCGGCGGGGCGGCGTCCAGCAGATTGGCCTGGGTGAAGTCCAGCATCACGCCGTTCGCCGTCGCATTGGCGGCGACCGCGGCCTGGCAGAAGGGATCGATGTCGGCGCACAGGACATGGGTCGCCCCCGCCTGCATCGCCGCCACGCCGACCAGGCCCGAACCGGCGGCGAAGTCCAGCACGCGCTTGCCGACGACCTCATGCGGATGATCCAGCAGATACCGGCTCAGAGCCTGACCGCCGGCCCAGGCGAAGGCCCAGAAGGGCGGCGGCACGCCCATTTCGCCGAGCTCTTCTTCCGTCAGCCGCCAGATCGGCGTGATCTCGTCGGCCAGCCACAAAGAAATCTCGGGCGCGTGCGGCACGGGCTGAAGTCGCGTGTTGTCACGGATGAAGGCGGCGGGATCGAGGACGGTCATTCCGGCTGGCGCGTAACAGCCTTCAGCACGCTGGCATAGCTGGGTGCGACCTCCACGGCCTCGGCTTGCGGCTTCGCATGGATGGCGCGGTGGAGGCGCGGCAGCTTCCAGCAGGGCACATGCATGAACAGGTGGTGCTCGGCGTGGAAGTTGACCCAGTAGGGCGCGATGAAGGCGCGTTCCCACAGGCTGGCCTTGGTAGTGCGAGCGGCGCGAAAGGGGTCGGCCGACGAACCCTCGACGCAGGCGTGTTCGGCGATGTTTCGCAGGCGCGTCACCATCGGAAACCATGTCGCCATCGGCAGCAGCCACAACACGAAAAAGGCCCACCAGACACCAGCGGCGATGAAGCCCGCCAGCAGGACCGCGTTGAAGGCGAGGAAGGGCAGTACGGATCGGCCCGTCACGATCGACTCGTAATCATGGGCGCTGTCGCTCATTCCTTTTGTGCTATCGCCCCTTGGGCTGCTTGAGCGCGCGTGCGCTCGGGCTAGCGGCAGCAGGACCCGCTGCTTGAAGAAGGTCTGGCCCGTCAGGTCGCGGATCAGCTTGCGGCGCAGCGAGGCCGGACTGACGGGAAACGGCGCCGACAGCATCAGATCGGGATCCTCCGCCTGCTGGGCGAAGCGATGATGCGTCAGGTGATAGGGACGATAGGCCTTCAGGCTGGCGCCGATCGGCACGGCGCATAGCCAATGGCCGAGAAAATCGTTCAGGCGGTTCGACTTCGACAGGCCGCCATGCGCCGCTTCGTGCATCAGAATGGCCAGACCCAGCTGACGCGTTCCGACGATCATTATGCACAGCGGGATCAGCCAGGGGATCAGGACGCCGGCGAGAACAGCCAGGGCGATCACCGCCCAGCAGTGGACCACTAGCAGCGGGCCGGCCCAGGCCGAGCGCATTTGAAACGGCGTCCACTCCTGGGGTGTGAACAGGGCCGACGGGGCGATGCGCGGGGCGGCGGACATGAGACGAGTCTAGCCCCAGACGCGCGTCTGGAAAAGCGACGCAAGAATGTTGGGCGCGCCTGACAAAAAGTCAGGTTGACATGACATTCGGACGGTGTCAGGTTGTCCTTACACAAGGAGAGCCGACATGTTCACCGCCTGGAAGACCGGAACGCCTGCGCATCGACGCTACATCGTCCGCACGATGGCCTTCTCCGTGCCCTATGTCGCGATCTGCATCGCCATGATGACGACGGACGCGTTCGACGATCTGATGGGCAAACCGGCGGCCTGGGTGCTGGCGGCTGCGGTGTCGGCCCCGGTGATCGGGCAGATTTGGGCGACCCTGGCGCTGATGCGCGAAAGCGACGAGTTCGTGCGCGGCGTGACGGCCAAACAGTTCATCGTCGCCGCAGGACTGGCCATGGCCGTCGCCACCTTCTGGGGCTTTGGCGAGAGTTTCGCCGGCGCGCCGCATATGCAGACCTGGCTGATCGTTCCGGTCTTCTGGGGCCTGTACGGCGTCGTTTCGCCCTTCATCCGGAGCAGCCGATGAAGAACCGTCTGAAGCTTCTACGCGTCGAGCGCGGCTGGACCCAGGAACAGATGGGTCAGACGCTGGGGGTCTCGCGTCAGGCGGTGATCGCCCTGGAGACAGAGCGGCACGATCCATCGCTGGACCTCGCTTATCGGATCGCCGCCGTATTCGCGCGGCCGGTCGAAGAAATCTTTGAAAACCCGCACGCGGGCTGACCGAAAAGTCAGAATAACCTTACAATTGGAGACTGTGATGTCGAACGTCATTCGCCCTTGCCGGGGCGTCTTCGCCCCATCGCGCCTTGCCGTCATCCTGGGCGTCGTGATCGCCTGCGCCGTGGCCAGCGATCAGGTCCGAGCCCAAGCCGCGCCACCTGTGGCTTCCTCCGCCGCGCCCTTCGTCTCCGACCGGCTGTCGGTCGAGGTGGTGGGCCATGGCCCCGACGTCATCCTGATCCCCGGACTGGCGTCTTCGCGCGAAGTGTGGCGAGCGACAGCGGATCGGCTGAAGGCGACGCACCGCGTTCATCTCGTGCAGTTGGCGGGTTTCGCCGGCGAACCCTGGACGCACGGCGACGGCGCCTTCATCCAGCCCGAGGTGGATGAACTGGCGCGCTATATCCGTCAGGCGCGGCTGGATCGGCCGGCGGTGATCGGCCATTCGATGGGCGGTCTGAGCGGACTTCTGCTGGCGCAGCAGCAGCCGGATCTGGTCGGGCGGGTGATGACGGTCGACTCGCTGCCCTTCTACAGCGCCATGTTCGGGCCAACCGCGACGGCCGAAAGCGCCCGACCGTTCGCGGATCAGGCGGCGGGCATGATCCTGTTGGCGGACGCGGCGAGCTTCCGCACTCAGCAGGAGGCGACGGCGCAGGCGCTGTCGCGCACCCCGTCGGAACAGGCGCGCATCTTGGCCTGGTCGTTGGCGACCGATCGTCACGCGATGGCCTCGGCCATGAAGGATGTGATGACCACGGATGCGCGGCCGGGGCTGGCGGCCATGACGACGCCGGTGACGGCGCTTTACGCCGCCGATGCCGACGGCGGGGCGCCCGCGGCGATGGCCGATGCGATGTGGACCCGAGAGTATGCGGCCTTGCCCGGCGTGACCCTGATCCGCGTCGATGGATCGCGCCACTTCATCATGGCCGATCAGCCGGCACGGTTCGCCGAACTGGTCGACGCGTTTCTGGCGAAGTGAGTGACACCCTCCCCGCGCGCGGGGAGGGTGTTGCCGTCAGCCGTTCTTCGGCGTCACGTCGCCGGCCTTGACCGGGGCGCCGTCGAACTGGTCGGCGTAGGCGGGGTTGAGCAGGGCGCGGAAGACGCTCTGCGGCAGGGCGATCCAGTAGGGGCCGTCCGAATAGGGGCCGATCTGATAGGGTCCCATCAGGAAGGTCACGCCACCTGCCTTGCCCGGCGTCGTGCCCGGCGTCAGGACGAACGGCGTCGAGACGGCCTTGGGGCAGGTCCACATCTTGCCGTCCAGGGTCGCGGCCTCCGAACCCGGCGAGCGGGCCTGTTTGGCGGCGTTGGCGGCGGCGCACAGGGCCTTGTCGAGGACCGACAGGTCGGCGCCCGGCCGGAACAGGTCGGCGAAGCCCAGCCGCTTGTTGGTCGTCTTGTCCCAGATCACGGCGTCGAAACTGGTGTTGGGATGGGCGCCGCCGGTGAACTCGAAATCGGTGCGGGCCAGGCTGACCAGTTTGCCGGTCTCGGCGCCCGGCGCGAAGGCGATGGTCTTTTCATAAGGGTTTGGGCCGCCGCCGGCCTCGCTGAGATCGGCCTGAGCGCCTTCCTCGAACTGCTTCAGGTCGCGCACCGTGTCGGCGTAGAGGGCGGCGTGCAGGGCGGGCGTGGTCTTGATCGCCTGGGGCAGGGTCAGTTTGACGGCGGCATAGGGGGTCTTGCTGTCATAGCCGACGGGGGTGTTCGACATGGCCGGCGCGGCGGCCGGGGCCGGCGCGGCCGGCGCCTGGGCCTTGTCTTCCTTGCGCTGGCAGGCAGCCAGGGTGGCGGCGACGGCGGCGGACAACAGCAGGATTCGGGCGGTGCGCGACATGGGAAACTCCATCATCGGGGGATCACAGGGAGATTGAGCCAAGAGCGATAGCGGCCAGCAGGATCAGGCCGGCCTCGCGATTGGACTTGAACAGTTTCAGCGCCAGGGCGCCGTCGTTGCGGTCCAGCCGCACGACCTGACGCGCCAGATGAGCGGCATAGATCAGCAGTCCGAGCCAGAACAGCGGACCGAGATTTGCGGACAGGCCCGTCAAGACAGCGAGCGCGACCGCCAGACCATAGAAGACCGCAACGCCGGGCCGCACGGCCGAGGCCAGTCGGCGGGCCGAGGACTTCACGCCGATCATGGCGTCGTCCTCGATGTCTTGCAGGGCGTAGATCGTGTCGTAGCCCAGGGTCCAGAAGACGCCGCCGATCCACAGCAGGACGGCGGGGAGATAGGCCTGCCACGTCAGGGCGATCGCATGGCCGCTTTCGCTGGCCGGGGACCACAGAAAGGGCCGGAACTCGCCGGCGAGATCGGCGGGCAGCAGCAAGGCGGCCGCCGCCAAGGGCAGGGCGGCGGCGAACCCCATCAGGGCGCCCCAGTTGAAGGTCAGGCCCAGCCAGGCCTGGGGCCACCAGGTGATCCGCTTCATGAAGGGATAGGCGGCGACAAGGGCCAGCGATCCCACGCCCAGCCCGACGGCGACGGTCGGCAGGGTGAGCAGGACCAAAAGGCTGATCAGGCTGCACGCGACGACGAAGGCCCAGGCCTGTTTGACCGAGATACGGCCGGACGGGATGGGTCTCTGGGCGGTGCGGGCGACCCGGGCGTCGAAATCCCGATCGACGATGTCGTTGAAGGCGCATCCCGCCGCTCGCATCAGGCAGGCGCCGATGCCGAAACCAACGAACAGCCACAGATCATAGAGACCCGGCGCCTGCCGATACTGCGCCAGGGCCAGGGCGATCCCTTGCCAGCCGGGCAACAGCAGCAGCCAGATGCCGATGGGCCGATCGAACCGCCCCAGCTTCAACCACGGCTTCAGCCCCTCCGGCGCATGCCGATCGACCCAGTTGGCGCCGGCGTCGGGGAGGGGAGCGAAAGTCATGCGGCTGACTTAGCGCGTAGGGCCCGAGGGGTGAAGGCGCCGCTCCCCGTTTCCAAGGCGGGCGCACAGAAAAAAGGGGCTGGTGAACCCAGCCCCTTTCCACAGTGATCGGCGCGATCGTCAGTCCTGATAGACGTCGCCGGAGCCGGAGACGGTGCTGTTCAGGTTGGCGGGGCGGGTGGCCAGGGCCACGTCGCCGGAGCCGGCGATGGCGACCTTGACGTCGCCGGTCGGGGCGATGCGGGCGTCGCCGGAGCCGGCGATGTCCACCCAGGCGTCGCGGGTCGCCAGGTCGCCGAGGGACGCATCGCCCGAGCCGGCGATGTCCAGCTTCAGCTCGTCGGTGCGACCCGAGGCGGTGACCTCGGCCGAACCGGCGATGTCGACCGTCAGCGAAGGCTGGTCATAGCCGGTGATCTGCAGGTCGCCCGAGCCCTTGGCGTTGAAGCGGTTCACCTTGGGCGCGGTGATGACGACCTTCAGTTCGTCGCGCTCGGAGCGGGCGGAGAAGTTGCCGTTGCTCCAGCCGAACACAACCCGCTCGTCGCCGTCGCCCAGATCGAGGCGGCCGTCGACCAGACGGACACGGTCGGTCAGACCCTTGGGCCCGGTGATGACGACGGTGTTGGCGTCACCCTGCACATAGTCGACGTCGATGCTGGAATCGACGGTCAGGGTCTCGCCGCCGGTCCAAGGCAGGGTGCGGGTGGTGAAGGGACCGAGGTCGTCGGTCCCGCCGCCCTTGACCCGCTCGAAGCGGATGGTCTCGCCGTCCTGGTCCCTGATGGTCCAGGCCCAGCCGTGGCGCTGGAGGTCGTGGCCGCCGATCGCCAGCGCCCCGCCGACGGTGACCAGGCACAGCACCAGAGCGGCGCCGGCGATGATGAACAGGGTGCGGATCATGCCGAGACTCCCGAGGTCGAGGTGGATTGAACGCTGGTCGGCTCAAGCGCTGGCTTCAGCAGGCGGTAGTGTAGGCGGGCGAACCAGACGACGCCGTTGACCAGCCAGATGGTGAAGATGGTCAGCAGGGCGCCGATGAAGACGGCGCCGGCCATCAGGCCCAGCCCCATCAGGATCGCCGCGAACGGCCCGCCGGGGAAGCCGGCGAAGGGGCCGGCGACCATGATCACGCCGCCTGCGATGAACAGGCCGATGGCGGCGATGAAGAAGCCGAACACGGTCCCGATCACGCCCATCAGCAGGGGCAGGAGGATCAGGATGTCCAGCGCCCCCAGGCCCAGGACCGCGAAGACGGCGCCGGCGGCGGCGGAGGGGTTCTTCTCCTGATGCCAGCGCTGGATGCCGGCCTCGGCCTTCAGTTCGCGAGCCAGGCGGACCGGATCGCCGAGCGCGGAGGCGACCTCGGCCTCGGTGCGGCCGGCGGCCAGGCCGTCGTCGAAGTGGGTCTGATAGTCGGCGATGATGTCGTTGGCGGTCGTGGTCGGCAGGCCGACGAGGCCTTCCTTCAGACGATCGATGAATTCGGCGCGCGTCATTGAGCGGCTCCCTGATCGGCGTCGTTCGCCACGATGGCGTCGACGGCCTTGGTGAAGGCGGACCATTCGGCAGTCTGGGCGGCGAGGGCCCCCCGGCCCGCTTCGGTCAGTCGGTAGTATTTGCGTGACGGCCCGGCGGAGGATTCGACCAGATAGGTCTCGACCTGTCCTTCGGACTGCATGCGGCGCATCAGGGGGTAGATCGTGCCTTCCCCCATATCGATCGCGTCCGACAGGCGGCTGGCGATCTCGTAGGCGTAGCTGTCCGCCCGGTTCAGCAGGGCCAGGACGCAAAGCCCCAACACTCCCTTTTTCAGCTGTATCTCGATAGTTTCTGGCACCTCGGCTCTCCCGTTGATGGTCATTGACTACGACAAGGTATCTTGTGACGCAAGGTAGCTATCGAAACATGACAGCGATTTAATCGAGGCCAGCTGAAGGCGGCTTTGCGGCCTGAGCGCCGTTGATCGCTTGGCAAGCCGAAAGCGATCCGATAGGTGACCGAGAACGCCGGGCGTGGGAATCGCGCCAGCGTGATCTCTTGCGAGCCATTCGCAAGTATCTGCTGCATAACGGTTTTATGGGGAAGTCTCATATGGGGATGGGCAAGCGAGCCCAAGGGACGTTGAAGAAGGCCGCGACTTGCGCGTCCTCCATCGTTCTGGGCGCCGGACTGGCGATGTTCGCTGCGGCGCCGACGTGGGCGCAGGACCTGATGGGTCAGCCGACCCCGGGCGGCATCACGCTGCAACCGGCGGCGTCGCCGCTGAAGCATGATGCGCACTTCTTCCACGACGTGATCCTGATGCCGATCATCACGGCCATCACCCTGCTGGTGCTGGGCCTGCTGGCGTGGATCGTGTTCCGCTACAACAAGAAGGCCAATCCGACGCCCGCGCGCTGGAGCCACAACACCACGATCGAGATCATCTGGACCGTGCTGCCGGTGCTGATCCTGGTGTTCATCTCCCTGTTCTCGTTCCGCCTGCTGTTCGCCTATCACGACATGCCGTCGCCGGACCTGACGGTGAAGGTGACCGGCAACCAGTGGAACTGGGCCTATGAGTATCCGGACCAGGGCGTCGCGGAATACATCTCCAATATGCTCCCGGAAGAGGAAGCCAAGGCCAAGGGCGTGCCCTATCGTTTGGCCGCGACCGAGCCGATGGTCGTGCCGGTCGGCAAGACGGTGCAGCTGGTCATCACCGCCTCGGACGTCATCCACGCCGTCGCCCTGCCGGCGTTCGGTCTGAAGACCGACGCCGTTCCCGGCCGCATCAACACCACCTGGTTCAAGGCCGAGCGCACCGGCGTCTTCTATGGCCAGTGCTCGGAACTGTGCGGCGTCGACCACGCCTTCATGCCGCTGGAGATCCGGGTCGTGACCCAGGCCCAGTTCGAACAGTGGATCGCCTCCAAGGGCGGTTCGATGACGCCCAAGGTCGCCGCGCCCGCCGCGGCTCCGGCTGCTGCCGCGCCTGCGCCCGCCGCCGACGCCGCGACCCCGGTCGCCGCCCCCGTCGGCGCCACCGCCGACCAACCCGTTCCCGCCGCGGCGTCCGCCGCGCCGGCCGCCCAGTAAGAGGCGAACAGAGACACATGGCTGACGCTACCGTAACCCGCGACGCGACCCACATCGGTCACGCTCACGACGACCACCATCACGACCACAAGCTGGGCTTCTTCACCCGCTGGTTCCTGTCGACCAATCACAAGGACATCGGCACCCTGTATCTGATGTTCGCCATCATGGCGGGCATCGTGGGCGGCGCCCTGTCGGGCCTGATCCGCTGGGAACTGGCCGAGCCGGGCATCCAGATCTTCAAGGAAGGCTCGTCGATCCAGCTGCTGGGTCTCGTTGAGCAGTCCAAGCACGGCTATAACGCCGTCGTCACGGCCCACGCCCTGATCATGATCTTCTTCATGGTCATGCCCGCCATGATCGGCGGTTTCGGCAACTGGTTCGTGCCGATCATGATCGGCGCGCCGGACATGGCCTTCCCGCGCATGAACAACATCTCGTTCTGGCTACTGGTCGCCGCCTGGTGCCTGCTGATCCTGTCGATGTTCACCGACGGCGGACCGGGCAAGGGCTTCGGCGGCGGCTGGACGGCCTATCCGCCGCTGTCGACCACGGGCCACGTCGGCCCCGCCTTCGACCTGGCCATCTTCGCCCTGCACGTCGCGGGCGCCAGCTCGATCCTGGGCGCGATCAACTTCATCACCACCATCCTGAACATGCGCGCGCCCGGCATGACGATCCACCGGATGCCGCTGTTCGCCTGGTCGGTGCTGATCACCGCCTTCCTGCTGCTGCTGTCGCTGCCCGTGCTGGCCGGCGCCATCACCATGCTGCTGACGGACCGTAACTTCCACACCCACTTCTTCGATCCCGCCGGCGGCGGCGACCCGATCATGTACCAGCACCTGTTCTGGTTCTTCGGTCACCCGGAAGTGTACATCCTGATTCTGCCGGGCTTCGGCATCATCAGCCACATCGTCTCGACCTTCAGCCGCAAGCCGGTGTTCGGATATCTGGCCATGGCCTACGCCATGGTGGCCATCGGCTTCGTCGGCTTCATCGTGTGGGCGCACCACATGTACACGGTCGGCATGAGCATCAATCTGCGCGCCTATTTCATCGCCGCCACCATGATCATCGCGGTGCCGACGGGCGTGAAGATCTTCAGCTGGATCGCCACCATGTGGGGCGGATCCATCAGCTTCAAGACGCCCATGCTGTGGGCGATCGGCTTCATCTTCCTGTTCACCGTCGGCGGCGTGACCGGCGTGGTCCTGTCGAACGCCGGCATCGATTACAGCCTGCACGACACCTATTACGTCGTAGCGCACTTCCACTATGTGCTGTCGCTGGGCGCCGTCTTCGCGATCTTCGCGGGCTTCTACTACTGGTTCGAGAAGATGTTCGGGGTGAAGTACAACGAGTTCCTGGGCGCGACCCACTTCTGGATCATGTTCGTGGGCGTGAACCTGGTGTTCTTCCCGCAGCACTTCCTGGGTCTGCAGGGCATGCCGCGTCGCTACATCGACTATCCGGAAGCCTTCACCCTGTGGAACCACGTCTCGTCGATCGGCTATGCGATCACGGCGGTCGGCGTGCTGGTCTTCCTGATCATGCTGGCCGAGGCGGCGATCCGTCGTCGTCCGGGCGTCGACAATCCGTGGGGCGAAGGCGCCACGACCCTGGAGTGGACCCTGTCCTCGCCGCCCCCGGCCCACCAGTTCAACGAACTGCCGGTCATCAAGGCGGAAGAGCACTAAGCCTTTCCAACGATACGAAATCGAAGGCCGCTCTTTCCGTCGGAAGGGGCGGCCTTCTTCATTTGGGTATGCTATGCGGCCCCCACAGATGACCGAAGTTCAGACCCGACCCGTTCTCTCGACCGCCCAGCCGGAGGATTTCTTCCAGCTGTTGAAGCCGCGCGTGATGTCGCTGGTGGTGTTCACCGCTGCGACCGGCCTGATCGTCGCGCCGGGATCGGTCAATCCGCTGGTCGCGGCCATCGCCATCCTGTGCATCGCCGTGGGGGCGGGGGCGGCCGGGGCGCTGAACATGGCGCTGGAAGGCGAGACCGACGCCCTGATGCGGCGCACGCGCGGCCGGCCGGTGGCGGCGGGGCGTGTGCGCAAGAACGACGCCATGGCCTTCGGCGTCATCCTGAGCCTGTTCTCGGTCATGCTGCTGGGGATGAACACCAACTGGCTGGCGGCTGGTCTGCTGGCCATGACCATCGTCTATTACGCCGGCTTCTACACCCTGCTGCTGAAGCGGCGGACACCCCAGAACATCGTCATCGGCGGGGCGGCGGGCGCCTTTCCGCCCGTGATCGGCTGGGCGGCGGCGACGGGCCATGCGCCGTGGCAGGCGTGGCTGCTGTTTCTCATCATCTTCCTGTGGACCCCGCCGCACAGCTGGGCGCTGGCGCTTTATTCGGCCGGCGATTACGCCAAGGCGGGCATTCCGATGATGCCGGTGGCCAAGGGCGCCAAGTCCACGCGGTTGCAGATACTGCTCTACACCCTGGTCTTCGTGCCGGTCGCCATCGCCCCGGCCTTCGCGGGCCTGGGCGGGATCATCTATCTGGTCGTGTCGGTCGCGGGCGGCCTGGGCTTTCTGGGTCTTGCGGTGCGCCTTTATCGCTCGCGCGCGGGCGACGAGCCGGACAAGGCCGAGGCCGTGGGACGCGAGGCCGCATTGTATGACGTCAAGGTCCAGGCCAAACCGGCGCGGGACCTGTTCGCCTTTTCCATCCTCTATCTGATGGCGCTATTCTCGGCGCTGCTGGTCGAGGCCCTGTCCGGTCTGGGAGCGTAAAACCATGCGTCTGACGCCTGAGGAACTTCGCGCGCGCAAGCGTCGCAACGTCTGGATCGCCTCGGCGCTGGTGGCCTTCATCGTGCTGGTGTTCGCCACCACGGTGCTGCGCCTGCAACAGAACCAGGCGGCCGAGCGCGCGCTGGCGACGGCGGTGGAGACGTCCCAGCCATGAAGGCGGGCCGCAAGAATCTGATTGCCATCATCTGCGTCTTCGGCGTGATGGGCATGACCGGGGCGGCGTTCGCGGCGGTGCCGCTCTATCGAATGTTCTGTCAGGTCACGGGCTTTGGCGGCACGACGATGAAGGCCGACAAGGCCTCCGACACCGTGCTGGACGAGACGGTGCTGGTGCGGTTCGACACCAATGTGCGCGGCGTGCCGATGACCTTCCGCGCCGAGCAGTCGACCCAGCGGGTGCGGATCGGCGAGACGGGCCTGGCCTATTTCGACGTGACCAACACCTCGGACAAGCCGATCCAGGTGCGCGCCAGCTACAATGTCTCGCCCGAGCAGACGGGGCCGTATTTCCAGAAGCTGCAATGCTTCTGTTTCACCGACCAGACGCTGGCGGCGGGCGAGACCCGCCAGTTCCCGGTCCAATATTTCATCGCCCCCGAACTGGCCACGGACCGTGAGGCCAAGGGCGCGCGCGACATCACCCTGAGCTACACCTTCTACCCCTCCGTGGACGCGCCCAAGGCGTGACTTTGAAGCCGGGCGTGGACTTTCCCGGCGTCGGCTGCGGCCTGGTGATCCAGCGCGCCGACGGGCGGGTCTTGCTGTGCAAACGGCTGAAGGCGCCCGAGGCCGGGTTCTGGAACATCGTCGGCGGCAAGGTCGACCTGATGGAGCGCTCCATCGACGCCGCGCGGCGCGAAGCCGAGGAGGAGAGCGGGCTGAAGATCGGCGCGGTCGATTTCCTGTGCCTGGCCGAAGAGATCATTCTCGCCGACGGCCAGCACTGGGTGTCGCTGATCTATGTCACCCGCGACTTCACGGGCGAGCCGTCTCTGACCGAGCCGGACAAGCTGTCGGACATCGGCTGGTTCGCGCTGGACGACCTTCCCCAGCCGCTGTCGACTTTTTCGGCCAAGGCGTTCGCGGCGATGAACGGCTGATCCCACGGCGCCGTTCGCGTCGGCGCGCGTTTCATCTCCAGGTGCACGCTGCACGCCGAGACGGAGACGGAATTTGCGCGGTCTGGATTTCACCAACTGGCACAGTCTGCTGCTGACCCTGGTCGGGCTGGCGCTCGTGACGCTGATCGGCATGGGCATCCGGCTGGTGATGATGTTCACCATCCAGCAACGGCGCGAGCGGATGAACCGCCAGATCAACGAACGACTGAAGACCCTGATCGCCGCCTACAAGGTGCTGGGCGGGTCTTTCACCGGCGACCTGACCGTCGATCCGACGCACAAGCGCGACCTGAGCCGCCGCAACGTCCCGCAAGGCGAGGCGGGACTGGATCTCAGCGCCGAGGCGACGGCGGGGTCGGACCGGACCCGGCGTATCCGCGACGCGGTCGAGGCCAGTCTTGCGGATATCATCCTGCTGGGCACCGAGGACCAGGTGAGACTGGCGCAACAGGCGGCGCGTGAACTGGTCGCCGGGCGGCCGGTGCGGACGCATGATCTGGTGGTTTCGCTGCGCGACTTCATCCGTCAGGCGCTGGACCTGGCGCCCGTGCCGACCGGACCGGACATGCCCTTGCAAGGCCCGACGCGCCCGTCCTCGACCGGAGGCCGCGGCGCCGGGGCCGGCGCAACGGGCGGCCGTGGCGGGGGCGGGGGCGGCATGGGCGCAGGGATGGGCGGCGGTGGAATGGGCATGGGCGGCGCATTGGCCGACAGCCCGGACGATCCCGCCGATCCAATGGCCCGCAAGGGCTGAGCCCCGTCCGCATGCCCGAACAAGGCGGAAAGACGGCGTGGCTCTGGCGTCGGGGAAAATCGAACGCTATAGCCGCTATAACAACCGACTCTGGCCGACGAAGAGACGCGATTCATGGCTGACGCCCACGCCACTCCGCAGCACGACTACCACCTGGTGGCGCCCAGCCCCTGGCCGCTGGTGTCCTCGGTCGCTGCGACCATCATGTTCATCGGCGCGGTGATCTGGATGAAAGGCCTGGCGCCGGCGGACGGCGGCCCGATCGCCGCCAACTTCCTGGCCGAAGGCAAGCCGGGCGTCTTCTTCGCCGGTCTGGCTGGCGTGCTGATCTCGGCCTTCTGCTGGTGGGCGGACGTCATCAAGGAATCCAAGGCGGGCGACCATACGCCGGTCGTGTCGCTGGGCCTGCGCTACGGCATGATCCTGTTCATCGCGTCGGAGGTGATGTTCTTCGTCGCCTTCTTCTGGATGTTCTTCGACATGGCCCTGTTCCATGAGTCGCGGGCACTGACGCCGGAAGTCGGCACCTGGGCCGACACCGCCAAGGCCTGGTCGACCTGGCCGCCGAAGGGCGTCGAGGTCCTGTCGCCGTGGCAACTGCCGCTGCTGAACACCGTGACCCTGCTGCTCTCGGGCTGCACCGTCACTTGGGCCCACCACGCGATCCAGGTCGGCGACCGCAAGGGCGCCAAGATCGCCCTGATCATCACTGTGGCCCTGGGCGTGCTGTTCACCTGCGTCCAGGCCTATGAGTACAACCACATCCTGCACGAGAAGCTGTTCTTCAACGAGGAGGCCGTGAACTCGGGCCTGTACGGCTCGATCTTCTTCATGGCGACGGGCTTCCACGGCTTCCACGTCCTGATCGGCACCATCTTCCTGGCGGTCTGCCTGATCCGCCTGCTGAAGGGCGACTTCACCCCGCAGAAGCATTTCGGCTTCGAGGCGGCGGCCTGGTACTGGCACTTCGTGGACGTGGTCTGGCTGTTCCTGTTCGCCTTCGTCTATGTCGTCTTCGGTTGATCCAAGACGGCCCTGAAGACATCGCAGCGGCGCGGGACGAGGAATCGTCCCGCGCCGTCGTCGTTTCCGATACGCCGGTTCGCTGGGCGCTGCGGGGGCGTTGTCCCCGGTGTGGCCAGGGCGCGCTGTTCGCGGGCTTTCTGAAGGTGGCGCCCGGCTGCACGGCCTGCGGTCTTGACTATTCCACCATCCAGACGGGCGACGGCCCCGCCAGCTTCATCATGCAGATCGCCGGCTTCATCGTCGGCTTCTCGGCCCTGTTCGTCGAAATCGAATACCATCCGCCCATGTGGGTGCATCTGATCGTCTGGCTGCCGTTGGTGGTTGCCCTGTCGCTGGCCCTGATGCGGCCGGGCCGGGGACTGATGATCGGGCTGCAATATCGGAACCAGCGATGAAGCGTTTCCCCTGGATCCTGACCGTGCTGACGGTGCTGGGCCTGATCCTGCTGATCGGCCTGGGCGTGTGGCAGGTCGAGCGGCTGAAGTGGAAGGAAGGGCTGATCGCGGCGGCCGATGCGGCGGCGGCGAAACCGCCCGCGCCGCTGGAGCAGGTGCTGGCGGAAGGTGATCTGGAGTTCAGGAAGGCGCTGATCGTCTGTTCGGGCCTGGCCAGCGCGCCCTTCGTCGAGCTTCAGAGCATCCATGACGGCGAGGCCGGGGTGCGGCTGATCTCGGCGTGCAAGCTGGCGGGGGCGGATTTCACCCTGCTGGTCGATCGCGGCTTTGTCGGCGACGGCGTGACGGCGCGTCCGCGCGTGGTCGAAACCACCCTGCCGCTGGTGATGGTCGGAGAGTTCCGCACCTTCGACAAGCCCGGTGCCATGAGCCCGGCGCCCCGCGACGGCCGCTTCTACGCCCGCGACACGGCGGCGATGGCCAAGGCGCTGAACGTCACCGGCCCGGTCCGGCCCGAGGCCGTGTTCGCCATCACCGCCGTCAATCCCGAGTTCCCGGCGCTGAGGCCGTCCGCGCCGCCTGCGGCCTTTTCCAACAACCATTTCGGATACGCCCTGACATGGTTCGGACTAGCGATCGCGCTTGCGGGTTTCTATGTGGCCCTGCTTCGCCGTCGAATGAAGAAAGACGGTCCTCAAGCAGCCGCGCACCGCGTGCGCGGCGATAGGAAAGACTAAAGTCCTGACCGCTACGCTTCACACCCTGTCCAACGGCGTCCGCGTCATCTGCGATCCGATGCCGGGGCTGAAGACCCTGGCCGTCGTCGTCACCGTCAAGGGCGGGGCGCGGTGGGAGCCGCTGGATCGGTCCGGCTGGTCGCACCTGCTGGAGCATCTGGTGTTCAAGGGCGCCGGCGACATGGCCGCGCGCGAGATCGTCGAGCGGATCGAGGCCGAGGGCGGCACCATCAACGCTTCCACCGGCTATGAGCGGACCAGCTTCGAGGTGCGAGGGCTGGACGGCTCGCTGCCGCTGGCGATGCAGGTGCTGTCGGACCTGGTGTTCCGTCCCACCCTCGACCCGGCCGAGATCGAGCGCGAGAAGGACGTGGTGGCCCAGGAGATCGCCGAGGCCTTCGACACGCCCGACGACCATGTGTTCGAGATGGTGCAGACGCGCGCCTTCGCCAAACAACCGCTGGGCCGTCCGATCCTGGGCTCTGTCGCCAGCCTGAAGCCGGCCGACAAGGCGTCGGTCGAGGCGTGGCGCGCGCGGCTATATTCGCCCGACCGAATGGTGGTGTCGGTCTCAGGCGCGGTGGAAGAGACCGAGCTGCTGGACCTGGCCGAGCGCTGGTTCGGCGATGCGGTCGCGACGCCGGCTGACGCACCCGCGCCGGCCGCCTTCGTCGGAGGCCATGCGAAGCTGACGCGCAATATCGAACAGGCCAATCTGGTGTTCCAACTGCCGGCGCTTTCGGCGACCGATCCGGCGCTTTCGGCCATGCGGCTGTTCGGCGAGATTCTGGGCGGGGGCATGGCCTCGCGCCTGTTCCAGAGCGCGCGCGAGGAGCGGGGCCTGGCCTACGCCATCGACGCTTATCAGGAGCCGTATGAAGATACGGGCGTCTTGGGCATCTACGCCGGGGCGGCGGCGGATCGGGCGAAAGAACTGGCCGAGGTCTCGGCGGCCGAGGTGCGGGCCCTGGCCGAGGTCGGGCCCACCGAAAAGGAGCTGTCGCGGGCCAAGGCGGTGATGAAGGCCGGCCTGTGGATGTCCGACGAAAATCCGATGAGCCGCGCCGGGCGCAACGCCGCCCAGACCCTGATCTTCGGCGCCCCGCGCTCCAGCCTGTCTATGACCGAGCAACTGGAAGCCCAGACGATCGAGGACGTTCGCGCGGTCGGCGGCCGGGTGCTGGCCTCTGGCCAGGCGGCCAGCGCCGTCCTGGGGCCTAAGTCGGCCGCACCAGCGGGCGAAGCCTTCGCGGCGGCGCTGTTTCAATGAGGATGCGCGTCAGCCCCTGATGCGGGCAAATAGCGTGACACGTTCTGTGGCCGATTACGCGATGTATAGTGACCTGCTGCGGCTTCGCTGTGGGGGACATGCGCGCCCACGCTAGGCCAGACTCGTGCGATGTCTAGGCGAACCAGCGCCGCGTCGATCGTATCAGTCAGCTCGTTGCAAGCGTCCGTTTCCACGCCGGATAGTCGCGGGTCAGCAGGGTTTCGGGCCATTCGCCGACGTAGCGATAGCCGTTGCGGCGTTCGTGCTCGATCTGCATCAGGTCACGTCGGATGACGGAATCGCGGCCGATGTAGATGGGGCGGCCGTCCTCCAGATCGTAGAACCGGGCCCAGATGCGCGCGCCGGGCTTTGGGGCGAGGATGCGGTCGCGACGGCCTTGGGCGTCGGTGACGAAGACCTCGGTGGTGTCGGCAAGCGCGGCGCTCTCCAGCCAGGCGACGGCGCCGTCCACGGCGGCGACGACCTCGGGACCGGGGTCGGGCAGGCGCATCAGGAAACGCACGATGCCGACGCTTTCCTGACCCGATAGGGACGGGGGCTCGAAACGACGCGCCCAGGCGGGCGCCAGGGTCTGAGCGTCGTGCTGGGCGCACCAGCCGGTCAGGACGCCGTCGCGCCGCACCTGCGTCTGTAGAAGGGTCTCGACCCCGCGCGCCACGGCCTGACGCGCCCGCTCGCGCCGCGCTTCATCGACGAAGCCATAGGGCGTCGCGCCGTCGCCCACATCGCGCAGCAGCTCCATCACATGGACCATGGCGTCGTCGTTGTAGGTGATCTGGTCGTGATAGCCGCCGCGCAGCGGATAGAACTGGGCCCAGCCGCCGTTGGGCCGTTGCGCCGCCAGCAGATAGTCGAGACCCCGGTCGAAGGCGGCGCGGCTTTCGGCGTCCCCGGCCGCGATCGTTCGCGCCAGAAAGGCCAGCGGCTGGGTCGTGCCGCCATTGTCGATCGTGTTGTTCAGCGCCGGGTCCGGATCGGGGCGGGGCGGGGCGAACAGGTCGGTGTTCTTGGGCCAGCCGCCTTCGGCCGATTGATGCTGGATGACGATCGCGGCGAGGCGTCGCGCTTCGTCCGATCCATACCAGTCGGCCGGACGGCGAATGGCGGCGCTGCTCCAGGCGACGGCGGGCGAGGCGGCGACGGTTTCTTGCGCTGACGCCGGTGCTGACGTGACGCCGGCCGTCATCGCCAGGACGCCGAGGATGAGGAGCGTGTTCTTCATCGAGAGCCTTTCGGGATCGGCAAAAGGAAGGGGACGCCGATGTTTCGCGGCGTCCCCTGAAGGGACAGCGTCCCGGGAGAAGTCAGCTGTCGATCGTCGTCATCAGAACACGAACCGCGCGCCGACGAAGTACTGGCGGCCGGTCGAGCCATAGTTGTTGACCACCGGATCGGCCTGATAGGCCCAGCGCGTATCGGTCTGGTTGGTCAGGTTCAGCGCCTCGGCGGTGAAGGTGACGTTGTCCGTCAGCTTGTAGGTGAAGGACGCATCCACGTTCAGCGTCTCTTCCGAGCCGATGAAGTCGTTGATCAGCGGCGAGTCGCACACGCCCGGATCGCAACCGCCCGACGCCAACGGATAGGTGGTCTGATAGGCGGCGCGATAGGCCGAGGAGACACGCGCGCTCCACTTCTCGACCTCATAGAAGATCGTGGCGTTGAACGACTTGGGCGAGGCACCCAGGAAGGGCGCCGTGCCGGTCAGGTTGCGGGCCGGGTCCAGGATGTATTCCAGCTCGGATTCGATCTGGGTGTAGTTGGCCTGGATGCCGAAGCCGTCGAACGGCGCGGGCAGGAAGGTGAAGTTCTGCTGATAGGCGATCTCGAACCCGTCCAGCTTGCCGCCCGGCGCATCGTTGTACTGACGCACCTGGAAGGGCAGGTCCTGGTCGATGTAGGCCCGGCGGCTGTCGGAGGCGACATCGGTCAGGCCGTCATAGGCGGCGCGCAGATTGGCGATCTGTTCGGCGTTGAAGATCTCGCTCAGCTTGCCTTCGCGCAGCACTACCTGCGGGAAGCTTTCGATCTCCTTGTGGAAGACCGCAACCGACAGGATGGCGTCGCGGGCGAAATACCATTCGACGTTGAAGTCCAGATTGGACGCGCGGAACGGCTTCAGCTTGGTGTTGCCCAGGGTGATCGCCGCATTGGATCCGTCGAACTGGGCCGGGTCCGCGCCGATGCCGACCGGAACAGTGAAGGCCGTGACGCCGGGCTGTAGCGCCGTCATCTGTGGGCGGGCCATGACCTTGGCCGCCGCGAAACGCAGCATCAGCTTGTCGTTCAGCTCCCACACCAGGTTCATTGACGGCAGGGTGTCGTTGTACTGGTTGTCGTTCTCCACCGGACGGCCGCTGGGCGAACGGCCGCGGGAATCGATCTTGGTCTCGGCGCGACGCAGCCCGGCGTTACCGCGCAGTTCGCCCATGAACAGCGGCACGCGGAAGTCCATCTGGCCATAGTAGGACAGGCTGTCCTCATCGACCCAGAAGGTGTTGACCCCGCCGTTGCGCAGGTCCGACAGACGCCAGTCGCCCCAGGCGTTGATACAGTCGCAGTCGAAGCCGAAGCGGTTCTTGAAGGCTTCCAGATTGGGCGCGAAGAAGCTGGTCGGCGTGCCTTCGGGCACGTTCAGTCCGTCGCCCCAGCTGATCAGCTGTCCCATCTGGCCGACGGTCGTGGCGGCCGCCAATCCGGAGCGCACGCCCTCCAGGAGCGACGGGTTCATCGTGTCGCTGATCAGCCGCTCGTAGCGCGTATAGTAGAAGTCGAACTTGCGCTTGCCGATGCCGAACTTGAACGTGAAGTCGTCGTTCATATCCCAGACGAAGTCGGCCTTGGCGGTCCGGTAGCCGTTCTCGGTGATGGTCCGGTAGTTGCGAATGGCCGAATAGCCCTTCACGAAGTCCCAGCTGTTCGGATTGGCCACGTCGAAGCCGAACTTCATGATCGGCATATCGCCGCCTTCGCGGTCGTCATAGACGAAGTAGTCATTGCCCGCGACGCCCTGGCCCGAATCCAGCCGGATGAAGTCGACCAGCAGGCCGGTGTTCTCGTTGGTCGACTTGGAATCGCCGACCAGCAGCGACATGCGGAAGGTATCGCTGAACTCGTGCTCGATATTGATCGAGTTCTGGCGGAATTCGGTGGTGTAGCCGCCCTGATCGACCGCCGAACGGAAGTCGACATTGCCCAGCACCAGATAGTTGGCGTTGGCGCCCGTCTCGCTCAGTCCCGCATCGATCAACCGCACCGACGGCCGCCCGATGAACGCGCCGCGCATGGCCAGATACTGGGGGTGCGCGACGTATCCGACCGATCCCGGCTGATTGTAGTAGTCGTAGACGTCCAGATTATTGGGATTGAAGCTGCCCGTTCCGGCGGCCAGGTTCTGGTTGGTTGCGCCGGGCGCCGTGGTGAAGATTGGGGTGGAGCCATACAGCGACTGGCCGCAGTCGATCGCGTCGCGGAACTCGGTCGCGGCCTGGGTCGCGCAGTTGGCGTAGGCGGCGCGGCGGTTGGCGTAGGAGTTGTTGGTGGCGCTGGTCGTCGGGTAGGTCTGGTAGCTGAACGCCGTGGTGGTGCGGTTGCCGTTGGTGTTGTTGCGGTTCAGACCCACTGGCCCGATCTGATAGTTGGTCGAGATCTGGGTCATCTTCGAATACAGATTGTCGAAGTTGATCGTGGTCCGCTCGGTCGGACGCCACTGACCCGACAGGGTTACGCCCAATCGGTCCTGCTCCACGTCGCGGTGGTTCAGCGTCGCGAGAGCCGGGATGCGCACCAGCGAGCCGCGCGTCGCGCCGCCGTTGATCAGATTGTAGGCGGCCGGGTTCGAGCCGATCAGCAGATTGCGAGCTTCCGGATTGGTGACGCGGGGCAGGGCCGTCGCGGGATTGGTGCCGATGGGCAGGGCGAAGCCCTGGTGATCGCCTGCAGCGTTGGTCCCCACGTTATTGAAGGTCGCGCCGCGATAGGTGTAGTCGAATGAGCCGACCTGACGCGAATAGCTGTCGATGGCCTGCGTGCGCTCATTGTAGGCGACCGAGCCCAGAAGCCCGAACTCGCCGATCTTGCTGGTCCAGCGATCGGACGCCAGCAAGGCGAGGCGCGGATTGTGAGTGCCGCCGTTCTCGTAATAGGCGTCCTGAAGCGTCAACGCCAGGCGACGTTCCTTGAAGTCGAACGGACGCCCCGAGATCAGATCGACCGTGGCGCCCAGCGAGCCCTCGTCCGTCTGTGCGTCGGCGGACTTCTGAACCTTCAGCGAGTTGAACAGCTCGGAGGCGAAGGTGTTGAACTGGAAGCCCCGGTCGCGACGCAGGGCGCCGTCGGCGTTGCTGGCGCCCGAGGTGGACAGGGTTTCCAACCCGTTCAGACGCACGCGGGTGAAGTCGCCGCCCAGACCGCGTACCGAGATCGAGTTGCCCTCGCCGTTTTCGCGGTCGATGGACACACCCGGGATGCGTTGCAGCGATTCCGCCAGGTTGGCATCTGGGAAGTCGGCGATGTCCTCGGCGTTTATGACGTCGACGATCGTGTTGGAGCGGCGCTTTTCGGTCAAGGCGCTGGCCAGCGACGCACGGATGCCGGTGACGACGATCTCACCCACTTCGGTGGCGTCCTGGCTCTGGTTCTCTTGAGCTTGAACCGGGGCCACGAACAGCATGGCCCCCACAACGAGCGCCGCTGGCGAAACGGCCGCGCGCAGGTATCCCGTATGTTGGTTTCGCATAGTTCCCTCCGCTCTTGTCGTGCTCCGTGCCTCTTGGCGGGCCGGATGCCGACAGTCCCCTGTCCCTCAAATATCGAGGAACTCCAAAATCTCGTGATGAAATCGACGCGCCCTAAGCATCAATGTCACCGGTGTCATAAAACGAAAACCTGTGTTTCGCCACACCAAAAATGTGCTCGTTTATTACAGCGCCTTGAACTTGAAATTCTTGAACCGCGCCTCGCCCTCGCCGGCGGCGTATATGCCGGGCCGCAGCATCATGAAGCCGCCACGGACGTTCTGGTTGTAGCCCGAGACCTCCATGCCCCGGTCGAACCGGTTCCAGGTCACGCCGTCGCCGGAGGTGTCGAAATAGACGTTCTGATAGGCGTTGGTCAGGCGGATGAACATGCGCCGGCCGTGCGGATTGGCCGGCCGGCCCCGCTCAATCCCGTACTGGTGTGTGACATAGCGGGTCGCGTCGAAACCGAGGCCGGCATACAGCGCCCGGTCGTAGAACAGGATCAGGCCCGCCACCGCGCCGGGATCGATCTCGACCTCACACTCGATCTGATAGGCCTGCTCGCCCTGGACGAAGGTCAGGGGCGAGCAATCGACCGGCGCCTTGCCCTTGGCGCGCATGTGCAGGACGCCGTTTTCGCGACGCAGCCGATCCTTCTCGTTCGGCTGCGGGTCGTAGAAGCTCCACTGGATGCCGAACTTGTCCGTCGAGAAGTCGTCCGACAGGGCCATGCCGTGCGGCAGGGCCTGGCCGCCGCGCGGCATCGCGATGGGCTGGGACAGGTCGCCGCCCTTGGCGCGGAACCAGCCGTCGTCGGTCCACTCGATGGGGTCCAGCAGGGTCTGGCGGCCCAGGCTCCAATAGGCGTTTTCATAGCCGTGATAGACCATCCACCAATCGCCGTCGGTGGGGGCCTCGACCAGGGTGGCGTGGCCGCGCGACCACCATTTCTCGGCGCCCGAGGCGGTGCGGACGATGGGGTTGTGCGGGCAGTCCTCCCACGGGCCGTTGATCGACTTCGACCGTGCGGCGATGACCATATGGCCGGTCGGCGGGCCGGCCGTGCCGCCAATGGCGGTGATCATGTAGAAATAGTCGCCGCGCTTCAGCAGTTTCGGCCCTTCCTGAGCGAAGCCTTCGACGATCCAGTCGTCAGGGTAGCGCCAGGCGTTATAGACGCCCTGCTCGACCGGGCCGTCGGTGGCCAGGCCGTCATCGGTCAGCTTCACCCGGTCGCCGCCGTTCAGGAACAGGTAGCGTTTGCCGTCCTCGCCGACGATGTGGCCGGGGTCGATGTTGGCCGGAATCTTCAGGTCAACCGGCTCGCTCCACGGCCCCTCGATCCTGTCCGCCCAGATGACGTAGTTGGAGCGATACTCGGGGAAGCGGGCGGGGATGTAGCAGTAAAACTTGCCCTCGTGCTTGATCAGCTCCGGCGCCCAGACCGAGCCGATGTTCGTCGTCAGGGCCGCGACCACCGGTTGCCAGTTCACCAGATCGCGCGAATGCCAGATATGGATGCCCGGCACCGACTCGAACGACGAGAAGGTCATATAGTAGTCGTCACCGTCCTTCAAAATCGACGGATCGGGGTGGTCGCCCGACATGATGGGATTGAGGAAAGTCCCGTTCCCGAGATCGGCCATACGCTGGCCCTCGATCCCCCGACGCCATTTCATCGAGGCCCATACCCGACCGAGCGGAGCGGCCTCTTCGTTGGTTTGGGCGAAGGCGGCGCGCACGGGCAGGGCTGCAGCGGCGACGCCTCCGAGCAGACCGGTCAAAGCGGCGCGGCGGTCGATGGTTCTCAAGTCGCGTCCTCCCTCCAATCAAGGCTGGAAAACGCCGGTTGAAATCCACCGTGCTCCGACCTGACCTGTCTCCTCTGTCTGCCGCTCTGGTTGACGGCTTCCGGATATGACACCGGTAGACATTTTCATTAGATAGGCACGGAAAAGCCGTTTTGACTAGAGGGTATCGAAGAGACGCTCCCGAGAAGGCCGCGCCACAGCGTCAAAGCAAGCGGACGCTCGTCAGACGCTTGAGGCCTAAAGGCGTCCCGCACCGGATCACACGGGACGCCTTGGTCAGGCTTAGCGACGGGCGCGCAGTTCCAGTTCGCCGATGCGGCGGCTCAGGTAGGCCGTGTCGTCGGACGAGGGGCTGGTGCGGCTGTAGGCGGCGTCCAAGCGGACGAGGTCGCCGGCCTCGGCGCGGATGTCGGCGGCCTCGGTGCGGCTGACGGCGCCCGAGCGTTCGGCGGCGGTCAGGGCGGTTTCCAGGTTCGCCAGACGGGTGCGGGCGGGCAGGTTGGCGGACGGCGTCTGTCCGGCTGGGCCATCGCCGACCCGCAGGTCCAGGGCGTCCAGACGGGCGTCCAGATCGGCGCGCTCGCTGGCGCTGATAGAACCATCGGCGCTGTAGCGGCTCTCCAATTGGATCAGGGCCTGATAGTCGGATTTCAGCCGTGTCGCCTCTGTGCGGGTGATGCGGCGCGCGGTCACGGCGGCGTTGACGCGGGTGTCGAACTCCGCGCGGCCTTGGGCGACGGTGTCCATGTCGGCATAGCCCGAGGCGCCGGCTTCCAGCGTCTGGGTCAGGGCGGTGTAGCGGGCGTTAAGATCGGCGCGTTCCTGGGCCGAGATGCCGCCGACGGCATATTGGTTCTCCAGATCGACCAAGGCCGAATAGTCGGCGCGCAGTCGGGTCGCGGCCGAGGCGGAGACGCTCCCGGCGCGTACGCTGGCGTCCACGCGGGTCGAGAACTGGCTCTGGCCGTCACGCAGTGGACGGCCGCCGCGCAGCCAGGCCTGATCCATGGCCGACAGGCCCAGACGATCGCCGAACAGGGCGCCTACGACAGCGCCCAGCCGATCCTGGGTCGTCGAAGGATATTGCGTCTGGGCGACTGCAGCGCCGCCCGCGAGGGTCAGGGCGGTGGTGGCGATCAGGGCGAGGCGGACGTTGCGCATGGGGAGGCTTCTTGTCGGTTGATGTCAGCCGACAAAACGACGGTCGTCCGGCTTGGTTGCCTGCCGGCGCCTCAGTCGCGGATGAAGTGCGGCACGAAGCGCGAGGTGTTCCTCGTGATGCGGCCCGTGTCCTCGCGCAGGCTGATGCCCGCCGGCTCCGTTCCCACGACCCACGACCCGACGATCACATGATTGCCGTCGAACAGGGGCGGATCGCACAGCGCCTGGCGGATGTAGCGCCCTGCGCCATAGCCGCCGTCCACCACCTCTGCGGCGCTGACGCCCCGGTCGATCAGTTCGACATTGTCGCCCTCGCGCGAGAACAACGGCTTGCGCACATAGGACGAGCCCAGCGCCGCCTCGGCCGGATCGCCCTCGAAATAGCTTTCCAGAAGGTTGGGGTGGCCCGCATGCCGCTCCCACAACAGAGGCAGTATGGCCTTGTTGGACAGGATGCTCTTCCACGCCGGCTCCAGCACGGTCACGTCCGCCGTCGGCAGGGGCGCGGCGTAGTTGTCGCGCAGCATCTGCTCCCACGGATAGAGCTTAAACATCGCCTGGATGATCCAGTTCTCGTGGTCCACGAACCGGCCGTCGGCGTTCAGCCCGATCTGGTCGATGGCGACGAACTGGGGCTCCAACCCGGCCTGCTGGGCCAGGTCTTCCAGGAAGCGCACCGTCTGGCGGTCCTCGACGAAATCGGCGTCCGAGGCGAAATGCACGAATCCGCCGTTCGGGAAGATGGCGCGGAACCGATCGACCAGCTTCTCATGCAGGCTGTTGAACTGATCCGCATCGGCGGGCAGGGCGCCGGCCTTGATCTGATCCTCCAGCCACAGCCACTGAAACACCGCCGTCTCATAGATGCTGGTCGGAGTGTCGGCATTGTATTCATACAGCTTGGCCGGACCCGTCCCGTCCCCCGAGCCGGCATAGGCGAAGTCGAACCGGCCATACAGGGACGGGTCGCCCCGTTTCCAGCTGTCGGCCACATAGTCCCGCATGGCCTCCGGGATATCGAGCTGTTCCATCAGCCGCTCGGACTGGACGGCCTCGTTGACCAGCTCCAGGCACAGGCCGTGCAGTTCCTCGGTCGGCGCCTCGATCCCGTCCTCGATCTCGGCCAGCGAAAAGGCATAGGCCGCCGTCTCGTCCCAATAGGGTTTGCCATCGGTGTGGCGCCAGGTGAAACCGAGTTCCTCGGCCTTGGCGTCCCAGTCGGTGCGGGGATCGAAGCGCAGACGCTCCATGGATCAGGCCGGGTCTTTGTCAGGCGTGGATTGGCCGATGCGCGGCGTGACCACGGTCACCTCCGGCTGGCTGAGGCGGGCCAGCACGTCGTCGGCAGAGGAATGTCCGGGCAGGATGCCGGCCTCTCGCAGCTTGGCGTCCAGGTCCGCGCCGGTGCGGCGATCCTCCAGCGCCTGGCTGGCGTTCAGCTTCTCTTCCTGGATCGCCTGGCGCTGTTTGATGCGTTGCAGGCTGTCCGCCGCCGAGCCGATGCGCGACTGGGCGCCGGCCGAGTTCAGGGCGACCGACGTCTGGGCCTTCTGGACAGAATCGTTGACCTTGACGATGTCGATCTCGCGACGAAGCGTCTCGATCTTCTGGTCGGTCGAGGCGATGGCCGTGCGCAGGCGCGTCTCGGCCGTCTTCATGTCCTCGATCAGCGGACCGCGGCTGGTGATCTCGACCTCCAGCTCGGCGATGCGGCCGGCGACTTCGCGCGCCAGATCGGTCTTGCCCTGACCCAGGGCGGTGCGGGCCGAGCTTTCGTATTTGGCGATCTGGTCCCTGAACGATGCAAGTTCGTTTTCGGCCATTCGGCGGCGCGCCACCAGGCCGGCGAGATCGTCTCTGGCCTTGCCTTGAGCATTGTCGGCGTCGCGGATTTCCTGGTCGAGGATCTTCAGCGCATTGGCGTCGACGACGCCTTGGGCCGCATCGTGGGCCGTGCCGCGGAACAGGGCGGACAGTTTTCTAAGCATGGACATGGTCGGTCTTCCGGGATCAGGCGGCGTCGGCGCCGAAGGTTTCACGCAGTTCGGTGGCGTCGATCGCATTCTCGGCCAGGGTACGCAGTTCGATCAGGATGGTCTGAAGCGTCGTCTTGCAAGAGAGTTCGCCCATCAGCTCATACACGTCTTCGCCACCGACATTGGTGATGGCGAAGTTGGACAGGGGCACCACGCGCTGGGCCTTCAGCAGGAACTCGTTGAAGGCATGGCGGTCCTTCTGCTCCGACACCGGCCACAGCAGGACCGAACAGACGATCTGGGCGCCGCCGACGCTTAGATAGACCGGCAGGTCACCGTATTCGTGCATGGTCGCCAGCAGCACCGGCTCGGCGCCCTCGACCACGCGCAGGGTCATTTCGCCGTCACGCAGCAGGGTTGAGCCGTCCAGCGCCGCCTTGATGGCGGGCACGGTCCAGGGGGTCTCGATCACGGCGTCCATTTGATGGTCGTCTCCAGGGGTGATGGAATCGGAAGTGGGGCGGCGCGGGCGTGGGGCAAGCTGCGGCCCACGCGTTGAATCGGTGACGATGGCGCGCACGGCCGCCTTGACGTCGTCGCGAGCGGCGGCCGGCACCCAAAGCTCCAGCTTGACCAGGCCCGCCTCACGACGCGCCTGTCGCCACGCACGAATGCGGTCGTTGGCGGCGGAAGGGGGCGATGTGTCGTTCGGCATATCGTTACATGAAACGCGTAACATGAACGCTTGACTTGACGCAAGATCGGACGGAATGTCGCGCCATGAACCGCCTCATTCGGTCGCATCGCTTCTGTTCGCTCGCCGTCGGCGCGCATCGGGCCTAGATAGTCGCCCATGTTCAAGAAGCTTTTCGGATCGTCGGAGAAGGTCGCGCCCGCCAATCGGCTGGCGACCGTGCGCAACATCACCGTGGGCCGCACCGTGTCGCTGGACCCGCTGGCTTGGCGCCGGCTGGGCGACGAGACCCATTTCAGCCTGGATCGCGACGTGCTGGACATATCGGCGCAGGGGTTGGTCAGCCTGGACAGCGGTCAGTTCGTGCATCGTTTCTACACCGACGACCACGTCATGCTTCAGGCCATGAGCGACGACGAGGCGGGGCTGGAATCCTACGACTTCAGCCTGTTCGTGCCCTGGACCTCGGCCTATCCGCCGGGCGAGCGCGAACGCCGGATCTGGCGCGACCGCCTGTCGGCGCCGGTCTTTCACGGCGCGGTCGAGGAGCTACCCGACTATCCCCGCTTCTGGTTCGCCGAAAGCGACGCCATTCAGCCGCCCGTCACCCTGTGGGAAACGATCTGGGACGACCGCGCCGCGACCACGCCCTATGCCAAGATCTTCCAGACCTGCATGCTGTATGCGCGCGAGCTGGGCGGCGGGCGCGAGCTGATGCTGGCGCTTGAGCAGCAGCCCGAGGGCGGCGACACCACGCACGAAATCATGATCGGCATTCCGCTGGAAATGGCCGAGTTCCGCGCCTGAGCGCGCAATCCGAGGGGCAAAACCGATGTTCGACTGGTTCATTTTTCAGCAGGGGGCGATCGCCTTCCTGATCGCCTTCGCCATGGCGGGCGCCTTCACCCTGGCCTTCAAACTGATCTACCAGTGGGTCACGCCCTATCACGAACACACGCTGATCCGTGAGGGGAACACGGCCGCCGCCATCGCTCTGGGGGGCGCCCTGATCGGTTATGTCCTGCCTCTGGCCTCGGCCCTGTCGCACACCGTCAGCCTGATGGAGTTCGCGGCCTGGGCGCTGCTGGCCGGCGTGATCCAGATTGTCGTCTTCGTCGCCATCAGCCGCATGGCCTTCCGCAATCTGGTCGTCCGCATCGAGGCGGGCGAGATCGCCGCGGCCGTCTATCTGGCTTCCATCTCCATCTGCGTCGGCCTGCTCAACGCCGCCTGCATGACGTCGTGAACCCATGACCGACCCCAAAGACCTGCCCCACAATCTGGCCAAGACAGACACCATGCGCCGGCTGAAGCGCTCGCGCGTCCTGCACGTCAGCAGCCTGATGGCGACCGCCAGCTTCTCGCTGGCCGCCTGCGGCTCGCCCCAGCGCGTGCCGGCGCCCGAGCCCGAACCGACCCTGGCCTATCAGTCGCTGGACGAGTGCAAGGCCGCCAACGACATTCCCGACAACGAATGCGACGCCGCTTTGACCAAGGCTCAGCAAGAGGCCGCAAAGACCGCGCCGCGCTACGCCACGCGCGAGGAGTGCGAGGGTCAGTGGGGACCGTCGCAATGCCAGCCGAACAACAACGGCGGCTCCTTCTTCACCCCGCTGCTGACCGGCTTCATCGTCGGCCAGATGCTGAACGGCGGCGGCTATCGCGGCGGCGGACCGCTGTACCGCGACCGCGAGGGGCGGCTGTCCAACGGCTATGGCGGCGGCTACGCCTACCGCGACTATCGCACCGGCAAGACCCTGACCAATGCGCGCGAGCATGGCGACGTCGCCCGTCAGGCCCCGACGCGGGTGCAGAGCCGAACCACCGTCGTCTCGCGCGGCGGCTTCGGCGGCGGCGGCCGAGGCTACGGCGGCTGATACAGTTCTGGCGCCCGGCACCGGTCTTCCCCTAATAGGGATCGCTCTCACGCTTCACGACAGACCGGACCGCCTCGCCTCATGACCGCATCGCCGCCCCCGAACCTAGAGCCTGATCGGCTGAGGGGGGATCGCTTCGCGATCCCGCTGATGCCGTGAATCAGGCTCCAGAGGATGCTGGAGCGAAATCTGAGCCGCGTCGGACTGCGTCCAACGCAACCGATTTCGCTCTAGGCCTGGACGTCGAAAGCTGGGGCGACCCCGAGGATCCCATCGTCCTGCTGATCGGCGCGCCCGAGCGTCTGTCCGGCGACTGGCGCCGGTCGGTGCGCGCGCTGGTCGAGGCCGGCCGCCACGTCATGCTCGCAGCCGATTTTGATAAAGCGGACGACAGCTCCGCCGCCCTGCGTCGACTGCTGACCGAGCTTTCCTCTCGCCCGGCCATCGTCTGTTCCGACACGACGCTGGAGGCCGTCGCGCCCGCGCTTTCCGTCACCGGCCCGGCCCTGGCCAGCGGTCTGGTGGTCGTCGCCGAAGGGCAGGGGGCTGTTTCGCCGGAGCTTGAGACACAGTTGGCCGGCGTTCCGATCCAGACGATCGCGCGCGCCGAGGCGCCGGACGCGGTCGAGACCGAGAACGCCGCCCTTCTGGGCTTTCTCGAACGCCACGCCCCGCGCGACGCCCTGTATTATCAGGCCGGCTCCGACCCTCGCACCCTGCGCGACGCCCTGGGCTGTTTCGCCACCGGGGTCACTGTGGTCACGACCCTGGACGAGGCCGGACAGCCCGTCGGCCTGACCGCAAACTCTTTCTCCTCGGTGTCGCTGGACCCGCCGCTGATCCTGTTCTGCCTGGCCCGCTCGTCCACCAATGTCGACCGCTTCCGCCAGGCCGAACATTTCGCCATCAACGTCCTGCATATCGGCCAGCAGCCGACCTCCGGCGTCTTCGCCCGATCTCAGGCCGACCGGTTCCAGGACGTGGCGTGGGAGACATGGGACACCGGCGCGCCCATCCTCTCGGGCGCCCTGGCCAGCTTCGAATGCGGAACCGAACAGATCGTCGAGGCCGGCGATCATCTGGTCATCATCGGCCGGGTCAGGCGCGCCCGGTTCGAGCCGCGCCGCGATCCGCTGCTCTATTTCCGGGGCAAGTATCGGCGGCTGCACTTTTCCTGACCGGCCGGGATCGCTATCTCTCGCCCGAAATAGAGGAAGCCGTCCCCATGTCCGCGACCACGTCCGCCGATCCCGTCGTCATCGTCTCCTACGCCCGCACCCCGATGGGCGGTTTCCAGGGCGCGCTGTCCGACGCCAAGTCCACTGACCTGGGCGCTGTGGCCGTCAAGGCGGCGCTGGACCGCGCCGGCCTCGATCCGCAAAAGGTCGAGCAGATCATCATGGGCTGCGTCCTGCCTGCGGGCCTCGGCCAGGCGCCGGCGCGTCAGGCGGGCATGGGCGCAGGCCTGCCCGTCTCGACCGAGGCGACCACCATCAACAAGATGTGCGGCTCGGGCATGCAGGCGGCCATGATGGCGCACGATGCGCTGGCCGCTGGTTCGGCCGACGTGATCGTGGCGGGCGGCATGGAGTCCATGACCAACGCCCCGTATCTGATGCAAAAGCACCGGGGCGGCGCGCGCATCGGCCACGACGTCATTTCTGACAGCATGTATCTGGACGGGCTGGAGGACGCTTACACCCCCGGCAAGCTGATGGGCCAGTTCGCTGAGGACACGGCCAAGGACTATCAGTTCACCCGCGAACAGCAGGACGCCTACGCCATCGAAAGCGCCGGCCGGGCCAAGCGCGCCCAGGAATCAGGCGCATTCGACGCCGAGATCGCCTCGGTCGAGGTCAAGACCCGCAAGGGTCCCGTCACCGTCTACCGCGATGAACAGCCGACCCGCTCCGACCCCTCCAAGATTCCCAATCTGAAGCCCGCGTTCGGAAAGGACGGCACGATCACCGCCGCCTCGGCCGCCTCGATCTCGGACGGCGCCGCCGCCCTGGTCATGATGCGCCAGTCGACGGCCCAGGCCCTGGGCCTGACGCCGATCGCCCGCGTGGTCAGCCAGGCCGCCCACGCCCACGAGCCGCACCTGTTCACCACCGCCCCGGTCTTCGCCCTGCAAAAGGCGCTGAAGAAGGCGGGCTGGAGCGCCGACGACGTCGATCTGTGGGAGGTCAACGAGGCCTTCGCCATCGTGCCGATGATCGCCATGCAGGAACTCGGCATTCCCCACAACAAGATCAACGTCAACGGCGGCGCCTGCGCCCTGGGCCACCCGCTCGGCGCCTCCGGCGCCCGCGTCCTGACAACCCTCCTGTCCGCCCTCAAAGCCCACGGCAAGACCCGCGGCATGGCCGCCCTTTGCATCGGCGGCGGCGAAGCCACCGCAATGGGCGTGGAGTTGGTTTAGGGGAGGCGTTTAGGCGTTGGCGGCTGGTCAGCCCTGTCCCGCATTGGGCAGGCAGGTGGGATCGGGCGCCAGCGTTTCTTCCGCCTTGAAACCGCCCAAGCCATCGTTGGTCAGCCGCAGGGTGCTCTGCGCGTTATAGGAACCGCCGTTCAGAGCTTTGTCCGTAAAGCAGACGATGAAGCCTTCGGGCGTCCATCGAATAGTTCGCAAACCGACGATCCAGTCGCCGGGGCGTTCCAAGGCGACGACGTCGTCGCGGGTTACAACGCGGGCGAAACCCCAATCGTGGGGACGCTTCAAGCCTTCGGCTCTGGAAGGGCCAGTCGAGTTGCGGAAAGAGGTCAGGTCCAGGCCGCTCAAAAGCTGCAGCGGCGTTAGGTCAGAAGGCGGTGAAGGAATCAGCGGCGCCCAACAGTCAAGCAGGGCGGCGACGGTGGCGTGGCCCCACTGTGCGAAAGCTCCGCCCTTGGCCGTGAGCTCGACCCTCGTGCCATCGCTCTGAAGCCCGGTGAACGTCACCTCCGTTGAAAAGCCGTCCTTCATCGTGGGTCCCATCGGAATGGGGTCTGACGCTACGGTCAGGGCGCGCGCCCGCAATGCTTGGCCGGATACGTTGCCGAACGCCAAGGCAGCGTCGCGAAGGGCCGGGCATTGCTCCGAGGTGATGCTATCGGTCCGGCCTTCGGATGTCCTCACAGCCCGCCAGGTCCGCATCTCTATCTCCCGCCGGGTTCGCCCGATGTGCGGTGTATCGGGTTCAATCACGATCTCATGCGGCAGTGTGTAATAGGGATCTCCTGTCACCCTAATCGTGGCTAGTGCGCCCGAAGTCTGCGCTCGTAAGGATCCCACGGCGGCGATGGCCGCCAAGGCGACGGCGAACGATGTGGAAAGCTTGATGACCATGGGGTGAGCGTGATCCGCATCGCGTCAATCTGCAATAGTGCAGACCATGCTCAAGCCGCGAACGCCGCCCGGATCGGCTGCACGGTCTGATCCGGCCGCTTCACCGGCAGGTCGAAGCTGACGACCGTGCCGACGCCCGGCTGGCTTTCCATGCTCAGCTGACCGCCATGCATTTCGATCAGCGACTTGGTCAAGGCCAGACCCAGGCCGGTGCCCTGGGTGGTCTTGGAATGCTGGCCCTCGACCTGTTCGAACGGGCGGGCCAGACGCACCAGGTCTTCGGGCGCGATGCCGATGCCGGTGTCGGCGCAGGCGACGCGGACGCGGTCCTCGCCCTCGGCCCCCACGAAGGGTTTCAGCGACACGACGATGGAGCCGCCCTCGGGCGTGAACTTCACGGCGTTGGAGATCAGGTTCAGCATCACCTGTTTGACGCCGCGCTGATCGGCCTCGATGTCGGGCAGGTCGCCGGCCTCGACCGCGATCTTGAGGCCCGCCTCCTGCACCTTGCCGCGCATCAGCCGCACCGCGTCCTCGCACACCTCGCGCAAGGAGACCGGCTCAAAGTGCAGGGTCATCTTGCCGGCCTCGATCTTGGCCATGTCCAGCACGTCGTTGATCAGGCTGAGCAGGTGCTGGCCCGACTTCAGGATGTCGCCGGCGTAGCCCTTGTATTTCTCGTTCAGCGGCCCGAACAGCTCGCTGGCCATGATCTCCGAGAAGCCGTTGATGGCGTTCAACGGTGTGCGCAGCTCGTGGCTCATATTGGCCAGGAACTCGGACTTGGCCTGGTTGGCGGCCTCGGCCCGGGTCATGGCGACCTCGTATTTGCGCGCCAGCAGCGACAGCTTCTCCTGGCTGGATTCCAGCTGATCGACGGTGGCCCGCAGATCGTCGGCGGCGCGGCGGCGCTCGGCCTCCTGGCGTTTGATGGCGGTGATGTCGGCGGCGGTGACGACCGAGCCGCCTTCGGAGGTGAACCGCTCGGACAGTTGCAGCCAGCGCCCGTCGTTCAGCTCGACCTCGCGCAGGCCCGCACGACCGCTGGCTGGGCGATGCTCGGCCTTGATGGCCAGGCCGGCGATCCGGTTCAGCTCGTCCTTCATGGCGCCGCGCCGCACCACGCCGTGATCGAAGCCGAAGGCGTCCTCGAACGCCTGGTTCCACAGGATCAGCCGCCCCTGACGATCGAACAGGACGAAGGCCTCGGAGATGCTCTCCACCCCGTCGCGCAGCCGGCTTTCGGCGGCCTGGGCGGCGGCCTTGGCGCGGCGGGCCTCGGTGATGTCCAGCGCCACGCCCAGGATGGCGGAAAAGCCCATGTCGCCGCGCTCGCCGCGCGCCTGGCCCCGCGCGTCGATCCACCGCGCCCGCCCGTCCGGTCCCGCCACCGGGAAGGTGATCTCAAAGGCGCCATAGGCCGCCGCCTGGCGCAAGGCGTGGCGGAAATCTTCCTGAAAGCGCGGATGGACGCGGCCGATCACATCTTCGGCGTCGGTCACACCGCCGCGCGAAAAGCCCAGCAGCGCGGCCATATAGTCCGACAGCGACACCTCGCCCTTGGCCAGATCCCACTCCCACACCCCGCACCGCGCGGCTTCGACGGCGATGCGGAACCGCTTTTCGGTGGCCACCCGTTCGCGGTGCTGGCGCGTCTGGCGCAGGCCGTAGAGGACGAACAGAACCACGACCCCGACACCCAGCATTAGCGGCGCGAGCACCACCCAGGCGTCGTCGAAGACGGAGGCGGTCGTCCCTTCCGAGATTGCGACCACATAAGGGCCGCCCGCCCGGGCCTGAGCGGCCGCAGCGAGGCCGGCCTGCCCCCCCAGCGTCACGGCACGCGGTTCGGCCTGACCGACCAGGGCCGAGGCATCGACGCCGATCAGGGTGCGGATGGGTTGGCCGATCTCGGCGGCGCGCGCCGAGGCCAGCACCACGCCGCCCGCCGACACGATCCGCGTCTCGCCGCCTGTCGGCAGGACCGGCGCGATCCGCGCCTCCAGCCTCAGACCGTCGGCATTGGCCTGGCCGGCGGCGACCGATCCTTCGCCCTTGGCGGCCTGCACCGTCTCGCCGGGACCGACCAGGGTGAAGGCGACCTTGGGCGCGGCGGCCTGCGCGGTTTCCACGACCTCTATGGGGGCGCGTTTGGCGACAATGGCGGTGCGACCCGCGGCCAGGCCCGCATCGGCCGACTGGATCAGCGCCGCGGTCTGGCTGGCGACCAACTCGGCGCTCAGCTTCAGATTTTCAGCTTCCAGGCGGCTAATTTCGCGGGTCGGCCGGCTGAACTCACGCGACGCCATCAGGGCATAGGCGGCCGCGATCAGCGCCAGGACCAGGACGGCGATCCGCAACCAGGCGGGTGCGCCGACGGCGCGGTCGGAGGCGCGACGCCCCGACCGATTTTCCCGCCGCTCCTCGTCCCGCAAGCCCCGACCCTCCGACAAACACTTCGTTGCGGGAATCTAGGCTGCGTCGCGGATTCGTGTCGAGGCTCGGTGCGCGCTTTTAACGGGTTTTTAAGCGGCGGCGACCGGCGACAGCAGGCGGTCGGGCGCGGGCTCCAGCACACGCGTCACGCCATGCAGCGTATCGCGCGCCTGTCGGGCCAGGGTCAGGACAGCCGGCGGCGCATCGTCAGGCGTCTCGGCGACCAGATCCACCAGATCCTGGGCCAGGCGCATCAGTTGGGGCGCGGCGGCGATCAGCCGGGCCTGAAACTCGATATGCTGGGGATCGCGGTCGTATTCGGCGCCCGGCACGCGCCAACCGCCCCAATCCGCCCGATCGGTGACGACGACCGGATAGGTGCCGGGGTGGGGGTGATGCAGGCAATCCTCGGGTAGCTGCCACTTGTTGCGTGCCCGCAGCAGCCGCCAGTCGCCCAAGCCCTGATCCGAGGCCGGATCGTCGGTCGCGAGCAACAGTTCGTTGGCGGTGAACTCGCGCCCCAAGCCGACGTCATAGGTGACGCGTACGGGCTCTTCGAACCCCTTGGCCCAGACGGGCTGGACCTGTTCGATAAAGGCCCAGGCGCCGACGCACTCGACCCAGACCTTCTGACCCTTCTGGAACTGTGCGCGCGCCATGCCATCCTCCGATATTCGAAGGAACAGCATGAACGACGATCCTTGACGCCCGGTGTCGGGGCGCGGTTACGCAGGTCTTAACGCGAGATGCTTTCCAGCGTCTCGCCGGCGTATTTCTCCTTCACCCGCGTCGACAGGTCGCCCAGCGACACGACGCCGACCACCCGGCCATGTTTGTCCACGACCGGGGCGCGACGGATCTGCTTGGTGCCCATCAGGTCCAACACGACCTTCAGGTCGTCGGTGTCCAGCACCGTCTGCGGATCGCGGGTGATGAACTCCACAACCGAGGCGCTCGAGGCTGCGCCCGTGGCCAGGGCGCGCACCACGATGTCGCGGTCGGTGATGGTGCCGATCAGCTGATCGCCGTCCGCCACGGGCACGAAGCCGAAGCCGCCCTTGGCCATGCGGCTGGCCACGTCCTGGATGGTGTCGGCGGGGCGGGCCAGATGCACGTCCTTGGTCATCACGTCGCGGATCTTCATGGCGGGTTTCCTTGGTTGAAGCGTTGCGCTGGAAAACCCGCCGCGAGCGTGGCGGTTCCGGTCAGGGCGTTCGCATCGGGGCAAGGCCCTCGGCCGCCCGCACCAGCTGAACGAACTCGGCCCGGTCGCCATAGGGGTCTTCGCCTCTGGCCCCTTGCCCCTGATCGATGATCCGGTCCCAGCCATAGTCGGCCGTCATCCACGGATCGCCCCGCAGCTTCTGACCGAATCCGGCGACCGCGATGGCCCAGCGCGTGGCCTCGGGCGGCTGGGCGCTGACTGGCCCGCCCGCGCGGTTGGTCAGCGGCTGCTGGATCAGGTCCGATCGGCTCTGGCCCGGCTGTTTGTAGCGTACCTGGACGAAGCCGATCTCGCCGTTCGGATCGCCGCCGCCGACCCCGATGCGGTTATCGGGATAGCGCCTTTCGGGAATCTGCGTCGGGCCGCCGACGGGGGTGATTTCATACAGGGCCGTGACGCTGGCGCCGGATCCGACCTCGCCCGCATCGATCTGGTCGTTGTTGAAGTCTTCCTCGTTCAGCAGCCGGGTCTCATAGCCGATCAGCCGCCATTCGGCGACGCGGGCGGGATTGAACTCGACCTGGATCTTGACGTCGTCGGCGATGGGGAAGGCGCCCTTGTCGAAGGCCGGCCCGAACAGGCGTCGCGCATCCCTCAGGTCCCCGACATAGGCCGCGACGCCATTGCCCGCCTGGGCGATGGTCTGCATCCGTTCGTCCTGATAGTTGCCGCGCCCGAAGCCGTAGACCGACAGGTAGATCCCGGTCCCGCGCTTTTCGGCGACATAGTCCTCCAGCCGCTTGTTGTCGGTCACCCCGACGTTGAAGTCGCCGTCGGTGAACATCAGGATGCGATTGACCTTGTCGCGGGCGAAGTTCGCCTGGGCCTGGTCATAGGCGTTGGTCATGCCGGTCGCCCCGGCCGTGCCGCCCGACGCCTTCAGGCTGGCGACCGCACAGCGCATCTTCAGCTTTTCGTCGCCCTTGGTCGGCTGCAGGGTCGTGCCGGCGCCTTCCGCGTAATAGGTGACGGCCAAGGTGTCCTGCGGCCTCAGCCGATCGATGGCCAGGTTCATCGCCTTCTTGGCCAGATCCAGCTTGTCGGGGCTGCGCATCGAGCCGGAGACGTCGACCAGGAAGGTCAGGTTCAGCGGCCGCTGCTCGCCCGCCGGCAGTTCATAACCTTGCAGTCCGATGTGCACGATCTGGCGCCCGTCAGCCCAGGGCGAGGCCGCGACCGCCGTCGTGATCGCGAAGGGCCGGGTCTGGCTGGTCGGCCGGGCATAGTCATAGTCGAAGGCGTTGATCAGTTCCTCGACCCGCACCGCATCCTTGGGCGGCGCACGCCCCTCGTCGATGAAGCGCTTCACGTTCGAATACGACGCCGTGTCCACGTCGATGGAGAAGGTCGACACCGGCTGATCGCTGGTCCGCTTCACCGGATTGGGCGTCGCATCCGGATAGCGTTCGGTGTCGACAGGGGGCGGCGTCATCATGCCGGGCGACGTCGGGGCGCCTGGTGATCGCGTGATCCGGGAGGCTGTGACGACGATATCTTGGGCCGCCGTCGATGACGGCGCGGGGGCGGGCGATGGAGGGGGCGGCGGAGGCGGAGGAGGCGGCGGTGGCGGTGGCGGTGGCGGTGGGGCGCCGTAGGGGACGCGATCTTCCTTGCGGGTCGGCGTGATCCTCACCGGCGGCGTCGGCGGACCGGCGCGCGGCGCGGGTGGTGCGACGACAGGCTCAGGCGATCCCAACTCAAAGCCAAGAGGCCGGCACGCCGCCGGCGTCGGCTCGCCATCCAGCGGCTTGGCCAGGGCGACGCTCGGCACGGCGACCGGCGGCGCGGCGAACGACAGGCTCAGAACGGACAGGGCCGCGATCCTGATGACGCGTGACATGGCTTCCTCCGGTTGTTTTCTTGACGCCAATCGCGGGTCGTCATGGGGCGAAACTGTGGCGCCAAATCCCCCTCGACGCACGATGATCTTTCAGCGTGTCTTTCGTGTCCTCTCGCAATCGCCGCCAAGGCCCCCCACAATAGAGGCCAAGCTTGGGGGAATGCGATGGCTGAG
The DNA here is from genome assembly GCF_040545985.1 of Brevundimonas sp. 1080. NCBI lineage: Bacteria > Pseudomonadati > Pseudomonadota > Alphaproteobacteria > Caulobacterales > Caulobacteraceae > Brevundimonas > Brevundimonas sp. 1080. Next base: position 506,369 of record NZ_JBEPMW010000001.1, on the reverse strand, counting down.
GCGACGACGGGACTGGATCTGGGCGCGGCGGCCGCTCTGCTGGCCGCGGGTGTGCTCGCCGTGCCGGTGTTCAAGCGCATCGGCCTGGGGTCGGTGCTGGGCTATCTGGCGGCGGGCCTGGCCATCGGTCCCTTCGGCCTGAAGCTGTTTCGCGAGCCCGAGACCATCCTGCACGTCGCCGAGTTCGGCGTGGTCATCTTCCTGTTCATCATCGGGCTGGAGATGCGGCCCAAACGTCTGTGGGGACTAAGAAAGGAAATCTTCGGCCTCGGCGCGGCCCAGGTGCTGTTCTGCGGCCTGATCCTGACCCTGACGGCCATGCTGGCCGGCTTCTCCGCGCCTGTCGCCTTCGTCGGCGCCATGGGCTTTGTCCTGTCGTCCACCGCCGTCATCATGCAGATGCTGGAAGAGCGCGGCGAAATCGCGGGCGGGCCCGGCCAGCGGGCGGTCTCCATCCTGTTGCTCGAAGACCTGGCCATCGTGCCGCTTCTGGCCATCGTCGCCGTCCTGGCCTCGGTGCTGGGCGTGGCGAACGAACAGGCGCCGCCCCTGTGGCAGACCGTCGGCTTCGCGGTCGCGGCGGTCGGCGGGGTGCTGCTGGCCGGCAAATATCTGGTCAATCCGGTCTTCCGCCTGCTGGCTCAGTACGGCGGACGCGAGGTGATGACGGCGGCGGCCCTGCTGGTCGTGGTCGGCGCCGCCTGGGCCATGTCCCTGGGCGGCCTGTCCATGGCCATGGGCGCGTTCCTGGCCGGGGTCCTGCTGTCGGAATCGACCTTCCGTCACCAGCTGGAGGCCGATGTCGAGCCGTTCCGCGCCATCCTGCTGGGCCTGTTCTTCCTCAGCGTCGGCATGTCGCTGGACGTGTCGGTCGTGGTCGCCGACTGGCGTCTGGTGCTGGGCGGGGTCGTGGCCTTCATGCTGGTCAAGGGCGTGGGCATCTATGCCGTCGCGCGCCTGTTCAAGGCCTCGCATCATGAGGCGGTCGAGCGCGCGGGCCTGTTCGCACAAGGCGGCGAGTTCGCCTTCGTCCTGTACGGCGCCGCCGTCGCCGCCGGCCTGTTCGACGCCCGCATCGGCGCGATGATGTCGGCGGTGGTCATCCTGTCGATGGCCCTGACGCCCCTGACCTCGCTGCTGATTGCACGGCTGTCGCCCAAGCCGGTCCAGGACGCCGAAAGCGCCGAGGGCGTGGACTTCGCCAAGGACCTGCGCGGCCAGGTGCTGATTATCGGCTTCGGCCGTTTCGCCCAGGTCGTGTCCCAACCCCTGCTGGCCCGCGACGTCGACGTGTCGATCATCGAGAACGACGTGGAGATGATCCAGGCCGCCTCCCAGTTCGGGTTCAAGGTCTATTACGGCGACGGCACCCAGCTGCACACCCTGCGCGCTTCGGGCGCGGAGGAGGCCGAGATGGTCCTGGTCTGCGTCGACAAGCCCGAGGCCGCCGACCGCATCGTCGAACTAATCAAGTCGGAGTTCCCGACCACCCGGATCATGGCCCGCGCCTTCGACCGAGGGCATTCGATGCGCCTGATCCAGGCCGGCGTGGACTACCAGATCCGCGAGACCTTCGAGTCGGCGCTCAAGTTCGGCGAGCGCGCCCTGGTCGAACTGGGGCTGGACGAGCATGAGGCGGCCGAGACCATCGGCGACGTGCGCCGTCGCGACGAGGCCCGACTGGACCTGCAGCTGACCGGCGGGCTCAAGGCCGGCCGTCAGCTGATGCGCGGCAATATGCCGACGCCCCAGCCCGCCCCCTATATCAAGCCCCGCCGCGAAGGCCGTCTGCTGAACGAGGACGAGGCGGGCCCGGCCGCGCCGGACACCCGGCGCGAGCCCGCCGACACCTGATCCCTACTGGCTCACGCCTTTTTCCAGACGCGCGCCGGCCAGTTGCGCCTTGGCCTGAAGATAGGGCGTCGCGGACACCAGTTGCGAGATGGCGTTGAAACGCTCGGTCGTCAGGCCGGACGCCTCGACCGCCGCCGTCAATTTGGCGCTCTGTTCGGGCGTCGCCTGATTGTTCTGCACCTCGGCCGTGACGGCGCGGATTTGCGTCATGGCGGTGACGAAGCGGTTCAGTTCGTCGTCCGTCACGGAGGCGGCCGGCGTGCCGGGCGCGGGCGGCGTAGCGTTGACCACCCGAATGCGCGCCGCCAGGGCCGGATCGGCGGCGACGGCGTTGGACAGGGTGTTGAAGCGCGTCACTTCCAGCCCCGAATCCTGCACTGCGGCGGCCATCTGCGCCTGCTGTTCCGGCGTCGGCTGGGCGCCGTTCAGCGTGTCGCTGACCGCTCTCACCTTGGCCATGGCGTCGTCGAACTTCTTCAGCTCGTCATCGGTGAAGGTGGTCGAGCCGGCCATCGGCGCGGCCGCCGGCGTCTGCGATGTGGTTGATGCGTCTTGGGCGTGAGCGGTCGCGGCGGTCGCAAGAAGGGCGACGGAAGCAAGAAGGGCGATGCGGGGCGTGCGCATGGGAATGTCCTTTCGGTCTGGCGTCCACTGGAAAGGGCCGTCCGACGACGGCGACGACGCAATCACGTCATCGCTCCCCAAGGGCGTGGAGCCTGAAACAGACGAAGGGGGAGCCTTCATAACCTAGGCGCCGATGCGCCTCGCACCACCCCTTGGACGCTGGAGGCGCGATCAAGGATGCGTTAGACGGGCGTGATCCTTGTTGAGGTTTGTCCATGAAACGTCTCGCCATCGCCGCCCTGGCCCTCGTCGCGGTCGCCGCGCCGGCTGTCACCGTCACCGCCTGGGGCAACACCGGCCACCGCCTGATCGGCGTGGCCGCGATGCGGGCCCTGCCGGACGAACTGCCGGCCTTCCTGCGCACCCCCGCCGCCATTGCCGACGTGGGCGAACTGGCGCGCGAGCCCGACCGCTGGAAGGGCGCCGGTCAGCCGCACGACCGCGAGCGCGACACCGCCCACTTCGTCGATCTGGACGACCAGGGGCGCGTCTACGACCAGCGCGGCATGAACCTCAACGACCTGCCGCGCCTGAAGTCCGAATATGACGCCGCCCTGACCAAGGCCGGTCTGGACGTCAACGACGCCGGCTATCTGCCCTACGCCATGATGGACGCCTGGCAGCAGCTGGGCCGCGACTTCGCCTACTGGCGCGTGCTGAACGCCGCCGAAAAGCGCGAGACCAATATGGAGCGCCAGGCCTGGTATCGCGCCGACCGCATTCGCCGCGAGGCCCTGATCCTGCGCGACATCGGCGTCATGGGCCACTACGTCGGCGACGGTTCGCAACCGCATCACACCAGCATTCACTACAACGGCTGGGGCGACTTCCCGAACCCGGAAGGCTTCACCAACTCGCGCCAGACCCACGCCGTGTTCGAGGGCGAGTTCACCAACCGCGTCGCCCGTCTAGACGCCGTCGAGGCCGCCATGCCGGCCGCCAAACTGGACGGTTTCGACGTCAAGGCGCGCACCGTCTCCTATCTGACCACGACCCTGGGCACGGTGATCCCCTTCTATCGTCTGGAGAAGGCCGGAGGTTTCCGCGACAGCGACCCGCGCGGCGCGGCCTTCGTCAACGAACGTCTGGCGGCGGGCGCCGGCGAACTGCGCGACTTCATCGTCGCCGCCTGGACCGCCTCGGGCAGCGCCTCCATCGGCTGGCCCGCCGTCAAGGTCGCCGAGGTCGAGGCCGGAACCGCAGACCCCTGGATCGCCATGGTGGGCGAGGACTGATTGCGTTGCCTGAGCTGACACCTCCCGCTGTCATCCTCGACAAGTCGCAGATGGCCGAGAACATCGGCGCCGTGGCGCGGGTGATGGCCAACTTCGGCCTGTCGGACCTGCGCCTGGTCAGCCCCCGCGACGGCTGGCCCCAAGAGCGGGCCTGGGCCACGGCCTCGGGCGCCGACTGGGTCTTGGACAGGGTGCGGGTGTTCGACAGTGTCGCCGAGGCCATCGCCGACCTGAACACCGTCTTCGCCACGACCGCCCGCCCGCGCGAGACGCGCCAGCCCGTGCGCACGCCGCGCGAGGCCAGCCGCGTCCTCTATGACGACACGGCCTCGGGCCTGAAGACGGGCCTCTTGTTCGGCGGCGAGCGCGCCGGACTGGAGACGACCGACATCGCCCTGTGCGCCGGCATCGTCACCATTCCGATCGATCCGAAGCACCACTCGCTGAACCTGGCCCAGGCCGTGGCGATCAACGCCTATGAGTGGCGCACCCTGATCCTGGACGCCCCGCCGCCGCGCTTCCGCGACAGCGAACCGCCGGCGTCGAACGACCTGCTGATCGGCATGTACGAGCATCTGGAGGAAGAGCTGGAAAACGGCGGCTTCTTCTATCCGCCCGAGAAGAAGCGCTCGATGAGCCAGAACCTGCGCGTCATGCTGGGCCGCGCCGCCTTCTCGGAGCAAGAGGTCGCCACCATGCGCGGCGCCATCCACGCGCTGGCGCGCGGCCGCGGCCGGGTCCTGGCCAAGCTGGCGGCCGAACGGGCGGCGAAGGAAAAATAGCCGTCATTCCGGGGCTTCGCGTAGCGAAGAACCCGGAACCCAGGACCGCATCATCGAGCGGGGGCCGCTCTGGGCTCCGGGTTCCGCTGCGCGGCCCCGGAGTGACGTCTATTGTGCAGCTTCAGCCCGCATGCCCATGTTCTGCACATGAGAGCGGACGCCGTCATCGCCGTGTATATAATGGCGAACTTTCGCAACGGCACGATCTATACTGGCGTCACCAGCGATCTGATGCAGCGAATATGGCAGCATCGCACTGGCGCCACGCCGGGGTTCGCTTCAGAGCAGGGTTGCAAGACCCTGGTCTGGTACGAGCAGCATGAGACCATCATTGAGGCGATCGTGCGTGAAAAGGCGCTGAAGAAATGGCGGCGGTCCTGGAAACTGGCGTTGATCGAAGCCGCAAATCCGCAATGGCTCGATCTGGCCGACGACTGGTATAGCGTCCGCCCATGAAGCCTATGCTGATCTATCCGCTGGCGGCCCTGGCGGAGATCGGCGGCTGTTTCGCCTTCTGGGCCTGGCTGAAGCTGGATCGTTCACCCCTGTGGCTGGCGCCCGGCGTCGCCTGCCTGATCGCCTTCGCCTGGCTCCTGACCTTCGTCCCCAGCGACGCGGCGGGCCGCGCCTTCGCGGCCTACGGCGGCGTCTATATCTGCGCCTCCCTGATCTGGATGGCGCTGGTCGAGAAGACCCCGCCGGATCGCTGGGACATTCTGGGCGGCCTTGTCTGTCTGATCGGCGCCGGGCTCATCCTGTTCGGCCCGCGCGGCTAACCAGCCGATCTGCGAGACACGATCGCAGACATTTCAACCCCTTGCCTCGCGCCAGCGTCATCTTCCTGCCCACGCCCTCAGGCCGTGCGATCCTGTCTCTGTTCGCCCGCAGCGGGCGTGTCGCACGGTCGAGGAGGCACGAGATCAGACGAATTAGACGAATTAGACGGTGTTTTTGCGGGCGACCGTCTGAATGGGCGTCGGCGCGTCAGCCCGCGCCCAGCAGGTCCGACCAGCGCCAGCTGCCCTTGCCGAGGGCCAGTTGCGCGCCGCCGGGGCGGTCTTCCAGCTTCAGGACCGCCAGGCCCGTCATGCGCTGGCTCTTGCATTCGGCCGGGGCGAAGGCGACTTCCAGGGCGATGGCCTGGCGCACGCCCGCCAGACCCTTGCCCGCCTGGTTGCGGCTTTGCAGCCAGTCGCCGTTCCAGACCAGGATGGCGCGTCCGTTCGCATCCATGTCCTGGGACGCGGCGATGACAGCGCGGCGCACGGCCTGGTCGTCGCGCACCGCGTCCTGGACCCAGCGCACCATGTCGCACGACCCGCCGCCCGAGCCTGAACCCGCGCCGGTCCCTCCCGAACCGCCCGATCCGCCGACGCCCGATCCGCCGCCGCCGCCCGGACCTGCGCCGACCGTCATGGCGCCGGCGATCTGGGCCGCGCCCAGCAGCGGCAGGGGCGGACCCGGCGGGGCGGGCGCGGCGGGCAGGGGTTCGACGTCCGGCGGGCGTTTGCTGACCACCAGTCTCGGTCGCGCCGCCGCCACGGCCGGCGGTCGCCGCTGGGGCGCGGGCTTGGGCGGCGCGGCCGCCTGGGCGGCGGCGGCCGGCGCGTCGGGCTTTGGCGAGGGATCGGGCGCGATCACGCGCGCGGGCGGCGGCGGAGGCGGCGGGGGCGGCTCGACCAGTTCGACCATCATGGGCGGCGTCTGCGGCGCCTCGACGATCGGCTCCGCCTGGCCGTGCATCAGCAGCGCCAGCCCCAGATGCGCGGCCAGGATCGGCGTCGCCGCCAGCGCCCAGCGCCGTGTGCGCGCCGCGCTCAATCGCCGATCCGTGATGGGAGTTGAACACGCCGCCGCATGGTCATGGGGACAAAACGCCTGTAAAAACCGCCAGGCTCCGTTGAAAACATTCGGTCGCGTCAGGAAAGTGGCGTCGTCGTGAATACAACCGCGCGACGGCGCAGAGCGATGATAGATGAGCGTGTCCGCCCTCCGGCATTGGCCGTCGGCGGCGCAACGTCTTCACTGAGGCGATGGTTCCGTGCCCATGCAAGAATAACGCGAATATTCGATCTGCTTATGGTCAAGCTGACATGATGCCGCCCAAAGCGCGTCATTACTCCGCCTTGTCTCATACGCCATTTTCATCTTGCGCATGAACTGGGTGTGGCGCTCCCGGCAAGAAGGAGACAGAACTTGAGCAGATCGAAACTCAGGACGGCGGTCGTCGGCGGCGCCCTCATCGCCCTCGGCTTTGCGGCCAGCGGCTGCGCCAGCCATCGTTTCGTGCGTGATCAGGTCGAAGTCGTCGACAACCGCGTGACCACCGTCGAAGGCACCGCAGGCCAGGCCCTGCAACGCGCCAACGACGCGCACAAGCTGGCCGAGGGCAAGTTCCTCTATCAGGTCGTGCTGTCGGACGATTCCGTGAAATTCCCCACCGACGCGGCCGCCCTGTCGCCCGAGGCCGAGCAGCGCCTGGCCCAGTTCGCCCAGCGTCTGCAGGGCGAGAACAAGAACGTCTATCTGGAAATCCAGGGCTACACCGATTCGACCGGTACGCCCGAGCATAACGACCAGCTGGGCGAGCAACGCGCCGAGGCCGTGCGTCGCTTCCTGAACCGCCAGGGCGTCGCCTTGAACCGCATGGCCACCATCTCCTATGGCCAGGAACAGCCGGTGGCCTCGAACGACACGCCCGAGGGCCGTTCGCAGAACCGCCGCGTGACCATCGTCGTCCTGGCCTAAGCCGCCTCGACCTCGAACGCCGGAACGGCGGCCGCCTTCGCAGCGGCCGCCGTTTTCGTTTCTACAGCGTGTCGAAGAAGGCCGGCACGGCCTGCGTCGCCGGCCCGTAAACGCCTTCGTCGAACAGGCGCGCCCCCGACGTCGGCTCCAGGTTGATCTCGACCGTCCGCGCTCCGGCATACCGCGCCGCCTGCACGAACCCTGCCGCCGGATAGACCGCGCCCGACGTGCCGATGGACACGAACAGGTCGCACCGCTCCAGCGCCCGCTCGATCCGCTCCATCTGAAGCGGCATCTCCCCGAACCAGACGATGTGCGGCCGCATGACGCCGTCGGGATGATGCGGCGAGGCCTCGTCCGCCGCCATGTCCCCGGCCCAGTCCATGACTACGCCGGACCGGGTGCAGCGGCCTTTCAACAGTTCGCCGTGCATATGGATCAGCTCGAACCCGGCGGCCGGCGGCATCGCTTCATGCGCCCGGTCGTGCAGATCATCGACGTTCTGCGTCACCAGCAGGAAGTCGCCTTCCCAACGCGCCGCCAGGTCCGCCAGCGCCCGGTGCGCCGCATTGGGCCGCACCTCGGCCAACTGCCGCCGCCGCTGATTGTAGAAGTCCTGCACCAGCGCCGGATCGGCCGCATAACCCTCCGGCGTCGCCACGTCCTCCACCCGATGCCCGCACCACAGCCCGTCCGACGCCCGAAAGGTCGGCACGCCGCTTTCGGCCGATATGCCGGCTCCGGTCAGGACGACGAGGTTTGTGTGTGACATGACGGCTTCATACCATCCTGCGCCTGCCCTAGAAGAGGAGGGAATCGTTCAGGAGCCCCCGCCATGAAAACCCGCGCCGCCGTCGCTTTCGAGGCCAAACGTCCGTTGGAGATCGTCGAGGTCGATCTGGAGGGGCCGCGCGCCGGCGAGGTGCTGATCGAGATCAAGGCCACCGGCATCTGCCACACCGACGCCTATACGCTGGACGGGCTGGACTCCGAGGGCGTCTTCCCCTCGATCCTGGGCCACGAGGGCGCGGGCGTGGTGGTCGAGGTGGGGCCGGGCGTGACCTCGGTCGCGGTCGGCGATCACGTCATCCCGCTGTACACGCCGGAATGCCGCCAGTGTAAGTCGTGCCTGTCGCGCAAGACCAACCTGTGCACCGCCATTCGCGGCACTCAGGGCAAGGGCGTCATGCCCGACGGCACCAGCCGCTTCAGCTACAAGGGTCAGGCCATCGCCCACTATATGGGCTGCTCGACCTTCTCGAACTTCACCGTCCTGCCCGAGATCGCGGTGGCCAAGATCCGCAAGGACGCGCCCTTCGACAAGGCCTGCTACGTCGGCTGCGGCGTGACCACCGGCGTCGGCGCCGTGGTCAACACGGCCAAGGTCGAGCCCGGCGCCAACTGCGTCGTCTTCGGCTTGGGCGGCATCGGCCTGAACGTCATCCAGGGGCTGAAGATGGTCGGCGCCGACATGATCGTCGGCGTGGACATCAACGGCGACAAGGAAGAATGGGGCCGCCGCTTCGGCATGACCCATTTCGTCAATCCCAAGGAAGTTTCCGACGTGGTCGCCCATCTGGTCCAGCTGACCGACGGCGGCGCGGACTACACCTTCGACTGCACCGGCAACACCGTCGTCATGCGCCAGGCGCTTGAGGCCTGCCACCGCGGCTGGGGCGAGAGCGTCGTCATCGGCGTCGCCGAATCCGGCAAGGAGATCGCCACCCGCCCGTTCCAGTTGGTGACCGGCCGCGTCTGGCGCGGTTCGGCCTTCGGCGGCGCGCGCGGCCGCACCGACACGCCCAAGATCGTCGACTGGTATATGGACGGAAAGATCGAGATCGACCCGATGATCACCCACACCTTCGCCCTGGACGACATCAACAAGGCCTTCGACCTGATGCACGAGGGCAAGAGCATCCGCTCGGTCGTGGTGTTCTGACGCCTTGCGCGCCGCTCGGTTCGTTGTTTAAGAAAACGGACTGAAAGAGGGAGGTCTGACCATGTTCACCCACGTCACCGTCGGCGCCAACGACATCGAGGCGTCGCGCCGGTTCTACGACGCCGCGCTGGGCGCCCTGGGCGTCGAGCCGGGCCAGGGGCCGGACCTCAAGGGCCGCTACTGGTGGCGCACCCGCATGGGCGCCTTTGCGATCGGCGCGCCCATCGACGGGGAGCCGGCCTGCCACGCCAACGGCGGCACCATCGGCTTTCACGCCAAGACGTCCGAGATGGTCCAGGCATTCCATGACGCGGGCGTCGCCGCCGGCGGTCGCGCCATCGAGGACCCGCCCGGCGAACGCAAGGGCCCCTTCGGCCCCATGATCCTGGCCTATCTGCGCGACCCTTCGGGCAACAAGATCTGCGCCATGCACCGAAAGACCGGCTGAATGGAAACCACCAAGACCCACGCCGTTCACGGCGGAACCCTGCGCTATCTGAAGCACGACAGCACAGCGACCGGCACGCCGATGACGCTGTCGGTCTTCGTTCCGGGCGGGGAGGGGCCTTTCCCGGTGCTGATCTGGCTGTCGGGCCTGACCTGCACCGAGGATAATTTCACCACCAAGGCCGGGGCCTATCAGGCCGCCGCCGAACACGGCGTCATCGTCGTGGCGCCCGACACCAGCCCGCGCGGAGAAGGCGTCGCCGACGATCCGGCCTATGACTTGGGTCAGGGCGCGGGCTTCTACGTCGATGCGACGCAGGCGCCTTGGGCGCCGCATTTCCGCATGGAAACCTATGTCACCGAGGAACTGATCGCCCTGATTGACGCCGAGTTTGCGACCACGGGCGTCCGCTCGATCAGCGGCCATTCGATGGGCGGCCACGGCGCCCTGACCCTGGCGCTGAACCAACCCGACCTGTTCCGTTCGGTCTCCGCCTTCGCGCCGATCTGCTCGCCGACCCGATGCGCCTGGGGCGAAAAGGCCTTCACCGCCTACCTTGGAGACGACCGCGCCGCCTGGGACCGCCACGACGCCGCCAAGCTGATCGCAGCCGGCGCGGCGCGCGGCGTCTATGACGACATCCTGATCGACCAAGGCGACGCCGACAGCTTCCTGATCGACCAGCTGAAGCCTGAGCTGCTCCAGGCCGCCGCCACCGCCGCCGGCCAGACGATCACCCTGCGGATGCAGCCCGGCTATGATCACTCCTACTTCTTCATGGCCAGCTTCATCGCCGACCACATCGCCTTCCATGCCGAACGCTTGAAGGTCTAGGCGCCAGGTGGGACGCCGGGGTTTGATCGCCGTCGCAGTCCTGCTGCTGGCGGGCTCAGCCTTGGCGCAAGAGCAGGTCGGCGATCTGGATTGGCGGCCAAAGGTGGTCTCGCCGGCCTATGCGATGGTTGGTCCTGTCGTGCTTGTCGATCAGGGCCACGGCAGCGAGCAGACGATCGAAGGTCGCTATGCCGGCTTCGCCGCGCTGGTGCGGGCCGACGGCTATCGGATCGAAGCCAGCCGGGAGCGGCTCGATGCGCCCGGCGCGCTTAATGGCGTGGCGGTGTTGGTCATCGCCAATCCGGCGCGACCGGCGGACGGCTCGCGCGCCTCGGCTTTTGACGACGCCGAGATCGAGGCGATCCGCCGATGGGTGGAGCAGGGCGGGGCGTTGCTTCTTGCCGCCGATCACGCGCCCCATGGTTCCGCCGCCGAAGCCCTGGCTGCCAAGTTCGGCGTGTCGATGGGCACAGGTTACGCCTTCCAGCCCGTGGGCGGCGACGTCACGGCCAATCTGGTCTTTCCGCGCCCGGCGCTTGCGGATCATCCGATCATCGAAGGCCGCGACCAAAGCGAGCGCCTGACGGTCGTCAAGAGCTTCACCGGGCAGTCGCTGTCGGGGCCGGCAGACGCGACCGTGTTGCTTGCGATGAGCGCAGATGCGCGAGAGGCTCCCGATCTCGGAGCCTTGCAAACGATCCGAACGCGGCTTCGGGCCGGTCAGGATCCAGCCGTCGTCCTTGCCGAGTTGTCGCGGCCCGCCTTACCCGCCCAAGGTCTGGCTTTGCGCCTTGGCGCAGGGCGGGTGGTCGTGCTGGGAGAGGCGGGGATGCTCACGGCTCAGATCGTGCGTTTTCCCGACCAGCCGGATCGCGAGCCTGTCCGCATGGGGCTGAATACGACTGGTCATGACGATCAGCAGTTCGTGCTGAACCTGATGCACTGGCTGTCGCGTCTGCTCCCCTGATGCTAGAGGAGCGCCATGAGCGCTTCTGATCCCTACGAACCGATGTTTTCCGCCCTGTGCCGCGAGGTGGGCTATTGCCTGCACGCCAAGGGGCAGAAGCGGGTGATCGAGGCGCTGCCAAAGGGGCTGGACGCCGCCGTGCGCGCCGTCTTCGCGGCAGAGGGCGTGGATGAACCCAATGCGCCGGGCGATGTGAAGCGGGCCGTTCGCGATTGCCTGAAGGCGAACTTGCCAGCTTGACCGTTACGGGTCGATAAGTCGGAACAAATCCAGGCGCTGTCGCTTGGGTTTCATGAACGGGCGCCTAGATGAGGCGCATCGGAAACTTGTCGCGAGAGGAACCTCCCATGGCCTTCACCCTGCCCCCGCTGCCCTACGCCTATGACGCGCTGGAGCCGGCCATCGACAAGGAGACGATGACCTTCCACCACGACAAGCACCACCAGACCTATGTCGACAATCTCAATAAGGCCGTCGACGCCGACGAAAACCTGAAGGGCAAGTCGCTGGAGGAAATCTTCACCAGCATCTCCACCGCGCCCAAGGCCGTGCGCAACAACGGCGGCGGCCACTGGAACCACAGCCTGTTCTGGGAACTGCTGGCCCCGGCCGATCAGGCGGGTGAGCCCTCGGCCGAGCTGAAGGCCGCCATCGACGCCGATCTGGGCGGCATGGACAAATTCAAGGAAGACTTCAACGCCGCCGGCGCCGCGCAGTTCGGTTCGGGCTGGGCCTGGCTGATCGTGCAGAACGGCAAGCTGAAGATCACCTCGACCCCGAACCAGGACAATCCGCTGATGGACGTCGTGGACGAGCGCGGCGAGGTCATCCTGGGCGCCGACGTCTGGGAGCACGCCTATTATCTGAAATACCAGAACCGCCGCGCCGACTATCTGAAGTCGTTCTGGACGGTGGTGAACTGGAACAAGGTCAACGAACTCTACGCCGCCGCCAAATAAGGCCGGTACAGCCCAGCGATCGAGAGATGACGACGCCCGCCGGAACCTCCGGCGGGCGTTTTCGATTGCGTCATCGCAAACGGAGATCGAAGCGATGCGGATGATGATGACGGGGGCTGCTTTCGCGGCCCTGATGTTGGCGGCCTGTAACCCCAACGCAAACGCACAGAAGCCCGGCGATCCCGCGCCGCCCAATCCCACCCAGACCGTCGCCGCGCCAGCCGAGAAGCCGGTCTATCACTTCAAGATCGGCGCGCTGGACGCCATCGCCCTGTTCGACGGCGAGAACCCGGTCAAGAACGACAACCAGACCTTCGGCGTCGGCCTGACGCCACAGGCGGTCGCCGCGCCGCTCACCGCCGCCGGACAGCCGGCCGATCCGATCATGCTGGAAATCCATCCGCTTCTGGTCAGGAACGGCGCCCGCACGATGCTGTTCGACACGGGCCTGGGCGAGGGCAAGGGCCAGTTGATGGACAGCCTGCAAAAGGCGGGCGTCGATCCGGCCTCGATCACCGACGTGCTGATCTCGCACGGCCACCCGGACCATGTCGGCGGCCTGATCCGTAACGGCGGCCTGGCCTTCCCCAATGCGGCGATCCGGATGTCGCAGGCGGAATGGGCGTCCATCCGCGCCAATCCCGAACTGACCGATCTGGTGCGGATCATCACGCCCAAGGTCCAGGCCTTCGAGCCGGGCGGCGAGGTCGCGCCGGGCGTCCAGTCCCAGGACACGGCCGGCCATACGCCGGGCCACGTCGCCTATCTGATCGCCGACGGCCAGAACCAACTGCTCTACACCGGCGACCTGATGCATCACTGGATTCTGTCGGTCGAACATCCGGACTGGAAGGTCGGCTATGACGACGATCAGACGGCAGGCCTGAAGGCGCGGCTAGACGAGGTGACGGCGCTGCGCAACTCCGGCGCCCACATCTACGCGTATCACTTCCCGTTCCCGGGCCTGGGCAAGGTGGCGACCCGCGAAGGTCGCGCCATGTTCATCTCCGAAGCCCAGTCTGCAAAGGATTAGGTCGCTAAGGACTAGATGCGAAGATCCACGCCGTGCCGGGTGCGCTCGTTCATGCGCTCGGCATGGTGCTGGCGAACCATGCGGCGCTGGCGCAGCATCTCATGGATGCCGTCGGCGAGATCGAGCAGTTGATGATCGCTCAAAGGCTCGACCAGATCGACCAGCTGCTTTTTCAGCGTTTCCATGGCCTTGTCGGACAGGCCGGTCTGAAAGCTGTTGGGTTCGGGCTGCATTCCACTCCTCCTTGTCCTCATGCGTGGTTCGGTTGCGTCAAGGGAAGGGTGGGGCGACGGGATCGTTCCATTCCATCGTGCTTAACGGCCCGCCGTGCTTGACTCCGCCGTCCTCGCTGGCCATAAGCGCCGCCTTCCACGGGTCCGCTTCGGCGGGGCCGGGATGAATGACGGAAGATGCGTGGACCGCCGTTGAGATCGCATTCCCAATCCAGGGGATGCCGGGCCGTATCGTCGAAAAGAGAATAGAATGTCCAAGCGCCACAGCGCCAAGTACAAGATCGACCGGGCCATGGGTGAGAACCTGTGGGGCCGCGCCAAGTCGCCGGTCAACAAGCGTTCTTACGGTCCCGGCCAGCACGGCCAGCGTCGCAAGTCCAAGGTTTCGGACTTCGGTCTGCAACTGAAGGCCAAGCAGAAGCTGAAGGGCTACTACGGCAACATCACCGAGAAGCAGTTCGCCAAGACCTATGACGAGGCCGCGCGTCGCAAGGGCAACACCTCGGAAAACCTGATCGGTCTGCTGGAATCGCGCCTGGACGCCGTCGTCTACCGCGCCAAGTTCGTCCCGACCGTCTGGGCCGCCCGCCAGTTCGTCAGCCACGGCCACGTCCTGGTCAACGGCAAGAAGGTCGACATCGCCTCCTACCGCGTGAAGCCGGAAGACGTCGTCACCGTGAAGGAAAAGTCGCGCAACATGGCTCTGGTGCTTGAAGCCCAGCAGTCGTCGGAACGCGACGTGCCGGATTACTTGGAACTGTCGGACCGCTCGTTCTCGGTTCGCTACGTCCGCGTGCCGGAACTGTCGGACGTGCCGTACGCCGTGAAGATGGAACCGAACCTGGTCGTCGAATACTACGCTTCGTAAGCGGAGTTTTCTTCAGAGCGGCTATCGGCCTTCGGCCTACTTGAGCCGCTTCTGGATTTGAGTTTGGAGGGCCTCGGATTCGTCCGGGGCCTTTCGTTTTTTATCCTGTTCCCTCCAAGGGCGAACAGGCGCATTCTCGGCCGGTTCAGGCTTTGAGGCAGGGGAGGTCGTCAGTTGCGCGACTCCATCATGAAACGCTTGGCTTTGATCGCCGCCGCATCGGCGGGCCTGGCCGCCTGCGCCAGCCGCGGCGAGCCCACCGTCTCCACCGCGGGCATGCCCGGCGCGCTGGAGCCGATCCACGCCGCCGCCTTCACCAAGGACCAGGCCGTCTTCTGGGTCAGTTCGAACGGCTGCACGGCCAAGGAAGACCTGATCCCGATCGTCAGCCTACAGGGCGGCAGCGCCGTCATCACCCTACGCCGCATCGACGAGGACAAGTGCAAGCAGGACTTGGTCCAGGGCGTCGAGCTGAAGTGGTCGTTCGAGGAACTGGGCCTGACGCCCGGCTCGCCTGTCAGCGTCAACAACCCCTATCAGATGCCTCGCTCCTGAAAACGGCTGTAGCGTTTCGTTAAGCCTGTTCGAGCGCGTCTGATTAAGCAACGTCCGTTACGACGACAGACCGTCCCCCCAAGGTCTGTAGCTTCATGCGCTTCTTCACCTGCCTGACCGACGACCATAATCTCTGGCTCGTCGCGTTGGCCGCCGGCCTGTGCCTGATCGGTTCGATCATCACCTTCCGCCTGTATCGCCGCCTGCGCGCCGCCGAAAAGGGCACGCGTCTGGCCTGGGCCTTCATGGGCGCGGTGGCGACGGGGGCGACGATCTGGTGCACCCATTTCGTGGCGATGATCGCCTATGAGCCCGGCGTTACCATCACCTATGGCCCCGTGCTGACCGGCCTGTCCCTGGGCGTCGCCATCGCCGGCAGCGCGCTGGCGCTATGGGTGGCCTCGCGCCGGATGCCCGCCTCGGCCGAGATCGGCGGCGTGCTCTTCGGCCTGACCGTGGTGGCCATGCACTATACCGGCATGGCGGCCTTTGCGACCGACGCCGTCATCCACTGGTCGGCCCCCTATGTCGCCGCTTCAGTGGCGGGGGCGGTCGTCCTGGGCGCCCTGGCGTTCAATCGCGCCCGGCAGTCCGGCAAGGTCGTCCCGGTCGTGCTGATGGTCCTGGGCATCGTGGCCCTGCACTTCACCGGCATGGCCGCCATGACGATCGTGCCGGTCGGCGCGCTGGTCGATATGGGCGCTGTCGGATCGACCAATCTGGTCCTGGCCTTCGCCGTCTCCGCCGTCGGATTGATGATGCTGGGCACCGGCGTCGCCAGCCACGCCCTGGACGTCCAGTCCCGGCTTCAGGCCAAGGCGCGCCTGGATCACCTGATCGAGGGCAGCGTCGATGGCATGGTGGTCGAACAGGACGGCGTCATCCTGGCCGCCAACGCCGCCTTCGCGGATTTGGCGGGCGTCCCCCACCACGCCCTGATCGGCGAACCGCTGTCGCGCTGGATCGCCGGCGTCGCCGATCTGGCGGTCAACGGCCTGAGCCAGTCTAAACTGATCGCCGAAGGCGGGGCGGACATTCCCGTCGAGATCGCCGTGCGCCGCGACTGCGGCCGCGACCATATCCTGATCTACGCCGTGCGCGATCTGCGCATGCGTCAGGCGCAGGAGCGTCGCATCGCCCATCTGGCGCGCAACGACGGCCTGACCGGCCTGCCCAACCGCTCGTCCTTCCTGGAATGGCTGACGCGCCAGACCGCCGACCTGACCGTTCCGAACAAGGTGGCCCTCTTGGCCATGGATCTGGACCGCTTCAAGGAGGTCAACGACGTTCACGGCCATGCCGCCGGCGACCAGCTGCTGATCCAGATCGCCGAACGGATGCGCGCCTGCCTGCGCCACGACGAGTTCATCGCACGCCTGGGCGGGGACGAGTTCGTCGCCGTCGTGCCGATCCGGCAAAAGGACGACGCCCTGGATCTGGTCGCGCGTCTGCGCGACGCCGTCACCGCCCCGGTCGTGCTGGACCATGCCGAGGTCGCCTGCGGCCTCAGCACCGGCATCGCGATCTGGCCCGACGACGCCCACGACCCGTCCGCCCTGATCAATGACGCGGACTTAGCGATGTACCGCGCCAAGGCCTCGCTGGGGACCGACGTCTGCTTCTACGAGGAGGAGATGGACGAGGCGGTGCGCAATCGCCGCCGCATGGCTCAACAGATGCGTGAGGCCCTGGATCAGGGCCAGTTCAGCCTGAACTGGCAGCTGCAGGCCGCCGTCGATACCGGCGACATCACGGGCTATGAGGTGCTGCTGCGCTGGATTCAGCCAGACGGGACCTTCATCTCGCCGGCCGACTTCATTCCTCTGGCCGAAGAGAATGGTCTGATCCTGCCGATCGGCGAATGGGTGCTGCGCACCGCCTGCGCCGAGGCCGCCAGCTGGACCGAACCGCACAAGATCGCCGTAAACCTGTCGCCGGTCCAGCTGGGCCACGTCGACCTGCCGCGCCTGGTGCATCAGGTCTTGGTGGAGAGCGGCCTGTCGCCGTCGCGGCTGGAGCTGGAGATCACCGAGACAGCTATGATCACCGACATGGAACGCACGACCCACGTCTTGCGTCAGCTGAAGCTGCTGGGCGTCTCCATCGCCATGGACGACTTCGGCACCGGCTATTCGTCGCTGTCGACCCTGCGCGCCTTCCCGTTCGACAAGATCAAGCTGGATCGCTCCTTCATGTCCGAACTGGACGGCGGACCTCAATCGGCCGCCATCATTCGCGCCGTCCTGGCCCTGGGCGAGAGCCTGCACATCCCCGTCCTGGCCGAGGGCGTCGAGACGCTGGAGCAGTTGGCCTTCCTGCGTGACCAGGGCTGTGACGAGGTCCAGGGCTATCTGCTCGGCCGCCCGCAAAAGACGGCCGATGCCGAGATCCAAGCCGCCGCACGCGTTCTGTGGGCCGTCGATCGGTCGATGGAAAAGGCCGCCTGATCAGGCCTTAAGCGCCGGCCTTGCCGTACCCCGGCCAATGCGCCTTTCCGGCCCGCTCGTATTGCGGCGGCAGGCCTTCATCCTCACCCAGGGCGACGGCCGCAT
The DNA here is from genome assembly GCF_040545985.1 of Brevundimonas sp. 1080. NCBI lineage: Bacteria > Pseudomonadati > Pseudomonadota > Alphaproteobacteria > Caulobacterales > Caulobacteraceae > Brevundimonas > Brevundimonas sp. 1080. Next base: position 488,735 of record NZ_JBEPMW010000001.1, on the reverse strand, counting down.
GGTGCGCCCAGTGCGGATCGTCCAGCGCCGCACGCGCGATTGCGATGAAGTCGGCCTGACCGGACGCTATGATGTCCTCGGCCTGCTGCGGATCGAAGATCATGCCGACGGCCATCACATTGGCCTGCGGCGTCGCCGCCTTCATGGCCTGGGCGAACCGCAACTGATAGCCCGGCTCACCGCCCGGAATTTTCGCCTGCGCGACGTTCCCGCCCGACGTCAGGTGCAGATAGTCGTAGCCCATGTCGTGCAGCGCCTGACCAAGGGCCGTCACCTCGTCCAGGGCGATGCCGCCCTCGACCCAGTCCGAGCCGTTGAAGCGTACGCCAAGCGCCTTGGACCGGGGCCAGGCGTCGCGCAGGGCCTGGGCGACCCGCAGCGGGAAGCGCGCCCGGTTCTCGTACGATCCGCCGAAATTGTCGGTGCGGTTGTTAGACAGGGGCGACAGGAACTGGGTCAGCAGATAGCCGTGGGCGGCGTGCAGTTCGACCAGATCGAATCCGGCGCGGTCCGCCCGCTGCGCCGCGTCCTCGAAGGCGGCGACGACGCGATCCATGTCGGCCGGGGTCATGGCGGTCGGCGTGTGCCAGTCATCCTTGAACGGTTCGGCCGAGGCGCTGAAGGTTTCCCACGCGCCGTCTTCAGCCTTCAGGGCGCCGCCGCCCTTCCACGGCGCGCTGGTCGAGGCCTTGCGTCCGGCGTGGGCCAGTTGGATGCCGATCGGGGTGTCGCTATAGGTGCGGATGTCGCGGATGATCCGGGCGAAGGCCTCTTCCTGCGCGTCGTTCCACAGGCCGGTGTCGTCCGGCGTGATCCGTCCCGCCGCCTCGACTCCCGTGGCCTCGACAATGACCAGTCCCGCGCCGGAGATCGCCAGTCGTCCCAGATGCTGCACGTGCCAGGGCTGGGGCACGCCGTCGATGGCCGAATACTGGCACATCGGCGCGATTGCGACCCGGTTCTTCAGTGTCAGGGGGCCGACGGCGCGGGGCGAGAACAGCTGGCTCATGATAGGCGATCCGTGGGGCAGGAGAGGGGGGGACTGTAGCTATGGCGGTTGCGGTCACGTTCAACCCCGATCCTTTCCGATTGTTCACCCAGCTTTCCGATTATTCACGTGTGCACGCCCGGCCCACGCGGCACAAAAGGGTCAAGCTTCAACTGGGGAACACACCAATGCTTCGTCTCGCTCTCGCCATCGCCATCGCCGCCCCGCTGCTATCGGGCTGCATCATCGTCTCGACCGAAAAGCCGACCACGCGCGTCATCACCGCGCCGGCCTCGGGTCAGTGATGCGCAGCCTGGTCAAGGGTCCGATGATCAAGGGCCAGATGATCAAGGGTCTGGCGATCGCGGCCCTGGTCGCGCCGCTGCTGTCGGCCTGCGTCATCTATGACAGCGATGCGGGCGAAAACGTCTCGGTGAACCTGCGCCGCGACGACGCCCCGCCGGCCGAGGCCATCCGCGAAGCCCGGTTCGCCGACGGCGCCCTGGTCGCGCGCGTCGATTCCAACGGCTGCACTCAGGCGTCGGATTTCGAAGTGTCGGTGTCGGACGGCTCGCCGGCCGAGATCACGCTTCGCCGCACCAAACAGGACCTGTGCAAGGCCCTGGTCCCGGATGGCGTCGAGCTGCGCTGGACCTATGCCGACCTGGGCTTGGAGCCCGGCACGCCGGCCCGCATCCTCAATGCGCTGAAGTAGGCGTCTCGAACACGACCAGCATGTCTGGCGGAATGCGCTGCGGTCTCAGGGTCGCAGCGTCCACCAACACCCATTCGGTGACGCCCTGGGCGCAGACGCGGCCTTGGGCGTCCTCGATGCGGACATAGCGGGTGAAGCGCGGTCCCTGCGGATCGCCGACCCAGGTGCGGGCGACCACGCCCTCTGCGCCCGGCTCGATGCCGCGCAGATAGTCGATCTCATGCCGGGTCGCGACCCACGACCATTTCGCCCGCGTCGCTTCGTCGAAGCGCGCGTTCCAGTGGGCCGTGCCCGCATCCTGCAGCCAGCCGACATAGACGACGTTGTTGACGTGGCCGTTGGCGTCGATGTGCTCGGGTCGCACGTCCAAGGGCACGACGAAGACCTCGCGGTCCTCGCGCGGCGTGAGGGTCTTCCTGGCCATCAGGCCTCGCCGAGCGGCACGCCCTTCTCGACCATCAGGGCCTGAAGTTCGCCGGCCTGGAACATTTCGCGGATAATGTCCGATCCGCCCACGAACTCGCCCTTCACATAGAGCTGAGGAATAGTGGGCCAGTCGGTGAAGCTCTTGATGCCTTCGCGCAGGGCTTCGTCCTGCAGCACGTCCACACCCACGAAGCCGGCGCCGACATGATCCAGGATCTGCACCGCCAGGGACGAGAAGCCGCAGCGCGGCTGGTCCGGCGTGCCCTTCATGAACAGAACCACGTCGTTCTGGGCGACGGTTTCGCCGATGAAGGCGTGGACGGGATCGGCGGCTTGGGCGGTGTCGGTCACGGATACGGGCCTTTCGTGAAGCCCGTCAGCTAGGGAGCCGAACGGGCGCGGTCAAGGCGTCCGCGACGTTCTGCACAACCGCTGGGGCCGGTCAGGCCGCCTGATTGGCCACGACGCGCGCCATCTCGATCTGCGCGGCCAGGCCCGGCGGCATGTCCCGCTCGGGCGCGGCGGCCAGTGTCGCCAGCCGATCGGTGTCGGTCGGAGTGACGATCACGCTGGACACCGACGGATCGGTCAGCACGTAGGACAGGCAGATCGCCTCGGCCGTCCAGTTCTGGGTGCGATACAGGAAGCCGAAGGCGTCCTTCTTGGGCGTATCGACGGGACGCTTGTCCTTGCCGAAGCCGAACAGCCCCTTTTTGAAGATCGGCGCATCGGGCGCCCGCGCGCGCCGGTCGGCGTAGAAATCATAGGCGAAGACCGCCATGTCCTGCTCGCGCGCCGAGCGGATGCGGTTTCGGATCTTCCAGTCGGCGTTGATGTCGAACGGCGTCAGCAGGGCGTCGAACGCCCCCGTCGACACATAGGCGTCCATCACGTCGCCGCCGCCGGCGATGCCCAGCAGCTTGATCCGCCCCGTGGCGCGCATGGCCTTCAGCGCGCTGAGCGACGACTGCGCCAGTTCGGTCTCGCCTGGCTCGTGCAGCACCGCCACGTCGATCCAGCCCAGGCCCGAGAAGTGCAGCACCCGGTCGATGGCCGCCGTCATCCCCTGGGCCGAGAAGTCGCGCTGCTGGTCGCGGCCGTCGCCGGCGCCCAGGGTCAGGCTGACGTAGACCAGCTTGCGATCCACATGCGACAGGGCCTCGCCCAGCACCTCGGCCGCCACCGGGTCGGCGGTCTCCAGCCGATAGCTGTTCACCCCCGCTTCCAGCGCCGAATACAGCAGGTCCAGCCCGGCCTCGCGCCCGCGCTTCAGCACGTCGGCGCCGAAACTCAGCGTCAGGTTGGAGATGGCGGAGCCGGAGACGCCGAAGGGGCGATAGCGCATGGCCCTCAGCCCTCCTTGGCCGGTGCAGAGGTCTCCAGCGCCAGGGCGTGCAGTTCGCCGCCCATCTGACCCTTTAGCGCGGCATAGACCATCTGGTGCTGACGCACGCGCGGCAGGCCAGCGAAGGCGCTCGACACGATCCGCGCGCGATAGTGGTCGCCGTCGCCCGCCAGATCCTCGATCTCGATCTCGGCGTCGGCGAAGGCTTCCACCAGATGCTGGCGCAGCGTTTCCACGGACATGGGCATGGCGGGCACTCACACTTCGTTGGATGCCAGTTTGCCCGATAATCCTTAATGCCGACCTACGGCGCGCGGCGGGGTCGTTCGAACAATTGGACCGGCTGGTCTTTGTAAGTCGTCGTCGCATAGGGGCGATAACCCACCCGCGCCGCCAGCTTCAGCGAGGCCAGGTTCTCGGGCGAGATCATGCAGACGGTTCGCCCCTCCAGCCTCCGGTCGGTCCAGGCCAGGGCCGCCGTCAGGGCCTCGGCCGCATAGCCCCGCCCCTGAAACCTCGGCGCCAAGCCCCAGCCCAGCTCCGGCGCATCGAATGGCGGCTCCATCTCGCGGCGATAGTCGAACACCCCGACGCTGCCCAGATAGGTGCCGCCGTCCCGCAGCCGGATCGTCCAGTTGCCATGGCCCATCGCCGCCCAATGGCCGAGATCGCGCAGCAGCCGGAACCAGACCTCCTCGCGCCCCAGCGCCCGGCCCATGATGTGGCGCGTGAAATCCTCATCGGCCCAAAGGGTCAGCAGATCGTCGAAATCGTCGGTCAAGACGGGGCTCATCACCAGTCGCTCGGACGTCAGAATCCTGTCGGTCACATCAGGCCCAGTTGCTTGAAGCTGGCCACCCCGTCGCGGCCGACGATCAGATGGTCGTGAACCTCGACGTTAAGGGCGCGGCCGGCCTGCACAACCTGTTTCGTGATCTCGATGTCGGGGCGGCTGGGGGTGGGATCGCCCGACGGATGGTTGTGTACCAGGATCAGGGCGCTGGCCGACAGCTCCAGCGCGCGCCGCACGACCTCGCGCGGATAGACCGGCGCATGATCGACCGTGCCGCGGTTCTGCACCTCGTCCAGGATCAGCTGGTTCTTCTTGTCCAGATACAACACCCGGAACTGCTCGCGAGGCTCGTGCTGCAAGGCGACGCGGACATAGGCCAGCAGCGCCGTCCACGACGAGATCACCGGCCGCTTCGCCGTCGGCTCCTTCGCGATCCGCCGCGTCACGTCGAAGATCAGCTGAAGGTCCAGCGCCACCGCTCGCGTCGCCTTGCCGACGGCGTATCCCATCGACCGCGCCACCTGATCCTCGATCGCCTCATGGCTGGCCGCCCCGATCCCCTCCAGCCCTCCGAACCGTGCCAGCAAATCCTTGGCCAGCGGCTTGGTGTCCTTATAGGGCACGCTGCGAAACAGCAGCAGTTCCAGCAACTCATAGTCGGGCAGGGCGCCCAGGCCCCCCTTCGCCGCCCGCTCACGCAGCCGGTCGCGATGACCGCTGTGGCGGGGTTTGGGCTTGATGAGAGTTTCGTCGGTCATACGCCGTCGGGCTCGCAGATGCGCAACCTTGGCAGGATCGGTCGATCCGGCGATGGGCGCAAGTGCAGCGTGTGCGACTACACTTTTCTTTCGTCATCCTCCGGCAAGCCGCTTGCGGCGCAGACCGGGGGACCCAGCGGCGCCGAAGGCGATCCATCAGTTCGCAAGACGTCGAAAGACCGGGGTCGCGGCAGGTTCGCGCTCACGCGCGCCGCTGGGTCCCCCGGTCTCCTTCCGCTTTCGCGGGGGTTGCCGGAGGATGACGAAAGAAGAAGCTCGCCGTCAGTTCGGTCGGAACAGCCCCGCCGGCGACGCCGTGAAGATTTCCAGTCCGTCTTCCGTCACCCCGATGGTGTGCTCGCACTGGGCCGACAGGGACTTGTCGCGCGTCACGGCGGTCCACCCGTCGGACAACACCTTCACGTGCGGCTTGCCCAGGTTCACCATCGGCTCGACGGTGAAGAACATGCCGGGTTTCAGCACCGCGCCCTCGCCGCGACGGCCGTAGTGCAGGACGTTGGGGCTGTCGTGGAAGACTCGGCCGATGCCGTGGCCGCAGAAGTCGCGCACCACGCTCATCCGCTGGGCCTCGACGAACTTCTGGATCGCATAGCCGATGTCGCCGAACGTGTTGCCCGGCTTGACCTGCTCCAGGCCCAGATCCAGCGACTGATAGGTCACGTCAATCAGCTTCTTGGCCCGCGCATTGATCTCGCCCACCGCATACATGCGGCTGGAATCGCCGTGCCAGCCGTCCACGATCACGGTGTGGTCGATGTTGACGATGTCGCCGTCCTTTAGCACCCGGTCGCCGGGAATGCCGTGGCAAACGACGTGGTTGATCGAGGTGCAGACGGTCTTCTCGTAGCCCTTGTAGCCCAGGCAGGCGGGCAGGCCGCCGTTGTCCAGGGTGAACTCGCGCACCAGATCGTCGATCGTGCTGGTCAGGACGCCCGGCTTCACATGCGCCGCGATCATGTCCAGCGCCTCGGCGACCAGACGGCCGGCCTTGCGCATGCCCTCGAAGTCTTCCGCCTCATGGATGCGGATGGCGCTGGAGCGGACCAGGACGTCGGTTTCGAGTTCGGGCGTTTCGTACATGGGGCGATCGGTCTGCAAAAGGCGGGATACGGCGCAATCCGTTCGCCGCAGATGGGCGTTATAGCATGAAACCTCAAGCCTGCCCCCGGATTCCCGCATGACCGACGCTGACACCGACCGCTCTGGCCCGACCGCCGCCGTCCTGGTCATCGGCGACGAAATCCTGTCGGGCCGGACCCAGGACACCAACACCAACACCATCGCCCGCTTTCTGGCGGCGTTGGGGATCGACCTGATGGAGGCGCGGGTCGTCAGCGACGATCACGGCCGGATCGTCGAGGCGTTGGACGCCCTCCGCTCACGCTGGGACTATGTCTTCACCACCGGCGGCATCGGTCCGACCCATGACGACATCACCGCCGACGCCGTGGCGGCCGCCTTCGGCGTGGCCCTGCCTGAACATCCCGACGCGCTGGCGATCCTGTCGCGCCGCTATGGCGACGACTTCAACGCCGCGCGCCGTCGCATGGCGCGCATCCCGGAAGGCGGCGTTCTGATCGCCAATCCGGTCACCGATGCGCCCGGCTTCCAGATTGGCAATGTCTTCGTCATGGCCGGCGTGCCCAAGATCATGGAGGCGATGCTGGAGGATGTGGCCCCGCGCCTGCGCACCGGCGCCATCGTTCATGCCCAGACCTTGAAGGTCAGAGGCGTGGGCGAGGGGGCTGTGGCGGATGTGTTACGCGCAGCAGCCAACCAGCGCCGCGACCTGTCCTTCGGCAGCTACCCCTTCGGCCATGGCAGCGTCGGCGAGATGGGAATCCATCTGGTTATTCGTGGCCGCAACGCCGATCAGATCCATGCGGCGGCGCATGATTTGATCGCAGAACTGCGTAATCTGGGCATCGACGTTGCCGCTGCGTAACCTCGCAAAGCCGTGATCGTGTGCGGCTCGGGCGCCACGGTTTCGCCTGTTTCCGGTCCGATGGGGGCCTTGCCCGCAACGCTTTCGCGCCGCGAACGCTGAGAGGGCTCCTCCCCTGATCGACCGCGCGTAATGCGGCCGGCGCTTACTTAGGTGTATGAAATGACCTCCAGGAACTTCGCCCGCGTGGGCGGGATCGCCCTGACGACCGCCCTGCTGGCCGGCGTCGCCGCCCCGGCCATGGCCGGCTCCTTCTATGTCCAGGAACAATCGACCCGCGGCCAGGGTCGCGCCAACGCCGGCGTCGGCGCCGACAAGGGCGTCCAGTCGCTGTGGTGGAACCCCGCCGCCATCGCCGGAACCCAGCGCGAAGTCTACCTCGGCGCCCACGGCCTGATCCTGGACTCCGACGTCGACAATCGCGGCTCGACCCTGACCTACAACGTCCCCGTCGCCGGCGTGGGCGTGGTCAGCCGTACCTATCCGGTCAACGGCGACCCGCACGTCCATGACGTGGTCGAAAGCGGCATCGTGCCGAACTTCGCCGTCTCCATGCCGATCGGCGACCGCTTCAACGTCGGCCTGGCCGTCCAGGCGCCCTACAACTTCACCACCAAATATGAGCCGACCGACTTCGCGCGTTACGACGCTCTGACGTCGGAACTGCGCTCGGCCAACGTCAGCCTGGTCGCCGCCATGACGGTCACCGACTGGCTGGACATTGGCGCCGGTTTCGACGCCCAATACGCCAAGGCGACCCTGTCGTCGGCCCTGCCGAACGCGCCGATCCCGGCCGTCCTGTCGCCCGCCTATGTCGTCTCGCCGTCGACCGATGGCCGCAACCAACTGGAAGGCGACGGCTGGGATTACGGATGGAACGCCGGCGCCCAGATGCACTTCGGCAAGCTGGACCTGGGTCTGTCTTACCGCTCCAAGATCGAACACGAGCTGGAAGGTTCGGTAAACATCTCGGGCCTGACCGGCGTCCTGGCCGGGGCCAACGTCTCGACCGATGGCGGCGCCTCCTTCACCACGCCTTGGTACGCCACCGTCTCGGCCCGCTACGCCGTCAACGATCGCCTGACCCTGAACGCACAGGTCAACCAGATCGGCTGGAGCGAGTTCGACGCCATCCGCGTCGCCTACACCGGCGGCGGCTCGACCATCGTTCAGGATTATGACGACGTCACGACTGGCGCGATCGGCTTCGACTACAAGATCGATCCGTCGATGACCTTCCGCGCCGGTCTGGGCTACGACCCGACCCCGACGCCCGACGATCACCGCACCGCCCGCATCCCGGACGGCGACCGCTGGCTCTACGCCGCCGGTCTGTCCAAGACGATCGGTTCGATGACCTTTGACGGCGCCGTGACCTACATCGACATCGACACCGCGACGATCAACGACACGCGCGACGTCTATGGCAACGGCCTTGTCGTCTCGAACCTGCGCGGCGAAGCGCAAGGCTCGGGCGTCGGCTTCTCGCTGGGCGCGACCTGGAACTTCTGAGGTCCACCCACCCCCGGCTGACATGAGAACGGCGGCTCCTTCGCAGGAGCCGCCGTTTTTATTCCTCCCCCGCAAAGCGGGGGAGGGGGACCGCGCGAAGCGGGGTGGAGGGGGCGGAAACAGGCGCGACGTTTGACGTGTCGCGCCGTTCGACGGTCGCCCCCTCCACCGCTTCGCGGTCCCCCTCCCCCGTTTCGCTGCGCTGCACGGGGGAGGACCCAGATCAGCTCTTGGCGGCGCCGCCGTAGCCCTTGCCGCCGTTCGACGGGCGGCGACGCGGGCGGCGCTTCATCTGACCTTCCGCCGGCTTGGCGTTGTCATTGATCGACGGCACGCGCTCGCCGGCCAGGGGGTTGTAGGCGCGCTCGGGACGCGGGGCCGCCGGGGTTTCGCCTGGGCGGTTGCGACGCTGGCGGTGCGGCTGGCCGCCGCCTTCCGGACGCACGCCGTCGCGGTGGGGATTGCGGCGGCCGCGACCGCCGCGTCCCTGACCATGGCCGCCTTCGTTGCGCTCACCGCCTTCGCGCTCGGGCAGGGTCGCCTTCTTGCCGACGCCGGTGGCCATGATGGTGGCGTCCAGCTGGCCCAGGGCCTTGTCGTTGCGGCGGTCGATGGCCGGGATCTTCTGGCGCGTGACCTTTTCGATGTCGCGCAGCAGCTTCATCTCGTCGCCGGCGACGAAGCTGACGGCGGTGCCGTCCTTGCCCGCCCGCGCGGTGCGGCCGATGCGGTGGACGTAGCTTTCCGGCACGTGCGGCAGTTCGAAGTTCACGACGTGCGAGACGCCGTCCACGTCGATGCCGCGCGCGGCGATGTCGGTGGCGACCAGGACGCGCAGCTTGCCCTTCTTGAAGGCTTCCAGGGTGCGCTCACGCTGGGGCTGGCTCTTGTTGCCGTGGATGGCCCCGGCCTCGACGCCGCCGGCTTCCAGATAGGCTGCGACCTTATCGGCGCCGTGCTTGGTCTTGGTGAAGACCAGGCAGCGCGTGTATTCGGGATCCGAGAACATCTCGGTCAGCAGGGCGCGTTTGCGGCCCTGTTCGATATAGACGACCGACTGGCTGATGCGCTGCACCGTGGTCGACTGCGGCGTGACCTGGACCTTGACCGGATCCTTCAGCAGTTCGCCCGCCAGCTTGCCGATCTCGGACGGCATGGTCGCCGAGAAGAAAAGGTTCTGGCGCTTGGCCGGGATCTTCGAGACGATCTGGCGGATCGGCTTGATGAAGCCCAGGTCCAGCATCTGGTCGGCCTCGTCCAGCACGAAGATTTCGGTCGAGGACAGGTCCAGGTTCTTCTGCTGGATGTGGTCCAGCAGGCGGCCGGGCGCGGCGATCAGGATGTCCAGACCCTGCTGCAGGGCCCGCTCCTGGGCGCCGTATTTCACGCCGCCGAAGATCACCGCGACCCGGAAGCCCAGGTGCGCGCCGTAAGCCTTGAAGCTGTCGCCGATCTGGGTGGCCAGTTCACGCGTGGGGCTCAGGACCAGCACGCGCGTCGTGCGGGGCCGGGGCGGAATGCGGTTTTCGGCCAGGCGATGCAGGATCGGCAGGGCGAAGGCGGCGGTCTTGCCGGTGCCGGTCTGGGCGATGCCCAGCAGGTCCTTGCCGGCCATGACGTCGGGGATGGCCTTTTCCTGGATCGGGGTCGGCTTGGTGTAGCCGGTCGAGGCCAGGGCCTGCAGCAGGGCCTTGTTCAAGCCCATGGATTCGAATGTGGTGCTCACAGCAGTCTATCTTTCGCGTAGCGGCAGGGCGCGATCAGCCATGGCATGACGCCGTCGGGCCGCGCACCGCCAGTCCCGACGGGGCCTCGGGGAGGGGGCCTGCGGGGTGGATCGGGCGCCGCCCCGCGTGTCCGGGCAGCGAATGGATATGAGGGGCCGGCGGCTTCTACAGACAGGTCCGAGTGGGACCCACACGCGCTGGAGACGCCGGAGATCGCGAGTGTGCGACGCCGCGCAAATGGGCGCTTATCGCCGATAAGTCAACTGCGGCGCCCCTCAGGGCGCGTATCGCGTCGCCGCCTCCGGCAGGCCGTCGGGCAGGCCGATGGCCGCGCGCCAGTCCTCGGGATGCAGCCGCGCCATCTCCAGATCCAGCCACGCCAGCGGCTTCAGCGCCCCGTCCGCGTCCCAGAACCGCTCCGCCCACGGCTGGTCCGTCTCGATCGCCCGCGCCCGGTCCCGCGCCGTCGCCTCGGGCCCCAGATGCGTCGCGCGCCAGTGGTACAGCCACGGAATATGCCAGTGCGGCGCCCGGCTCAGCCGCTCGTCCGTCATCGCCGCCGCCAGACATTCCGCCAGCGCCCGCGCGTCCTCCAGCTGGGCGTTGAAGGCGTCGCGCCGCGCCTGGATATGCCGGTCCCAGCCCTCGGCCGGCTCGATCGGCGCCAGCGTCGGCTCGGGCCGTTTCCAGCCTTCCGCCTCGCGCCGCTTCCACAGGGCGTGCACCCCGACGTCATAGCGCGCGGCGACCGACCGCGCAGTCTCGCCGTCCTCCCACGCCTTACGAACCTCGGCCCAGACGGCATCCGGCCGGATCTTGCGATGTATGCCCTGGCTCATGGGACAGGGGTGTCGCACGCCCCTGCGTCATCATCGGTCGCACCTGCGGCTCATGCACAGCTGGCGCGTGACCCCTGACATGTCGCGATGTGGAAAATCAGGTCTCTAGCCTCGAAAATCGGCCTTCTTCCGGCCTGGGGTAGAGACCGCTCCATAATGCCCGCATGGAAAAACGCCGCTACAAGATCAAACCGCCCGAGGTCTGGACCCAGGTCCGAAAGGACTATCTGTCCGGCCTCGACGCCAAGACCGTCGCCGCCCGCCACGACGTGACCGAGGCCTCCATCCGCGCCCGCGCGACGAAGGAGGGCTGGTCCCGCCATCCGCGCAGCGAGGCCGCGTCCTGCGCCCCAGCCCCTGTCGCCGCAGGACGCGGCCGACCTGTCGCCGGACGACCCCAATGACCCGGCCGCCCAGGCGCGCGCCGCCGCCCAGGCCTCGGGCCGCGCCCTGCACGCCCAGGATTTCGCCCAGGCCCGCGCCCTGGCGGCCTTGGCCGAGACCTATCGCAAACTGGCCGACCGCGACGGCCCCGGCCGCGCCGCCCGCCTGACGGTGAAGAACGCGCCCCTGCAACTGGTCTTCGACATCCTGACCAATGAGGCGGAGGCCGAGCGCCGCTTCGCCATGAACACCAGCGACAAGAGCGACTGGGAACTGCGCGGCCAATACTGGCAGGCGAAGCAGAAACTGGAGCGCGCCAACACCGAATGGGGCCACGCCCAACTGGCCCGCCGCGTCCAGCTGGACCGCCGCATCGCCGCGCTCGAGGACCAGCTCCGCGCCGCCGGCCTCGACCCCGTCATCGAACGCGAACAGGACCGCCGCATCTCCCAGGGCCTCGACCTCTACGTCGGCGAGCCGCGCGGGACCATCACGATGGAGGAGTGGGACAAGACGCTGGATGAGTTGTGACATCAGATCCCTGTGAGCCTGAGAGGCCTGAGGGCCTTATTCAGACTCGCCGATAGGTGCCGCGCCCATCGAAAGCCCACCAACCCTGATCACGTAGCACCTGAAGCTGCTGTCTGATCTTCGCGCGGACGTTGTAATTGGCTGGATACAGCGCAGCCAAGGGCGCCTCGCGAGCATAGACATCGTCCAAGGTGAACTCCGGCTTCCCTATGGCTTCGACCGTCTTCATCACGGCCAGCAGCCAGAAGTCAGCCGCAGCAAATCTGGAACTTAGGCGCGGAAACCAGCAAGGCCCTATCTTGACGTTGAGTGATCAAACTCCCCAAGGTGAAGCTATGTTTTTTACCGTCATGGACGCCAGAGCGCCACAAAACGCCCCGCCAGAATCGGCTTTTCTTATCATCGATAACTGGGATGACTGGTTTTCTTATCGCACCATGTTCACCTTAATAGTCGTTGACCGCGACGGCGAGCACCACCAACCCGGAAGTGTGAAGATTGGTGAACGCGGAATGCGGGGCAGTCAGCATGTCGAAAACGGCGTTTCTGGCCAGCGTTCGCCTAACCTTCCCCAAACCTTTGATGCCCTACCGGACGGATTTTTCTCGCTGGGGCAAGATGAAACCTACTACGAGACATTGAACCGGTTACCCGAGGCTCTGAAGTATCGAGTTCTTGAGGGCCTCCGCGATCTAGCGCTGGACCAGTCGTTGTTCGACTTGGTCGAAGATGAAGATGTCGTCTCTCAGTCACTTCTCCGAGGCATCAACGCCTCCTCGGTGAGAGGGCGATACCATCGCCTGACGAAAGGCGACGCCAATCTTACAGAATTTCATTTCAGTTATACGCTACCTCAATACGGCGACGTTGTCCCACCAGTGTTGACGTTTGATGTCCGGCCAGACGTCGACCCGCCCACGAACGTCCACGTACTTATTGGCCGAAACGGTGTTGGTAAGACGAGGCTAATGCAAGGCTTGGCGCGTTCGCTTCTGAAACACCCGAACGATGACAACTCTGTGGGGACGATTGCAATTGAAGCCGATTTCTTTGGGCCTCAAGGATTTGCAAGTCTAGTCCTAGTGTCGTTCAGTGCATTTGACGACTTTGACCTACAACTCAGACAAGATGAACCAATCAAAGCGGTTCAGGTCGGCCTGCGAACCAGCATTGATACGATCACCGGAAAAGTGCCGGCAACCAAATCCCCTATTCAGCTGGCCGAAGATTTTGTCACCAGTCTCGAAAAATGTAGAGTCGGGCTCCGTGCCGAGCGGTGGCGCAAGGCTGTGGATACTCTTGGGCAGGATGACCTCTTCGCAGAGTCGAATGTCGCTTCTCTCCTCGAGATACCCGACGACGAATGGCGGGCCGAAGCGGCCAGATTATTCAGACTCTTGAGTTCTGGACACAAGATAATCCTGCTGACTATCACCAAGCTTGTTGAACACGTGGACGAACGAACACTTGTGCTGCTCGACGAGCCTGAGGCTCATCTTCATCCTCCACTTCTGGCAGCCTTTGTTCGAAGCCTCTCGGACCTGTTGATCAGCCGAAATGGCGTCGCCCTGATCGCGACGCACTCGCCGGTAGTCCTTCAAGAAGTTCCAAAATCCTGTGTCTGGAAAATTCGCCGTGACGGCCGTCAGACGCGCGTTGATCGTCCCGAAGGTGAAACTTTCGCAGAAAACGTCAGTGATTTAACGCGTGAAGTTTTCAATTTAGAGATCACCAAGTCTGGATTTCATCAGCTCATTGCTGAGGCGGCTCGCGACCCGCTAAATAGCTACGAAGATATAGTTGCTTTGTTCGAGGGTCAGCTCGGCGCTGAAGGAAGGGCGCTTGCTCGCGCGCTGGTTTCCGAACGTGATTTCGGCGGCTCGGTATGAGGCAAATACAACCACCTAACATAGGCGTAGGAGACGCGCTTGATGCTTGTTTGCTACATAAACGGGCTGACCTCCGCGATCGCTTGGAACGGGCGCGCGGCAACCTAGTTGCCGCAGAAATCGAATATCTCCAGCGCGGGCCGTTGAAGACGCTTTATGAGATTGTAGAAGCAGGTGACGTGGGTCCAGGGCTGGTATCCGCCGGCGAAATGGAAGGCTTATACACAGGCACTTTTAGTCGCAAAGGGACGCAATCACGCGACCTCTACGACAAGATCAAACAAGGCGCTCCGAACGGCATATGCCCTTTGTGCGGCAGTCAGCAAATAAAGACGCTGGACCACTACTTGGCGAAAACCAAACATCCAGCACTCACTATCACTCCAATCAATCTCGTTCCCAGTTGCTCCGACTGCAACAAGGCCAAGGGCGACAGCCAGGCGGCCGCGGATTCGGATCAGCACCTGCACCCCTATTTTGACGATGTCGATGACGGCGAGTGGCTTTTCGCCACAGTCGTCGAAGCATCTCCACCGTCGTTGAACTACCGCGCCGATCCTCCCGCCGCTTGGCCTGCGCCAAAACGTGAGCGAGTTATCGCGCACTTTGAAAATCTAGCGCACGGGTTTTTGTTCGCCGCGCTATCCAGTGATCAACTTCCGTCTATGCGAACCAGGTTGCGCAGACTTTTAGCCGCGGGTGGCGCTCAAGCCGTCAGAAACCACCTCAGCGAAGACCTAGAAGGCCATAAGGAGGAGCGGCGTAACAGTTGGCAGATCGCGATGTATGCTGCCCTCGTTGCGTCCGATTGGTATTGCGGCGGAGGATTCGACGCTTAAGGCTGCCGGTAAAAAGCGAGTTCCTTTGAGCTACCGCCCCTTTCTGAACGCCGCCGCCTTTTCCGCCGCTGCCTCGGCCCGCCACCGCTTCGGCGCCGACTTGTCCACCGCTTCCCCCGCGCCGGTCAGGGCTTCGTTGGCGAACTCCAGGTCCATCAGCTTCATGCGCTTGATCTCGTCGCGCAGGCGGCCGGCTTCCTCGAACTCCAGGTTGGAGGCGGCCTCGCGCATGCGGCCTTCCAGGTCGCGCAGGGCGGCCTGGAAGTTGGAGCCGACGAAGGGTTTGGAGGCTTCGGCCACGCCCGGTTTGGTCAGGCGGTCCATCTCGCGTGACTCATAGGGGCTGTCCATGATCTCCTTGATGTCGCGCTTGACCGTTTCGGGCGTGATGCCGTGTTCGGTGTTGTAGGCGACCTGGCGTTCACGACGGCGGTCGGTCTCGGCGATGGCGCGCTCCATACTGCCGGTCATGCGGTCGGCGTACAGGATGACGCGGCCGTCCACATTGCGCGCGGCGCGGCCGATGGTCTGGATCAATGAGGTTTCCGAGCGCAGGAAGCCCTCCTTGTCCGCATCCAGGATGGCGACCAGGCCGCACTCGGGGATGTCCAGACCCTCGCGCAGCAGGTTGATGCCGATCAAACAGTCGAACGTTCCCAGCCGCAGGTCGCGCAGGATCTCGATCCGCTCCAGCGTGTCGACGTCGGAGTGCATGTAGCGGACGCGGATGCCCTGCTCATGCATATATTCGGTCAGGTCCTCGGCCATCTTCTTGGTCAGGGTGGTGACCAGGCTGCGATAGCCCTTGGCCGTCGTCGCCTTGACCTCGTCGATGACGTCGTCGACCTGGTTGCGGGTCTTGCCCGAGACGGGGCGGATCTCGACCGGCGGGTCGATCAGGCCGGTGGGGCGGATCACCTGCTCGACGAAGACGCCGCCCGCCTGTTCCATCTCCCACGGGCCGGGGGTGGCGCTGACGTGCACCGTCTGGGGGCGCATGGCCTCCCATTCCTCGAACTTCAGCGGGCGGTTGTCGATGCAGGAGGGCAGGCGGAAGCCGTATTCCGCCAGCGTCGACTTGCGGCGGTAGTCGCCCCGGAACATGCCGTTGATCTGGCCGATGGTGACGTGGCTTTCGTCCACGAACAGCAGGGCGTTGTCGGGGATGTATTCGAAGAAGGTCGGCGGCGGCTCGCCCGGCGCGCGGCCGGTCAGCCAGCGGCTGTAGTTCTCGATGCCGGCGCAGCTGCCGGTGGCCTCCATCATCTCCAGGTCGAACCGGGTGCGTTGCTCCAGCCGCTGGGCCTCCAGCAGCTTGCCGTTCTCGACCATCCAGTCCAGCGTCTCCTTCAGCTCCGCCTTGATGCCGGCGGCGGCCTGGTTCAGCGTCGGGCGCGGGGTCACATAGTGGCTGGCCGCATAGACGGTGATCTCGTTCAGATCGGCCGTCTTCTTGCCCGTCAGCGGATCGAACTCCTGGATCGCCTCCAACTCGTCCCCGAACAGGCTGATCCGCCAGGCCCGATCCTCCAGGTGGACCGGGAAGATTTCGATCACATCGCCCCGCTTCCTGAACATGCCCCGGTCGAAGTTCAGGTCGTTGCGCTTGTACTGCAGCGCGATCAGATCCGCCCGCAGCTTCGCCTCGTCGATCTGGTCCCCCACCTTCAGCGTGAACGTCATCGCCGTATAGGTCTCAACCGACCCGATCCCGTAGATGCAGGACACCGACGCCACAACAATGACGTCTTCTCGTTCTAGTATAGACCGCGTCGCAGAGTGCCGCATGCGGTCGATTTGTTCATTGATGCTTGAGTCCTTCTCAATGTACGTGTCCGTACGTGGAACATAAGCTTCCGGCTGATAGTAGTCGTAGTAGCTTACAAAGTATTCTACCGCGTTGTCGGGGAAAAACGACTTGAACTCGGAATAGAGCTGGGCCGCCAGCGTCTTGTTCGGCGCCAGGATCAGGGCAGGGCGCTGGGTTTCCTCGATCACCTTGGCCATGGTGAAGGTCTTGCCCGAGCCGGTGACGCCCAGCAGCACCTGATCGCGGTCGCCGGCCTGGGCCTGGGCCACCAGTTCGGCGATGGCGGCGGGCTGGTCGCCGGCGGGCGTGTATTTGGTTTCCAGCCGGAAGCGGCCGCCCTTCTTCTTGCCTTCGTGCGAGGGGCGGTGCGGCACCCAGTCGGCGGGCGCGGCGACCGGCTCCTCCGGCGTCAGGCGCGGCCCGGCGACCGGGGCGAACATCGGCATCTTGCCCGTATCGCGGATAAAGGCGGCCGACGCCTCCTGCACTCCTGGATTTGGGACGTGAACGGGCTTGGCCGGCTTGGCGGCGGCGGGCTTCGGCGTCGAAGAACGGTTCATGAACAGAACTTAGGCGCCGCCCACAAGTCTTGCCATAGCACGGAGGCCTTGAGCGGCCATATCGCGCAACATGGAACAAATCGATCTAAAAACCAACGTAATGTAAGAATCTTTTTCGTAATTTCAGGCTGAACTGCGACGTTCTACGCCCAATTTCACCGCCTTCTGAACGATTGTGTGACTTTTTCAGTTGTGGACAGCCTTCGTTGCGACTACGGCTGTCACACAATCGATACATTATGTATATCGATGATATATATCTGCGTTATGCAGATAGGCGATTAATATCGTGCCAATTGGGGTTGTGATAAGACGTATGCGAAACCGTAAGAACCACTTACTTGCATCGACTGTTGTCGGCGGCATTGTTACAGCATCGCTTGCGATGTTTGCTCCGTCTATGGCTGTGGCTCAAGATGCTGCGATTACTCAGAACGGTGAAGCTGCGAATGTTGACGAGATCGTTGTCATCGGTTCACGCATTCGCCGCGATAATTTTAATGCGCCCTCACCAACGCAGGTCGTGACACGTGAAGAGGCAACGCTGCAGGGCTTCGCTTCGACCACTGAGGCGCTGCAAAGCACAGCCGTCACTGGCGGCACGTCGCAGATCAATAACTCCTATGGCGGCTACGTCACCGACGGTGGCCCTGGCGCCAACACCATTGGTCTGCGCGGTATGTCGCCCAGCCGAACCCTCGTTCTCCTCAACGGTCGCCGCGTTTCGCCGGCCGGCTCGCGCGGATCGGTCGGCGCGGCTGACCTGAACGTCCTGCCCACCGCAATGATCGACCGCGTCGAAATCTTACGCGATGGCGCCTCGTCGGTTTACGGCTCTGACGCCGTCGCTGGCGTGGTCAACATCCAGACTCGCAAGAACATTCAGGGCGTGACGATCGAAGCCCAGCGCAACGAGGCGCTAGAGGCAAATGGCGCTGGCGGTTCGACTCGCCTATCGCTGACGGCCGGAACCAGCGGCGATCGCTGGCGCGCAGCGGGCTCAATCGAGCGTTACGAGCGTGACGAACTGACCTTGCGGGACCGTGAGTTCACGCGTTGCCAGACTGACGGGTTCCGCAATGGCCAGGACTTCATCGATCCCCTGACCGGCCTGTCGAAATGCTATCCGATCACCACGACCGGCTCGAACGGCGTGACGATCAACACGATCGGCACCGGTACAACTGCAGGCGTGGCCGCGGCCGGAGCTGTCGGCACGACCTTCAACCGTTGGCGCCCGAACTCAGCCGTCACCACCGGTCTGGTCGGCTTCGAGGGCGTCGGCGGCGGCCTGAACGACGTCAATGTGCGTGACACGTTCGAGGATCGCATGCTGAACGAGTCTTTGATTTCGCCAGTCGAGATTACGACACTCTACGGCGAAGCGGGCTACCAGCTTCAAGCGCTTGGCGATGCCGAGGTCTATGGTGAAGCTCTGTTCAACCGCCGGAAGTCGTCGCAGACCGGTTATCGTCAGCTGGCCTTGGACTATGCTGTTGGCAGCCCGCTGATCCCTGCCAATCTTCGAGGCAGTGTCGCCTTCGCCGACCAGGGTTTGAACAAAGGCCAGAATGTCGGCGTTCGCGCCTTCATCGGGTTCGGCAACGACTACTCCGAACAAGAGGTCGATTTTGGCCGCTACGTGGCGGGCATAAAGGGCAACTTCTTCATCCCCGAATGGCGCTACGACGCGTCCGTCAGCTACTCGCGCTCCAAATCGACCTATACCAGCGAGCAGTTCCTTACGGACCGCCTGATTGAGACGCTTGATGTCGTGCAGACCGCGCCGGGCCAGTTCCAGTGTGCTCAACTGGGAGCCAATCCTGGCTGTATCGCTGCCCCTGTTCTGAACACCCAAACCATTGGTGGCGTTCTGCCGCAAAACTGGGTCAACTATGTCTTCCGTCCGGTGACCGGCACCACCGAGTTTACCGAAAAGGTCGTCAGCTTCGGCATCGACGGTCCGCTCTTTAGCCTTCCTGCCGGCCAAGTTATGGGCTTCTTTGGTGCTGAATGGCGTGAGTCGGAAATCGACGACACGCCTGGTCTCGACAGCCAACTGGGCAACACCTACAACTTCTCGACCTCGGCCATCACGCGCGGCTCGGACTCGGTGAAGGAAGTGTTCGGCGAAATCGAAGCGCCGATCCTGGCGGACATGCCGTTTGCCAAGGAACTGACGCTGAACGGTTCGTTCCGCTACACTGACTATGACTCCTACGGCGACGACACTACTTACAAGATCGGTCTAGTCTATCGTCCGATCGACTGGGTCACGGTTCGCGGCACTTACGGCACATCGTATCGTGCACCTGCGCTGTTCGAGCAGTTCGTTGGCGCCACGACCGGCTTCCAGTCCAATACTCTGGACCGCTGCAACAACTACGGTGCGCCAAACGTAAACCCGAACCGGGTCGCCAACTGCACCGCCGAAGGCCTGCCGGGCGACTTCCAGTCGGTCACGAGCGTTCGTGTCGTCACCTCGGGTGGCGCAGACGCCGGTCTATCGGCCGAAACCTCGACCAACATGACGGTTGGTTTGGTCCTTCAGCCGCCGCTGCCGTCCAACTGGGGTGATCTCTCCTTCGCTGTTGATTACTACGAAATCGAGGTCGAGAACGGCGTGTCTCGCACGGGTGCGGGTGAAATCCTTACCCGCTGCTACGACTCCAACCCTGCTGACTTCGCCGCCAACAACGGCTTCTGCCGTCTCGTCACGCGCAGCACCGTCGACAACAGCCTGACGGTCCAGGACAGCTACATCAACCTGGCCACGGACAATGTGAAGGGCTTGGATTACACTCTGCGCTATCGCAAGGATGTCGGTCCTGGCACGGCTTTGTTCAATCTGGCCGTCACCCAGTACACGGAAATCTCCAGTAAACTGTTCGCCGACGATCCGCTGGAAGACTTCACCGGCATGATCAACAATCCGGAATTCACCGGAACGGCCGATGTATCCTACGCGTGGGACAAGTGGCGCGTGCGTTACGGAGTCGAATGGATCCAAGGTACGGACAGCTACGCCTATTACGAGGAAGATCCGGTTACGTCGGATTACGATCTCGAGGTCGGCGACTACTGGCTGCACAACGCCTCGGTTCAATATTCGGCCAACGGCTGGACCGCGACCGTCGGCGTGCGCAATCTGTTCAACGAAGACCCGCCGGTTATCTCGTCTGGCGTCTACAACCGGGTCGGCAATGCACCGCTGTATTCGGGTTATGATTACTTGGGCCGCACAGCCTTTGTGAACCTGACCAAGTCGTTCTAAGCGTTAGCTTCTGAAAGACGTTATTTGGGCGGCGGACTTCGGTCCGCCGCCTTTTTCTTTGGGTGATCTCCCGGAGAGGCGGTGGAGGGGCGCTTGACTCCCTCACACAGTATGCCGCATACACTGTGCGTCACACACTATGTGACGCACGGAGGTGGTGGGTGAGCGAAAATGACGAGGCGTTGCTGTTCGAGAGTCTGCGGTTGGAGCTGCGGCGGGGGTCGTTGATCCTGGCCGTGCTGGCGAGCTTGCGGCGCGAGCAGTACGGCTATTCGCTGCGGGTCGCCCTGGGCGAGGTCGGGGTCGAGATGGAGGAGAGCACCCTCTATCCGCTGCTGCGCCGGCTGGAGAGCCAGGGGCTGCTGGACAGCGAATGGCGCGAGGAGGGGCGGCGCAAGAAGCGCTTCTATCGCCTGTCATCGCGCGGGGAGGCGATGCTGGAACGGCTCGCCGTGGAATGGCGCGGCCTGTCGGCCTCGCTGGAGAAGATGCTGTGAATATCGGGAAAGAGGGAGAGACCGGCATGGACCTGGTCGAACGTTATCTGAAGGCCGTGGGGGCCCAGCTGCCGAAGGACAACCGCGAGGACATCGTCGCCGAGCTGCGCGACGAGATCATGGGGCGTCTGGAGGCCCTGGAGGCTCGCCTAGGACGGGCGCCGATCGACGACGAGGTCGAGGGCCTGCTGCGCGAAGTCGGTCATCCGCTGACCGTGGCGGCGCGCTATCGCCCAGGACCGCAGGCGCTGATCGGGCCTGAGCTCTATCCGTGGTGGATGTTCGGGCTGAAAGTCGGGCTGACGGTGATGGCGGCTGTCACCCTGATCGGCCTGGCGGTGCGGGTCCTGGTCGGCGACGTCTATGTGGGCCAGGCGATCGGGCAGGGCGTTTCCAGCCTGATCAGCGGGGCGATCACGGTCGTCGGTCTCCTGACCGCGGTCGGCTTCGTGCTGGAGCGTCAGTCGAAGAAGCCGGACTTCATCGCCAAATGGCGCGTCAAGGACCTGGGTATGTTCGAGCTGGGCGGCGATTTCGACGCCGAACAGTGGGGGCAGAAGCTGGCGAACGGCGACTGGTCGGGCGGAAGCGCGGGTAAGGCCAAGTCCGGCCGCGCCGTGCGCAAGAGCGCCGAGATGTCGCCCGTGGCGCGTGCGGTGGCCAGCGCCATCGGCTGGACCGTGGTGCTGCTGTGGTGGACGGGCCTTTTGCAGGTGGCGCCGATCCGGCCGGAGGAACTGGCCGGAGTCGTCGACGGCGTCGATTACGGGCGCATTCTGGCGGACATGGTGCGGGTCGCCTATTGGCCGGTCGCTCTGTTCGCCGCCTGCCGCATCGGCTTCGACCTGATGCGGGCGGCGTCGGGCGGCAATGTGCGGGTGACGGCGCTGGGCGATCTGGCGTTTGGGATCGCCGCCGCCTGGGGCCTGCTGTGGGTTTGGTTCTGGTCGCCCCTGTCGCCGGTGATCTGGGTCGGCAGCGTCACCGATTTCGTGGACCGGATTCGGGTTCTGATCGGCCGTTCCGGCGAGGACGTCGGCGGGGTGGCGACGATTCTGATGGTTGTGGTGGTCTGGGCCTTCGCCGCAGAGGTGGTGCGGGTCATCCGCGCGGCGGCGCGGCTGGTCGTCGGTCGATAAAGGCGACGCCCCCTCTTGACGGCATGTAACCTATAGGTGATATGTCACCTCAAGGTTACTTCAGGAGGACGTCGTGAACAAGGATGAAAACGCCGCGGTTCTGCGGGTGCAGTCGAGCCGGCGTCGATACTGGTGGGGCGGCGTCGCCATGCTCGTCATCGGCGCCGCCGCCTTGGCGGGTGGCGCGGGCTTTGCACTCATGCATGGAACAGAGGGCGATCAGGCGACGACGGCGGGCGTGGCGGCGGGCTTCGGCTTCGGGCTGATGATCATCGGGGCCATGACGGCGTGGTGCGGCCGCCCCGGTCAGACCATCGATGTTGCGGAGAGCCGGGACGGCGCCCGCCGCGAAAAGCTGCAGCGGGAGCGCACCCGACAGCTGGTGCTCTTTCCCCTCGTACTGCTGCTGTTCATGGCTCAGGCGCATCTGGCCATGCAGCGGGTTCTGGGCGGGGACCACAATCTCGGCGCCTACGTGCAGATCCTGCTGCCGGTTCTGTACGGCTGGTTGATTCCCGTGCTCGTCATGGGCTGGGATTGGAATGCACAGAAGAACCGCCGTCTGATGGAAGACGAGCTGACGCAGGTTCTGCGGGCGCGGTCGATGATCCTGGCCTTCGTCGTGCTGATGGGCGGGGTCACCGTGGCGCTGGGTCTGGGTCTGTGGCGCGCGGACTATGGCGTGCTGGCTCTGCCCTATGTGCTGGCGCTGGGCGGGGCGTCGGCGGGCCTGCGGTTCGCCTGGCTGGATCGCGAGGCCGGTCGCGATGGGTGATCCCAGGCTCGGCTCGAGGCTGAAGGAGGCGCGCTCCGCCGCAGGCCTGACGCAGCAGGGGCTGGCCGACAAGGCCAGCGTCTCGCGCAAGACCATCAATACGGTCGAGAACGGCGTCTTCGTGCCCTCGACCGTTCTGGCTTTGGAACTGGCCCGGGCTTTGGACACGACGGTGGAGGCCTTGTTCTTCCTGAGAGACTGATCCGATTCATGTCCGAAAACCGCGAGACATCGTCGGGCGGGCGGCGCATCCTGCGGGCATGGATCAGGTTTTGGATCAGGAGGCCTGCTGGCGCGCCGTCGTGGCGCGGGACGCCCGTTTCGACGGGCGTTTCTTCACCGGCGTGACCTCGACGGGGATCTACTGTCGGCCGGTCTGCCCGGCGCGGACGCCGAAGCGCGAGAATGTGGTCTTTCACCCCAGCGCCGCAGCAGCCGAGGCGGCTGGCTTGCGGGCCTGTCTGCGGTGCAGGCCCGAGACGGCGCCGGAAATGGGCGCCTGGCGCGGCACGTCGAATACCGTCAGCCGGGCCCTGGCCCTGATCGAGGCGGGGGCGCTGGATGTCGGCGACACGGACGCTTTGGCGACACGGCTGGGCATGGGCGAGCGGCAGCTGCGCCGCCTTTTCCGCCAGCATCTGGGCGCGGCCCCGGTCAGCGTGGCCCAGACGCGGCGCGTGCTGTTGGCCAAACAGTTGATCCACGAGAGCACCCTGTCGATGGCCAAGGTGGCGATGGCGTCGGGTTTCGGCAGCGTACGACGATTCAATGAGACGTTTCAGGCCCTGTATGGGCGCGCACCGTCCGACCTGCGGCGTCGCAAGGTCGAGGCCGAAGCGGGCGGGGTGATAAAGATCGGCCTGTCCTACCGCCCGCCCTATGACTGGGATGCCATGATGAAGACCTTGGCGATACGCAGCGTCCCAGGCGAAGCAGTGGTCAACGACGCTTGGACCCGGCGGCTTCACCCCGACGTGGACGATACGGACGGTTCGGTGATGGTGCGCCCCGCCCAACCGGGCAAGGCGGCGGTCGAGGCGCGGGTTGAGAATCTGAAAGCCTTGCCGGGCGTGCTGGCGCGGGTGCGGCGCGTTTTCGACCTCGCCGCCGATCCCGAGGCGATCACGCGCGACTTATTGGCCGACCCCGTGCTGCGCGCGGCAATCACGGCCAGGCCGGGGTTGCGGCTTGCGGGCGACTGGATCGATGCCGGTGCGGATGCGCCCAGCGACCGGCTGACGACGACAGACGCCGCGCTGCTGGCGCGCGCCGAGCGGTGGCGGCCGTGGCGGGCCTATGGCGCACTCTACTGGGCCCTGAGCGAGGAGCGGCGAGATGACCAAGCAGCCTGACATGCATCTGACCCTGGATCGCATCCCGTCCCCCGTCGGCGAGGTGCTGGTCGTCACCGACGCCCACGGCGCGGTGCGCGCGCTTGATTTCCACGACTATGAAGCCCGTCTGCGCCTGCTGCTGCGCCGACACTACGGTGAGGTTGTCCTGACCGAAGGCCGCGCGCCGGAGCCGGTGCGTCGGGCGGTCGAGGCCTGGTTCGGCGGC
Source organism: Brevundimonas sp. 1080 (assembly GCF_040545985.1). Classification (NCBI taxonomy): domain Bacteria; kingdom Pseudomonadati; phylum Pseudomonadota; class Alphaproteobacteria; order Caulobacterales; family Caulobacteraceae; genus Brevundimonas; species Brevundimonas sp. 1080. The sequence goes on along the minus strand of NZ_JBEPMW010000001.1, from coordinate 464,408 downwards.
GACCTGACCGCCTTCGACGCCATCACGGTCCGCACGGGCGGCACGGAGTTCCAACGTGCGGTGTGGACGGCGTTGCGCGACATACCGATCGGCGAGACGCGCACCTATGGTCAGCTCGCTGCGGCCATCGGCGCGCCCAAGGCCGTCCGCGCCGTGGGTCTGGCCAACGGCGCCAATCCAGTCGGCGTCATCGTGCCGTGCCACCGCGTGATCGGAGCGAACGGGACGCTAACCGGCTATGCGGGCGGACTTGAGCGCAAACGCTGGCTTCTGGCGCATGAAGCGGGCGGCCGGCTGCTTTAGCCGCGAGTGAACCTTTCAGGCGTCAGGGCGGCGTGGGTGAAGCGGGCCTGACGCACCGCCCCCTTGAAGTAGTTCACGCGGTTGATGCGGCAACCGACCGAGGCGCGGCCTGGCCCTTGCGGCTTGAACGGCACCGGGTGCTCGCCCTGCAGGACCGCGTCGACATAGGCCCGGTACAGGACGCCGTCGAAAGTCTGCGCGACGTGGAACCACTGTCCGCACGGATGGAGCCGCTCGGGGAAGATCAGGGTGTGGTTGTAGCCGGGGCCGCGCGTGAAGGCGTCCAGATACCAGCGGTCCCGAACCACGCGGATCTCGAACAGGAATCGCGTCTGCGACGGCGGCTGACCGGCCGGCGCCTCTTCGGCGAGATGAAACCAGCGTTGCTCGAAGGCGCCGCCGTCGGGTCGGAACAGGGCCTCGAAAGTGAAGGTCTCGGCTCCGGCCAACGGATGCTGATCGATGAACAGGGCGTCGTCCACGCCGTCGAACTGAACCGCTCGGCCAAAGGGGCTGTCGATCAGGCCCGGCGCGCCCTCGACGCGGGTCTCGATCCCCCCGATGTCGGTCAGGCGATCAAAGGTCCATACCGTCTGGCGCGGCGATGCAGCCGTCATGGTCGCGCACCCTGGCAAGATCGCAGCCGCGGCGCCCGATGCGCCCAGGGCCATCAGGCGGCGGCGGTCCAGCGGCAGGACGTCAGGCATGGTTTATCTCCCGGCGGTTTTGTCGCGCGACACTATGGGATCGGCGGCGCGAGGCAACGGCCTGCGTCCCGGTTCGTTGTCCAGGTCCCTACACACTGGAGTATCGACGATGAAACTTTCCAATGGCGCGCTGGTGGCGGTGGTCGATGGCGAGAAGCTGGCCCTGTTCAAGAATACGAACGCTTCGGACATCAAGCTGACGCCGCTGGAAACCCCGGCCATCGCGGATCGGGTGTCGGGTTCGGCCGGCCGTCGATCCAATGAGGCGAACCCAGACAATGACACCCAGGCCGAGGACGGTTTCGCCATGGGCGTCGCCGAGGTGCTGAACAAATGGTCGGTCACCAACAAGATCGACGAACTGCTGGTGATCGCAGCGCCCAAGACGCTGGGCGAACTGCGCAAGCATTGGCACAAAGACCTTCAAGCCAAGCTGGTCGGCGAGATCGCCAAGGACCTGACGGGCCATTCCAGCGATCAGATCGCCGCCGCCATCGATAAGGCGTGAAGACAGACGGGCGCTGTGCGTGGTGCCCGTCCTCTAATCAGGCGGCGCGTCTCGACTGCGCCGTCTGACCCAGATCAAAGCGACTGATCAGCCCCTCCAGTTCGCCGGCCTCGCTCGTCAGGGCGTGGCTGGCGGCGGTGGATTCTTCGACCATGGCGGCGTTCTGCTGGGTGAATTGGTCCATCTGATTGATCGCCACATTGATCTCGCCGATGCCGACCGACTGTTCGCGCGTCGCGGCGGCGATGGTGCGAACCAGGGCGTTGGCCTCCGCAACCTGGACAGCGATTGCGCTGAGGCTATCGCGCGTCAGCGACACCTGATCGGATCCGCGCTGCACATTGCTTTGCGACAGGGCGATCAGCGCCTTGATCTCCTTGGCGGCGCTGGCCGACCGTTCGGCCAGGCCCCGCACCTCGGAGGCGACGACGGCGAAGCCGCGTCCGGCTTCCCCGGCCCGGGCGGCCTCGACGCCGGCGTTCAGGGCCAGAAGGCTGGTCTGGAAGGCGATCTCGTCGATGACGCCGACGATCTGATTGATCTGGGTCGAGGACTGCTCGATCTCCGACATGGCGCCGATTGCGTCCTGCACGACGGCCTCGCCCTTGTCCGCCGCCGCCTGAGCGGCCTGAGTGATGTCTCGGGCGCGCTCGGCGTTTTCGGCGCTGCTGCGTACCGTCTGCGTCAGCTCGTCCAGCGCGGCGGCGGTCTGCTCCAGACCGGCGGCCTGCTGCTCGGTGCGGCGCGACAGGCTGTCGGCGGCGGCGGCGATGTCCTGGCATCCGCCGCGCATCGACTGGGCCGTGGTCCAGATGCCGGTCATCGTCGAGTGCAACTGATGCAGGGCGGCGTTGTAATCTTCCGGGATGCGACGCGTGTCGGCGGTGAAGCCCGCCTCGGGCATCCGCCAGGCTAGGTCGCCGGCGGCGAGGCGCGATAGACCTTCGCCCAAAGTCTCGACGGCGCGCGTTTGCGAGGCGGCGAAAAGCTCCGTCTCCTCGGCGTGCCGGCGACGATCGGTTTCGGCGGCCGCACGTTCGCGCTGTTGCTGATCGCGCCGCGCCAGGCCGTCCGCAAGCTCGAGCCGGAACCCTTCGAGCGCCCGCGCAATCTGGCCCAGTTCGTCGGCCTTGTCCGCACCGGCGACGGGAACGTCATAACGTCCTTCGCTCATGGTCCGAACATCGGCCGTCAGACGCGCAAGTGGGCGTCGTATCAAACGGTCGCTGGTGACCAGAAGGGCGACGATGATGGCGGCGATGATCAGAACGCCGCCGACCAGAAGCATCAAGGCCAACTGCCGCGCCGGACCCTCGATCGTCGCGACGGGGATGTCCAGAACGACGGCCCAGGTCGCCTTTTGACCGGGCAGGATCACGGGCTGCACCAGACGTCGAACCGGCTCGCCGTTCACGCTGACGCCCTCGACCGCCTGGGCCTGGCGTTTGGCGATGACGTTGCGCACGATGTCCGCGCCAGCATCCGCATAGGCTTGACCTCGCACGGCGGCGTCCGGATGGGCGACCCAGACGCCTTTGTTCGACACCAGGGTCACGCGGCCCGTGCCCAGCGGCTTCATCGCCGCCAAGCGCTGCGACAGGTTGGCCAAGGTGATATCCAGGCCCGCGACGCCGATGATGCGGCCGTTGGCGCGCACCGGATAGGCGACCGAGGTCATCGCGACCTTGCCGCCGCCAATGTTCTCTTCGTACGGCTCGACTACGACCGGCGCGCCGCTGGCCATCGGTTCGGTATAATAGGCCTGTTCGAAGTCCGAGCCGTCTGCCTCAGGCTCCAAGGAAATCTGACCGTCACGACGCACCCAATAGATTGAAAGTCGTCCGTTGACGTTCGAACTGCTCGCCGCATCACCAATGTGGGCGGCGTCTGCGCCGACGGCGTCAGTGGCGGCCATGAACCAGGCGCCCATGACCTGATCGGTGGCTTCGGCGTTCGGCTTGACCAAGGCCATGTAGGCGGCGCGGTCGGTCAGGCCCGTCTGTCGTGCGGCGCCCAAGGTCGCGGCCAGGGTTTTGGCGCCCGTGCCGGCCGAGACGATCTCGTTGCGGATCTCTTGCGAGGCTTCTAGCGCAGCGCTTTCGGCGTATCGGCCGGCCATGTCGCGGACGATCGCGCCGGAATAGGCCGTCACGCCGATGGCCGCGACGATCATCAGGGCGCCGATGGCAAGCCCCGCCACGACGGCGAGCTTCAGGGCGATGGACAGGCGATTGAACGAGAACATGACGGGCTCCGTAGGCCTGTATTCATGCGCCGCCGCCCGCAAACGTCCGGTTAAGGTCGCACTACGTAGTTACGCACCGTCCAGAAACAGGCGGCACGCCGGGTTGGCGGTCTCGTCGACGTAGGGGTAGCCCAGATCGGCCAGGGCGGCGGTCAGTTGGTCCTGTTCCTGGGGCGGCACGCTGATCCCCGCCAGCACCCGGCCGACGTCGTCGCCGTGGTTGCGATAATGGAACAGCGTCAGGGCCCAGGCGGGCTGGAGGCTGTTCAGGAACCGCAGGAAGGCGCCGGGGCGCTCGGGGAACTGGAAGCGCAGGATGCGTTCGTGGGGCAGGCCAACGGTGCGGCCGCCGACCATGTAGCGGACATGCAGCTTGGCGGTCTCATTGTCGCTCATGTCCTCGACGGCGTAACCGCCCGAACGCAGGGCCGCGATCAGGTCGTCGCGCTCGTGCGGACCGTTTCGCAGGGCGACGCCGACGAAGATTTGCGCCTGCCCGTCGCCGGACCAGCGATAGTTGAATTCGGTGACCGAACGGCCGTCCAGACTGTCTAGGAATCGACGATAGTCGTCGCGGTCGTCCTTCATCGCCACGGCCAGCAGCGCCTCGGCGCCCTCGCCAATCTCGGCCCGTTCGGCGACATGGCGCAACCGGTCGAAGTTCAGATTGGCGCCCGAGTTGACGGCGATCAGACTGCCGCTACCGGGATGGGCGGCGGCCCAGGCCTTCAGCCCCGCCAAGGCCACGGCGCCCGAGGGCTCGGCGATGGCGCGGCTGTCGTCGAAGATGTCCTTGATCGCGGCGCAGATGGCGTCGGTGTCCACCAGCACGATCTCGTCCAGCAGATCCTTGCACAGCCGGAAGGTCTCAGTCCCGGCTCGACGCACGGCGACGCCGTCGGCGAACAGGCCGACCTCGTTCAGGGTCACGACCTCACCCGCGTCGATGGCGGACTTCATCGTCGGAGCATCCACAGGCTCGACGCCGATGATCCGGGTCTCGGGCCGCAGGAATTTGACGATCGCCGCGACCCCGGCGGCCAAGCCTCCGCCGCCGATGGGCACGAAGATGGCTTCGATCGGATCGGCGTGCTGACGGGCGATCTCGAGGCCCACCGTGCCCTGGCCCGCGATGACGTCGGGGTCGTCGAAGGGATGGATGAACGCCGCGCCGGTTTGGCTTTCCAGATGGCGGGCGTGGGCATAGGCTTCGTCGAAGCTGTCGCCATGCAGAACCACTTCGCCGCCAAGGGCGCGCACGGCCGCGACCTTGATGCCCGGTGTGGTGGTGGGCATGACGATGGTGGCGGGAATGTCGCGACGTGCGGCCGCCAGGGCCACCCCTTGCGCGTGATTGCCGGCCGAGGCGCAGATGACGCCCCTGGACAGTTCGTCCTCCGACAGGCCGGCGATCTTGTTATAGGCGCCGCGGATCTTGAACGAAAAGACCGGCTGCAAGTCCTCGCGCTTCAGCAGAACGGGCCGCTCGAGCCGCACCGACAGGCGGCGCAGCGGGTCGAGAGGCGTCTCCTCCGCCACATCATAGACGCGGGCGGTGAGGATGCGGCGGATGGTGTCCTGCATGGAAATGTCGTGAATAGGCGCTTGGGGGCAAAGAAGTGGGCTGCCATCTAGGCGATATCCGCCCACTTGGGAACGGTTTTTGCAGATCGCGGTCGTCGGTGACTTGCAGGAAGAGGTATGCATTTCCTCTTGCACAGCACACGCATCGGCCTACATTGCGCCTGCTTATGCTAAATGTGAGCATAAGGGTATGGAGATGATCATGGCTGACGGCGCCTTTGGTCTGACGAAAGAGCTGGAGCGGGAAACCGCCGGGGTGTGGGCCAAGGTCAAGGACCACGTCACGCCGCTGGAATGGCCTGCGCAGGCGCGCCTGATCAGCGAGATCAACCGGCTGAAGCGCGAGCGCGACGCGGTGATCCTGGCCCACAACTATATGACGCCCGAGATCTTCCACGGCGTCGGCGACTATGTCGGCGACAGCCTAGGTCTGGCCAAGGAGGCCGCGCGGTCGGACGCGAAGGTGATCGTCCAGGCGGGCGTGCATTTCATGGCCGAGACATCGAAGATCCTGAGCCCGGAAAAGACCGTGCTGATCCCCGACCTGCGCGCGGGATGCTCGCTGGCCTCGTCGATCACCGGCGCGGATGTGCGGCTGATCAAGCAGCGCTATCCGGGCCTGCCGGTCGTGACCTATGTGAACACCACCGCCGATGTGAAGGCCGAGACCGACATCTGCTGCACGTCCGCCAACGCCGTTCAGGTGGTGGAATGGGCGGCGAAGGAATGGGGCGTGGATCGGGTCATCCTGATCCCGGACGAGTTCCTGGCGCGCAATGTCGCGGCCCAGACGACGGTCGGCATCATCGCCTGGAAAGGTCGCTGCGAGGTGCATGAGCGGTTCACGGTCGCCGATATCGCCGAGATGCGCGCCGCCTATCCGGGGGCCGAGATCCTGGCCCACCCCGAATGCCCTGAGGACGTGCTGGCGGCGGCGGACTTCGCCGGCTCGACGGCGGCGATGACCGACTATGTCGAGGCGCGCCGGCCCAGACAGGTGGTGATGATCACCGAATGTTCGATGGCCTCGAACGTCGCTGGCGACGTGCCGGGCGTGCAGTTCATCGGCCCGTGCAACCTGTGCCCGCATATGAAGCGGATCACGCTGCAGAACATCCGCGACTGCCTGCTGCACATGCAGTTCGAGGTGACGGTGCCGGCCGACATGATCGAACGCGGACGCCTGGCGGTGCAGCGAATGATCGACCTGCCGCCGCCCGCCATTCCCGCGCGCTACGATCTGGTCAAGGCGCGCCACCACGTGGATGTGGAACTGATCTGAGCGTGACGCGGCGATCGGTCCCGGCGACGGGTCGGTCGTCCGCGCCCATCTGGACGCCATGAGCAACACAAACACCACAGATCAGACGCCTGGCCGCACGCCGGGGCCTTGGGACGCCAAGCCCGAAGCGACATTGGCGCGTGAAACCGCGCCGGCAGCCGAAGCGCCGGTCGAGAAGGACCAGAGCCTGGTGTGGGCGATGCTGTCCACAGCGCTGATGGGCGGCTTCCTGTGGTGGATCACGGGCAGCGCCATCGTGGCGGGCGCGGTGCTGATCGGCCTGTTCGTCCATGAGGCGGGCCACGCCCTGGCGATGAACAAGCTCGGCATGGGGCCGGCCCGCATCTACATTATCCCCTTCCTGGGCGGCCTGGCAAAGGCGCGGCGGGAGCCGAAAAGTGAGTGGGACGGGGTTCTGGTGTCGTTGGCCGGACCGGCGTTCGGCCTGCTGGCGATGATCCCCTTCGTCGGGGTCTGGATGGTTCTGGGGCAGGGAGAGTGGCTGATGGGCGCCTTCTTCATCGCCATGCTCAATCTGGTGAACCTTGTGCCTGCGCCGCCTCTGGATGGATCCAAGGCTCTGGGCCCGGTGCTGACGCGTGTGCATCCGCGTCTGGAGCAGATCGTGCTGCTGGTGATCGGCGTGACGGTGGTCTGGTGGGGACTGACGACCGGGCGGTTCATTCTGGCCGCCTTTCTGGCCCTGTCGGTGTTCAGCCATCTGAAGCGCGGCGTCTGGCGTGCGGCCTGGGGAACGCTGAGTTGGCCCGAGGCGGCCAACAGCCTGGCGCTCTATCTGCTAACCCTCGCGGCGTGCGCGGCGGCGGCCGTCGGCGCCCTGATGCCGATGACCGCGGGCGATCCGTCCGGCGCGGTGCAGTTGGGCCTCAACTACTTGGGCTTTGGACGATGAACCGAACGCGGCATCACGGACCTCTGATCGTCGGGGCGGGGCTGGCGGGGCTGTCGGCTGCGCTTGAGGCGGCCAAGGCCGGCGCGAAGGTTCTCGTCGTGACGCCCGAGCCCTTGCTGAACGCCTGTTCGTCCGCCTGGGCGCAGGGCGGGATGGCGGCGGCGCTGACGGCGCCGGATTCGGCCGCATTGCACGCCAAAGATACCGAGGCGGCGGGCGCGGGTCTGGTCGAGGCGGTCGCGGCGTGCGCCCTGACCGACGCCGGGCGCGAGACGGTGGAGTGGCTGGCGGCCCTGGGCGCGCCGTTCGACCGGGATGCGGACGGCGGCTTCGTGGTCAGTCTGGAGGCGGCTCATTCCGTTCCTCGCGTGGCGCGGGTTGGCGGCGACGGCGCTGGTCGAGCCATCCTGTCGGCCGTCGTTGCGGCGGTGCGAGCTGAAAAGCTGATCGAGGTCTGGGACGACGCACGACTGAAGGCCCTGTCGCAGGATGCCGACGGCCGAGTGGTCGGGGCGGTGGTGATGCGCGGCGACCGCCTGGTCGAGATCACGGCGACGGCGGTGGTGTTGGCCACTGGCGGCGCGGGCGGTCTGTTCGCGGCGACCACGACCCCGGCGGCGTTGAAGGGCGAGGGTATGGCCCTGGCCGCGCGCGCTGGCGCGGAAATGCTCGATCCCGAGTTCGTGCAATTCCACCCCACCGCCATCGACGTAGGACTGGACCCCGCGCCGCTGGCGACCGAGGCTTTGCGGGGTGAGGGCGCGCGACTGATCGATGGTCAGGGACGCTTTCTGCTGGGCGACGAGGCCGACGCCGATCTGAAGCCGCGAGACGTGGTGGCGCGAGCGGTCCATGCGGCGCGCGCCGACGGGCGAGGGGCCTTTCTGGATGCACGCACGGCGATCGGGGACGAGTTTCCTCACGCGTTTCCCGCCGTCTTCGCCGCCTGCATGCGCGCCGGGCTGGACCCACGCATCAGTCCGATCCCGGTGATGGCGGCGTGCCACTATCATATGGGCGGGACCGCCGCCGACGCGGACGGCCGTACGACGGTTGCGGGCCTTTATGCGGTCGGGGAGTGCGCGGCGACCGGCGTGCACGGCGCCAACCGGCTGGCGTCCAACTCTCTGCTGGAAGCGGCGGCCTTCGGTCGGCGCGCGGGCCGGTCGGCGGCCCAGGAAGTCGGCGGCGGCCGCGCGTTGGCGGCTGATATCTCGCCTGACCTGCCGGATGCGGCGATGGCCGAACTGCGGACCGCCATGACGGCGCATGCGGGTGTGGTGCGTGATGCGGAGGGACTACAGACCCTCATCTCCCTGATTGACCGGCTGCAGAGCCAGCACGGGCCGGCGGCCGTCCTGTTGGCGGCGAGGCTCATTGCCCAGGCGGCTCTGGACCGGCGCGAGAGCAGGGGCGGGCACTACCGCTCGGACTATCCGCAGACGGACGGGGTCGCTGTGCATACGCGGGTGCGGATGCCATACCCGGCGGCGTTGGAGGCGGCGGAATGAGACGACTTCCAGACGTTCTGATCGAGCCTGTCGTACGCCTGGCGCTGGCCGAGGATCTGGGTCGGGCCGGCGACATGACCGCCATTGCCTGCATCCCTGAGGGTGCGCGGATGAAGGCGGCCTTTTCGGCCAGAAAGCCCGGCGTGCTCGCGGGCATCGACTGCGTGCGCTTGGCCGTGCTGGCCATGGACCCCAAGGCCTCGGTCGATCTGCGGCTGAGAGACGGCGACGCCTTCGAGGCCGGCGACGTGCTGGCGGTGGTGGAGGCTGACGCGCGCGCCTTCCTGTCGGCCGAGCGGACAGCGCTCAATCTGGTCGGACGGCTCAGCGGCGTGGCGACTCTAACGCGCACCTATGTCGAAGCCGTCGCCGGGACCAAGGCGCGGATCGCGGATACGCGCAAGACCACGCCAGGCCTGCGCGCGCTGGAGAAGCACGCCGTGGCCTGCGGCGGCGGTATCAACCATCGCTTCGGGCTGGATGACGCCATCCTGATCAAGGACAACCACGTCGTTGTCTGCGGCGGCGTCGCCGAGGCGGTGCGGCGGGCCAAGGCCTTCGCCCCGCATTTGATGAAGGTCGAGGTCGAGGTCGATGGGCTGGATCAACTGGGCGCCGTATTGGCCCTGATCGACGAGGGCGCGGCGCCCGATGTCATCATGGTGGACAACTTCAGCCTCGACGACCTGTGCGCCGCCGTGGCGCGCGTCGCAGGGCGGATCGTGCTTGAGGCCTCGGGCGGGGTCGATCTGACAACCGTGCGCGGCATCGCCGAGACGGGGGTGGACGTCATCTCGGTCGGCGCCCTGACCCATTCGGCGCCGGTTCTGGATATCGGCCTGGACGCGCTCTGACGGCCTCCAGGCCTCCGCCGATCAAGCGGGGCTGGAGGCCGTTTCGGCGACGTCGGTCTTGGCCGAGGTCTCGTTCGCCCGCGCAGGGCGGGAAGCCGGTTGGGACACGGCGGCGCGCGTGGCGGCAGGCGAGGACGTCGTCGACTGGGCCGCCGGCGCGGGCAGGGCGCGGCCTTCCTGCGCCAGCACCATCGAATAGGCGACCGCTTGTCCGGCTTGGCGCGCGGTTTCGACCGGGTTTAGGCCGGCCTGGATCAGGCGCGGCTGGTCCGCCGGCGCCGCGCGACGGGCGGCGTAGGTGAAGGTCCCGCCGGTGCTTGAACGGCCGCCGAAGCGATAGAACAGATGGCTGCCGACCTGGCTGACCTGCACAAGCGACGAACGCCAGCCCGGCGTCACGGCTGTGGCGTGGAAGTGGGTCGCATTGCCGACGCGCGAGAAGACCGACCCCGACATGGCGTTCGAGGCTACGGTCTTGGCGCGGTTCCAGGCGGCCTGGTTGACGCGGCCGCGCATCGCGCCCGAGCAGGTGAAGGAGAACTGGCAACCGGTGCTGCGCGCCGCGCCTTGGAAGACGACGCCGCAGACGGTCTTGGGGAAGGCGGGGTGGCGCACGCGGTTCAGGACGACCTGGGCCACGGCCTTCATGCCGTCGGCGCCCTCGCCGCGGGCTTCATAATAGACGGCCTGGGTCAGGCAATCGAGATCGCGGCTGGCGTCCAGGGCGTTGGCGACGCGGAACGCGGGCGCGGCGGTCGGTGCTGTCAGGCTGGCGCGGCGAAGGTTGGGGTCGCCCGGCGCACGGAGTTGTTCGAGACGGGCGGCCAGCAGTTCGGCCTGGCGATCGCGCTGGGCCGAGCCCGCGCTGGTGTAGGGATCGTGTCGACGCGCGATGGTCAGGGCGCTGGCGTCGAGGCCGCCGGCGGCGGCGGCGAGAGCTTCTTCCGTGAAACCGGCGGCGGTGGCGCCTTGAATCCGTTCGGCCTGGGCGCGCAGCGTCGTCGCGCGCGCCGTCGTGCCGCCCAGATAGGCGCATCCGATCGCCAGTCCCAACAGACCGCCAAAGGCTGCAGCAGCCGTCATGGGCTTGATCTTGGCCACACGATCGGCGCGCAAAATGGCGCGCGTCTGCGAGGAATGCGACAACGAGATAGTCCTGTTCAGCAGGGCGAGAAACGCGGCCCCCGGGGTAGTCTTGCCGGCGAGGCGACCCATTGCGGTCGCGGTCCAGCCTGCAAATTCCGGCGCTCGGCTCAGTGGCCCGGGCGTCGAGGACGGGCCTTTAGCCAGCCTTTTATGGCCTCAATGTGTTCGATTCGCAATCCGATGGTTAACGCATCGGATTCGGTAGGTATTTTTCAGTCGCGGCGACCCGTGTGGCTGCAAAACGGCAAGACTGGATAAATCTATAGGCCGAATACTGTATCCATCAACTGTTGAACTTGTTATGTCTAGATATGCTGCATCGCAGCAAACTAAATGGAGCGAACAAAGCTGTTTAGAATTGTGGCGGTGGTTGTCGGCGCAACTAGACCCCAAGCCAGGAACCGCTATGCCGCGTTCGCGTTCAAGCGTGGCCTTTGGAGAGAAGCTCATGACGAAAATCATCACCCTGACTGCGGCCGCTGCGGCGGCGTTCGCCCTGTCTGCCTGCGGCGCGACCATCGAACAGAAGGCCGCCAGCGGCGCTATCGCGGGCGCGGTCGTCGGCGGGCCGGTCGGCGCCGCCGTGGGCGGTGCTGCTGGGACGGCTGTCGGCCAGGCGCAAAAGCCGAACTAAGACCGCCTCGATCGACGCACGCTCTTATCGCCGCGCTTGCGATCAGGGCTGCGTCGCCTATCTGAACGAAGTGTTGCGGCCACGCCGCCGCGACGCCCCAAATGACGCATCAAGCCGATTTGCGGGCTGCGAACCTTGATTTTCGCGCGCTTATCGGCTTTGTGCGCCCCGCTTCGGGCCGTGCGTGGCGCAGCCTGACCCCCGACGACCGCCCTGGTCGCTCACAAGGAACCCTGACGCTTTCGCATGAAAGATCTGAAGACCGGATTCTCCGACCGCATTACCGCCCAGCAAGAGGCCAAGAAGGCCCTGCTCGCCAAATTCAAGCCCAAGGCCGCCGCGCCCGATCCCGAGTTCGAGCGTCTGGCTGAAAAGCGCGCCGCCGAAAAGGAAGCTCTGCGTCAGCAGCACGAACTAGCCAAGGCCGAGCAGCGTCGTGAAAAGGCTGAAAAGGAAGCCGCTCGTCTGGCCGCCGAACTCGCCGCTCAGGAAGAGATCGACGCCGAAAAGCGCGCCGACCGCAAGGCGCGCAAGCAGCTAACCAAGGAAGAGCAGAAGGCCAAGCGCGACGCGCGTTACGCCGCCCGCAAGGCCCGCCGCTAAATCCAGCTGCAGCTCCAAATAGATCGACGCGTCGCATCGCTGCGGCGCGTTTTTCTTTGGCCGTCAGTTCCCTTGTTAGTTAGTTCGTCGGCGCGGCGCTGAGGCGTTCCAGCAGGGCGCGCAACTGGTCCGACGAATAGGGTTTGCGCAGCAGCGGCCAGACCGTGTCGGCCAGCACCGCATCTACGTCCTCGCCGACGTAGCCCGAGGTCAGGGCGATCCGCAGATCCGGCCAGCGCGCCGCCGCCTCGCGCGCCAAATCGATGCCGCTCATGCCGCCGGGCATCACAACGTCGGTCAGCATCAGATCGAAGTCGTCGGCCTGAAGGAACTTCAGCGCATCGTCGCCCGTCTCGGCCCAGTCGACCTCCAGCCCGAAACCTTCCAGGATTTCGAGCGCGATGGCGGCGACGCCGGCGTCGTCCTCCACCAGCAACATCCGCCCGCCCTCGACTACGGGGACGCCATCGGCGGCGACCAGACTGGACGTCATTGCGGCGTCTTCCGCCGACAGAGGCGGCAGGAAAATGCAGATCTCGGCCCCGCGTCCCGGCTCGGAGATGATCTGGACGCCGCCGCCCGATTGGCGCGCGAACCCATAGACCTGGCTCAGCCCCAGGCCTGTCCCCTTGCCGACGCCCTTGGTGGTGAAGAAGGGTTCGAACACCCGGTCGCGGATGTCCGGCGACATGCCTTCGCCGTTGTCGGCGACGCTGACGCAGACATAGTCGCCCGCCGCCAGTTCGGCGATCTGTCCGGCCTCGACCGTGCAGGCCCGCGTCTGCACGGTGATGCGGGCCTGGCGGCCCCTGGCCCCGGTCACATCGCCCAGGGCGTCGCGCGCATTGACGATCAGGTTCAGCAGCGCGGCTTCGAACTGGGCCGGATCGACATTGGCGGGCGCGCCGCCACGCTTCAGCTTGACCTTGAAGTCCACGGCCTCGCCGACGGCCCGACGCAGCAGCGGTTCGCTCTCGCGGATCAGGGCGTTGAGATCGATCGGCTCGGGCCGCAGAGCCTGACGACGCGAGAAGGCCAGCAACTGATGCGTCAAGCTCTCGCCCCGTCGCGCCGCCGCCAGCGCCGCCTCACCCAGCTTCTTGCGCTTGGCCGCGTTCTCGCTGCGCAGGATGATGTCCAAGGCCCCGATCACCACGGTCAGCAGATTGTTGAAGTCATGCGCGACCCCGCCGGTCAGCCGCCCGACCGCCTCCATCCGCTGGGCATGGACCAGTTGCGCCTCGGCCTGAGCCTTTTCGATCAGGGCCTCGTCAACCCTTTCTTCCAGCAGTTCATTGATGCGTTTGAGGTCGTCTTCGGCCCGCTTGGCGTCGGTCACATCCAGACAGGCGCCGACATAACCCTGGAATAGGCCGGAGGCGTCGAAGCGCGGCACGCCTTCGGTGCGCAGCCAGCGCGGACCGAGTGTTGGATGATTGACCCGCGTCAGCGCCTCGAACCGATCCCGCGCCTCGAAGGCTCGCATGAAGGCGGCGGCGAAAACGCCCTCGTCGTCCGGGTGGATCAGGCGCCGCCAGCTATCGGGCAGATGCGCGTCCGCCTCGACGCCGAAGAAGGTGCGATAGCGCCTGTTGGCGAACACCATCTGGGCGGCGTCGTCGCTCATCCAGATCAGGGCGGGCGCGCTGTCGGCGACCGTGCGGAAGCGGTTCTCGGATTCCTCCAGGCGCGCCTGGGCCGTGCGCATGTCCGTCACGTCAAACGCCACGCCCACGAAGCCGACAACCTCCTGACCGGCCAGACGGGGGCGGGAGAAGGACTTCAGCCAGCGCCATTCGCCGTCGTGACGGCGATAACGCGCCTCCATCGAAAAGGGCTCGCGCGTCGCTTCCCCGTTAATCGATTCCGCCAAGATGCGCGCTTGATCCTCGGGATGCAGCGCGCTGCGCCAATCCAGGTTGAGCACGGTCTGATAGTCTGAGCCGTGGAAATCGACATAGGCGCGGTTCACGAAGGCGCGCGTGCGATCCTGTTTGGTGACCCAGATCAGCACCGGCGCGGTGTCAGCGATGGCGCGGAACCGCTGTTCGCTCTCACGGGTCTCGTTTTCCGCGCGGGCGCGCTCGACCTCGGCCCAGGTGCGCGCCGCGACTTCTTCGACAAGGCTGACCTCGGCCTCGGTCCAGTCGCGCGGCGTCGCCGAATGGACATAGAGAAACGCGCGCAAACGTCCGGTCCGGATCAGCGGCGCGCGCACCAGAGCGCGGGTCTGGATGGCGTCGAAGGCGTCGGCGACCGCCGCCGTGCGAGGGTCTTCGCGCACATCTGAAATCTGGATGGTGCGGCCTTCATTCAGGTCTGAGATCAGACCTTCGCCAAAGGCGTTCAGGCTGAACTGACCCTGAGCGCTTTCGACGCCGGCGGTCCAGTCGCGGCTCATGGAAACGACGCCCGCCGCCTGATCCACCTCGCCATAGCCGACCCGGTCGACGTCCAGCAGCGCGCCGAGCGTGCTCTCCACATCGGCCATGATGTCTTCGGGATCGGTCAGGTCGCGCAGACGATCACTGAAGTCCAGCAGGAAGGCTTGACGTCGCGCGGCGCGCGCCGCCGCATCCAGCGCCTCGCGGGCTTCGGTCACGTCGAAGGAAATGCCGGCATAGCCGACGAAGACGCCCTGCCCATCGAAGCGCGGACGCACGACGGCCCGCATCCAGCGCCAAACGCCATCCTGCCCCAGAACGCGCGCCTCCATCTGGAAAGGCTCGCGATCAGCGGCGCCGGCCTTCTCGGCCGCCTTTACAGTCTCCAGATCGTCGGGGTGAACGGCCGTCTTCCAGCCGCCCTCGCGTAGAGCCTCGATGTCCAGCCCGTGCAGGGTGAAGACGGCGGCGTTGACGAACTCGAACTCGCCCTTGGCGTCCAGCAGCCAGATCGGCGAGGGGGCGGTATCGGCGAGTTCGCGGAACCGGGTCTCGCTTTCACTCAGCCGCGAAAGGGCCTTGCGGAGCGACGCCCCCACCGCCGCGATGAACAGGCCGACCAGAACGAAGTTCCAGGTCGCCGCACCACCGATGGCGTCAAGCACGCCATCCCGGCCGGTGGCCGTCAGCGCGACGATCGCCCAGCCGCCGCCGGTGCACACCGCCAGCGCCGTCAAGGCTCCGGTCCAGCCGGCCGCCAGAGCCGCGAGGGTCACCGCCGGCAACAGGATGGTGAAGCCGGTCACCTCGCCATACAGCGGCGACGCCGCCGCCCGGATCGCCAGACCCGCGAGGGCGATGCCGATCCCGATCAAAAAGCGATGCGTAGGCGAGGCCGTCGACAGGCGCGCCAGGCCGATCAGCCAGCGATCCATGACCGCGATCCGCCGTTTCGATCCGCCTGCGCTCATATCGTCGGTTCGCCCCACCAGCGACGCGTTTGCCCCGCTGGAACATAGTTTTACACCTTGCGTTTGGGGCGACCACCCCTGACGCGCAGGGGGTTTGATAACGGCGGTCGTCGTGACGCCGGAAAATGGCCTATAAGTCGGACTAGACGCGCGATCTCAGCGAAAGGCCGGTGCGCCGATCGCGGCTATTGGACCCTGAATGACCCGGTTGCTCTGGAAGACGATGTGGAAGGCGCTGCGGCGTTCGGCGGCGGCCTTGCCCGCGGCCGGCGCGGTGCTGGGCGTCGCCATGGCGGCGGGGTCCAGCGTGCGGCCCGATATGGATCGGACGGCCGAGGCGGTCTCGCGCATCACCGGCGGCGACCTCGGCGCGGGCGGGCTGGCCGCGATCAAGGGGCGACTGACGCCGTCGCAGCTGGCCGTCGCCATGCGGCATGATCCCAACCTTCTGCAGCCGGCTCTCTACGGGCTGACGCCGGGCTGGGAGAGCTTGACGCTGGCCGGCAAGCCAGGTCTGGAATCGGGCAAGAGCGGCCTTGAGGCCCAACGTCTGAACGCGGCCATGGCGCCCGCGTCCGGCGCGCTGCGTCCTGCCCTGCCGTTCGTGTTCAAGGGCAGCGCCGAGGATCGCAGGCGGGCTTTGCGCTGCCTGACCCAGGCGGTCTATTACGAGGCGGCGCTTGAGCCGGACAACGGCCAGGCGGGCGTGGCGCAGGTGGTCCTGAACCGCGTGCGCGATCCGAATTACGCCAGCACCGTCTGCGGCGTGGTGTTCGAAGGGGCCGAACGCGTCACGGGCTGTCAGTTCAGCTTCACCTGCGACGGCTCGCTGGGCCAGGCACCGGTCGGCTGGGCTTGGGAGCGGGCGCGCAAGGTGGCGGAGCGTGCGCTGAACGGCGCCGTGGCTCAGGAGGTGGGGACCGCCACACACTATCACGCCGACTATGTGCATCCCTGGTGGGCGCCGACGGTGGCCAAGGTGACGCAAATCGGCGCGCACATCTTCTATCGTTGGAAGGGCGTCTATGGCGAAACGGCCGCCTTCCGCAAAACCTACAATGGGCGCGAGCCGACGATAGACGAGGCGCGCTTCTCGCGTCCGCGCATGACGATCGCGGCCGGCTCTGCAACCGGCGGCGCCGATCCCGACGCTCCGCTGAAAGACGCGCCTCTGAAGACGGTCGAGATCGATGGTCAGCAGCGGGTCGTCGGCGTGGTCAGCCTGGGCGGTCGCCGCCTGCCCACGCGTGACGAAGTCGCCGCCATCAACGCGCGCCTGAACGCCCTGGAGCGGCCCGCATCGTCGACCAAACCCGCCGCTCCGGCGCCCGCGGGCGTCACGACAATGGATGTGGAGGAAGTCGGTCGCCCCGCGAACTGACATCCAGCATTGCAACGCTTCGCCACTCCGAGCATTGATGTCGATGGCCGGGCCTGACCGGCCCAGCGAGGACGCCTGCTTGACCCACCCCGAAGTCGATTGTCCGAGGTGGGACGAAGGCGACCGTCTGAAGGCCCTGACGAGCTACGGGGTTTTGGACACGACGCCCGAAGGGTCGTTCGACGATCTGGCGTCGCTAGCCGCGCGCATCTGCGAAGCGCCTATGGCGGCCGTCAGTTTGGTCGATTCCCAGCGTCAGTGGTTCAAGTCCGAGGTCGGTCTGGGTGTACGCGAAACGCCGCGCCCGCTGTCTTTCTGCGCCCACGCCATGCTGGGCGACGACGTCATGGTCATCCCCGACGCGATGCAGGATGACCGCTTCATCGACAATGATCTGGTGACGGGCGCGCCGCACATTCGCTTCTATGCCGGCTATCCGCTGAGGACCCCCGACGGCGTGCCGCTGGGCGCCCTGTGCGTGCTGGACGACACGCCGCGCCCGCAAGGTCTGACCGAGCTTCAGCTGATTGCGCTCAAGACCCTGGCGCAACAGGTGATGACGCAACTTGAGCTGCGTCGCGCCCTGTTGGACCGTGACCTCAGCGACCGCACGGCGCGGCTGGCGATGGAGGCCTCGGCCTATGTCGGGGCCTGGGACT
This sequence comes from Brevundimonas sp. 1080, assembly GCF_040545985.1. Classification (NCBI taxonomy): domain Bacteria; kingdom Pseudomonadati; phylum Pseudomonadota; class Alphaproteobacteria; order Caulobacterales; family Caulobacteraceae; genus Brevundimonas; species Brevundimonas sp. 1080. Next base: position 446,723 of record NZ_JBEPMW010000001.1, on the reverse strand, counting down.
GGGATATTCCCGAAAATCGCGTGATCGCCGACGAACGCTTTGCGCGCATGTATGGCGTGGATCCGGAAGCGGCGCGCGAAGGCGCAGCCATCGAGGTTTTCACAAGCAACGTCCATCCCGACGACGCCCAGCGCGTCGCCGAAGAGATCGACCGCGCCATGACGGGCGACGGCGCCTTCGTCAGCGAATATCGTCTGGGCCAGGGCGATGACATGCGTTGGGTTCTGGCGCGCGGGCAGGTTTATTTCGACGCGGAGGGTAAGCCGATCCGCTTCCCCGGCGTCGCGGTGGACATCACCGAACGCAAGACCATCGAGACGGACCTCGCCGAAACCGCCGTGGCCCTGAGCGAAAGCGAGAGCCGGTTCCGGGTCTTGGCGGACGCCATGCCGCAGATGGTGTGGTCCACTCTGCCGGACGGTTTCCACGACTACTACAATGCGCGCTGGTATGAGTTCACGGGCGTGCCTCTGGGATCGACGGACGGCGAGGGGTGGAACGACATGTTCCATGCCGACGACCGCGAACGGGCGTGGGCGGTGTGGCGCAACTCGCTGGAAACCGGCGAGCCCTATGAGATCGAATACCGGCTGAAGCATCACAGCGGCGTCTATCGCTGGACCCTGGGCCGCGCGGTGGCGATCCGCGACGAGGCGGGCGAGATAACCCGCTGGTTCGGCACCCTGACTGATATCGATGAGTTGAAGCGGCTGGAGCAAGGCCGCGAGTTGGTCAGCCAGGAGCTGAGCCACCGGATCAAGAACATCTTCGCTGTGGTCACCGCCCTGGTCGCCCTGTCGGCGCGTCAGTATCCGGAAGCCAAGGCGTTTGCGGCCTCGCTGCGCACACGCATCGCCGCCCTGGCTCGGGCGCATGAGTTCGTGCGGCCGCACACCGAGACGTCCAAGACCACGATCGGGGCGACAACCCTGCATTCCTTCCTGTCCGACCTGTTCAAGGCCTATGCGGACGAGACGGGGGGGGCGCGCGTCGTGATCCGGGGCGAGGACGCCGTCTTCGACGATCAGGCGGCGACCTCCGTGGCGCTTCTGTTTCATGAGTTGGCGACCAACGCCGCCAAATACGGCGCGCTGTCCGAGCGCGGGGGCGTCGTGACGCTCGACACCGAACGACAGGAGGATCGCTTCGTCCTAACCTGGTCGGAAACGGGCGGTCCGGTCATCCAGAGCCTGCCGCAGCGCACCGGCTTCGGCTCCTCCCTGGCCAGCCTGTCGGTCGAGGGACAGCTGGGCGGTCGGCTGTCGCGCGAATGGCGACCCGAGGGCCTTCAGGTCATCGTGGATCTGCCGGCGACGGCCTTGTCCAGGCGGCGAGCGGCCGGCGGGTATTCAAATTAGTCCTCTATTGAAACCTATCCCTCACACTGACGTTACGTACGTTCCCGAACCCCCGATCGAGCCATGACTGCGCGTATCCTCATCATCGAAGACGAAGCTCTCGTTGCGATGGAGCTCAGGTTCGTCCTGGAGGATCTCGGTCACGAGGTTCTGGGCGTCGCCGCGACCGCACAGGCCGCGCGCGATCTGGTGCGCGAGAACGACGTCGATCTGGCGTTGGTCGATATCCACCTTTCCGATGGTCCTACTGGGATCAACCTGGGTCGCGAACTGGGCCAGGACATGGGCGTCTCCGTCCTATTCATGACGGCCAATCCCGGCATGGTGCGCGAGGGCGTGGCCGGCACCATCGGCGTGCTGTCCAAACCGACCGACGAACATGCGGTTCAGAGGGCCGTGGATTACGCGCTGCGTCGGCGTCAGGGCCAACCGGTCGATTATGCGCCTCCGGGCCTTCAACTCTTCGGCTGACCGCCGCCGAGGCGGTTGCGGTCGCAGCGATGCGGCATATGTCGAGGGCTCCCCAGAGGAGACCTCCCCATGACAACCCTTCCCAAACGCAAGCTCGGCTCCAGCGGTCTGGACATCGCCCCACTGGTGTTCGGCGGCAACGTCTTTGGCTGGACGGCGGATGAGGCGACGTCAATCGCCCTGCTGGACGCCTTCGTCGAGGCCGGCTTTGACGCCATCGATACCGCCGACGCCTATTCGCGCTGGGTTCCGGGCCACTCCGGAGGGGAAAGCGAGACGATCATCGGCAAGTGGCTGAAGGCGCGCGGCCGGCGCGACGACGTGAAGATACTGACCAAGGTCGGATCGGACATGGGGCAGGGCCACAACGACCTGTCGCCGGCCTGGATCGAGACGGCGGTGGAGGCGTCGCTGCGCCGGCTCCAGACCGACTATATCGACCTGTATCAGACCCACTGGCCCGATCCGAAGACGCCGCAGGAGGAGACACTGCGCGCGCTGGGCAAGCTGGTGCAGTCCGGCAAGGTGCGCGCCATCGGCACGTCCAACCATTCGGCCGAGCAGGTGTCCGAGGCTTTGGACATCTCGCAGCGCGAGGGTCTGGCCGCCTATGCGACGATCCAGCCGCACTACAACCTCTACAGCCGCGACACCTTCGAGGGCGGATTGCAGGACTTGGCCGTCCAGAAGGGCCTGGGCGTCATCACCTATTTCAGCCTGGAGAGCGGCTTCCTGACCGGCAAATACAAGACCGTCGATCAGATCGCCGGGACCAAGCGCGAGGGAATGCTGAAGGACAAGTTCGACGAGCGCGGCGTGCGCATTCTGGCGGTCCTTGACGCCGTGGCGCAGAAGAACGAGGCCACGTCCGCCCAGGTCGCTTTGGCCTGGCTGCTGGCCCAACCTGGGGTCACGGCCCCGATCGTCAGCGCCACCTCGACCGAACAACTGGCCGACACGCTGAAGGCGGCGACGCTTAAGCTATCTGACGAGGATCTGGCGGAACTGACGGAGGCCTCGGCCTACTGATCGCGCAGGATCGGGGTCACCAGACCCCGATCTTCTCCGCCTCGGCGTGGCTGATGGGATGGTGAGCCTTGGCGTGGTCTTCCTCGGCAAGGAAGCGGCTGACTTCCAGCGCGGCCATGCAGCCCATACCGGCGGCGGTGACGGCCTGGCGATAGACGTCGTCAGTCACGTCGCCCGCGGCCCAGACGCCTTCGATTTCGGTCGAGGCGGTGCCGGGCTTGACCCGTAGATAGCCGCCGGCGTTGGTCTCCAGCTGACCCTTGAACAGTTCCGACGACGGGGCGTGTCCGATAGCGATGAAGACGCCGTCGGCGGGGATTTCCCGGGTCGAGCCGTCCTGGACGTTCTTGAGCCGAACGCCGGTGACGTTCTTGGCCATGCCGTCCACAACGCCGACAATTTCCTCGATCGCCGAGTTCCAGATCACCTCCACCTTCGGGTGGGCGAACAACCGGTCCTGCAGGATCTTTTCGGCGCGGAACTCGTCGCGGCGGTGAACGACCGTGACCTTGGAGGCGAAGTTGGTCAGGAACAGCGCCTCTTCGACGGCGGTGTTGCCGCCGCCGACGACTACGACCTCCTTGCCGCGATAGAAGAAGCCGTCGCAGGTCGCGCAGGCCGAGACGCCAAAGCCCTGATAGGCGGCCTCGCTCTCAAGCCCCAGCCATTTGGCCTGGGCGCCGGTGGAGATGATCACCGTCTCGGCCAGCAATTCCTCGCCGCTGTCCAGCGTCAGGCGGAACGGGCGTTGCGACAGGTCGGCGGACACCACGATGTCGTGGATGACCTCGGTCCCGACATGCAGGGCCTGGGCCTGCATCTGCTCCATCAGCCAGGGGCCCTGGATGGTGTCGGCGAAGCCGGGATAGTTCTCGACGTCGGTAGTGATGGTTAGCTGGCCGCCAGGCTGGATGCCGGCGATGACGACGGGGTTCAGCGAGGCGCGGGCGGCGTAGATGGCGGCGGTCCAGCCGGCGGGACCGGAACCGATGATGGCGACGCGAACGGTACGAGCTTGGTTCATGGCCCCTATTTAGGCAGTGATTCCCGTTTGCGCGATGCTAGTCTCGCCTGACATGAAGGGGAGATGGGGATGACGAACAAGAACGCGGCCTTCCTGCCGATCGGGATCAGTCTGGGCCTGTCGATCGGCGTGGCGCTGGGCGTGGCCCTGGACAACGTTGGCCTGGGTCTCGCCCTGGGCACGGCTATCGGATCAGGGTTCGGCGTGGCTCTGATGGGGGCGGCGAACATGAAGGCCAAAAAGGGCGGCGGATCGGACGGCGGCGCCGTCATGCCGTCATCGGATACGTCCCAGCCCAGCGGCTCGGACTGCAGCGGGGACAGCGGGTGTGACGGCGGCGGCGGGGGTGGCGGCGACTGAAAAGGCCACTCCAGAATCTTTTAGTGCACTTTCGTGCAGATTTTTGCGAGCCGTTCTTAGAAATCCTCCCGATGACGGTCGTCACCATGAGGCATGGCGGCGTCAGGAACGGACGTCGGTCTCGCTATCGGGTCTGCATCGCTTCCAGAACGGCGCGCGCGGCGCGGTCGGTCTCGGCCAGCGGCTCGTAGGTCCAGCCGTCCAGCGCGCCGTCGAACGGACGGGTGGCGCCGCGCGATTGCAGGTCGTCGTGCAGGTGAGCGAACTTGTCGCCGGCTTTCAGCGGGATCATGGGCAGGACATGGACCGGCTTGCCGGTGGAGGCGGCCTCGGCCGCCATATTGGCGCTGTCCTCGGTGACCAGGATGTGGTCGGCGAAATGCAGGAAGCCGAACAGAGGGTTGTCGCCTGTCCCGTCCCAGATCCAGCACGGCAGGTCCGACAGGCGAGCGGTCATGACGGCCTTCGCCGCATCGGGCGTGCGGCGTGAGAAGGTCAGCATCAGCGCCCCGCTCGACGTCCGCACGGCGTCGGCGATCTGGTCGGCCAGGTCGGCCGCATGGGCGGGGGGCAGGTCGAAGGCCTTGGACTTGCCGCCGATCAGCACCGCGATGCGCGGATGGGGCAGGGGGGCGATCCGGTCGGCGAAGGTGGGCGCGGCCTCGGCGATGCGCTGCGGCGTGATGCGATGGGGCGAGCCGGTGATCTCGAAGACATTGTCGCCCGACAGTCCGTCGTGAGCGGGGGCGACGATCAGGTCGTAGCGGTCGTTGGCCCAGCGGGGGTCCTGGGTCTGAACGACGAAGGTCTTGCCGCCGCTCCAGGCCTTGATGCGGGTCGACAGCGGCAGGGTCGCGCGACCCGTGGCGATCCACAGATCGGGCCAGGGGCCGGTCAGCGGCGCGGACGCCAGCATAGCCGGGGTCTTCAACGCCGACGGGAGGCGGTCGAAGATCGGCCGCCAGCGGATATGTTTGATCGTGATTTCGGCCGGGGTCAGGCGCTGAACGGCCTCGGCGAGACCCAGCGCCTGATTCGCGATGCCGGCGCGGCCGTCGGAGACGACCCAGATGGCCAAGGGATCGGAAGAGAGGGGGCGCGCGGACGCTGCCCCCGCCATCACTTTTACTTCCACTCGACCTTGAGGATCTCGTAGGCTTTCACGCCGCCGGGGGTGTTGACCTCCACGACGTCGCCGACCTCCTTGGAAATCATGGCGCGCGCGATCGGCGAGGCGATCGAGATCTTGCCCTTCTTCACATCGGCTTCGTGTTCGCCGACGATCTGATATGTGGCCTCTTCCTCGGTGTCTTCGTCCACCACGGTGACCGTGGCGCCGAACTTGACCTGACTGCCCGACAGTTTGGACACGTCGATGACCTGGGCGCGGCTAATCTTGTCCTCGATCTCGGCGATCTGGCCTTCGATCCAGCCCTGACGTTCCTTGGCGGCATGGTATTCGGCATTTTCGGACAGGTCGCCGTGCTCACGCGCCTCGGAAATGGCGGCGATCACGCTCGGCCTTTCGACCGACTTCAATTGCTTCAGTTGATCGTCGAGGACGCGGTAGCCCTCGGCCGTCATCGGCACTTTTTCCATTGTGTCGTGATTTTTCTGGTTCGCCCGGAGACTGGAAAGACGCGAGATAAGCACACAAAAGGCCGCGGGGCGGGCGCGGCCGGGCATCAAGACTAGGGTTTCTCGCTCAGGAATTCAAGAGCGTGCCGCCCGTCCCGGTTGACCCTCAGGCGCGGGCCGGCGGTTCGGGCTTGTGGTCGCGGCGCAGGACGCCCTTGATAAGGCTGTAGGCCAGCCAACCCACGGCGGCGAGGCCGGCGAGCATGAAGATGCCGGAAATCAGGGCGGCTCCTGCCGCCATGAAGGCCAGGACGAAGGCGACGGCCGCAGCCAGTCCGGCCACGATCTGAATGGTTTGAAGGCGCATGCGACCTTAACGCCCTCGACCACGGCGGGTTGCGCCGTCGCGATCACGATCCGATCACGCGTAGCTGTAGGGGCCGCCGCGTTCGAGCGCGCGCTGATAGGCGGGCCGCGCGTGGATGCGATTCAAGAAGGCCTTCAGACGGGGCTTGGTCTCGGCGTCGAAGGCGCGGTCGGCGCCCGCCTCGACCGGAAAGCTCATCATGATGTCGGCGGCGGTGAACTGGTCGCCCGCGAACCATTCCGAGCGGCCCAACTCGTCTTCCCAGAAAACGACATGGGTGCGCAGTTGCGGGTCGACGAAACTGGTGATCGCCTTGTTGGCGACGCCATTGACGATGGGTTTCAGAAGGGCGGGCGCGCGGCGCGGCAGCATGTTGAAGACCAGCTTCAGCAGCAGGGGGGGCATGGCCGACCCCTCGGCATAGTGCAGCCAATACGTGAAACGACGGCCGTCCTCGGTTCCCGCCGCCGGACGCAGCCGGCCTTGGCCGTAGGTATCGAGCAAATATTCGACGATGGCCCCGGTCTCTGCGACCTTGACCGCGCCGTCCTCGATGACCGGCGACTTGCCCAGCGGATGGATCGCCAGCAGTTCGGGCGGGGCCAGCCGGTTTCCGGGGTTTCGTTGGTAGCGGACCACCTCATAGTCCAGGCCCAACTCTTCGAGCAGCCACAGGACGCGTTGCGAGCGGCTGTCGTTCAGATGGTGGACTTTGATCATGGGTCGGCTCCGGGCGGCGAGGCGTGACTATTCGCAACGCCGCCAGAGAAGTCGAGTGGCGATTGCGGCCTCAGCGCGGGCGGCGGCCGCTCCAGCGTCCGCGCGGTTGCGGCGCGACCCTGGGCTTGGCGCCTTCGCGGCGGTTGCGCCAGACCTCATAGGCCAGGGTCGCCAGGGCCAGCTTCCCTGCGTGACGACCGGCGACGCGACGGCCGCCCTTGGAGAGCAGAAGGCTGCCGAGGAGGGGAACGAGCTTGTGCAGACGGGACATGATAGAGTTCCTTTCATCATCCCAACGCGCGGTGTGCGACCGGAGTTCGCCCTGCGACGACATGAACTGTCAGCGACCGACAGAAGGTTTGGCGCGCGCGATGCGTCAAGCGGTGCTAGCGCTAGGGTATGAGCCAATCCCGCATCGCCGCCTTCTTCACCTCCCTGAGCTTTTTCGTCATCGCGGCGCTGGTCGCCGGCGTCGTCGTCGGCGCCCTGGCGCAAGGGTCGCAGGCCGCCTGGCTGACCGGCGCCCTGGGCGTGGTCGAGAGCCTGGGCCAGGTGTGGCTGAACGCCCTGCGCATGACCGTCATTCCCTTGGTGTTCAGCCTGTTGGTGACCGGTATCGTCTCCATCGCCGATGCGGCGGCGACGGGTCGGATCGCGGTGCGGTCGCTGGTGGTGTTCGGCGTGCTGCTGGTCGGGGCGACGCTCTATGCGATCCTGGCCGGCTTGGGCCTGCTGGCGGTCTGGCCGATCGATGCCGAGGCGGGGCGTGGGCTGCTGGCGGGGGTCAGCGCCGAATCCCTGGCGACCGTGGGGGAGGCGGCGCGCACCGACGGCCTGCGCGCCTTCCTGGCCAGTCTGGCGCCGGCCAATGTCATCAAGGCGGCGTCCGACGACGGGGTGCTGGCGGTGGTGGTCTTCGCCGTCGCCTTCGGTTTCGCCGCGACGCGGATCAAGGCCGAGCTGCGGCGCCCGCTGGCGGGCTTCTTCGAGGCGGTGGCCGAGACCATGGTGGTCATCGTCCACTGGGTGCTGCTGGCGGCGCCATTCGGGGTGTTCGCCCTGGCGCTGGGCGTGGGTTTGCGCGCGGGCCTCGGGGTGGCGGGGACGCTGGCTCACTACGTCGCCATCGTCTGCCTCAGCCAGATCGGCCTGATCCTGATCATCTATGTCGTGGCGATCGTGTGGGGACGGATTTCGCTGGCCCGTTTCGCGCGCGCCGTGGCCCCGGCCCAGGTGGTCGCCGTCTCGACCCAGTCGTCGCTGGCCAGCCTGCCGGTCATGATCGAGCGCGCGCGCGACTGGCTGGGCGTGCCCCAGACCTCCGCCGGCCTCGTTCTGCCGCTGGCGGTGGCGGTGTTCCGCATCACCAGCCCAGTCGCAAACCTGGCGGTCTGCCTCTATGTGGCGCAGTTGCACGGGGTGGAGTTGGGGCTCGGCGTGCTGATCGCCGGTGGACTGACAGCCATCGCCGTGTCCATCGCCTCGGTCGGCCTGCCGGGCCAGGTCAGCTTCTTCGCCGCCATTGGCCCAATCTGCCTGGCCATGGGCCTGCCGCTGGGCGTGCTGCCGCTGCTGCTGGCGGTCGAGGTCATCCCCGACATCTTCCGCACCGTCGGCAACGTCACCGCCGACCTGGCCGCGACCCGGATCGTGGCCGGCGAAGATGGGGCAGGCGAGGACGGTCGCGCTACAGAATGACCCAGGCGGCGGCGCCCGCCAGCAGGATCAGGTGAAGCAGGACGACCAGGCCGAACCGGGTCCTGAACGGCTCCTTGCGCGTCTTGTGGCGCAGGATGTGCTGACCCATCCAGGCGCCCAGCCCGCCGATCAGGCCGAACAGCAAGAGCGTGGATTCTGGAGTCCGCCACAGGCCGGCCTTGGCGCGCCGCTTGTCCTTGGCGAAGGCGAGAAACCCCAGCACTTCGCCGCACAGGATGGCGATCAGGACAAGGTCGAGATTGGACATCGGCGCATCTCCAGCGTTCGGCCGCTACAGCCCTGCAGCGTGCGGCCGAAAACCGGAGATTTTGTCAACGTCAAGCGTAGTCCTGGATCGCCCGCACATCCAGGTCGCCAGCCTTGATCGCGCCGATGGCCTGGGCCGCCGCCAGGGCGCCGGCGGTGGTGGTGTAGTAGGGCATCTTCATCATCAGGGCGGTGCGGCGCAGGCTGAAGCTGTCCTGCAGCGACTGCTTGCCCGATGTGGTGTTGAAGACCAGCTGGACCTCGCCGTTCTTCATTGCGTCCACGATATGCGGGCGGCCTTCCAGCACCTTCTTGACCAGCTTCACCTCCAGCCCCTGTTCGACCAGATAGGCATGGGTGCCGCCGGTGGCCATCAGGCTGAAGCCTTCGGCCAGCAGCGTTTTGGCGGCGTCGACGATGAAGGGCTTGTCCTCGTCCTTGACCGAAATGAAGGCGCAGCCCGAGGTCGGCAGGGTGGTGCCGCCGCCGATCTGGGACTTGGCGAAGGCGCGGGCGAAGGCGGGGGCCATGTCGGCCTCTCCCGGCCGCTTAAAGTCCAGGCCCATGACCTCGCCCGTCGAACGCATCTCCGGGCCCAGGACGGTGTCCACCCCGGCGAAACGGGCGAAGGGGAAGACCGCTTCCTTGACCGCGATATGGTCGTAGGGCTTGTCCGTCAGGCCGAAGGACTTCAGCGGCACGCCGGCCATGACCTTGGCGGCGATGGAGGCGATCGGCTGGCCGATGGTCTTGGCCACGAAGGGCGCCGTGCGGCTGGCGCGCGGATTGACTTCCAGCACGAAGATGCGCGGGTTTTCGCTGTGCGGCTCCTCGATGGCGAACTGCACGTTCATCAGGCCGCGCACCTTCAAGGCCTTGGCCATTTCGGTGGTTTGGCGCTTCAACTCGTCCACGATCTCGGCCCGCAGCGAGAAAGGCGGCATGGAGCAGGCGCTGTCGCCCGAGTGGACGCCGGCTTCCTCGATATGTTCCAGGACGCCAGCGACAAAGACCGTCTCGTCGTCGCACAGGGCGTCGACGTCCACCTCGGTGGCGCGGTTCAGATAGTGGTCGATCAGGACGGGATCGTCGCCTGAGACGCGCATGGCCTCGTGGACGTAGCGGTCCAGTTGCTCGCGGTCGTGGACGATCATCATGCCGCGACCGCCGAGGACGTAAGAGGGGCGCAGGACGACGGGATAGCCGACCTCTTCGGCCTTCTGCGCCGCTTCCTCGGCCGAACGGGCCAGGCCATTGGGCGGCTGGCGCAGGCCGATGCCCTCCAGCATCTGCTGGAAGCGTTCGCGATCCTCGGCCAGGTCGATGGAGTCGACGCTGGTGCCCAGGACGGGGATATTGTCCTCCTGCAGCGCGTGGGCCAGTTTCAGCGGGGTCTGGCCACCGAACTGGACGACGCAGCCGATCAGCTCGCCGTTCGAACGCTCGACCTCGATCAGCTCCAGCACGTCCTCGGCCGTGAGCGGCTCGAAATACAGGCGGTCGGAGGTGTCGTAGTCGGTCGAGACGGTCTCGGGGTTGCAGTTGACCATGATGCTTTCGACGCCGATCTGGTCGAAGGCGAAGGCTGCGTGGCAGCAGCAGTAGTCGAACTCGATGCCTTGGCCGATCCGGTTCGGACCGCCGCCCAGGATGATGGCCTTCTTCTTGTCCGACGGCTCGCTCTCGCACTCGGGGATTTGGCCGAGCGCGCCGGTCTCATAGGTCGAATACATATAGGCGGTGGCGCTGGCGAACTCGGCGGCGCAGGTGTCGATGCGCTTGAACACCGGGCGCACGTTCAGGCCGCGACGGGCGGTCCGGACGGATTTTTCGCTCTGGCCGGTCAGTTGCGCCAGACGGGCGTCGGAAAAGCCCTTGGCTTTCAGGCGGCGGAACTCGGTCGGGTCGGTCGGCAGGCCCTTGACCCGCACATGGCCTTCTTCGCGCACGATGTCGGCGATCTGGCGCAGGAACCAAGGCTCATACGAACAGGCTGCGTTGACTTCTTCGACCGTCAGGCCGTGGCGGAAGGCCTGGGCGATGACGCGGATGCGGTCGGGGGTCGGAACGCCCAGGGCGCGGACGACGGCGCCGCGGGCCGTGGCGTCGTCTTCGGCGCCGGCCACCCCTTCGATCTCGATCTCGTCGAAGCCCGACAGGCCGGTCTCCAGCCCGCGCAGGGCCTTCTGCATCGATTCCTGGAAGGTGCGGCCGATGGCCATCACCTCGCCCACCGACTTCATCGAGGTGCCCAGCAGGGGCTCGGATCCCGGATATTTCTCGAAGGCGAAGCGCGGGATCTTGGTGACGACATAGTCGATCGCCGGCTCGAAGCTGGCCGGCGTGACCTGGGTGATGTCGTTGGTCAGTTCGTCCAGGGTGTAGCCAACCGCCAGACGCGCCGCGACCTTGGCAATGGGGAAGCCTGTGGCCTTGGACGCCAGCGCAGACGAGCGCGATACGCGCGGGTTCATCTCGATCACGACCATGCGGCCGTCGGCGGGGTTGATCGCCCACTGGACGTTCGACCCGCCCGTCTCGACGCCGATCTCGCGCAGCACATTGATCGAGCCCGTCCGCATCCGCTGATATTCCTTGTCGGTCAGCGTCAGGGCAGGGGCGACGGTGATGGAGTCGCCGGTGTGGACCCCCATCGGATCGACGTTCTCGATCGAGCAGATGATGATGCAGTTGTCCGCCGTGTCGCGGACGACCTCCATCTCGTATTCCTTCCAGCCCAGGACCGATTCCTCGATCAGGACCTCGGTCGTCGGCGACAGGTCCAGGCCGCGCAGGACGATTTCCTCGAACTCCTCGCGGTTGAAGGCGATACCGCCGCCGGTGCCGGCCAGGGTGAAGGACGGGCGGATGACAGCCGGCAGGCCGACGAACTCCAGCCCCTCCAGCGCTTCTTCCATCGAATGGGCGGCCTTGGAGCGGGGGCTCTCCAGACCCAGCTTATCCATCGCGTCGCGGAACTTCTGGCGATCCTCGGCCTTGTCGATCACCTCGGCCTTGGCGCCGATCATCTCGACCCCGTGCTTGGCCAGTGCGCCGGATTCATGCAGGGCCAGGGCCGTGTTCAGCGCGGTCTGGCCGCCCATGGTCGGCAGCAGAGCGTCGGGCTTTTCCTTGACGATGATCTTCTCGACCATCTCGGGCGTGATCGGCTCGATATAGGTGGCGTCGGCCACCTCCGGATCGGTCATGATGGTGGCGGGGTTCGAGTTGACCAGGATGACCCGATAGCCTTCCGCCTTCAGGGCCTTGCAGGCCTGAACGCCGGAATAGTCGAACTCGCACGCCTGGCCGATGACGATCGGGCCGGCGCCGATGATGAGGATGGACTTGATGTCTGTGCGCTTGGGCATCGCCAGCTCTTCTTCTTATTGAACGCTAGTGGGTCACGACCGCGCATTCCCAGCCGTCATACTCCAGCTGGAAGGCCGCGGCCCAGGTCTGCATCATGGCCGAGGTCGCGGCAAACGACGCCTCGTCCACCGCCATGGTCGTTTCGAGCACCGTCATATCGTCGGCGCCGCGCGTCAGAAATCCGGCGCGCCGGGCGACCTCGTTCAGGTCGCCGTGGTCGCCCTCGCCATAGAAGTAGAACAGCGTATGGCGCGGCGTCACACCGCTGTCGCCCTGTTCGGCCAGCGCCGCGCGCACCATGGCGTCGCGTTCGTCATGACGGATGTCCGAGGCGTCCAAGGGAGTGCGTCGTCCTTCGTTCTCTACGCGCGCGAGAAGCCCCCCGCAGAGCCTGGCCCTGCGACGCTCACGTCTGCTTGTCGGTTAAGCGGCCCGTTTAGAGAGGGTGGGGCGAAGGGGCAACCGGAAACATTGCGTGCGATCGATCCCGGCATACCCATCAACCTCGACCCATAAAGACGGACTAATTTGAGGATCGCCTCACTCTAAACTCGAGATACATCAATCTTTGAAACAAACTTGTTGCGCCGATGACACATTCCCGACTTGGATGTGGCTGGTCTTTGGTTCTAATGTGACGTCATGAGGAGTTGCGCAGCAGCGTGCTGTCGCGTGTCCGCACGATGTTTGCATTGGCCTGGAGGGCTTGAATTTGACGTACCATCGGTCTCGTTTGCTGGCTGGCAGCATGCTTTCTGCAGTTGGCCTCATGGTCGCCCTTCCCGCTTTCGCTCAGCAAACGCCTCCGCCTGTCGAGGGCGAGCAACCTGCGGGCTCGGCGACAGAGGTCGGCGAGATTGTGGTTACGGGTTCACGCATTCCCCGTAACGAGTTCACTAGTGCATCACCGGTTCAGGTGCTGACGGCTGCTCGCGCAGAACAGCGCGGCATCAGCGACACGGCTCAGTTCCTCCAGTCATCCACCCTTGCGGCCGGCTCGCCTCAGGTGAATTCTGCCATCTCGAGCGCGTTCGTGACGGATGGCGGGCCTGGCGCCGCCACGATCTCACTGCGCGGACTAGGCGCCAATCGCACGCTGGTTCTTCTGAATGGTCGTCGTGCAGGTCCCGCCGGGACCCGTGGCGGCGTATCATCTTTCGATCTGAACGTCATTCCGCAGTCCGCGATCAATCGCATCGACATTCTGAAGGATGGCGCTTCTTCCATCTATGGCTCTGACGCTGTCGCTGGGGTTGTTAACCTGATCACTGATCAGAACCGTGACGGCGGTGAAATGTCGATCTTTGCCACGGCGCCCTTTGAAGGTGGCGGCGAGCAGTTCAATGTCTCTGGATCGTTTGGAAAAAAGTTTGATCGTGGTCACGTCAACTTCTCTGCGGATTATTATCGCCAAGAGGCGCTACGCGCTGGAGACCGCGACTATCTGATTTGCACCAATCAGTACGTGTTCGAACCGGGCACACGCAACCGCGCCGATCGCATCGATCCTCGCACTGGACAACCGCAGTGCACGGATACGCCTTGGGGTCAGGTTTACGTTTACGGTGACGACTTCTCCGGTCGTCCCGGCCGCTTCCAATTTGATTACGATGGCGATTTGGGCCGGTATATCCCGGCACGACCGACAGATCCCGCTGTTTCGGCTCAGTACGCCAATGCACCCGCCGGGTTCTATCTCGTCAACTATGACGTACCTTCGCGTGCTGTGACGAACAATCTGCCAGATTTTGCTAGAGAAGCATCAATCATCCCAGAGGTTGATCGATATACTGCGTTTGTCGAAGGTTCTTACGAAGTTGGTAGCGCTGAAATCTACGGCGAGTTTCTTCTGAATCGCCGTGAGAGCCGGACCGACGGATTCCGGCAGTTTTGGAACTATACTTATACTGCAGATTTCTTTGACTACATCTACGGTCCTGGAGCAGGTGGCGACCCGGTGACGGGTTTTACTGGCCCCAATCTGCTTAGCGCGACTCCGATTACCGATCATTTTGACCAATCACAGCGCGTCGATTACGTGCGTGGTGTCGCTGGTATTCGGGGAGATCTCACCGTTGGCCCGCTAAAGAGCTGGAAGTGGGATCTGTTCGTTCAATATAGCCGTTCAGATGGCGACTATACGTCCGATGTCATTCTGCAAGACGCGGTAGATTCAACCAGCTTCAAGACCGCAAGCTGCGTGGGCCAAACCCTGCCAGTCAGCGGTCGTCGGTGTATCGATGTCGATTTCACCGACCCAGACTTTTTGGCGGGACGTCTCACCGATGAAGAACGCGCCTTCCTGTTCGACACAGAGACAGGAAACACGCTGTATGAGCAGACTTATGTCGAAGGCTTTATCGGCGGCGACGTGATGCAGTTGCCGGCTGGCCCGCTCGGGTTGGCCTTGGGCTTCCACATTCGTCGTGATGAAATCAACGACACGCCCGGCGCTGTGACGCTCGCGGACAACAGTTGGGGTTTGACGGGCTCCGGAATCACTGCCGGTTCGGATGACACCCGCGAAGTGTACGCCGAACTGTCCGTCCCTCTGGCGCGCGACGTACCCTTCTTCCGCGAACTCGATCTATCGCTGTCTGGTCGGTACACCGACACCAAGACCTCCGGCGATGCAAGCACCTATAAGGTTGGGCTAAACTGGGAGTTGGTTGACGGCATTCGTTTCAGGGCTTCGCACGGAACGTCGTTCCGCGCCCCAGCGCTGTTCGAATTGTATCTGGCCGACCAGACAAGCTTCTTGGCCCAGCGCTCGATCGATCCCTGCCTCAACCTGGATAATAGGCTCGCTGACGGCTCTGTGTCGCAGCAAGTGTACAATAACTGCACCAGCGCCTCGGGGCCTGGCGGCGGTGTTGACGGAGCCTATGCAGGTGCGCCGTCGTCGGCAACGATTATCACCGGCGGCGGTCTGGGCGTGTTAGAGCCCGAAACGTCGAAGGCTACCGTCCTCGGCGTTATCGTTACGCCGCCGAACAGCGGCCTAAGCGTTGCAGTGGACTATTTCGAAATCGAAATTCAAGACGAGGTTAGAAACCTTGGTGCGGCGTCTATCCTGGCTGCCTGCTACACCTCGGACAACTTCCCGACGGATCCGATCTGCAACCAGTTCGACCGCGATGTGAATTCCAGCGGCATCACCCAAGTGCGCGACTCCTATCTGAACGTGGCTGAACAAACGAACCGTGGCCTGGACTTCACTGTTCGCTACATCACCGACACACCCTTCGGCGAGTTGACGCTGGACAGCCAGACGACCTGGACTTTGGAGGATCGCACCGCCCTATTCGAAGATGCTCCGGTGGACCCGCTAGGCCGGATCGGTAATCCGGAATTGGTCGGCAACATCAACGCCAGCCTGGCCCGAGGTCCATGGACGGCTTTCTGGGGCTTCGACTGGATCGGCAATCAGGACAGCCGCTTCGACTACATCGATGACAACGGCGATCTGTTCGAGACCATCGATGGTCGTCGGGTCGAGGTCAAAGCCGTTGCGGAGTTCACCGGCTTCCACAGCGTGTCTTTGAGCTACGATAGCAGCAACGGTTGGCGTGTCAGCGGCGGTGTCTCCAACGTGTTCGACGAACTGCCGCCGGCGGCGAGTTCCTTTGCGACGACGGTTCAAGGCAACTCAGTCTTCGGATCGCAGTATACCGAAGCCTTCTATGGGCGTCGGGGCTTCCTGCGGGTGAGCAAGACCTTCTAAGGTCAGACCCAGCAACCACTGTCACGGGGCGGCGGAGCGATCCGCCGCCCCGTTTCACATGCAGTCATGCGAGAAACTGAAAATGGCCCGTATTGGCGGTATCCCCGACACTCTCGACGAACAGGTCGTCAAATTCTCACAGCGGTCTCTGGAGCAGCCGATCATGCTGAACAGCGTCCCCAAGGGAGGGACGCATCTCCTGCGAAACATCATGCGAATGTTTGTGCCGGTAGAGCAGCACTACAACGCCGATTTCGTGCAGGTGCCGAACATGCATCAGCATTTGGAAGCCTTCAACCCGCATGCCCCGATGCTCAGCGCAGCCCATCTGCTGTTCAGCGATCAGTCCTACGCCAATGTGCGCACAGCACGGCACATTCTCCTGGTGCGCGATCCCTACGATTGGGTGTTGGCGCGCGCGCGCTTCTTCGTGTCGGAAGAGTTTCAGCAGGACAATATCGCGCATTTGAAATCCGGCGTGTTCTCGACCGACGCGCTGATCAACATGATGATCTTCGGCATCCATCAGAAGACGCCGGGACTGATCGATATTTTCACTCACAACGCCGCCGCTTGGCTGGGCACAGGCGTGCATCTGCTGCGGTATGAAGACCTGCTGGGCGCTGTCCAATCCATCGACACGCCGGAGGCGGATGTACTGTTCGACAAACTGTTCAAGGCGTGCGGGATTGAGCGGCCTGACGACTGGGCTGAGCGCGTAGTTGTTGGCGCTGACAGGCGCTACAGCCGCACGGCGCGAGAAAACCTTAAGGCCGCGAACGCGATCACTTTCCCAGTCGAACTCTCCGCGCAGCAGAAGGCCCTAGTTGATTTCCATGCGCCCGGTTTAAGGGCGCTGCTCGGCTACGCCTGATCACCGATCGCCGCGATCCAGTGGGGCAGTTCGTCGATGCGGGCGAGTGAGACGTAGCGGGGCTCGTTCTCCGGGGCGTCGGCCAGTTCGTGGGCCCAGGTGACGTGGTAGGGGATGTGGACGCCGAAGGCGCCGGCGGCGATGGCGGGCAGGACGTCGGACTTCATGGAGTTGCCGGCCATGACGGCCTCGGCGGGGCCGGTGCCGTGGCGGGTGAAGACCCGCTCGTAGGTGGCGCGATCCTTTTCGGAGACGATCTCGACGGCGCTGAACAGGTCGCCCAGGCCTGAGGTCGCCAGCTTTCGCTCCTGATCCAGCAGGTCGCCCTTGGTGATCAGGACAAGTCGGTATTTTTCTGACAGTTCGGCGACGACCGCGTCCACGCCGGGCAGGGTTTCGACCGGGTGGGCCAGCATCTCGCGACCGGCGGCCAGGATCTCGCGCACGACATGGGTCGGAGCCTCGCCGTTCGTCAACTCCATCGCCGTCTCGATCATCGACAGGGTGAAGCCCTTGATGCCGTAGCCATAGAGCCGCAGGTTGCGTTGCTCGGTTTCGGCCAGGCGCGCCTCGATGGTCGCCTCGTCGCCGTGGTCGGCCAGAAGATCGACGAACCGCGCATGGGTCAGGCGGAAGATCGTCTCGTTGTGCCAGAGGGTGTCGTCGGCATCGAGGCCGACCGTGGTGATGCTCATGCCGCGCCCCTATCATGGGACGAACGCGGAAGGGAGACGCGATGAACGGATCGGCGGTGGTGATCGGGGCGACGGGCGGCATCGGCCGGGCGATGGTCGAGCGGATGGTGGCGGACGGCGCGTTCGAGACGGTCTGGGCCGTGTCGCGGTCCGGCGCGGATGTGGCGGGCGCCCTAGGGTTGGCCGCCGATCTGGAGGATGAGGTTAGTGTGTCGTCCGCCGCCGAACGGATCGGCCAGGGGCCCGCCCCAACCCTGATCGTCGTGGCGACCGGAGTGCTGCACGACGGGCGTCAGCCGGAGCGGTCGTTTCGTCAGCTGGATGCGGAACATCTGTTGCGGGACTACCGCGTCAATGCGGTGGGGCCTGCGCTGGCGGCGAAGCACCTGCTGCCGCTGATGCCGCGCGATCGGCGCGCGGTGTTCGCGGCCCTGTCGGCGCGGGTGGGGTCGATTGCCGACAATCGGCTGGGCGGCTGGCACGCCTATCGCGCGTCCAAGGCGGCGCTGAACATGATTCTGCGCAATCTGTCGGTCGAGATGGCGCGCAGCCATCCGCAGGCCGTGATCGCCGGCCTGCATCCGGGCACGGTGGCGACGGACCTGAGCGCGCCGTTCCAGAAGGGGGTGGCCGAGGGCAAGCTGTTCACGGCAGACCATTCCGCCGAGCGACTGCTGTCCGTGCTGTCGAACCTGACCCCGGCCGACAGCGGCGGCGTCTTCGCCTGGGACGGGGTGCGGGTGCCCGAATAGCGCGCAGTCGTGACTTGAGCGAGACGGGCGACTGGCGTCAGATGGTGGTCATGCGTCTGAGCGTTTCCGCCCGGCTTTTCAGCCTTCTGTTGCTCGGCCTGCCGCTGAGCGTTCCGGCCGTGGCCCAACCGGTCGCTTCGCCGGTTGTCGATGCGGTGGTCGCCACAGCGCCCTCGCGTGACCGCGCGCGATTGAACCAGCGGGTGTTCGATCGGGTGTGGAGCGAAGTGCGGCGGGGCTATTACGATCCGACCCTGCACGGCGTGGACTGGAACGCCGCGCGGGCGACCTTCCGGCCCCAGGCGCTGGCGGCGAGTGATGAGCGGGGGCTGTACCGCGTCATCAACGCGATGCTGGATCTGCTGGACGACGGTCATGCGGCGGCCAGTCCGCCGGCGGCGGTGCGGCGTCAGGAGGCGCAGTTCGCCCGGCGCGCCGTGATGGGCCTGACCCTGATGCGGGGCGAGACGCCGGACGACTGGACCGTCGAGCGTGTCCGGCCGGGCTCGCCGGCCGAGGCGGCGGGCGTGCAGATGGGCTGGGCTCTGAACTCGGTCGACGGCAAGCCCTGGGGACCGGACGTCGAGACCTATGACGGGGTTCCGGTGCAGTTGGTCCTGACCGACGATGCGGGACAGAGGCGCGAGATCGCCCTGACGCCGCGGGTGATGGAGGCCATCGAACCATTCACCGCCGACAAGTCGCGACCGGGGGTGCTGGTGCTGCGCGTCGAGCAGTTCGACAAAGGCCTCGGCGCCTGGATGGGCAGCGAACTGGAAGGCCTGCCGCCGGATGTCGACGTGGTGCTGGACCTGCGCGGCAATCCCGGCGGGCGGCTGATGGAGGCGGAATCGGTCCTGACCTGTTTCCTGCCGCGCGATCAGGTCTGGGCGACGCGGACGGGACGCAGCGGCCGGCCGGTGGTGCTGAGGGCGGCGGGCGACTGCGGCGATCGGCGCGATCCCCTGGCCAATGATGTGGCGGTTCTGGTGGATCAAGGCAGCCGCAGCGCCGCCGAACTGACGCCGGCCGCCTTGCAGGAGGCGCGGCGTGGCATTGTGGTGGGCGAGAAGACTGGCGGATCGGTGCTGATCGCTCAGGAGACCAATTTGCCGGACGGCGGGCGGCTGACGCTGAGCCGGGCGGACTTCGTGACTTCGGGCGGGATTCGGCTGGAGAAGCGGGGGGTCACGCCCGACATCGCCGCGCCTCGCACCGTGGCCCAGCGCCGCGCGGGCGACGACCCGACGCTGGAGGCGGCGATCGCCGCGCTTCGAGCGGAGGAGCGGGCGAGGGCTTCGACCCCCGCCAGCGGGCTTTAGTTCAGCAGCATTTGAACCCGCCGGCGCCGCCGAAGCGGCGCTGCTCGTGCAGGCGGAAGAAGGCGATCTTGTCCAGTGGCGGCTGGTCGGGATGGGTCGCCGCCGCGTGATCGACATAGGCCTGATAATCCGGCTGACCGATCATGGCGCCGGCCGTGCGCCGAACGCCGCGACCCCACCGCAGGGCGGTGTCGCGGCACAGGCACAGCAGGTCGTCTTGCGACGGGTTAGGCACGGGCCGCATCCGCCGCCTCGTCGGCCGCCGTCAGTTGGTGGCTTTCCGGATACTCGCGGACCGTCGGGCGGTTGTTCGCATAGGCCTTGCGGCACGCCAGGACGCCATAGACGACCATGGTGACGACCACGAACAGGAAGCCCGCCGTCAGGGTCGAGTTGACGTAGTCGTTGACCACGATGCGGTGCATGTCGCCGATGCTCTTGGCCGGAGCGATCAGTTCGCCGGCGCCCAGCGCCTCCTGATATTTGCGGGCGTGGGACAGGAAGCCGATACGGACGTCCGGGTGGAACAGCTTTTGGAAGCCCGCCGTCAGGGTGCAGATCAGCAGCCAGGTCGCGGGAACGACCATGACCCAGGCGAACTTCTCGCGCTTCATCTTGAACAGGACGACGGTGCCCAGGATCAGGGCGACGGCGGCCAGCATCTGGTTGGCGATGCCGAACAGGGGCCACAGGCTGTTGATGCCGCCCAGCGGATCGACCACGCCGGTGTAGAGGAAATAGCCCCACAGCCCGACCGTCAGGGCCGTGGCGACGACGTTGGCGCCCCACGACTTCGTCTCGCGCATCTTGGGCACGGCGACGCCCAGCAGGTCCTGGATCATGAAGCGGCAGACGCGTGTGCCGGCGTCGACCGTGGTCAGGATGAACAGGGCCTCGAACAAGATGGCGAAGTGATACCAGAAGGCCATCATGGCCTTGCCGCCGATCACGCCGGACAGGATATGCGCCATGCCGACCGCCAGGGTCGGGGCGCCGCCTGCGCGCGACAGGATCGAATGTTCGCCCACGTCGCGCGCCAGCTGTTCCAGCTCTCCGGGCGTGATGTGGAAGCCCCACTGGGCCACGGCGGCGGCGGCTGAGACCGCATCCTTGCCGATAACGGCGACCGGGCTGTTCATGGCGAAATAGACGGCCGGGTCCAGCACCGTGGCGGCGATCAGGGCCATGACGGCGACGAAGCTTTCGCACAGCATGGCGCCGTAGCCGATCATGGGGATCTGGGCTTCGTTCTCCAGCAGCTTAGGCGTCGTGCCCGACGAGATCAGGGCGTGGAAGCCCGACACGGCGCCGCAGGCGATGGTGATGAACAGGAAGGGGAACAGGGCGCCGGCGAAGACCGGGCCGGTGCCGTCGATGAAGGGGGTGATGGCCGGCATCTGCAGGTGCGGGCGCACGATCAGGATGCCGACGGCCAGGGCTACGATCGCGCCGATCTTCAGGAAGGTCGACAGATAGTCGCGCGGCGCCAGGAGCAGCCACACCGGAATGACCGAGGCGATGAAGCCATAGACCATCATCAGGATCGCCAGGGTCGGGCCGGTCAGGGTGAAGGCCGGACCCCAGAACGGATCGGCCGCGATATGGCCGCCGCCGATGATGGCCAGGATCAGCAGGACGACGCCGATCACTGATACCTCGCCCACGCGGCCCGGCCGCAGAAAGCGGGTGTACAGGCCCATGAAGATGGCGATGGGGATGGTGGCGGCGACGGTGAAGGTGCCCCACGGGCTTTCGGCCAGGGCCTTGACCACGACCAGGGCCAGAACCGCCAGGATGATGACCATGATCATCAGGACGCCGACCTGGGCGATGATGCCGGGGATGTTGCCCATTTCGGTGCGGATCATGTCGCCCAGCGACTTGCCGTCGCGACGCGTGGACATGAACAGGACCATCATGTCCTGCACCGCGCCGGCCAGCACGGCGCCGACCAGAATCCACAGGACGCCCGGCAGATAGCCCATCTGGGCGGCCAGCACCGGCCCGACCAGCGGGCCTGCGCCGGCGATGGCGGCGAAGTGGTGGCCGAACAGGACGTTCTTGGGCGTCGGCACATAGTCGAGCCCGTCGTTGCGACGCATGGCCGGGGTCAGGCGCGCGGGGTTCAGCTGCATGACCTTGTTGGCCAGGTAGCGGCTGTAGAACCGATAGGCGATCGCATAGGTGCAGACGGCGGCGACCACCATCCAGACCGCGCTGATGCTTTCGCCCTGATGCAGTGCGATGATGCCGAGGGACACCGCCCCCAGGATGGCGATGGCGCCGAAGATTATGGGTGTGCTGAGTTTGCCCACGACAGATCCCTCCCGGCCGGCTGACTGCGACCCTCGCCCTTGGTTTGCACCACAATGCGGGACAAGGCCAATCGACTAAAGTCGTAGAAATACGTCTCCTCCCCATTCATGGGGAGGTGGCTCGAAGCGCAGCGGAGAGACGGAGGGGTTCTCCACAGCATCACGAGCGCCAATGGGACTTCAGGAACCCCTCCACCGCTTCGCGGTCCCCCTCCCCGCTAGCGGGGAGGAGACGGCGGTGTCAGTTCCGAACGACTTTGACCCGTCCGGCGGCTTCCCGCGCGCGGTCGCGGGCCTGTTCGACGTCGGCGCCGCGGGCGACAGCCACGCCCATGCGGCGGCGTTCGAAGGCCTCGGGCTTTCCGAACAGACGCAGATCGGCGGTCGGGATCGACAGGGCCTCCGCGACGCCCTCGAAGGCGATCCCTTGGGCGTCCATGCCGCCATAGATGACGGCGCTGGCGGCGGGTTCACGCTGGCTCACGTCGACGGGCAGACCCAGGATGGCGCGGGCGTGCAGCGCGAACTCACTCATGGTCTGGCTGGCCAGGGTGACCAGGCCGGTATCGTGCGGGCGGGGCGAGACTTCGGAGAACCAGACCTGGTCGCCCTTGACGAACAGTTCGACGCCGAAGACGCCGTAACCGCCCAAGGCCGCAGTAACCTTGGCGGCGATGTCCCGGGAGGCGGCCAGCGCAGCGGGCGTCATGGGCTGCGGCTGCCAGCTTTCGACGTAGTCGCCCTTGACCTGGCGGTGGCCGATGGGCGCGCAGAAATCGGTGCGGGTCGTGCCGTCGGCGTCGCGCGAGCGGACGGTCAGCAGCGTGATCTCGAAGTCGAAGTCGATGCGTCCCTCGACGATGACGCGGGCGCTGGCGACGCGGCCGCTGTCCTGGGCGTAGGTCCAGGCGTCGGCGATTTCATCGGCGCCTTCGACGAAGGACTGGCCCTTGCCCGACGAGGACATGACCGGCTTGACGAAGTTGGGATAGCCGACGGCCTCGGCGCCGGCGGCCAGTTCCTCGGCCGAGCCCGCGAAGGCGTAGGGGCTGGTGGGCAGGCCTAGTTCTTCGGCGGCCAGTTTGCGGATGCCCTCGCGGTTCATCGTCAATTGCACCGCGCGAGCCGTCGGGATCACCGTCGCCATGCCGGCGGCCTCGATATCGGCCAGGACCTCGGTGGCGATGGCCTCGATCTCGGGCACGATGAAGTGCGGGGCCTCGGCCAGGATGACGCCGTTCAGCACCTGGGCGTCGGTCATGGGTATGACGTGGCTGCGGTGTGCCACCTGCA
The DNA here is from genome assembly GCF_040545985.1 of Brevundimonas sp. 1080. Lineage (NCBI taxonomy): Bacteria > Pseudomonadati > Pseudomonadota > Alphaproteobacteria > Caulobacterales > Caulobacteraceae > Brevundimonas > Brevundimonas sp. 1080. Next base: position 423,504 of record NZ_JBEPMW010000001.1, on the reverse strand, counting down.
TGGCCGGTGCGTTGGGATAACGATCGACGGCGATCACCTCGACGCCGAGCCGCTGAAGCTCGATGGCGACCTCCTTGCCCAGTTCGCCCGAGCCCAGCAGCATGACGCGCACGGCTGTGTCGGAAAGCGGGGTGCCGAGTTTCATGGGCGTCAGGCTCCGGTAGCGGGTTCGATCAGGTCCCAGGCGTTGCCGTAGAGGTCTTCGAAGACCACCACCTTGCCATAGGTCTCATGCCGCGGGATTTCGCGGAAATGGACGCCGGCGGCAAGCCAGGCGGCGTGGTCGCGCATCAAGTCGTCGGTCTCCAGAAACAGCCAGACGCGGCCGCCGGCCTGGTTTCCGACCTGAGCCTTTTGGGCGTCGGTCGTGGCGCGCGCCAGCAGCAGGCTGGTCTCGCCACCTTTGGGCGTGACCCGCACCCAGCGTTTACCTGCGCCCATGTCGGTGTCTTCGCTGAGCGCGAAGCCCAGCTTCTCGACATAGAAAGCGATGGCCGCGTCATAGTCGTGGACCAGCAGGCTGATCGCGCCGAGCCGATGTGTGGGCCGACTCATTTCGCAGGCTCCGCAAAGAGCTGGCGGAAGGCGTCCAGGGCCGCGCCGTGATAGATGGTGGCGTGGCTTTCGGTCGGGCGGGGCGTGAAGCTCCAGCTCAGGCCGGGCAGGGCGTGGTCGCGCAGATTGGCCGTCAGGACGTCCATCGGCGCCTGCATCTCGGGGCCTTCGTCGCCCAGGGTCAGGATCAGGGTGCGCGGGTCGTTCGACTGGTCACGCAGACGGGCGCCGGACTGACGCGCCAGTTCGCCCCCGTCCCACCACAGGCTGGGGCTGACGGCGACATAGGCGTCGAACATCTGCGGTTCCTTCAAGAAGGTTTCGACCACGAACAGGCCGGCGAGCGATTCGCCCATCAGGGCCGTCTCGCCGCTGGTGCGATAACGGGTCTGGATAAAGGGCAGGACCTCTTCGGCCACGAAACGGCGGAAACGGTCCGAATGGCCCTGTGTCGGATAGCGGGCGATCAAGTCAGGATCGGTGGTGGGCAGGGCCAGTTCGTTGCGGCGATCCTCCGAGGCGATGCCGACCACGATCACGTCGCGCGTCGTGCCGACGATGGTCCCCAACTGGGCGATGCCCGAGATGTGGTGAAAGTCCTGATCCTGGCCGCCGTCGAGGACATAGAGGACAGGATAGGTCTTGCCGCTGTCGGCATAGCCGGGGGGCAGCCAGACGTTGATCTCGCGGGTCTTGCCATACACGATGGACGGTACGGCCCATGATGATCCGAGGAAGATGGGCGTGGCGCGGATGCCCATGTCGAGAGCCTGAGCATGGGTAGTGGAAGCGAGGGCCGTGACCAGACCGATGGTCAGCACCAGACCGCGAATCGAAAGCATCGGCATCTCCACAAGCCACCCTCTCCCGGTGGGAGAGGGCTTGAACGCACGGCGGCGAAAGCCGTCGTTCTTGCGCGAAAGGTTGAGGGTCGGGTGGTGCGAACTGGCCTATCGGCCGACTCTCATCCGGCCCTGCGGGCCACCTTCTCCCAACGGGCGAAGGGCAGGTTTTAAAGCCGCGCCTTGACCGCCGCGACGATGGCGTCCGAGGTGATGCCGAACTTCTCGTACAGAACCTCGGCCGGGGCCGAGGCGCCGAAGCCGGTCATGCCGACGAAGGCGCCGTCTTCGCCGATGAAGCGTTCCCAGCCTTGCTTGATCGCGGCTTCCACGGCGACGCGGACCGTGCCGCGGCCGATGACCGAGGCCTGATAGGCGGCGTCCTGCTGTTCGAACAACTCGAACGAGGGGACCGAGACGACGCGGGTCGCGACGCCGTCGGCTTCCAGCGTCTCGGCGGCCTTCAGCGCCAGGGCCAGTTCGGTGCCGGTGCCGAACAGGGTGACCTTGGCTTCGCCATTGGCGGCCTTGATCTCATAGGCGCCCTTGGCCGACAGGTTTTCCGTCGCGGCGACGGTGCGGACAGCCGGGGTCTTCTGGCGCGACAGGGCCAGGGCCGATGGCGCGGTCTTGGTCTGCAGGGCGATCTGCCAGCATTCCATGGCCTCTATGGTGTCGGCGGGGCGGAAGACCAGCAGGTTCGGAATGGCGCGCAGAGCGGCCAGATGTTCGACCGGCTGGTGCGTCGGGCCGTCTTCGCCCAGGCCGATCGAGTCGTGCGTCAGGACGTGGATGGTGCGCACGCCCATCAATGCGCCCAGGCGGATGGCCGGGCGGCTGTAGTCCGAAAACACCATGAAGGTGCCGCCGTAGGGGATGACTCCGCCGTGCAAGGCCAGGCCGTTCATGGCCGCGGCCATGCCGAACTCGCGGATGCCCCAGTTGACGTAGCGCCCCTCATAGGTCGGCGCGTCCAGGATCGGCGTGCCCTTGACGAAGGTGTTGTTCGAGCCGGTCAGGTCGGCCGAGCCGCCAACGAGTTCGGGAATGGCGGCGAACAGTTCGTCGAGCGCCGCGCCCGAAGATTGGCGCGTCGCCTGGGCCGGCTGGGTCTCAACCAATTCGGCGATCTTGGCGTTCAGGGCGTCGAAGGCGGCCTCGGGCAGGTCGCCCTTCATAGCGCGGGTGAAGTCGGCGGCCTGGGACGAGGCGGCGAGGCGCGCCTCCCACTTCTTGCGGTCCTTGGCCCCGCGACGGCCGACCTTCTTCCAGGCGTCGGCGATGGTCTGGGGCATTTCGAAGGGATCGTGATCCCAGGCCAGGCCGAGGCGCGTGGCGGCGATCTCGGCGGCGCCCAGGGCCGCGCCGTGGGTCTTGTGGCTGCCTTCCATGGTGGCGGCGCCCCTGCCGATCTTGGTCTTGCAGGCGATCAGGGTGGGCTTGTCCTGACGCATGGCCCACTTCATCGCGCCCTTGACGGCGTTCATGTCGTGGCCGTCGATCGCCTTGACCGCCCAGCCGGCGGCCTTGAAACGGGCCTTCTGGTCGGTCGTGTCCGACAAGGAGACCTTGCCGTCGATGGTGATCTCGTTGTCGTCCCACAGGACGTGCAGCTTGTTCAGCTTGTAGCGGCCGGCAAGCGCGATGGCTTCCTGCGACACGCCTTCCATCAGGCAGCCGTCGCCGGCGATGACCCAAGTGCGGTGATCGACCAGATCATCGCCATACTTCGCCGCCAGATGGCGCTCGGCCATGGCGAAACCGACCGAGGTCGCCAGGCCCTGGCCCAGCGGGCCCGTGGTGACCTCGACGCCCGGCATATGGCCATATTCCGGGTGGCCCGCGGTCTTGGAGCCCCACTGACGGAAGTTGGACAGTTCTTCCTTCGTCGCGCCCTTGTAGCCGGTCAGGTGCAGCAGGGCGTAGATCAGCATCGAGCCGTGGCCGGCCGACAGGATGAAGCGGTCGCGGTCGGCCCAGTCGGGGCGGGAGGCGTCGAACTTCAGGAAGCGGGAAAACAGCACCGTGGCGACATCGGCCATGCCCATCGGCATGCCTGGGTGGCCGGACTTGGCCTTCTCGACCCCGTCCATGGCGAGGACGCGAATGGCGTTCGCCATCTGCTCGGGCGTGGCCTTTGGTGCGGTTTTGGCGTCGGTCACTGTGGAGACCTCTGTTGGGAAGGCGGAAAAAGGGGGCGCGCCCCTTTACCCCGGCGCTTCGTCGGCTTCTATACGGAATCTAAAGGAGCGACCGATGGCAGACGCCACCACGGCCGCACGGGCGCGTATCGATCGCGCCCTGGCCGAATTGGAACGCAAGATTCTGGAGCTGAAGGCGCGGCCCGCCTCGGCACTCGCGATCGCGGACGACGACCTGTTTGCGCCCCAGTCTTCGGATCATGGGGCAGCAGATCAGCGTGTCGCCGAGCTGGAGGCCGCCGGGCGCGAAGCGTCCGAGGCGCTGGGCCGCGCCGCCCAGGCCGTGCGCGAGGCCCTGGCCGAAAGCGAGGCCAGCTGATGGCGACGGTGACGGTCGAGGTCAACGGTCGCCCCTATGCGGTGGGCTGCGCCGACGGGCAGGAAGAGCGGGTCCGCATCCTGGCCAAACAGTTCGACAATCAGGTGCGCCAGGTCGCAGGCGACGTGGGCCATGTCGGCGATCTGCGGCTGTTTCTGATGTCCGCGCTGATCCTGGCCGACGAACTGCATGAGGCGCGGCTGAACGCCGGCAAGGCGGGGCCTTCGTCAGCGGCCGCCCCGGCGGCGGCTTCGACGGACGGGGTCGCCGAGGCGCTGAACGCCGTCGCCGCGCGGATCGAAAAGATCGCCCAAAACCTGTAGTCGATTATTCCGCTGCGGATGCTGGCGTCGGGGCCGGCGAAGGCCTATCTTGATCGACGGCGGGTCTTGCTGCGGCTCACGTCGAAGACAACATATCCTTCTGACCTTAATTCACTCATAGGGATCTGTCCCTGTCCGGGCTCGAGGGCTTGGGCATACGGAGCCCACCTGGCTACCCAGGTCGAGAGGATTTAAACGTTCTTCACGGTTCGTGCGGCGCCGCCACCTTCCTCTCTTTGCGAGTGTGCTATCGCTCGACGCGCGGCGGCTCTTTGCATGAGCACGCGTTCGCAGGGGCGGTTCGATGATCCAGGACAAGCACGAACTTCGATCGGCTGCCCGCGCCTTGCGCAAGCGTCTGGCCCAGGTCGATCCGCTGGCCGCCAGCCGGGCTGGGGACCATGCCGATGCGCTTCCGGCCGCTCGGATCGTCGCGCTCTATCGCGCCATGGGGTCGGAGCTGGATACCGACGCCCTGGCCGCGGCGCTGGAGGCGGCGGGCCGCCGGCTGTGCCTGCCGGTCGTGGTCCAGCGCGACGCGCCGATGGAGTTCCGCGCCTGGTCGCCCGGTGAGCCGCTGGAGGTGGACGCCGCCGGATGCCCCGCGCCGCTGCCGCTGGCCGAGGTCGTCATGCCGGACCTGATCCTGACGCCGCTGCTGGCCTTTGACGATCAGGGCGGGCGCCTGGGGCAGGGCGGCGGCTATTATGACCGGACCTTCGCCGCGCGACTCGACGCCATCCGCATCGGTTTCGCCTACGCCGGCCAAAGGGTCGAGCGGCTGGCGTTGGAGCCGCACGACATTCGACTGCATGGCGTTCTGACCGAGACCGGCTATACGGCTTTCGAATGAGACTTTTTGCATGAGACTGGCATTTTTCGGCGACGTCATCGGCAAGTCCGGCCGTGACGGGATCAGCGATCATCTTCCGGGCCTGAAGCGGGACCTGAAGCTCGACTTCGTGGTCGTGAATGCGGAGAACGCCGCGGGCGGCTTCGGCATCACCGAGAACACGGCGCGCGAGCTGTTCATGGCGGGCGCCGACTGCCTGACGCTGGGCAACCACAGCTGGGACCAACGCGAGGCTCTGACCTATATCGTGCGCGAGCCGCGCCTGATCCGGCCGGCCAACTATCCGCGCCTGATGGATGCGCCGGGCGCCGGGGCCAATCTGTTCGAGACCCATTCGGGTCGGACGGTCCTCGTCATGAACGTGCTGGGCCGGGTGCATATGGACCCGATGGACGATCCGTTCGGAGCGGTGGAGCGCGAACTGGCGGCGGCGCCGCTGGGCGCGGTGGCGGACGCCGTGATCGTGGACATGCATGCCGAGGTTACGTCCGAGAAGATGGCCATGGGCCACTTCTGCGACGGGCGCGCGTCGCTGGTGGTCGGCACCCACACCCATGTGCCCACCGCCGACTGTCAGATCCTGCCTGGCGGCACGGCCTATCAGACCGACGCCGGTGGCTGCTGCGACTACGACAGCGTGATCGGCAACGAGAAGGAAGAGCCGCTGCGCCGCTTCACCACCCGGATTTCCGGCGGCCGCTACATGCCGGCCTCCGGCCCGGCGACCGTGTGCGGGGTCTTCGTCGAGACCGACGACCGGACGGGGCTGGCGACGCGGGTCGAGCCGATCCGGGTTGGCGGGCGGTTGTCTCAGGCGATTCCGGTCGTCTGACGCGCCCGGCGACGGTCGATCACGGTCTGGCGCACGGCCTTCAGCTCGGCCGCACGACGATCGGGCGTATGGTTCGCCAGCACATAGGCCTGGGCGGATCGCGCCAGAGCCAGCCGCTCCTCGGGTGACGAGATCAGCCGATCCATCGCCGCCGCCAATGTCTTCGGCGTCACCGCATCGACATAGAGGGCGTGCGGCCCGCTTGCTTCGCGCAGACCCCCGCGGCCGGACGAGATCAGGGCCGCGCCTGCCGCATGGGCCTCGATCGCCGTCAGTCCGAACGGCTCGTCCCAGACCGACGGCGTCAGGGCGATGGCCGCCGTCTGCATGCGCCGCCGCACCTCGGACAAAGGCGCGGACTTCAGCACCTCCACCCGGTCGCCGTAGTTTTCTAGCGGCGCAACGTGTTGGGCCGCCCAGCGCGCGTGATCGTCCCAGTCGTTTAGCGTCAGCACGGCGCGCCAATCGGGGTGGGCGTCCAGCACACCGGGCAGGGCGGCGCACAGCACATCGACGCCCTTTTCCGGCATGGCGCGACCGGCGAAGGCGATCACCGGCTGTCGATCCTCGGGCGGGGCCATCCAGGCGCCGGCGTCGATGGGGTTGGGTACGGCGAACGCCCGGTCGTCCAGATCGGGGAAGGTGCGCACGAAGGCGTTGCGTTCGGTTGCGCTGACGAAGATCAGGCCGTCCAGCCGCTCATAACGCACTCGATAACGCCATTGGTCGATGGGGTGGCGTGGCGGGCGCAGAGCGTTGTGGCGATACAGCAGGTGAGGCGTCTTGGGCAGCGCCTGCTGCACCGCCAGCGCCTGTTTCACCTGCTGATGATGCTCGATCACATCGGGTCGAAAGGCGCGTAGCCGTTCGATCAGGCTTCGCATGCGGATACGGCCGGTGGGAAGGACATCCACGCCCGACGCTTGGACGTCGTCCGCGCCCTGACAGCAGAAGATGCGCGTCTCGCCGCCCTGATCGACGCCCGCCATCGTCCGCACCACCGTCTCCATCGAGTTCGGCTGGGCTTCGGAAAACAGACAGCCCGGAGGGAGCAGAATGGCGGTGCGCAAAGGTCGCCTCCAGTGGGAAGGTCGGCGCGACCTATAGACGGTTCGTGGCGGAACGGCGACGGCGCCGCTCGGTCAGCCCTTGCGCCGCGCCCTCAGCCGCAATCGCATGGGATCGCGGCTGCGCAGGGTGATCTGATGGACAGGCCGGGGTTCCACCGTGGTCAAGGCCTCGACATCGGCGACGCGCAGGATGGCCGCCAGGGCGATCATCGCCTCCTGCAGGGCGAAGGCGGCGCCGATGCAGACGCGGGGTCCGGCGCTGAAGGGAATGTAGGCGTAGCGATCAATGGCCTTGCGGTTCTCAGGGAGGAACCGCTCAGGCTTGAAGGCGTCGGGGTCGTCCCACAGCAGCTGGTGACGCTGGAGAATCCACGGCGAGATGATGACGGTGGCGCCAGCCTTGATCGTCTGTCCGCCGATCTCGTCGTCAGCCAGGGCCTTGCGGGCCATGGTGGGGGCGGGCGGAAACAGGCGCATTGTCTCCTCCAGGACAGCCCGGGTCCAGGGCAGGGCCTCGGCCCATTTCGGATCGGAGACGTCGAAGGCGTCGGCCTCGGCCTGGAGCCGGGCCAGATACTCCGGCTGGCGCGACAGCACATGTAGGGTCCAGCCCAGGGCGCGGGCCGTCGTCTCGTGCCCCGCCAGGATGAAGGTCAGGATGTTGGCTGCGACCTCTTCGTCGGTCAGGCCCGGACCACCGTTCTCATCCTTCGCCAACAGAAGCGCGCTGAGCAGGTCGTCGGGCGGCGCCTCGCCTGTTTCGACCCCACGCTCTATCCGGGCGCGGCGGGCTTCGACCAGCTTCGTGACGCGCTGCTCGAAAAAGCGGGCCGAGCGGAAACTGGCCAGCCGGCCCAAGCGCGGGGCCCAGTCCGGCGCGCCCAGCACGTCCAGCGGATCGATGCGCGCGCCATTGGCCAGAAACTGGTTCAGCGCCCGCTCGAAACCGCGCGCCTCGCCGCCTAGCTCGTCCGAGAACATGGTCGCCGACAGAATGTCGAAGGTCAGGCCCGACATTTCGCTGTCGATATCCAGCACTCGCCCGCGCGCCGACAGCGACCAGGCGGCCACGCGCGCGTGACAGACCTCGGCCATCCGGGCGTTCAGCGTCGCCATCTTGGCCGGTGTGAATAGGGGCGCGAGGATGCGCCGCGCGCGACGCCAGGCCTCGCCCTCGGTCAGCAGAAGGCCCTCGGCCAGCATCGGTCCCAGCACACGCCGTTGCAGATCGCCCTTCACATAGTTGGCGGCGTTCTCGGTCAGGACGTGCCGCACACCCTCGGGATGGCTGACCACCAGGATTTCACCAAAGGCCGAAGATCCATGCAGTTGCGGCTCGGTAAAATGCCGCTCGGACCACATCTGGATCGGATCGCGCCAGCTGATCCACAGGAAGGGCAGCAGCGACAGCGGTTTGCCCGCGCGCCGGGGCGGTATGGCAGGGCGGAAAATGGTGTCGGCGGTCGTCGCGTCCATCAGACGCTCCCTGTTCAAGTCGCCGGTTCAGCCAGGCGCATCGCTTCTGAAACGCGCCATCCGGCTCCTGCGTTCATGCGGGATCAATGCGAAGTCAACGCGACGGGCGCGCCCTGCCGATCGCGGCGAGCAAGCGCATCATATCTTCAGCAGCCAGATCTTTCGCGCGCTGGCTGGACACGGCGGGTTTTGAAATCGTCGCTGCGGGGGCCGCGGCTTGAGCCGCTCTCTTCTTTTCGCGCCTTTCGAAAAGGAAGCGTTGAAGACCCCAGACCAGGTGAGGCGTCCACGGCTGGCCGCAGGCGGTGCTCTTTCCCGCCTTGTTCAGCAGGCCGGCGACCTCGTTAGGCCGGGTGAAGCCGCTTTTGAAACAGGCGCGGAGCAGGGGGTCGAGCTCGTCCAGAAATGCCTCTTTGGAGCGATCACGAAAGGCGAAATGCCTCAGCTCGTCTCTGGTGATCTGCGAAGGCTTGGACGACGGGCGCCCAGTCGACGGAGCCTTGGTGCGGGTGGGCGCCGCTGGCTTTCCGCCGCCGCGATAGGGTCCCTTGGCCAATCTCAGTTCGCCGGAGGGGCGGTCGGCGCCCAGGCCTTCATCTCGGCGATCTCGCGCGTCTGCGTGTCGACGACGCTCTGGGCCATGCGGCGGATTTCGGGGTCGCGGCTGTCGCGCAGGGCGACCTTGGCCATGGCGACGGCGCCTTCGTGGTGGGCGATCATCTTGGCGACATAGGCCTGATCGATCGTCTGACCCGAGGCGGCGGCCATCTTGCGGTGCATCTCGGCCTCGGAGGCGGCGAAGGCCCGATCTCCAGACGTGGCTTCGGGGGTAGAGCCGCCCATGTCGTGACCGGCATGACCCGCGGCTTCCATCTGTTCCGTCGTGCGCGCCGCCGCAGCCTGGTTGGCGGCGGAGGTATCCCGAAGCGCCTGCTGCACCGGATCGCCGCCGCCATCGCAGGCGCTCAGCAGGCCGAGCAGGGCGAGCGGCGTCAGGACGCGGATCATGCGGCGTCGCCCAGCCAACCCGGCATCCAGCCTTCGTGCCATTCGCGCAGGTGGGCGATAGGGATGCTGAACAGTTCGCCCTTGTCGCCCTTGGAGGCGAAGGCGGCGCCACCCGCATGGCCGACGACCGAAGCGTGCAGACCCGCCTCGCGCGCCTTGGCGATGATGGCGTCGGCGTCAGGCACGGCGACCAGGTAACGGGCCTGATCCTCGGCGAAGAGGAAGATGTGGGCGTGGGCCGCGCTGGAGGCGTCCAGGGTCACGCCGACGTCGGAGGCCAGCACCAGATCGGCGGCGGCGCCGATCAGGCCGCCGTCCGAGAGGTCGTGAACCACGGTCAGCTCGCCCGCCTCGATCCGGTCGCGCACGAAATCACCGGTCTTCTTTTCGAGCTTTAGGTCCACGGGCGGCGGAGCGCCGTCCTCACGGCCCAGGACCTCGCGCAGATAGATGGAGGCGCCTAGTTCACCCTGGGTCTGGCCGATCAGGACCAGCGCATCGCCTTCGGCCATGGTCGAGAAGCCCGTCACGACGTCGTAGTTGGGCAGCAGGCCGACGGCGCCCACGGTCGGGGTCGGCGGAATGGCGACGCCGTTGGTCTCGTTATAGAGCGACACGTTTCCGCTCACGACCGGGAACACCAGTTCGCGGCAGGCCTCGGCCATCCCGTCGATGGCGCGCACGATCTGGCCCATGATCTCCGGGCGCTGCGGATTGCCAAAGTTCAGGTTGTCCGTGATGGCGATCGGACGCGAGCCCACGGCCGTCAGGTTGCGCCAGGCCTCGGCCACCGCCTGTTTGCCGCCCTCATAGGGGTCGTTCTGGACGTAGCGGGGGGTGCAGTCCGAGGTGACGGCCAGACCCTTGTCCGTGCCATGCACGCGCACCACGCCGGCGTCGGCGCCAGTCGAGGAGTCCTGCAGCGTGTCGGCCATGACGTGGCGGTCGTACTGTTCCCAGATCCAGCGCTTGGAGGCCATGTCGGGGCAGGCGACGACCTTCATCACCGCATCAGCCCAGTTTTCGGGCGCAGGAATGTCCGAGTGGTTCAGCTTGGGCTGAAGCGCCGGCTGGACCCACGGGCGGTCATACAGGGGCGCGTCGTCGAACAGGGGCGCCAGCGGCACGTCGCAGACGGTCTCGCCGTGATGCTTCAGCACCAGATGGCCGGTGTCGGTGGTCACGCCGATGATGGCGAAGTCCAGGCCCCACTTCTGGAAGATGCGATAGCCGACGTCCTCATAGCCGGGCTTCAGCACCGCCAGCATCCGCTCCTGGCTTTCCGACAGCATCATCTCATAGGCCGTCATGCCGGTTTCGCGCTGGGGCACCTTATCGAGGTTCAGTTCGATGCCGACGCCGCCCTTGCCCGCCATTTCGACGGAGGAAGAGGTCAGGCCCGCCGCGCCCATGTCCTGAATGGCGGCGACGGCGCCGGAGGCCATCAGCTCCAGTGTCGCCTCGATCAGCAGTTTTTCGGCGAAGGGGTCGCCGACCTGGACCGTGGGGCGTTTGGCCTCCGACTCGTCATCGAATTCGGTCGAGGACATGGTGGCGCCGTGGATGCCGTCGCGACCGGTCTTGGACCCGAAATAGACGACGTCATGGCCCGCCTCCGGCGCGGCCGAATAATAGATCTCGTCGGCGCGGGCCAGGCCGACGCACATGGCGTTGACCAGGATGTTGCCGTTGTAACCCTGATGGAAGTTGGTCTCGCCGGCGACCGTGGGCACGCCGACGCAGTTGCCATAGCCGCCGATGCCCGAGACGACACCCTTGACCAGACGCTTGGTCTTTTCATGCGACGGATCGCCGAAGCGTAGAGCGTTCAGCAGGGCCACCGGCCGCGCGCCCATGGTGAAGACGTCGCGCATGATGCCGCCCACGCCCGTCGCCGCACCTTGATAGGGCTCGATGTAGGACGGGTGGTTGTGGCTCTCCATCTTGAAGATGCAGGCGTCGCCGTCGTCGATGTCGATCACGCCGGCGTTCTCGCCCGGCCCGCAGATGACGCGCTCGCCGGTCGTTGGGAACTTGCCCAGGTGGATCTTGGACGATTTGTAGGAACAGTGCTCGGACCACATGACCGAGAAGACGCCCAGCTCGACGTGGTTGGGCTCGCGCCCCAGTCGGTTGAGGACGACCTGATATTCGTTGGGGGCCAGGCCGTATTCGGCGGCCAGTTCAGCCATGGTCTTTTGCGGAGCGCTCATGGGCGGCGCTTCTAGCCGCAGATGGGCCGAATGTCAGCCCGCGCGGCGCAAGAACGGGGAACATCGTCCATCGCAGGTGGTTGATTTCGTAGACAGCCAAAGGAGCCGCCATGACCGACACGCCCATCGACCCCGCCGCCACCCCCGAAGACGACGACCTGCCCGAGATCGCCGCCGACGACGCCGGCGCCTCCGCCCTGGCCGAACGGGCTCAGAAACAGGCCGATGACGCCGAGGAGGACGAGACGTGAGCAAGCCGCACACCGACCGCATCGTCCCGGCCTCGGGCCAGCAGATGGATCGTTCCAATGATCCAGAAACCACCGCAGAGATGGACGCCGCAGCGCCGCAAGCGGCTCTGGCCAGCCGGCGTCAGCGGCTGACTGGTTCGGCCGTCGGGGTCGGCAGCGTCGGCTTCGATGAAACCGGCGGCTTCGACGTGGGCGCCGACGACCATGCGCCTCAGGACGACGCGGTCACCGACAAACCCTGAGGCTTAGCGAGCGCGTTCGACGCTCGGTCGCAGGCGGAAGGTCAGCAGCAGGCCGCCGATCAGCAGGACGATCGCGCCGGCCAGGGCCGTGAAGGCCACGGTCGGCTTGTCCGCCTGTTCGGCGACGAACGCGCCCAGAAGGCCCCAGGCCGTCGGCAGGGGATAGGCGAGGGTGCGCAGCACCGCCGTCACCGCCAGGGCGACGACTGTGACGGCGACGATGGCGACGATGGCCCACAGGTCAGGCGACAGGGCGGCGGGCAGGGCGTTGAACGCGGTCGCCGTCGTGATCAGATTCAACGGCGCAGCAACCGTCAGCCAGCCGGCCAAGGCCGCCAGCGGCCATACCAGCAGGATGCGCTCGCGATCGAACATCCGCAGCGCGCGAATGTGGCCGGATACGGCCAGCATCGGCAGCAACAGCGCGATCAGCGAGGCGAAAATCACGCCCACGCTGGCGGCCTTCAGGTTCATAGCCGCAACGATGATCCAGAAGCCGATGCCGAAAAAGGCGACGGCGGACGGCAGGCCCATTCGCGACAGCAGCGGGCTTTCGCCGGTCTGCGGCAGGGCCTGACGGATCGCATAGGCCAGAATGCCGATATAGATCAGGCCCCAGATCGAGAAGGCGTAGCCCGCAACGCGCAGGGTGCTGTTGCCGTCGGCGGCGAACTCGGCCTGGTTCAAGCCCAGGCCCGCCAGGTTCTGAACCAGGGGCACGATGATGGCGAACAGGGCGGCGGCCAGGACGACCAGACGACGGGTGCGTTGGCGGGGCGTGGGACGGATGATGGAGGACATTCGGATTCCAGTGTGACGCGTATCCGGCCTTTACGCCTCGCCACGCCAGAAGGTTCACCGCGAGCGGCAGAAAAGTGAAGCTTGCATTGGCGGTCGGCGGCTTCATCCTGCCCGACATGACGCTCAAAGCTTCCCTGCCGGCTCTGTTCATCGCGATCGTCGTGGCAGCGGGCCAAGCGTCCGCCCAGACGAGCGGAGCGGCTCTGCTGACTTCAATCCAGACCGCTTGGTTACGTGTCCGCGCAGCCTTGACGCCTCAGCAGCAGGCCAATGAGGTGCGGGGTTTCCTGTCGGCGCTCGCCAACGAGAAGGGGCGGCCGACGACGCCGGCGCTGGATGCGCGCGATATCGCCTCAGGCCGCGCCGTGTCGCTGGACGATCCGGCCCTGCTGCAACGTCCGCAAGCCCATGAGGTCACGGTGACGGTGGATGGTCAGTTCCTGATCTTCCGCCCTTTGTCGCGCGCCAGCCTGGAGCCGTTTTTCGGCCGGTAGGAACAATCAGCTCGACCGCGTGGTTGTCAGATGCAATCCACACTTAGGAGCCCATCATGGCCGATATCGAAAACACCCAGCCCCAGCCCTCGCTCGAAGACGAAGTCGCCGCCAACCGCGCTATCGAACAAGGCCTCGGCGTCGGCGCCCGCGAACTGGCCGCCCAGCGCGAACCGGGCGGCGTGGTTACGCCGGACGAAGCGCCCGATACGGATGACGAGACCGCCTGACGCTCAGGGCCTGGGAGCGGCGGCCTCTTCCTTGGTATCGGCGTCGTTCACCGTCACCTGGGCTAATCCGTCGTAGGAAAAGACCCGTGATTGCGCACTATCAACGCCACTTACGATGGTCGCGGTCCCGTAGCCTGTATAAGCCGTTGTCGCACTCGTTCCGATGCTGATGGAATCATATCGCTGGCCCACCCGTGACGGATCGCTGGACACCATCACGAAGCGCTCGTTGGCGCGCGGTCTGAATAAGACCGAATAGTTCATGCCGCGATACATGAATTCCTCGGAACCGAAACCGCGCGTCACACGACCCTCGGCGTCGAAAATCGTTACGGCCGGCGACAGAATCCGCAAAGGCTCAAGATAGGCTCCTACGGTCAGGGTCTTGTCTTCGGTGTCGTCCGGAATGGCGAACAGAGCATAGGCCAAGTACGCGCCATCGAGAGCCGCGCAGGGCGCAGTCTGGTCGACGGGCGCCGAGACATAGTGGACCGCCTGTTCCTTGGGAGGAGTCAGGCTAACTGCCTTTGTCAGGTCCACTGCCATGCAGTCTGTGCGGTCGAACGTCAGCGTGGCGGGCGTGGGCGGTGCGACGGTCACGCAACCGGCCAACCCCACGACGCCCGAAGCGACAACGGATGCGAAGACGAAACGCATGGCGAGACTAGCGCAGCAGTTGGGCCGCGGTGTCGGCGACCTGATACAGTGCGTCCTGGATGCCAGCCGCGGTGCGCGCCGGGTGTTCCAGCAAGGCCTCGCGGTTCTTGAACTCATAGGCCGGGTTCGGCGACAGGGTGATGGCGCCAGAGCCTTCGGTGTTCATCATGTTGTAGACGATGCGGTTGTCCATCAAGATCTTGGTCGGGTCATTGGCGGCCACGAGGCGAACCTTGGCCCCCACGGATGGCCGGAAGGGTTGGAAAGCGCCCGCCGAAAGATAGCCGTAGTGGGTGACGACGACGTCGATATAGGCGTCCACCGGCCCCTCCGGCGTGGGATAGCTGACCAGGAAATCACGCTTCCCGCGCGGCGCGTCCGTCTTCTGGACCTTGACCTGATAGCCTTGCGAGCCGAGTCTTTCGGCCAGCCGCGTCTCGAAAAGGGTTTCGCCGTCGAAGGACGCCGTCTGCAGCGCACGGTTCAGCGCAGCCCGACGCTCGGCCTGGATGCCGGCGTCGACCAGCGCGCCGATCAGGCCGAAGTTCGAACCCATGGACGCGACTTCGTAGGCGATCGCCTGGTCTTCCGCTGAATCGTCCAAGACGGTGATGGTGCGCACGTTCGAGTCCGCGCGCTCATACGGCGTCGCAACGTAAGGCGTAGCGCATGCGGTGACGAGCATCGCGGATGCGACAACGACGAACTTCTTGATCATTTTGAACTCCCCCAATGCCAGTTGGATGGCGCGGCGCGGGGAGGTTGTCAACTTGGGCGAGCGACGATAGTCGCTTAGCGTTGAGGCCTAGCGCAAGGGTGCGTCAAGCCGCCGCATAGATGCTCCGGAACAGGGTCGCGCCGTCGGCGGAGCCGAGTTCGGCTTCGAAGGCGCGATCCGGGTGGGGCATCATGCCCAGGACGTTCCCGCGCGCATTCTGGATGCCGGCGATATGGTTGACCGAGCCGTTCGGGTTGTCGACGTAGCGGAAGACGACCTGACCCTCGCCCTCGATCCGGGCGAGGGTTTCGGCGTCGGCGAAGAAGTTTCCGTCGCCGTTGCCCTGGGTCATCGTCACTTCGCGCTCGCCCTGATAGCCGGCGGTGAAGCGGGTCTGGCCGTTAGCGACGGTCAGGGCGATGGGCTTGCAGACGTATTTCAGACCCCTGTTGCGCAGCAGGGCGCCGGGCAGCATTCCGGCTTCGCACAGGATCTGGAAGCCGTTGCAGATGCCGACCACGGCGACGCCGTCGTGGGCGGCCTTCTTGACCGCCTGCATGACCGGCGACTGGGCCGCCATGGCGCCGCAACGCAGATAGTCGCCGTAGGAGAAGCCGCCGGGAATGACGATCAGGTCCAGCCCCTGGGGCAGTTCGGTCTCGGCGTGCCACACCATCGAGACCGGCTCGCCGGTGGAGCGTTCGACGGCGACCTTGCAGTCGCGATCACAGTTGGAACCGGGGAAGACGATGACGGCTGCGCTCATGGCGCGGGCCTTTAGCAGGGTTCTTTCGCCTTGTCAGGCCGTCGCGCGCGCCCGACCGGTCAGCCAGGCGATCAGGAAGATGACGAAGCCGCCCAGGGACAGGCCCATGCCGACCCAGCCGGTCGAGGCCCAGCCATAACCGGCCGCAATCGCCATCCCGCCCAAGAGCGGGCCAATGGCGTTGGCCGTGTTGAACGCCGAATGGTTGAGCGCCGCCGCCAGGGTCTGGGCGTCGCCGGCGACGTCCATCAACCGCGTCTGCAGGATCGAACCCAGGCCGCCTCCGCCACCGATCAGGAAGACCACGACCATCACGGCCCACAGGTGAGGCGCCGCGAGCGGATAAAGCGCCAACGCCGCTGCGCTCCATAACAACAGGCCGCCCGCCGCCTTGAACCCCAGATGATCCGCCGCCCAGGCGCCCAGGATATTGCCCAGGAACATGCCGACGCCGAACACGGCGAAGACCCAGGGGAGGACAGCCGCGCCGGCGCCCGTCACCGCCTCGAGTGTCGAGGCGAGATAGGCGTAGACTGCGAACATGCCGCCAAAGCCAATGGCGCCCACGCCCAGCGTCAGCCAGACCTGGCCGCGCTTGAGGGCGCCCAACTCGCGCCAGGGGCTGGCGTCGGGGTGGGCAGTATCGCGCGGCGCGAACAGGGCGACCAGGGCCATGGTGACGACGGCCAGCACGCCGACGATGGCGAAGGTCCAGCGCCAGCCATGGGCATGGCTGATCATGTTGACGACGGGCACGCCTAGAACGGTGCCGACCGTCAGCCCCATCAGGATGGTCGAGACCGCGCGCGTGCGAAAATGCAGGGGTACGATCGAGGCCGCGACCAGGGCCGCCACGCCGAAATAGGCCCCGTGCGGCAAGCCGCTGAGAAAGCGGAAGACCAGCATCCAGTGATAGGTCGGGGCTAGGGCGCTGGCCACATTGCCGATGGCGAACAGGGCCATGAAGGCGATCAGCAGCAGCCAGCGTGGGTAGCGCGCTCCTAGCACGGCCAGGATCGGCGCGCCGACCACGACGCCTGCGGCATAGGCGCTGATGACATGGCCGGCGGTCGGCGCATCGACGCCAAGCCCAGCGGCGAAGTCCGGCAGGATGCTCATGGCCGCGAACTCGGTCACGCCGATCGCGAACCCGCCCATGGCTAGAGCGATCAGCACGAGGGCGACCGCCCCGCGCGAGCGGACGGGAAGGGGGGTGTCGAGAGCGGCGTCGGTCATGTTGCGCTGCAAACTAATCAGCGTTCATGACGCCACAAGGGCGACACCGCCCGGCGCCGATCACGCTTTGTTTTCGTAGGTCGCCGTGATCGACGCCTTGGCCAGGGTGTGGAAATGCAGGTTGAAGCCGAACACGGCGCCGGAATTGTCGGCCGTGACGTCCAGGCTTTCGACATCCACCGCAAAGACGGTGAAGATGTAACGGTGCGGGCCATGGCCGGGGGGCGGGGCGGCGCCGCCGAAACCGGGCTGACCATAGTCCGTGCGGCCTTGGATGGCGCTGTGGGGCAGATGCCCGCCCGGCGAGCCGGCGCCGGCCGGCAGCTCTGTCACATCCGCCGGAATATTGGCCACCGTCCAATGCCAGAAGCCCGAGCCGGTCGGCGCGTCGGGATCATAGCAGGTGATCGCATAGCTCTTGGTCCCCTCCGGCGCGCCGGACCAGGAGAGCTGCGGCGAGGTGTTGCCCTTGGCGTGCACCTGGGCGTCCGGCAGCACGCCGTCGTCCTGGATGTCAGTGGAGGTGAGGGTGAAGGTCATGGGCGCTCCGTCAATCAAGCCGTTTGCTAAACTGGCGTCGATGCCGAAGGATGCAACCGTCTCCTTCCCGCGACATGGGAGAGGAGACAGCAGAGTTTACGCCGCCTCGATGCGGTAGCTTTCAATCACCGTATTAGCGAGCAGCTGCTCGCACATCTTCCTGGCTTCGCCTTGCGGGTCTTCGGCGCCGGCAAGGTCGAACTCGATCAGCTTGCCGACGCGGGCATTGGAGACGCCCGACCAACCCAGACCCTGCAGGGCGCCTTCGACGGCCTTGCCCTGAACATCCAGGACGCCGGGCTTGAGGAAGACGTGAACTTTTACCTTGCTTGAAGCGGTTGGGGCCATCAGTGCAGTCCTCCCTGGATCACCGTCGGCATGCCCTTCATGATGCCGAGGCGGCGCGCCACCTCGGTGTAGCTTTCGATCACATTGCCCAGGTCGCGGCGGAACCGGTCCTTGTCCAGCTTCTCGCCGGTCGACGCGTCCCACAGGCGGCAGCTGTCGGGGCTGATCTCGTCGGCCAGCAGGACGCGGCTGAAGTCGTTTTCCCACACCCGGCCGAACTCGATCTTGAAGTCGACCAGGGTGATGCCGACGGCGCTGAACATGCCCGACAGATAGTCGTTCACCCGCACCGTCATCGCCAGCATGTCGTCCAGCTCCTGGGTCGAGGCCCAGTTGAAGGCGGTGATGTGCTCTTCGGTGACCATCGGGTCGTTGAGCTCATCCTTCTTGTAGTAGAATTCGATGATCGAGCGGGGCAGGGGCGTGCCTTCCTCGATGCCCAGGCGCTGGCTCATCGAGCCGGCGACGATGTTGCGGCACACGACCTCGAGCGGAATGATCTCGACTTCGCGGATCAGCTGCTCGCGCAGGTTCAGACGCTTGATGAAGTGGTTGGTCACGCCGATGCCGTTCAGGCGCGACATGATGAACTCGCTGATCTGGTTGTTCACCACGCCCTTGCCTTCGAGAACGGCCTTCTTCTGCGCGTTGAAGGCGGTAGCGTCGTCCTTGAAATACTGGATCAGGGTGCCGGGCTCGGGTCCTTCGTACAGGATCTTGGCCTTGCCTTCGTAGATCTTCTTGCGCTTGCTGTTCATGGTCCGGTCCCGGCTTACGGGCGCCCTCCAGAAACAAAAATCGCGCGGCCATATGTGGAGGGGGAAGACCCGGTCCTGGCGGCGCGTTTCGGAATCGTTCGGGCAGTCAATCTCGTTCGGGGTCTCCTTAGCCGAAGGCGGCCCTCGATACAAATGAGGATGGCCGGCGCTGCAATCATTGGGGACAGGATGTCCATGCGACGGAAGTCAGGTTGCGTTCGCGGGCGGGCGGTCTATAGACGGCGCTTGCCCCGACGTTAGCGGGGTGGACGGAGCTTTGCTGAGCGAAATGACGACCTTCGACGATCGGGAAAAGGCCTTCGAAGCCAAATACGCCCTCGATCAGGAGCAGGAGTTCAAGGCCATCGCCCGGCGCAACCGGATGCTGGGCCTTTGGGCTGCGGAAAAGATGGGCCTGTCGAGCGAAAGCGCGGACCAGTACGCCGCCGCCGTGGTGCGCGCCGATTTCGAGCAGCCGGGAGACGAGGACGTGTTCCGCAAGGTCGCCGGCGACTTCAAGGCCTCGGGCCTGTCGGTGTCGGAGGGCGAGATTCGCTCCAAGATCGACGAACTGGCCTCGATCGCTCGTGAGCAGATTCGCGCCGGCGAGTAATCGCTTCGGTCTTTGGACTGATCTGAGAATTCGAAAGGGCCGCACCCGGGGGAAAGTGCGGCCCTTTCTTCTTGCCGGGGACGTTGGGGGGATGTCTCACCCGGCGTACTGTGCGTCTCGCGCTCCTGAAGAACACCAGGGCCGAGATTTGGTTTCAGGCGTCGCCGCCTGAAACCAAATATTTTTTACGGCATCAGAACCGTGTCGACGACGTGGACGACGCCGTTCGATTGGCCCACGTCGGCCTGGGTGATCGTGGACTTGCCGCCCTTGGCGTCGGTGATGACCCAGGTGTTGTTCGGGCCGGCCGAAACCTTCAGTTCTTCACCCTGAACCGTCTTCAGCGTGGCGGTGCCGCCGTTGGCCTCGGCCTGGGCTGCGATATCGGCGGCCGTCAGGCGACCGGCGACCACATGGTAGGTCAGGATCTTGGTCAGATCAGCCTTCATCGCCGGCTGCATCAGGCTGGTGCGCGTCGCCTCGGGGATCTTGTCGAAGGCGGCGTTGTCAGGGGCGAAGACCGTGAACGGACCTGCGCCTTGCAGGGTGTCGACCAAGCCGGCGGCCTTCACGGCGGCGACCAGGGTGGTCAGGTTGGAGGCCTTGGAGGCGTTGGCGACGATCGTCTCGTTCGGGCTCATGGCCGCGCCGCCCACCATCGGGTCGGTCGCGGGGGCCATGGCGGCGCCGTCGGCCGGGGCCATGGCAGTCGATTCCGCCGGCGTCGTGGCGGCCGGCTCGTTGTTGCCGCAGGCGCCGAGCGCCATCAGCGCGCCGCCGGACACGGCGACGAGCATAAGATTGCGAAGTTTGGTCATGTGTTTCGTTCCCTTTGGGCCGCTCTCAAGGCGGTAACGGGAACGTTACGCGCGACACCGCACAATGGATGCATGCCGCGCGACAAGACATCGCAGCTTCACCATTCAGTTTTCGCGCGCACTTCTATGCTGCTTTGCAGCAAGAGACCTGTCGTTCGATCAGATCAGTCAACGAATTCCAGATGTTCGCCTTGCCTGCCAGTGGAATGGCATGAGCCGGGCTGGATGAAGGCAGGTCGATAAGGCCAACCCCTGCGACGTCGCCGATAATGCGCCGTCCCAACTTGGCCGCCAGCTTGCCGTTGAAGGCGACCGCTCTCAGCCGCGGCAAGCTGCCGATCAGGCCGCGCAGATCAGCCGCCTCCGGCGAGCGGATCGCGGCATCCAGACTGCCCGACCTTTCCGCCGACGCAATCACATCCCACAGCCCCACGCCGCGCGCCTTCAATCGGTCCAGCCGCTGCTCATAGCGAAGGGTTACAAGGTCCTCGCCCAACACACCGCCGATCAGGGGCCAAAAGGCGTTGCGCGGATGGGCGTAGTACTGCGCCGCCCTCAACGAGGCGTCGCCGGGCAAACTGCCCAGGATCAACAATCGGGTTTCCGTATCGACGACGGGTGCGAACCCCAGCCTGCGATCGCCCGTGTGATCCGTCACTTGACCGGCGGGTCGTCGCGCAGCCAGCCAGTGATCGAGCGGCGCTTGCCGCCGGCGTAGGCGGCGACCGGCGCGACGGAGTGCTGGCGGGGCGTCTTGAACACCGTCCAGACGTTGAAGCCCGGCTTGAACCCGCGCTCGATATCGCCGTTGGCGTCGTGAAACAGCAACTGGCCGCCCCAATCTGGCCGCCAATCGCGCGACAGACCCAGCGTATAGGCCGCCCGTCGCTCGCCCACGCCCGTGTCGTCGTGCTGGGTCAGGAAGTCGCCGGGCCGGAACCAGGTGGCTTGCGCGTCGATCTTGGTCACGCTGGCTTCGCCGGTCACCGCCTTGGCGAATGTGGTGAAGGGCGTGTCGTTGAAGAACTGCACCAGGGCGTGCGTCGCATGGCCCTCGTCCTTGCCGGTGAGCAAGGTCGTGATGATCGGATAGGCCAGATAGATGAAGGAGAAACCGTCGCGACCCTCCCCCAGCGCGCGCTGCATCTGGGCGCCGATAGCATCTCTGCCCATGGCCTGCATGTCTTGCGGCGACAGCAGCTTGCCGCCTTCCGGCGTCTTCAAGGACAGATGCCAAGCCGTGTCGTGTTCGAGCGCAAGCTCCAACCATTCGGCGCTGACCTCATCCAGCAGATCGGGCACCTGCACCATGCCGTCGCGCGCATAGGCCGCCGCATAGTCGCGGGGATCGAGCCGGGGATTGAGCCGGATCGTGCGCTCGCTCATGACGTCAGTCTCCGAACACCCGCTTGAACACCACGTCCACGTTCTTGGTGTGGTAGCCGAGGTCGAACAGGGCTTCGAGCTGGTCGGCGGGCAGGGTGACGCGGTCGTCGGCCTTCAGGAAATCCAGGAAGGCGCCTTCGCCGCGCCAGACCTTCATGGCGTTCTCCTGAACGGCGGCATAGGCGTCTTCGCGCGACACGCCGGCCTGGGTCAGGGCCAGCATCACCCGCTGCGAGTGCACCAGACCGCCCAGGCGGTCGATGTTCTTCTGCATATTCTCTGGGTAGACGTTCAGCCGCTCGACCACATTCGCCAGACGGTGCAGGGCGAAGTCCAGGTGGATGGTGGCGTCCGGGCCGATGCCGCGTTCGACCGAGGAGTGGCTGATGTCCCGCTCATGCCACAGGGCGACGTTCTCCATCGCGGGCGTCACGGCAGAACGGACCAGACGGGCCAGGCCGGTCAGGTTCTCGGTCAGTATCGGGTTGCGCTTGTGCGGCATCGCCGACGAGCCCTTTTGACCCTTGTCGAAGAACTCCTCGGCTTCGAGGACTTCGGTGCGTTGCAGGTGGCGGATCTCGACGGCGAGACGTTCGACCGAGCTGGCGACGACGCCCAGGGCGGCGAAGAAAGCGGCGTGGCGGTCGCGCGGGATGACCTGGGTCGAGACCGGCTCGACCGTCAGGCCCATCTGGTCGGCGACATATTGCTCGACGGCCGGGTCGACATTGGCGAAGGTGCCGACGGCGCCCGAAATGGCGCAGGTGGCGATCTCTTCCTTGGCGGTGATCAGGCGGCGTTTGGCGCGCTGGAACTCGGCGTGATAGCCGGCCAGCTTCAGGCCGAAGGTGACGGGCTCGGCGTGGATGCCGTGCGAACGGCCCACGGTCGGGGTGTATTTATGCTCCTTGGCGCGTGTCTCCAGCGCGGCCAGAACCCGATCGACGCCCTCGATCAGCAGGTCCGACGAGCGCGCCAGCTGAACCGCGAAACAGGTGTCCAGCACATCCGAGGAAGTCATGCCCTGGTGCAGGAAACGGGCTTCTTCGCCGACGATCTCGGCGACGTGCGTCAGGAAGGCGATGACGTCGTGTTTGGTGGTGCGTTCGATCTCGTCGATGCGATCGGCGTCGAAGTTCGCATCCTTGCCCTTGGCCCAGATGGCGTCGGCCGATTCCTTGGGGATCACGCCCAACTCGGCCATCTTCGTGGCGGCGTGGGCCTCGATCTCGAACCAGATCTTGTACTTGGTTTCCTGGGACCAGATGGCGGCGGCGACGGGGCGGGAGTAGCGCGTGATCATGGGCGGGTCGTGTCGGTCGTGGGGGGCGTGGAGTCAAGGTTTGCGGGACGGCGCGGTTGACTTTGCCGGCCGTTGTCCCAGATTCAGCGCGCTTTCAGGAGGACGACCTCCCCCACATGGGACCAACGCCGGGACGACCCGACGCCATGCAGGGAGAATGTCATGGCCTGGGTATTCCTTGTTTTCGCCGGCCTGCTCGAAGTCGTCTGGGCGTTTCTGATGAAGGCGTCGGCCGGCTTCACGCGACCGTGGCCGACCGTGGGCATGATCGTCTTCATGATCGGTTCGTTTGGTCTGCTGTCGCTGGCGATGAAGACCCTGCCGCTGGGCACGGCCTACGCCATCTGGACCGGCATCGGCGCAGTCGGCGCCTTTGTGGCGGGCGCGGTCTTTCTGGGCGAGCCGCTGACGCCGCTCAGGATCGCGGGCGTCGTCCTGGTCGCATCGGGCCTGGTTGTGCTGAAGCTGGCGGCGAGCCATTGATGGCGGCGACAGGAGACGCGTGATGGAACTGGTGATCGGCGACAAGGCCTATTCGACGTGGTCGCTGCGGCCGTGGCTGGTGCTGAAACATTGCGGTGCCACCTTTGACGAAATCCTCGTGCCGCTGAACCAGCCCGACACCGATCAGCGCATCCGCGAGCATTCGCCGTCCGGTCTCGTCCCGGTGTTGAAGGTCGAAGGCGAGGTGATCTGGGATTCGATGGCCATCGCCGTCTGGGCGGCGGAACGCTATCCGCAAGCCCGCCTCTGGCCGTCGGACGCCCATGCGCGCTGGCTGGCGCGTTCGGCGGCGTGCGAGATGCACGGCGGCTTCACCGCCTTGCGCACGGCCTGTTCGACCGGCCCGGATCACTGGATGGTCGGCCCCAGTCGCGCATCCGCGCCGGACCATCCGGGACTGGCCAAGGATCTGCGCCGCATCGTCGAACTGTGGCGGAGCCTGCGTGAGCGGTTTGGCGCAGGCGGGCCGTATCTGTTCGGCGACTGGTCCGTGCCGGACGCCTTCTTCACGCCGGTCGCCGCCCGCATCCGCCATTTCCAGCTTGACCTCTCAGCCCATGGAGACGACGGCCCGGCCCGGGCCTATGCCGAGACCCTGCTGGCCCATCCCCACTTCCGGGAGTGGGAAGCCGACGCGCTGGGCTTAACGCACGACAACCATCCCGGCTGACGCCGCGTTAAGTGAGCGCTGTTATCTGTATGGGCATGACGAGCCCGATCCTGCCCAGCCCTCCGACCCAAGCCGCTGCGCGCGGCCTCAATCCGGTCATGGCCTATGGGCTTGCGGCCTTGGTCGGGGCGGCGTTTTGGGCCAGCCTGCTGTTCGCGGTCTTCTAAGAGGTCAGCGCGCGCCGGCGATGGGCGTAGTCTCGGCGATCAGGACCGGCTCGGCCTGCGGCGGCGGGGCCACGTAATCCAGCGCCATAGGCACGGCGCGCGCCCCCGACGCGACGGCGTCCAGCGTCTTCAGCGGGCCGCCGAACAAGCGCTGATAGATCCAGTAGCTGGCCATGACCTTTTCGACGTAGTCGCGCGCCTGGGGCACGTCGATCGTCTCGATCAGCAGTAGGGGATCGGCGTCCGCGCCCAGCTTCCTGACGGCCGCCAGCATCGGCCCCGGCCCGGCGTTGTAGGAGGCCACGGCCCGCAGCAGATCACCTTGGAAGGCCGGCAGGGCCAGCATCTTGTTGATGTAGGCCTGACCCAGACGCATATTGACCGCCGGAACCAGCAGCTTGGTCGGGTCCGAGACGAAGGTGCGATCGCCGGTCATCTCGGCCGCCGTCGTCGGCATGACCTGCATCAGCCCATAGGCGCCGACGCTGGACCGGGCGTTGGGATTGAAATCGGTTTCCTTGCGCGCCAGGGCGTAGACCAGCGCCCGCTCGATGACGAAGCCGCCTTCGGGCGTCAGATCCGGCATCGGATAGCGCGTCGCGTCGATGCGCGTGGCGTCGCCGTTGTTGACCGGCAGAATGGCGCGCGCCAGGGCGGTCCACATCTTGGCCGCATCGCCGACTGCGGTGCGCAGGCCGGACCGCAGCTCGGTCTCGGCGTCGGCGTTGCGTCCGACTTCATAGAAGGCGACGGTGCGTTTGGCGCGGGCGTCGGCTTGGACGAAGGCTTCCAGGGCGGTCGGTTCGACGGCGGCGCTCTGGGGCACATAGGCCGCGCGGCGCAGGCGTGGCTCGGCCTCATAGGGGCGAGGGCCCATGTTCTCGATCGTCGGCTCTTCTCCGAGCTGACGCAGGGCGATCTGGCCATAGAAGGTGGCCGGCCACTGGGCCGACAGGCGCAGATAGTCGGTGACGCGATCCTGGCGACCGGACTGGGCGGCGGCGCGCGCGGTCCAGAAGGCGGCGCCGGCGCGGACCCAGGCGTCCTCGGTTGGATCGTTGGCGACGCGTTCGAAGGCGGCGAAGGATTCGTGGAACTGGCCCAGACGCCATTCCGCCAGGCCGACCGTCCACCAGTCGCCGATCTGTCGCCCCAGGACCGACGCCCCGGTCAGGTCGTCGTTGTTGTAGGCGACGCGCGCCGCCTTGGCCGGATCGGTGACGCCGCCGTCGCCGGACACGGCGCTGACCAGACTGTTCCAGGTGCGGCCCAGCACGCCGCCGGGACGCACCGGCTCGGGCGCGCCGTCGGGGCGACGACGCAGCGCGAGAGTATAGACGCGGTCCGCGCACGGCAGATCCGAATAGGTCTCAAGCCAGGCCGTCAGCTCTTCATAGGTGGCGACATGATCGGGATGAAACAGGCTCTCGAACTCGACCTGACCCAGCAGCACACGGTCCTGCGCCTGACGGGCCGCCATGCGGGCCGTCTCGATGTCGCCGCGGCGCAGGGCGTCAAAGGCGGTGGTGTAGGAGATTCTGTCGGCCGAGCTCAGCGCGGTGGGACGTCCGGAACCGGCACTGGCTTCGGCGGTTGACCCGTAGGGCGTCTCGGCGGTCGCGGCCGTCGTGGCGGCGCAGAACGCAAGGACAAGCGTCGACGCGAGGATCGCGCGGCGGAACGAAAACATAAGCGGCGGCCCCCTCGTTGGCGACGCGCGTAAGCTACGGGCGCGTGTATGGCGATCGGTCGTCAGCATGCGAACATGCCGCGATTAGCCTTGTTTTTCAACCGAGTCCGTTTCAAGGCGAACGGCCAGCGAAAGCAGGTCGCTCCACACCTGCCGCTTGGCTTGTGGCTGACGCAGCAGAAAGGCGGGATGCAGGGTCGGCATGACGGGCGCCGACACCGCCCCCTCCAGCAGGCGCCATTCCTTCCAGGCGCCGCGCAGCTTCATGATGCCTTCCTCGGCGCCGAGCACCGACTTGGCCGAGGCTGCGCCGAGCAGCAGCACGGCCCTGGGCTTCAGCAGGGCGAAGGCGCGCTCGACGAAGGGCGCGCACACCGCCTGTTCCTGCGGGCTGGGGGTGCGGTTGCCGGGCGGGCGCCAGAAGACCGTGTTGGTGATGAACACCTTGTCGGTCAGACCTGCCGCCGCCAGCATCCGGTCCAGCAGCTGCCCGGCCTTGCCGACGAAGGGCTGGCCCGCCCGATCCTCATCCCCGCCGGGACCTTCGCCGATGATCAGAACCGAGGCGTTGGGGTTGCCGCGTCCGAACACCGATTGCGTCGCGCCCATGCCGCGCAGCGGACAGCCCTCGAACGCCGCGACCGCCGCCGCCAGATCCTGAAGCGTCGCGGCGCCGGCGGCGAGCCGCCGCGCTTCGGCGAGGGCGTCATCGGCGTTGACGCCGGCCAGGGGCATGACGACCGAGGCCGTCGCCCTCTGCACCGCCTTGACGGCCGGCGGCGGGGCGATGTGGGTGTGATCGACGGGCGCATCGCCGTAGCAGGCGTCGACCCCCGCATCCCGCCAGAAGGCGAGCAGGCTTTCGACTGCAGCGATGTCATGGGGTTGCGCGTTCATGTCTCGAACCACCGATAAGCCTTGACCGCCCTCGCGTCACCTTCCGATAAGCGGCATAACCACACAGATAACCGGGATTCAGGGGAAACCATGGCCGAAGACGCCATCGAAGGCGGCGCGGAAAACGCCCGTCAGGACGCCATCATCGACAATCTGCCGCCGCTGGAGGCGCTGAACGGCGTCGAGCGCGAGATCATGGAATATGATGTCGTGATCGTCGGCGGCGGTCCGGCCGGCCTGTCGGCGGCCATCCGCCTGAAGCAGCGCGCGGAAAAGGACGGCAAGGAAATCACCGTCGCCGTTCTGGAAAAGGCGGCCGAGGTCGGCGGTCACATCCTGTCGGGCGCGGTCATCGATCCCAAGGCGCTGAACGAGCTGTTCCCCGACTGGAAGGCACGCGGAGCGCCGCTGGAGACGCCGGTCACCAAGGACAAGTTCCTGCTGCTGGGCCCGCAGGGGTCGGCGTCGCTGCCCATGCCGCTGATGCCGCCCTTCATGCACAATCACGGCTGCTACATCGCCTCGCTGGGCAACGTCACGCGCTGGCTGGGCGAGCAGGCCGAGGCCCTTGGCGTCGAGGTCTATCCCGGCATGGCCGCCAGCCACGTCGTCTGGGAAGAAGAGACGGGTCAGGTGAAGGGCGTCGTCGCCGGCGTCTTCGGCATCGACCGCGAGGGCAAGCCGACCGGCGACTTCCAGCCCGGCATCGAACTGCACGGCAAGTACGTCTTCATCGCCGAGGGCGTGCGCGGCTCCCTGGCCAAGACCATCATCGCCCGGCACAAGCTTCAGGACGGCAAGTCGCCCCAGAAATACGGGATCGGCCTGAAAGAGCTGTGGCAGGTCCCGGCCGACAAGCACCAGCCCGGCCTGGCTCAGCACACGACCGGCTGGCCGCTGGATGAACACACCGGCGGCGGCAGCTTCCTGTATCACTTCGGCGATCGCTACGTGGCCGTCGGCTATGTGGTTCACCTGAACTACAAGAACCCGTTCCTGTCGCCGTTCGACGAGTTCCAGCGCTTCAAGCACCACCCCGAGATCGCCCAGCACCTGGAGGGCGGAACGCGCATCTCCTACGGCGCGCGCGCCATCACCGAGGGCGGCCTGCAGTCGATCCCGAAGCTGAGCTTCCCCGGCGGCGTGCTGATCGGCTGTTCGGCCGGCTTCGTGAACGTGCCCCGCATCAAGGGCAGCCATAATGCGATGAAGACCGGCATGCTGGCCGCCGACGCCGCTTACGACGCCGTTCAGGCCGGGCGCGCGGGCGACGAACTGGTCGAATACCAGACCGCCTTCGAAAAGAGCTGGGTCTATAAGGAGCTGTCGGTCGTCCGCAACGCCAAGCCGCTGCTGTCCAAGTTCGGCACGACGCTGGGCGGGGCGCTGGGCATGTTCGACATGTGGTGCCGCACCCTGTTGGGCGGCCTGTCGCCGATCCCGACGCTGAAGCACGAAAAGACCGACGCCGCCTCGACCGGCCTGGCCGCCGACCACAAGGCGATCGCCTATCCGAAGCCGGACGGCAAGCTGTCGTTCGACAAGCTGTCGTCGGTGTTCATTTCCAACACCAACCACGCCGAGGACCAGCCGGCCCACCTGAAGCTGCTGGATCCGTCGATCCCGATCCGGGTCAACCTGCCCAAATACGGCGAGCCGGCGCGGCTTTACTGCCCGGCGGGCGTGTACGAGGTCGTCTATGGCGACGAGGCGGCCAAGGCCGATCCGCGCTTCGTGATCAACGCCCAGAACTGCGTCCACTGCAAAACCTGTGACATCAAGGATCCGTCGCAGAACATCGTCTGGACCACGCCCGAGGGCGGCGGCGGTCCCAACTATCCGAACATGTGACGGAACGGGGCAGGGGCGGTGTTCCGCCCTTGCCCGCCGCTGCAAAAGCGTGAAGGGTCCGGTCATGATCGCCTCCCGTTCTCGCCTGTTCGCCGCCTCCCTGACCGTCCTCGCCGTGGCGCTTGCCGGCCACGCCTCGGCTCAGGAAACGACCCCGCCCGCCCCGACGCCGGAGACCCATCCGCCGGCCGTCATCCTGGAGCCGGGCCAGACGGCGCCGGGCCAGACGCCGACCGAGGCCAGGCCCGAGCCTCACATCATCATCACCGACACGCCCGCGACGCCTGCGATCCCGGCCGTCTGGGCGCCGATCCCGACGAACGCCGAGGGCCGCAGCGCCTATGGTCTGTATCTGGCGGGCAAGCTGGCCCTGATGCAGGGCGAGGGGGCGACCGGCTCGGACTATCTGGCCCAGGCGGAACGGCTGACGCCGGAACAGCCGCGCGTGCGCGAACAGGCCTTCACCTCCGCCCTGCTGACGGGCGATCTGGACGTGGCGGCCGCCCTGGCCCCGACCGATGCGACCGCGTCTCCCGCGTTCGTCGAGGGCGGACGGCTGGTGCGGCTGGTGCAGGACTTCGTGCGCGGCGACGCCAGGACGCCGAACGCCGAACTGGCCCGTCAGCCCATCGGCACCCCGCATGCGCGCGCCGGCCTGTTGGTCGCGCCGTGGATCGCCGCCGCGGCGGGCGACTGGACCCGGGCGCTTCAGCCGGTCCCGACCGCCGGCGATCCCCTGACCCTGGCCTTCGCCCACATCAATCGCGCCGCCCTGCTGGAGAAGCGCCGCGACTATGCCGAGGCCGAGGTCGAGCTGAAGACCGCGTCCGAAGTCGCCGGCGTCGGCGCCCTGTTCAAGCGCCCCTATGGCGAGTTTCTGGAACGGCGCGGACGCCGCGACGACGCCGTCGCCCTGTATGAAGCCGCCATGGCGGTGCAACCCGTCGATCCGGGCGTGGCCCGCGCGCTGCAACGGCTGAAGGACGGCGGCCGCCCGCCCGCCTTGCCCGACTTCCGCGAAGGCGCCGCCCAGGGCCTGATCACCGCCGCCGCCCAGGCTTCGGCCGAGCGCGGCAACGAGTTCGCCGCCGTCTATCTGCGCCTCGCCCAGAACCTGCACGACGATGACGAGACGGAATATCAGCTGGCCCAGGTGCTTTCCCGCGCCGGTCTGAAATCCGCCGCCCGCAACGCCCTGTCGCGGGTCGGGACCGCCGATCCGCAGCTCTATGCCGCCGCCCGCGCTCAGCTGGCCGTGGCGCTGGAAGAGGACGGCCAGTCGCAGGACGCGCTCACCGAGCTGCGCCGCGCCGCCGCCGCCAGCCCCGACGATCGGCAGATCGCCCTGGTCTTGGCCGGTCAGCTGATGCAGCTGAAACAGCATGACGAGGCGCTGGCCCTGCTGGACGGGCCGCTGTTGAACACTGCCGATCAGGGCGCCAGCGTCCACTTCCTGCGCGGCGCCGCCTATGAGGCGTTGGGTCGTGTTTCCGAGGCCGAGGCCGAACTGTGGGCCGCGCTTCAGACCGCGCCGAACGACGCCGATATGCTGAACTACCTCGGCTATCTCTGGGTCGATAAGGGGCTGCGGGTTCAGGAAGGCGCCGAGATGATCGCCCGCGCCCACGCGCTGGAGCCCGACAACGGCAACATCCAGGATTCGCTGGGCTGGGCGCAGTTCAAACAGGGCCAGTACGAAACCGCCGTCAACACGCTGGAAGAGGCTGTCGACAAGGAGCCGTCCAACGCCGAGATCAATGATCACCTCGGCGACGCCTACTGGAAGGTCGGCCGTCAACGCGAAGCCGTCTGGCTGTGGAACCGCGTCCTGGTGCTGGAGCCCGAACCCGAACGCCGGGCCGAGGTCGAACGCAAGATCGCCAATGGGCTGGACAACGCGCCGAGCGCTCAGGGCGTCGCGCAATAGGTCATGCCCGCCCTGACCGCCCTGGCGCCGGCCAAGATCAATCTGTTCTTGCACGTCGGGGCGGTGGACGCTGACGGCTATCATCCGCTGTCCAGCCTGGTCGCGTTCGCCGACGTCGGGGATCGCGTGTCGGTCGAGCCGGCGGATCGTCTGTCGCTGACGGTCGACGGGCCTTTCGGCGGCGGGCTGGGCGCGACGGACGACAACTTGATCCTGCGCGCCCTGCGTCAGTTGGGCGAGGCCTGCGGCATCGGAGCGCCGAAACTGAAGGTCACGCTGGACAAGCGCCTGCCCATCGCGGCGGGGCTGGGCGGCGGATCGTCCGATGCGGGCGCGGCGCTGAAACTGGCGCGCGACGTCCTGGCGCTCGATCTCAGTGACGCCGCGCTTGAGGCGGTCGCGGGCGTCGTCGGCGCGGACGGGCCTATGTGTCTTCGGATGCGCACGGCCTGGGCCGAGGGGAGGGGAGACGTGCTGACCGACGAACACTGCCTGCCGCCCCTGCCGGCCGTCCTGTTCAACCCCGGCGTCCCCTCGCCGACCGGCGCCGTCTATCGGGCCTATGACGCAGGGCCGGTGCGAGCGGCCGACAGACCCGCGCCGCCTCGGGACTGGTCCATCGCCGCCGTCATCGAATGGCTGTCGGCCCAGCGCAACGATCTTGAAGCGCCGGCGCTGGCCCTGACGCCGGCGATCGGCGCAGCCCTGTCGGCGGTGGCGGCGACCGACCAGATCGCCTTGACGCGAATGTCCGGCTCAGGCGCGACGGTGTTCGGTTTGTATCCCAGCGACCACGCGGCCCAATACGCTGCGCGCGCTCTGTCCGCTGCACATCCCGAGGGCTGGGTCAAAGCAACACAGCTGTCCGTACAGCAACGCTGAAGCTTTGTGGCCGAATACCGGCGATCAGACTGCGAAACCGGCGATTTCGCCCAGGTCTCGCCCAGATCATCACAAACGTTACGCATTGTTTCGAAATCTCGGAACCCAATTACGGCGTTCTGATTTGAGTCGGCAGTTCCGATGTCTGGAACGGGTCGCTGTCTCCCCCGTGGCGATCCTCAAACAGGAAAAAGGAAATCGCCATGCTTCGTGCAAAACTGCTTGCCGCCACCGCCGTCGTCAGCCTGATGGCCGCCCCCGCATTCGCCCAGGACATGACCGCCCCGGCGACCACGACGACGCCCGCCCCGGCGACCATGCCGCAAACAGATCCGGCAATGCCGGCCATGCCGCAGACGTCGGCGCCGACGGCTGAAGCCGCCGCGACTACGACCACGACCGCTGAGGCGACCACGCCTGTCGCCGGCGAAACCGTCGTCGACAAGCTGAAGGCCAGCGGTCAGTTCACCACCCTGTTGGCCGCGCTGGACGCCGCCCAGTTGACCGATACCCTGGCCAGCCGCCCGGCCATCTCGATCTTCGCCCCGACCGACGCCGCCTTCGCCGCCGTGCCGGAGGCTGAGCGGACGCGTCTGATGGACCCGGCCAACGCCGCCGAACTGCGCCAGCTGTTGCTGTATCACGTCATCGTCGCCGACGTGACGCCCGACCAGATCATGGGCAAGAAGGGCGGCGTGGAGACGGCCGCCGAGAGCCAGGTCCTGCTGGACGGCACGGGTTCGGCCATCAAGGCTGACGGCGCAACCGTCGTCAGCGCCGAGCTGGACGCCTCGAACGGCGCCATCTTCCCGATCGACAAGGTCCTGAACCCGGCGAACTCCATGGCCGCCATGGGCGATGAAGAGGCCGCCGCGCCCGCCGGGGCCGCCGCTCCGGCCGAAGCTGTTCCGGCCGAAGCTGCTCCGGCCGCCGAATCGACCCCGGCCCCGACGGCGCCGAACGGTCAGCCCGCCGCGATGACGACGACCACCTCCTCGTCGCCGGTCGTCAACCCGACCGATGGTCAGGTCGACACCCCCGCCACCCCGCCGGTCGATGCGGCTGATCCCGCCGCCGACGGCGCGGCCGAAGCCAAGCCGACCCCTAACTGATCAGGGTCATCCACGCGCTCCCTCGGTAGCGTGTTGAAGCGGAAGGCGGCGGGCCCTATGGTCCGCCGTCTTTTTTTCAGCCCCTCCCCACGAGCCCGATTTGACCACCTCGACCGAGCCGCTCGCGTTTCAGGACCTGATCCTGACGCTCCACCGCTATTGGGGCGAGCAGGGCTGCGCCATCCTGCAGCCCTATGACATCGAGGTGGGGGCTGGCACGCTGCACCCCGCCACCGTCCTGCGCGCGCTCGGCTCCAAGCCGTGGAAGGCCGCCTACGTTCAGCCCAGCCGCCGCCCCGGCGACGGCCGCTATGGTGAAAACCCCAATCGCCTCCAACACTATTACCAATACCAGGTCATCCTGAAGCCGAACCCGGACAACCTTCAGGAGCTGTATCTGGGGTCGCTGGCGGCCATCGGCATCGATCCGAAACTGCACGACATCCGCTTCGTCGAGGACGACTGGGAAAACCCCACCGTCGGCGCCTGGGGTCTGGGCTGGGAGGTCTGGTGCGACGGGATGGAGGTGACGCAGTTCACCTATTTTCAGGGCGTCGGCGGCATCGAAGTCGATGTGGTGTCGGGCGAGCTGACCTACGGGCTGGAGCGTCTGGCCATGTACGTCCAGGGCGTGGACAACGTCTACGATCTGAAGTTCACCAAGGAGGGCCTGACCTATGGCGAGGTCTTCCTAGAGAACGAGCGCCAGCAGTCGGAAGCCAACTTCCACGGCTATGACGTCGACGGTCTGAAGCGCCGGTTCGAGGATATGGTGGGCGAGGTTCAGCGCCTGCTCGACATGCGCGGGCCGCAGGATCAGCCGCTGGTCCTGCCCGCCTACGACCAGGTTCTGAAGGCCAGTCACCTGTTCAACCTGATGGACGCCCGCGGCGCCATCGCCGTGGCCGAACGCCAGAGCTACATCGGCCGCATCCGCGAACTCTGCAAAGCCTGCGCCCTCGCCTATGTCGAACAAGAGCGGAAAACCGCCTGATGCCCCAACTTCTTCTCGAAATCTTCTCTGAAGAAATCCCCGCCCGGATGCAGCAGGGGGCCGCGCGCGACCTTGAGCGTATGGTCTCCGACCGCCTGAAGGCCGCCGGCCTGACGTGGGAGGCGCTGACGGCCTATGCCGGTCCGCGCCGCCTGACCTTGGTGATCGACGGCTTGCCCACGGCCACGCCGGACCGCGAGGAAGAGGTCAAGGGCCCGCGCGCCTCGGCCCCGGAACAGGCGCTGGAAGGCTTCCTGCGCAAGACCGGCCTGACGCGCGATCAACTGACCGAGCGCGACGGCGTCCTGTTCGCCGTCCTGTCGTCCAAGGGCCGCGCCACGACCGATCTGGTCGCCGAGACGGTCGATCAGGTCGTCCGCACCTTCCCCTGGCCCAAGTCGATGCGCTGGGGGTCCGGCACGCTGCGCTGGGTGCGTCCGATCAAGCGCATCCTGTGCCTGTTCGACGGCAAGGTGGTCCCGTTCGAGATCGACGGGATTCAGAGCGACGCGATCACCGAGGGGCACCGCTTCCTGGGATCCGGCGAGCTGCTGCGCGTCAGCGACTTCGTCGACTATCGCACCCAACTGGAAAAGAATTTCGTCCTGCTGGACGTCGCCGACCGCAAGCTACGCATTCTGGAACAGGCCAAGGCCGCCTGCGCCGCGCGCGGCCTGGCCCTTGTCGATGACGACGGCCTGCTGGACGAGGTGGCGGGTCTGGCGGAATGGCCGACCCCGATCCTGGGCGACATGGATCCGCAGTTCCTGGCCCTGCCGCCGGAAGTCGTGCGCCTGTCGATGAAGGTGCACCAGAAGTATTTCGCCGTCCGCGATCCGTCCAATAATGGCCTCGCGCCCAACTTCTTGGTCGTCGCAAACGTCGAGGCGACCGACGGGGGCAAGGCCCTGGCCGCCGGCAACAGCCGCGTGTTGAGCGCCCGCCTGAACGACGCGCGCTTCTTCTGGGACGAGGACCAGAAGGTCGGCTTCGACGCCTGGAACGCCAAACTGTCCGGCGTCACCTTCCACGCCAAACTGGGCACCCTGGCCGAGCGGGTCGAGCGCATCGCCGCCCTGGCGCGCGAGATCGCGCCGCTGGTCGACGCCGACGCCGACGAGGCCGAAACCGCCGCCCGCCTGTCAAAGGCCGACCTGCTGTCAGGCATGGTCAGCGAGTTCCCGGAACTGCAGGGGATCATGGGCGGCTACTACGCCCGTCTCGCCGGCCATTCCGACGCGATCGCCGACGCCGTTCGCGACCACTACAAGCCGCAAGGCCCCGCCGACACGGTCCCGACCGCGCCCGTCACTGTCGCCGTCGCCCTGGCCGACAAGCTGGACACCCTGGTCGGCTTCTTCGCCATCGATGAAAAGCCTACGGGCTCGAAGGACCCGTTCGCGCTGCGCCGGGCGGCGCTGGGCATCCTTCGGCTGATCTTGAACAATGAAATCCGTCTTGGCTTGACGAACGACGCGTTCGCACCCGCGACCGCATTGATCACCAAGCAGGGCAAGGTCGAACGTCAAGTCGACAGGCTTTCTTTGTCGTCAGAGCTGGCGTCCTTCTTCGCCGACCGCCTGACTGTCCTCCTCCGCGACCAAGGCCAGCGCCACGACCTCGTCGCCGCCGTCTTCGCTCTGGGCGATGACGATCTCGTTCGCATCGTGCGGCGGGTGGAGGCGCTGGCCGCCTTCCTCGCCACGGACGACGGGGCCAATCTGCTGGCCGGCTACAAGCGCGCCTCCAACATCTTGCGCGCCGAGGAGAAGAAGGGACCGCTGCCGACCGGCATGGTTCAGACCGGCAGAGCAAACCAGCCCGAG
This sequence comes from Brevundimonas sp. 1080, assembly GCF_040545985.1. Taxonomy (NCBI): domain Bacteria; kingdom Pseudomonadati; phylum Pseudomonadota; class Alphaproteobacteria; order Caulobacterales; family Caulobacteraceae; genus Brevundimonas; species Brevundimonas sp. 1080. The sequence continues at coordinate 388,131 of NZ_JBEPMW010000001.1, read as the reverse complement.
GCCGAGACCACCCTGGCCTTCGCCGTCGGTGCCGCCCGCACCGCGGTCGAGGCCGCGCTGCAGACCGAGGACTTCGCCGCCGCCATGACGGCCCTGGCGCGCCTGCGCGCGCCGGTGGACCGCTTCTTCGACGACGTTATGGTCAACTCCGACATCCCCACAGAACGCGAGAACCGGCTGAAACTGCTGGGCCAGGTCCGCGACGTGATGGGCCAGGTCGCCGATTTCGGCCAGATCGCGGGGTAGGGCAGAACCCCTCCGTCTCTCCGCTGCGCTCCGAGCCACCTCCCCATGGAATGGGGAGGAGACGGAACTTCGCCGCATCGTCTCCTCCCCACGCGTGGGGAGGGGGACCGCGTAGCGGTGGAGGGGCTCTTAGCCCCGGGTTCGGTCTCTCGCCCTGTCGGCGATGAAATCGAGCACGTCACCTAAGTCCACCCGCACCTGCTCGGCCGAGACGCGGATGACGGCAATGCCCTGGGTCGCAAGCCAGCGCGTGCGTCGGGCGTCGTGTTCGCCTCGGCCTTCGTGGCTTTCGCCATCCACCTCGACGGCCAGCATCGCCTCGGCGCAATAGAAGTCGAGCACATAGACGCCCGCTGGATGCTGACGTCGGAATTTCAGACCGTCCAGCGTGCGGCGGCGCAGGTGGACCCACAGTCGGGCTTCGGGCGGGGTCAGGGCGCGGCGCAGGATGCGGGCGCGCGAGACGGAGCCTTCGTGCGTCAAGAACCCCTCCACCGCTTCGCGGTCCCCCTCCTCATTTCATGGGGAGGAGACGATGACGTCAAGGTTGTGCGCGCACGTCGACTGGAAACCGCACACCCCCTCACGCATTGTTACATCCGCAATGGTCAAGGCCGCTCTCACGCGCTAGATCATGCTGCATGTGCGAGCGGGGCCAACCCGCCGGACGATCCGAAAAGCTCAGGGACTGCATGATGACTCAGTGGGTGTACGGCTTCGGCGGAGGCTCCGCCGACGGCGACGCGTCGATGAAGAACCTTCTTGGCGGCAAGGGCGCCAATCTGGCGGAAATGTCGTCGCTGGGTCTGCCGGTTCCCCCGGGCTTCACCGTCACCACTGAGGTCTGCACCCACTATTACGCCAACAACGAGACCTATCCGGCCGATCTGGACGCCCAGGTCCAGGCCGCCTTGGCCAAGGTCGAGGGCGTGGTCGGCAAGACCTTCGGCGATGTCGATAACCCGCTGCTGGTGTCGGTGCGGTCGGGCGCGCGGGCGTCCATGCCGGGTATGATGGACACGGTGCTTAACCTGGGCCTGAACGACCAGACGGTCGAAGGCTTGGCCAAGCTGTCGGGCGACCGTCGCTTCGCCTTCGACAGCTATCGCCGCTTCATCACCATGTATTCCAACGTCGTGCTGGGCCTCAGCCACGACGATTTCGAAGAGGTGCTGGACCAGCACAAGGATCGCCTGGGCGTCACGGTCGATACCGACCTGACCGCCGCCGACTGGGAGAAGGTGGTCGCCGACTACAAGGCCGTGGTCGAGCGCGAACTGGGTCACGCCTTCCCGCAGGATCCCAAGGACCAGCTGTGGGGCGCCGTGGGCGCCGTGTTCGAAAGCTGGATGAACGACCGGGCGAAATTCTATCGCCGCATGCACGACATTCCCGAAAGTTGGGGCACGGCCGTCAACGTCCAGTCGATGGTGTTCGGCAATATGGGCGAGACCTCGGCGACCGGCGTGGCCTTCACCCGCAACCCCTCGACCGGCGAGGCGCGCCTGTACGGCGAGTTCCTGATCAACGCCCAGGGCGAGGACGTGGTCGCCGGCATCCGCACGCCGCAGTCCCTGACCAAGATCGGCCGCGAGGAGATGGGCGAGACCGCCCCCTCGATGGAAGAGGCCATGCCTGAGGTGTTCGCCCAGTTCGTCGACGTCGTCGGCAAGCTGGAAAGCCACTACCGCGACATGCAGGACATCGAGTTCACGGTCGAACAGGGCCGTCTGTGGATGCTGCAGACCCGCAACGGCAAGCGCACCGCCAAGTCGGCGTTGAAGGTCGCCGTGGACCTCGCCGCCGAGGGCGTGATCTCTCAGGAAGAGGCCATCAGTCGGGTCGAGCCGTCGGCGCTGGACCAGCTGCTGCACCCGACGCTGGACCCCGATGCGGCGCGCACCGTGGTCGCCGCCGGCCTGCCGGCCTCGCCCGGCGCCGCGACCGGCAAGATCGTCTTCGACGCCGACGAGGCCGAGCGCATGTCGGGTCTGGGCGAAGCGGTCATCCTGGTGCGCGAAGAGACCAGCCCCGAAGACATCCACGGCATGCATGCGGCGCGCGGTATCGTCACCGCCCGCGGGGGCATGACCAGCCACGCCGCCGTCGTGGCGCGCGGCATGGGCCGGGCCTGCGTCTCCGGCGCCGGCGAGATCCACATCGACGAGGCCAAGGGCACCTTCACCGCGCGCGGCCGCACCTTCAAGGCCGGCGAGGTCATCACCATCGACGGCTCCAAGGGCGAGGTGCTGGACGGCGCCGTGCCGATGATCGAGCCGGAACTGACCGGCGACTTCCAGACCCTGATGGGTTGGGCCGACAAGGTGCGCCGCCTGAAGGTTCGCGCCAACGCCGAGACCCCGCTGGACGCCAAGACCGCGCGCGGCTTCGGCGCCGAGGGCATCGGCCTGTGCCGGACCGAGCACATGTTCTTCGACGACACCCGGATCGCCGCCGTGCGCGAGATGATCCTGGCCGACGACGAAAAGGGCCGTCGCGCGGCCTTGGCCAAGATCGCGCCGTTCCAGAAGTCGGACTTCGTCGAACTGTTCGAGATCATGGCCGGCCTGCCGGTGACGGTGCGCCTGCTGGACCCGCCGCTGCACGAGTTCATCCCCCACACCGAGGAAGACATCGACGCCCTGGCTGCTTCGTCCGGCATCGACGCCGAGAAGCTGAAGCGTCGCGCCAAGGAGCTGCACGAGACCAACCCCATGCTGGGCCACCGCGGTTGCCGGCTGGGCGTCGCCTATCCCGAAATCTACGAGATGCAGGTCCGCGCCATCATCGAGGCGGCGCTGGAGGTCAAGCAGAAGTCGGGCGCCGCGCCCCTGCCGGAGATCATGCACCCGCTAGTCGCCCTGGGCCTGGAGATGAAATATCTGCGCGAACTGACCGACCGCACGGCCAAGGCCGTGTTCGAGGAGACGGGCCAGAGCATCGACTATCTGGTCGGCACGATGATCGAACTGCCGCGCGCCGCCATCCGCGCCGGCGACCTGGCCGAATACGCCCAGTTCTTCAGCTTCGGCACCAACGACCTGACCCAGACGACGTTCGGCATTTCGCGCGACGATTCCGGCCGGTTCCTTCAGGCCTATCTGGACAAGGGCATCTTCGAGACCGATCCCTTCGTACGGCTGGACCAGGACGGCGTGGGCGGCCTGATCGAGATCGCCGCCGAGCGCGGGCGCAAGGTCCGGCCCGAGGTCAAGCTGGGCATCTGCGGCGAACATGGCGGCGACCCGTCGTCGATCGCCTTCTGCGAACAGGCCGGGCTGGATTACGTCTCCTGCTCGCCCTACCGCGTGCCGATCGCCCGTCTGGCGGCGGCCCAGGCTGCCCTGAACGTGGAGCGCGAGAAGGACCGCTAGGTCTTCTCAGCCGGACGAACCCAAGAGGGCGGTCTCGGTCGAGGCCGCCCTTTTTGCTGCGGCGCCACAAAGTCGCCAATCTTGACGGAACGCTGTATGTGTCCCGGCATCCACAGGCATTCGTCGTGTTTTCGGGCATCTGGAACAGATGACGCTGTGACCTATTTAAGCACTCGCTGGATGGGGCTGATGATCGGCTCGGTCATCACATCTAGGAGTTAATAAGAAACAATGCGTAACATTCTTCTCGCTGCTGTCGCCGTTTCCGCAATCGCCGCTCCGGCCTTTGCTCAAATCAATCCTGAGCCGCGTGGTTACGGCTCGCTGGGCTACACTCATCTTGAAGGCGACAATGCAACGACGGGCGCTGTCACCGGTCGTCTTGGCGTCAACCTCAACCGTTACATCGCTGTGGAAACTGAAGCCTCGGTCGGCGTGAAGCATGACGACTTCACCGTCGCGGGCGTCGATGGCGAGATCAAACACGAGTGGGACGCCGCCGGCTACGTGGTCGGCAAGGTGCCGGTCTCTGACAAGCTGGAACTGTTCGCACGCGGCGGCTACGGCCACACCGAGCTGAAGCAGAAGTTCCCGGGCGCGAACACCGACGTGGGCGGCGACAGCTGGAACTACGGCGCGGGCGCCAACTACTATCTGGACGGCGTCAACGGCGTGCGCGCCGACTGGACCCGTCGCGACTACCGCGACAACGGTGGTGAAGCCGACGCCTATTCGGTCAGCTACATCCGTCGCTTCTGATCTGATCGATCAGTCCTAACGACGAAGGCGCGCTCCGCAGGGAGCGCGCCTTTTTCGTTCAGGACAGTGAAATCAGCCGAAGTCGCCGGCCAGGGCCCAACGCTGCGAGCCTTCGCCGAACGGGCGAACGAACCAGTCGCGATAGTATTCAAAGGTTTCGATGATCTTTTGTCGAAGATCGGGCGGGTTGACCGCCTCGCCACGCTGGCGCTTCATCGCCGCCACGCAATCGACCACCATGTTCTGATGCGCCGAGCCACCCATGCTCTTCAACACGGTGGCGATATCATGAGCCAAGCTTTCCAGGACCTGCTTGGGCGTCTTGTGAGCCATCTGGGACATCCCCTGTTCTCGACAGGAGAATGCGTGACAAAAAGTCGTGAAAGATTCAAGCGTGGCCGGGCGAGAATCATCATGGATGCGAATTAACCTGACATAACGCGGGTCGCACGGTTTGGTTCTCTCAAGGGAGAAAACCATGACGAATTTCGATCCGGCGGCCGCGACGGCCCTATGGCTGGCGACCTTGTCGCCCCAGGAAACGGCCCGCGCGATCGCCTATACCCACGGCTCGCATTGGCTGATCCTGTGGAGCTTCCTGGTCTCGGCCCTGGTCGCCTGGATCATCGTGCGCACCGGCCTGCTGGTCGCGATCCGCAGCCGGATCGAACGTCGCCGTCGTCGGCCGATCCTGGCCAGTTTCGCCGTCGCCCTGGTCTATTCGGCCATGAGCTGGGCGCTGACCCTGCCGTGGGCGATCTATCAGGGCTGGTGGCGAGAGAAACAGTACGGACTGACCAGCCAGGCCCTGGGCGGCTGGCTGGGCGAGGCTGTGATCGGCGCAGCCATCTCGGTCGTGGCGACCGCGCTGCTGCTGGTGGCCATCTATGCCCTGATCCGGCGTGCGCGTCGGTTCTGGTGGGCCTGGGCGACCGGCGTGACGGCGGCCTTCATCGTCATCGGCCTGGTGCTCGCGCCCCTGGTGATCGAGCCGATCTTCAACACCTATACGCCCGCGCCGAACGGGCCGGTGCGCGACGCCGTCGTGACCCTCGCCAAACAGACGGGTACGCCGTCGGACAAGATCTTCATCTACAACGGCTCCAAACAGTCCGATCGCTACACCGCCAATGTCTCGGGCCTGTTCGGTACGGCGCGGGTGGCGATGAGCGACACCATGTTCAAACAGGGCGCGGATCTGGCCGAGGTGCGCGGCGTGGTCGGCCACGAGATGGGCCACTATGTCCGGGCGCACATTCTCTGGACCGTCGGCATTCTGGTCCTCCTGTCGGTGCTGGCCTTCTGGCTGACCGACCGGCTGTATCCGGTGGCGCATCGTCTGCTGAAGGCGGATCGCGTAGGCGACATCGCCGACCCTGCGGATCTGCCGGTCCTGGCCCTGGTGCTGGCTTTCCTGGGCGTGCTGGGCACCCCGGTCTTCGCCACCATGACCCGCACGATGGAGGAGGACGCCGACCACTTCTCGCTGGTTCACGCCAATGCGCCGGACGGCCTGTCCAAGGCCCTGATCAAGACCGCCGAATACCGCGCCCCGTCGCCGTCGGCGATCGAGGAGTTCCTGTTCTACGATCACCCCAGCGTGGAGAACCGCATCCGCCGCGCCATGGAATGGAAGGCGACGCATCCCGCCCAAGCCTCGGCAGGGCAACCGACGCGTCGCTAGGGCATTGAAGGCTTCGCCATTCCAAGCGGAGCCTTCGCCCCATGATCGACCTTTATCGCGGCCTCGGCCTGGGCGTTCCGGCCCTGATGGACATCGCGCCCCTGATCGCGCGGGTCGTGGTCGGAGGAATGTTCTTCCTGTCCGGCTTCTACAAGCTGTTCACCCCGGCCCAGGCCGAGAAGATGAGCAAGACGATGGTCGAAGCCGGCATCGCCGCCCCTCGCCAGACCGCGAAGTTCGTCTCGGTGTGCGAGTTCGCCTTCGGCGCCCTGCTGATCATGGGCCTGTTCACCAGCCTGGCGGCCTTGGTGCTGCTGATCATCAGCCTGGTCGCCCTGGTGACCGTGGCGTCAAAGTCGGTGGAGGGGACCAGCCTCGGCTATCGCCTCTCCAGCTATTTCGATCTGCCCGAGACCCTGCTGATGGTCATTCTGATCTGGCTGATCGCCAATGGACCGGGGCTGTGGAGCCTGGACTTCGTCCTGTTTCTGCCCCGGCTTTAGGGCTTCAGGCGGCGCGCTTCCTGACGAACACCGTCCCGGCCGAATAGCCGGCGCCGAAGCTGCAGATCAGGCCCGTATCGCCCGCCTCGAACCCGTCGTTGTGCAGGTGGAAGGCGATGATCGACCCGGCCGAGGAGGTGTTGGCGTATTCGTCCAGGATGATGACGTTCTCATCCGCCGAGGGTTCGCGACCCAGCACCTTCTTGCCGATCATCGTGTTCATGTTGATGTTGGCCTGGTGCAGCCAAAGCCGCTTTAGCTCGTGCGGATCCAGGCCCAGTTCGCCGGCGTGATTCACGATCATGTCCGACACCATCGGCACCACGTCGCGGAAGACCTTGCGGCCCTGTTGGATGAAAAGCTTGTCGTTCTGGACGCTGTCGTCGGCTTCGGGGCTGTCCAGATGCGCGGTGTCGCGCGCGTTTCGGTTCAAGAAGCCGAAGTTGTTGCGGATGTTGTTCGAGAAGGTCGTCTTCAGCCGCGTGCCCAGCACGTCCCAGCCGCCGGGTCCCGCCGTATCCGACGACTCCACGATCACCGCCGTCGCCACATCGCCGAAGATGAAATGGCTGTCGCGATCGGTGAAGTTCAGGTGGGCCGAACAGACCTCCGGATTGACCATCAGCACCGCCTTGACCGAGCCGCCGGCGATGAAATCCGCCGCCGTCTTGATGCCGAAGGTCGCCGAGCTGCACGCCACATTCATGTCGAAGGCGAAGCCCTCGATGCCCAGGGCCTGCTGAACCTCGATGGCCATGGCCGGATAGGCGCGCTGCATGTTCGACGCGGCGCACAGGACGGCGCCGATTTCCGAAACCGGCTTGCCCCAGGCCTCGATCGCCTGACGCGCGGCCTTGACCGCCATCTCGGCCAGGATCGAGATTTCGTCGTTGGAGCGTTCGGCCAGGTTCGGCGCCATCCGCTCGGGGTCGATGATCCCGGCCTTGTCCAGCACGAACCGGCTCTTGATGCCGGAGGCCTTTTCGATGAACTCGGGCGAGGAGTGCGACTTGGCCTCCAGCTCGCCGGCTTCGATCTGGGCGGCGTGGCGGGCGTTCCAGCCGTCGGCCCAGGTGTTGTAGCTGTCGACCAGTTCGGCGTTGGAGACCGATTGTTCAGGGGTGAAGAGGCCGGTTGAGGCGATGACGGCGTGGGTCACTTTGGTTTTGTTCCTATCGCTCGGCCCTTGGGGCCTCGCTGCTTGAGGACAGTCCGTTTCCTATCAGAACGCGTCAATAGGACGGCGGCGGCCTGCGGTCGAGACTGGCGATGATCCCGGCGGCCCAGCGCTGCACCTGACCACGCGGCGCCTTGGGCGTCGGCTGGTCGCGCGCGGCGATCAGCCGGTCCACCAGATCCTCGGCCTCGCAGGGCCAGCCCTCGGGCGTGACATACAGGGGATAGGCGATCAGGGCGGCGTGGACCAGGTTATCGACCCCGGCGCGGCGGCTGCGGCGCTCGAACGCCAGCCGATCGTCGGTCAGTCCCCATCCGGCATAGAAGGGCCGGCCATAGACCGACACCGCCTTGCCCCGCATCAGGGCCTCGAAGCCCGTCAGGGAGGTCAGGGTCGCCACCCGGCGACAGGCGTTCAGACAGTCCACGATATCCAGCCCGTCGCCCACGGCATCGACTGAGGCCATGGCCCCGGCGTCCAGCCGCCCCGGCCGGTTGCCCGCCAGCACGTCGGGGTGATTGCGATAGACCAGAAAGGCGTCCGGATGATCGCGCCGCGCCGCCTCCACCAGGGCCGAGTTGGTGTTTAGATCGGGCGCACAACCCAGCAAAATCGACTTGTCGTTCTCGACTTGGCCGACGACCAGCAGGATGTCGCGATCAACGGGCCAATCCGTCGGCGCCTGGCCCCGCAAATTGTATTTCGACAGGCCGGCATCGACCACGCGCGTTCGCAGGGCGGCGGCCCGCGCCAACTGCATCGGCGACAGGTCCGAGGTCTCGATCAGGGTTTCCAGCCGCGAGGGCCGCGACGGATCGTAATAGACTCCCTGATCGTCCAGGGCGACCGACAGGGCCCCGACGAAATCGGACCCCAGGCCCCGCGAACGGATGAAGCCGTCCTCCATCCGCACGGTCGGGCCGCTAAAAGCCGCCGCCGCCTGACGCGTCGCCTCGCTCTCCTTGCCCGCCCACCAGATCAGCCGCCCATCGGTCGCCTTGGCATGGGCGGCGGCGCGCGAGGGCGACATGAAATAGCGCATCGACGCCTTGGGCGAGTTCAGCAGGCGACACACCGGCGGACGCTTGGCCGGCGCGAACCCCACCGCCGACCACGAGCCCGCCAGACGGTCGGCGCGGTCACGAAGGGCGATCAACCGCTCCAGCGCCTGTTCGGCCTCGCACCTGTCTCCCGTCACCGGATCGACATAGCGGCTGTAGGCGATCAGGGCGGCGGCGGCGACCTGTTCGATCGACCGCGCGACGCCGCGCCGCCCCGTCTCGACCGCATCGGTTGTCAGACCCCAGCCGGAATAGAAGGGGGCCCCGAAACACCGCACCGGCAGGCCGCGTAACAGCGCCTCGAACCCCAAGGCCGAGGTGACGCAATAGACCGCATCCACCGCCGCCAGAAGGTCGGCGGGCCGCACATCCGTATCGACCAGGGTGACGCCGACCAGGTCCGTCACGCAGCCGCGCTTTCGCCCCGCCGCCACCGCTGGATGGCGTTTGACGATCAGCTGGGCGTCCGGTTCGTCGCGCCGGGCGGCGGCGATCATCTCGTCGAAGCTCTGGGCCGTCGCGAGGCCACAGGCGATCGACGCGTCGCCGAACGTCTGGTCCACGATCAGCACGCGCCGACCAGGCTTCAGCACACCCGGATCCAGCGGCCCGCCCATATTGGTTTTGGACACGCCCGAAGCCACGATCCGGTCGATCAGACCGCGCGCCCTCCCGATCATGGCCGCGTCGCACCAGTCGTCCGCCGTCTGGATCAGTTGCTCCAATCGACTGGGCCGCGTCGCATCATAATAGACGCCCAGACCATCGACGATCAGGCTGAGGCTCGTCGCGCCCGCCTCGCCGATGCCGACGGAACGCAAAAACCCGTCCTCCAGCGCCACATAGGGTCGCCCGTTCCGCTCGGCCCACCGTCGCCCCGCCGCCGCCGTCGGCTTCATCCCCCAGCCCAGCACCGCCTGCACGTCCTTGCCCGGCAACCGACGCAGATCGTAGTCGGCCAGAAACACGTCGAGGAAAGGCACCTTCAGCACGCCGGGCGCACAGACCCAGGCCGGGATTTTCAAAGGCGTGTCGGAGGGTAGGGGCAAGGCGGGTCCGCTGAGGTTCGACGCGAGCTTTAGGGCGGTTGCGTCGACGCGACTAGGCCCCATCCACCCGCGCCAGAAAGGTCTTCGCCTGCTCCAGATGCAGCCGCTCGACCATCGCCCCGTTCACGCGGATCGCGCCCCGCCCCTCGGCCTCTGGCGCATCGAAGGCGGCGACGATCGCTCGCGCATCGGCGATCTCGGCTTCGGACGGCGAGAAGGCGGCGTTGGCGGCCGCGATCTGCGACGGGTGGATCAGGCTCTTGCCGTCGAATCCGTACAGTCGCCCTTGCAGTGCCTCGGCCGCCAGGCCTTCGGCATCGTCGATCCGGTTGAACACCCCGTCGATGGCCAGCAAGCCATTGGCCCGCGCGGCGGCGACCAGCATCGCCAGCCACGGCTTGAACGGTTCGCGATCCGGCGACGCCCCCGTCCCCAACGCCTTGGCGAGGTCGTTGACCCCCAGCATCAGCCCGTCCAGCGCCCCATCCGACGTGGCGATGTCGGCCAGGGCCATCAGCGCGCGCGGCGTCTCGATCATCGCCCACAGGGCGCAACCCTTGGCCAGGCCGGCGGACAGGGCGTGCACGGCTTGCGGCGTCTCCACCTTGGGTGCGACGACCAGCGTGGCCCCCGCCGCCTTCATCGCCGCCAGATCGTCCAACCCCCAGTCGGTGTCCAGCCCATTGATCCGCACGCCCAGGCGCGGCCCAAACCCGCCGTCCCGAACCGCCGCGACGGCGGCGTCGCGGGCGTCAGCCTTGGCCTCTGGCGCCACGGCGTCTTCCAGGTCCAGCACGGCGACATCGCAATCCAGCGTCCGCGCCTTCTCGATCGCCCGTGCATTGGAGGCCGGCAGATAAAGGACGCTGCGGACCCGGTCGCTTCGCATCAGACGCGGCCCGTCACGGGGATCAGGGCGCCGGTCATGGCCCGGCTCTCGGGCGAGGCCAGGAACAGGATCACCGCCGCCAGATCGGCCGGCGCGACCCAGGTCGCCGGATCGGCGTCGGGCATGTCCTTGCGGTTCGCCGGCGTGTCGATAATCGACGGCAGGACGGCGTTGACCGTCACCTTTGTCGTCTTCAACTCCTCCGCCAGTGCCTGGGTCAGGGCGTGGACCCCGGCCTTGGCCGCCCCATAGGCCCCCATGCCGGCCCCGGCCTTCAACGCGGCGGCCGAGCCGACATTGACGATCCGACCCTCGGGCGAGGCCTTCAGCGCATCCAGCGCCGCGCGGCTGGCGTTGACGGCGGTCGTGATGTTCAGCGCATGCATCCGGTCCCAGGCCGGTTCCGCATCGTCGGTCGTCTGCCAGACGAAGCCGCCGGCGATGTTCAGCAGGGCGTCCAGCCGCCCGAACCGGGCGATCACGGCATCGACGGCCTTCTGCGCCTGGCCAGCGTCCGTCAGATCGACCCCGCCGACTTCCAGCACGCCGTCGGGCACGGCATGGCCCGAGGCATGGTCGATGACAGCGACCTGCCAGCCGCCTTTCAGCGCCGCCTCCAGCACCGCCCGGCCCAGGACGCCGTGTCCGCCCGTGATTGCGACTGTCCGCTGCATCATCCGATCCTCCATGTCGCCGGGGACCATAGAGCCGGCTGCGCCCGGATCAACCGGCCCCGATCAAGCGTCGGCGAACACCTTCGCCATCAGCCGCTCAAGGGCCTCCTGATCGTCCGTGTCGAAGGCGGCCGGCGTCGTCGCATCCACGTCGAACACTGCGATCAGAGCGCCGGATGCGTCGCGCACGGGCACCACGATCTCGCTGGCCGAACGGCTGTCGCAGGCGATGTGGCCGGGGAAGGCGTGCACGTCCTCGACCAACTGCGTCTGGCCCGTCGCCGCCGCCGCGCCGCACACCCCGCGCCCGAACGCGATGCGCAGGCACCCCAGCGTCCCCTGATACGGCCCGACCACCAGTTCGTCCGCCTTGTCCGGCGCCACGACATAGAAGCCGGTCCAGAAATAGTGCTCGAACGCGTCAGCCAGCATCGACGCCACCGTCGCCATTCGCGCCGTCACATTCGGCTCGCCGTCCAGCACGGCCAGGACTTCCGCCTCGACCTCCAGATAGCGCGCCGCCTTGTCGGCGGGACGATCGGTGCGGGCGACATAGGCCATGGAAAAACTCCGGAGCAGAACAGGCTGGCGATATAGGCGAGCGACCGGCCGAAGGGGAGGGGCGCCGTCAATCGCCGCCGCCTGGCCGGGAACGCTTCCATGCGCCCCCGTGTTGGCGCTGGGAGACAACGACGGAGGCTCGCGTGACATCCACCCCTTCACGATCGCTCAGCCTGATCGCCGCCCTGATGCTGTCGGCCGCCGCGGCCGCCTGCGGTCAGGACGCCGGCGCGCCTGGGCCAGCTGACACGACGCAGACCCCCGCGCCGTCCGCGCCAGAGCCGACAGCACCGCCCCCGGAACCGGCCAAGAACGGCGCAAGCCTTGCTCCCTCGTCGTCGACATCCGCGACGCCGACGGCGTCGCGCAAGTCCTGCTATCTCTCGGTCGACGGCAAGGTTCTGCTCGACGAGCCCTGCCTCGTCTATCCGTTCGGCGACGGCGGCTACACGATGAACGCCTGGTCCGAGGGCAAGCCCAAGAACTCCCATTTCGCCGTCGTGGTCCTCATGGCCGACGGCACGGCCGACGCCAACTGGAACGCCGACCCCGACGACGACAAGGCCGGCGATCCGCTTGGAACGGTCCGCCTGGACGGCGACTGCTGGACGAATGACCGCGCGCGCATCTGCGTGCGGTGACCCTCGTTTCGAAGCCCGTGGCCCGCCTTCATATCCAGTGACAGCGGGCGGCGTTGTTGAGAAGGCGGGCGGATTCGAAGATCAGGTGATCGGCGGACAGGGGCTTGGGTATGACGACGTCGGCGCCGGCGCGTGAGGCCAGATCGCGATGGTTGGACGAGGCGTTGGCGGTCAGCATGGCGATCGGCAGCCTGTTGACCTCGCGCTGCTGTTCGCCTCTGCGGATGCTGCGGATGGCCTCGACGCCGTCCATGACCGGCATCTGCATGTCCATCATGATCAGGTCGTAGGCGTGCGCTGACCACAGATCGACGGCTTCCTGGCCGTTTTCGGCGACATCGATCTGACAGCCGAAGCCGCTGAGGAGCGCCTGGACGACCTGCTGGTTGACGAGATTGTCCTCCGCCAGAAGAATCCGCGCGCCATAGAGTCGATCCAGCTCTTCCGCATGGCTTTCACTTTCGCTTTTGATCTCGCCGCTGAGATCCATCGGCAAGTCGAGAACGAAGAGGGTTCCCCGACCCGGCTTTGAACGCACCCTGAGGCCGCCGCTCATCAGCTCCGCCAGACGACGACTGATGGATAGGCCAAGGCCCGTGCCGCCGAACCGCCGCGAGATGGAGTCGTCGGCCTGGCTGAACGGCGAGAACAGCAGTTTGGCCGTCGATCGATCAAAGCCCATGCCGGTATCGGCGACGCGGATGCGAAGACGCCCGGACGGCTTAGAGTAGCGCCCATCGACCAGCACCTGGCCGACTGCAGTGAACTTGATGGCGTTGGAGACCAGGTTCAGCACGATCTGACGCAGGCGGGCCGCGTCGCCCAAGAGATGGGGCGGAAGACCGTCGAACCGGGAGATCAGCTGAAGTCCCTTTTCGCTGGCAAGCGGCTGCATCAGATCGACCGCGCCGGAGATGGTGTCGGACGGCGCAAAGGGTTCGTTGACCAGGTTCATCTCGCCGGCCTGGATTTTGGACAGGTCGAGCACATCGTCCAGAATGCGCCTCAGCGTCTCGCCGGACTTGATGATCAGATCGACCTTCTGACGCGCATCGTCGGGCAGGTCGGCGCCTGACAGGGACTGCGCCAAGCCCAGGACGCCGTTCAACGGTGTGCGAACCTCATGGCTCATCGTCGCGAGGAAGGTGTCGCGCAGAGCCGCGGCGCGTTCGGCGACGAGCCGCGCTTCCGAAAGGGCCTCCAGAGCCAGCACATGTTCGGTCACCTCGAAACGGATGGCCGTGTAGGACGCCGGGCCCTCGGGACCGCTGAGCGCCGGCACGATGGTCGTGTCGACCCAGTAGAGGGTGCCGTCCTTGCGACGGTTCCGCAACGTGCCGGTCCACACCTTGCCGCTGCGGATCGTGCGATACAGATCCTGGAAGAAGGCCTTGGAATGCAGGCCGGAGTTCACGATCCGATGGGTTGAGCCGATCAACTCCTCTCGGCTGTAGCCGCTGACCGCCACGAACTTCTCGTTGCAGTCGGTGATGACCCCATGTCGATCGGTCGTCACCAGAATAGCCGCGACTTCGAGCGCTCTTCGAAGCTCGGCATCGAGCGCGCCTCCCGTGCTCATCCCCAGCGATCGTGTCGCCGTGACTGGGTGGGCGGGATGTCTTCTGACCGACGCCATCGGCTCTTTCCGGTTGTTGCCTCACCCACTCTGTTCCCAAAGGCTTGCGCGGCAATCTAAGATTGCGCCGGGATGGAATGATTTCCTTCTGGATGCGCTGTTAGGGGTTCGGTAGCCCTAAGGGTTGACCTTCGTCTATCTTGCAGGTTGCGGCCAATCCTGGCACACCGGACCTATGGGTGTTCGGGGGACGATGGATGAGTTCACCGTGCGGGAGTTCGATGATCCCGCGATGGCGCTCTATGCGCTTGACACCGCCTTACTCGAACTCGATCGCCAGCTTGATCGCGTCCTGCGCGCCGATGGTCAAAGCAATGCCGCCGTCCGCGCCTTGAGCCTGATCGCCGGCGAGGGCCGTCGCGGTGTCAAACAATGCGCTCTGGGATCGACGCTTCAGGCGCCGCCGGCCTCGCTGTCGCGTCTGGTTGATCATCTGGTTCGCGCCGATCTCGTCAAGCGTTCGCCCCATCCGAACGACCGGCGTGTCACCATGCTGGAAATCACCGAGGCAGGCCGCGCCGTTCTGGACGATCGGCGGTCGCAATACGGTCGTCTGGCCGGACTGTTGACCAGCGAGGGTCTGAAGACCGCCGCTCAGCTGATCCCGCTGCTGCAGGCCATGGCGAAGGACGTCGGTCACGCCGCGACCTGACGTCAGACCGGCACAAACAATGCTTCCGCTGTGAAACAGTCTACAGGCTGAAGAGACTTCAACCGGCCCTTAGATCGAACCTCGTCCAACTGACCGCCATGCAAGGGGGCCGTCATGTCGGACGCAATGAATCTGGACCAAAGACTTCGCTTCTTGAAGCTGGACAAGGCCGCGAGGTCCCGTCTTTCTGACGCCAGACCCGTGATCGAGGCGGCGCTTCAGCCCAGCCTTGAAGCCTTTTACGCCCAGGTTCGCGCGACGCCGGACGTGGCCCGCTTCTTCGGCGCGGAAAGCCAGATCGCGGGGGCGAAGGACGCCCAGGCGCGACACTGGGGCTTGATCGCCTCGGGCGCCTTTGATCCGGCCTATGTCGAGGGCGTGCGCCGCATCGGCCAGACCCACGCCCGGATCGGCCTGGAGCCGCGCTGGTATATCGGCGGCTACGCCCTGGTCCTGGAAGGGCTGATCGAGGCGATCGTCACATCCCACGCCAAGACGCGGTCGCTGTTTTCGAAGCGCGACGACGGCAAGGCTCTGTCCGCGACGCTGGCCAGCGTCGTGAAGGCCGCCATGCTCGACATGGATTTCGTCATTTCGCTGTATCTGGAAGCCGCCGAGACCAAGCGCCTGGAGGCGGACCAGAAGCGCGCAGAGGCCGAGGCCGAACAGACGCGGGTGGTGGAGGATACGGCGGCGGCTCTGGCAGCTCTGGCGCAGGGCGACCTGCGAACCCGCATCGCGTCCGACTTCACCGGCGGCTATGCGCGCCTGAAGACCGACTTTAACACCGCCATGCAGCGTCTGGACGACGCCATGGCCGAGATCGCCGGCAATACGGGCGCCATGCAGCTGGGCGCCGCCGAAATCAGCGAAGCCGCCGACGACCTGTCGCGGCGCACCGAGCATCAGGCGGCGACGCTGGAGGAAACGGCGGCCGCGCTGGACGAGATCACCGCCACGGTGAAGCGGGCGGCCGAGGGCGCCAGTCGCGCCGCCGCGGTCGTCGAAACCTCGCGTCAATCCGCCGAGCAGTCGCGCGAGGTGGTCAGCCGCGCCGTCGAGGCCATGACCGCGATCGAACAGTCGTCGTCGCAGATCAACCAGATCATCGGCGTCATCGACGAGATCGCCTTCCAAACCAACCTTCTGGCCTTGAACGCTGGCGTCGAGGCCGCGCGCGCGGGTGACGCGGGACGAGGGTTCGCCGTGGTGGCCTCCGAGGTTCGGGCCCTGGCGCAGCGCTCCGCCGAGGCGGCCAAGGAGATCAAGTCGCTGATCACCACCTCGTCCGTCCAGGTGAAGTCCGGCGTCACACTGGTCGCGGAAACGGGCGAGGCGCTGTCGTCCATTGTCAAGCGCGTCGCCGAAATCGACGAGCTGATGAACGAGATTACGGCCTCGACGCGCGAGCAGTCGACGGCGCTGGAAGAGGTCAATACCGCCGTCAACCAGATGGACCAGGTAACCCAGCAGAACGCCGCCATGGTCGAACAATCGACGGCGGCCAGCCACAGCCTGACCTCTGAAAGCCGTCAGTTGTCGGATCTGGTCCAGCGCTTCAGCCTGACACGCGAAGCCGCGCTGAGCAGCCGAGCCCTCGCCGCCCCGCCGCCGCGCAAGCCGAGCGCGCCCCGGCCTACGCGTCCGGCCGCCCTGCGATCCTCCGGCTCGGCCGCGCTGGCCGTCGTGGAGGAGGCGGATACGGCCGGCTGGGAGGAGTTCTGAAAATGAGCCAAGGAAGCGCAAGCTACCGGATGACCCTCGCCTGCGGGCGGCTTTTGATGCTCGACGAGATCAATGCGCTGACGTCGCGCTGGAACGAAGCCCTGGCCGCCAGCCAGACCGACGAACAGACCTTCCAGACAATATCCAACGCCTGGCGCGACATGGGCGCCTTCATCAGCCGCGCCGTCTTCCAGAACGCCGCCGACGTCCGCCGACTATCGCTCGAACACCGCTGCCAAAGCGCCGGCAACGACAACGGCTGAAGCGATTGCTCAGACCGCGTTCTGACGACCCAGTGCGCCGGGACCACTCGAGAGTCTCCCAAGCACCACGCGAAAAGCACCTAATCTTTCCGGCTGCTGATTAATGCAGCCTGTGATGGCGCCTCCGTTTGTTCTGGGTTTGCGTTGACGGCATGCAGCTAGGGGCGCCGGAAAGCACACTAAACAAGCTTGGCGGATCAGCTTCTCCGGCTCAACCAATGATCCAGGCTGATCGGCCCGGCGCCGAACCTGATGATGTAGAGCAGCACCGTCGCCCAGAGCAGGTGGGTCGGCCAACCGAGGGGATAGACGAAAACCTCGATCACTATGGTCATGCCCAGAAGCGCGAGCGCGGCGAAGCGGGCGCCGAGGCCGAGCACCAGCAGGATCGGGAACAGATGTTCTGAATAGGTCGCCAGGTGGGCGGCGATATCGCTGGGGATCAAAGGCAGTCGGTATTCCTGGGCGAACAGAGCATAGGTGCTGTCGGTGACGGTCAGCAGGCCCTCCACCTTTGTCCGGCCGGAGAGGAAAAAGACGGCCGCGATCGATACACGCGCGATCAGGCTGAGCACCGGCAGGGGGATCGCAGCCTGGGCCAGGCGTGGGAGGACCGCCAAGGAGGGGCGCGGCGACGATACGGCGGTCAGTTCGGTCATTGTGGCGCTCCGGTTTCGATACGGGTGAAGGCGCCGCTCAGAAGCAGATCTCTGAACAGCTCGGACAGATTGGCTGCGGGATCGGCGGCGAGGGCGGCGAGCGCCGCCGCTCCGACGGTGTGGCCGTGCCGGCAGGCGTCGAGGAAGGCGAACTGGGGCCGGTTCAACCGATGGGTCTGGACCTCCATTTCCGGACGCACGATCAACACGCCCTCGGGGGACTGGTCCCACACCATGTCGTCCGGAGGCGTAGCCAGGCGATTGGCCAGCCAGATCGATGGCGCGGTCCAGTCGAACCAAAAGACTTGCGCAGACGGATGCAGGACCGCGTAGCCGGCGTTGAGAGCAGCGTGCGACAGGGCGGCGACCGTCCCAGGGGGCAGGGTCGGTGCGTCAGCGGCGCGGTGCGCGCGGCTCCATGCGCGATCAAGACGGGCGACAGGCGGCAGAAACTGAAATTCAAACGCGGGCGGAAACGTCGCCAGCCACTCCGGGAAGCCCTCGCCATAGGCATCGAGAACCGGGGATGAGGGAGGCGCGCTGTCGGCGTAGATCAGAGCGGCGTCGCGAAACCAGTCCGGACCGACCAACCGTTCGACAGTCGGATAGAGACCCGCCAGGGCGTCGGCCCGCCCCTTGGCCACCGTGTTTCGATAAACCGCCAGTCCGGGCGCATTTGGATCCGCCAGCCACGGTGTGAGCACGGAGCCCTGCCCCTGCAGGGCCAGGGAGAAGCTCGCATGAAACGACAGCATCTGATCGTCACGCGGCGCACTGGACATGGCAGGCCTCCATTATGGCGACGGCTTGATCGCGTTCGGCGATCAACTCGGCGAAGTCGGGAATGTTGTCGTCGCGCTCGATCAGCGTGGGACGCGGCCCGATCCGGGCAAGGGTCTGGGCATAAAGGGACCAGACCGTGTCGCTGACCGGCGCGTCGTGGGTATCGATCAACAGCGCCTCTGCGTGGACGGGATCGGGCGCGAAACCGGCCAGATGGATCTCGCCGATGAGATCAGCCGGAACGGCCGCCAGATAGTCCGACGGGTCTGCGCCCAGATTGTTGGCGCTGATGTGCACATTGTTCAGATCGAGCAGCAGGCCACAGCCTGTCGCGGCGGCCAGTTCGACCAGGAAGTCAACCTCCCCCATCTCGTGGCCTTTCAGGTCAAGGTAGAGGGACGGATTCTCGATCAGCAGGCGTCGGCCCAGTGCGTCCTGCGCGCGCCCGACGTTGTCGCTGACCCGCTTCAACATCTGTCGGGTGCGCGGAAACGGGAGCAGATCAGGATGATAGACGCCGCCGCCCCGCGACCAGGCCAGATGCTCGGACATCAGAAACGGCTCGAACCGGTCAGCGAGCGTCTTGAGCCGCGCCAGATGCTCCGGGTCCGGCGCC
Organism: Brevundimonas sp. 1080; assembly: GCF_040545985.1. Classification (NCBI taxonomy): domain Bacteria; kingdom Pseudomonadati; phylum Pseudomonadota; class Alphaproteobacteria; order Caulobacterales; family Caulobacteraceae; genus Brevundimonas; species Brevundimonas sp. 1080. The sequence continues at coordinate 369,179 of NZ_JBEPMW010000001.1, read as the reverse complement.
TCGTCTCCGCCGAGCGACAACCCGACACCATGAAGGGACAGAGACTTTTCTCGGCGGATGGCCTCCAGCCATTTCAAGCGAGGGCCGCCATCGATCATATAGTTCTCGGGATGGACCTCGAACCACAGACCGGCCGCCGGAGACGCCAGAGCCTCGTCGTAATGGCGGGCCTTGAGGCCCAGTCCCACAGTGGGGACAGGCGTCGTGGCGGTCGATCCATGGTTCATCAGTCCAGTTCCGATCAGCGCGAGACGGGCGTCAGCGAGCCGTTGCCGCGCGGGGTGCGGATGCTGGTGCAGGTGCCGGCGGGCGTGTGCTTCCAGGCGTTGCCCTGATAGTCGCGCACCGAGGTGCCGGCGCAGGTCGTGCCGGGGCCGGCGGCGCAGTCGTTCTTGCCGGCCAGAGCGATGCCGTAGCATTTTTCCATGGCGGCCGGTTTGGCCTCGGCGTTCCTGGTCGATTGGGCGTGCGCCATGCCGGCGCCGGCGGTAAGGGCGACAAGGGTTGCGGCGGCGATCTTGGTGCGGGTCATGCAAGAGGTCCTTCTCAAAAGGCACGGCCGTTCGTGGCCGCTGAATCCGCCTTTCGCCGACGACCCGCCGCGCGTTACATTTTCGAGCCAACTATTTTTCGTGCATCATTTTGCGAGACGCCATGTAACCGTCGCGGTCTCCGCAGCGTAGGTCGCAGTCGCACGTGCTTGACCGGGAATCACAACTCAAAGCCTTGATGCTCAAAGGCCTGGACGGTGACGCGCAGGCTTGGCGCGTGCTGCTGTCGGACCTGGCCGCGCACCTGCGGCCCTTTTTCAAGCGCCGTCTTTTCAACGGAGAAAGCGACGCGGAGGACCTCGTGCAAGAGACCCTGATCGCCATTCACGCCAAGCGCGCCACATGGGATCGCAACCAGTCGTTCACGGCCTGGGCCTTCACGATCGCCCGCCACAAGCTGATCGACCACCTGCGCCGCCAGGGCCGACGCCTCACTGAGCCGCTGGACGACGCAAGCGTGCTGCTGGCCGAGCACACGGTCGAGGACGGGGTCATGCGACGCGATTTGACCCGCGCCCTGTCGATCCTGCCGGCGCGACAGCGCGCCCTGATCCATGATGTGAAAGTCACCGGGCTGAGCGTGGCCGAGGCGGCCGAGCGTCACGGCTATTCCGTCGCCGCCGCCAAGGTCAGCATCCATCGCAGCTTCAAGGCTTTGACCGCGCGCTTTGCGGCTGGAGCAGCAGGGTCCAACGATGAAGACTGACGACCTGATCACCAGCCTGGCGCTGGACTTGCCGCCCACGTCTCAAAGCGACGTGGACCGTCGTGTTCTGCTGTTCATGCTGCCGGCGGCGGGCGTCGCCCTTTCCGGTGTTGTGTGGTGGCTGGGACTGAGGCCGGATCTGATGTCGGCCGTCGCCGGACCGACCTTCTGGGCCAAGGCGGCCTATACGGCCGCCCTGTGCGCCGCCGGCTTCTGGCTCCTGGATCGACTGGGGCGGCCGGGGGCTTCGACGCGCCGTCCCACAATCCTGTTAGCAGCCATTTTGGCCGTCGCTGCGGGATGGGCTGTCGTGGAGTTGCTGGGCGCTGCGCCTGACGCGCGAATGGACATGGTCATGGGTCGATCCGCCAGGGTCTGTCCGACCAACATCCTGTCGCTCGGCGCTCTAGCGGCGCCGTTCATCTTCTTCGCTGCGAGACGATTCGCCCCTGTGAAACCCGCTTTCGCCGGCGCCGCCGCCGGTCTTTTGACCGCAGGGCTGGCCGCGACCGCCTATGGCCTGCATTGCCCCGAGCACACGGCCGCCTTTGTGGCGGTCTGGTACACCTTGGGCATGGGCCTCGTCGCGGCCCTGGGCGCTGCTCTGGGTCGTTTCGCCCTCCGCTGGTGAGCATGTGCGCGACACTGCAGTTGAGCGGTCTTGAGGCGCTTCCGAGTGGTTTCGACAAACAGAGTGGTAGGCCCGGAGGGACTCGAACCCCCAACCAGACCGTTATGAGCGGTCGGCTCTAACCATTGAGCTACAGGCCCCCAAGGCGCGCCTCGGCGGTAGGGGTTTCGCCTAGCAGGCGCGGGCGCGGCTTGCCAAGCGGGGGCGGGCAAGAAGGCGATCTTTCGGCGATTTCACGAAGATGAACGGAAACTGCCAAGGCGCACGGGCGTTGGTTCAGGCGAGAACGGCCAAGGTCGTTGCAACGGATCGGCGAATGCGCCGGTCCCGGATCGCTTACGGAGAAGACTGCATGACCCGCACCCTGGCCGCCGCCCCCCTGAAGACCCTGTCGTTGAAGACCGTCGCCCTGGGCGGCGCCGTCGCCGCCGCCGCCTTCCTGGCCGCCGCCACGCCGCGCGCCATGGCTCAGACGGCCGAACCCATGGGAGCCATGCACATGATGCAACCCGCGCCGTCGCTGAACCTGTCGGCCTACGGCGAGGTGAAGGCCGCGCCGGACATGGCCACCATCACCTTCGGCGTCCAGACCGAGGCAACGACTGCCCAGGCCGCTATGCGCGATAATGCTGCGCAAATGACGCGCGTGGTCGCCGCCCTGCGCCGCGCGGGCGTCGCTGAACGCGACATCCAGACCTCGGGTCTGAACCTGTCGGCGCAATACGACTACGTCCAGAACGAGCCGCCCAAGCTGCGCGGCTACCAGGCTGTGAACCGTGTGACGGTGGTCATCAACGACCTGAGCAAGGTCGGTACGACGGCCGACGCCGTGGTCGCCGCCGGCGTCAACCAGATCGACGGCATCAGCTTCGGCCTGAAGGATCCGACCGCCGCCGAAAACCAGGCGCGCCAGCTGGCCGTGCGCAACCTGCAGGCCAAGGCCCAGCTGTACGCCCAGTCGCTGAACGTCCAACTGTCGGGCATTCGCAACCTGACCGAGGGCGGCGGCTATGCGCCCCAGCCGCCGATGCCGATGTTCGCCGCCCGCGCCGTGTCGATGGACCGGGCCGAGAGCACGCCGGTTTCCGCCGGCGAACTGACGGTGCGGATCGACATCACGGGCGTCTACGACATCGCCCGCTGATCGCATCGATCGGATAAAGAAAAGGCCCGCCGTCGCCGGCGGGCCTTTTTGCATTCTGAGAGGCGAAGCGCCTTAGCCGGCGGTCTTGATCGCGTTGGCGTCGTCCAGCAGGACCACGTTCGGGTTCCACTGGCGCGCCTCTTCCTGCGGCAGCTGGCCATAGGTGACCACGATCACCTTGTCGTTCTTCTGCACCAGGCGGGCGGCGGCGCCGTTGACGCCGATGACCTTGGAGCCGCGCGGCGCCTCGATCGCATAGGTGGTGAAGCGCGCGCCATTGGTGATGTTGAGCACATCGACCTGCTCGTGGGGATAGATGCCGGCGGCGTCCAGCAGGTCCATGTCGATGGCGATCGATCCCTCGTAATCGAGATCGGCCTGGGTCACCGTGGCGCGGTGCAGCTTGGACTTCATCAGGGTGACCAGCATCGTGCGGTCTCCAGCAAGAAAAACGCGGGGCGCAGGCCCTCGCTCACAGGCGGCTCATATAGGGATTTCCGGGCCTCGCATCAATCCGCACGCTGCGTCGCAGCAATCGGGTGCGGCTGCGAACGCGACGTCGACCGACGGATTGCACGCGCTTCATTTGACGACGGCCCGCGTCCCCCTATGCTGGCGACGCCATTTCCGGCCTGCGAGCGCGCGTTTTCCCTCCGATGAAGCAATTCTTCCTGACGGTCCTTGGTGTCTTCACCGGGCTGATCCTGTTCGTCGTCGTCATTCCCGTGGTGCTGCTGACGGTCGCTGTCGCCTCGTCGTCCAAGCCGACGACGCCGGCGACCACCGTGCTTGAGCTGGACCTGCGCGGCGGCGTCAGCGACCAGCCGTCGTCCAATCCGTTCGCGGCCTTCGGCAGTTCCGGCCTGGCCCTGACGGACGTGGTCGATGGCCTGCATCAGGCCCAGAGCGACAGCAGCGTCAAGGCTCTGCTGATCCGCCTTCCGGAAAGCGGCATGACGCCCGCCACGGCCGACGAACTGCGCCAGGCCATCCATCGCTTCCGCAACGCAGGCAAGCCGGTCATCGCCCACAGCCAGGGCTTCGCCCCGTCGGGCGCGGTGATGTCCACCTATATGGTCGGGGCCTCGGCGTCGGAGCTGTGGATGCAGAACACCGCCGGCTTCCAGGCCACGGGCTTCTCGGCCGACAGCCTGTTCCTGGGCCGCGCCTTCCAGAAATACGGCGTCAAACCCGAGTTTGAACAGCGCTACGAGTACAAGAACGCCGTCAACGAATACACCCAGAGCGATTACACCGGCCCGCACCGCGAGGCGATGACGGCCTGGATGACGTCGATCTACGACACCGCCCTGGCCAACGCGGCCAGGGACCGCAAGACGACGGCCCCGGCGCTGAAGACGGTGATCGAGGCCGGCCCCTATTCGGCGGAACAGGCGCTCAGCAATCGGCTGATCGACAAGGTGGGCCAGGTCGAAGAGGCCGAGATCGCCATCAAGACCCGCGCCGGCAAAGGCGCCGAGATCGTCGAGTTCGGCAAATACGCCAGCCAGAAGGGCGAACGCACGGGTTCGGGCAAGAACGCCATCGCCATCGTCGGCGGGGAGGGGGCCATCGTCACCGGGCGCGGCGGCGGCGCCAGCTTCGGCGGGGGCTCGTCCATCCATTCCGACGACACGGCCGAGGCCATCTACGACGCGATCGAGGACAAGAGCGTCAAGGCGATCGTCTTCCGCGTCTCATCGCCGGGCGGTTCGCCTGAAGCGTCCGAGCAGATCCTGGCCGCCGTGCGCGCGGCGCGGGCGGCGGGCAAGCCGGTGGTGGTGTCCATGGGCGCCTATGCGGCCTCGGGCGGTTACTGGATCAGTTCCGAGGCCGACTGGATCGTGGCCCAGCCCACGACCCTGACCGGCTCGATCGGCGTGTTCGGCGGCAAGTTCGTGCTGGCCGATGCGCTGGGCCGGTTCGGCGTCGACATGCGTGAGCTGACGGTGGGCGGGGACTACGCCGACGCCTTCTCGCCGACGCAGGAGTTCACGCCCCAGCAGCGCGCGGCCTTCGCCGGTTCGATGGACCGGATCTACGACGACTTCATCACCCGTGTGGCGACGGGCCGCAAACTGTCGCCGGACCGGGTGCGCGAAATCGCCAAGGGACGCGTCTGGACCGGCGCCCAGGCCCTGCCGCTGGGTCTCGTCGACCAGCTGGGCGGCGTGACCGAGGCGGTGAACAAGGCCCGCCAACTCGCCAAAATTCCCGACAATGAGCCCGTCCGCTTGAAGCATTTCCCCAAGCAGCAGTCGCCGTTCGAGGCCCTGTCGGAAATGTTCGGCGTCCAGACCGAGGCCGCCAAGGCCCTGGTCATGCTGGGCGGGGTCATGGCCGATCCCCAGGCCCAGGCCGTGATGCGCCGGATCGACAGCGACCGCATGCGCAGCCAGGGCGCGGTGGTTCTGGCCGATCAGCCGATCTTTTGACGGAGCACGGCGCACGCGACCGTGCGTCGCGGTCCATTGACCGCAGGCCCCGATGGACCGACATTGCGTGTCAGGCGTTCCCCGGATCGCCTGAAAGGATGATCCATGTTCCAGCCTGAACGTCTCGCCGCCATCGGCCATGCCGCCCGCCGCCGTCCCAACGGCCTGGTGGCGTCGGTCATGTGGGTCGCCGGTATGATCGCCGCCGTCTGCGCCATGGCGGTCGGCGCCGTCCTCGCCGTCTTCACCGCTGCGGCCGTGGCGGTCATCGCCCTGTTCGCCGGCGTTCTGGTCTTTCTGGTCGGTCTGGTCATGCGCACCCGCCGCAATATCGCGCCGCGTCGCCGCAACAGCGATCCCGACCTGATCGAGGCCCACAAGGTGGACGGCGCCTGGGTCGCCTATGGCTGGGAGCGCAACGGCCGCTGAGCCGACGCCGCCCATGACATCCTACATCGACGCGCCTTCGCCCAACTTCGACGCGCGCCGTGCGCCGCCGGACATGCTGGTGTTGCACTACACCGGCATGCAGACCGGCGAGGCCGCTCTGGCCCGCCTGCGCGACCCGGAGGCCAAGGTTTCGGCCCACTATCTGGTCGAGGAAGACGGCCGCGTCTTTCAGCTGGTGCCCGAGGAGCGCCGCGCCTGGCACGCCGGCTGCGGCGTCTGGCAGGGCGAGGACGACTGCAACGCCGCCTCCATCGGCATCGAGATCGTCAATCCCGGCCATGAGTTTGGCTACCGCGCCTTCCCCGAAGCGCAGATCGCAGCCGTCATCGCCCTGATCTCCGATATTCGCAGTCGCTGGACCATCGCCGACAACCGCATCATCGCCCATTCCGACCTGGCGCCGGATCGCAAGGAAGATCCGGGCGAGCTTTTCCCCTGGAAACGCTTGGCCGAGGCCGGGCACGGCCTGTGGTTCGAACCGGCGGCCGAACGGGTGCAGGCCTTGGGCGGCCTGCTGCAGAAGGGCGATCAGGGCATCGGCCCGATGGTGCTCAGCGCCGGCCTGCATCGGCTGGGCTACGGCCTGAAAGCCAGCGGCGACTACGACGCCGCCGTCGAAACCGCCGTCCGCGCCTTCCAGCGTCATTGGCGCCCGGCCCGCGTCGACGGCGTCGCCGACGGCGAAACCCGCGCCCGCCTGGTCGGCCTGCTCCAACTGGTCAGCGCCGAGAGTGTCACGGGCGTATTGAATTGACGTTCGCGCCGCTAACGCGCATCTAGCGCGCGCCAGACGGCTGGGCGGTCGCGGCGGACTTCGCGTCCGTCGAGGAAAGTCCGGGCTCCACGGTGAAAAGGCGGCGGATAACTTCCGCCCGGGGTGACCCGAGGGATAGCGCCACAGAAAGCAAACCTCCGGCCTTGCGAGGCCGGTAAGGGTGAAAGGGTGGGGTAAGAGCCCACCGCGGACCTGGCAACAGGGACGGCATGGCAAGCCCCGCCTGGAGCAAGACCAAATAGGGACATCGCGCGGGCTCGCTCGCGGGGCTCACCGCCTCAGATGTCCGGGTAGGTCGCGAGAACCGATCAGCAATGGTCGGTCCAGAGGAATGATCGTCGCCGATCCGGGCCTCGGCTTCGGAGCGGAACAAAACCCGGCTTACAGGCCGTCTGGCATACTTTTTCTCTAGGCTGATCGGCTTTCGGCCTACTTGAGGCCCGGAGGTTCGGGCGTTGGTGCCCTCCCTAAGCGCGTCGCCTAATCCGAGTTTGGATTATCCCCGCATTTCAGCGTTCTGGCGGCGGTCCCGCGTTTTCGCGCGCGTTAACCTATTGTCTGGCAATGGAAGGTTAGAACGCCTCACAGCCTGTGAATACTTTGTTTGTTCCGTGTATGTTCCGGCTGTTCGAGCGTGCTTAAGTCGTCACACGTCAAAACATGGTTAAATCTTGGCCTTGATCCCATTGAGGCCCATTTCATCCCATGCTATCCCAGCGCCATGATTTGGGGCTGAGAGGCGGGCGCGGCGGGCGTTCGTCAGGGCATCTAGGGACGGGCCGAAGGGCTCGATTGGACAGGGCGTGTTTCTCTCGACCTATGAGAAGCAGCTGGACGGCAAGCGCCGTCTCCTCATCCCCAACGATTTCCGCACGACCGAAAACGGCGCCGCTGGCGGCGTGTTCATCTTCCCTTCGATCGAGGCCGACTGTCTGGAAGCGGGCGGCGACCGCCTGTTCGCCGTCTATGCCGAAATGATCGAAGCCCTGCCGTTCGGCTCCGAGGAGCGTTCGGCGCTGGAGTGGCAGGTGATGGGCGAGCAGGTGCGTCTGGCCTACGATTCCGGCGGTCGGATCACCTTGCCTGAGGCGCTGTGCGCCGAGGCGGGTTTGGGCGACACCGTCGTCATCGTCGGCCTGAACGACCGTTTCCAGATCTGGTCGCGCGAGAAATGGGCGGCGCGCCGCGCCGAGCAGCGCGCTCTGGCCAAGGCCGGCATGGCCCAGATCGGCGCCCTGAAGCTGGCGGCCCAGATGAAGCTGGCGGGAGGCGGATCGTGACTGACGCTTCCCCCAATTCTCCCCACGCCCCCGTCCTGCTGGCCGAGGTGATCGAGGCCCTGGCGCCCGCGCCCGGCGATGTCGTGATCGACGCCACCTTCGGCGCGGGCGGCTATACTCGCGCCATCCTGAAAACGGGCGCCCAGGTCGTCGCCCTGGATCGCGACCCGACGGTCCAACCGCACGCCGACGCCGTCGCTGACGACTTCCCCGGCCAGTTTCAGCTGATCCGCACGCCCTTCTCGGGTCTGGCCGGGGCGTTCGCCGACAGCGGCAAGGCGAAGCTGGACGGCGCGGTCTTCGACATCGGCGTCTCTTCGATGCAGCTGGATCAGGCCGAGCGCGGCTTCTCCTTCATGCGCGACGGTCCGCTGGACATGCGCATGTCCGATGAAGGCGCGACCGCCGCCGACATCGTCAATACCTGGGACCACGGTCCCTTGGCTCACATCTTCAAACTGTATGGCGAAGAGCGCCAGTCGGGCCGCGTCGCCACCGCCATCCTGCGTCGCCGCGCCGAACAGCCGTTCACCCGCACCCTGGATTTGGCCGAGGTGGTCGAAAAGGCTCTGGGCGGCCGTCGCGGCGCGCCCATTCATCCGGCGACGCGGGTGTTCCAGGCCCTGCGCATCGCGGTCAACGACGAGCTGGGCGAACTGGAGCGCGGTCTGGAGGCCGCCGAGGCGACGCTCGCCCCCGGTGGACGCCTCGCCGTCGTCACCTTCCATTCGCTGGAAGACCGCATCGTCAAGGCCTTCCTGACCGAGCGCACGGGCAACAGCCCCGCCGGTTCGCGTCACGCCCCCATGGCCGTCGATCCGCGCAAGCCCAGCTTCACGCTTCAGTTCAAGGGCGCGCGCGAGGCGGGCGACGAAGAGCGTTCCACTAACCCCCGCGCCCGCTCGGCCAAGCTGCGCGCCGCCGTGCGCACCGACGCCCCGGCCTGGGGTCGGATCGATGGGAGAGCGGCGGGATGACCACGGCGCCCTTCTTCACCTATTCCCGCACCGCCCTTCAGCGTCTGTTCGACTGGAAGGTGCGCGGCGTGCGGTGGGTCGAGATCATCGGCGTGGCCCTGGTCGCGATCATGATCGTCTCGGTCTATGCGGCCAAGGCCGCCGCGGCGCGCGAAAGCAGCCGCATCGCCCAGATCGAACAGGACATCCGCGAGAACGGACAGCGCGTCCGCCTGCTGCGCGCCGAGGTCGCCCGGCTGGAGCAGCCCGCGCGTCTGGAAAGCCTGTCTCGCCAGATCGGCATGGCTCCCGTCGCCGTCGCCCGTCAGGCCAAGGAAGGTCAGCTGACCGCCCTGAAGCCCGTCGCCGCTCAACCCGCCGCGTCCGCGCCTGCAGCCGCGCCGGCGCCGGCCGCCGTCGCCGATGACGCGCCCGTCCCAACGCCCTCGCCGGAGCCGGCGCAATGAGCGTTCAGGATCATCGCTATCATCGCCCCGCGCCGGGCGCCGATTTCCAGGAACGACTGCAAGGCCGTCTGTCTCCCTTCTGGCGCTGGCTGACGGAACTGGTCTGGCGGCTGGAGCACGGCTTCGAGCGCGCCCGCGCCGACGCCCGCCCGGAAGAGGACACGCGCGTCCGCATCTTCCTGATCCTGATCGTCTTTTCCTGCGTCTTCGGCGGCCTGGCCATCGGCGCATCTTATAAGGCCCTGTTCGCCCCGGCCAACGGCGTGGGCCGCGGCGTCAATCCGAACGCCCTGGTGCGCGGCGACCTGACGGACCGCAATGGCGAGCTGCTGGCCACCAACATCGTCCACTACGGCCTCTACATCGACCCGGCCGAGATCTGGGATCGCGACCTGGCCTATCGCCAGATCCGCCGCGCCTTGCCGCGCATCTCGGCCGAGCGTCTGAAGAAGGTGCTGGGCGGTGACCGTCGTTTGATCGCCCTGACCGGCCTGACGCCTCAGGAAAAGGCTGCCGTCCACGACCTGGCGCTGGGCGGCGTCACCTTCGAGCCCGAGGACCGTCGCGCCTATCCGCTGGGAACGTCGGCCGTCCATCTGATCGGCGACGCCGACACGGGCGGGCAGGGCGTCTCGGGCGCCGAACTGGCCTTCAACGACGAGATCCGCGCGGCCGGTCAGCGCGGCGAGGCCTTCCCCCTGTCCATCGACCTGCGCGTGCAGGGCGTTCTGGAAAACGAACTCGCCGCCGCCGCGATCAAGAACCAGGCCAAGGGCGCGGTCGGCATCGTCACCGACGTCCAGACCGGCGAGGTGCTGGGCATGGCGTCCTGGCCGACCTTCAACTCGGCCGATCGCGGCGCGGCGCCCGACGGCGCCACCCTGAACCGCGCGGTTTCGGGCCACTACGAAATGGGATCGGTGTTCAAGACCTTCACCGTCGCCGCCGGCCTCGACACCGGCCGGGCCGACATGAACACCCTGTTCGACGCCTCCCAGGCCTTCCAGATCGGCGATCGCAAGATCAAGGACTTCCACGCCCAGAACCGGGTGATGACCCTGGAAGAGGTCTATCTGCACTCCTCCAACATCGGCACGTCGCAGCTGGCGGTGCAGATGGGCCCCAACACCATGCGCGACTATTTCCGCCGCCTGGGCCTGCTGGATGCCGCAAAGATTGAGCTGAAGGAATCGGCCAAGCCCGTCGTGCCGCGTCGTTGGGACAACTCGACCCTGGCGTCGCTGTCCTTCGGCTACGGCATCATGATCACCCCGGCCCAGATGGTTCAGGCCATGGGCGCCCTGACCAACGGCGGTCGGATGATCCCGCTGTCGCTGCGCAAGGGCGGCGCCCGCAACGTCCAGCCGCAACAGGTCGTCACCGAAGAGACCTCGCGCGCCATTCTCGACCTGCTGCGTCGCAACGTCGTCAAGGGTTCGGGCGGTTTCGCCGACGCGCCGGGCCTGCGGGTCGGCGGCAAGACGGGCTCGGCCAACAAACTGGTCGGGGGTCGCTACGACCCCAGCCACGCCCTGGGCTCCTTCGCGGCGGTCTTCCCCGTCGATGGCCCGCTGAACGGCAAACGCTACGCCATCCTGATCGTGATGGACGAGCCGGGGACCTATCCCAAGACCGGCGCCTATGTCGCTGCGCCGGCCGTGCACAATATCGCCGACCGCATTGCCGGCTTCTTGGGCGTCGAACGCCGCGACGACCGCTGGCGCACGGCCTCGGGCGAGAAGATCCCGCAATATCAGGACGTGGCGGGGGACGGGCTTTGAGCGCGCTTCACCTGTCCGACCTGCTGCGCCGCGACGTGTCCTCGGACCCCGTCATCACCGGCGTCACCGCCGACAGCCGCAAGGTCTCGCCCGGCGCCCTGTTCGTCGCCCTGCCGGGCACGGCCGCCGACGGCCGCGCCTTCATCCCCCAGGCCCTGGCGCAAGGGGCCGCTGCGGTTCTGGCGCCGACTGACACGCCGGATGGTGCGGCGCCCGTTCTGGTCACCTCGGGCGACGTGCGCCGGGCCTACGCCATCGCCGCGCGCGGCTTCTACGGCGCCCAGCCCAAGACCTGCGTCGCCGTCACCGGCACCAACGGCAAGACGTCGGTCGCCACCTTCTGCCGCCAGATCTGGGCCGGGATCGGCCACAAGTCCGCCAGCATGGGCACGCTAGGCGTCATCGGCCAGAAGGGCGTCAAGACCTACGCCCTGACCGGCCCCGGCCTGACCAGCCCCGACGCCGCCGAGGCCGCGCGCCTGATGGCCGAACTGGCCGCCAAGGACGTGACCCACGTCGCGCTGGAGGCCTCGTCTCACGGCATCGATCAGCGCCGCCTGGACGGGGTCGCGTTGAAGGCCGCCGCGTTCACCAACCTGACCCAGGACCACCTCGACTATCACGGCACCATGGCGGACTACCGCTCCGCCAAGATGCGGCTGTTCGAGACCCTGCTGCCGCGCGGCCGCACCGCCGTGCTGAACGCCGATTCCGACGCCTATTCGGTCTTCGCCTCCGCCTCGATCATGGCGGGCCTGGGCGTCATGGGCGTGGGCGAGCGCGGTCGCGACCTGACCCTGATCGGCCGTCGCGCGACGCCTGAGGGCCAGCGTCTGACCATCGACGTGCGCGGCGACATTCGCGAAATCCTGCTGCCCCTGGCCGGCGCGTTTCAGGCGTCCAACGCCCTGGTGGCGGCCGGTCTGTGCATCGCCGCCGGCGATCCTGCCGACGCCGTCATCGGCGCGCTGGAAGGCCTGACCGGGGCGCAAGGCCGCCTGCAGCGCATAGACGGGGGCCTAGAAGGCCGGGGCGAGGTCTATGTCGACTACGCCCACACGCCCGACGGGCTTGAGACGGTGCTGAACGCGCTGCGTCCGCACGCGACTGGCCGACTGATCGTCGTCTTCGGCGCCGGCGGCGACCGCGACCGTGGGAAGCGCCCCCTGATGGGCGAGATCGCCGGGCGTCTGGCCGACATCGCCATCGTCACCGACGACAATCCGCGGTCCGAAGACGCCGCCGCCATCCGCGCCCAAGTCCGCGCCGGCTGCCCGGACGGGATCGAGATCGGCGACCGCCGCGCCGCCATCGAGGCCGCCGTCGAAATGATGCGTGACGGGGATGTGGTGGTCATCGCCGGAAAAGGGCATGAACAGGGTCAGATCGTCGCGGGCGTCACCCACCCCTTCGACGACGCCACTGTCGCGTCCGAGGCCCTGTCTCTCTATGCCTGAAAACTCCGCCCGCCCGCTCTGGTCGGCCGCCGAAGTCGCCGCCGCCACGGGCGGCGTGCTGCACGGCGACGACCGCCCGATTACGGGCCTGACCTACAACAGCCGCGAGATCGTCCCCGGCGATCTGTTCCTGGCGCTCAAGGGCGCACGCGACGGGCATCAGTTCACCAGCGGCGCCTTCGCATCGGGCGCCGCAGCCGCCCTGGTCGAACATCCGGTCGAGGGCGGCCCTTGCGTCGTCGTGCCCGACACCTTGCGCGGCCTCGAAGCCTTGGGCGTCGCCGCTCGCGAGCGCGCGCCCCATGTAAGGCGCGGAGCCGTGACCGGCAGCGTCGGCAAGACCAGCGTCACCCAGGCGATCAAGGCGGGCCTCGACCTCGCCGGTCGCGCCCACGGCTCGATCAAGAGCTACAACAACCACATTGGCGTGCCCCTGACGCTGGCCCGGATGCCGGTCGAGACCCAGCGCGCCGTGTTCGAGATCGGCATGAATGCGCCGGGCGAGATCGCGCCCCTGTCGCGCTTCGTCGCCCCCCACGCCGCCTGCGTCACCACGGTCGGTCCGGTCCATATCGAGGCCTTCGCGGACGGCGAGGCCGGGGTCGCGCGTGAAAAGGCGACCATCTTTCAGGGTCTGGTCCCGGGCGGTGCGGCGGTGGCGAACGGCGACGTCGCCTTCTCGGCTGTCCTGTGCGACGCGGCCAAGGCGGTCGGCGCGCGCCTGCTGACGTTCGGATCCGACGCCGGCCATGACGCCCGCCTGCTGGACTTCCGGCCGGACGCCGAGGGCGCGGCGGTCGTCGCCGAACTGTTCGGGCGACGCATCGACTATCGCCTGGCCCAGTCCGGCGCCCACTGGGGCCTGAACAGCCTGTGCGTCCTCTTGATGCTCGACGCGCTAGACGTGACGTTGGAGACGGGTCTTGAAGCCCTGGCGGGGTTCCAGCCGCTGGCTGGGCGCGGCCAGACGCGCACGGTCACGACGCCGGACGGCGCCTTCACCCTGATCGACGAAAGTTACAACGCCAATCCGCTGTCCATGGCCGCCGGGTTCAAGACCCTGGGCGCGCGCTCGACCTCGGGCCGCCGCGTGGTGGTGCTGACCGACATGCTGGAGCTGGGCGAGCAGAGCCGCGACCTGCATGAAGGCCTCGCCGGCCCCATCGACGCCGCCGGCCTCGACCTGGTCCACGCCGCCGGGCCCGAGATGCGCTGGCTCTACGACGCGCTTCCGGTTTCTCGACGCGGCGTCTGGCGCGCGACGGCGGCGGAACTGGCGGCCGAGGCGGCCCTGCTGGTCGCGCCCGGCGACATCGTCATGGTCAAGGGCTCGAACGGCTCCAAGGCCTCGCTGGTGGCCAAGGCGCTCGCGAACCTCAGTAGCGCCGAAGGCGTCCCCTCAAGCAGTGACGCCCCGCGGGCGTCGCGGTAGGGAAGAAACATGTTTTACCTGCTCTATCTCTACTACGCCGACGTGGCGCACCAGTATCCGCTGCTGAACCTGGTTCAGTACCAGACGGTGCGCGTGGCGCTCGCCATGGCCACCGCCATGATCGTCGCCGTCGCCATGGGCAGCCGCTTCATCAACTGGATCCGCGCCAAACAGGGCCGGGGCCAGCCGATCCGCGACGACGGCCCGGTGTCCCACCTGTCCAAGGTCGGCACCCCGACCATGGGCGGTCTGATGATCCTGGCCGGCATCGGCGTGGCGGTGCTGCTCTGGGGCGACCTGACAAATCCCTACATCTGGATCGTCAGCTTCGTGACGGCGGCCTTCGGCGTGCTGGGCTTCATCGACGACTACGCCAAGGTGACCAAACAGACCTCGGCCGGCCTGACCTCCAAGCAGAAGCTCCTGGCCCAGACCGTCGTCGCCGTCGTCGCCGGCGTCCTGACCGTGCTTTGGATGACGGTGTCGCCGACCTCGCCGGGGCTTGAGACGTCGATCGCCTTCCCCTTCTTCAAGGCCGTGCTGCTGAACATCGGCTGGTTCTATGTGGCGTTCGCGGCCTTCACCATCGTCGGCTTCTCGAATGCGGTGAACCTGACGGACGGTCTGGACGGCCTGGCGACCGTGCCGGTGATGATGGCGGCGGGCGCGTTCGGCGTGATCAGCTACCTCGCGGGCAACTTCGTTTTCGCCCAGTATCTTCAGGTCCACCACGTGCCTGGAGCGGGCGAACTGGCCATCTTCTGCGCGGCCATGATCGGCGGCGGCGCGGGCTTCCTGTGGTACAACGCCCCCCCGGCCAAGATCTTCATGGGCGACACCGGTTCGCTGGCTCTGGGCGGCGCCCTGGGCGCCATCGCCGTCACCACCAAGCACGAACTGGTCCTGGGCATCGTCGGCGGCCTGTTCGTCATGGAGGCCGCCTCGGTCATGATCCAGGTCGGCTATTACAAGCTGACCAAGAAGCGCATCTTCCTCATGGCGCCGGTTCACCACCATTTCGAGAAGATGGGCTGGCCGGAATCCACCGTCGTCATCCGCTTCTGGATCATCGCCGGCGCCCTGGCCCTGCTGGGCCTGTCGACGCTGAAGCTGCGCTGATCCGATGATCCCCGTTCCCGGCTTTGAAGGCAGGCGGGTCGCGGTCTTCGGCCTGGGACGGTCGGGGATCACGGCCGCGCGCGCCCTCCAGGCCGGGGGCGCGATCCCGATCCTTTGGGACGACGGCGAGGCCGGCCGGGCGCAGGCGAAAGGCGAGGGCTTCACGGTCGAGGACCTGACCGCCGCCGACTGGTCCGACTTCGCCGCCCTGGTCCTGTCGCCCGGCGCGCCCCTGACCCATCCCAGGCCGCACTGGACCGTGGACCTGGCCCGCGCGGCCGGCGTGCCCGTCCTCGGCGACATCGAACTGTTCGCCCGCGCCCTGGCCGACCGGCCGAAGGATCAGCGGCCGCGCGTCGTCGCCATCACCGGCACCAACGGCAAGTCCACCACCACCACGCTGATCGGCTGGGTGCTGAAGTCGGCGGGCCTGACGGTCCACGTCGGCGGCAATATCGGCGTCGGCGTCCTGGCCTTGCCCGAACCGACGCCCGACGCCGTCTATGTGATCGAGGTCTCCAGCTATCAGCTGGACCTCACCACGACATTCGCCCCCGACGTCGCCATCCTGACCAACATCAGCCCCGACCACCTGGACCGCCACGGCGGCATGGACGGCTATGTCGCGGCCAAGGCGCGCATCTTCGCCAATCATGGACCGGATGGTGTGGCCCTGGTGGGCGTGGACGATACCTGGGGGCAGCAGATTGCGAGTGACCTGTCAGATCGCGCCACCGTCATCTCGACCCACCCCTCACAGAGAGCAGAAGGCTATGTCGCGCAGTCGGGCGCTGTTCTGAAGGATAGCGAACTGGTCGCCGATCTCACCGCCGCGCGCTCGCTTCCCGGCCGCCACAACGCCCAGAACGCCGCCTTCGCCTATGCGACCGCGCGCGCCCTTGGTCTGGATCATGACGCCGCCCTCGCCGGCCTGCTGTCCTTCCCCGGCCTGGCGCACCGTATGGAGGCGGTCGGCCGCCTCGGCTCCGTGCGCTTCATCAACGATTCCAAGGCCACCAACGCCGACGCCGCGCGTCAGGCCCTGGCCTCCTATCCGTCCGTCTTCTGGATCGCCGGCGGCGTGCCCAAGACCGGCGGCATCGCCGACCTGGCCGACCTCTTCCCCCGCATCGCCAAGGCCTATCTGATCGGCGACGCAGCCGCGGCCTTCGCCGCCACACTGACTGACACGCCCCACGTCATAGCCCACACCCTCGACGCCGCCGTCGCCGCCGCCGCCGCCGATGCGGCCTCGGCCGGCGGCGACCAGATCGTCCTTCTGTCCCCCGCCTGCGCCAGCTTCGATCAGTTCAAGGACTTCGAGGCGCGCGGCGAGGCCTTCCGCGCCGCCGTCCTGGCCCTCGGCGCCGTCCCGGAAACCGCGTCATGAGCGCTCCCTACACCCCCGCCTTTTCCCGTAACGATCAGAGCCATGTGGCCCAGTGGTTCTGGACCGTGGATCGCGGCCTGCTGGGCGCGGCGCTCGCGCTGATGGCCCTTGGCGTGGCGCTCAGCTTCGCCTCCAGCCCCGCCGCCATCCTGGCCGATGAATCGATCACCGACCCCTTCCACTATTCGTGGCGGATGATGGTCTTCTCGGGCGTGGGGCTCAGCATCATGCTGACGACCTCGCTGATGTCGCCGCGCGGCGTGCGACGCATCGCGGTCCTGGCCCTGTTCGGCGCCATCGTCGTGATGATGGCTCTGCCCTTCATCGGCGACACGGTGAAGGGTGCCGCCCGCTGGGTCAACTTCGGCCCCTTCAGCCTGCAACCGTCCGAGTTCGCCAAGCCGGGCCTGATCGTCTTCGCCGCCTGGATGTTCGCCGAGGCGCAAAAGGGGCAGGGGGTGCCCGGCGTCACCATCGCGTTTGGTTTCTATGCCCTGACCGTCTCGCTGCTGCTGATCCAGCCCGACATCGGCCAAACGCTTCTGATCACCACCACCTTCATGGCCGTCTTCTTCATGGCGGGCGTGCCGTTCAAATGGATGGCGGTTCTGGCCAGCTTGGGTATGGCGGGGCTGGTGTCGCTGTATTTCGTCTTCGGCCATATGCGCGACCGCCTCAGCCGCTTCTTCTCGCCCGAGACGACCGACACCCACCAGATCGACAGCGCGTCCGAGGCCATCCGCGCCGGCGGCCTGCTTGGACGCGGCATCGGCGAGGGCGTGATGAAGCGTCGCGTGCCCGACCTGCACACCGATTTCATCTATTCCGTCGGCGCCGAGGAGTTCGGCCTGATCCTCAGCCTGATCATGATCAGCCTCTATGCCTTCATCGTCATTCGCGGCATGCGCCGGGCCATGAAGCTGACCGATCCGTTCGAGCAGACGGCGGCGGCGGGCCTGTTCATGCTGATCGGGCTTCAGGCCTGCATCAACGTCGCGGTGAACCTGAACCTGATCCCGACCAAGGGCATGACCCTGCCCTTCATCAGCTATGGCGGCTCCTCCATGCTGGCCATGGGCCTGACCATGGGCTTTGCCCTAGCCCTGACGCGGCGCAGACCCGGCGCCTACGAACCCGGCGCCAGCCTGACCATGGGCCGGCGGTTGCTGTAGTTCTCTTTCGTCGTCGCTTGATCTCGCTACGCCAGTCGGAGGAGGACGAAAGAGCGGTTAGCCAGCCTTCTTTGACGAAAACATCCGGACGATTTCCGTCGCTTACCGCTCGCGATCGACCGTCTCCTGCCCACGCTGTAAAACCGTGCGATCCTGTCGCCGCCCCATTCCTCGCCGCACCATTCCCCGCCGGCATTAGACAGATTAGACGAATTAGACGGTGTTTTTGCCTGCCCACCGTCTGAACTTCAGACTATTCAGACCCTCTTTTTCGGAGCCTCGCCCATGACCAAGCTCTGCGTCGTCGCCGCCGGCGGCACCGGCGGCCATATGTTCCCGGCCGAGGCGCTGGCGCGCGAGATGGCGGCGCGCGGCTGGCGCGTGGTCCTGGCGACCGATCACCGGGGCGAACAATACGCCCACGCCTTTCCGGCCGAGGAACGGCTGGCGTTGGACGCCGCCACCGGCTCCGGCCCGCTGGGCCTGATCAAGGCGGGCGTCGCCATCTTCAAGGGCGTGGTCCAGGCGCGAACGGCCTTCGACCGGCTGGGCGCCGACATCGTCGTCGGCTTCGGCGGCTATCCGTCCGCCCCGGCCCTGGTCGCCGCCATCACGTCCCAGCGCCCGACGGTGATCCATGAACAGAATGCGGTTCTGGGCCGCACCAACCGCATCCTGGCCCCTTATGTCGGTCAGGTCGCCTCGTCCTTCCCGACGCTGGAACGCGCGCCGGCCAAGGTCCAGGGCCGCTCGCACGTCGTCGGCTCGCCGGTGAGGGCTGAGATCCGCGCCCTGTTCGACCGCCCCTATGTCGCGCCCGCCGCCGATGGCCCGATCCATCTACTGGTCACCGGCGGCAGCCAGGGCGCCCGCATCCTGTCCGAGACTACGCCCCGCGCCCTGGCCGCCCTGCCGGAAGCCCTTCGCCGTCGCCTGAAGGTGCAGCAGCAGTCACGCCCCGAGACGCTGGAGGCCGCGCGCCAGATCTATCTGGAGGCCGGGATTGAGGCCGAGGTCGCCCCCTTCTTCCGCGACATGGCTGAACGGCTGTCCAAGGCGCATCTTGTTGTCGGCCGCTCCGGCGCCTCGACCTGCGCCGAACTGGCGGTCGCGGCCCTGCCGTCCGTTCTGATCCCGCTGAAGATCGCCACCGACGACCACCAGCGCCTGAACGCCAAGGCCCTGACCGATGCGGGCGCGGCCGAGGTCATCCTGGAAGACGACCTGACCGTCGATCGCCTGGCCTCGACCCTGACCGGCGTCCTGTCCGATCCGGCGCGCCTGTCGGCCATGTCCGCCGCCGCCCGCAGCGTCGCCATCGCCGACGCCGCCCAACGCCTGGCCGACCTCGTCGAGGCGACGGCAGGCCGTGCATAATGTCTCCTCCCCACGTGTGGGGAGGGGGACCGCGTAGCGGTGGAGGGGTTTTCGCGCCGAAGGAACCCCTCCGTCACGGCGCAAAGGGCGCGCCGCCACCTCCCCATCGCTTCGCGACAGGGAGGAGACATCAACCCTCTCGGCCCTGACGCGTTAGGAAGCCCATGCCTCCCGAAATCATCGCCGTCACTCGCCAGATCCGCGCCCTGTGGCACCGGTTCGACTGGCTGCCCGAATGGGCGGTCATCGGCCTGGTCTTGTTGGTCTTCGTCGGCGGCGGCTGGCTGACGCACAAGATCGTCTTCGCCATCCTGCGTCGCGTCGTTCGGAACAAGGATCTCTTCTGGCGCGGCGTGGTCGAACGCGCCCGGGTCAAGCTGCGCGTCCTAATCATCATCATCGGCATCGGCATCGGCGTGACCGTCTCGCCCATGGATCCCGGCCCTTCCGAGGATATCCGCAGCGCTCTGCTGTTCCTGTTCATCCTCACCCTCGGCTGGATGGCGTCGGGCGTGCTCGACATGTGGTCGGTCATGCATCTCAAGCGGTACAATATCGCCGTCGAGGACAATCTGCTGGCCAGGAAGCACCTGACCCAGACCCGCATCCTGCAGCGGGTCGCCAAGGTCGTGCTGTTCATCGTCACCGTGGGCCTGGCTCTGATGACCATCGCCGGCTTCCGTCAGTGGGGCGTCAGCCTGCTGGCCTCGGCCGGCGTGGTCGGCATCATCGCCGGTCTGGCGCTTCAGCCGATCCTGACGAACATGGTCGCCGGCATCCAGATCGCCCTGACCCAGCCCATCCGCCTGGACGACGCCGTCATCGTCGAGAACGAGTGGGGCAATGTCGAGGAAATCACCTCGACCTATGTGGTGGTCAAGCTGTGGGACTGGCGCCGGATGGTGCTGCCCCTGTCCTACTTCATCACCAAGCCCTTCCAGAACTGGACGCGCGAGAACGCCCGCCTGATCGGCGTCGCCTTCTTCTACGTCGATTACGAAGCGCCCATCGACCGGCTGCGCACCGCCTTCGAGGGCATCGTCAAGGCGTCGAAACACTGGGACGGCGACGTGCAGGTGATGCAGGTCACCGACATCACCGAACGCGTGCTTCAGGTGCGCTGCCTGGCCAGCGCCCGCTCGGCCCCGGTCGCCTTCGACCTGCGCTGCGAGATCCGCGAGAAGCTGATGGCCTTCATGCGCGACGAATGCCGCGGGGCCCTGCCGCGCGACCGGATCGAATGGCCACAAGGGTCGGACAAGCCCGCCGAGGGGGCCGTTAGTCCGCCAGCGCCCTTTGTCCCTGGCTGATGGCCTGCTCCAGCGTCAGCGCCTGGGCCGGCCGTTCGGCTCCGCAGGCGATAGCCAGCAGCTCGGCTGCATCCCCGCCCGGCGCGGCGTCATAGGCGGGGGCGGCGTCGGGCGTCGCCGGCCCTTCCGTCCCATCCGCCTTCAAAGAGGAGAAGTCCAACCGATCCGCCGTCCTCGCGCGGCAGTCGAACGCCCACCGCGACCAGCCCCCGACATAGGTCACATCTCCGACCTTGAACCCGGCCTCGGTGACCTGCAGCTCCCGCATCCGCGCCACGTCGCCCTCGCGTTCGATCGAGGCCACGTCGGCATAGATGGCGAACCGCCCCACGCCGGTCGGGACCAGCTGCGGATCGGCGAGCGCGAGCAGCAGGGCGATCATGCGACCAGGGTCTCCGCCTGTTTCAGGTCCACGCTGACCAACTGGCTCATGCCGCGTTCGGGCATGGTGACGCCGTACAGCCGGTCCATCCGGCTCATGGTCACGGGGTTGTGGGTGATGACGATGAAGCGGGTGTCGGTGCGGCTGCGCATCTCGTGCAGCATCCGGCAGAAGCGGTCCACGTTGGCGTCGTCCAGCGGCGCGTCCACCTCGTCCAGCACGCAAACCGGCGCTGGGTTGGCCAAGAAGACGCCGAAGATCAGGGCTGCCGCCGTCAGCGCCTGCTCGCCCCCGCTCATCAGGCTCATGACCGACAACCGTTTGCCGGGCGGGCAGGCGTAGATCTCCAGCCCCGCCTCCAGCGGATCGTCGCTCTCGACCAGCTTCAGCTCCGCCTGGCCCCCGCCGAACAAAGCTTCGAACAGGGTCTTGAAGTTGGCGTTGATCACGTCGAACGCCGCCACCAGCCGCTCACGGCCCTCGGCGTTCAGCTCGTCGATGCCGTCGCGCAGCTTGGCGATCGCCTGGGTCAGGTCGATGCGCTCCGACTTCATGCTGTCCAGCCGCTCGCCGTATTCGACCGCCTCGTCCTCGGCGCGCAGGTTGACGGCCCCCAGGGCCTCGCGTTCGCGCTCCAGCCCATAGAGCAGGCTCTCGGCGCCGGCGGCGTCGGGCGGGCGGGCGATGGCGTCGTCGGTCAGCTTCTGACCCAGATCCTGCGGCGACATCTGCGCCGTCTCGCGCAGGGTGGCCTCCGCCTCGGCCAGCTTCTCGGCTGCGGCCTCGGCGCGGGCGGACAGGCCGGCGCGCGCCTCGCGGGCCTGCGACGCGGCGGTCTCGGCGGCGCGCGATGCGCGGTCGGCCTCGGTCGCCTCGGTCTCGGCGACAGCCACGGCGTCCGACGCCGCTTGTTTCCTCTGTTCGGCGGCGACCAGCGTGTCCAGCAGCTTGCCGCGCTGTTCGGCGAAGCCCTGAGGCGCGACCTCGGCCTGCTTCAGCAGGGCGGCCGTCCGGTCGGCGTCCTTGGCCAGGGCGGCGACGCGGCCGGCGCTGTCCCTGGACCGCGTGACCCAGCCTTCGCGCGCGCGGGTCAGGCTGCCCAGCCGCTGCTCGCGGCCCTGACGATCGCGGGCTTCGGCATCGCGGTCCGACCGGGCGGTCTGGGCGGCGGTGCGGGCGGCGTCGGCCGTGGCGCGGGCGGCGGTCAGTTCGTCGCGCAGGTCGGCGATCGTCTCGGACGGGGCGTCGGTGGTCTGGGCGGCTTCCAGGGCCGCTTGCGCCTCGGCTGCGTCGGCCGCCAGCCGGGTCACGGTGTCGTCCAGCGCCTGGGCGCGGGCCTCGCGGCGGACCTGTTCGCGGGCCAGGGTTTCCACGCGGTTGCGGGCGGTGGTCACGGTCTTTTCGGCGGCGAAGGGCTTCAGGCGTGCGGCCTTGACCGTCTCTTCGGCGGCGCGGAAGGCTTCCGTCGCCGACTTCTGGGCCGCCTGCGCCTGATCCAGCGCTGGTCTGCCCTTGTCGATCTCGGCTTCAAGCTCGGCCAGTCGCGTGCGCTGTCCCAGCCGCACGGCGGCCGGACGCGGCGCCTCGGCGCGGCTGACGAACCCGTCCCAGCGATAGAGGTCGCCCTCGACCGTCACCAGGCGCGCGCCGGGCGGCAGAAGCCCCGCCAGCCGGGCCGCCTCGGCCTTCGGCGCCACACCGCAAAGAGCGAGCCGCGCGGTCAGCTGTTCCGGCGCTTGAACATGATCCGAAAGCGGCGTGATCCCGGCGGGCCAGGACGGGGAGGGCGCGTCCGCCCCGCCCCAGTAGGCGGCGGCCTTGGCGTCCAAGGCCGCGTCCAGATCGTCGCCCAGCGCGGCCGCCAAGGCGGCCTCGAATCCCTTGTCGGCCCGCACCTTGTCCAAGGCGGGGGGATGGTCGCGCTTTCCGGTGACCAGCAGTTGGGCCAGACCCCGCGCCTCGGTCTGAAGTCGGCCCAGCCGGTCCTCTGCGGCGCGGGCGGCGGTGCGGGCCTCTTGTTCGGCGCGGGCCAGGTCGCCGCGTGTCGCCTCGGCCGCCTCGACGGCGTCGCGCGCCGCGACAAGGTCGGCCTGCGCCGCTTCCAGCGCCTGGCGGGCGGCTTCCAGCTCTAGCGTTTCCAGCGGCCCTAGAGCCTCGCGTTCGCGGCGGGCCTGATCATGCTGGGCGATGACGCGGGCCAGTCGAGTCTCGGCGTCGCGTTTGCGGGCTGTCTCGGCGTTGGCGCGGGCCTCGACGGCGGCCAGCATACCCGCCAGCCGTTCGACCTCGCCGTCGGCGGCCTTGCGGGCGTCCTCAGCGGCGGTCAGAGCCTTGTCCAGTTCGGGACCACGTTCGGGGGCGCCGGCGATCTCGGCCTTCAGCCGGGCCAGTTCGTTGTCGAGCCGGTCCAGTTCGCGCTGGGCGTCGGCGGCCATGCCGTCTTCGCGCGCGGCGTCGGCGGCGATGCGGACGGCCTCGGCCTTGAGGCGATCCACTTCCGCGCGGGCGGCCTGTTCAGCCATGTCCAGCCGATCGCGCTCCAGGCTGGCGCGATGCAGCAGCGCGGAGGCGACGGCGTCTTCTTCCCGCGCGGGCTTCAGGGCTTCCTGGGCGGACAGGGCGGCCGTCTGGGCGGCGGCGGCGGCGGTCGTGGTGTCGGCCACCGCCCGGTCGGCCTCGCGCAGTTCGGCGGCGGCGGCCTCTGCGGCCAGGCGCGCGTCGTTCCAGCGCACATAGAGCAGGGCGGCCTGAAGGGCGCGGATCTCTGCTGAGATCTTCTTGTATTTCTCGGCCTGACGGGCTTCGCGCTTCAGCCGGTTCAGCGCCGTCTCCAACTCGCGGCCGATGTCGTCCAGCCGGTCCAGATTGGTCTCGGCGGCCTTGAGGCGCAGCTCGGCCTCGTGCCGACGGGTGTGCAGACCGGCGACGCCGCCCGCCTCTTCCAGGATGCGCCTGCGGTTCTGCGGCTTGGCGGCGATCAGTTCCGAGATCTGGCCCTGACGCACCAGGGCGGGCGAGTTGGCGCCGGTCGAGGCGTCGGCGAACAGCAGCTGCACATCGCGCGCGCGCACCTCCTTGCCGTTGATGCGGTAGGTCGAGCCCTGGCCCCGGTCGATGCGGCGCGACACCTCCAGCACGGGGCTGTCGGTAAAGGGTTGGGGCGCGCGGCGCTGCGCATTGTCGATGGTCAGGCTGACTTCGGCGTGGCTGCGCGGGGGACGGCCCGCTGCGCCGGCGAAGATGACGTCGTCCATGCCTTGGCCGCGCATGGCCTTGGCCGAGTTGGCGCCCATGACCCATCGCAGGCTTTCAAGGACGTTGGACTTGCCGCAGCCGTTGGGGCCGACCACGCCGGTCAGACCGGATTCGATGTGCACCTCCGCCGGATCGACGAACGACTTAAAGCCGACGAGCCGGAGGCGCTGGAACTGCATCGTCCTGGCGGACTACCGAAGCAGCGGATCGATGGCGGCCGACAGGGCCTCCAGCGAATGCTCCATCACCATCGTCCCGTTGACGAAGAAGGTGGGCGTGCCGGTGACGCCGGCGGCGCGCGCGCCTTCGATCTGGGCGTCGAGGGCCGTACGGATGGTGGGGCCGTTCAAGCAGGCTTCGATCTGCTCGCGGGTCTTGCCGCTGGCGGCGATGCCGGCGGCGAACCAGGGTTGGGCGCCGGTCGTCTGCAGATTAGCCTGATCTCGCATGAAGACGGACGCCACGTCGAAATAGCGTTCGGGCGCGGCGCACAGGGCGACCGCAGCCGCGGCGGCGGCGACATTGGCGGGCGCGGTCGGCAGGTTGCGGTGAACCAGCCGGACCTTGCCGGTGTCGATGTATTTGGCCTTGAAGGCCGGCAGCACGGTGTTGTGGAAGTCCGCACAGTGCGAGCAGGTGAAGGACGCGTATTCAATCACCGTGACCGGCGCATTCGCCCGACCCAGGATATGATCCTGGGCCGTGACGGGCGGGGGCGCATCGGCGGCGAGCGCCGGCGTCGCCAAACCGCCGGTCAGGGCGGCGAGGGCGAAACCGGCGGCGATGAAGGCGCGTCGCATCATCTGATCTGGCCTCGGTTACTTGGCCAGGGCCGCGTCGATGGCGGTGGACAGGTCGGCCAGGCTGGCGCCTTCGCCGCCGGGCGAGATGACCTGCGTCTCGTTGACGTAGAAGGCGGGGGTGCCGGTTACGCCCTGGGCGCGGGCGGCCTGCACGCGCTTCTCCATGGCGGCGACGGCGTCCTTGTCGGTGACGCAGTCGTTGAACTGCTGCTCGGACAGGCCAGCGGCCTGGGCGGTGCGCAGCAGCCAGTCGCGCGGCGAGGACGTCAGCATCTCCTGCTGCGTCGCCATCAGCTGGTGGACCACGTCGAAATACTTGTCCGGACCGGCGCAGCGCGCGACCAGGAAGCCGGCGGTGGCGGCGTCGACCGGCGGGGTCGGCAGTTCGCGGAAGACGTAGCGGACCTTGTTGGTGTCGACGTATTTGGCCTTGAACGCCGGCCAGGTGTTCTTCTGCCACAGGGCGCAGTGGGGGCAGGTGACGGAGGCGTATTCAACCACGGTGACCTTGGCGCCTTCGGGCGCGCCCAGACCCATGTCGCCCTCGGCCGCACCCTTGGCGCCGCCGCCGCAGGCCGCCAGGGCCATGGTCGCCAGTGCGGCGCCGGTGATGGCCGCACGACGGCTCATGCGGGCGAAGCGGGATTCAGTGTCGGCCATGAAAGTTCCTCGGATCGGATCGTTGGCGATGATCGCGCGATTCCCTGGGAATGGCGCAACCCTGAACTAGTCTGGAACAGGTGCGGCGAAGTTTTGTCAACAGCGCCCTATCCGCGCGCCCAGGCCCTAACGATCGCCGGTGCGGGGATGAAACTTTGCGGCCTGTCCTGGCGGGGCGGCGGATCGCTTATGCCCTGCTGAATGAAGCGCATCGCCGACAGCAGGCCGGACCGTGAGAAGGGCTTGGGGATCACGCCGTGCGCGCCCAGGAAGTCCTCGGGGATCATCTTGGGGTTTGCCGTCAGAAAGACGACGGCTGTGGACGGCCAGCGATGCTTGATCAGGCGACACACGTCCAGACCGCTGGAGTTATCCGCCAGCTGGATGTCGACGAAGGCGATGTCGGGCGGCGCGTCGAGCGACAGCGACTCGACCTCGCTCAGGGACATAGCCTCGCCGACCAGCCGGTGGCCTTCGTCCTCAAGCATCGCCTCGAGGTCCATCACAAGCAGGGCCTCGTCCTCGACGACCAGGATGTCGAAGTGAGGCCCGGCGACGCGCACCTAGCCGCTCACGGGGAAGTCGAGGACCGCGCGCGTTCCGGGGTCGGCTGGCAGCCACAGCGTCTTGCCGCCGATCTGCTTTGAAAGACGACCGATCAAAGTCTTGCCCAATCCCTGATGCGCAGCGCCGGGAATGCCGGGGCCGTCGTCCTGAACAACGACCTGGCCGCCTTGTTCCGTTCTTTTGGCAGAGACGATCAATCGGCCGCCGCGATCCTCGGGGAAGCCGTGCTTGATCGCATTGGTCAGCAGTTCGTTGATGATCAGTCCGATCGACGAGGCATGGGTCGAGGGAATGAACATCGGCTCCACATCGACGGACACCTCGATATCGGTGCGTCCTGTCGAGCCAATCACATCGGCGACCAGAGTGTTGGTAAAGGCGCCGACGTCGAACTGGGTGACGTCTTCGGACTGATAGAGTTTGCGGTGAACGGTCGCCAAGGCGTCCACCCGCTCCAGCATGGAGTCGAGGGTGGCGGTCAGGGCCGGATCGGACAGCGAGCGCGATTGCAGCCGCAGCAGCGAGCCGATCATGGTCAGGTTGTTCTTGACCCTGTGATCGACCTCGTGGAGCAGCAGGGTCTTGGCGGCGAGCGCCTCTTGCAGATCGGCGGTGCGAGCGGCGACTTCGCGTTCGACCAGGGCCTTTTGCTTTTCGACATAGGCCTGGGCCTCAATCCGCTCGGTCACATTCAGCTGCGAGGCGAAGAAATATTCGATCTCCCCTTGGGCGTTGCGCACCGGGCTGATGAACAGGGCGTTCCAGAAGGTGCTGCCGTCCTTGCGATAGTTCAGCAGATCGATGTGGATGTCGGCGCCGGCCTCAAGAGCTTCGCGGATCTTGGCGACGGCGGCCTTGTCGGATTTCGGCCCCTGAAGGAACCGACAGTTCTGGCCGATGATCTCGTCGCGCTCGTAGCCGGTCAGATCCTGGAAGGCCTTGTTGGCGAAGACGATCGGATTGTCGTCGCGACGCGGGTCGGTGATGACCATCGGCATGCGCGTGCCGCGTATGGCGGCGGCGAACGGATCTCCACGCCCGATTTCGTGTTCGACGACATCGGTAAGTCGCCAGTCGTCTTGCTGCTTCATCGGGACTCGGAATACAGGCGCGCGACCGGAAGCGCCGTGCGGATATTTGTCGCTTTACAACCTCTTCCTACAGCACCGGGGGGCGACTGCCAACCAAGGCGCGGCGCTCAGTCGGACTTGATGTCTGAGCGCGACAGGGCGACGCGGCCCAGCCGGGCCAGGGCGGCGCGCAGATCGTCGGGGGCTGAAGCGATCGATGCGGCCAAATCGGCCTCGGCCTTGGCGGCCAGGGGCGGCGGCTTGGCGCTGAGTTTGGGACGGGCGGCGGCCTCCTTCAAAGGGGCGACCGGACCCTGGGCGATGCGCAGCCGATCCACCGTCCCGGCGCCCAGGAATAGATTGACGCGAGCCAGAATGTCCTCGGACTGGTGCTGGATCAGCAGGGCGGCGGCGCCGGCGACGCGCAGCTCCAGCACGCCGGGCTGGCCGCCCTTGCCCTTGGTCAGTTTCTGCGGGCGGGTGACGCGCGCCAGGCGATCGCCGACGATCTCGCGCCAGCGGGGCTCCAGCGCACCGGCCCCGCGTCCGAACTGCTCGTCCAGCTTCTTGATCAGGGGCGTCAGCGCCTT
The DNA here is from genome assembly GCF_040545985.1 of Brevundimonas sp. 1080. NCBI lineage: Bacteria > Pseudomonadati > Pseudomonadota > Alphaproteobacteria > Caulobacterales > Caulobacteraceae > Brevundimonas > Brevundimonas sp. 1080. The sequence continues at coordinate 341,419 of NZ_JBEPMW010000001.1, read as the reverse complement.
GCCCGCGCGCGGCGCCGGTCGGGGGACCGGACGGGTGCGGCGGCGAGACAGGATCTCGCGGGCCTCGGCGTCTGTGGGCAGCGTGCGGCGCATGGGTCTATATAACTCGACCAATGCCTGACGTCTCTCCCGACATAGACCTGATCCGCTCACGGCTGCTGGCTTGGTACGACGCCAACGCGCGCACCCTGCCGTGGCGAGCCGCCGTCGGCGCGCCGCGGACCGAGCCGTACCGCGTCTGGTTGTCGGAGGTCATGCTGCAGCAGACGACCGTGCCGCATGCGACGCCGTATTTCCACGCCTTCACGACGCGCTGGCCGACGGTCTCGGACTTGGCGGCGGCCGAGGATGCGGAGGTGATGGGGGCCTGGGCCGGGTTGGGCTACTATGCGCGTGCCCGCAATCTGCTGGCCTGTGCGCGGGCGGTGGCGGGCGAGCATGGCGGTGTGTTTCCGGACACCGAGGCGGCGCTGCTCGCCCTGCCGGGCGTCGGCGCGTATACGGCCGCAGCCGTCGCCTCCATCGCCTTCGACCGGGCGGCCAATGTCGTGGACGGCAACGTCGAGCGGGTGATGGCGCGGCTGTTCGCGGTCGAGACGCCGGTCCCCGCCGCCCGGCCCGAGCTGAGGCGGCTGGCCGGCCTGTTCGTCGCCGACGAGCGGCCTGGAGACTGGGCTCAGGCGCTGATGGATTTGGGCGCGACGGTTTGCCGGCCCAAGTCACCGTCGTGCGGGACCTGTCCGGCAGCCAGCGAATGCCTGGGTCTGGCCACGGGCGACCCGGCTCGGTTTCCGATGAAGACGAAGAAGGCGGAGCGGCCGCACCGGCGGGGCATCGCCTATGTGCTGGTTGACGACCAGGGGCGTGTCGCGGTCGAGACGCGGCCCGAAAAGGGGCTGCTGGGCGGAATGCTGGGCCTGCCGACCAGCGACTGGGCGATAGGCGAGCCTGCTGCCGCAGCGCCGGTCGAGGCCGACTGGCGCGACGCGGGGGCTGTGGAGCACGTCTTTACCCACTTCGGCCTGACGCTGGCGGTGATGACCGCGCGCGTCGATGCGGACGGTGACTATCGCTGGATGCCGATCGAGGCGGCGCGGGCCGCCCTGCCGACGGTCTTCGCCAAGGCGCTGGACCGGGCGAGCGCGCCTGATCTGTTCGGCTGAGGCCTAGCGCAACGTGCGGATCGAAACCTTGCCCCGCTTGTGATGCGGGATGACCACCGCGCGACCGTCGGCGTGCTGGATGTTCAGATCCACGACGGCGCCGCCAACTTCCAGCCCGGTGATCTTCAGACGGTCCAAGCCGGCCGGCAGGACCGGATCGGCCAGATCGACCGTCTCGGTCCAGGCGTCGATCGATAGGCCAAGCGTCGCCTGAAGCATCAGGAAGACCGATCCGGCCGCCCAGGCCTGAGGCAGACAGGCGACCGGGTAGGCGATCGGCGGCTCGCCCGGCTCACGCGGGAAGCCGCAGAACAGTTCGGGCAGCCGCAGGTGGAAATGGGCGGCCGCAGCGTAGATCTCGGCCAGGATTTCCGCGACCGCATCGCGCTCACCGTAAGCCGCCATGCCGGCGGCGGCCATGGCAGTATCATGCGGCCAGACCGAGCCGTTGTGATAGCTCATCGGATTGAAGCGAGCCTGTCCGACCTCCAGGGTGCGGATGCCCCACCCGGTGCGGAACTCGGCGGTCAGCAGGCGTTTGGTGACGCGTCGCGCGCGTTCAAGCGACGGCAGGCCGGTGAACAGCAGGTGCCCGGCGTTGGAGGCGATGGCGCGACATTGCTGTCCGTCGCCGTCGAGGGCCACGGCGTAGAAGCCCTCGTCCTCCATCCAGAACTTTTCCTCGACCAGAGAGCGGACCTGTTCGGCGCGCATCCGCCATTCGGTCGTGCGGTCGTCGTGCAGGCGCTCGCCCAGATCGCCCAGCGCCTTCCAGGCGGCGAAGGCGTAACCCTGAACTTCCAGAAGCGCGATCGGACCCTTGGGGAAGCGACCGTCGGCGTGGAAGATGGAATCCTCGGAGTCCTTCCAGCCCTGGTTGGACAGGCCGGTGTCGGCCCCGCGCTGATAGTCGATCAGGCCGTCATTGTTGCTGTCGCCATAGTCGCGCATCCAGTCGGCGGCCGCGATCAGATTGGGCCAGAGCTTGCGAATCAGATCCAGATCGCCGGTGCGGTTGGCGTAGGCGCCGGCCAAGGCCACGAACAGGCAGGTGGTATCGACCCCGCCATAGTAGAGACCGAACGGCACCTCGTGCAGGGCGCTCATCTCGCCGCCGCGGGTTTCGTGCATGATCTTGCCGGGCTGGCTGTCCCGATAGAGCGAGGTCTCGGTCGCCTGGCGCGAGGCCAGATAGGTCAGCACGCCCTTGGCCAAGGACGGGTCCAGCCACAGCATTTGCCAGGCCGAGATGATGCCGTCGCGTCCGAACGGTGTCGAGAACCACGGCGTGCCCGCATAGGGATAGGGGCCGGTCGGCAGGTCTGTGGTCAACAGCGCCATGTCGGCGCGCGACTGGTCCAGCCAGTCGTTGAAGCGCGGGCTGCGCGGGCCGCGCACCGAGGCGCCGCGCCGGCGTTTGGCGCGCATGGCCAGGCGGGCCTGGATGGCGTTCTGGCGCCAGCGATCGGCGTCCGGCGTCTCGCAGGCGTCGACGCCGCACTCGATGAAGAGGTCCAGCGAGCGGCCCTTGGGCAGGCTGAACATGAACTCGGCGCGTTGATGCGTCAGGCGCGCGGGCGGTTCGGAAAAGGCGATGCAGCTGGACCGGTCCACGTCGTCCAGGCCGGTGTAGCGGAAGGTGACGCGGCGACCATCGGTGGTCGGCGTGTGGATCGTTCCGCGCTTGGCTCGCGGCGTGCCGCGCACCTGGAAGATATCGAAGAAGTCCGCCCCGAAATCGAAGGCCAGCGGCAGCAAGATGTCCTCCACCCCGTGGTTGACCATGCGGATGCGCTCGAACATCCGCCGGTTCCACAGGAAGCGCCGGCGCTCGATATGCAGGACGCCGGCCGGCGCCGATCGGCCGCCCATCGGGGGCAGGGGACGATTGGTGGTGTGGCAGGAGAAGAAGACGTTGTCCTGGCTGACGCCGGACGACAGGCGCGACGGCTTCAGCAGGCCGACGGTCATCGCCCAACGCGACAGGACGCGGGTGTCGCCTGCGAACAGGCCGTCGGCGCCGCCCTTCATGTCGCCCCATCCGTCGGCGACCAGGAAGGTATCGCCTTCCTTCAGCGCCATCAGCTGTTCGAGACCCGTGGCCTCGACCGATTCACCGGCGGTCAGTTGAGTGGAATAGGCGTCGTCCATGCGGTCTCTTCCCCGTCGTTGTGAGGCCTCGGCCGAACGTGTCGCACCCGAATGCGGCGCTCAGGGGCCGCTTGCAGACTTTAATGGGCAAGTCGCCGACGGGTTCAGGCGAACCTGTGCTTTTTCATCGCCAAACGACCCGAGAGACTTACTTTATCAGCCGCACGACGCCGATGGACCGCGCGATGTCGCGGAAGGCGGCTTCCAGAGCGGCGCTGTCCTCAGCCAGGAAGGCATGGTCGGAATCGGTGGCGCAGGTCCTCAGCAGATTGCGTCCGTTCTGCGTGGGCACGTTGAGGCCGACGGTGAAGACCTCGATCTTGTTCGACTTGGCATAGGTGCAGATCGAACCGAAATCGGCATCCGTCGCCGCCAGCTCATTGGGTTTGACCGTGGCGACGTGCGCTCCGTCGGACGAGCGGTAGCGCAGGGTGTTCACACCGTCGGTCATAAGCACCAGTATTTTGCGCGGCGTGCGGTTTGCGGGATCGTAGGCCCCGGCTTCCTGGAACGGCGCGGTGGGCGACAGCAGATTGATGCCCCAGATCAGGCCGGATGGAATGTGCGTCTCGGGCTTGTAGCCGCCGACATTGATGACAAGGTTTTTGATCGCGTTCAGGACGCTGGATTTGCTCTTGGACAGGGGGCTGACCGCATTCAGGCAACTCTGGCCTGTCGTCAGGAAACCCTTGTAGGGCGTCGCCGGCGACTGGTCGTTCAGCCGCGTCGTGCCGACGTTTCGCGAATAAACGCAGCCGAACCACTTGTAGCTGACGTTGCAAGCATAGGGCGGGACGGTGACCGTCTTGACCACCTGATCCTTGTAGCAGGTGCCGGTCTCGCTGACGCCGTCACGCACGGTGGTGCAAGGGTAGGGGGTGCCGCCGCTATAGGTCGTCTTGGTCGTGCAGGTGCGCTCCTGAACATAGTCGTCGGGCACGGAAATCCACGGGGCCTTGCGATTGGCAATCCCGACATTGACGTAGTCCGCATAAGGCACGACGCCGATCGAGACCTCGTCGCTTTCGGTCGCCATCAACTCGTTGACCAGCAAACTGGCCGAGGTCTTCAGCGCATCGATCCGCTTGATCGACCGGCTGTCCTTTTCGCTCATGGACCAAGTGTTATCGAGCACCAGAACAGTCTCGATCTTCTGCGCCACGCCACGCGTCGCCTCGGACAGTGCGTTGATATCGAACTGTTTGACGCCGGCCAGACCCGCGAAGATGGGCTTGACCCCGCCCTTGAACGTCACCCTGACGATTTTGCCATCGACATATTGGGTGCCGGTCTTCCAGCCGTCGATCAGTTGGCCGGTCTTCAGATTGGCCTCCAGATAGGGATCGCTGACCGCTTTCAACTCCTTGACCGTCTGGGCGCGGGAGGCCGCAGCGCCCAACGCTGCTGCATCGAGCGCTTCTTGCACCTGGTTCCTGACCGAGACATAGCGATTGATGTCGATGGCCAGGCCGACCATCAGTGTCAGGCCCATGGCGGACAGGGCGAAGAAGGTCGCAATGTTGCCTGCGGTATTCCGGCGCAGATGCGCCAGCCGCCGCCTCATCGCTGTCCAATGCATAGTGGTCGCCCCGATTTGGGACGACCGTATATGGATAAGCTTAACTTTTAGGTGAACGCCGTTACAGACTCAGGATTGCGACGGCGCCTCGGCAAGGTATTGCTTCAGGCGATGGCGGCGAAGCTGCGGTCTTCACGCGGACGCAGCGGGGTGACCACATTGTCCAGCGCAGTCTCCGCAAACGGACGGCGCGCCAGCAGGTCGCCGTAAACGTCCAGATACCGGCGCGCCATGGCCGTGGCGGAGAAGCGCAGATCGAAGCGCGCGCGCACGGCCTCGCGGTCCAGCAGATGGACGCGCCCGGCCGCAGCGATCGCCTGCTCCATCGTGTCGACCAGGAAGCCGGTGGCGCCGTCTTCGATAACCTCTGGCGTCGAGCCGCAACGGAAGGCGATCACCGGCGTACCGCAAGCCATGGCCTCGATCATCACCAGACCGAACGGCTCCGGCCAGTCGATGGGGAAGAGCAGGGCTTCGGCGCCGCCGAGGAAGGCGGACTTCTGATGGTCGCCGATCTCGCCGATGAACTCGATCAGCGGATTGCCCTCAACCAATGGGCGGATCGCTTCTTCCCAATAGCGTTTGTCGGCGGCGTCCACCTTGGCGGCCATCTTCAGACGCTTGCCCAGTTTGGTGGCGATCTCGATGGCGCGGTCAGGGCGTTTCTCGGGCGAGATGCGACCCAGGAAGGCTAGATAGCCCTCGGACTTCGGGGAGAAGATGTACTGTTCGCCCGGCATGCCGTGATGGACGGTGGCTTTCCAGTTGGCGAAATGCAGCGGCTTACGCTGATCGTCGGAGATGGAGACCAGCCCGAACTCGCTCCAACGCGCATAGACGCCGGGCAGGTCCTTCATATCCAGACGGCCGTGCAGGGTCGTCAGGGTCTTGTCCGCATATTTCTGGAACAGCGGGAAGTGGACCATGTCGGTGTGGAAGTGGATGACGTCGAACTCGTCGGCGCGGTCCAGAACTTCGCCCAGCATCGACAGGTGGGCGGCGAGGTCGGATTTCAACGGCGCCGGATCCAGACGGATCGCCTGATCACGCACGGGCACAAGACGCGCCTTGGTCTGGGCGTCAGCGCTGGCGAACAACGTCACGTCGTGGCCCAGCTCGACCAGGGCGTCGGTCAGATGCGCGACCACACGCTCCGTACCGCCGTACAGCTTGGGAGGCACAGCCTCGTACAACGGGGTGATCTGCGCGATTTTCATGGTGATGTGCTCCGACACCGCATCCTGGCGGGCCGTTGACATCAATGGTCTCGCAACTGCGAAGTTCCGTCGCAGCTGATGAATTTTCACATAGGTTTCGCGGGGTTACAGCGAAGCTGACCCATATTGAGTGTGCGAAATCGTACGTATTGGCGGCGGATTGCCGGCTAAGTGATTGATGTGGCTTACGCGACGCGCGGTCGCAGCGGCTTACATCGCGGCGCGAACTTCCGAGCGGAGGGCGTCGATGGATTTCAGCCCCTGGTCGGTCTTGAACCGCCAGTAGGTCCAGCCGTTGCAGGCCGGCGCATTCTCCAGCAGCGCGCCTAGCTTGTGTATCGAGCCGCTGAGCGAACCGTGAACCAGCGAACCGTCCGCACGAACACGCGCCTCGCGCTCACCCTTTGGGCAATACAGACGGTCGCCGGGTTGCAGCAGGCCGGCCTCGACCAGGGCGCCGAACGGCACCTTGGGCTCGGCGCGCTTGGAGCCTGTGACCATCAGGTCTTCGGGGCGGGCAGGGATGACCGAGGCGATGCGGGTTTCGGCGACCTCGGCATAGGTCTCGTCACGCTCGATGCCGATGTAATGGCGGCCGAGGCGTTTGGCGGCGGCGCCGGTGGTGCCGGTGCCGAAGAAGGGATCCAGGATTACGTCGCCGGGCCGGGTCGCCGACAGCAGGACGCGGTGCAGCAGGGCTTCGGGCTTCTGGGTCGGATGGGCCTTCTTGCCGTCGGCGTCCTTGATCCGCTCCTCGCCCGTGCACAAGGCGAAGGTCCAGTCCGAGCGCATCTGGGTGTCTTCGTTGAAAGCCTTCAGCGCATCATAGTTGAAGGTATAGCGCTTCTGATCCCGCGACTTGGCGGCCCAGATCAGGGTTTCGTGGGCGTTGGTGAACCGAGTGCCCTTGAAGTTCGGCATCGGGTTGGACTTGCGCCAGATGATGTCGTTCAGCACCCAGAAGCCCAGATCCTGGATCGCCGATCCCAGGCGGAAGACGTTGTGGTAGCTGCCGATCACCCAGATCGAGCCCTCGGGCTTCAGGACGCGGCGGCATTCCGCCAGCCAGGCGCGGGTGAAGGCGTCGTATTCGGCGAAGCTGGCGAACTTGTCCCAGTCGTCGTCGACCGCATCGACCTTGGAGTTGTCGGGACGCAGCAGGTCGCCGCCCAGCTGCAGATTATAGGGCGGATCGGCGAAGACCATTTCCACCGAGGCGTCGGGCAGGCTCTTCAGCACCTCGATGCAGTCGCCACGATAAATGACGTCCTTGGCGAGGACAGGGGTCTTCAGATCGGACATGGAAACGCGGCCCCGCAACAGTGAGACCGCTATGGTGAATCCTTGTGGTTAAGGTCGAGTAACCGGCGCGAAGCGTTCACGCCGGTTACCCCTCACCTTACGCCAGCATGCGCACCTTGGGCTCGCGCTGCCACTGCCGGGTGCGGGCGGGGGCGAGGAAGCCTGTGGCGTCCTTGGACAGATCGATCACGCCGGGGTCCGGCTCGACGCCCGCTTTGTCCAGCAGGGGCTGGGCCTCGGGCGTGTGGCCGATGGCCTTGAGGTGGCCGAAGGCGTCCTTGGCGAAATCGACTGCGGCGCCTTCTTTCAGCATCTGGGCGCAGCCATCCTCGGACAGAACGATCGCCACGGCGTCGAAAAGGACCGACGGACTGCCGGCCAGTTGACCGTCGGCCGCGAGCGTCTTGCCGTCCTTCAGCTTGGCGCCGCCGATCTTGGGCGCGACGATGAAGACCGAGCCGCCGTCGCCTTCAACCGCCGCCTTGACGGCGTCGACGACCGCGCCGTCCGAACCGTCGGCGACCAGGATGGCGACCTTTCGGCCCTTCAGGGTGTCGGGATATTTGCCGACGATGCGCAAGGCGGGCGAGGCGTCCAGATCGATGGGCGCCACACCGGGGTCGGACGCCTGGGGCAGGGGCAGGTTCAGGCCGTCTGCGACCCGCTGGGCCAGGGTCTCATCGACGTTTTGCAGATTGGCCAAAACGCGCTCGCGAACGTAGGCGAGCGACACCTTGGACAGTTCGAACACGATGGCGCTGGCCAGGTGGGCCTGTTCGATCTCGGTCTGGGAGCGGAAGAACAGCCGCGCCTGACTGTAGTGGTCGGCGAAGCTTTCGGCGCGCAGCCGGACCTTTTCGCCCTCGACCGGGATGGGCGCGGTGCGGAAACCGCCCTTAGAATCTTCGCGCGGGCCGCCGTCCTCGCCCGCCTCGGACAGGCTGTTGGGCTCATAGTTGGCGCGGCCCTTCGGCACAGCCATCTGCATATGGCCGTCGCGCTGGAAGTTCTGGAAGGGGCAGCCCTTGGCCTGGTTGATCGGGATCTGGTGGAAGTTGACCGTGCCCAAGCGCGACAGCTGGGTGTCCTGATAGGAGAACAGCCGGCCCTGCAGCAGTGGGTCCTCCGAAAAGTCGATGCCCGGCACGATGTTGGTCGGCAGGAAAGCGACCTGTTCGGTCTCGGCGAAGAAGTTGTCCGGGTTGCGGTCCAGCACCATGCGGCCGATCATGCGGATCGGATGGTCTTCTTCCGGCACCAGCTTCGTGGCATCCAGAATGTCGAAGGGCAGGGCGTCGGCCTGTTCCTGGGTGAACAACTGCACGCCGAACTCCCATTCGGGGAAGTCGCCCTGATCGATGGCCTCATACAGGTCGCGGCGGTGATAGTCGGGGTCGGCGCCGGCGATCTTCACCGCCTCGTCCCAGCAGGTGGATTGCGTGCCCAACTTGGGCCGCCAGTGGAACTTGACCAGGGTCGCCTCGCCTTCGGCATTGATCAGCCGGAAGGTATTGACGCCGAAACCTTCCATCATGCGCAGGCTGCGCGGGATGCCGCGATCCGACATGGCCCACATGACCATATGCATGCTCTCGGGCATCAGGCCGATGAAGTCCCAGAAGGTGTCGTGGGCGCTGGCCGCCTGGGGATAGCCCTTGTCGGCCTCCATCTTCACCGAATGGATCAGGTCCGGGAACTTGATTGCGTCCTGGATGAAGAAGACGGGGATGTTGTTGCCAACCAGATCCCAGTTGCCCTCGGTCGTATAGAATTTGACCGCAAAGCCGCGCACATCGCGCGGCGTATCGACCGAGCCCGCGCCGCCGGCGACGGTCGAGAAGCGGGTGAACAGCTCGGTCTTGTTTCCGACCTCGGTCAGGATCTTGGCCGTGGTGAACTCCGACAGACTGTCGGTCAGTTCAAAGAAGCCGTGGGCGGCCGAGCCGCGGGCATGGACGATCCGCTCAGGGATACGCTCGTGGTCGAAATGCTGGATCTTCTCGCGGAGGATGAAGTCTTCCAGCAGGGTCGAGCCGCGCGGCCCGGCCTTGAGCGAGTTCTGATTGTCGCTGATCGGCGTCCCGTGATTTGTGGTCAGGCGGGTCTCAGGCGTCGAGGCGGTCTGGTGCACCTCGCCGGCGTTGCCGATTGTCGGCGCGCCGGCCGGCTTTGCGTTCTTGGCCATCTTGAGAGTCCTTTGGGGCAGCGGCGCAAGCGGGAGCCGCGCGCGTTCCCGAAGACAACTCGGTGGAGGCGCAATAGTTCTGTGCGAGTTCGCGCACAGCGGCGCCCGATCGTCCTTAGAAAAGTTCGCTCCGTATGCGGCGCGCACTTCGCAGGAGGCGAGGCGGCGTTTATGAGGCGAAAATGATCGCACGCCTTCGCCCCGTCCCGTTCGACCTCGGTCCCGTTCATTTCGTCGGCATCGGCGGCATCGGCATGAGCGGCATCGCCGAGATCATGCTGAAGATCGGCTATTCGGTGCAGGGCTCTGACGCCAAGGCCAGCGCCAATACCGAGCGGCTGGAGCAGCTTGGCGCCAAGATCTTCATCGGCCACGACGCCGCCCATGTGGGCGAGGGGGTCTCAGCCGTGGTCTATTCTACGGCGGTCAAGGCTGACAATCCCGAGATGAAGGCGGCCCGCGAGCGCCGCATCCCGCTGGTGCGCCGGGCCGAGATGCTGGCCGAGCTGATGCGGCTGCAGTTCTCGATCGCTGTGGGCGGCACGCACGGCAAGACGACGACGACCTCGATGGTGGCGGCCCTGCTGGATGCGGCGGGCCTGGATCCGACGGTGGTCAACGGCGGCATCATCAACGCCTATGGCACCAACGCCAAGGTCGGCGACGGCGACTGGATCGTGGTGGAGGCGGACGAGTCGGACGGCAGTTTCCTGCGCCTGAAATCGACGGTGGCCATCGTCACCAACATCGATCCTGAACATTTGGACCACTACGGCGACTTCGACGGGGTGCGGAAGGCGTTCGTGGACTTTGTCGAGAACATCCCCTTCTACGGGTTCGCCGCTGTCTGCCTGGACCATCCGGAGGTGCAGAAGCTGGTCGCGGCCATCGATAACCGGCGGCTCGTGACCTACGGCGTCAATCCGCAGGCGATGGTGCGGGCCGACAATGTCGAGATGGGGCCGGACGGCTGTCGCTTCGACGTCGTCATTCAGAATGGCGAAACCCATGTGATCTCGGGCGTTCATCTGCCGATGGCCGGCTGGCACAATGTGTCGAACGCCTTGGCTGCGATCGCCGTGGCCCGCGAGCTGGATGTGTCTGACGACGCGATCCGCGCGGGCCTTGCCGGCTTCGGCGGGGTCAAGCGACGCTTCACCACCACCGGCGTCGTGGGCGGCGTCCGCATCGTCGACGACTACGGCCACCACCCGGTCGAGATCGCCGCCGTGCTGAAGGCCGCGCGTCAGGTAACGGAGGGTCGGGTCATCGCCGTGGTTCAACCGCACCGCTACACGCGCCTGCGCGACCTGATGGACGAGTTCTCGACCTGCTTCTCGGACGCGGACAGCGTGATCGTCGCCGATGTCTATCCCGCAGGCGAACAGCCGATCGAGGGGGTGGACAAGCACGCCCTGGCCGACGGGGTGCGCCGTTACGGTCACCGTCACGTCCAGGCCTTGGAAAACGCCGCTGTGCTGCCGCGCCTGATCAAGGATGAGGCCAAATCCGGCGACGTCGTCGTGCTGCTGGGGGCCGGCGACATCACCAGCTGGGCCTATGGCCTGCCGGCGCAGCTGGAGACCCTGGCGTGATCGCTCTGCCCGAAGTGCGCGGCAAGCTGCTGCGGAACGAGCCGCTGGCTCCTTATACCTGGTTCCGGGTGGGCGGCGCGGCCGAGGCCCTGTTCATTCCGGCGGACGCCGAGGATCTAGCGGATTTCCTGAAGGCGCTGGACCCGGCCGTGCCGGTGGCGGTTCTGGGCGTCGGATCGAACGTCATCGTCCGTGACGGCGGGGTCGAGGGCGTGGTGATCCGCCTGGCGGGCCGCCCGTGGGCGCAGATCACGACGGACGGCGACACGGTCACGGCCGGCGCGGGCGCGCTGGATTCGATGGTCGCCAAGGCCAGCGCCAAGGCGGGGATCGCCGGGCTGGAATTCTACGCCGGCATTCCGGGCACGATCGGCGGCGCCCTGACCATGAACGCCGGTTGCTACGGCTCCGAGACCAAGGACGTGCTGGTGTCGGCCTGGGGCCTGACGCGGGCGGGCGAGCGGGTCCATTACGATCTGGCCGACTTCGGCTACACCTATCGCCATTCCCGGGCGCCGGCCGACATCATCTGGATCGAGGCGACCTATCGCGGCGCGGCTGACGAACCCGAGGCGGTGGCGGCCCGGATCTCCGAGATCACCAGCCGTCGCGAGACGACCCAGCCCATCCGTGAGAAGACGGGCGGTTCGACGTTCAAGAACCCCGAGGGCCATTCGTCGTGGAAGCTGGTGGATGAGGCCGGCTGGCGCGGCAAGCTGCACGCCGAGACGGGCGGTGGGGCCAAGTTCAGCGAACTGCATTCCAACTTCATGATCAATCCCGGCGAGGCGACAGCCGCAGACATCGAAGGCCTGGGCGAGGCGGTTCGCGCCGATGTCCTGGCGAAGACCGGCGTTCAGCTGGAGTGGGAAATCAAGCGGATCGGCCGAGCGGGATAAAAAACCCGCGCAAAAATGGTCGGCGGACGCGAATGGTTGACGGCCTGTTAAACATGTAGGCCCCAATCCAGGGCGTCATGGCCCGCGCTTTCAAAGACCTTCACGTCGCCGTCCTGATGGGCGGCCTTTCCGCAGAGCGGGAGGTGTCCCTCTCGTCAGGCGAGCAGTGCGCGCGCGCGCTGGAGCGGCAGGGCGTGCGCGTCAGCCGCGTGGACGCCGGGCGTGACCTGGCCAATGTGCTTTCGGGCCTGATCAAGCCGGACGTGGTCCTGAACTGCCTGCACGGCGCCTGGGGTGAGGACGGCTGCGTTCAGGGCGTGCTGGAAACCCTGCGGATTCCCTACACTCATTCCGGCGTGCTGGCCTCGGCCCTGGCGATGGACAAGGACAAGTCCAAGGCCGTGCTGCGGGCGGCGGGCATCAAGGTGCCGGGCGGCGGTCTTTACGATCGTCACGAGGTCGCCAGCCGTCACGTCATCGACCCGCCCTATGTGGTCAAGCCGAATGCCGAAGGCTCGTCGGTCGGCGTCTTCCTGGTGCGCGAAGGCGCCAACCGTCCGGTTTCCGAAGTGGGCGAGCCGGGCTGGGCTTACGGCGAGCAGGTCGTCGTCGAGCCCTATATCGCCGGCAAGGAGCTGTGCGTCACCGTGCTGGGCGAACCGGCCGGGCCGCGCGCCCTGACGGTCACCGACATCACCCCGACCAAGGGCTTCTACGACTACGAGGCCAAATATGCGCCGGGCGGATCGGTGCACGTCCTGCCGGCCGTCCTGCCGCCGCACGTGTTCGACAAGGCGCTGCGTCAGGCCGAGGCGGCGCACGTGGCCATGGGGTGCCGCGGCGTGTCGCGATCCGACTTCCGTTATGATGATGTTAAGGACGATCTGGTCCTGTTGGAGGTCAATACCCAGCCCGGCATGACCCCGACTTCGCTCGCGCCCGAGCAGGCCGCCCATACCGGGATGAGCTATGACGATCTGGTTCGGTGGATGGTGGAGGACGCCTCATGCCCGCGGTAGTTCGCGGCGGCCGGCGACAGGGTTCTAATCAGGCTCCACAGCGCGGTTCGGCTTCCAAAGGCGGGGGACGGTCGCGTAGCGCGGCCCAGAACGCGTCCGCCGTTCCCGGCAAGATGGCCGCCATCGGCCGTGTCGATATTTCGCCGCGCACCGCCGTGATCGCGCTGGGCGCCGGTGCGCTGCTGCTGGTCGGAATTCTGGCCACGGGCGCTCGCGCGGAGCGTATCGGCGCCTCGGTTTCGCATGGCCTGGACAGTGTGACGGCCGGTATGGGCCTGACGCTGAAGCGGGTGCACATCACCGGCGCCTCGCCGGAAGCTGAGCCGGCGATCCAGCGCGCGCTGGGCCTGTATTCCGGTCAGCCGATCACAAGCCTGGATCTGGACGCCATCCGCACGCGGGTTCAGGGCGTGGGTTGGGTCAAGGAGGCGCGCGTGGTGCGCCTGTTGCCCGACACCCTGATCGTCGAGGTCAAGGAACACGACCGCCTCGCCGTCTGGCAGGAAGCCGGTCAGATCAAGGTGATCGACAACCGGGGCCAGGTCATCGACGGCGCCGACGCGCGTCGCTATCCGACGCTGCCGCTGGTTGTGGGCAAGGGCGCCGACGTGGCGGCGGGCGAAATCCTGCCTCTGCTGGCCCAGCGCCCGCGACTGATGGGGATGGTGGACGCCTTGGTGCGCGTGGATGAGCGCCGCTGGGACCTGCGTCTCAAAGACGGCAGCCTGATCCAGCTTCCCGCCACCGAACAGGAGGCGGCTTTGATCCGCCTCGATGCGCTGGACCAGCGCGAACGCCTGCTCGACCTGGGCTTCGCCCGCGTCGATCTCAGAACCCCCGACGAGGTCGCCGTGCGACCCGCCGGCGACGCCTAAGGACCGTAGAGACATGACCAAGCAACGCGGCGCGGCGAATGATCACGGTCGGGGCATGGATTCTCGCGCCGGACGTGCGCCCGTGGTCGCTGCGTTGGACATCGGGCAATCCAAGGTCTCGTGCTTCATCATGAAGCCGGACGGCGTCCGTCACGCCGACCGCACCATCCGCGTCGCAGGCGCCAGCCACGTCCAGTCCAAGGGCGTCAGGGGCGGGGCCATCATCAATATGGATGAGGCGGCCCAGGCCATCGGCCACGCCGTCGAACGCGCCGAGCGCGCCGCCCAGAGCCCGGTGTCCGGCGTCGTCGTCACGACCGCCATCGGCCAGATGGCCAGCCACCGGGTGCAGGCCCGGGTCTCGCTAGGCGCCAATCCGGTCGGCGATGCCGATCTGGCGCGCGCCATCGGCATGGCCCTGGCCCAGATTCGCCTGCCCAACCGTCGCCCGATCCACGTCCTGCCTATTGCCTGGTCGGTCGACGGCGCGCGTGGCGTGCATGATCCGCGCTCGATGCGGGGCGGCTCGCTGGGGCTGGATCTGTTGGTCGTCTCGATGGCCGAGAACGTCTTCACGACCCTCAGCCACTGCCTGGAGCTGGCGCACTTGGATCTGCAAGGCGTCGCCGCCGCACCGGTCGTCTCGTCTCTGGCCGCGCTGGAAGAAGACGAGATGGATCTGGGCGCCGTCTGCATCGACATGGGCGGCGGCTCGACCAGCGCCGCCGTGTGGGGCGGCCGGTCCCTGCTGCATATCGAAAGCCTGAATGTCGGCGGCGACCACGTCACCTCGGACATCGCGCGCGGCCTGTCCACGTCCAAGGCCGGCGCCGAACGGCTCAAGACCCTGCACGGCTCGGCCATGGCCAGCGCCAACGAGGACCGCGAAATGCTGGAGGCTCCGCCGCGCGGCGAGGACGCCTCGGCCGGCCCTGTCATCGTCCCGCGCGCCATGCTGAAGACCGTCATCGCCCCCCGCGTCGAGGAAACCTTCGAACTGCTCCGTGATCGGCTGAAAAACGCGGGCGTGGGCCTGGAGCCCGGTGCAGGCCTTGTCCTGACCGGCGGCGCCAGCCAGCTGAACGGCGTGCGCGAGCTGGCCGTGCGGGTCTTCGACCGTCCTGTCCGCCTCGGAAAACCCCAACGAGCGCCACATTTGGCCGACGCCGCCTCCGGCCCCGCCTTCTGCGCCACCGCCGGCGTCCTCCTCCGCGCCGCCTACGGACCGCGCGAGGCGGTGTCGGCGAGAAAGCTGATGGCGCGCCAGATCACGGCTGCGGATGCGCCGCGCATTCACCGCGGGAATGTGGTGGGGCGTGTGGCCGGCTGGCTCCGCGACAACCTCTAACACCTTCGCTATCGTCGAAGAGACGCCTCGCACCCTGATCCCCAGTAGGGGAATACGGTTGCGTGGACGCCTGCTGATCTTCGCGGTTCGGATTGATGCTCCAAAGAAGAAGGGCGGCTGGTTTCCCAGCCGCCCCGAGTTTTGTTGGTTCCGCGCCTTTAGAAGGTGCGCTGGATATTGATGAAGCCCGAACGACCCACCCAGTCGTACTGACTGGCCAACGGGGTGTTGCCGATGACGCTCGCGCCGCTCGAGATACCCAAGTAAGGAGGGTTTTCGTCGAACAGGTTCTGAATGCCGGCCTGGATCGTCCACTTGTCAATGCGCTTACGCACCGAAATCGTATGGTTGAGGTAGGCGTCAGTGCCGCGTTCCACGAAGACCGGCTCACCAAGGAAGGTGGTGGCGCCGTTGGCGTTCGCAGCGAGCGGGAACAGGAACTGGTTGTCGGATTCGCCCACGTAATCTACGCCGTAGAAGACAGTCCAGTCACCCCGGTCGAAGCGGACCGAGAAGTTACCGACGGTTTCAGGGCTGCCAATCCGGCTGTTCAGCAGAGTTGGCGCCGAAGCATTGAACACCTGCTGAGTCCAGTCGAGGATGTGGCTCACGCGTCCGTTGAAGGTTACGTCGACGAACGACAGTTCCTTCTTGTAGCGAACATTGATGTCCAGACCCTTGTTCTGCTGCTGCGAAATATTCACGTAGCTGTCGTTGACGGTCAGGATCTGATAGCGGCGAGCCGAACCAGCCGTGAGGTCACGCGTGAACAGGGTGCAGAGCGCGTCGTTCGGGAAGTTTTCCGAGTTGTAGCAGGCCGACACGATGTTGGCAGCGCCGAATTGGGCGACTTGGTCCTTCACGGTGATGTCGAAATAGTCCAC
Source organism: Brevundimonas sp. 1080 (assembly GCF_040545985.1). NCBI lineage: Bacteria > Pseudomonadati > Pseudomonadota > Alphaproteobacteria > Caulobacterales > Caulobacteraceae > Brevundimonas > Brevundimonas sp. 1080. Next base: position 325,202 of record NZ_JBEPMW010000001.1, on the reverse strand, counting down.
CGCGATGCTCAGGTCGGCGAAGGTCGGCGTCCAGATCAGACCAACAGACAAGGAGTCAGCCGTTTCGGGATTCAGGATGCCAACGCCACCACCCGTAACGACAACCGCCGACGAGCCCGGATCATTGAAGTTGTCCGGAATGCCTTGCGAGGCGCAGTTCGTGCGAAGACGTTCGTTGGTGCTTGTGCCGTAGTTGCGGCACGGGTCGATGTTGGCTTGGCCCAGGAAGCTGGTCTGATTGGCCAGATACAGTTCGTAAAGCGCAGGTGCGCGGAACGACGTGCCATAAGACGAGCGAATGCGCCATTCCGGCGTGATGCGCCAGTTCAGGCCGACCTTATAGGTCGAGTTCTCACCGTACGAGTCGTAGTCAGAATATCGACCCGATACGTTAGCGGTCAGTTGGTCGATCAGGAAGACATCCTTGATCACCGGAATATCCAGCTCGGCGAAGACTTCCTTGACGGTGTCCGAACCCTTGGTGCGACCGGCGGCGGTCGAACCCCACAGGTTATTACGCTGTTGTTCCGGACCAGGTTGGTCGTCGATTTCTTCCTTACGGATGTGGAAGCCAAGCGCCACGCCCAAGGGGCCTGCGGGCAGGTTGAAGGCTTCACCCGAAATGACACCTTCGATGTACTGGTGAATGTATTCCGTCTTGCCTTCTTCGTAGCCGGTGATGAACGCAGCTTCTTCGGGAGACAGTTGACCGTTTTCAAGGAAGTTCTGTGTGAACCAGTTCACCCCGCCAGCCGGGCAGCTGGTCGCGGAGATCAGGATTGCTACGTCGCAGTTGCCGTTTGCGGCGCCGAACGGACGAGCAACCTGATCGGCGGCGTTGATCACACCGTCCTTGTTAGCATCGAAAGCGCGGCCGCGCGCGTCCACGCCGAATAGCGCATAGTAGCCGGCCGTAGCCTCGACGCGGTCGTTGTAGAAGAAGTTGCCACCGTAGGTGCCGTCCGACTTGCTGTACTGACCGGCCACTTCCCAATCCCAGCTCTTGCCGAACAGTGAGACGTCACCTCGCAACCCGAGAACGCCACGGGCGTAATCGACGGTCTGCTCGTTGTAGCTGTCGACCAAAGCAACTGGCGTCACATAGTAGCCGCCGTTGAAGGTGTTGGTCGTCCCGTTGAAAGGACCGCCGAAGGGGTTGCGAGAGTGGTTGGGTGAAACTGTCGGGAAGAGTTGGCGCCAGCTGACTTGCTCTGACTCGCGACGGTTCCAAAGCAGTTCTGTGAACAACTCGATGTTCGGCGTGATGTCATATCCACCGAAGCTGGTGATCGAGTAGCGCTTGACGGGCGAGACCGCAGTGCGGGATTCATAGCGGTCATTGTACAGCGGATAGACCGAGTATGCGGCTCTACGCAGCGCCGTCGATTGGTTGGCGATCGAGCAGGTATTTGTGGGCGTCGCCGTCGCAGCAGTTACGCCAGGCGTGTTGAAACCGCCTGCCGTCAGTTGGAATCCGGGCATGTCGCAGCCCGTGAAGCCGCCGCCCTGCACCGCGGTCGAATTGAATACATAATCGCCATCACGACGATTGCGCGCGAGAACCGGGCCGGCGCTGCCAGCCAGCTGCGTACGGAAGATGGAGTTGACTACGAAATCGCATTTGAAGTCGCCGTTTTCGAGAACGTCGCGGCGGATCGTCAGATCAGGGTCTGCGAAGACTCGGTCCTGCGGGCACTTGAAGTGCTCACGATCTCCAAACAACAGGGCTTGGCGCTCGTAATAATCGACTCCGATGTTGGCGTAGCCACGGTCGAACGCCTTACCAAAAGAGCCGCTGATGCGGTACTGCTCGCCGCCGCCTTCGAACGGCGCATTAGCGTAAACTTCGAGCGCGCCGCCGTCCAGATTGGTCTTGGTGATGATGTTGATGACGCCGGCGACGGCGTCTGAGCCGTAGATCGACGAAGCGCCGTCTGTCAGGACCTCAACACGCTCAATGAGCGAGCCCGGGATGGTGTTCAGGTCGGTCGGGCCGACCGTGCCACGTACGCCGGCGGGACCGGCGCGACGACCGTTAATCAGGACGAGCGTCCGCTGCGCACCCAAGCCGCGAAGCGACACGGTGTTTACGCCAGGACCGCCGGTGGTGACGAAGCCGGTGAAGAAGTTATTGATCTGGGTCGCGGTGTTCGCGGCCGTCGATCCCTGCAGGATCTCCGTCGTGTCGACCAAGCCCTCAAGCGTCGATTGTTCGGAGGTGATGACCTGGATCGGCTGCGAGCTGGTGAACTCGTTACGACGGATCCGCGAACCGGTGACGACGACTTCGTCGACCTGAGCGGCTTCTTCCTCGCGTTGTTGCTGCTGCTGACGCTGTGCCTGAGTGGTTTGGGCCTGCGCCACCGCGAACGATGGAGCCATGACGGCGATGCCGGCTATGACCGTAGTTGCGAGCAGGTTTTTCCTACTAGACTTCATATTTCAAGATTCCCCAACAAATTCCGACACGCCGATCACGCATCAACGGACAACGTTATCTGCCCGTAAACACCGTCCAAACCAAGCCGAATGTGGCGAGGTGGTGTCAAGTTAACGGCTTATGTTACATCGATATCACGCGGCGGTGTTAAATCTGACATGCGTCGAGCACCGTCAGCGTATCGAGCAAACGCTCTTGCGCTGTCGGGCTGTCAGGTGCTTGGATAACGAAGTTTCAGGTCGTGGGGGCCGCGCTTTTTCGCGTGTTAGAATAATGAAATCAGCTATTAAAGCAGTGGTCTGCGGGGTCATGACTGCAGTCGTTTTGAGCGGCGTACCCGCGCCGAGCTATGCGAAAGTGCAGCTCTCTGGCGCTACGCCGCCCGCCGCGACGGCGTTTGCCCGGCGGCCGGCGATCGCTTCGGTGGACGTTTCGCCTGACGGCAAGCACGTTGTCGCCGTAATTTCGCCCGACGGGGTGAAGCGTGTGGTGGCCTTATGGACCACGGCGGAACTGGACAAGGCGCCTTTTATTATCGGCTCTGACAATGAACGCGCAGACGTCGTCGGGGTGCAGTTCATCAAGAACGACAGAATTTTCGTCACGACGCAGCAGCTCAGGGACTTCAACCCTTTTAGCGGCCAGCGAGAGCGCAGCTTTCTCCAGCGGTCATTGGTGCTGACGTTAGACGGTCAGCCGGCCCGCAACTCGTTGCAGTTCGATGGCCTGGACGCCACGCAACAGGCAGTTGTGGGCGTTGGACGCTTGATCAGCGACCTGCCGCGCGATCCGCAAAATATCATTGTCGCCGATCCTATCAGAGGCGACAAATACAAGTTGAACCTCTATACAGGACGTGCGGAGCGCGTTGAGCGAGGCTCCGATCGCTTTAGTGGTGAAACCGCTGATCTGAACGGGGAAATTCGGGCCAAGTCGCAGTTCGACTTTGACAATGGCGCCGCTTACATCGGTCAGTGGCTAAAGAATCCTGACACTGGCGAGTGGGCTGAGCATTTCCGTTATTATGCCCGTGATCGCCAACCTGTCGAGATTGTCGGTTTTTCGAACGATCCAAACATCGTGTTTGTCAATAAGACTGAGGGGCGTGACCGTTCTGCGATCTACGAGTACAAAATTCGCGAACGTCAGTTCGGAGAAGTAGCCTTTGCTCACCCATTGTTCGACGCTGGGGGGGTCATACGTTCGAGATCACCAGCGGATTTCGGCGAGGTCGTAGGCTTTACATATGATGGAGAACGATCGCGCAGTTTCTATACAGATCCGGCGCTGGACCAAGCGTACAAAGATCTCCGCCAGGCCCTGAACATTACAACCGTGCCGGTATCGTGGACGGATATCGAGACAGGTGAGCGTAGTCGTTTCTCGGTTGGTGATGGCGCGGACATTTCGCTGTCGGCGACGTCCGATGATCGCTCAACAATTATCATTTCGAAGTCGGGACCGCGCGTCCCACCAGAATACTACATCCTGATAGGTGGTCGCGTGCGGTTGTTGGGCCGCGCCTATCCTGAACTGCAGGGTGCGCCGCTGGGTGAAACTACGCTGATTCAGTACGAGGCGCGTGACGGACTGATGATACCAGCGTTCCTGACCAAGCCGGATCCGGCGATTTATGGCGCCGGACCATATCCAACAATCATCACCCCACATGGCGGACCTTGGGCGCGAGACAATCTTGCGTGGGATGTCTCCGGTTGGACGCAATATTTTGCGGCGCGAGGCTACGCCGTTTTGCAACCGCAGTTTCGCGGTTCGCAAGGTTGGGGAGAGCGGCTGTGGCGTGCCGGTGACCGCGAATGGGGTCGCAAAATGCAAGACGACAACGACGACGGCGCCCGTTATCTGATCGCTCAAGGCGTTGCCGCGCCAGACCGGATTGCTATGCACGGCTATTCCTATGGCGGCTATGCGTCGATGATGGCGGCTGTGCGCTCGAACAATATCTATCAGTGCGCTGCAGCAGGGGCCGGGCCCGCCACGATCGCGCTATTCAAGAAGGGCACGTATAACAGCCGCTTCCTGCGAGAATTCCAGCATCCGACGGCGGATGGAGAGGATCCCCTGCGTCGGGTGAACGAGATCAATGTGCCCCTGTTTCTCTACACCGGCGACCGCGATACAAGAGTGCTGCCGGCTGAATCGGAGGCCATGGCTGCGGCCATGCGTGCGGCTGGCAAGCCGGTCAAGCTGACGATCCTGCCTGATATGGAACACACGTTGAACACGTGGACTCCGGCCAACTTCGCTAGCATCCTCACTAGTGTCGAGGACTTCATGAAAAACGACTGCGGCCCGGGCGGGCTTTGATCGTCCGATCATGGTAAGGCTAAGGGGTAGCCCCGGGGCTACCCTTTTTTTTTGTGTAAAGCTCCAGCAAAGCTGGCTTTTATGCTTTCGCACAGTCCGACTCACATTATCGCCGTAACCTTCTCTTAACCTTCATGGGCGCAATCCTTAACGCGCTCATAACCAAAGCGATTCGGCGGGGCGGTCGGTTGGTTTGAAGGGGCGGGTCAGCAGGTCGGAAACAGAAAATGTCGCTCTCATTGGTCAAGCCGCAACACACTGAACTGAAGCCCCGCATCGTCGTGTTCGGCGTCGGCGGCGCCGGCGGCAACGCCGTGAACAACATGATCGACGCCGGTCTCGAAGGGGTCGAGTTCGTCGTGGCCAACACCGACGCGCAGCACCTCAGCTTCGCCAAAACCGATCGCCGCATCCAACTGGGCGAAACCATCACCCAGGGTCTGGGCGCCGGCGCCCACCCCGAAGTCGGCATGAACGCCGCCGAGGAGTCCGCTGACGAGATCCATCAGCACCTAGAAGGTGCGCACATGGTCTTCATCACCTGCGGCATGGGCGGCGGCACCGGCACCGGCGCGGCCCCTGTCATCGCCAAATGCGCGCGTGATCGCGGCATCCTGACCGTCGGCGTCGTTACCAAGCCCTTCACCTTTGAAGGTCGTCACCGCATGCGTCTGGCCGACGCGGGCGTCGCCGAGCTGCAACGCTATGTCGACACCCTGATCGTCATCCCGAACCAGAACCTGTTCCGCGTCGCCAATGAGCGCACGACCTTCGCCGACGCCTTCGGCATGGCCGATCAGGTCCTGCACTCGGGCGTGCGCTCGATCACCGACCTGATGATCCTGCCTGGCCTGATCAACCTGGACTTCGCCGACGTGCGCGCCGTCATGTCCGAGATGGGCAAGGCGATGATGGGCACGGGCGAGGCCACGGGCGACGACCGCGCCCTGCTGGCGGCCCAGAACGCCATCGCCAACCCGCTGCTGGACGAGACCAGTCTGAAGGGCGCCAAGGCCGTGCTGGTGAACATCACCGGCGGTCTGGACATGACCCTGCTGGAAGTCGACGAAGCCGCCAACGCCATCAGCGCGGAAGTGGACGGCGACGCCAACATCATCTTCGGCGCCGCTTTCGACCCGGCCCTGGATGGCAAGATCCGCGTCTCGGTCGTCGCGACCGGCATGGACGAGGGCGAAGTGCGTCGCATCGAACCCATCGCGCCGCCGGCCGCCAGCGCGCCGCTGGCTGGTCATGACGCTCGCCGCTCGGCTGGTGGTCTGTATGGCACGCAAGCCTCGCGCGCCCCGGAACCGACCCGCGACGCCTACCGCGAGCCGGTCCGCGCAGAAGCCCCGCGCGCGCCTGAGCCCCGCATCGATGCGGCGCCGGTTGTGCCGACCTTTCAGGCCCCTGCCGCTCGCGAACCGGAACCGCGCCCCGAGCCGGTGATCCGCGTCGCCGAGCCGCAGCCGCGCGCTCTGGACCCTATCGTTGATCCCTGGGTCGAGGAATATGAGACCCGCGCGCCGGCCCCGCGCGTCGCGCCGCAAGGCGATCTCTATGAGCGCGCCGCGCCTGCGGCCCAGCAGCCCCAAGCCGACGAGGGTTACGACGACCGTGACCACCGCCGCAGCGGCTGGAGCCTGTTTGGTCGCGGCAAGCGCACCCAGCCTCAGCACGACATGTCCTATGCGCCGCAATCGTCGCATCAGGCACGCTCTTCGGCTCAACCGGTCCAACATCCAGAACCGGAGGCGGGACAGGCCGATGACGACCTGGAAATCCCATCCTTTCTCCGCCGTCTGGCCAACTAAACGTCCCAAATGACGATGAAACGCCCCGGAGCCCGCCTCCGGGGCGTTTCTCGTTCTCGGATGTGTCTCAGACCGAAACAATCCGAAACCGGACTTTGATTTCGCGCTTGCGGCATGACCGCTAGATGAAACCCAGGGCGCAATCCGCACGGCGTGCGGCGCGCAAAGGAAAGAGCGAGTTCAGGTTTGTCGGTCAGAAGCGACCATCACGAACGCACCATCGTCGCCCCGGCCATCATCGCCGGGGTCGGGGTGCACACCGGCCGCCGGGTGCGGCTGGCGGTTCGGCCTGCGCCATCTGGCACGGGCATCGTCTTCGTGCGTACCGACATCACCGACCGCGACAACCGCATTCCGGTGTCGGGCGAGGCCGTGGTTGACGCCCGCCTGAACACCATGATCGAGAACGGCGCGGGTGTTCGCCTGTCGACGATCGAGCATCTGATGGCCGCTTTCGCCGCCCTGGGCGTGTCGAACGCCGTGGTCGAGGTAGACGGACCGGAGCTGCCGATCCTGGACGGTTCGGCGCTGGAGTTCGTGAAGCTGCTGGATCGGGCAGGTTTCCGACCGCAGCCGACGCCGCAGCGCTATATCGAGATCCTGGAAACGGTCCATGTCGTCGAGGGCGACAAGCATGCGGCCCTGTTGCCGTGCGACCGCTATGAGATGCGGTTCGAGATCGACTTCCCCTCGGCCGTGATCGGCAATCAAGTGATCGACTTCGTCGTGGACGAACCGACCTTCCGCAAGGAGATCATGGCCTGCCGCACCTTCGGTTTCGCCCATGAGGTCGAGGCGTTGCGCAAGGCGGGCCTGGCGCGGGGCGGCTCGCTGGAGAACGCCGTAGTCATCGACGGCGACGAGATTTTGAATCCCGGCGGCCTGCGCATGGAACGCGAGTTCGTCCGTCACAAGGCGCTGGACGCCATCGGCGACCTGTATGTCCTGGGCGCGCCGCTGCTGGGTCGCTACGAAGGCTACAAGGCCGGTCACGCCCTGAACAATAAGTTGGTCCGCGCCCTGTTGGCCGCCCCGCACGCCTGGCGTGAAGTGACCCGCGTGCCGGAGCTGGCGCGCGCGGGCTAAGCCCCGATCACCGCAATCAATCGACCGAAGTCCGGCTCGCCGTGCTGGAAGGCGCGGCGGTTCGAATAGAACCGCTCTGCGTCCGCGCAGGTGTCGTGGCCGGTCCAGACGGCCTGGCCGACCCCCGCCTGCTGCAGCCGCCACAGGACAAAGCCGGGCAGGTCGAACTGGCGTTTGTCGTCGGACTCTCCGGGGTGGAAGAAGCGGTCGCTGCCAGGATCGTGGTGGGTGAAGCGATCTTCGAAATCGACGCCGACCTCATAGCTGGCGGGCGCGATGCAGGGGCCGACGACGGCGACCACCCGGCGAGGCTCGGCGCCCAGAGCCTGCATGGCGGAAACGGCGGAGTGGATGACGCCGCCCAGGGCGCCCTTCCAGCCGCCGTGGACGGCAGCGACGATGCGGGTCTCGGGATCGGCCATCAGGATCGGCGCGCAGTCGGCGGTCAGGACTGAACACAACAGGCCCGGCTCGGCCGAGACGACGGCGTCGCCTTCCGGCCGGTCGCCATGCCAGGGACCTTCGGCCACACGCGCCACGGCGGAATGGATCTGGTAGCAGCCGTTCAGATGATTGGCGTCGGCATTGAAATGGGCCGCGACGCGCCGGCGGTTTTCGGCGACGGCGGCCGGTTCGTCCTTGGAGCCGACGCCGGCGTTCAACCCTTCATAGATGCCGGTCGAGACGCCGCCCGCACGGGTGAAGAAGCCGTGGGCGATGCCGGCGGCGGTCAGAAGCGGGTGGGTGATGGGAGACAGGTCGCTCATGCCCCCACCTATATCAGGCGTCCCAGCCGGGCACGACCAGGGATCGGGGGGCGAAGATGGCGGCGGCCTTGAACAGGGTTCCCATCTGGTCGTCGCCGGTCAGCCGATCCAACTGGCGCGCAATGACGTCGGCGGCGGCGGGCCGGCCGGCTTTCAGCGCCTCGGCGCGCGCCTCGATGCCCAGCCGGCGCAGGAACTCGCCTTGGGGCAGGCTGCCGGTGACGTCGGCGCCGGTTCGCACCGCGCCTTCCAGCACCAGGGGGAAGTCGGCCCATTGGGTCAGGTCGGCTTCGCCTGGTGTTGCGAGGGGATCGACCTTCTGGTGACGACGCAAGGCCTGGAGCGTGTCGCCGGCTTCGGGGCGGGCGCGGCCATAGTCGATCAGCAGAGCGGCGCCCGAGGCGGCCTTCATCAACAGGCCGACGTCGCGGCCAAAGGCCGCCTGCTGGTCCGAAATTTCCAGAATGCCGCCCGGCGCGATCTCGAAGTCCGGCTTCTGAAAACCGCCGGAAATGGCGGTCAGGCCGAAGATCAGGTCGCCATCGTCTGTGACGCCGATGCGGCGCTCGGCCCAGCCGCCGTCGGTGCGGACGAACTGACGGGCGGGCATGCAGTCCAGCACCTCATTGGCGATCAGGATGACCGGGGCGTCGGTCTCGATCGCCGTCAGGCTTCGGACCCACCGCGGCGACAGGTCGGCGCCAGCAAGGGCCTTGGCCTGGAGATCGCGCAAGGGGGCGCTGGGTTCGATCAGGATCAGATCGCAGGCTTCAAGAAAGCCCGGGACCAGGCGGGCGGCGCGCAAGGCGTCGCTCATCAACGTGCCGTCGCCGGGGCCGACCTCGACCAGGCGGAATCGCTCTGGCGCGCCCAGCCGGTTCCAGGTTTCGACCGCCCACAGGCCGATCAGCTCGCCGAACATCTGGCTGACCAGGGGGGCGGTGATGAAGTCGCCACGCGCGCCCAAATCTGGACGCGACGCATAGTAGCCGCCCTTGGGATCGTGCAGGCAGCGGGTCACGTAGTCGGCGACCGTCATCGGAGCCGTCAAAGCGATCTCGCGCGCCAGACGGGCCTTGAGGGTTTCGGTCTCGCTCATGCCTCAGCGGCAGCCGGCGGACGCTTCCACGCGCGCCAGATCAGCCAGGCGCCGACCAGGATCATCGGGATCGACAGCATCATTCCCATGGTCAGGCCGAACGGGAAATCTGGCATGCCGATATCCGGCTCGCGCACATTCTCCAGCGCCGCGCGGCAGACGCCATAACCGACCAGGAACAGGCCGGTGATATAGCCGGGCTTCTTCAGCAAGCCGAACTTCCAGATCGCAATGGAAAGGACGGAGAAGAGGACGATCCCCTCAAGACCCGCCTCATAGAGCTGGCTGGGATGGCGGGGCGCATCGCCCGCGGGGCAGAAGCCGTACATCTGTTCGATGCGGGCGTTGCAGAAGCGCACGGCCCAGGGGACGGTCGTCTCGCGGCCCCACAGCTCGCCGTTGATGAAGTTGGCCAGACGACCGAACATCAGGCCGATCGGCACGACGGGCGCGACCAGATCGCCGAGGCGCAGCATGTCGATCTTCTGCGACCGGGCATAGAGGACGATGGCCAGGCAGACGCCCAGGAAGCCGCCGTGGAAGCTCATGCCGCCGGTCCACAGCTGGAACAGTTCGAACCGCTCGCCCAGCGTCTGGCCGGTGAACAGCTGGCCGTACATGGCCGGCTTGTAGAAGAGGGCGTAGCCGAGGCGGCCGCCCAGGATGATGCCCAGCACGATCCACAGCACCAGGTCGTCCAGTTGCGTCGTGGTGACAGGCGGCTTGCCGGGCGCCCATAGCCGCTGGGTCTTGGCCAGGCGCGCGGCGTACCACCAGCCCAGCACGATGCCGGCGACATAGGCCAGGGCGTACCAGCGGATCGGAAGCGGTCCGAGGTGGATCAGGACCGGATCGAATTCGGGAAAGGGCAATGGGCGTTCCTGTGCGGGACTGTCTTTGACAGCGGTTTAGCAAGCGTCGCCGCCGTCGTCGCCTGTGAAGACGCATCACGACGCCTTGATGGCGCCCGCGAAGCAGCAGAAAGAAAGGTTTCGTTCACCATAGTCGGTGAACCTTCGTTAACGACGTTGAGGTCGGAGCCGCCATGCAGACCCGCAATCCCATTCTGGACGAGTTCGCCAAGCTGACGACCGGCGCCATGGGCCTGGCCCAGGCCGCAGGCGAAGAGGCCAAGACCGCCTGGCGCGCCCAGGCTGACCGGATCGCCGCCGAAATGGACCTGGTCCGTCGCGACGAGTTTGATGTTCTGAAGGACGAGATCGCGGCTCTGCGAGCTGAGATCGCAGAGCTGAAGGCCGCCCAAAAGCCGGCTGCAAAGCCCGTGAAGGGAACGTCCACAGATGGAACTCAACCCGGGGACGCAGCCGGTTGAGCCGAATCTGCGAACAGGCTTACCGTTCTGTTAACGCCCGCGATTCTCGCGGACGCAGCGTGAAAGACACTTGATGGACATCGCCCGGCCCGAGGAAGTGGACGTGCCCTTCGACCCGCTTGAGGTCGTCGAGCATGTGCTCACGGCCGAGAATCTTCCGTTCGACCGCACCGACGATGGCGACCTCGCCTTTGCTCTGGCCGGCGACTGGAAGGACTATGAACTGTGGTTCGCCTGGCGTCCCGAAGGCGACTGTCTTCAGCTGTGCTGCGCGCTGGATCTGAAGGTGGCCAAGAGCCGCAAAACGGCCGCCTATGAACTGGTCGGCCTGATCAACCAGCGCACCTGGATGGGTCATTTCGAGGTCTGGGCCGAGGACGGGGAGATCGTCTTCCGCCATTCGCTGGCCTTGCCGATGGGCGAGCGCCCGACCTTGGCCCAGGCGGCGTCGATGATCGACGCGGCCATCGAGGCTTCGGATCGCTACTACCCCGCCTTCGACTTCATGGTGCGCGGGAACAAGAAGCCGCAGGAGGCGATCGACGCCTGCCTGTTCGAGACCGTCGGCACCGCCTGATGCCAAGCGCGGAATCCGTGGCGGGGCCCGTCGTCCTGGTCGGCTGCGGCCGGCTGGGGTCCGCCATTCTGGAAGGCTGGCTGCTGACCGAGACGGTGGCGGCGTCCGACCTGATCATTCTCACCCCCTCGGAAAAGCCGGCGGCCGAGACGGCGCGGGCCAAGGGCGCGCGGATCAATCCGCCGCTGGAGGTCCTGACCGAGGCGGCGATCATCGTTCTGGCGGTTAAACCGGCGCTGTGGCGCGAGGTCATGGCTCCGCTGGCGCCGTTCATGAATGACCGAGCCGTCATTCTGTCGGTCATGGCGGGCGTGACGGCGCCGACCTTGGCCGAAGGTCTAGGAGGCTGGCCCATCGTGCGGGTGATGCCGACGACCGGCGTGTCGCGCGGGCGCGGCGTTGCCTCTGTCTGGTCGGCGGACCGGCGCGCTGAGGGCATCGGGCGGGCGTTGTTTGAGCCGATGGCCGAGACGGTCGTGCTGGCCGACGAGGCGCTGATGGATGCGGCGACAGCGGTGGCCGGGTCAGGCGCAGCCTATTTCTACGCCTTCACCGAAGCGCTGGCGCGGGCCGGGGAGGCGGCGGGTCTGGATGCGGCGACGGCGGATGTGCTGGCGCGCGCGACCCTGAGGTCCGCAGCCGACTCCATGGGTGACGACGCGCTGGAAGCCCTGATAGGCCGCATCGCCTCGCCTGGCGGCTCGACCCGCGCCGGGCTTGACGCCATAGCGAAGGACGGCCGCCTCACGGCGATGCTGGACGAGACGGTCGCGGCGGCGGTCAGGCGCAACCGTGAGATGGGCTAGAAGCGTCCGCGCTCGATCTGATCGCCGAAGCGCTCGAACGCGCGGTCGGCGTCGCGCCAGACGCTGTAGCCCCAGACGTCGTTGATGCTGGGCGTGAAATAAGAATAGTCCACGGGCCGCGTCGCCCCGTCCGCCATCACAATCTCACCCTTGATGGCCGCGCCGCCGATCGACACGCTGCGGATCGGGTCGAGGCCGGGCGTCTGACGGACCTGTTCGAACGTCGGACGGTTGGGCTTCAGGTCGACCAGGACCAGATTGGCGGTCGCGCCCGGATAACGCTGGGCCAAGGCCTTTCCGACCTCGGCCTGAAGGCCGGCGATCTGTTCGTTGACCTCGCGGTCGCCGAGCTTTTCGACCTCGCGCTGAAGCTGCGGCCCGACCGTGACGTTCACCGTCGGCGCTTGAGCCTGAGCCATGGCGGCGACGGCGAGTGTCGCGGCCAGAGGTGCAAAGAAGGCGAATTTACGCATCGAAATCATCTCCAAGCCCTGTCGCCATCAAGATGACCCTTGCAGCGTTGTTTCGCCAGACCCTGCTGACGAAAGCTTTAAAGCCTTAGGCGGATTCAGCCACGGTGACCGCGCCGGGGATGCGGATGGTCGCTTTCAATCCGCCCAGTTCGCTACGATCCAGGGTGACGTCGCCCCCGTGGCCGCGCGCCACGTCGCGCGCGATGGCCAGGCCCAGACCGACGCCCTTGCGGTTCTGGTTGCGAGAGTCGTCCAGGCGCGAGAAGGGCCGGAAGGCCTCGTCGTACATGGCTTCGGGAATGCCGGGTCCGTCGTCCTCGACGATGATTTCCAGCCCGCCTGACGCCAGGGCGCGGGCCGACAGGCGCACATTCTCGCCATGCGAGGCGGCGTTGCCGGCCAGGTTCACCAGGGCGCGCTTGAAGGCGAGGGGGCGAACGGAGGCGGTCAGGCCATCAGCCACGACAACCTCGACCTCGGCGCCGGCGCGTTTTGCATCCTCGCCTGCCGCCTTCAGCAGGTCGGAAATCGACACAGGCTTGGGCGGTTCGCCCGCTTCGCCACGGGCGAAGTCGAGGTATTCGTCGATCATATGCTCCATCTCGTCCAGGTCGCCCCGCATGGCGGACTGCCGCTTGAACGGCGGAGCCAGAGCCAGTTCGAGACGCAAACGGGTCAGGGGCGTGCGCAGGTCGTGGCTGACCGAGGCGAGAAGGGCGGTGCGCTGATCGATGTGGCGCTGGATGCGGTCTCGCATGGCCATGAAGGCGACGGCGGCGGCGCGAACCTCGCGTGCACCGTGCGGCTTGAACCGAGGCACGGTCTCGCCACGCCCGAAGGCCTCGGCGGCGTCGGCCAGACGCTCGATGGCGCGGACCTGATTACGAATGAACAGAATGGCGACGCCCATCAACAGAACGGTGGCCACCGCCAACCACAGGACGAAGATATGGGCCTGGGTCGCCACCGCGCGCTCGCGTGGGGCGATGATGCGCAGCACCCCTTGCGGCTCCTGCACCTGAATGTCGACGTAGGCGGGATAGCGGGTGGTGTCGAACCAGTAGGGGCGGTCGAGACGCGCGTCCAAGGCCTTGTCCAGCACCCGGTCCACCACGCCGATAGCGCCGCGGCGTTCTTCCGTCGGAAGGGTGCGCCCATCCTGAAGCACGATGGACAGGGACATGGATCGCTCGGCGCGATTGGCCAGCTTGTCCAGGTTCGCCGGGCTGGGGTCGTCCTCATAGCTTTCGACGGCCCAGGCGATGTCGCCGGCCAGGCCTTCGGACAGGCGCGCGGTCACCGTTTGCCAGTGGGCGTCGAAGAAGACCCAGGTCACCGCCATCTGCATCACCAGCACCGGCAGGACGATGATCAGCAACGACCGACCCCACAGCGAGGTCGGCAGGCGCCGCTTCAGAAATCGCGGCCACAGATAGGCGGGCAGAAGCCGCATCGGCTCAGTCGGGAGCCAGCATATAGCCGACGCCGCGCACGGTCTGGAGATAGCGCGGGTTCTTGGGATCGACCTCCAGCTTGCGGCGCAGGCGCGTCACCTGGACGTCCACGGCGCGGCCAGTGATGTCGGCGGTGTCGGGCGACAGGCTCATCCGCTCGACCGGAGCATGGGCATGAAGCGCCAGGGTCTTGAGCAACTGCGCCTCGGCTTCGGTCAGGCGCTGGGGCGCGCCGTCACGGCTCAACTCCAGCCGTTCCATGTCGAAGACGGCGGTGCCCAGCTTGATCTCCTTCGGACCGATCGGCTTGCCGCCGGTGCGACGCAGGATGGCGTCGATGCGGAGCACCAGTTCGCGCGGTTCGAACGGCTTGGACATATAGTCGTCGGCGCCGCGCGAAAGACCTTCGATACGGTCTTCAGGATCGCCGCGCGCGGTCAGCAGCAGGACCGGCGTTTTGGACAGTTCGGCTTTGTTGCGGACCCAACTGGTCAGGTCCAGGCCGCTTTCGCCCGGCATCATGACGTCCAGCACGACCAGGTCGAACTCGATCAGCTCCATCATCCGCTTGGCGGCGGCCGCGTGCGCGGCGCCCGTCACGCGATAGCCTTCGCGCGCCAGGAATTCCTTCAGCAGTTCGCGGATGCGATCGTCGTCGTCGACAATCAGCAGATGGCGGCCGACGCCGGGGCCGGCGATGGGGCCTGAGCGGCCATGCGAACGCGATTCCGTCATGCTCATGCGACGTTTCCCCCGCTTGCGGCGTTGACCTGAGCGATTCGTGCGGCTCTAAGACCGTCAGTTTCGCGGGAGACGTATTTCAATGGCCTTCGTTCCTTTCGACGATCGTGACGGCTTCATCTGGGTGAATGGCGATTTCGTCCCCTGGAGGGAAGCGAAAACGCACGTTCTGACCCATGCCCTTCACTACGGCTCGTCGGTCTTTGAGGGTGAGCGTATGTACGGCGGCGAAATATTCAAGCTGACGCAACATTCCGAGCGCCTGAAGCGGTCCGCCAACCTGCTCGATTTCGAGATACCCTACAGCGTCGCTGAAATCGACGCCTTCTGTAAGGAAACCTGCGCCAAGAACGGTCTGACGGACTGCTATGTGCGTCCCGTCGCCTACCTGGGCCCGGAACAGACCAGCGTTTCGGCCCTGAACAACAAGGTCCACCTGGCCATCGCCGTGTGGGACTGGCCCAGCTATTTCGACCCGGAGGTCAAGGCGCGCGGCCTGCGTCTGGAATGGTCCAAGTGGCGTCGTCCCGATCCGGCGACGGCCCCGACGACGGCCAAGGCGGCGGGTCTGTATATGATCTGCACCATGTCGAAGAACGCCGCAGAGCGTCGCGGTTTCGCCGACGCCCTAATGCTGGACTGGCGCGGTTATGTCGCCGAGGCGACCGGCGCCAACGTCTTCTTCGTCAAGGACGGCGTCATCCATACGCCGAACGTCGAGCACATCCTGGACGGCATCACCCGCCAGACGGTGATCGAGATCGCCCGCGAGAAGGGCATCGAGGTCGTGGTGCGCGAGATCAAGCCGGAAGAGCTTTCGGACTTCACCGAATGCTTCCTGACCGGCACGGCGGTCGAGGTGACCCCGGTCGCCGAGGTGGGCGAATACCGCTTCACCCCCGGCGCCCTGTCGCTGGATCTGATGGATCACTACGGCAAGCTGGTGCGCGGCCAACTGTAAGCCGAGGCGCGACGACAGGAGGAGGGCGGTCCGTTAAGGGGCCGCCCTTTTTCGTTTCTCTTGCCAGCCGCGTCACTTTGTCCTTGAAGCGAATACAGACCGGCAGGCGCGCCGGGTGCGGGGATCGTTTTCCATGTTCAGCCTCCTGAACCTCCAGAGCCTTCTGGGTCTGGTCGTCATCGTTGCGGTCTGCTGGGCGATCTCGGAGAACCGCAAGGCCTTCCCCTGGCGGCTGACCATCGGCGCGATCCTGGTGCAGGCCGGGCTGGTGCTGGCCCTGTTCGCCATTCCGGGCTCGCAGGCGGTGCTGGCTGCGGTGACGGGCGCGGTGGACGGTCTTGCGGTCGCCACGACCGAGGGGACCAAGTTCGTCTTCGGCTATCTGGCCGGCGGGGACCAACCCTATGCAGTGTCCAACCAAGGCGCGCTTTTCACATTCGCCTTCCAGGTTCTGCCGCTGATCCTGGTGATTTCCGCCCTGTCGGCCCTGCTGTGGCACTGGAAGATTCTGAAGTGGATCACCCTGGGCTTCGGCTTCCTGTTTCAGAAGACGATGGGTCTGGGCGGCGCATCGGCCCTGGCGGTCGCGGCCAACATCTTCCTGGGCATGATCGAAAGCCCGATCGTGATCCGCGCCTATCTGGACAAGCTGACGCGGTCCGAAATCTTCCTGATGATGGTGGTGGGCCTGGCGACAGTCGCCGGTTCGACCATGGTGGCCTATGCGACCATCCTGTCGCCGGTGCTGCCCAATGCGGCGGGGCACGTGCTGGTGGCTTCGATCGTGTCGGCGCCGGCCGGCGTGCTGCTGGCGCGGATCATCATCCCCGAGAAAGAAGGTATGGGCGGCGCAGTCGCCGACTATGATTCGGCCCTGAAATACGACAGCGCCATCGACGCCATCGTGAAGGGCACGTCCGACGGCCTGATGGTCGTGCTGAATATCTCGGCCGTACTGATCGTGTTCGTGGCCTTGGTCGCGCTGGTCAACGTCATGCTGGGCGGGTTCGTCATGTTCGATGCGCCCCTGACCGTTGAGCGGATGCTGGGATGGATCTTCGCGCCGGTCGCTTGGCTGACCGGGGTAGAGTGGAAGGACGCCGACGTCGCCGGCTGGCTGCTGGGCGTCAAACTGACCCTGACCGAGTTCGTCGCCTTCATCGACCTGGGCAAGGTGCCGGCCGCAGACATGACCGAGCGCACGCGCATGCTGATGACCTACGCCCTGTGCGGCTTCGCCAATATCGGCTCGGTCGGCATCACCGTCACCGGCCTGTCGGTCCTGATGCCCGAACGCCGCGAAGAGGTGCTGGGCATGGTCTGGAAGGGTCTGTTCGCCGGTTTCCTGGCCACCTTGATGACCGCGGCCATCGTCGGCGCGATGCCCAGCGTCGTCTTCGGCTAGAACACGCTCAGCGCGGCGTGAATTTGCGGATGACGCCGGAGAAGGTCATCAGCAGACGCTCGCCGGTATTGATCTGACCTCGCACGAAGATCAGGCTCTTGCCCGCCTTGGTCACCTGGCCTGTGGCCTCGATCAGTTCGCCGACATAGCCCCCGTCGATGAAGGTGGAGTCCAGCTGGACCGTGACGCCCGAGGCCCCCTCCATCTCCTGATAGGCGATCTGGAACATGGCGATGTCGGCAAAGGTCATCAGGCAGCCGCCGTGCATCCGCCCGCCTGCATTCATGTGCTTCTGCTCGGCGCGGAAGGCGCAGCGCATGTGCCCGTCGGGATCCGGCTTGCCGAAGAAGGGGCCGACCACCGTGTCGAATGTGTCGTGCAGATCGTAGGTCTGCCAGCCGGCGAACTCGCCCTCGGTGATGGTGATTTTCTTGGGCATGCAGACTCGGCCTTACTTATGGGCGTGCGTTGCAGCATATAGGCGCAATGAGCGACCCGATCGAAACCGCAATCCTGAACAAAATTGCCGCGCTTGAGCCCGGCAAGAGCATTGAGCCGGCGGAAGTGGCCAAAGAGCTACAGCCCGAGCAGTGGCAGCGCATGCTGCCCAAGGTTCGCGCGACCGCTTTGGGCCTGATGCGCCAGGGCAAGCTGACCATCACGAAGAAGGGCAAGGCGGTCGATCCGGATAACTTCCGCGGCGTCACGCGCCTTCGTCAGGCGACCAAGGAAGAAACGGCCCTGGCGTTGAGCCGCCGTCCGCCGGTCGTCGAGGGCGATGACGACTGATCTCGACGAGATCCTGAGCGACATCCGCGCCTGCCGCGCCTGCGCGGGCGTCCTGCCGCACACGCCGCGCCCGGTGGTGCGGGTCTTTCCCGAAACGCGGCTGCTGATCTGCGGCCAGGCGCCGGGACGACGCGTCCACGAGAGCGGCCTGCCGTTCACGGATCCCTCGGGCGATCGTCTTCGTGATTGGATGGGCGTGGACTATGAGACCTTCTACGCCGACCCGCGCATCGGGGTGGCGGCCCAGGCCTTCTGCTATCCAGGCACCGCGCCGAAAGGCGGCGACTATCCACCGCCGACACGCTGTGCGGAACTGTGGCGACCACAGTTGCTGGACGCCCTGCCACAGATGGAACTGACCCTGCTGGTCGGCGGCTATGCCCAGGCGTGGGCGCTGGGCGACAGGGCCAAGCGGACCATGACCGAGACGGTGCAGGCGTGGCGGGAGTATGCACCGGATCTGCTGGTGCTGCCGCATCCGTCGTGGCGCAATACGGCCTGGCTGAAGAAGAATCCGTGGTTCGAGGCGGAGGTGCTTCCCTATCTCCGGGAACGGGTTCAGCGCATTCTGACTTCTGCAAATCCGGCGGCCATTCGCTCCAGCGAGAAGGACTCGCCGGTGGTATCATGAGCGCTGCTTGGGACACATGGCCTTGATCGCCTCCAGACTTATGCCGCTGACCGCCGCGCTCATTCTGTCGGCCTGCGCCGCACCCCACATTCAGCCGCCGTTGACGCCGCCGCCGGGCTTTGTCGGCGCCCATGTCGAGGATCGGGCGCTGGTCATGTCGGACGGCGCGCGCCTGCCGTATCTGCACTGGGGGCCAAAGGATGGGGCGCCTTGGGCGGTGATCGTGGCCCTTCACGGCATGAACGATCACGACGCCAGCTTCCGCTTGGCCGGACCCTGGTGGGCCGAGCAGGGGATCGAGACCTGGTCCTACGACCAGCGTGGCTTCGGCGGGGCGCCGGGGCGGGGCGAATGGGCCGGGCAGCAGCGGATGACGGATGATCTGCGCGAGATCACCGCGATGGCGCGCGCCCGCTATCCCCATGCCGTCATCGCCGTGGTGGGCGAGAGCATGGGCGGGTCGGTGACGGCGGCGGCTTTCGGCTCCGACAATCCGCCGGATGCGGACCGGATCGTGCTGCTTGCCCCCGGCGTGTGGGGTTGGTCGACGCAAGGACCGTTGAACAGCACGGCGCTGAACATTGCGGCGCGGGCGCTGGGCGACGTGGCGCTGGAGCCGCCGGAGTTCATCACGCGCGACATCCACGCCTCTTCGAATACGTTGGAGCTGATCCGCAACGGGCGCGATCCGATGAGCATCCTCGCGACGCGGTTCGACACCGTCTATGGGCTGGTCGACCGGATGGAGGCCTCATCGCGCAGCCTGGGCAGCATTCGGGGCGACGCCATCCTGATGTACGGCGCCCACGACGAGGTGGTGAAGAAGGGGCCGATGAAGGCGGCGCTTGAGCGGGCCGAGCGGGAGGGCGGAACGCTGCGGACCGCCTGGTATCCGAACGGCTGGCATCTGCTGAACCGCGATCTGGACGCCGAGATCGTCTATCGCGACGTCGTCTCGTGGTTGAGAGACCCGAAAGCCCCTCTGCCGTCCGGTGCGCCGGCGGTTTTGCCGCAGCTTCAGGCGGGCAGGGCGCGCCCTTAGGCGGGTCTTAACGCGACGTTTACCATCCAGGCGGCATTTTCTGCCTAGCGGGGCGTTCGTGTCTCCCGCGAGTAGGGGGCGGGGACGCGTGGGCGGCTTCACAGCGGCGTTGCAGAAGTTCGGGATCGGCCGTCTGGCTGCGGTCCTCGGCGTCGCCGCAGGCGTGGCCGCCGTGCTGGTCGCCGTCATGCTGCGCATGGGCCAAGCGCCCGACGCGCTTCTCTATTCCAACCTGGATCTGCGCGAGGCCAGCGAGATCAGCGCCGCCCTGGATCAGGCCGGCATCAAATATTCCTCCAAGGGCGACGGTTCGACCATCATGGTCAACCGCGACGAGGTCGGCACGGCGCGGATGCTGGTCGCGGGCAAGGGCTTGGTCACGTCCGGATCGGTTGGTTACGAGCTGTTCGACAGCCAGTCGGTGCTAGGCCAGACCGAGTTCCAGCAGCAGTTGAACGAACAGCGCGCCCTGCAGGGCGAACTGTCGCGCACCATAATGTCCATGCGCGGCATCACAGCCGCCCGCGTCCACATCACCATGCCGCGCCGCGAGATGTTCACCTCGGCCGCCGGCGAACCGACCGCCGCCGTGCTGGTGGGCTTGGGCGGGCGCGATCTCACGAGCGATCAGGTGCGGGCGATCCGCAACCTGGTGGCCTCATCCGTGCCGAACCTGAAGCCCGACCGCGTCACCGTGGCGGACCAGACGAACCGCACCCTGGCGGCCGGCAGCGACGACGGAACCTTCACCTCGGCCTCCGCCGCCGAGGCCAAGGGCAATACCGAGAGCCAGCTTCAGGCCCGCATCAAGGACATCGTCGAAGGCGTCGTCGGCGCCGGCACCGCTCGCGTCCAGGTGACGGCCGACATCGACCAGAGCCGCGCAACGACCCAGGAAGAAAAGTTCGATCCCGATGGTCAGGTCGTGCGCTCGACCACGACCAACGGCTCGCAATCCGCAGACAACAGCGCCCAGCCCGACGGCGGCGTGACCGCGACGAACAACATCCCCGGAGGAGCTGCGCCCGGCGCGACGCCGGCCGGTTCGACCAACTCGGAGAATGCCGAGACGACCAACTACGAAATCTCCAAGACCACGACGACCACGACCAAGGAGCCGGGCGAGGTGAAGAAACTGGCCGTCGCCGTCGCGGTCGACGGTAAATGGACGCCGGCCAAGGACGGCAAGGGCGAGCCGACCTATGCGCCGCGCACGGCTGAGGAGATCGCCCAGATCAAGTCGCTGGTCGCGGCCGCCGCCGGCATCGACGAGGCACGCGGCGACAAGATCGAGGTCATCAACGTCCGCTTCAACCACGACACGGGCATCGAGGGCGGTCTGGACGGCAAGTCGTCGCTGCTGGACTTCTCCAAGAACGACATCATGCGTTTCGTCGAGCTGGGCATTCTGACGGTCGTCGCCCTGCTGCTGATCTTCTTCGTGCTGCGTCCTCTGCTGAAGACGGCGGCGGGCGGCGGGGCCAATCTGCCGGCGCTGGCGGGCGCCAACGGCGTGCCGGTCACCACCGTGGCGACCACGGTGATCGGCCCGGACGGCCAGCCTCAGTTGGTTCAGCTGCCGGCGCCCAGCGAGATGGAACAGAAGATCGACATCGCCCGCATCGAGGGTCAGGTGAAGGCGTCGTCGGTCAAGAAGGTCGCTGACTTCGTTCAGTCGCATCCCGATGACGCGGCCGGCATCCTGCGGACCTGGGTGGCCGAAGGCTGATGGCGAAGCTGGTCAACAAGAAAGCCTCGATCGACGATCCCAACAAGCTGTCGGGGCCGGAGAAGGCCGCCGTCATCCTGCTGGCGCTGGGCGAAGAGCATACCGCACTGTGGGAGCGGCTGGACGACGACGAGGTCAAGGAAATCTCCCAGGCCATGGCGACCCTGGGCAACGTCAGCGCTGAGGCCGTCGAGGCCCTGATGATCGAGTTCGTCTCGGGCCTGTCCGGTTCGGGTTCGGTCATGGGCAGCTATGAGCAGACGCAAAAGCTGCTGGCCGCCTTCCTGCCCAAGGATCGCGTCGATGGCCTGATGGAGGAAATCCGGGGTCCGGCTGGTCGCACCATGTGGGACAAGCTGGGCAATGTGAACGAGGCCGTTCTCGCCAACTATCTGAAGAACGAATACCCCCAGACCGTCGCCGTGATCCTGTCCAAGGTGCGCTCGGACCACGCCGCCCGCGTCCTGACCAGCCTACCGGAAGACTTCGCCTTGGAATGCGTTCAGCGGATGCTGCGCATGGAGCCGGTGCAGCGCGAGATCCTGGACAAAATCGAGGCCACGCTGCGCACCGAGTTCATGTCGAACCTGGCGCGGACCTCCAAGCGCGACAGCCACGAAATGATGGCCGACATCTTCAACAGCTTCGACCGCCAGACTGAGGCCCGCTTCATCGGCGCCCTGGAAGAGCGCAATCGTGAATCGGCCGAACGCATCCGCGCCCTGATGTTCGTCTTCGAGGATCTGTCCAAGCTGGATCCGGGCGGGGTGCAGACCTTGCTGCGCGCCGTGGATAAGGATTCGCTGGGCCTGGCGATGAAGGGCGCGTCGGAAGGGCTGCGCGAGATGTTCTTCTCCAACATGTCAGAACGCGCGTCCAAGATCATGCGCGAAGACATGGAGTCGATGGGGCCGGTGCGTCTGAAGGACGTGGACGCCGCTCAGATGGCCATGGTCCAGGTCGCCAAGGATCTGGCCGCCAAGGGCGACATCATGCTGGCCGGTCAGGGCGCCGACGACGAGTTGATCTACTGACATGACCCAGTCCCCTGAGATCCGGCGCCTCTTCGCCTTCGATACAGAGTTCGACGCGGACGGCACGGTCGTGCGCCCCGGCGCCTGGACGCCGGCCAAGCGCTCCTATCTGCCGGCCGAGGTCGAGGCCCTGGTCGCCCAGGGGCGTCTGGAAGCGCGCGAACAGGCCCTTAGCGAGGTCGAGAACATCCGCGCCATGGCCCTGAGCAATATCGCCCAGGCCGTCGCATCGGCCATGCCGACCCTGAAGGCTGTGGCCCAGGCGCACCGCGAACAGGCCGCTGACCTGGCCCTGGCTGCTGCGCGCACCATCGCCGGGGCCGCTCTGGACCGGTTTCCGCATGCGCCGCTGAAAGCCGCTTTGGAACTGTTAGCGCAGGAAATCGACGCCTCGCCGCGTCTGGTCGTTCGCGCCTCAGGCCTGGATGACGAGGCGCGCGGCCTGATCGAGCGCGCCTGCGCCGACAGCGGCTTTACCGGCGTGGTCGCCTTCCGCGATGAACCGGGCATGGCCCAGGCCGCCTTCCAGCTGGAATGGGCCGACGGGCGCGCTGATCACGATCCGCAAGGCTCGGCCGACCGCGTCGCTGAGGCCCTGACCGCCGCCCTGGCCGCCGAGGCCGGACACGCCGAAACCCTTCCCGTCGAAAGGAGCATGTTCTGATGGCATCCGACGACCTGGCGCTGGAGGAATTCTCCGGCCTTTCGGGCCTGCCGCCCCTGGACGACAGCGGCGAAAAGAGCGCCGCCGACCTGGCGACCGTCTTTGACGTGCCGGTCAACATCTCGGCCGTTCTGGGCAAATCGCACATGTCGGTGGCCCAACTGCTGAAGCTGAACAAGGGCTCGGTGCTGGAGCTGGACCGCAAGGTCGGCGAGGCGATCGACATCTTCGTCAACAACCGCCTGATCGCGCGCGGCGAGGTCGTCGTCGTCGACGACCGGCTGGGCGTGACCATGACGGAAATCATCAAGACCGAGGATTCGGGCGCCTGATTGGCGACCGGCTTTAGAGATTAGAGGAGAAGAACGATGCGTCTTCTGGTGGTAGGCAGACTGAGCGGCCAGCTCGCTTCGGCGGTGAAGATGGCCATGGCGCACGGCGCCAAGGTCAATCACGTCGAGCGCGCCGACCAGGCGACCGAACAACTGCGCCGGGGGCAGGGCGCCGACTTGCTGATGGTCGACTATCAGCTGGACATCGCCGCCCTGATCGCCGCCAACGAGGCCGAGCGGATCACCATTCCGGTCGTGGCCTTCGGCGTCGACGCCGATGCGCGAGAGGCGGCCGCCGCGATCAAGGCCGGGGCCAAGGAGTTCATCCCGCTTCCGCCCGACGCCGAACTGATCGCCGCCGTCCTGTCGGCCGTCGCCGACGACGAAAAGCCGATGATCTCGGCCGACCCGTCGATGAAGGCGGTGCTGCAACTGGCCGATCAGGTCGCGCGCTCGGAAGCCTCGATCCTGATCACCGGCGAAAGCGGCGTCGGCAAGGAGGTGATGGCGCGCTATCTGCACGAGCATTCGCGCCGGTCCGAGCGCCCCTTCATCAGCGTCAACTGCGCCGCCATTCCCGACAATCTGCTGGAATCCGAACTGTTCGGCCACGAGAAGGGCGCCTTCACCGGCGCCGTCGCGCGCCGCATCGGCAAGTTCGAAGAGGCCGACGGCGGCACGCTACTGCTGGATGAAATCTCCGAGATGGACGCCCGGCTTCAGGCCAAGCTGCTGCGCGCCATCCAGGAGCGCGTCATCGACCGCGTCGGCGGCTCCAAGCCGGTCTCGGTCAACATCCGCATCATCGCCACCTCGAACCGCGATCTGGCCAAGGCCGTGGCGGAAGGCACATTCCGCGAGGACCTGCTGTATCGCCTGAACGTGGTGAACCTGCGCCTGCCATCCTTGCGGGAGCGGCCCGGCGACATCGTGGTTTTGGCCGACCATTTCATCAAGAAATACGCCGCCGCCAACGGTGTGCCGGTGCGTCCGATCTCGGCCGCCGCGCGTCAGGCCATTTCGGCCCATCGCTGGCCGGGCAACGTCCGCGAGCTTGAAAACGCCATGCACCGCGCGGTGCTGCTGGCCACCGGCCCCGAGATCGATGTCGACGCCATCCGTTTGCCGGACGGTCAGCCGCTGGGCGGCATGGGCGCGGGCATGATGGCGGGACAGGCCTATGAGGCGCCGCAAGCCGGGGTGGCCGCCCGCGCCGCCCAGGCGGCCGACGCCGTGACCCGCAGCTTCGTGGGCCAAACCGTGGCGGCGATGGAGAAGACGCTGATCCTGGACACCCTGACCCACTGCCTGGGCAACCGCACCCACGCGGCTAACATCCTGGGCATCTCGATCCGCACCCTGCGCAACAAGTTGAACGAATACGCCGACGAGGGCACGGCCATTCCGGCGCCGATGAGCGGCGTCTCCGCCTCGGGCTACGCGGCCTGAACCCATGCGAGCACCCGTGGAGCGCCGACGCGTCCTGACGGGGCTGGCCGCCTTGAGCGCGGTCGGCTGTTCGCCGCGCACGGAAGCACGAGCTGTGGCACCCGCCCCTGTGTCAGACGAGGTCATTGACCTGTCCGACCTGGAAACGCGCAATGGCGGCCGTCTCGGCTTCGTCGTTCAGGACGCGGCGACAGGGCGTAAGCTGGTTTGGCGCGGCGACGAACGCTTCGTCTATTGCTCGACCTTCAAGATGTATCTGGCCGCCGCCAACCTTTTGCGGGTGCAGGCCGGGCAGGAGCGCTTGGATCGCCGCATCCCGATCACGGCGGCGGACATGATCAACCACGCTCCGGTGACCGAGCCCGCCGTCGGCGCCAGCCTGACGGTCGAGCAGTTGATGAAGGGCGCGGTGGAGGTCAGCGACAACCCCGCCGCCAATCTGTTGCTGAAGGCCATGGGCGGCCCGTCGGTGATGCAGACCTTCTATCGCGGCATCGGCGACGACAGCACCCGCTCGGATCGTTTCGAGCCGGAGATGAATCGCCTGGACGGCGATAAGGACACCATCCTTCCCAACCAGTCGGTCGCCAATCTCCGGCGTCTTTTTCTGGATCCGGCCTCGCCCCTGACCGCGGCGTCACGCGACCTGTTGCTGCAGTGGATGACCGATACGCCCACGGGTCAGAATCGTCTTAGGGCTGGGACGCCTGCGGACTGGCGGGTGGCGCACAAGACGGGGACGGGGGGCTATGGACCGACCAATGACATCGGCCTGCTGTATCCGCCGAACGGCCAACCCGTGATCGTCGCCGCCTATTACCATGCGACCGGGGCGATGTCGGACGACGCGAACGCGGCCGTGATCGCCGAGGCGACCCGTCGCGCACTGAAGGTCTTGGGTCGTGGCTGATGCGCCGATCCTGATGAAGGACGGCATGGCGCGCCCGACGGGACGCGACGTAATCGGCTGGCTGAACCGCGGCGAAGTCCTGATGGCGGTGGGCGTGATCGGCGTGATCATGCTGCTGATCCTGCCGGTGCCCAAGTTCCTGCTGGATCTGCTGCTGGCCTTCTCGCTGGTGTCCAGCGTGCTGATCCTGATGACCGCCGTGATGATGAAGCGGCCGCTGGACTTCGCCATTTTCCCGACGGTGCTGCTGGTCTCGACCCTGTTCCGTCTCGGTCTGAACCTGGCCTCCACGCGTTTGATCCTGACCCACGGCCAGGAGGGCCACGATGCGGCCGGTCAGGTCATCAACGCCTTCGGTCAGCTGATGATGGGCGGCAACTTCATCATCGGGGTGATCATCTTCGCGATCATTCTGGTGGTGAACTTCGTCGTCATCACCAAGGGTTCGACCCGGATCGCCGAAGTGTCCGCCCGCTTCACCTTGGACTCCATGCCGGGCAAGCAGATGGCCATTGACGCCGATCTGTCGTCGGGTCTGATCACCGAGGACCAGGCCAAGCTGCGCCGCAAGGAGCTGGAGCAGGAATCGACCTTCTTCGGCGCCATGGACGGCGCCTCCAAATTCGTGCGCGGCGACGCCGTCGCCGGTCTGATCATCACCTTCATCAACGCCATCGGCGGCATACTGATCGGCACACTGCAACACGGCATGCCGGCGATGGAGGCCGCCAACACCTATGTGCAACTGACCATCGGCGATGGTCTGGTGACGCAGGTGCCAGCCATCATCATCTCGATCGCCGCCGGCTTCCTGGTGTCGAAGGCGGGCGTCGAGGGCACGGCGGACAAGGCGATGGTGACGCAGCTGGCGACCAATCCGGTGTCGCTGGGCGTGGTCTCGGGCGCGGCCGGTCTGATCGGCCTGATCCCCGGCATGCCGCTGATCCCGTTCGCGGCCCTCGCCATCGGCTCGGGCTTCATGGCCTGGCGACTGGGCCGCAATCGCTTAAAGCCTCAGCCGACAGAGGCGGAGATCGCGGCGGCGGCAGCGGCCGCAAAACCCAAGGAAGACGTCGAAGAGCCGATCGCCAATGTGCTCACCATCGACGAGGTGAAGATCGAACTCGGCTATTCGCTGCTCAGCCTGATCAACGATCTTGAAGGGCGCCGCCTGACCGATCAGATTCGCGCCCTGCGCCGATCGCTGGCCCAGGAATACGGCTTCGTCATTCCCCAGGTGCGCATCCTCGACAACATGCGCCTGCCGACCCAGGGCTACGCCATTCGCATCAAGGAGATGGAGACGGGCGCGGGCGAGGTGCGGCTGGGCCACCTGATGGCGATGGATCCGGCGGGTCGTCAGGTCGAGCTTCCGGGCGAGCATATGCGCGAACCCGCCTTCGGCCTGCCGGCGACCTGGATCGAGGAGGGGCTGCGCGAGGAGGCGACGTTCCGGGGCTATACGCTGGTCGATCCGTCGACGGTCCTGACGACCCATCTGACCGAGATCCTGAAAGACAATATGGCCGATCTTCTGTCCTACGCAGAGGTGCAGAAGCTGCTGAAGGAACTGGGCGCCGAAGAGAAGAAGCTGGTCGAGGAACTGGTGCCCAGCGTGGTCACCGTCACGACGCTGCAGCGGGTGCTGCAGTCTCTGCTGCGCGAGAAGGTGTCGATCCGCGACCTGCCGGCGATCCTGGAAGGCCTGGCCGAGGCCGCCCCGCACAGTTCCAGCGTCACGACCCTGGTCGAACACGTCCGCGCGCGCCTGGGCCGCCAACTGTGCTGGCAGAACAAGGACGGCGAAGGGGCCCTGCCCATCGTCACCCTGTCGCCGGAATGGGAAAACGCTTTCGCCGAAAGCCTGATCGGCAATGGCGAGGACAAGCAGCTGGCCATGGCGCCGTCGCGCCTTCAGGACTTCATTCGCGCCGTGCGCGACACCTTCGAGCGTATCGCCATGACGGGCGAGAACCCGGTCCTGCTGACCGGCCCGATGACGCGGCCCTATGTGCGCTCGATCATCGAACGCTTCCGCGGCCAGACCGTCGTGATGAGCCAGAACGAGATCCACCCCAAGGCCCGGTTGCGGACCCTCGGCCAGGTCTGATCCCGCCGACTTGGCAGTTTGACGT
The DNA here is from genome assembly GCF_040545985.1 of Brevundimonas sp. 1080. Classification (NCBI taxonomy): domain Bacteria; kingdom Pseudomonadati; phylum Pseudomonadota; class Alphaproteobacteria; order Caulobacterales; family Caulobacteraceae; genus Brevundimonas; species Brevundimonas sp. 1080. The sequence continues at coordinate 297,203 of NZ_JBEPMW010000001.1, read as the reverse complement.
TTGACGCGGCGACGCACCCCGCTAAAGCTCCGCCGTCATGAGTCCGAACCCCCGATCCCAATGGTCGCGCCTGCGCGACTTCATGCGTACACCGTCGTTGGCCCGGTCGATCTCGGCCATGCTGATCCTGGCGTTCGGACTGCTGATCGTGGTCAATGCGACGACCTTCGTGATGATCCAGCGCACCGTCGCGTTGAACAAGACCATCGAGCATGCTCAGCAGATGCGGCGCGCCGCGCGCACGGTTCTCATTGCGAGCCTGAACGCCGAAACGTCGCAACGCGGTTTTCTGCTGACGGGACGAAGCGATTTTCTACAGCCCTATCGTGACTCCAGGGCCGACATGGAGCCCGCTCTGGCGTTTCTGGATGAGGGCGCGGCCCTCGACCCGACGTTGAAAGACACCGTCGAACCTATTCACCGTCTGGGTGACAAGAAATGGGACGAGATGGAGCGCACCGTCGCCTTGGCGCGGCAGGGTCGGATCGGGCAGTCGATCCAGGCCGTGCGGTCTGGCGAAGGCAAGCAGTATATGGACGAGCTCCGAGCCGCCATCGACAAGTTCGACAAGCTGAAGTCTGACAGAATCGACAGCCGACGCCGGGCCTCGGAGCGTTTTGGCTTCCTGACCGTCACGATGAACGCCATCGCGGGGCTTCTGGTCCTCGTTCTGGCTCTGCTGTCAGCCTGGCTGGTGCGGCGTTACGTGGCCGAGATCCAGTCCGCCCGCGCGACCCTGGACGCCGCCAACGCCAGCCTGGAAGACAAGGTCCGCGAGCGCACCGGCGACCTGATGCGCGCGAACGAGGAAATCCAGCGCTTCGCCTACATCGTCAGCCACGACCTGCGCGCGCCGCTGGTCAACGTGATGGGCTACACCTCCGAACTGGAGCAGGCAGGCAAGATCGTCGACAAGGCAATCTATGAGGCGGAAAAGACGCGCGTGGTCGATCCCGAGATCGTCACCGCCGTGCGCGAGGAAATGCCCGAGGCCATCGGCTTTATCCGCGCCTCGACCGAGAAGATGGATCGGCTGATCAACGCCATTCTGAAGCTGTCGCGCGAAGGTCGCCGCAACCTGCTTCCAGAACCGCTGGACATGACGACGATGGCCCAGAATATCGCTAACAGCGTCCATCACCAGACCGAAGCCTCGGGCGCCCGCATCGAGGTGCAGTCGCTGCCGGAGATTGAAAGCGACCGCATTTCGATGGAGCAGATCGTCGGCAATCTGATCGACAACGCCGTCAAATATCTGGATCACGACCGGCCGGGCGAGATTGTCGTATCGGGCGAGGATGTGCCGGGCGGCTGGGTCGTCTACCGGATCGCGGACAACGGCCGGGGCATCGCCCCGCGCGACCACGAGCGGATCTTCGAACTCTTCCGCCGCTCCGGAAAACAGGACCGTTCCGGCGAAGGTCTGGGGCTGGCGTTCGTCAGAAACAGCGTGCGCCGCCTGGGCGGCACGATCGACGTCGAGTCCGAGCTGGGTAAAGGCTCGACTTTCCTGCTCAAATTCCCCAAACGACTGATCCTGTCTGAACCCGGAGCCGCGCTGTGACGCAACCCGTCAAAATCATCATGGTCGAAGACGACCACGGCCACGCCAAGCTGATCGAAAAGAACATCCGCCGGGCCAACATCAACAACGAGATCAAGCATTTCGATGAGGGTGGTGCGGCGCTCGACTATCTGTTCAGCGACGAAATCCTCGCCAATGGCCCGCTGCTGATCCTGCTCGACCTCAACCTGCCCGATATGTCGGGCACGGACATTCTGGAAAAGGTGAAGGCCAACGACCGTCTGAAGCGGGCTCCGGTCGTGGTGCTGACGACTACGGACGACAAGGTCGAAATCCAGCGTTGCTACGACCTGGGCTGCAACGTCTACATCACCAAGCCGGTGGATTATGAATCCTTCGCCGGCGCGATCCGTCAGTTGGGTCTGTTCCTGTCGGTGATCCAGGCGCCGGAGATCTGACGATCGACGCGTCCCAGCCCATCCGCCTGCTCTACATCGACGATGATCGGGGTCTGTCCCGGCTGGTCGAGAAGGAACTGGGGCGTCACGGCTACGCCGTCACCTGCGCGCCCGACGGCGATGCGGGGCTGGATCTGTTGCAGCAGGACGAGTTCGACGTCTGCGCGCTCGACCATTATATGCCGACGCGAGACGGGCTGGACGTCCTGCCGGACATTCTGGCCCTGACGGCGCCGCCCCCCGTCGTCTATGTGACGGGTGCGCAGGATGGGCGGATCGCCGTCGCCGCCCTTCGAGCGGGCGCGGCGGACTACGTAATCAAGGATGTCTCGGAGGATTTCACCTCCCTGTTGCGCTCGGCGCTCGAGGACGCCCTGTCGCGCCGTCGGCTGGAGCGCGAGAACGAACTGGCGCAGGAAGAAATCCGCCGAGCGCGCGATCGGGCCGAGGCGATGCTGCGTGAGGTGAACCACCGCGTCGGCAACTCGCTGCAGCTGGTGTCCAGCTTCATGTCGTTGCAGATGCGCCACGTCACCGATCAGGGCGCCAAGGACGCGCTGCGCGAATCGCAGGCGCGCATCGAGGCCGTCGCCCATGTTCACCGCCGCCTCTACACGTCCGGCGACATGAGCCACGTGGCGATGGACGAATATCTGGTCGGGCTGATGGACGAACTGTCCAAGTCCATCGGGCCAGACGAAGGATCGCCCAAACTGACGCTGGACGCTGAGCCCTTGTCGGTCACGACCGATCAGGCCGTCTCCATCGGCGTCATCGTCACCGAACTGGTCACCAACGCGGTCAAATACGCCTATGCGCCGGGGCAGGGCGGCGAGATTCGCATCCATCTGCGCCGCGAGACGGACCATCGCGTGATGCTGACGGTTGAGGACGATGGCCCTGGCATGGGCGATGGAACGCCAAAAGGCACGGGGCTCGGTGGCAAGATCATTTCCGCCATGGCGTCTGGCCTGCGGTCGGCGGTCGAGTTCGACGGCGCCCACAAGGGCGTGCGCGCCAGGTTGTCGTTCGACCTCTAGGGTCGGTTTTCATCATGTTGCAGTTCGGCGTTCGCAAACCCGCTTCGGATTATCGTCACCGCGCCACCGCGTTCGGCATCGTCGAGCGCGATGGCCTGATCGCCTGTGTGCGCGTCGAACGCGAGGCCGGTCCTTATTTCGATCTTCCCGGCGGCGGCTTGGATTTGGAAGAGACCGAGGTTCAGGCGCTGATCCGCGAATTCGTCGAGGAAACCGGCTTGACGGTCGCGCCGCTGAACCGCATCGCCGAGGCCAGCCAGTATTTCGTGCGTTCGACGCGCGAGCCGGTGAACAATGTCGGCGGCTTCTGGACGGCGACCGTGGCGGCCGAAAATCCCGATGCGAAATGTGAGGACGATCACACGCTGGTGTGGCTGGATCCGACCTTCGCCATCTCGCGCTTGCGTCACGATTCTCACGCTTGGGCTGTCGCCGTCTGGCTACGTCGTCCAAGCTGAGCCTTACGGAACAGGCCATTAGCGAAGTCGTTTATTTTTCGAACCGCAACGTTACGTCGCGGCGATGAAAATTAGGAGATTTCCATGGCTGACCATGACCGTATCGAAGGCGCCGCCAAGAACATCGGTGGCAAGATCAAAGAAGGCGTCGGCAAAGTGACCGGCGACACCAAGATGCAGGCTGAAGGCAAGGCCGATCAGGTCGAAGGCAAGGTCCAGAATACTGTTGGCGGCGTCAAGGACAGCTTGCGCGACAAGGCCTAAGCTTCCCTCGAATGCGCGACGATGCGAAGCGCCGTCCGCGAAAGCGGGCGGCGCTTTTCTTTCCGATCAGTCCTTGTCGCCCCACAGGGTCAGCGATAGCCCCTTCTCGTCGGCTCCATCGACCGGGAGGCACTCAGAGCTGAACCCGCCCTCGACCGGACGCGGACGACAATCCATTTCTCGCAGGCTCGAGGGCGCGGCCGCCGTGCGAGACTGCTGGCCGCACTGGACCGCATAGTCCGAGCCTGCGGCGCTGGCCCGGATCATCTGGCAGTCGCCGGCCATGCCGCTCGGACGCAGAGCGTCAGGCAGGTCCGCCCCCATGGCGATGCCCAGTTGTTCGCGCACCTCGGTCTGACACTCGGCCATGGACTTCTGGCCTCGCACCAGCGGGCTGCACCGAGCGCGCTCGAAGCCGAACGGATCGGCAAGGCCCCAGGCAGGCACGTTGTGATCGAGCGGCGGTGCCGGCATTTCAACGACCGCCTCCGGCGCGGTCGCATCCCACACGACGGTCGGCGCAGCTTGTTGGAGGATCAGCAAGGCGAAGGCGGCGGCGATCATGGTCGGACCCTTCGTGAAGTTGCAGACGGTCGCCCGAACGTCTCCTACCTTGTCAGGGCCCGCATTGCCTTGTCGAGGCCTTCGAGCGTCAGCGGGAACATCTGCTGCTCCATCACCTCGCGCAACAGGCCGACGGAAGCGGTATAATCCCAGTACCGCTCCTGAACGGGATTGAGCCAGACCGACTTCTCCCACTGCTGGCGCGCCCGCTTCATCCATACGGCGCCGGCCTCCTCGTTCCAGTGCTCGACGGAGCCGCCGGGCATGGTGATCTCATAGGGGCTCATCGTCGCATCGCCGACGAAGATGGCGCGCCAGTCGCCAGGGTATTTATGCAGCAGATCCCACGTCGGGATCCGCTCGGTGTGGCGCCGGCGATTGTCCTTCCAGACGCCTTCGTAGAGGCAGTTGTGGAAGTAGAAGAACTCCAGGTTCTTGAACTCGGTCTTGGCCGCCGAGAACAGCTCCTCAACCAGCTTGATGTGACCGTCCATCGACCCGCCGATGTCGAGGAACAGCAGCACCTTGATCGTATTGCGCCGCTCGGGCCGCATCTGGATGTCCAGCCAGCCCTGACGAGCCGTGCCGTCGATGGTGCCGTCGATATCCAGTTCGTCGGGCGCCCCTTGTCGGGCGAAACGGCGCAGACGACGTAGCGCCACCTTGATGTTGCGGGTGCCCAGTTCGACCGTGTCGTCAAGGTTCTTGAACTCGCGCTTTTCCCAGACCTTGACCGCCCGACCCTGCTTGGCCGGACCGCCGATGCGAACGCCCTCGGGGTTATAGCCGCCGTGTCCGAAGGGGCTGGTCCCGCCCGTCCCGATCCATTTCGAGCCGCCGGAATGACGCTCCTTCTGCTCTTCCAGTCGCTGCTTCAGCGTCTCCATCAGCTTGTCGAATCCGCCCAGCGCCTCGATCTGGGCCTTCTCCTCGTCGGTTAGATATTCTTCGTTCAGCAGCCGCAGCCAGTCCTCGGGAATGTCGGTGGTCAGGTCTTCGCCCCTCCCGACCGATTCGACGCCCTTGAATACCGTCCCGAACACCTGATCGAACCGGTCATAGTGTTTCTCGTCCTTGACCAGGATGGCGCGCGACAGGTGATAAAAGGCCTCGACCTCGCGCCCCGCCACGTCGCGATCCATGGCCTCCATCAGATGGAGCCATTCCTTCATCGACACCGGAACCTTGGCGTCACGCAGGGCAGTGAAGAAGGGCAGGAGCATGAGAGGGATGTGAACCCGGATCAGCCGCGCCGCAAGATGAACTCGTGGTCGCGCCAGGCGCCGACGGGATAGTCGTATTCTCCCGCCTTCTCGAAACCATAGGCGGCATAGAGGCGCTGGGCCTTGTCGTTGCCGCTCCAGACGCCGATCCACAGCGGTCCGTCCGTGTGGGTTTCCATCCAGTCCAGAGACAGCTTCAGCAGTCGGGTTCCAAGGCCCAGACCTTGCGCCGCCTTCGACACATAGAGCCGGCGCAGTTCCATGTGCGACGGTTTGGCCTCGGGGTGGGGGAGGCCATTGGGCCCGGCGTTGGCGAAGGCCAGCAGCTCGCCGTCGCGGTCGGCCACCCACCAGGCGCAGTCGGGCTCCACCAACTTCTTCAGCGTCGGTTCCAGATCGAAATTGGCGTCCAGAAACGCGTTCAGGTCGGCTTTCGGGTAGGGGATGCCGAACCCCTCGACGAAGGTGTCGATAAAGGTCTGGCGCCCCAGGGCGCCCAGCGCGGCGGCGTCTTCGGGGCGGGCATGGCGGATCACGATTTCGGTCATGCGCCGGCTCTAGCGCGCGCCTTGGTGCGCGTCACGGGCGACAAGTCCGAAAGCCCGTCGTATCGTCGCTTCAATGTCTCTGCCGATCTTCACCCATCCGTCCATGCTGTCCCACACGCCGGGCGCGGGCCATCCCGAAAGTCCCGAGCGGCTGAAGGCGGTGCTGGATGCTCTGGATGACGCAGGCCTGGCCCGCGACCGGCGCGCCGCGACCCAGGCCGAGGTTGTGGATCTGGAGCGGGTGCATCCCGCCGCCTATGTCGCACGCCTGCTGGACGCCTCGCCGGTCGCCGGCATGATCCAGCTGGATGCCGACACCGTCCTTTCGCCCGGCAGCGTGCCGGCGGCGCGGCTGGCGGCGGGGGCGGCGATCAATGCGGTAAGGGCCGTGGCGCGGGGCGAGATGGACCGCGCCTTCGCCGCCGTGCGCCCGCCGGGCCACCACGCCGAGCCGGACCGCGCGATGGGATTTTGCCTGTTCTCCTCCGTCGCCGTCGCGGCGCGCGCGGCTCAATCCGAAGGGATGGCGCGGGTGGCGGTGGTCGATTTCGACGTTCACCACGGCAATGGCACCCAGGCGGCGTTCGAAGACGACGACAGCCTGTTCCTGGCCTCCATCCATCAGATGCCGCTCTATCCCGGCACGGGCGCGGCGTCCGAGACGGGCGTCGGCAATATCGTCAACGCTCCCGTCGCGCCCCATGCGGCGCGCGAGAACTGGCGTGCGATCTTCGCCGGCGGATTGATGCCGGCACTGGAATCGTTCCGGCCAGACCTGATCCTGATCTCGGCCGGTTTCGATGCCCACCGGCGCGATCCGCTGGCGCATCAGTCGCTGGAGGCTGGGGATTTCGCCTGGGCGACGCGTGCGATTCTGGAGGTCGCGCGTCGGACCTGTTCGGGCAAGGTTGTGTCGGCGCTTGAGGGCGGTTACGACCTTGAAGGACTAGGCCGCTCTGCGGTCGCCCACGTCGCTGCGCTCGGGGAGGACTGAGGACGCTTAACGCCTTGAAACCAAAGGCCCGTCCGTTTGTCATGTCAGCCCCCGCCCTGTCCCTCGATTCGACCGAACCGTCCGTGTCCCCGCCTGACGCTGCACCATCCGTCGGCGCGCTTGTCGCTGTCCGTCCCGGCGCCATCATTCTAACGCGTCACGGCGAGCCGGCCCTTTCGCGCAAATGTCTGATCTCTGCGCGCCAGTACGGCGACTGGTGGGCGAAATATGAGATCGGCGGCCTGCTGGCCGGCCAGACCCCGCCGCCCGAACTGGTTGCGGCGGCCCAAGGGGCTGGGGCCATCTACGCCTCGACCCGTCAGCGCGCCCAGGAAACCGCCGCTGCGGTCGCGGCGGGGCGCGAGGTCATGGCCGACGTCATGTTCATCGAGGCGCCTCTGCCGCCGCCGCCGATTCCCGAATGGATCAAGCTGTCGCCCAAATGGTGGGGCGTGGTGTCGCGCTTCTGGTGGCACGCTTTCGATCACCACGGCGGCCAGGAAACCCGCGCCCAGGCCGAGGCGCGCGCCGATCAGGCGGCGCAAAAGCTGATTGCGCGCGCCGAAGGCGGGCAGGACGTGCTGGTTTTCGCCCACGGCTATTTCAACCACATGGTCGGCCGCGCGCTGAAGGCCGACGGTTGGAAACTGGTTCAGAACCAGGGCTTCAAATATTGGTCGCAGCGTCGCTACGAGAAGCGATAGCCGCTTCTGACGTTGATGCGCCCCGCGCTCGCCTCTAGGGTCCGCGCCATGACCGATACCGCCGCCGCCATCCCCGCCGATCTCAGCTTCGAAGACGCCCTGAAGCGCCTGGAGACCATCGTGTCTCGCCTGGAATCCGGCCAGGCGCCGCTGGAAGAATCGATCGCCCTCTATGAAGAGGGCGCCAAGCTGAAGGCGCATTGCGAGGCGCGGCTGAAGGCGGCTCAACTGCGTGTGGAAAAGATCGTCGTCGGCCCCGACGGCCAGGCCAAGGGCGTCGAGGCGGCGTCGTTCGAATGATCCCTGCATCGTTTTCGAGCCTGGTCTGGAGCCGGTTCTCGTGAACCGCGTTATCGCCGCGAACTCGCCGGAACAGGCGGTGATCGATCGCGTGGCTGAGGTCGCGGATCTGGTCACGGTCGCGCTGGATGAGCTGCTGCCGCGCGCCGAGGGCCCCGAATCCCGTCTGACCGAGGCGATGCGCTATGCCGCGTTGGGCCCTGGCAAACGCTTGCGGCCGTTCTTCGCGTTGGAGGCCGCACGCCTGTTCGACATCGATGAGCGGTCGGTGCTCCGCGCCGCCTGCGCTTTGGAATGCGTGCACGCCTACAGCCTGGTTCACGACGACCTGCCCTGCATGGACGACGACGACGTGCGCCGGGGGCGGCCGACCGTTCACCGAGCTTACGACGAGGCGACGGCGGTGCTGGCCGGCGATGCGCTGCAGACGGCCGCCTTCGACATCATCCTGCACGAAGACACCCACGAGGACGCGGCCGTGCGTTGCGAACTGGCGGCGCGGCTGTCGCTGGCGTCCGGCGCGCGGGGCATGGCGGGCGGTCAGATGATCGACCTGCTGGGCGTGCGCGACGACCTGGGCGGCGTGGCGCGGATGCAGCGCCTGAAGACCGGCGCCCTGTTCGCCTATGCCTTCGAAATTCCTCTGATCATCGCCGACGCCTCGGCCCAACATCGCCACGCTCTGATCAGCTTCGCCCACGATGTCGGCCTGGCCTATCAGATCGTCGACGACCTGCTGGATGCCGAAGGCTCGGCCGAGGAAATGGGCAAGGCGGCCGGGGGCAAGGATGCGGCTCTCGGCAAGACCAATTTCGTCACCCTGCTGGGTCTGGAAGCGGCGCGGCAAAGGGTCGCGCATCTCGCAAACCAAGCCCGTTCGCATCTGGAGCCGTTCGGCGACGAGGCCGAAATCCTCAGGGCCAGCGTGGACTTTGTGCTAAAGCGCCGGTCCTGATACGAAACGTTGAAACGACCTGCGGGTTGATCGACCAGACTTTCCAAGGTTTTACGGCTGATGCCCGACACCCCGCTACTCGACACCGTCAAGACGCCCGCCGACACGCGGGACTTCGATATCGCCCAGTTGAAACAACTGGCGCAGGAGGTGCGGGCCGAAACGATCGACGCCGTATCCGTGACCGGCGGCCATCTCGGCGCGGGGCTGGGCGTGGTCGAACTGACCACGGCGCTGCACCATGTGTTCGAGACGCCCAAGGACATCCTGATCTGGGACGTCGGGCATCAGTGCTATCCGCACAAGATCCTGACCGGACGGCGCGACCGCATCCGCACCCTGCGCCAAGGCGGCGGCCTGTCGGGCTTCACCAAGCGCAGCGAGAGCGAATACGATCCGTTCGGCGCCGCCCACGCCTCGACCTCGATCAGCGCCGCCCTGGGCTTCGCCGCCGCGCGCGATCAGAAGGGCGAGAAGAACCGCGTGGTGGCCGTCATCGGCGACGGCTCTATGTCGGCCGGCATGGCCTATGAGGCGATGAACAACGCGGCCGAGGCGACCAGCGGCCAGCTGATGGTCATCCTGAACGACAACGACATGTCGATCGCGCCGCCGGTTGGCGGAATGAGCGCCTATCTGGCCGGCCTGGTGTCGGGCGGTGCCTATCAGAACGTCCGCCGCCTGGGCAAGACGGTGGCCCAGCACCTGCCGCGCCCCTTCCGCAAGGCGGCCAAGAAGGCCGAGGAGTATGCCCGCGGCATGGTCACCGGCGGCACCTTCTTCGAGGAGCTGGGCTTCTATTACGTCGGTCCGATCGACGGCCACGACATGGACAATTTGGTGCCGATCCTGAAAAAGGCGGCCGCCATCGAGGACCGCCCGGTTCTGGTTCACGTCGTGACGCAGAAGGGCAAGGGCTATGCCCCCGCCGAAAGCAGCGCCGACAAACTGCATGCGGTCGTCAAGTTCGACGTGGTCTCAGGCAAGCAGGCCAAGGCCATCTCCAACGCGCCCAGCTATACCAAGGTGTTCGGAACTGAGCTGATCAAACACGCCAAGGTCGATCCGTCGATCGTGGCGATCACGGCGGCCATGCCGTCCGGCACGGGTCTGGACCTGTTCGGCCAGGCCTTCCCTGAGCGGACGTATGACGTCGGCATCGCCGAACAGCACGCGGTGACCTTCGCGGCCGGTTTGGCGGCGGACGGCATGAAGCCGGTCTGCGCGATCTATTCGACCTTCCTTCAGCGCGGTTACGACCAGGTGGTCCACGACGTGGCGATCCAGTCGCTGCCGGTGCGTTTCGCCATGGATCGGGCGGGCCTGGTTGGATCGGACGGCGCCACGCACGCGGGATCGTTCGACATCGGCTTCATGGGCGCGTTGCCTGGCATGGTGCTGATGGCGGCGGCGGATGAGGCCGAACTGGCGGCGATGATCTCGACGTCCCTGGCCATCGACGACCGGCCCAGCGCCTTCCGATATCCGCGCGGCGACGGCGTGGGCGTGGAGATCCCGGAACTCGCTGCGCCGCTTGAGATTGGCAAGGGCCGGATCGTGCGCGAGGGGACTACAGTCGCCATCCTTAGCCTGGGCACCCGTCTGCAGGAATCGCTGAAGGCGGCGGACATGCTGGCCGCCAAGGGCGTGTCGGCCACTGTCGCCGACGCCCGCTTCGCCAAGCCGCTGGACGCCGATCTGATCCTGCGTCTGGCGCGCGAGCACGAGGCCCTGATCACGGTCGAAGAAGGCGCCATGGGCGGCTTCGGCGCCTTCGTGCTGCAACTGCTGGCCGAGAAGGGCGCGCTGGACGGCGGGCTCAAGATCCGCACCCTGAACCTGCCCGACGTCTTCCAGGACCAGGATGCGCCCATGGCGATGTACGCCCAGGCCGGCCTGAACGCCGAACACATCACCGCCGCCGCGCTTCAGGCCCTCGGCGTTTCCGCGAGCCAAGCCGTCCGCGCGTAAACGCGTCAGGCGCGGTCGCGAATTCGCATCGCGCCGCGTTCGCCGGTCTCGACCTCGAACCGGCCGGTCGCGCGGATCAGGTCTGACAGCTTGGCGTAGCCATAGGTGCGCTGGTCGAAGTCGGGATGGGCGTTGCGCAGCCGATTGCCGATACCGCCCACCGCGACCCATCCGTCGCCGTCCTCGTCCATGTCGGCGATGATGGCCGCGATCAGGCGCGCGGCCTCGGACGGCTTGCGCTTGGTCGCCGGCGCTTCAGCGACGGGCGACTTGGCGCCGGCGTCGACCGGAACCGGCGCGATCAGGTTCTCTGTATAGATGAACCGGGTGCAGGCCTGACGGAAGCTTTCGGGCGTCTTCTGCTCGCCGAAACCATAGACATCGACGCCTTCCTCGCGGATGCGAGCCGCCAGTCGGGTGAAGTCAGCGTCCGACGACACCAGGCAGAAACCGTCGAATCGCCCTGAATGCAGCAGGTCCATCGCATCGATGACCAAGGCGATGTCGCCCGAGTTCTTGCCCTTGGTGTTGGCGAAGTTCTGCTGCGGCTGGATGGCGAAACGAGCCAGGACCCGCGTCCAGCCGGCGATCTGCGGGCTGGCGAAGTCGCCGTATATGCGCCGCGCCGAGGCCTCGCCCAAGGTGGCGATTTCGCTGAAGAGCGCTTCTGCGATGCGGGCGGAAGCGTTCTCCGCATCGATCAGGACCGCGAGGCGAGGGGCCTTGTCGTCAGCCATGGCGGATGTCCTTTTCCTGCGCCGCCAATCTGCGGTGGAAGAACCCTACAACTGACCCATCGTATTGTCGTGATCCACGGCCTGCTTCTTCAGCCAGCCGACAAAAGCGGTCGCGCTGGGCGAGGGCGGCCGGTCGCGGGGCTGGACGACGTAATAGGCGAAGCCGACCGCCTCGGACCCGTCAGGGAAGGGCGCGACCAGTCGCCCTGACGCCAAGTCCGCCTGGGCCAGGGTGCGTTTGGCCAGGGCCACGCCGCGCCCCGATATGGCGGCCTCGATCAACAGACCCGACTGGTTGAAACGCGAGCCTCGACGCGGGTCGGGGTGACGAATGCCCCGCGCCTTCAACCACATGGCCCAGTCCGGGCGGCTGGGATCGCCGTCGTTGGACATGTCATGCAGCAGGGTGTGTCCAATCAGGTCGGCGGGTTTGCGGATTGGCTTGTCGCCATCCATCAGCGATGGGGCGCAGACAGGCAGCACCGTCTCGGTCATCAGCCGATCGACCGTCAGGCCGGGATAGTCGCCGGGACCGTAGCGAACCGCCAGATCCACCTTGCCCTCGCTCAAGTCCGCCGGCTCCATGTCGGCCGAGATCCACAGTTCGATCTCGGGATGGGCGGTATGGAAGTCGTCCATGCGCGGCATCAGCCATTTGGAGGCGAAGCCGGGCGCTACGCTGATCGACACCTGTTTGCGACGCGGGGGTTCGCGCAACAGGGCCGAGGCGTCCATCAGCCGCTCGAACCCCTCGCGCAGGAGCGGCACGGAGGAACGGCCCAGATCGGTCAGTTGCAGGCCCCGCGCCTCGCGCACGAACAGCGGCCCGCCGACGAAGTCTTCCAGCAGACGGATTTGCTGGCTGACCGCGCCGGGCGTGACCGACAGCTCGTCGGCGGCGCGCGAGAAGTTCAGATGCCGCGCGGCGGCCTCAAAGGCGCGCAAGGCGTTGAGCGGGAGCAGGGGACGGGCCATCGCGGATAGAAATCCTATCAGCGAGACAAAGGCAATCTGGTTTGCGGCTCTGGACGGGGAAGACGAAGGTTCGCGCCCTGCCGTCGTCCCTGTTTCCTCTCCCGACGGCCCAGAAAGCAAGACGATGCGTGTATTCCTCGCCTCCATTCCGCTGGAGGCCGCAAAGATCGTGATCATCGGCGGCGGCGAGCCGGCGTTGGCCAAGCTGCGACTGTTCCTGAACACGCCGGCCGAGGTGGTCTGGTTCGCACCGGACGGCGCGCCGCCGAAGATCGAGACGCCTTTGACGTCGCCCGAGCCGATGCTGCGCGCGCCGGAGGCTGGCGACCTGGCGGGCGCGCGTCTGGTGTTCATGGCGTTGGACGACGCTGATGAGCTGACGCGGTTGGGCGCCCTGGCGCGGGCGGCGGGGGCTCAGGTCAATGTGGTGGACAAGCCGCATCTGAGCGATTTCCAAACCCCGGCCCTGATCGACCGCGACGAGGTGGTGATCGGCGTGGCGACCGGCGGATCGGCGCCCATTCTGGCGCGGGATATCCGCACGGCCATCGAGGGCGTGCTGCCCGCCGGACTGGCGAATGTGGCGCGGCTGGCGCGCGAGTTGCGCGATACGGTCAAGGCCAGCGTGCCGGACTTCATGGCGCGCCGTCGCTTCTGGGAGAAAGCCTTCCGCGGTCCGGCCGCGACGCTGGCGGCGGAAGGTCGGACGGCCGAGGCCCGGCGCGAGATGCTGCGCCTGTTGAACTCGGCCGCACCCGAACAGGGTGTGGTTCATATCGTCGGCGCCGGGCCGGGCGATCCCGAACTGCTGACGCTGAAGGCGCTGCGGGTCTTGCAGGACGCCGACGTCATCATCCACGACCGTCTAGTGCCCGAGGCGGTGCTGGAGCGGGCGCGGCGCGACGCCAAGCGTCTGTATGTGGGCAAGGCGCGCGGCGAGCATTCGGTGCCTCAGAATCAGATCGAGGCCCTGATGATCGAGGAGGCCCGCGCCGGTCATCGGGTCGTGCGACTGAAGGGCGGCGATCCCTTCGTCTTCGGTCGCGGCGGCGAGGAGCTGGAGGCCATGCGGGCGGCCGGCGTGCCGGTCTTCGTGGTGCCCGGTGTGACGGCGGCCCTGGCCTGCGCGGCCTCGGCGGGCATCCCCCTGACCCACCGCGACCACGCTCAGGCAGTGACCTTCGTGACGGCCCAGGCCAAACCGGGCGGCGTCGAGGCCGACTGGACGCGGCTGGCCGGAACGAACCACACCCTGGCCATCTATATGGGCACGGACCGAGCCGAGGAGACGGCTGCGCGCCTGATTGCGGCGGGTCGCTCACCCTCGACCCCCGTCGCCATTGTCGAGAACGGCAGTCGCCCGGACGAGCGGGTCCTGAGCGGGCGACTGGACGGGCTGGGCGCCTTGGTGCGCGGCGCGAACCTCGCCGGCCCGGCTCTGTTGTTCGTCGGCGAGACGGCGGCCTTCTCGGCGTCGGTCGAGACGCGGACGGGGGCGGCGGCGTGAAGATCGTGACCGCAAACCGCCTGTCGGACGGTCGCGTCATATATGCAGGCGTCGACAACCAGCCGGTCCAGCACATCGACCAGGCTTCGATGCTGGACGAGACGGCGGCCCAGGTCGTGCTGGCTGATGTCGCCGGGCGGCCGGACGTCTTCGTGAATCCCTATCTGTTCGACGTTCAGGACCGCACGCCGTCAGGCCGCGACCGACTCAAAGAGCGCATCCGCTCGGCCGGGCCGACCGTCGGTCACAGCGTCGTCGGAGGCGTGGGCTGATGTATCGCTATGACGAGTTCGACCACGCCTTGGTGCGTGAGCGGGTTGAGGAATTCTCAGACCAGGTGGCGCGGCGCGCATCCGGCGCCCTGACCGAAGACGAGTTCAAGCCGCTGCGGCTGATGAACGGCGTCTATCTGCAACTGCACGCCTATATGCTGCGCGTCGCCATTCCCTATGGGGTGATGAGCAGTCGTCAGATGCGCCGGCTGGCCCATATCGCGCGGACCTATGACAAGGGCTACGGTCACTTCACCACCCGCTGCAACATCCAGTACAACTGGCCGGCCCTGACCGACCTGCCGGCGATCCTGAGCGATCTGGCCGATGTCGAGATGCACGCCATCCAGACCTCGGGCAACTGCATCCGCAACACCACCACCGACGTCTTCGCCGGGGCCGCCGACGACGAGATCGAGGATCCGCGTCCCTGGTGCGAGATCATCCGCCAGTGGTCCACCATCCACCCCGAATTCTCCTTCCTGCCGCGCAAGTTCAAGATCGCGGTGATCGGGGCCGAGAAGGATCGGGCGGCGATCCGCACCCACGATGTCGGCCTTCAGATCTTCAAGGGCGAGGATGGCGGAACCGCCTTCCGCGTCTTCGTCGGCGGCGGGCAGGGACGTCTGCCGCATATCGCGCAGGAGATCGCCCCGGCCGTGCCTGCGGCGGACCTTCTGGCCTATCTGACCGCCATCCTGCGCGCGTGGAACCTGCTGGGGCGGCGCGATAACATCCACAAGGCGCGGATCAAGATACTGGTCGCCTCGCTGGGGATTGAGGCCTTCCGCGAGGAGGTGGACAAGCACTACGCCACCCTGCGCCACGAGGATCTGCGCATCCCCGAGGACGAGGCCGAGCGGATCAAGGCCTATTTCGCCCCGCCGCCGTTCGAGGACCTGCCGAAGGCCAGCGGCCCGTTCGACCGCGCCCTACTGGCCGATCCGGACTTCGCTCGATTTGCGAGGAACAACGTCCGTCGTCACCGTCAACCGGGTTACGCCTCGGTGGTGGTGTCGTTGAAGCCGGTCGGCGGGGTGCCGGGCGACATCACGGCGGACCAGATGGACGCGGTCGCGGACCTGGCCGAGCACTATTCGTTCGACGAACTGCGCGCCGCCTATGAGCAGAATCTGGTCCTGCCGCATGTGAAGCTGGACGATGTGCCGACTCTGTGGCGAGCGCTGCGAGAGGCGGGGCTGGCGACGGCCAACGCCGATCTGGCGACCGACGTGATCGCCTGCCCGGGCCTGGACTATTGCAGCCTCGCCAACGCCCGCTCGATTCCGGTGGCCCAGGCCCTGTCGAAGCGGCTGGCGGACATGGACTATCAGGAGAAGCTGGGGCCGGTCCGCATCAATATGAGCGGCTGCATCAACGCCTGCGGCCACCACCACGTCGGCCACATCGGCGTGCTGGGCGTCGATCGCAAGGGCGAGGAATACTATCAGATCACCGTCGGCGGCTCTCCCGACGAACAGGCGGCGCTGGGCGACATTGTCGGCAAGAGCCTGCCGGCCGATGACGTCGCGCCCGCCATCCAGCGGACCCTCGACCGCTATCTGCAAATCCGCACGGACGGCGAGCGGTTCATTGACACGGTGCGCCGCGTCGGACCCGATCCCTTCCGCGACGCCATCTATGAGACGCTCGATGCAACGGCTTGAGGGCATACAGAACGGGCTGCGCCTGTCGGTGACGACCCCGCTGGAGGAGGTTGAGGCGGCCGCCGCAAACGAAGACACGCTGGTGCTGGACTTCGACGCCTTCCGCGACGGACGCGGCTTCTCGCTGGCGGCGGTGCTGCGAGAGCGCGGTTACGCCGGGCGGCTGATCGCGGCGGGCAAGGTCCTGCCGGATCAGGCGCGACACCTTCGGCGCTCGGGCTTCGACGCGGTGGAACTGACCGAGGGCGCGGACAAGGCGGCCTGGGACCGGATGGACCGGGCGTTCAGCGCCGCCTATCAGCCGGCGGTCGATCCTGCGCCGACGATCTGGCAGCGTCGGCGTGCGGCGTCGAACGACCGCGACCTGGACGCGCTGGCCGAACGGCTGAACCGCGAGACCGAGGGGCAAGACGCGTCCAAAATCCTGAAGTCGGCGTTGGATCCGGCGTTGGGCCTGCGGGTCGGCGCCATCTCATCGTTCGGGGCCGAGTCCGCCGCCCTGCTGGACATCATCGCTGGCGAGGACAAGACCGTGCCGGTAGTTTTTCTGGAGACGGGGCAGCATTTTCTCCAGACCCTGTCCTATCGCACGCAACTGACCAAGGCGCTGGGCCTGACTGATGTGCGGCTGGTGACGCCGGATGCGGGCGAGAAGGCGACGTTGGATGCGCGCGACGACCTGTGGAAGACCGACGCCGACGCCTGCTGCGATCTTAGGAAGGTGCGGCCGCTGGCGCGTGCGACAGCTGAGTTCAATGCTCTGATCACCGGGCGCAAACGCTATCAGGCCGCGACGCGGGCAAAGCTGAAGCCGTTCGAGGTGCTGGACGGGGTGCTGCGGATCAATCCCCTGGCGAACTGGGACGCCGACGACGTGGAGGCCTGGCTGGAGGAGAACGATCTGCCGCGTCATCCGCTGGTCGAGCAAGGCTACCGATCCATCGGCTGCTGGCCCTGCACCCGCGCGGTCCAGGACGGCGAAGACGCCCGCGCCGGACGTTGGTCGGGCATAGACAAGGTTGAGTGCGGCATCCACTTAGGGCAACGCCAAGCCGCCGCCTGATCCGCCCTGTTTCGACCTTCGCCTGAAAGCCTGACCTTGTCCGCTACGTCATCCGTCATCGACCTGATCGGCAATACGCCGCTGGTGCGCCTGAACCGCCTGTCCGACGCGACGGGCTGCGAAATCCTGGGCAAGGCCGAGTTTCTGAATCCCGGCGGTTCGATCAAGGATCGCGCCGCTTTGTCGATCGTGCAGGGCGCGCGGGCGTCGGGCGCGCTGAAACCCGGCGGGACGATCGTTGAGGGCACGGCCGGCAACACCGGCATCGGCCTGGCCCTAGTCGGCGCCGCCTTGGGTCATCCGGTCGTCATAGTCATTCCCCGTACCCAGTCGGAAGAGAAGAAGTCCGCCATCCGTTCGCTGGGCGCCCGGCTGGTCGAGGTGGACGCCGCGCCCTTCTCCAGCCCGAACCACTTCGTCCACTATTCCGGGCGCCTGGCCGCCGAGCTGAACGACAGCGAAGAGGCCGGCGCCATCTGGGCCAATCAGTTCGACAACACCGCCAACCGCGAGGCGCATTACAACACGACCGGCCCCGAAATCTGGACGCAGACAAACGGTCAGGTCGACGCCTTCGTCTCGGCCGTCGGCTCAGGCGGGACCATCGCCGGCGTCGGCGCCTATCTGCGCGAACAGAAGCCGGATGTGACCATCGCCCTGGCCGATCCAGCGGGCGCGGCCATGTTCAACTGGTTCACCAAGGGCGAGATGACGGGCGAGGGATCGTCGATCACCGAAGGGATCGGTGTGGCGCGGATCACCGGCAATCTGGAGGGCTTCAAGCCTGACTACGCCTATCGGATCGAGGACGCGGAGTTTCTGCCGATCCTGTTCGACCTGGTGAAGTACGAAGGTCTGTCGCTGGGGGGATCGGCGGGGGTGAACATCGCCGGCGCGGTGCGGCTGGCGCGCGAGCTTGGGCCCGGCAAGACCATCGTGACCTGCCTGTGCGATCCCGGCTCGCGCTATGCGTCCAAGCTTTTCAACCCGGAATTCCTGCGGTCGAAAGGTTTGCCGGAACCGGACTGGGCTTAAGCCTATCGTCTCCTCCCCCACTTGTGGGGAGGGGGACCGCGAAGCGGTGGAGGGGCTCTTGAAGTCCCACAAGCGGCCTGTGATGCGGCTAAGAACCCCTCCGTCTCTCCGCTTCGCTCCGAGCCACCTCCCCACGAAGCGGGGAGGAGACGACGCTTCTGCTACTTCGCCTTCTGCTCCGCGATCCAGGCGTCCATCCGCTGGTCCAGCAGCGCCAGCGGCAGCGGGCCCTCGACCAGCAGGGCGTCGTGGAAGATGCGGATGTTGAACTTCGGCCCCAACTCCCGCTCGGCCCGCGCGCGGATTTCGCGCAGGCGGATTTCGCCGATCTTGTAGGCCGTGGCCTGGCCGGGCCAGCCGATGTAGCGCTGAAGCTCGGTCTCGATGTTGTGGGGCGCGAGGGCCGAGTTGTCGCGGAAACAGGCGCGGGCCTGTTCTTCGGTCCAGCCCATCCAGTGCAGGCCAGTGTCCGCGACCAGTCGGCAGGCGCGCCACATCTCATAGGACAGGCGGCCGAACCGTTCGTAAGGCGTGCGATAGAAGCCCATCTCCTCACCCAGATATTCGGCATACAGGCCCCAGCCCTCGGTGTAGGCGCTGACATTGGCCTGACGTCGGAAATAGGGTTGGCCGGGCGCCTCCTGCTGCAAGGCGATCTGGAGATGGTGGCCCGGAACGGCCTCATGCAGGGTCAGGGCGGGCAACTCGTACAGCGGACGCTGATCCAGCTTGGACGTGTTGACGATGTAATGGGCCGAAACGCCGTTCTGCATCGAACCGCCGTTGTAGCGGCCGGTGGTGTAGTTTTCCTCGATCTGCGGCGGCACGGGCTGCACGTCGTAGGTCAGGCGGGGCAGGGTGGCGAACAGGGGCGGCAAACCACCATCCGCGCGCTTGGCCATCTCCGACGCCTGCTGCAACAGGGCCTCGCGGCTGGTCGCATAGAACTGAGGGTCCGTGCGCAGGAAGTTCAGGAAGCCGGCGAAGTCGCCGGTCCAGCCCGACGCCTTCATCTCCAAATCCATGCGGGCGCGGATGCGCGCGACCTCGTCCAGACCGATCCGATGGATCTGGTCCGGCGTCAGGTCGGTCGTGGTGTGGCCGCGCACCAGATAGGCGTAGAGTTCCTTGCCGCCGGGCCGATTGCCGATGCCCGGTTGGACCGGCGCCTTGGGCAGATAGTCGCTTTCGAGGAAAACCAGCCAGGACCGGCGTGCGGGAAGGATCGTCTCTGAAACCGCCGCCGTCGCCTCTGCGGTCAGGCGATCCTTATCCGCTTGAGACACGGTCGACGGCAGGGTGGCCAAGGGCTTCAGCAGCGGCTCGGCGTCCGGCTTGATCGCCACATCGTTTCGCGCCAGCGTCAGGGCGCTTTCTGTCACGGATCGGGCCTGGACCAGGCCGGTGTCCAGGCCGCGCCGGGCGTTGGCCGTCGTCTGGGCGTAGATTTGGCCGAAGCCCCGGATACGCTTGATATAGGCCTCGGCCTCCGCGACCGAGTTCAGGCGCGTGCTGCCGCCGACATAGAGCGCCCAGGTTCCGGGGCCGCCTTCGGAATCGAACGCCAGGCGGCTGGTGTCGTAGTCCAACCCTTCCAGGCTGCGGTTGAGCGTGTAGAGCAGAAAGGCGTGGTTGATGCCGCCGGCGTGGGAAAGACTTGCCGGGTCGATGGCCGTCAGCCGCCGCACGAACCCTTCCAGCGGCGCGCGCTGGGCCAGTTCGAATTCGCGCGACAGGTCGGGCACGCGGCCCATCGCCTCGACATCGCCCTCACCGCCGGCCGAGATGGGATCGACGGACTTCAGATAGGTCTCGTAGTCGGCGATGACGGCGTTCAGCGCGGCGTCTGCCGGCGCAGCTGCGACGGCGGCGGGCGGCGTCTGCGCCACAGCCGCGATCGGCGACCCGGCCGCAAGCATGGCTGCAACAGCCAGATAAGAAATCTTCATGACGCCCCTCCTGTCAGGAGGGGCACGCAAGCCGAGCAGAGCCGATGCGTCAACCGCAGACGGTGAAGAACCGCTCGATTTGCACCTTTGCGGCGGGATGGGCGGCGTAGACGTGACGTTCGTCGTCAGCCCAGGCGGCGATCCAGCCCAAACGGCGGAAGCGCTGGAAGACCGGATCCTTGGTCTTGGCCTGAGCCGTCAGCAGTTCGCCGTCATGCACGACGGCCGGCTCGGATGCGGCGCGATAGCGCTCGGTGTCGCCGCCGGATTCCAGATAGATTTCGCGGCCCGGCTTGTCGCTGGCGGCCGTCAGTTCAAGAGCGCTGGACCCGGCCTGACAGGCCAGCTTCAGCTTGACCTCGTCGCTGTTGGCGACGCCGTAGGCCAGCATGGCCTCCTGCCCATCGGTGTTCAGGAACCAGTCGTAACCGGGCATGGGCGTGGGCGCCGATGCGGTCGCCGCAGAGCCGGCTGTGGGCATCGGGGCCTGGGTCGCACAAGCCGCGAGGGCCGAGGCGGCGATCAAGGCTGATATCAATCGAAGACGCATGCGTGAGGTCCTCAGCCGGCGCAGCGATCGGCGAAGCGACGCAGCTTGGCCATGTGCGGACGTTCGACGGTGATCGTGCTGGCGTCGTCGCCGACGGCGATCGTCATCCGGCCGTTCGCCACGAAGGCGGAAAAGGCGGGGTGATCGACGGGGATGGCCGTCTCCAGCTTGCCGCCACGCCCGACGCGCGCCTCGCTGGTCGCCGTCGACCCGCCCGAGGTGATGCGCGCAAAGCCGGCGGATGCATCCCCGCCATAAACCGCGACCGAGACCGCGCCCGAACCCGGCAGGCATTGCAGCGTGGCGCGCAGGCTGGCGGTGTCGGGAATGTCGTTGGCCAGCACCATCGGTCCTTCGCCCTCGTACAGGCTCCAGGTCCAGCCTGCGCCGGGCGCAGTCTGTATCGCGGCCGCCATCAGGGCGGAGAGTATCAGCTTCATGTGTCAGCCCCCGCCGACGACGCGCAGCGCCGCGTCGTCTTCAATGTCGTCAGACGCGGCTGTGACCGCAAGAGATCGGACGACCGCATTTCCTTTGAACGCGGTTATCCGTCAGCAGTTCAACCCGCAGGGTCGGCGCGCGTCAGAACGGGCTGAAGCGTTCCGCCAGCGCCTGACCCACGGGCGGAGCCTGGACGCGGCTGACGTCGCCACGACCGCCGTAGGAGATGCGCGCCTCGGCGATCTGGGTGTGGTTGATGGCGTTGGCTGATGAGATGTCCTCGGGACGGACGATGCCGGCGACGGTCAGTTCGCGGACCTCGCGGTTGGTGCGCACTTCCTGCCGACCCTGGATCACCAGATTGCCGTTGGCCAAGACGTCGGTGACGACGGCGGCGATGGTCAGCGACACCTTTTCAGCGCGGGTGACCGAACCATTGCCCGACGACTTCAGATCGCCTTCCATGCCGACCATCTTCGACGGATCAAAGCCGCCGGGGAAGGCGCGGCCCAGGCTGCTTTCCAGGCCGAACAGGTTGCTGACGCCGGCGTTGATCTCGTTGGAGCGCGAGCGCTGGGTCGAGTTCTGGGTCTGGGCGCGATCATCGATGTCGATCTTGACCGTCAGGATGTCGCCGATATGGCGCGCGCGCTGGTCGCCGAAGAAGGTGCGGGCGCCCGTGCGCCACAGGCTGTTGGCGCTGGCTGGCGTGGTCTCGCGCGCGGGCAGATAGGCTTGCTGCGCCGGGATCAAAGCGGCGGGATAGCCGATGGGGGCCAGTTCCGGACCGCGCACCGTTTCGGCGACGGTCGAGCAGGCGGCGAGCGGGGCGAGGGCGGCGAGGATCAGGACGGCTTTACGCATGACTGGGATTCCCTAGCGGGCGGCGAACTGTTGGGGATTGGCGCGGGCCATGTCGGCGCCGGGGCCGGCGATGGCCTGGCCGGGACCGGAGGCGACCGCATCGATGATGCGGTTGGAGGCTGTGTTCATAACGGCGACCGGCTCACCCAGACCGGCGCTGCGCATGGCCTTGCCCATGACGGCCAGGTTCACGCCGCCGACCTGATAGGTGACGCGCACCATGTCGTTGCGGGCGATGACCTGCGTCGCGGCGCCGGGGCGATAGGCGGCGCGGGCGATAGGTTGGGCAGCCTGGACGGCGTCCGTTGGCGCGGCGTCGGCCACGGTCTGAACGGGTCCGGCCGAACGGCGCACGGCGACGCGGCGCAGGCCATTGGGATTGCTCCAGTCCAGGCCCGCCTGACGCGCCTGGGCCTGAAGCTGGCCGGCGTCCAGCACGACCGAGGGACCGACGCGCTCGGCGACGGCGACATTGGCCGCTGCGCCCGCGCCCTCGAAAATATCGCCCAGGGTGACGCGACCGTCGTCGTCCACGGGGTTGGCGCGCAGCACGACCGGGTTGGCGAGGGCGGCGCCGGCGAAGGCGCTGACGGCGGCGGCGAGCAGCAGGGAACGGATCATGGTCACGGCCCTAGCCCTTCACTTGCGAGGCGACGGACAGCATCTGGTCAGCGGTGCTGATGACCTTGGAGTTCATTTCATAGGCGCGCTGCGCCACGATCAGGGCGCTGATTTCAGCGACCGCATCGACGTTCGACGCCTCGGTGTAGGACTGCATGATCTGGCCATAGCCCGCGTCGCCGGGCGTGCCGACGATCGCCGGGCCGGACGCGGCGGTCTCCAGCAACAAATTGTCGCCGATGGCTTCCAGACCGGCCTCGTTGAAGAAGCTGGCCAGTTCGATCTGCCCGACAGTGGTCGGGGCGGGCTGTCCGGCCTGGGTCACCTGAACCAGACCGGTCTTGGAGATCGACACCTTCGTGGCGTCCTGCGGGATGGTGATCGCCGGCTCCAGCAGATAGCCGTCGTCGGTCACCATCTGACCTTCCGGATTGACCTGCAGATTGCCGGCGCGGGTGTAGGCCTTTTCGCCGGAAGGCAGGCTAATCTGGAAATAGCCCTTGCCGTCGATGGCCATGTCATAGGGGTTGCCGGTCATCTGCGGCGTGCCCTGCTCGGTAACGCGATAGACGGCCCCGGCCTTGACGCCCGCGCCGATCTGGATGCCGGTCGGAACCACGGTGCCGGAGGCGGAGGACTGGGCCCCCATGCGTTCGACGTTCTGGTAGAGCAAATCCTGGAACTCGGCGCGCTGCTTCTTGAAGCCCACCGTGTTCATGTTGGCGATGTTGTTGGAGATGACCTCCACGTTCAGCTGCTGGGCGGCCATGCCCGAGGCTGCGGTTCTCAGAGCGCGCATGTTCCGGCTCTCCCTTAAGCGGCCTTGCCGAGGCGCTCGACGGCGCGACGGCTCAGGTCTGTGGTGTTTTCGATCAGCTTGGAAATGCTCTCGTAGGCGCGGCTGATCTCGACGAGATTGGTGATTTCGATCAACGGATTGACGTTGGAGGACTCCAACGAGCCCTGATGAACCTGGGCGTCGGCGGCCTCGATCGGCTGGGCGTTGGACTTATTGCGGTAGAGGCTGTCGCCGCCCTTTTCGAGCACGCCCAGCGTATCGAAACGCACGACCGACAGCCGGCCAGTGACCTGCCCGTTCTGGGTGATGGTGCCGTCGGCGCCGACGCTGGGCGCGCCAAGCGCGGGGTCCAGCACGATCTCCGCGCCGCCGCCAAGGACGGCCTGACCCTGTTTGGTGGTCAGACGCCCTTCCGGGTCCAGGGTGAAGGCGCCGTCGCGGGTGTAGGCCTCGCCGTTGGCGCCATCACGCACGGTGAAGAAGGCGCCCTCGCCGGAAATGGCGAAGTCCAGCGAGCGGCCGGTCTGCTGCATCGAACCCTGGCCGAAGTCGCGACCGACGCCATTGTCCAGCACGAAGCTGGCCGACGGGCGGATCGAGTCGTTGCGCGCTCGCTGACCGATCTCGGTTCCGAGCATCAGCTGCTCGACCTTGAAGCCGGTGGTGTTGGCGTTGGCGACGTTGTTGGCCACGATGTCCAGTTCGCGACGCAGCGTCATCTGGCGTGACAGTCCGATATAGGCGGCGTTTTCCACGAGAGGCGTGCTCCTTCGCCTCAGCCCTCGCAACGGCCGTGCCAACAAGGTTAATTGAAGCGGAATGCGGGTTTGAGCAGGATCGGGTCGCTTCCAACCCGGCAAATCCTGCCCATTGTAAACGTCGCATTAACCAAACCGGACGATCCTCGCGATGAGAGAGTCTCCGGGGCGCGCGCATGTTCAAGTTCGGCAAGAAGAAGGGTGCGCCTGCGGCCGACGCCGACGCCAACCTGCCGGCCGTGACCGAAGGCGAGGCCGCCGACGGTGACGCAGCCGCGCCCAAGAAGAAGAAAATCCCGCTGCTGTTCATCATTGCGCCGGTCGCATTGCTGGTGCTGGGCGGCGGGGGAGCGGCGGCCTTCTTCATGCTGAAGCCCAAGCCCGCCGAAGCGCACGGCGCCGAGGCTGAAGCCGGCCACGGAGAAGAGAAGGCCGACAAGAAGGCCGAGGGCAAGGAAGAGAAGAAGGAAGGCGGCGGTCACGGCGGCGGCAAGGAAGGCGAGGCCGATCCTGCGCTGGGCGTCATCGCCGCGGGGCCGGATGGCGTCACCTTCTACACCCTGCCCGACATGGTCATGAACATTCAGTCGCCCGACGGCCGTCCGACCTTCCTGAAGCTGAAGCTGACCC
Source organism: Brevundimonas sp. 1080 (assembly GCF_040545985.1). Taxonomy (NCBI): domain Bacteria; kingdom Pseudomonadati; phylum Pseudomonadota; class Alphaproteobacteria; order Caulobacterales; family Caulobacteraceae; genus Brevundimonas; species Brevundimonas sp. 1080. The sequence goes on along the minus strand of NZ_JBEPMW010000001.1, from coordinate 272,331 downwards.
TGGAGATGCAGGACGCCGAGGTGGCGACCCATCTGCAGGAAGAGATGCCGCGTCTGCAGGACATGTTCACCGGCTTCGTGCGCGAACTGCGCCCCGAGGACCTCAGCGGCTCGGCCGGCACCTATCAGCTGCGCGCCGAGATCCTGCGCCGCGTCAATCTGATCGCCGCCCCGGGCAAGGTCGACGCTGTGCTGATCGAAGAAATGCTGGTGCAATAGGCATGACGGACGCGGCGCAACTCGATCCGTTCGGCGGTCTGGGCGATCCTGGCGACGCCCTGTCCGAACGCGTCCTGAACCAGGATGAGATCGACAGCCTGCTGGGCTTCGACCTGGGCGACGACGACGGTTCCGAACGCTCGGGCATCCGGGCCATCATCAACTCCGCGCTCGTCAGCTACGAGCGTCTGCCGATGCTGGAGATCGTGTTCGACCGCCTGGTGCGGTTGATGACGACCAGCCTTCGCAACTTCACCTCCGACAACGTCGAAGTCAGCCTGGACAATATCTCCTCCATCCGGTTCGGCGACTATCTGAACTCGATTCCGCTGCCGGCCATTCTGGCGGTGTTTCGCGCCGAGGAGCTGGACAACTACGGCCTGCTGACGGTCGATTCGAACCTGATCTATTCGATCGTCGACGTGCTGCTGGGCGGTCGTCGCGGCACGGCGGCGCTGCGCATCGAAGGCCGGCCCTACACCACCATCGAGCGGGTGCTGGTGCAGCGGATGGTCGAGGTCGTGCTGAATGACGCCCGGCAGGCGTTCGAGCCGCTGACCCCGGTCCACTTCAACCTGGATAGGCTGGAGACCAACCCGCGCTTCGCCGCCATCGCGCGTCCCGCCAACGCCGCCATCCTGATCAAGCTGCGGATCGACATGGAGGATCGCGGCGGTCGTATCGAACTGCTGCTGCCCTATGCGACGCTGGAGCCGATCCGCAAGATGCTGCTGCAGCAGTTCATGGGCGAGAAGTTCGGCCGCGACAACATCTGGGAAGGCCACTTGGCCACCGAGATCTGGACGACCGAGACCGAAGTCCGCGCGGTCCTGGACGAACAGCAGATGCCCCTGTCCAGCGTACTGAACCTCAAGGTCGGCGACACGATGATGCTGAACGCCACGCCGGATTCCGAGGTTTCGATCCGCGCCGGCTCCATTCCGCTGACCACAGGCCGCATGGGTCGCAAGGGCCAGCACATCGCCATACGCGTCGAGGGACCGGTCAATCCGGAAGTCGCCGCCCGTCTGGGAGTGAACGTCTGATGGCCGGAATGATCATGGACGGCGTGCTGATGGTGCTGCTGATCGCGGCGGTCGGGTACGGCATCAAGCTGGAACGCAAGCTGGCCGCCCTGCGCGCCGGACAGCTGGCCTTCGCCCAGGCCGTCACCGAACTGAACGCCGCAGCGGGCCGCGCCGAAAACGCGCTGGCCACTCTTCGGGCCTCGGGTCAGGAAACGGATCTGCTGCACGACCGGATCATCAAGGCGCGTGAGGTCAAGGCCCAGCTGGAGACCCTGATCGCCCGCGCGCCGGCCATGGCGCCGGCGCGGATCGTTGAGGAAGAGCCTGTCCGTCGCGCGCCCCCGGCCGCCCCGGCTCCGGCACCGGCCGCGACCGAAGACGAGGAGCGGGCCGAGCGCATGGCGGCCCTTGCTCAACGCATCCAGGGACTGGCCGGTCCCTCTTCGAACCGTCGCAATGAAGCGGCTGCGCCCGCCGGGCGCGACAATGTCGCCGCCATCGTTCAGGCCCTGACCGCCGGACGCTCCGCTAACCATTCCGCCAAACAAAGCCTCAACGCCGCGCGTCGTAATCTCGACGACGACCTGTTCGCCGCCTGAGTTCGGAACCCCATTTCATGGCCCGCCTTCCCCGCATCCTGCCCCTGATCGCCATCGCCATCGGCGGGGTCGTCGCCGTGCGCGCCGTCGGCGTCGCGCCTGGCCTGTTCGACGGGGCCAAGGCCTGGGCCGAGGAGGCGGTTCCCGCTGCGGCCGGCGCGCCGCCCAAGCCAGCCTTGCCCGGCACCTGTTCCGCCTTGTCTCCCGAACAACTGGCCCAGCAGGCCGGGATTTCGCCGGCCGAGCTGAAGATCATCCAGTCGCTGTCGCAGCGCCGCGCGGCGCTGGATGCGCGTGACCAGGACTTCGCCACCACCCTGCCGCTGATGGTCGCCGCCGAGCAGAAGCTGGACGCCAAGGTCAAGGCGCTGGAAGCCCTGAAGGCCGAGATGAAGCAGATGCTCGGCCAGGTGGACGAGCGCGAGAAGGCCGAGATCGATCGTCTGGTTCAGGTCTATTCCGCTATGCGTCCCAAGGAGGCCGCCCCGGTTATGGCCGCGCTAGAGGACCGGGTGCGCCTGCCGGTCGCCGCCGCCATGCGTCCGCGCACCCTGGCCGCCATCATGGCCCAGATGAGCGCGCCGCAAGCCAAAGAACTGACCGAAAAGCTCGCCGCCCGGTTCCAGGCCCAGCAGATGGCTGCTCGCGCCGCCGCCGCCGAGGCCACACCGCCTCCGGCCGCAACGCCCGCCGCTGCTGGGCCAGCCGCCACGACCCCGCCTGCGACGCCGACAGCTCAGCCCGCCGCCGCCCCGACGACCCGTCCGACGCCGCGCCCGGCCGCCAACCGTCCCGCTGCGCGACCGGCGGCGCGCCCGGCCGCAACCCCGGCGCGTCGTCCCGCCGCGACGCCTGCGGCGGCTCCCGCCGCGACCGGCCCGCAGGCCTACCAGCCGTCAGCCGCCCCCAACGCGCAGCCCCGTCAAACCGTGCAGTAACCTTAAGTGTGATCTCGACGCTGACGTTTCGTCTCGACAGCGCGCACTGTTCGACCAATGATCTTCGAACGCTCCGTCAGAGAGCGATGACATCGAGGATCCGCGCCATGATCGGCGAACTGCTTTACGTCGCGCATCGCATGCGCCGGGCCATCATACTCGCCGTTCCGGCGTTCGGAACCGTGATGATGGCCGCCATCGCCCAGCACTATCACCTGCTGCCGTAAAGGTCTTCGAGCCCGCTTTCCGCCCGGTTTCGGATTGGCAGGGCGCACCAGCGCGTCTATCACCGCGCCTTCCCGAGATCTGAGCCCGACCAACGCCATGTCCGACACGCCCCCCGATCGCCTTTCGGTCGACCCGTCCAGCCCGCATCACGACGCCGAGGTCCTGCAACGCGGCGTCGGCATTCGCTTCAAGGGCGAAGAGAAGACCAATGTCGAGGAATATTGCGTGTCCGAAGGCTGGGTGCGTCTGGCGCTCGGCAACCGCGTGGATCGCAAGGGCAAGGCCCTGACCGTGAAACTGCAGGGTCCGGTCGAACCCTATTTCCAGAACGACTGAACCTACCTAGGGTCCGGCTCTCATCTGAGTCCGGAGCCTGCCTATGTCCATCCGTCTGCTGACCGCCAGCGCCGTCGCCCTGGGTCTTGTCGCGTTCATCCCGGCGGCCCATGCTCAGGATGCGGCGACGGTGCAGCAGGCGATTGTGGTGCGCGACGCCGCGATGCGTTCGAACATCGCCATGGACTATGTCACCCAGCTGACGACGCGGTTCGGCGCGCGCCCGGCGGGTTCGCGTTCCGAACAACAGGCCGCCGCCTGGGCCGCCGACTATCTGCGCGCCAACGGCTTCCAGAACGTCCGCATCGAAGAGTTCCCACTGGTCGGCTGGGAGCGGGGCGAAAGCTCGGCCGCCATCGTCGGCGACAACGCCCAGGCCCTGGTCGCCGCCGCCCTGGGTCATTCGCCGGCCACGCCGAGGGGCGGCATTGAGGCGGAGGTCGTGCGCTTCTCCACCTTCGAAGACCTGCAGGCCGCGCCCGAGGCCACCGTCCGCGGCAAGATCGTCTATGTCGACTTGGGTCAGATGCACCCGATGCAAGACGGCTCGGGCTATGGTCCTCAGACCCGCATGCGCGGCGCCGGCCCCGGCGTGGCGGCGGCCAAGGGCGCGGCGGCCTTCGTCATGCGCTCGGTCGGCTCTGACGAAGACCGGATGCCGCACACCGGCACCACCCGCTATGTCGACGGCAAGCCGACCATTCCCGCCTTCGCCCTGGCCGCGCCCGACGCCGATCAGGTCAGCCGCCTGGTCGCCCTGGGCCAGCCGGTGCGCATGCGCCTGACCTCGACCGCCCGCACCTATCAGACGCACAGCCAGAACGTCATCGGCGATCTGCCCGGCGCGACCCGGCCCGACGAGATCATCGTCCTGGGCTCCCACATGGATAGCTGGGACCTGGGCACCGGCGCCATCGACGACGGGGCAGGGGGCGCCATCACTATCGCCGCCGCCAAGGCCATCGCCGACAGCGGCCGCCGTCCGGCCCGCACCCTGCGCGTCATCTTCTACGGTTCGGAAGAAGTGGCCCAGCCGACCGCCCAGACCGGCAACGGCGGCGGCGTCTACGCCCGCGGCCAGGGCGCAGCGCTGGACAAGCACATCATCGCCGGCGAGAGCGATTTCGGCGCCGATCGCGTCTATGCCCTGCGCCTGCCCGCCGGCGCACAAGGCTCAGACTTTCAGAAGGCCGCGACCCGCGTCCTCTATCCGATCGGCGTCCTGGCCTCCGATCGCGTCGAGACCGAAGGCGGCGTCGACGTCGGACCGATGGGCCCGCTGGGCGTGCCCTTTTTCGGCCTCGCTCAGGACGGAACCCGCTATTTCGACCTGCACCACACCGCCAACGACACGCTCGACAAGATCGACCCGGCGCAATTGAACCAGAACGTCGCCGCCTGGGCCGGCCTGCTGTGGCTGATCGCCGACTCCGACGTGGACTTCCGGGCGATGAAGCCCGCGACCACGCCGGCGACCCCAACACGCTGACGACTTGGAGACCCGGCCCGGTTCCGTCTATAGGAGCCGAACCGGGCCAGACCGGGCTGCGGGCGTGGCGAAACTGGTAGACGCAGCAGACTTAAAATCTGCCGGACGAAAGTCCTTGCCGGTTCAAGCCCGGCCGCCCGCACCATCTTCGCCCCTCTCGCGTGACGCCTCAAACCGCTATGCTGCCGCGATGAGTCGGGCCGCGTCATGATCAAATATATCGGCTCCAAGCGCGCCTTGCTGGGGCATGTGACGGGTGCGGTGGCGGGGGTGCTGCCGCAGGGCGGGCGGGTGTGCGATCTGTTCTCGGGCACAGCGCGGGTCGGGCACGCCTTGAAGAAGCAGGGGTTTCAGGTCTGGTCGAACGACCTGAACGCCTATGCCCACGCCCTGGCGACGACCTATGTCCAGGCGGATCGAGAGCAGTGGCTTGAGCGGGCCGAGGTCGTGCTGGCCGAGCTGCGGACAGTGAAGCCCGAGGCGGGCTGGTTCACCCAGGCCTTTTGTCAGGATGCGCGGTATTTCCACCCCGACAACGGCGCTCGCATCGACGCCATGCGCCACCGGATCGAGGCGATGGGACTGGAGCCGGAACTCAAGGCCATCGCCCTGGTCAGCCTGATGGAGGCGGCGGATCGGGTGGATTCCACCGCCGGGGTTCAGATGGCCTATATGAAGCAGTGGGCGCCGAGAGCGTTGAAGACGCTGGAGCTGCGCACGCCGGACCTGGTTCCGGCGGTGGACGGGCCATGCCGAGCGACGCAGGGCGATGCGGTCGAGATCGCCGAACAGGTCGAGGCGGACCTGGTTTATCTGGATCCGCCCTACAACCAGCATTCCTATCTTGGGAACTACCATTGCTGGGAAAGCCTGGTGCTGTGGGACCGGCCCGAGACCTATGGGGTGGCCAACAAGCGGGTGGACGTGAGGACGCGCAAGAGCGCCTTCAACAGTCGGCCCGGCATCGGCCCGGCGCTGCGGACCGTGATCGAGCGGGTCAAGGCGCCAAACCTGATCGTCAGCTTCAACGATGAGGGGTATCTGAGCCGCGCCAACCTGGTCGAGATGCTGTCGGCGCGAGGCCATGTGCAGGTGCTGGAGGTGGCGCATCCGCGCTATGTCGGCGCCCGGATCGGGATCCATAATCCCAAGGGCGAGAAGGTCGGGCAGGTGGGGCGGCTCAAGAATGTCGAGCACCTGTTCGTGGTCACCGAGCGGCCGATCTCCCTGCCCGTGGCCGCATAGACACCAATGAAAACAACGGAGGGTAGGGCGGAACGCGAATCGCTGCGTGCCGTTGTGGGACTATGCAACCGCACCCGTACACCGCCCCCAAGACCGATCGCCCCGACGACTACCGTGTGCGCCCGGCGGCCGAGCCCCGCTCATGGGCACCGCGAGCGGCGGATGCAACCTTTACCCACAACGCGGCGCGTTACACTCGGCCGGTCGAGGCCGTTCAGCCAGTCGAACAGATCGACGTCGAGCCCGAAGTGGCGCCGCCGCCGCGCTGGATGATGGCGATCGCCGGGGCGGCTGTTGCGGCCCTGATGGGCGCGCTGCTGGGCGGCTTCCTGCACATCTGAGACGGCGTCAGGCCTCCTGCAACAGCGCCTTGATCGGCGACCAACTGCGCCGATGGGCGGGGCAGGGGCCTAGGGTCTTCAAGGCGTTTTGATGGATGGGGGCGTTGTAGCCCTTGTGGCTGGCGAAGCCGTAGCCGGGGTATTGGGCGTCCAGATCGATCATCAACCGATCCCGTGCGGTCTTGGCCAGGATCGAGGCTGCCGCGATGGAGAGCGACAGTCCGTCGCCGCCGACGACCGTCTGGATTTCGCAGGGAAGCTTGAAGCGATAGTTGCCGTCGACCAGGGCGGCGACCGGCTGGACCTGCAAGGCCTCGATGGCGCGGCACATGGCCAGACCCGTGGCGTGCAGGATGTTCAGCTCCTCGATCTCGTCCACCGAGGCGAAGCCGACGCCCCAGGCGACGGCGCGGGCCTTGATCTCGGGCTCAAGGGCGGCGCGCCGCTTTTCCGTCAGGGCCTTGGAATCGTCGATGCCGGGCGGCAGGTCGTCGGGGTTCAGAATGACCGCCGCCGCCGAGACGGGGCCGGCCCAGGGACCGCGCCCGGCCTCGTCCACGCCGCAGACGTGACCGTTGACGCGCTGAATCAGCACCGTTTCCAGCGCGAGGGTCGGGAAGGTTTTCGAATTTGCGGGGGCTTTAGCCATGGCTCGCCATCGCACGAACCTGGGCGTGACGGAAGCAGGTCGTCTGGTGATCGTTGACCATGCCGACAGCCTGCATAAAGGCATAGACGATGACCGGGCCGCAGAAGTTGAATCCGCGCTTCTTCAGGGCCTTGGCCATGGCGACGGACTGTTCGGTTTGGGTCGGGGCCTGGCGATAGTCGGCGTGTGGGGTCTGGATCGGCTCGCCGCCGACGAACGACCAGAGCCAGGCGGAGAAGTCCTCGCCGTCATCGCGCATCTGAAGCCAGATCTGGGCGCCCCGGATGGCGGCGTTGATCTTGGCGGGCGAGCGGATGATGCGCGGATCGTTCAGCAGGCGCTGGATGTCGGCCTCCCCATAGCGGGCGACGATCTCAGGATCGAAACCATCGAAGGCGTCGCGGATGCCCTCGCGTTTTCTGAGGATGGTGATCCAGGCGAGACCGGCCTGAAAGCCGTCGAGCACCAGCTTTTCCCACAGGGCGCGGGGCTCGCGCTCGGGCACGCCCCATTCGGTGTCGTGATAGGCGACATAGAGCGGGTCGGTCCCGCACCAGCCGCAGCGGCCGCCGAGACCCTCTGGGGCGTGTGAGTCGATCATGGCCTGAAGTTGCCAGTCTGTTCCTGTCGAGGGAAGGGCGGTTGGCGTCGGGCGACGGAGGAAAAACACCGTCTAAAGTGTCTAATTCGTATAATCTCGGGGCGCAGGCGCAATTGCACTGCACCTCAAAAACGCGTGCAAAGTGCAATTTCGCGGTCGAAGTTGGACGGTGGAAAAAACAGTCCAACGAGTCCAAGTCTTCGTCTCCCCCGGTCTTAAACCTGCGCATCGTAAGGGCGCTTGGATGAGGGATGGTCGATTGACGCTGGTGGATTTTAGATCGCTGAAATGTAGCTGGAAGTTTCGCCAGGATAGGATGGCGGGCGTCCGTTTCAGCCCTCTCCCATTGGGAGAGGGCTTGAGCGCACGGCGGCGATAGCCGTCGTTCTGGCGCGAAAGGGTGAGGGTCGGATCGTGCGAACTGGTCCACCGCCCGACCCTCATCCGGCCCTGCGGGCCACCTTCTCCCAACGGGAGAAGGAATATCGCGGGCTTCAGTCCCGGACCAATCCGCCGTCCACGACCAGGTTCTGGCCGGTTACCGCGCGGCTCCAGGGGGAGGCGAAGAAGAGGACCGCGTCGGCGAACTCTTGCGGGGTCGTGACGCTGCGCAGCGGGGTCATGCCGGCGATGAGGTCGAAGACGGCCTCGGGCGTGGCGGCGCTGGCGTCGGTAGTGCGCAGAAGACCGCCCGAGACCATGTTGACGGTGACGCCGTCGGGGCCGAGGTCGCCGGCGGCGGTGCGGGTCAGGCTGAGCAGGGCGGCCTTGGCGGCGGTGTAGTCGTGGTAGGGCACGACCGGGTTCTGGAACAGGTTGGTGCCGATGTTGACGATGCGGCCGAACCGGGCGGCGGCCATGCCGGGCGCGGTCGCCTGGATCAGGTTCAGGGCGCCGCCCACGACGGTCGAAAACTGGCGATCCATCTCGTTCCAGCCGATGGCGGTCATTTGGGAGCGGGCGTCGCCGTTGAAGCTGTAGTCCAGGGCGTTGTTGACGACGGTGGTGACGGGGGCGCCGAAGTGGCCTTGCGCCGCCGCGACCATGGCGTCCACCGCAGCGCGGTTGGTCACGTCGGCCTGGAGAGCGAGGGCGCGCTCGCCGATCTCGGCGGCTAAAGCGTTCGCGGCCTCGCCGCTGTTCCTCCAGTTGATGACGACGCGAGCGCCTTCATGGGCGAAGGCGCGGACGCAGGCGGCGCCGACGCCGCGCGCCCCGCCGGTGACGAGGACGATCTGATCGGCGATCTTCATGGTGGACTCACGCGTTGGAGGAGGGGAGGACGTCCTCGCCCATCCAGGCGGGTTTGCGCAAGCGCACCGAGCGGCCGTCCACGGTCAGGTCGCCGTCGAGGCGGTCGATGCGCAGCAGGGCCATGACCGAACCGTCCTGCCCCGAGAGGACTTCGCCCGCGCGCAGTTCGCCCTTCAGCACCTCGGCGCCGAAGGCGGGAGGCGGGCCGTCGAAGTCCAACGGGAGCATCCGGTTCTTGATCGTGCCCCGGCGCTTCATCCGCGAGGTCGTCTCCTGGCCGACGAAACAGCCCTTCTGGAAGTCGATGCCGTTCAGCAGGTCGAAGTCGGCCTCGATCGGATAGGTCTTGTCCTGGGGCGCGTCGGCGGTCGGATCGGGCAGGCCGATCAACAGGCGGTAGGCGTCGTAGTCGGCTTCGGAGGCATCCGCAGTCGCCTCGCCATAGAGGCGGCCGCCCATCAAGGGGGTGCGGGGGTCGGGGATGAAGCCGGCGGGGGCCTCGGGCCAGGCGGCGAAGACCGGGCGGTCGTCGGCGGCGACCTGAACCTTGGCGCGCAGCTTGTACATCGACAGGCGCTGGATCAGGGCGTCGCGACGTTCAGTCGCCACATCCAGCAGAACGCCGTCAGCCTGTCCCAGAAGGAAAAGGTCGAACAGCAGCCGGCCGGGCGGGGACAGAAGGGCGCCGAACCGCAGTTCGCCTTCGGCCAGCGTCTCCACGTCTTGGGTCAGCAGATTGTGCAGGAAGGGTTTCGCCTCCTCGCCCGTGACGGAGATCAGAGCGCGGCTGTCGAGACGGGCGATGGGCATGGGGCGAAGATAGGGCCGACGGCGTGGCTTCAGAAGACGCGGCGCCGAATTTAGGCGACAGCGGCTGCCGCGTCCTCAAGGCGGGGATCGAAGGTGCGCCAGTCGCTGGCGCCCCAGGCGGTGACGCGCATGACCAGGTCGACGATGTTCATCGGCTTGGCGATGCAGTCGTCCATGCCGGCCTGTTCGTACTGGGTCAGCTGCTCCGGCAGGGTGTTGGCGGTCAGGGCCAGGATCGGCGTGCGGCCTGTCACGCCGGGCAGGGCCCTGATGGCGCGGGTCGCCTCGACACCGTCCATTACAGGCATCTGGATATCCATCAGGATCACGTCCCAGTCGCCGGTGCGGGCGGCCTCGACGCCCTGTTCGCCGTCGTTGGCGGTGGCGCAGGCGATGCCCTGTGCCGTCAACACCGCCATGACGAGGGCGCGGTTGCTGTCGTGATCATCGACATAGAGGACACGCAGGGCAGGGGCGTCCTCATTGGCCGGCGGGGCGGGCTCGGCCGCGGCCGGGCTGTCTGAGGGCACCAGGGGAACGACGTTGTCGGACGACAGGTCGATCATGTCGTTGACGACGGACAACAGGCGCTGGCCCGCGTCATTGATGCGGGCGGCCTGATCGGCCTGTTCGTCGAGCAGGCCGGCCTTGGACAACAGGTCGGAGAAGCCGATGACCGCGTTCAGCGGCGTGCGTAGCTCGTGCGACATGTCCGTCAGGAACTTCTGCCGGGCCTCGGCCATCGATGTCTTCTGCTCGGCGGCGACGCGGGCCTGTTCGGCCTCGACGCGGTCGGTCACGTCGATCTCGTTCAGCATCACGCCGAGATGGCCCGTGACGGGGTCGGTCACGGGACGAATGTCCAGATGGTGCCAGCGCACGCCTTCTCGCGTGATAATCTCGCAGACGTCGGAAATCGCTGACCCCGACAGGGCGGCCGCCAGCATGGGCTGGGCGCGCTCGGGTTCGGCGAACCTGGCCTCGAAGGGGTGCGCCGTCGAGCCGTAGGCGGCGAAGGCCGACGGGTTGGAGAAGATCGGGCGGGCTTCGCTGTCGAACAGGGTGATCAGGGTCGAGGTGTGGCGCAGGGCCTCCACCGCGCGACGCTCATCGTTTTCCACCATGATGGGCGCGGCCTCGAACAGCAGGACCGGCGTGCCGTCCGTCAGGCGATAGGTCGAGATCACCGCCGACACCGTCAGCGGTCGCCCGTGCGGATAGAAGGTCCAGTCTTCCGTCAGTGTCTCGCCATTGGCCGTCTCGCGGGCCAGACGCTCGGTGCGGGCCAGGACAGCGGGCGAGACATTGCTGAAATCACGCGCCAGAAGGGCGTCGAGATTGTCGGAGCCCCAGAGGTCAAGCGCGGCCGCATTAGCGTAGACGCCGCGCAAGGCGACCGGATCGAACATCCAGATCGGTCGTTTCAGCGCGTCCCAGGCCTGCATCGACGGCGTGCCCTTTCCAGCGACGGCGTTACGGATTCTATCGTAGCGCCAAGGGACTTAAGCTTCGGCTAAGCTTTCGGCCGATCCTGGGTTGTCACCGCATATCGCGCGACGACGCCGTCCGGCTGGAAATCGTGTTCGGCCAGCCGGTCGAGGGACATCAGAACGCGGGTCGTGAAGGCCTCCGGGTCGCCATCCTCGATGGCCGGACGCAGCCAGTCGGTGACGACGGCGCGGGCCGGATAGGTCCCGACGGGGCCGGGAATGCTGAGCGCGACCTCGATCCCTTCCGCGACCCAGCCGGCGACGGTCACGAAGAAGTCGGGCGAGGCCAGGAAGGCCGAGCGGCGCAGGACATAGAGGGTGATGACCCCATCCTCGACGCCGTCGGGGCGGACGATGACGCCGCTGCGATCGGGCCGCCAGTCGTCGGACAGCTCGACCACACGCCACAGGCAGAACCAGATGCGGCAGGTGTTCGGCCGGATCGCGTGGACCGAACAGCCAGCGCCGTCGACGCAATAGGCGCACAGCTCGCCCGTCGGCTTGGCCAGTTCCGGCAGGTTCAGCGGAATGACGCGGCAGCATTCGACGCAACCGCCGCAGGTCCGGTCGGGGAGGAGGGGCAGGCTCACCCGGCTGAACGCTCCAGTCGGGCGATGCGGCGGTCCATGTCGGCGACGACCGCTTCCAGGCGGGCCTTTTCGGAGGCCATGTCGATCGGCGTGCCGTCCTCGTAGGAAATCGTCGCGCCCTTGGCGATCAGGTCCAGTCGATAGATGGCCGTGACGCGCTGGGCCTTGAAGCGTTCGAGGGCGGCTGCTGCGGCGGGATCGGGCGTCTGGCTCATTCGCGTCGCTGTAGCGCATGGGGCCTTCCTGTGGAAACACGCGTTTGGCGCTGAACCGCAGATAGAATCCCTGTATCCGTCGACGGATGATCGGGCGGTTTCCCATCCTGTACATCGCCGAGGCGGACGCCGAGGACGCCGTGCTGTCTTCCGGCGTGCTGGCGCATCTGGTCGAGAGCCTGCCGCACGCGACCTTCACCATCGTCGGATCGGCCGCCAGTGCGCCGCTGTTCGCCGATACGCCGCGCCTGACGAAGTTGATCGTGCTGGAGCGCGAAGGCCATTTCGAATGGATCGCCCTGTGGAACCAGGTGCGGGCGACCAAATGGGGGCTGGTCGTGGACATGCGCGGCTCGGACCTGTCGGGCAAGCTGAGGCGGCACAAACGCGCGGTGCGGGGCAAGGATCAGCCGGGCCTACATGCGGTCGAGGCGGCGGCGGCGGTGCTGAAGCTGGAGCCGGACGAGATCCCGGCGCCGAAACTCTATGTCTCGGACGAGACGCAGGCCCAGGTCGAGGCGCTGATTCCGGCGACGGGCGGAGAGGGGCCGATCCTGGCGGTCGGGCCGGGCGTGGAATGGATGGGCAAGCGCTGGCCGGCCGAACGCTACGCCAAGGTGGCGGCCAAGCTGCTGGCCGACGACGGGCCGCTGGCGGGCGGGCGGCTGATGATCGTGGGCGAGGAGATCGACCGCGAGGCGGCGCACACGATCCGCTACGCCGTGCCGCGCGCGCGGGTGATCGAGCTTCAAGGCAAGCTGACGCGGCTGCAGACGGTGGCGGCCTTGTCAACGTCGGTGCTGTACATCGGGGCGGACTCGATCTGGACCCAGCTGGCCGTGGCCTCGGGCACGCCGGTCGTCGCCGCCTTCGGGCCGTCGGACGAGACCGTGCGCGGACCCTGGAAGGGGGAGACCGTGCGCGGGCCGCGGACCTATGAAGAGTTCAAGAAGCTGGATCCGCGCCTGAACCAGGCGATCCAGCATATGATGGATCTGCCGTGGGAGCGGGTGCTGAAGGCGGCGCAGCGGATGTTGAAGGCGCGGGGTTAGCACCCCTTGCATCCGCTCATCCCCGCGAAAGCGGGGACCCAGATGTTTCGTTCGCAATATTGCCGCGATAAGCTTGCGGCCCATCGACAGCGCGCCCAAAGCGCTGGGTCCCCGCTTTCGCGGGGATGAGCGGAGATATAGTAAGAGCGCATCGCTCATCCCGCAGGACCGCCGCCCCATGACCCAGACCTATGACCTGATCGTCCGTGGCGGCGAGGTGGCGAACCATGCGGGGCGGGGCATGGCGGATGTCGGGGTGGTCGACGGCAAGATCGCCTTCATCGGCGACCTGTCTCAGGCGTCGGCGGGCGAGGTCTTCGACGCGACGGGCCTGACCGTCCTGCCCGGCGTGATCGACACCCAGGTCCATTTCCGCGAGCCGGGGCTGGAGTGGAAGGAAGATCTGGAGACGGGCAGCCGCGCGGCCGCCCTGGGCGGCGTCGTCGCCGTGTTCGAGATGCCGAACACCAATCCCAACACCACCGATCCCGACACCATGGCCGACAAGCTGGCTCGGGCGAAGGACCGGATGTGGACGGACCACGCCTTCTACGTCGGCGGCACGCATGAGAATGCGGACTATCTAGGCGAGCTAGAGCGGCTACCCGGCTGCTGCGGGGTCAAGGTCTTCATGGGCGCCTCGACCGGCGACCTGCTGATCGCCGACGACGAGGGGGTGCGTAAGGTCCTGTCCAATGTGCGCCGCCGCGCCACCTTCCACTCCGAGGATGAATATCGGCTGGTCGAGCGTCGCGGTCTGGCCCGCACCGGCGACTGGACCAGCCACCCCGAGGTGCGCGACGCCGAGAGCGCCATCCGCTCGACCCGACGCCTGGTCGGCCTGGCAAAGGAGACAGGCGCGCGCATCCATGTGCTGCACGTCACGACCCGGGAAGAGATGGAATATCTGCGCTTCCACAAGGATGTCGCCACCGTCGAGATCACGCCCCAGCACCTGACCCTGGTCGGACCGGAAGCCTATGAGCGGCTGGGCAGCTATGCGCAGATGAACCCGCCGATCCGGTCGCAGGAGCATGTGGACGCGCTGTGGCTGTGGGGGATGCAGCAGGGCGTGGCGGATGTGCTGGGCTCCGACCACGCGCCGCACACCAAGGAAGAAAAGGCCAAACCCTATCCGGCTTCGCCGTCCGGCATGCCGGGGGTGCAGACGCTGGTGCCGCTGATGCTGACCCATGTGGCCAATGGGCGACTGTCGCTGGAGCGGTTCATCGACCTGACCTCGGCGGGCGCGCAGCGGGTGTTCGGCACGGCCAACAAGGGACGGATGGCCGTCAGTTATGACGCCGACCTGACCCTCGTCGATCTGAAGGCCAAGCGGACGATTACCCACGATCAGCAGGCGACGCGCTGCGGCTGGACCCCGTTCGACGGCGTCGAGGCGACCGGCTGGCCGATGGCGACCATCGTGCGCGGTCGGGTGGTGATGCAAGACGGCGAACTGATCGGATCGGCGCACGGGCGGCCGGTGCGGTTCATGGAGACGCTGTGAGGGAAACGCTCGGCCTGATCGGCTTCGGCGCCTTTGGGCGGCTGACGGCGCGGCATCTGTCGGCCGGGTTCGACATCCTGGCGCATGATCCGGCCGCGAGCGATGACGAAGGCCTCGCGACCCTGACCGATCTGGCGACCGCTGCGGCCTGTCCCACGGTGGTGCTGGCCGTGCCGGTCGAGGCCTTGGAGGCGACGCTGATCGCCATCGGCCCGCACCTGAGGCCCGACGCCCTCGTGATCGACGTGGGCTCCGTGAAGGTGAAGCCGGCGCAGGCGATGGACGCCCTGCTGCCGCCGGGCGTGCGGATCGTCGGAACCCATCCCCTGTTCGGACCGCAGAGCGGCAAGGACGGAATCGCCGGCCTGCGGATCGCCGTGTGCGAGGTGAGGGGGACGAAAGACGCCCGCCGCGTCGCCGCCTTCTGCCGCCGGGCGCTGGGGCTGAAGGTGTTTCAGGTCAGCCCCGAGGACCATGACCGCGAGGCCGCGACGGTGCAGGGCCTGACCCATCTGATCGCCCGCGTCCTGATGGCCATGGAGCCCCTGCCGACGCGCATGACCACCGCCAGCTTCGACCGCTTGATGCAGGCCATCGACATGGTCCGCCACGACAGCCCCGCCGTCTTCCGCGCCATCGAACGCGACAACCCCTTCGCGGCCGAGGTGCGGGCGCGGTTCTTCGCTTTGGCGGATGAAGCACGGGGTGGCTTAGCGTCGAACTGAGGCGCAGAGTGACAATGGGTGCTCTAGGGGAGGCTTGGCGCATGGGACTTCTGACCTTCTGTCTGAATGTCACCCTGGATGGTTGCGTCGATCATGAGGCGGGCATCGCCGATGATGAAACACATGCCTTCTTCACCCGCCTGATGGACGAACACGGGGCGATGTTGTGGGGCCGCGTGACCTACGAAATGATGGAAAGCTACTGGCCCGCTGTCGCCCGGGGCGAGGCGGACGCGCCGCCGATGATCCGCCAGTGGGCGCTCAAACTGGAGGTCAAGCCAAAGTATGTGGCGTCATCGACGCGAGCGGACTTTCCATGGACCAACAGCCGCCATATTGGCCGCGACCTTCGGACAGGCGTCCAGGCGCTCAAGGACGCAACGCCTGAAGGCGTCTTGCTCGGGAGCAGCGAACTGGCGGCCGAACTGGATCGGATGGACCTGATCGACGAGTATCAGTTTCTCGTCCATCCCCGCATCGCCGGGCGCGGCCCGACCCTGCATCAGAGTGGCTTGCCCAGCGCGCGACGGCTGAAACTGGTGTCCGCGACGCCGCTGACTAACGGGGTGATCGCCACGCATTACAGGCGTGACGGCTGACGTCGAACTGCGGCTAAAGGCCTCGGCGTCGCATCTGTTCGCCCGGTGACGCAAGCGCAGGCCGAACTCGTTGACGCTCAGCGCTTCCCATTCGCCCGAATGAACGCCGCCACATCCTGCGCCACGCCCGGCGCGAGCGGCAACGCTGGATCGGCGTAGGTCGCCAGATTGGCGGCGCGGTCGGCGGGGGCGGTCTTGAGGAGGTGGTTCACGCCGTCCCAGAGTATCAGCGTGGCCTTGGGGTCGGCGGCGGCGAGGGCTTGGGCGTCCGTGACGGTGACTTGGAGATCGGTGGTTCCCTGGCCGATGAAGACCGGGCCGTCGTAGGCGGCGAGCAGGGCGGCGGGGTCCAGCGGCAGCCACGAGATCAGATAGGGCTGGACCGAGGGACGGAACAGGGCCGCCAGCGCAGGCGGCGTGTCGGCGACGGTGCGGCCGGCCTCAAGCTCGGTCAGGACCGCGAAGGCCTGGGTCTTCAGGGGTTCGGGCATGCCGGCCTGGAGCTGTTCGCGGATCACCACGCCGGCCGGGCGACCGGCGCCGGACAGCAGGATCAGGCCGCAAATCTTGTCGTCTCCGCTCTCGACCGCCTTCAGGGCGACCAGGGCGCCTTCGCTGTGGCCGATCAACCAGGCGCAGGGCTTTCCGGCGCGCGAGGCAGCCTCCGTGGCCCAGGCGCGGGCGTCGGCGGCGTAGTCGTCGAAACGCAGCCTGGTTTCGTCGAGCCCGGCGGCGGCGCTGGCCGCGATGCCGCGCTTGTCGATGCGCACGGTGGCGATCCCCTGTTCCGCCAGGCCCTCGGCCAGCAGCCGATAGGTGGAGGCGGCGACGCCCATCGGGCTGTTCCCGTCCCGATCGGTCGGGCCGGAGCCGGGCAGGATGACGGCGACGGCCGTGGGCGCCTCGGGCGTCAGCAGCGTGCCACGCAAGGCCGCGGGCTGGGCAGGCAGGGCGATGTCGGTCGAGACCGGGCCGGCGAGCAGGCTGGCGGCGACAAGGGCCTGGGTCAGCGTCAACATTGCAGTCTCCTTTGTGGAGAGGTCAGACGAGAAACCGCTCGAATGCAATATGTCGCGGGCGCGGCGGATTGCTTTGCGCCCACCGATCGGGCTAGGGACGCGCAACTTGATTTTGAGAATGCGTATCAAAATGCCCTGCCTTCGCCGTGCCTCCGTTCTTTTGACCGCCAGCGCCCTTGCGCTGACGCTCGCCTCGCCGGCCTTGGCGCAGCAGGCGACGGCCCCGGCGGAGCTGGGCGAGATTGTGGTGACGGGGTCGCAGGTGCGGCTGACGGCCCCGGCGGCGGGCGGTCAGGTGGCGCGTGGGGGACGCATCGGCCTGCTGGGCAATCTGGGCGTGATGGACACGCCGTTCTCGACCACCAACTACACTGAAAAGCTGGTGCGTGATCAGCAGGCGCGCGGCATTGGCGACGTGCTGCAGAACGATCCGACGGTGCGGGTGTCCAAGGGGTTCGGCAATTTCCAGGAGCTGTATGTCGTTCGCGGTTTCCCGGTCTATTCGGACGACATGAGCTACAACGGCCTCTATGGCGTTTTGCCGCGCCAGTTCGTGGCGGCCGAGCTGGTCGAGCGGGTCGAGGTGTTTCGCGGGGCCTCCACCTTCCTGAACGGCGCCGCGCCGGGCGGAACCGGGGTCGGCGGCGCCTTCAACCTGACGCCGAAGCGGGCGGGGGACGCCCCCCTGACGCGCCTGACCGGGGGCGTGTCGGGCCATGACGAAATCTACGCCGCCGCCGACCTGGCTCGCCGTTTTGGCACCGAAGGCGAATGGGGCGCGCGCCTGAACATCGCCAGCCGTGCGGGCGAAAGCGCCGTCGAGGACGAGACCGGCCAACTGCGGGTCGTCGGCCTTGGACTGGACCGCCGAGGCGATCGCGCCCGGTTTTCGGCCGATCTGGGCTGGCAGGATCACCGGATCGACGCGCCCCGTCCCAGCGTGACGCCGGGAACCGCCATCCCTGACGCGCCCTCGGCCGACAAGAACTTCGCCCAGCGCTGGACCTACACCGACGAGGAACAGCTGTTCGGCGCCGTGCGCGGCGAGCTCGACCTGACCGACAGCATCAGCGCCTGGGCCGCTTTCGGCGGGCGTCAGGGCGAGGAAGACAACAGCCTGGCCAATCCGCGCGCCGATGCGGCGGGCGCGATCCGCGGCTATCGCTTCGACAATATCCGCGAGGACACGGTCTGGTCGGGCGACATCGGCGTGCGCGCCGACCTGACGACCGGCCCGATTGAACATCGTCTGGTCGCTTCGGCCTCGCAGATCCAGTCCAAGTCCAAGAACGCCTGGGCGGCGTCGAGCTTCGCCGGCTATGCGATGGGGACGCTGGCCAATCCGCTGTTGTCGCCGGCGCCGGCCATCGCAAGCGTCTCGGGCGATCTGGATGATCCCAACGTCACCGAGCGGGTCAAGAACACCAGTTTCGCCGTCGCCGATGTGCTGTCCTTCCTGGATGGACGGCTGCTGGCGACTGTCGGCGTCCGCTATCAGGAGATCGAAACCCGATCCTATGCCTATGCCGACGGCGCATTCACGTCGGGCTATTCCAGCGACGCGACGACGCCGGCCTTCGCCGTGGTCTACAAGCCCAGCGACACGATCTCGCTGTACGCCAACTATGCCGAAGCCCTGATTCCGGGCACGACCGCGCCGGCGGTGGTCAATGGCGTGACGGTGGTGAACGGCGGCGAAGTGCTGTCGCCGTTCCGCGCCGAGCAGGCCGAGATCGGCGCCAAATACGACGCCGGTTCGTACGGCGGCACGCTGAGCGTCTTCCGCACGACCCTGCCCAGCGCCTTTTTCGATCCGAATACCGCTGTCTATTCGGACGGCGGCGAGCAGGAGAACAAGGGCGTCGAGCTGACGGTCTATGGCGAACCGATCGCCGGACTGCGTCTGATCGGCGGCGCGACATGGCTGGACGCCGAGATCAATCGGTCGCTGACCGCCGCCAATGCGGGCAAGTCGGCGATCGGCGTGCCGGACTTTCAGGCCAATCTGAACGTCGAGTGGGACGTGCCGATGGTCAGCGGCCTGACGGTCGAGGGCCGGGCGGTCCATACCGGCGCTCAGCCGGGGGATGCGACGAATACGCTGGAGCTGGAAAGCTGGACCCGGTTCGACGCCGGGGTGCGCTACGCCTTCGTGGCGGGCGAAAAGCCGGTGACGCTGCGCGCGCGGGTCGAGAATGTCGCGGACGAGGATCAGTGGGTCGCCGTCGGCGGCTATCCGGGATCGAACTATCTGACGCTGGGCGCGCCGCGGACCTTGCGTCTGTCGGTCTCGACCGAGTTCTGATCCGCGCCGGCCGATGCACGCCCGGACGATCCGCGCCTGGACCTGGACGCACAAGTGGTCGAGCCTGATCTCGACCCTGTTCCTGCTGATGCTGTGCGTCACGGGACTGCCGCTGGTGTTTAGCCATGAGCTGAACGAGGCGCTGCTGCATGAGCCGTGGGCCCCCAAGAACCCAGACGGCCGACTGCTGACGCTGGACGAGGTGCTGGCCGCGGGTCTGGCCAAACATCCGGGCGAGGTTCCGGCCTTCATGAGCTTCGACGAGGATCGGCCGGTGGTGAACGTCACCAGTCGCGCGCCCGACGCCCCGGCCGGCAAATACAGTTTCGAGCCCATCGATCAGACCAGCGGCGAGGGCGCGCCGCTGGTCGCCGGTCATCCGGTGATGGAGTTCCTGCTTCAGTTGCACACCGACATGTTCCTGGGGCTGCCGGGAATGCTGTTTCTGGGCGCGATGGGGCTGTTGCTGGTCGTCGCCGTGGTGTCGGGCGTGGTGCTGTATGCGCCCTTCATGCGTCGGCTGCCGTTCGGCACGGTGCGGGTCAAAAAGGCGGCGCGGACGCGGTGGCTGGACTATCACAATCTGCTGGGCGTGGTCACGGCGGCCTGGGTGCTGGTGGTGGGGCTGACGGGGGTGGTTAACACCCTGGCCACGCCCATCCTGGCCTATTGGAAAGAGACGGCGCTGAAGGAGTTGACGGTCGCCTATGACGCCCCGGCGCCCGCGCAGGGCCGGGCCTCGCTGGACGCGGCGGTGGAGCGGGCCAAGGCGGCGCTGCCGGGCATGAAGCTGCAGTTCGTGGCGTTTCCGGGGACCGACTATTCGACCGACCATCACTATGCCGTCTTCTTCCACGGCGACACGCCGCTGACGACGCATATGACGACGCCGGCCCTGATCGACGCGCGGACGGGCGAACTGGCGGCGGTGGCGCCGATGCCCTGGTATGTGAAGACCCTGTCGCTGTCGCAGCCGCTGCATTTCGGCGACTACGGCGGGCTGGCGCTGAAGATCCTGTGGGCGCTCCTGGACATCGCCACCATCGTGATTTTGGGGTCCGGTCTTTATCTGTGGCTGGGCAAGGGGAGGCGGAGGGCGTGAGCCGTCGCCGTCACAATCCGAGGGACCTGAGCCTGTGGGCCATCTTTCGCGCGCCCATCGTCCTGTTCGCGCTCAGCCTGATCGGGCTGGTGGGCGCGCTGCTGCAGGATGGGGTGTGGGACTGGGCCTTTGCGGCCTTGCTGGCCTCGCCCATGCTGGCGACCGGCTGGGCCGTCGTCAGATCGAGAAGCTGACGCCGCAGCCGCAGCTGGAGGCGGCGTTCGGGTTCCTGACTACGAACTGGGCGCCGGCCAGTTCATCGACGTAGGCGATCTCGGAATTCTTCAGGAAGGGAATCGAGACGGGGTCGATGAGGGCGGTCTGGCCGTCGGCCTGGATGCGCAGATCGTCGTCCTCGGCCGTCTCGACCAGTTCGAACCGATACTGGAAGCCCGAGCAGCCGCCGCCGTCCACCGCGACGCGCAGCATCAGGGTCTTGCCCTCGGCCGCGCCCAGCTTGGCCAGTCGCTTGGCGGCGCTGGCGGCCAGGACGATGCCTTCCGGCGCGCGCGTGGCGACGGTGAAGGCGGGTGTGGATGGTTCTGTGGATTGGACGGTGCTCACGGCTGTCTATATGAGGCGGGCAGGGCCGTTCGCAAAGGGCCGCCGCTTTAAAGTTGATGACTTGAGCCAGACCGATCTCGCTTCCTACGCCGAACGCGCCGACCTGACCCAGGGCCGCCGCGTTTTCGAGCCTGCCAGCCGCACGCGCACCGCCTTTGCGCGGGACCGTGACCGCATCATCCATGCGACGGCGTTCCGGCGGCTGAAGGAGAAGACCCAGGTCTTCGTGGCCCATGAGGGCGATCACTACCGCACCCGCCTGACCCATTCGCTTGAGGTTGCGCAGATCGCGCGGTCGCTGGCCCATGCGCTGAGGCTGGACGACGACCTGGCCGAGACCATCGCCCTGGCCCACGACCTGGGCCATCCGCCCTTCGCCCATGCCGGCGAGGACGAGCTGGTGGTGCAGATGCGCGACTACGGCGGGTTCGACCACAACGTCCAGAGTTTCCGCGTCGTGACCGAACTGGAGAACCGCTATCCGCAGTTCGACGGGCTGAACCTGAGCTGGGAGACGGTCGAGGGCGTCATCAAGCACAACGGCCCGGTGTCGCACCGCCTGGACGAGCCGGCCTGGTCGGTCGTGCGTCCCTATGCAGCCGACGGCGAGGCAGGGTGGGACCTGCGGCTGGGGACGTTCGCCTCGCTGGAGGCCCAGTGCGCGGCCATCGCCGACGACATCGCCTATAACAATCATGACGTGGACGACGGTGTGCAGGCGGGTCTGATCACCCTGCGCGATCTGGATCAGGTGCCGCTGATCGGCCCGATGTTGGCCGAGGTGCGCCGCGAATATCCCGACATCGACGACCGGATGCTGCGCATCGAGGCGGTGCGGCGGATGATCGGCGTCATGGTCGAGGATGTGCTGGCCGAGACGGCGCAGCGGCTGGAGGAAGACCGGATCGTCACGACCGAGGACGTGCGGATGGCCAGGCGCACGATGGTGGATTTCTCGCACGCCATGCACGTCGACCTGGCGGTGCTGAGGAAGTTCCTGTTCGAGCGGATGTATCGCCATTACCGCGTCAATCGCACCCGCAGCCAGGCCCGGCGCGTGCTGTCGCAGTTGTTCGAACTGTTCATGGCCGAGCCGGAGGTGATGCCGCCGGAGTGGGGCGAACCGGCCATGACCCCGGACAAGACGCAGCGGGCGCGCGCCGTGTGCGACTATATCGCCGGCATGACCGACCGTTACGCCATAGAAGTGCACCAGAAGCTGTTCAGCCTCGACCTCGCCCTCGATCTGTGATTCGAAAGATGCACGCGGGGGCGTAGAGTGATCGTTCGGCGCGCCGATTCGCGCCGACAGACGGCGGAGCGCGACCATGTCCTTTGAAGACGACAACAAACCCGGCCGGGGCGCCTATACGCCGCCGACCGACGACGACCTGCCGTTCCGCCGCAACAGCTATGACCCGCGCAGCGGCCGCAATGTGGGCTCGGGCGGAGGCAAGGCGCCGCCGGTGACGCTGATCATCAGCGTCGTCGTTTTGATCTTGATCGCAGTCGCCGTTGCCTGGCTTTACGGGCGGTCAGGGCTTCGCGCCTCGACCGACGCGCCGCCGGCCGTGGGTCAGCCGGTCGGCGAGATGAAGACCGCCGCGCCCATCGACGCGCAGCCGATCGATCCGGCCGAGGGCGTGCGCGTCTATCGCGACGAGACCGAGACGACCGATGCGCCCGTGACCTTCACCCCGCCGCCCGAGGCGCCCCAGCCGCGTCCGGCCGCGCCGCCGACCGCCGCACCGACCGGACAGGGCCTGCCGCCCGCCAATACGGCGACGCCGGCCGCGCCTGCGCCGCGTCCGACGACCCCCGCGCCCGCGCCTGTCGCTGCGCCGGCGACCAAGGCTCCGGCCGCGACCGGCGGATCGGCCTCGGTCCAGATCGGCGCCTTCTCCTCGACCGAGATCGCGGACCGTGAGTACGCCGCCGTCGCCGGCCGCTTCGGCGCTTACGCCTCGGGCGCTGAAAAGCGGGTCACCGAAGTGACCTCGTCCAGCGGATCGACCCTGTACCGCACAGCCTTCGCGGGCCTGTCGCGCGAACGGGCGGTGGCCTTCTGCAATGCGCTGAAGGCGGCGGGCCGGGACTGCATCGTCCGGTGACGTCCGCCGCCATCTACGGCTGCCTGGGACATCGGCTGACGGAGGCCGAAAAGGCCTTCTTCGCCGAGGTCCGACCCTGGGGCTTCATCCTGTTCCGGCGCAATATCGACACGCCCGAACAGGTGCGGGCCCTGACCGACGAACTGCGGGCGTCCATCGGCGATCCCGAGGCGCCGATCCTGATCGACCAGGAAGGCGGTCGGGTCCAGCGGATGGGGCCGCCCCACTGGCCCAAATATCCGCCGGGTAACGCCTATCTAAAGGCGACGAACGAGCTGGCTCAGGCGCGTGAGCTGACGCGGCTGGGCGCACGTCTGATGGCGCACGATCTGCGCGAGGTCGGGGTGACCGTCGATCTGCTGCCGGTGCTGGACGTGCCGGTTCCCGGCGCCCACGACATCATCGGCGACCGCGCCTATGGCGTCGATCCCGAGACGGTCGCCTTGCTGGGCCGGGCGGCGGCGGAGGGGCTGCTGGCGGGTGGGGTCCTGCCCTGCATCAAGCACATGCCGGGCCATGGCCGAGCCTTTGCGGATACGCACAAGGACTTGCCAACGGTTCACGCCGATTTGGACACGCTGGACGCCTGGGACTTTGCCCCATTCAAGGCCCTGTCGGACATGCCGATCGGCATGACGGCGCACATCGTCTTCACCGCGATCGATCGCAAACATCCGGCGACGCAGTCGAAGAAGGCCATTCGCCTGATCCGCGAGCGGTTGGGATTCGGCGGCCTGCTGCTGTCCGACGATCTGGTGATGAACGCCCTTTCGGGCTCGTTGACCCAGCGCGCGCACAAGGCGCTGAAGGCGGGGTGCGATCTCGTCGTCCACTGGAACGGCGACATGGACGAAATGCGCCAGGTCGCCGAGGGCGTCGGGCCGCTGAAGGGCGGGGCGCGCCGCCGGGCGGACGCCGCGCTGGGCCGGATCGTGCGCACGCCTGAGCCGCTGGATCCCGTCGCCGGGCACGACCGCTTCTTCAAGGCCATGGGCGGTCGCATGGACGTCGCCAAGGGGCCGGACGTGGGTGAGGCGCAGGCCTAAAGACCTATGACGGAGTCTTTCCAGCCCAATCTGGATTTCAACGCCGAGGAGGTCGAGGAGCGCGAGGCCTTCGTCGTCGATCTGGAAGGCTATGAGGGACCGCTGCACGTCCTGCTGGCCCTGGCGCGAAACCAGAAGGTCGATCTGCTGAAACTGTCGATCACCCAGCTGGCGGAACAGTATCTGGCCTTCGTGCACGAGGCGCGCAGGCGCAACTTCGCCCTAGCGGCGGACTATCTGGTGATGGCGTCGTGGCTGGCCTATCTGAAGTCGCGCCTGCTGCTGCCGCGCACCGACAAGGGCAAGGCCGAAGAGCCGCCGGCTGAGGAAATGGCCGCCGCCTTGGCGTTCCGGCTGCAGAAGCTGGAAGCGATGCGAAAGGCCGTCGAACAGCTGATGGCCCGGCCCCAGCTGAAGCGCGACGTCTTCACGCGCGGCGACCCCGAGGCGACGGTGATCGTGCCGTCGGATCGGATCGACGCCAGCCTGTACGAACTGATGAGCGCCTATGTGGTGCAGCGCCGGCGCGAGGAGGCCCGGCGCTATGCCCCCGGCCAGCGGGTCGAGGCCTTTCCATTGGAAGCCGCACGCGACTGGCTGCGCGAAATCATGCCGAAGCTGGCGGAGTGGACGCCGCTGGAACAGGTGGCGCCCCACCGTGAGGACGAGGAGGGGCCCAGCCAGGCCAGCTTTACGGCCTCGACCCTCTCGGCCAGTCTGGAACTGGTGAAGGAGGGGGCGATGGACATCCGGCAGAGCGAGGCGTTTGCGGACCTGTATCTGAAACGCCGGGGGGCGGGCCAGCCTCTGGAGCTGACGCCGTGAGCGACCTGTCGTTCCAGCCCGACGAGGCCGAGATCGAACGGCGGGTCGAGGCCCTGCTGTTCGCCGCCGCCGGGCCGTTGACGGCGGCCGAGATCGCCGCGCGCCTGCCCGAGAATTGCAATGTCGCGCGCGCCATATCGGGTCTGCGCGCCCGCTATGAGGGGCGGGGGGTCGAGCTGGAGTGCGTCGCCGACCGCTGGCGCTTTCGCACCGCGCCGGACCTGGCCTTCATGATGACGCAGGAGCGCGAGGAGCCGCGCCGTCTGTCCAAGGCCGCGCTGGAGACGCTGGCGATCATCGCCTATCACCAGCCCGTCACCCGCGCCGAGATCGAGAGCGTGCGCGGCGTCAGCATCTCCAAGGGCACGCTGGACCTGCTGCTGGAGATGGGTTTCGTGCGGCTGCGCGGACGCAGGCGCACGCCGGGTCGGCCCGTCACCTATGCGACCACCGACCGGTTCCTGGAGCATTTCGGCCTTGCGACCCTGTACGACCTGCCAGGCGTGCAGGAGATGAAGGCGGCGGGCCTGCTGGACCTGTCGCTGCAGGTCGGATTCGAGGTGCCCGACCCCAGCCGCGCGTCGGAGGCCGACGACGAGGACGGCACCCTGCCGCTGGACGACGAGGCGCCCGAGTTTGCGCAGGACTTCGTCGGCGAACGAAGCTGACCCAGCGTGATGTTCACGCCGTCTTAGTCTGCGCGCCGTAAGCCAGACCGTATGAGTGGCGTGACATCGAAGACGGGTTGGCGGGCGTGGAGCACGTTCAGGATCGCAATGATCCTGATGCTGTCGTCCATCGTCGGAATGGCCGGAGTTCTGGCCATCGTCAGTCGCGGCATCGACGCCCACCAGGCCAGCAAGGAAGAAGGTCTGGTGCGGCTGCGTCTGACGCGCGCGCTGGAGACCATTGGCGAAAACCTGACCACCGCTTCGGTCTGGGACGAGGCCGTCGATCGGATGACGGCGGGCGATGTGGCCTGGTACGACCGCAACTTCGGCGCCTTCTACGCCGCCCAGCACAAACACCAATTCACTCTGGGCTATGACGGGACCGGGCGGCTATTTCGCATCAGCACCCTGGGCCGACCGGCCGAGCCGCAGATCGGCGAGCCATTCGGTCAGCCGGCCCGGCCGCTGATCGACGCGCTCCGGGCCGAGGCCGCTGGCCGCGACCGATCGGTCACGGCGGATGCCGGGGTGCGGCTGAAGGCGGCGTTCGTTCGCGTTGGCGACGACGTCTATGTGCTGGGGGCCTCCACCGTCGTGCGACATACGGCGGGCGGATCGACGCCGGCGTCCGATCCGGTCGTCGCATCGTTCAAACCGTTCGCCGGCGAGCTCAATCTCTTGCGAACGCGGCTGGCGCTGGACCGGATTCACTTCCAGCCCGGCGATGCAGAGCCGCCCAAAGGCATGGTCGGCGTCGATGTGCGCGACGTCGGCGGCGCCCTGTTGGGCCGTGTCGTCTGGGCGCCGGAGCAGCCCGGCTATCAGATCCTCACCAAGGCCGGGCCACTGCTGCTGCTGCTGTTCATCGTGCTGCTGATCGGCACGGGCTCGCTCCTGTGGAACACGACGGCCGACGTGCGGCGCCTCAAAGCCTCGGAGGTCGCCCTGTCCGCGGCGCTGGAGCGGGCCGAGGCGGCGAACCGGGCCAAGACGCGGTTCCTGTCCAACGTCAGTCACGAACTGCGCACGCCCCTGAACGGGGTTTTGGGCATGGCCGAGATCATCGGGGCCGATCTGGTGACGCCGCAGCAGCGCGAGCGGCTTGAAATCCTGAAGGCGTCGGGGCGTCAGCAACTGAGGCTGGTCGAGGAGCTGCTAGACGTGGTGCGGCTGCGCGACGGGGCCGTGGCGCTGGAAACCCGACCCTTCCGGCCCGACAACCTGCTGCAGCGGGTCGCCAACGACTTCCGGGGCGCGGCCGAGGCCAAGGGGCTGAAGATTTCGGTCGAGGCGGCCGAAGGCGAGTGGCTGGGCGACCCGGTTCATGTCGAAAAGCTGATGGCGGCGCTGACGGACAATGCGGTGCGGTTCACACGCACCGGCGGCGTGATGCTGCGCGCCGTTGCGGGCGCGGGCCTGGCCTTGGAGGTCGAGGACACCGGGCCGGGCATGGAGCCGGCGGAGGCCGCGCGCCTGTTCGAGGCCTTCACCCAGGGCGATGAAAGCGCGACGCGCACGGCCGAAGGGCTGGGGCTGGGATTGACGGCGGCGCACGGTCTGGCGGCCCTGATGGGCGGCAAGATCGAGATCGTCACCGCGCCCGGCGCCGGAAGCACCTTCCGCGTCGTCCTGCCGTTGAAGGCGGTCGTCTAGGCCGTCAGCAGGCGCGGCAGTTTGAAGGTGACCGTTTCGCGCGCGCCGTCGTCTTCGGTCACCGTGGCGTCGAAGCGCGCACGGATGGCGTCGACCAAGGCCTCGATCAACGGTTCGGGCGCGGAGGCGCCGGCGGTGACGCCGACGGTGTTCACGCCGTCGAACCAGGACCAGTCCACCTGGGACGCATCGTCCACCAGATAGGCGGCCGGGGCCCCGGCGCGCATCGCGACCTCGACCAGGCGCACGGAATTGGACGAGTTCTTGGATCCGACGACCAGCACGAGGTCGCAGCCCTCGCCCAACGCCTTGACGGCGTCCTGGCGATTGGTCGTAGCGTAGCAGATGTCTTCCTTGTGCGGATCGGGCAGTTCGGGGAAGCGGCGCTTCAGCACCTTCAGGATGCCCGCCGTGTCGTCCACCGACAGGGTGGTCTGGGTCGCATAGGCGAGGGGCGCGTCGCCGGGGCGTTCGAACGATTCGGCGTCGGCCTCGGTCTCGACCAGGGTGATGGTGCCGGGCGGCAACTGGCCCAGGGTGCCGACGACCTCGGGGTGGCCTGCGTGGCCGATCAGGATGATGTGGCGGCCGGCCGCATGATGACGTTCGGCCTCGACGTGGACCTTGGACACCAGGGGGCAGGTCGCGTCCAGGAACACCAGTTCGCGCGCACGCGCCGTCGCCGGCACGGACTTGGGCACCCCGTGGGCCGAGAAGACGACCGGCCGGTCGTCGGGGCATTCATCCAGTTCCTTGACGAAGACGGCGCCCATGGCCTTCAGCCGCTCGACCACATGTTTGTTGTGGACGATCTCGTGGCGCACGTAGACGGGGGCGCCGAACTTTTCGATCGCGCGCTCGACGATCTGGATCGCGCGATCGACCCCGGCGCAAAAGCCCCGCGGGGTGGCCAACCGCACCGAAAGCGGGCGAAGCGGAGCGTTGGGGACAGGAACATGCGCATTCATGGCGGCGAACCTAGTCGTTTGCGGCGCTGACCGCCATCGGAGCCGAAGGGCGGATGCGACGGATTCTGTCGCCCGCAGCAGCGGCGCATCGTCACGGCGGGCGGGCGCGAATGGAAAGTCGATATTCTACAATGTCTTAGGCTATAATCACGACGCCTTGACCTGTAGGCCGCTCACGATTAGTTTCCGCGCCGAATTCAGACCCGTCCGGACGCACCGTCTGGACGCCGAACGCACAGGTCCTATCCCCCATGTCGGAATCGCGCGAAGAGGCGATCAAACGCCTCCAAGACAGCGCATCCGCATTGGAGGCGCGGACCACGGCGGAGAAATCCGCCGCACTGACCGGCCAACAGGTGTCGGGTCAGGCCTACAAGATCATCGCCGAGCTTCTCGGCGGCGTCTTCGTGGGGCTGGCGTTCGGAGCGATCGCAGACTGGGCCCTCGGGACCCGTCCGTGGGGTTTGATCGGCGGGGTCCTTCTCGGCTTCGCCTTGTCGATTTACATGGCGCGTCGCACAGCCAACCGGCTGATGGCGCAGGCCAAGGCGCAAGGGACGACGGCTCCGGCCGAGCCCTACGTCGAGGCCGACGAAGACGGGGAACGATAGGGCTTCATGGCCGATCCGATTCATCAGTTTCAGATCCAGCCCATCCGGGGTCTGGACTTCGGCATCGTCGATGTGCCGGTGCTTGGTCCTGTCCATCTGGCGGTGACGAACTCGCACGTCGCCATGACCGTCGCCTTCCTGCTGATCGTCGGCTTCCTGGCCGCTGTGACAGCGAACGCCAAAGTGGTGCCCGGCCGCTTGCAAGCGGCTGGTGAAGGCGTGTTCGGCATGATCGATAACTTGGCTGATTCCATCATCGGCCATGAAGGTCGCAAATACTTCCCGTTCGTTCTTACGGTATTCCTGCTGATCCTGAGCATGAACATGCTGGGTCTGTTTCTGACCTTCACGGCGACCTCGCAACTGGCGATCACCGCCACCTTCGCCGTGCTTACGTTTGGCGTTGTGCTGGCGGTGGGCTTCGCCAAGAACGGCTTGGGCTTCTTCAAGCTGTTCTGGCCGGCCAGCGCACCGCTCGCGATTCGTTGGGCCGTCGGCCTGATTGAACTGATCTCCTTCTTCCTCCGTCCGGTCACCCTGGCGCTGCGTCTGTTCGGCAACATGCTGGGCGGTCACGTCGCGCTGAAGATCTTCGCCGGCTTCGTCGTGTCGCTGGGCCTTCTGGGCCTGGGCGGCGGCATCGGTCTGCTGGCCTTCCCGGTCGCGGCCCTGTCGCTGGGCATGGTTGTCGCCCTGACCGCTCTGGAGTTCCTGGTGGCCTTCCTCCAGGCCTTCGTCTTCGCCGTTCTGACCTGCATCTATCTGAACGATGTGGTCAACCTGGACCACGCCCACTAAAGGGCCGGACCAGTCTCTTCACCCCAACCACCAACGACTTTAATCTAGGAATACAATCATGGACGCTGAAGCCGCGAAGTACATCGGCGCTGGTCTCGCCACCCTGGGCATGATCGGTTCGGCCCTGGGCGTGGGCAACATCTTCGGCAACTTCCTTGCCGGCGCCCTGCGCAACCCGTCGGCCGCCGCCGGCCAAGTCGGCAACCTGTTCGTCGGCGCCGCTCTGGCCGAAGCCCTGGGCATCCTGGCCTTCGTGCTCGGCATCCTGATGATCTTCGGCTGATATCAGTCGATCACGGCGCGCGGGGTTCGCCCGCGCGCCGCTTCATCTGATCCTGCAGTAGACAGTTCATGGCCAGCACCCACACCATCGACGCGGTCCCGCCTTCGGTCGAAGCGGACCTGCACGCCGAGACGGCGACCCCCGCCGAGCACGGCTCGGGCGGCCTGCCGCAATTCCAGTTCGAACACTGGGCGGGCCAGATCGGCTATCTGCTGATCCTGTTCGTCATTCTGTATGTTCTGGTTTCCAAGGTCTTCGCCCCACGCCTTCGCAAGGTGATGGACGAACGGGCCGACACCATTTCCACCGCCGTCGCGACCGCACGCCAGGTCCAGGCCGAAGCCGCCGAACAGGCCGCCCAGGCTCAGGCCGAAGTCGCCAAGGCTCGCGCTGACGCCCGCGCCACGGCCGCCGCCGCCAAGGCGCGCGTGACCGAAGAAGCCAACGCCCGTCAGGCCGCCGAAGAAGCCGTGGTCAACGCCCGCATCGCCGAGGCGGAAGCCTCGATCGGCAAGACCCGCGACGCCGCCATGGCCAATGTCTCCACCATTGCCTCCGACACGACCGCCGCCATGGTCGAACGTCTGACCGGCAAGGCCGCGACCGCCGCCGAGCTGGCCGCCGTCAAGGGAGCCGCCTGATGAACCTGATCTTCGAACACGGCATCTGGAGCTTCGCCAATGCGGAGATCTGGGTCGGCATCGGCCTGATCATCTTCTTCGGCATCCTGATCGCCGCTGGCGTGCCCAAGATGGCCGGCAAGGCGCTGGACGCCAAGGCCGTCAAGATCCAGGCCGACCTGGACGAGGCCGCGCGCCTGCGCGCCGAGGCCGAAGCCCTGCTGGCCCAGATCCGCAAGGAGAAGGCCGAGGCGGAAGCCCAGGCCGCCGAGATGATGGCTCAGGCCGAAGCCGACGCCCGTCGTCTGGAAGTCGAGACCAAGGCCAAGCTGGAAGAGACCCTGGCCCGTCGCCAGAAGATGGCCGAAACCCGCATCGCCCAAGCCGAAGCCCAGGCCTCGGCCGAGGTGAAGGCCGCCGCCGCCGATCTGGCCGCCAAGTCGGCGGAACAGGTTCTGGCCGCGCGCCTCGCCAGCGGCGCCAAGGATCCGCTGCTCGACAGCGCCATCGCCCAGATCGGCGATCGCCTGAACTGATCAGGGATTATCCTGAATAAAACAAGGCCCCCGACGTCGCCGTCGGGGGCCTTTTTTTTCTTGGGCGATCAAGCCGTGATCAATGGGCGTGGGCACCGCCGATGATGGTCGCGCCCAACCGTTTGTCGCGCGCCACCAGTCGGGCGTAGACGTTGCCCAGCACGATGCCGAAGACCGCGTGGGTGATCAGCAGCCAGGCGAAGGTGCCGAAGCCCGCGCCGGCCGTGAAGGTGCGGTAGTTCCCGAACATCACGATGGCGGCCATCATGAGGATCCAGGCGCCGACGGCGAAGACGATGCCCTTGGTCTCGGGCGTGTCCGTCGGCAGGCGGGGACACAGGACGGCGAACAGCGGCCCCAGGATGAAGACGCCGCTGATGACATGGACGACCCAGCCGACGGCTAGATTGCCAGGCATTCCAAGCATGCTGGCGATGACCCCCTGGAAGGGATCGAACCAGTTCAGGAACATATTGGGTATTTCGAGCAATGAGACGGCCACGGTCGCCGCAACGCCGGCGATCAGACCTTTTTGTACGCGTGACATCATGACCTTAGCGCCTCCCAACGCCTAAGTGGTTCTCTGATAACGCGCAGACAGGATACGCCTGACTTGGGCGAGCGGTGTTCACGATCCTGTGGTTAGCGGTTGCAGCAACGCAACCGCGGAATTAGGCGCTAACTAGCGGAAGAGCTTACGGAAATAACGCCGAATACTTTTGCGGCCGCGGGAGAGGCGACGGCTTGAGCGTCTGGTGACGATCTTCTCGGCCCGCAGCGCCTGTTGCCAGAAGACCGGCGCGAACTCGGGCTTCTTTCGCATCAGGCGACGGAAAGGATAGACCCATTTCGGCCGCGCATATTGAGCGCGAATGAACTGGCGCTTGGCCCAGAACGAGCTTTTCAGGATCAACATCAAACCGACGGCGATGACGGGGATGCCGCCGGGCCCGGGCAGGGGAGCGATCAGAATGCCCAGCAGCACGACGAACAGACCCCCGATCATCAGCGCCCAGCGTTTGACGACCCGCAGCGTGGAGGCGCGCGGCTTGTCAGAGCGGACGAAGGGAACGGGGAGTGAGGTCACGAATACGCCGGATGGGGAGGAGGATCGTCATGACAACGATCGCCACGGACGCGCGATCCCTCGTCGGGAAAGGAAAAGGCGACCGTGACGACCTTGCCACAAGACCCCTTAACGCCCTGCGTCCATGGCGGATGGATGTCCGGCGGGTGAAGCTTTGGTCATGAAGGGAGGATCTCTGCGCGCCGTGGCGCGGCGGACACGCCCCGCGCCGTCAGCCGTAGGTCACGCCCGTCAGACGCTCTGATTCCGACCACAGACGCCTGGCCACATCTGCGTCCCTGGCCTGGCGCTTGATCACCGCGACGCCGGGCGGGCCCTTCATCTCCTGAAAGCCGGTGGGGCCGTAATATCCGCCGGGCGTCGGGTCCTGCAGGGTCGCGGCCATCAGGATGGGCAGGGCGCCGTCCGCGGCCGAATGGCTGAGCACGGCCTCCAGCAGCCGGGCGCCGCGCGCGAACAGGCCGGGCTTGCCGGCATGACCGTTGGCGATCAGGTCGGTGCGGGCGAAGCCGGGATGGGCCGCCACGCTGGTCAGGCCCCAGCCGTGGGCGTCGCTGCGGCGCTGAAGCTCCAAGGCGAACATCAGCATGGCCAGCTTGGATTGCTGATAGACCGGCCACGGGCTGTAGTGGCTTTGATAGTTCAGGTCGTCCAGGCGGATATGCCCGCTGCGGTGGGCGACGCTGGACAACTGGACCACGCGGGCCTTTGCCGCAATCAGCAAAGGCAGCAGCCGGCCGACCAGGGCGAAGTGGGACAGGTAGTTGGTCCCGAACTGCTTCTCGAACCCGTCGACGGTCGTCTGGCGCGTCGGCAGGGCCATGACTCCCGCATTGTCGATCAGGATGTCGATGGGCCGTCCCGTCGCCAGATTGCGCTCGGCGAAGGCCTGGACGGAGGCCAGGCTGGCCAGGTCCAGCAGATCGAACCGCACGGCCGCATTCGGATGACGAGACCGGATGAGCCGTTCGGCCTCAGCCCCCTTGTCGGGATTGCGGGCCGCCAGCACGACCTCCGCGCCCTTGCCGGCCAGCACCAGGGCGGTTTCCAGCCCCAGCCCGCCGGTCGCGCCGGTGACGATGGCCAGTCGGCCGGAAAGGTCGGGGATGTCGTTCGTCGTCCAGGTCATGGCCATGACCTAGCGACGGATCAGCCCCGCGTCAGCCCCTTCCCGCAGGAAGGGGCGACTTCGGGATCAGGCCGCCTTGTTGGAGCCTTCCGGCGCGGTCCAGCGCAGAACCGGCGAACGGGCGGCGCGGGTTTCGTCCAGACGTTTCAGCGGCGCGTGGAAGGGCGCGCCCTTGAAGCGATCGACGTCGCCGGCCTTGGCGGCCCCGGCCAGGGCGCGCATCGCCTCGATGAAGCGGTCCAACTCGGCCTTGGACTCGGTTTCCGTCGGCTCGATCAGCATGGCGCCGTGAACGACAAGCGGGAAATACATGGTCATCGGGTGGAAGCCCTCGTCGATCATCGCCTTGGCGAAGTCGAGCGTGGTGATGTCCGTGCCCTTCAGCCATTCGTCGTCGAACAGGGCCTCGTGCATGCAGGGGCCGTCGGGGAAGGCGGCCGACATCAAATCACCGAGCCGGGCCTTGATGTAGTTGGCGTTCAGGACGGCGTCCTCGGCGACCTGACGCAGGCCGTCGGCGCCGTGCGACATCATGTAGGACAGGGCGCGGGTGTACATGCCCATCTGGCCCTGGAAGGCGCACAGACGGCCGAAGGCTTGCTCGGCCTCGTCCTCCTCGCGCTCGATCAGGCGATAGCCGCCGTCGTCATGCACGACCCAGGGGGCGGGCGCGAAGGGGGCCAAGGCTTCGGAGAGGACCACCGGACCCGCGCCCGGACCGCCGCCGCCGTGGGGCGTCGAGAAGGTCTTGTGCAGGTTGATGTGCATCGCATCGACGCCGAGGTCGCCGGGACGAACCCGGCCGACGATGGCGTTGAAGTTGGCGCCGTCGCAGTAGAAATAGGCGCCGGCCTCATGCGTCAGGCGGCTGATCTCCAGGATATCGCGCTCGAACAGGCCGCAGGTGTTGGGGTTGGTCACCATGATGGCGGCGACGTCGTCACCCAGCTTGGACGCCAAGTCGGCGACGTCCACACGGCCGTCCTCGGTCTGGGCCACTTCGACCACCGAATAGCCGACGAAGGCGGCGGTGGCCGGGTTGGTGCCGTGGGCGCTGGTGGGCACCAGAACCTTGCGGCGCTTCTCATGCTGGCCCGACGCCTCGTGGGCGGCGCGGATCGCCATCAGGCCGCACAGTTCGCCGTGCGCGCCGGCCTTGGGCGATAGGGCGACGGCGGGCATGCCGGTCAGGGTCTTCAGCCAATGGGCCAGGGTGTCCATCAGCTCCAGCGCGCCCTGAACCGTCGAGATCGGCTGCAGCGGATGGATGTCGGAGAAGCCGGGCAGGCGGGCCATCTTCTCGTTCAGGCGCGGGTTGTGCTTCATCGTGCACGAACCCAGCGGATAGATGGCCAGGTCGATGGCGTGGTTCTTTTGGCTCAGGCGCACATAGTGGCGCATGGTTTCCGGCTCGGACAGGCCGGGCAGGCCGATCGGATCCTTGCGGACCAGGTCGCCCAGGTCGGAGCCGTCCGTCTTGGGTTCCGGCAGATCGACGCCGGTCTTGCCCCAGCCGTCGCCCTCGAAGATCAGGGCTTCGTTCTGCAACAGGCCGCGGCCGCCAGTCAGAGTGGCGGGCTTGGTCTGGACCTGGTTCGGGGCGGTCGGGCGGCCGACGGTGTTCATGGTGCTCATGGTCAGTATCCCTTACGCGCCGAGGACTTTGGAGAGCGACTTGGCGAGAATCTGGATGTCGGCATCGAGGGTCGTCTCGGTCGCAGCGACCAGCAGGACATCGTCCATGCCGGCGTCGGGGGCCAGGCGGCTGTAGGGCACGCCAGCCAGGACGTGATGGGCGGCCAACTGATCCACAACCTCGGCCGCGTTCTTGGGCAGGCGCACCGCGAACTCGTTGAAGAAGCGGTCGGTCAGGACTTCGACGCCTGGAATGGCGGCTAGGGCGTCGCGCGTGGCGACGGCCTTTTCGTGGTTCAGCAGGGCCAGTTTGCGCAGGCCCGTCTCGCCGAGCAGGCTCATGTGGATGGTGAAGGCCAGGGTGCACAGGCCCGAGTTGGTGCAGATGTTCGAGGTCGCCTTGTCTCGGCGGATGTGCTGCTCGCGCGTGGACAGGGTCAGGACGAAGCCGCGTTCGCCGTCGGCGTCCACGGTTTCGCCGGTCAGGCGGCCGGGCATCTGGCGGATCAGCTTCTCGCGCGTGGCGAACAGGCCGACATAGGGACCGCCGAAGTTCAGGGCGTTGCCGATCGACTGGCCCTCGGCCGCGACGATGTCGGCGCCCATTTCGCCGGGCGACTTCAACAGGCCCATCGACACGGCCTCGGTGACCACGACGATCAGCAAGGCGCCGGCGGCGTGGGCGGCCTCGGCGATCTTGGTCACGTCGGTGGCCGTGCCGAAGACGTTGGGGGTCTGGACGACGACGCAGGCGGTGTCGGGACCGATCTGGTCGATCACGGCGGCCTCGGCGTCCACGGCGGCGGGCAGGGCCAGGGTTTCGACGCCGACGGCGTGAACCACGGTCTCGGTCGCCTTGATGTAGTGCGGGTGCACGCCGCCCGAGATCACCGCCTTGTTGCGGCGGGTCACGCGGGTAGCCATCAGCACGCCCTCGGCCATGGCGGTCGATCCGTCATAGAGGCTGGCGTTGGCGACCGGCATGCCGGTCAGGTTCGCGACCTGAGTCTGGAACTCGTACAGGTACTGCAGCGTGCCCTGCGCGATTTCCGGCTGGTAGGGGGTGTAGCTGGTCAGGAACTCCGAGCGCTGGATCACGTGGTCCACCGTCGCCGGGACGTGGTGCTTATAGGCCCCTGCGCCGCAGAAGAAGGGCACGGCGCCGGCGGTGGCGTTCTTTGCCGCCATGGCGGACAGGGCGCGCTCGACCTCCAACTCACCCGCGACGCGCGGCAGATCGACGGGGCCGTCCAGACGGGCGGCCTGGGGCACGTCCACGAACAGATCGTCGATGGATTTCGCGCCGATGGCGGCGAGCATCGCCGTGCGGTCGTCGGGCGTCAGGGGGAGGTAACGCATATCCGGTTCCTTGCATCCGTCATCCTCGGGCTTGACCCGAGGACCAGATGTTGTGCGGCTCGTGCGTCGAAGGCTTCGCACGAGTGGTTGATCGTCCGGCCCTCGGGTCAAGCCCGAGGGTGACTGAGTTTAAAGTTAGAGGGTTTTCAGGAAATCGTCGTAGTCCGCCTGGTCCATCAGAGCGTCCAGTTGCGAGGCGTCCGAAACCTTGATCTTGGCGAACCAACCGTCGGCCTCGGCTGCCGAGTTAACGGTTTCCGGGGCGGTCGACAGGGCGTCGTTCGCCTCGACCACTTCGCCCGAGACGGGGGCGTAGACGTCCGACGCCGCCTTGACGCTCTCGACCACGGCGAAGCTGTCGCCCTTCGAGACGGTCTTGCCGACTTCAGGCACTTCGACGAACACCACGTCGCCCAGGGCGTCGGCGGCGTGTTTGGAGATGCCGACGGTGGCGATGTCGCCGTCAAGGCTGACCCACTCGTGATCCTTGGTGAACTTCATGGTCTGATCTCTCAGGCTTTGGGTTTGCGGTAATAGCGTTGGGCCACGAAGGGCATGGCGACGACTTCGGCGGCGGCGGCCTTGCCGCGCACGATGACCTTCAGCGCCGTGCCCAGGGTGGCATGGGCCGGCGGGACGTAGCCCATGGCGATGTTCTTGCCCAAGGTGGGGGAGGGTCCGCCCGAGGTGACCTTGCCGATCACGGCGCCGTCGGCGTCGGCGATCTCGGCGCCTTCACGGGCCGGGGCGCCTTCCTTGACGATCAGGCCGACGCGAACGCGCGAGGGGCCGTCGGACAGTTCCTTGAGGATCCGGTCGGCGCCGGCGAAGTCCCCGCGTTCCTTGCGCGACTTGGACAGGGCGAAGGTCAGGGCGCCTTCGACCGGCGAGGTGGTCGGGTCGATGTCGTGGCCGTGCAGCGGCAGGCCGGCTTCCAGACGCAAGCTGTCGCGGGCGCCAAGGCCGATCGGCTTGACGCGGGCGTCTTCCAGAATGGTGTTCCAGATGCGCTCGGCCTGGTCGGCCGGGACCGAAATCTCATAGCCGTCTTCGCCGGTGTAGCCTGAGCGAGACACATAGCAGTCGGCGCCGAACAGCATCAGACGGGCGCATTCCATGAAGCCCATTTCGGCCAGGATCGGCTCGTGCGCGGCCATGACCTCGGCGGCTTCCGGCCCCTGGATGGCGATCAGCGCGCGGTCCAGCACCGTCAGCTTGGCGTCGCCTTCCAGATTGGCTTCCCAGAAGGCGAAGTCCTCGTCCTTATTGCCGGCGTTGACGACGACGAACAGGCCGTCGTGATCCGGCCGTCCGGCCATCAGGTCGTCGATGATCCCGCCGTCTTTGTTCAGCAGCAGCGAATACTTCTGTTTGCCAGCTTTCAGGATCGCGTAGTCGCCGGGCACGAACCGCTCGAACTGGGCGGTCGCATCCTCGCCGGTGATCTTGCATTGGCCCATATGGGAGACGTCGAAGAGACCCGCGTGTTCCCGCGTCCAGCGGTGCTCAGCCAGAACGCCTTCATACTGGACCGGCATGTCATAGCCGCCGAACCCCACCATGCGGGCGCCCAGCGCGCGGTGCGCGGCGTTCAAAGGCGTGGTCTTCAGGGTCTGGTCGGTCATGGTTCAGGCTTTCACGGTCGCGTGTTGTGGCGGAGCTCCGCCGTCCTCGCGCCCCCGCTGTCCTGAAGCCTGAGAGATTCCGGCGACCAAATCATGTCGCCTTGCTCCGTCGGCGCGCCCGAATGGGCGACTTTCCAGCGTCCGTATGCTTCGCGGTCCGTTTGCCTGAGCGTTTCCGGGGCGGTTGCGCCTTCGGCGTCGAACCCTGTTTCCAGCGCCCGATCTCTCCCGCGAGAGCATGCGACCTAAGGCATCGACTCAAGCGCCAAGTCAAGCGGGCCGGGAACAAGGTTGCGTGCGGCGGGTTGTCGTTCCGGACCCCGAAACCAGACCCAGGAATGCGAAAATGTCCATTATTGACAAGCTGTTCGGCGACGACGACAAGCCGCGCGACACCCCCGCCAAGGCCGACGGCCAGATGCAGAAGGTGTTGGACGAACTGGCGTCTCTCGGCGGCAAGCCGATTGAGACCCTGTCGCCCGAGGAGGCTCGTCAGCAACCGACCCCGACTGACGCGGTGAAATCGCTGTTGCGCAAGGACGGCAAGGACCCCAGCGACGACATGGGCGTCAAAACCAGCGACATCACCATCCCCGGCGCCGCCGGCCCGATCCAGGCGCGCATCTACAAGCCGCATGACCACTCTGAAGACAAGCTGCACCCGGTCGTCGTCTATTTCCACGGCGGCGGCTTCGTGATCGCGGATCTGGACGTCTATGACGGCGGCCCGCGCGGCGTGTCCAAAATGGCCGATGTGATCGTGGTCTCGGTCCATTATCGCCAGGCCCCGGAACACCATTTCCCCGCCGCGCACGACGACGCCCTGGCCGCTTATCGCTGGGTGCTGGAGAATGCGCAGACCTTCCGCGGCGACCCGCAGAAGGTGGCCGTCATGGGCGAAAGCGCAGGCGGCAACCTGGCCATCGGGGTGTCGATGATGGCCCGCGACGCCGGCCTGCCGGCGCCCAAACATCAGGTGCTGGTCTACCCGGTCGCCGGCGTGGACATGAACAATGAGTCCTACGTCGAGAACGCCGACGCCAGACCGCTGAACAAGCCGATGATGAAGTGGTTCGTGAAACACATCTTCGCCAACGAGGCCGATGCTCAGGACCCGCGCATCAATATCGTCGAGAAGGCGAGCCTGTCGGGCCTGCCCTCGACGACGGTGATCTGCGCCGAGATCGATCCGCTGCGCACCGAGGGCGAACTGCTGGCCGAGAAGCTGGAGCAGGCGGGCGTCGATGTGCGTCACAAGACCTTCAACGGCTCGACGCACGAGTTCTTCGGCATGGCGGCGGTCGTGCCGGATGCGGCGGCGGCTCAGACCTTCGCCGCCCACGAACTGAAGCGGGCGTTCGGTACGGCGATCCTGCCGATCTGATCGACAACACTGATGGATAAGGAAGCGCCCCGGTTTCGCCGGGGCGTTTTTGTTGTCGCCTCGGCCTGCCGCCTTGCCCTGGGGCCTGTCCCCCGCCAAAACGGCGCAACGCCCAGAACCGGACTGCTCGCATGACCCGCACACGCCTCGACGCCCATATCGCCGCCCTGGATGCGCCCGAGGGGCTGAAGACGGTTCTGACCGTGGTCGCCGCTACCTGCGCGGACATCAGCAAGGTCGTTGCGGGCGGCGCCCTGGCCGGGGCGCTGGGCGCATCGGGTCAGATCAACGTGCAGGACGAGGAGCAGAAGAAGCTCGACGTCATGACCAACGACATGCTGACCGAGGCCCTGCTGGCCAGCCCGGCCGTCGCCGGCGTCGCGTCGGAAGAGATGGACGAGGTCCAGCCGGCCTCCAATCCGGCCGGCGACTATCTGGTTCTGTTCGACCCGCTGGACGGCTCGTCCAACATCGACATCAATGCGCCCGTCGGCACCATCGTCTCGGTGCTGAAGTCCACGACCGCGACCCCGATAGAGGCCGATTTCATGCAGCCCGGCCGCAATCAGGTCGCCGCCCTCTACGCCGTCTATGGGCCGCAGACCATGCTGGTGCTGACGACCGGCGCGGGCGTGAAAGGATTCACCCTGTCGAACGACGGCGACTGGATCCTGACCCACGACGACATCGCCATTTCGCCGGACACCAGGGAGTTCGCGATCAACATGTCGAACCTGCGCCACTGGGCCGAGCCGGTGCAGACCTATGTCGGCGACCTGCTGAAGGGCGAAGAGGGGCCTCGGGCCAAGAACTTCAACATGCGCTGGGTCGCGGCCATGGTCGCGGATGTTCACCGTATCCTGATGCGCGGCGGGGTCTTCCTCTATCCCTGGGACCGGCGCGAGCCGAACAAGCCGGGCAAGCTGCGCCTAATGTACGAAGGCAATCCCATGGCCTTCCTGGTCGAACAAGCCGGCGGCAAGGCGACGACGGACGGACGCCAGGCCATTCTGGACGTGCAGCCCGAGCATCTGCACCAGCGCATCCCCGTCGCGCTCGGTTCGGCCAACGAGATCGACGCCTACGTAGGCGTCTGATGAGCGACGCCCTTCTGGTCATCGATCCGCAGAACGACTTCTGTGAAGGCGGCCGTCTGGCGGTGGCGGGCGGCGCGGGGATCATGCCGCTGATCAACCGGCTGGCGGCTCGGTTCGACCGGGTGATCGTGACCCAGGACTGGCATACGCCGGACCAGATTTCTTTCGCCTCCAATCACCCCGGCGCTGCGCCCTTTGCCGAGATCGAGGTCGCCTACGGTCGCCAGATGCTGTGGCCGGATCATTGTCTTCAGGGCACGCCTGGCGCCGACTTTCATCCTGATGCAGCGCCGACGGTCGAGAAGGCCATGGCCGTGATCCGCAAGGGTTATAATCCGGCGGTCGACAGCTATTCCGGCTTTTTCGAGAACGATCGCCGCACCCCGACGGGGCTGGCCGGCCTGTTGCGTGAACTGGGCGTGACGCGCGTTTTTCTGTGCGGTCTGGCCTTCGACTACTGCGTCCGTTTCACGGCCCAGGACGCGGTTCGCGAGGGGATCGAAGCAATGGTGATCGCCGACGCCAGCCGGGCCATCGCGCCGCAAACCGAGGCGGCGGCCCAAGACAGTTTCCGGGCCTTGGGCGTGGCTGAGATCGCGGCCGCGTCCCTGCTGAGCTAGGTGTGCCTCACTCCCAGAAATCCTCGGCCTCGGGGATGCGGGTGAAGGCGATCTTGGCGCCGATATAGTCGGGCAGGCCGGCCTTGGGGCCGATGCTGACGGTGTCCTTGCCGTAGCGGCGGTTCAGCGCATCCAGCGCCTGGGACAGGCGAAGAGACGGGGCGTCGCCGTCCTGATCCGGACCGGCGGCGAACAGGTCCGTCTCGAAATCGTCGCGGGATTTCAGGCCGTGCACCCCGACCCCGACATAGCTCAGGCGTCCCGCCTCCAACTCCGGCTCGACCTTGCGCCACAGACTGTCGAGCGCCGCCAGCAGGGCGAAGGTGTCCTGCGTCGGCGCGATGGGGCAACTCATCGCCGCCGTTTCCCAGCCGCGACGACCGCTTCGGGGCGTCGCCTTCGGCCCCATGTCCAAATGCAGGGTCAGGCTGGCGCCGGTCAGGCCCATGCGCCGCAGACGCGCCCCGCACTTGACCACCAGCCGCCGCGCCACGGCCCGCGCCTTGTCCGGGGTCCGCATGGCCTGGGCCAGAACGTGGCTGTGGCTGATCGAGGCGGGCGGTTTTTCCGGGGTCGGCTCGCTGTCCAGACCGTGCAGTCCGCGCCAGATGCGTTCGCCCTCGATGCTGTTCCAGACCGCCCGGGCCTGTTTCGCGCTCATGTTCCAAAGGCCGGCCGTGTCGGTGACGCCCGCCGCTTGCAACCGGATCTGCATGCGCGAGCCGATGCCCGGATATTTCGACAGCGGCAGGTCCAGCAAGGGGCCGGGCAGTTCGTTGGCGCGCAGCACCGTCAACCCGGCGGGCTTCTGCATGCCGCAGGCGGTCTTGGCCAGGAACCGCGACGGCGCCAGCCCGACGGACGACCGCAGACAATCGCCGACGTTTTGCAGGATGCCCGCCTGAATGCGTCGGGCCAGGGCGACGGCGTTCGCCTCTAGCCGTTCTGGACCCAGCAACTCGCACGAACATTCGTCGATCGAGCCGACCTTCCACACCGGCACATGGCGGTCGATCTCGGCCATGATCTGCTGATGGATTTTGACGTAGAGGTCGGGGCGCGCCTCAGCGACGATCAGGTCGGGGCACAGTTTGCGCGCCTCGGACACCCGCATCCCGGTCTGAACCCCCCAGGCCTTGCTCTCATAGCTGGCGGCGATGGCGCCGGTGTATTCGCT
This sequence comes from Brevundimonas sp. 1080, assembly GCF_040545985.1. Classification (NCBI taxonomy): domain Bacteria; kingdom Pseudomonadati; phylum Pseudomonadota; class Alphaproteobacteria; order Caulobacterales; family Caulobacteraceae; genus Brevundimonas; species Brevundimonas sp. 1080. The sequence goes on along the minus strand of NZ_JBEPMW010000001.1, from coordinate 230,189 downwards.
TGTCGCCGGCCGCACGATGACCGGCTTGCCCCGCCAGTCCGGGTTCATCTGCTGTTCGACGCTGGCGAAGAAGGCGTTCAGATCGACGAACAGCCAGCGGAGGTTCGCGCTGTCTTCCACCGGTGATCCTGTCCGCTCCATCAGCGGAACATATCAGGAACACGAAGTGATCTAAAGGGCGTCGATCACCAGATAACCAGGCTTACGAAGAATGCAGCGAGGAGGGCGGCGGCCAGAACAAAAGCCACCCGCGCGACTTTGACGCAATGCGTTATGAAGCGGCTCTTATAGTGACGGTGTGCGTCGGAAAAGATCGTCCTGAACGACGGCCCTATGCCGAAGTAAAAGACATTTTTCGAGAAGTCGTAGAAATCCGGGGTCTTCCGGGGAACGAGCCCGTTTCGCCTTCTGTGGTCGGCCGCGAAATGCGCGCCCATGCTGCTGATCATGCCTGCCGCCAAACTGAACCAGCCAGCGATGGCCAGAGCGGCTTGAGCGGTATTCATCGCTTCGCGTAGGCATCAACCTCGGCCAGGTAGGCCGCCTTCTCCGCCTCGCCCAGGAACGAGCCTTCGAAACTGTTCTTCGCCAGTTGCGTCACCTGATCGCGTGTCAGGCCGACGGCCTCAGCCAGCCGGCTGTAGTTATCGTTTACATATCCCCCGAAATAGGACGGGTCGTCGGAGTTCAGGGTGACGTGCAGGCCCCGCCGCAGCATCTCGGGGACGGGATGGTCCTTCAGGTCATCGACCACGCACAGTTTCAGGTTCGACAGAGGGCAGACGGTCAGGGTCATCTGCTCGGCGACCAGCCGCTGGACCAGGGCCTCGTCCTCCATGGAGCGATTGCCGTGGTCCATCCGGTCGATGTTCAGCAGGTCCAGCGCCTCATGCACATAGGCGGGCGGCCCCTCCTCGCCCGCGTGGGCGCACAGTTTCAGGCCCAGCTCACGCGCGGCGGCGAAGACGCGCTGGAACTTGGACGGCGGATGGCCGACCTCCGACGAATCCAGCCCCACGCCGATGAAATGATGCAGATAGGGCTTGGCCGCCTCCAGGGTGGCGAAGGCCTCCTCCTCGGTAAGATGGCGCAGGAAGCTGAGGATCAGGCCGCTGGAGACGCCCAGTTCCGCCTTGGCCCGGTCCATGCCTGCGATCAGACCCTCGACCACCACGCCGAACGGCACGCCGCGGTCCGTGTGGGTCTGGGGGTCGAAGAAGATTTCGGCATGGCGCACATTATCGGCCGCCGCGCGCTGGAAATAGGCGAAGGCCAGATCCTCGAAATCCTGTCGCGTCAGCAGGACGGCGGCGCCCGCGTAATAGATGTCCAGGAAGTCCTGCAGGTTCGAGAAATCATAGGCCGCCCGCACCGCCTCGACGCTGTCGTAGGGAATGGACACGCCGTTGCGCTGCGCCAGTTCGAACATCAGCTCGGGCTCCAGCGAGCCCTCGATGTGCAGGTGCAGTTCGGCCTTGGGCAGGCCGGCGATGTAGGCGTCGAGATTAGACATGAGGAGCGGCTCCGTAACGGCCGCTAGCCTAAAGGATCAGGTTCGAGGCGTCATCCGAAACGGCGATCCTCCCCCGCATGGTGGGGGAGGGGGACCATGCGCATCATGGTGGAGGGGCGAAAACAGGCTCGGTTCTGACCGGCGGGCGGCGGGGCGTATCCGCCCCCTCCACCGCTTCGCGGTCCCCCTCCCCCGTGAACGGGGGAGGATCGAGACCTGCTTACATCCGCTCCGGCGTGTCGATGCCCAGCAGATTCAACGCGATTTCAAGCTGGCGCAGAGCCGCGGCAGACAGGGCCAGACGCGAGCGTTTGGTCGCTTCGTCCGGCGCGACCAGCACGGGGCAGGCGGCGTAGAACTTCGAGAAGGACTGCGCCACGCGATAGGCGTGTTCGGCGACCAGATGCGGCATTCGCTTGTCGTAGGCGTCCGACACAGCCGTCGAGAAGGCGTCCAGCGTCAGGGCCAGGTCACGTTCGGCCGGTTCGGTGATGACGATGGCGCCGGGAGTCAGTTCCTGTTCGGCGCCCTTGCGCAACAGGGATTTGATGCGGACCGACTGATACAGCAGATAGGGGCCGGTCTTACCCTCGAAGCTCATGAAGCGATCGAGATCGAAGACGTAGCTGGTCGTGCGCGCGTTCGACAGGTCGGCGAACTTCAGGGCGGCGATGGCCACCTTGTGCGCGATGGCCTCGAACTCTTCCGGCGACAGGTCGTCGCCCAGCTTGGCCTCGTGCAGGCGCTCGCGCGCCTTTTCGGTCGCCTGATCGATCAGGTCGCGCAGTTTCAGAACCCCGCCGGCGCGGGTCTTGAAAGGCTTGCCGTCCTGTCCGTTCATCGTGCCGAAGCCGAGATGCTCCAGCGCGCCCTCTTCGGCGTAACCGGCCAGATATGCGGCGCGGAAGACCTGCTCGAAATGCTCGGCCTGACGTTCGTCAACGACATAGAGGGCGAGATCGGGCGACAGGGCCTTCTTGCGGTCGAGGATGGTGGCCAGGTCGGTGGTGCCGTACATGGCCGAGCCTTCCGAGCTGATGACCAGCAGGGGCGGGGGAGACGGGGCCTCGATCACCGAGCCGTCGGCCAACTTCTTCTTGCGCGTCTCGCCGGGCTTGGCGACGTGCACCACCTGGGCGCCGTCGTCCTCGACCAGCAGGCCGGTCTCTTTCAGGTGCGCCAGCATTTCCGGCATCTGCGGATCAGCGTCGCTCTCGCCGTTCCACAGGTCGAAATCGACCGACAGGTCGCCGTATTCGCGCTTCAGCGCCTCGCGGCTGACCGCCACGAAATGCTGCCACAGCGCGCGGTAGCCGGGACGTCCGTTCTGAAGCTCCGCCGTCGCCTTGCGAGCGCGGTCGCGGAAGGCCGGATCCTCCTTGGCCTTGCCGGCGGCCTGTGGATAGAGGCGGTCCAGATCGGCGAGCGTGACCGGGCTTTCGGCCGGGAAGGGGCCGTCGCCTTCGGCCATGAAGGCCTCGGCCAGGCCCTCGTCGCCGCAGGCGACGATCAGCAGGCCCATCTGGAAGCCCCAGTCGCCGAAGTGGGCGTCGCCGGTGACGTGGTCGCCGCGGAAGCGGAACAACCGCTTCAGGCTCTCGCCGATGATGGCGCTGCGCAAATGGCCGACGTGCATCGGCTTGGCGACGTTGGGACCGCCGTAGTCGATGACCACCTGGCCCGGTGCGGCCACAGTCGCGGCGCCCGCGTGGTCTGCGTCGTTCGCCACCTCGGTCGCCCGTTCGGCCAGCAGCGCGTCGGAGAGCTTCAGATTGATGAAGCCGGGTCCCGCCACCTCGACCGAGGCGAAGCGCACGTCCGCGCTCAGCCGCTCGGCGATCTTGCCGGCCAGTTCGCGCGGATTGGCCTTCAGCGCCTTGGCGGCGGCGAGCGCGCCATTGGACTGGAAATCGGCCAGGTCGGGGCGGTCCGACGGGGTAACGCGGGCCAGGGCCGGGTCCACGCCTTCGGCGGCGAAGGCGGCGGCGACCGCTTCGCTGAGGACGGTCTTCAGATCAGACATTATTGGCTCGGTGCGGAGGCAGGCGCGGGGGCGGCCGGCGTTGTGCCGGCGTTGACGCGGAAGCGGCTGCCCGAGCGATTGAACTCGGCCATTTCAGGCGTCACGTCGAAACCGACCAGGATTTCGAAGTTGCTGCCGCTGGTTTCGATGCCGGCGCGCGGAATGACGATGGTGCGCTTTTCAGTGACTGAGGCGGTGCGCTGGCCCTCGAAGTTCACCGGCAGGTCGAAATATTCCTTGGACAGGATGGCGTTGTTCCGCTCGGTCACCGCAATCCAGTAGCGGTAGGTGCGCTGTTCGCCCGCCGCCTGCGGACCACGGCCCAGGTTGAACAGCACGTCCATGTCGACGCGAATCGGATCGGCCTCGCGATATTCGCAGTCCGAGGCGATGCCCTCGATCTCGCCGGTGTAGCCGACATTGGCCACGGCGGCGCGGCCGCCCTCCAGTTCGACGTAGCGAGCGGCGTCGTAGAGAATCTTCACATAGGGGCAGGGGCCGGCGTTGGCGCGGCGACGCAGGGGCGCGATGCGCGGCGCGCGCGACGGCGCGGCGTCTTCACCCGAGGCCTGCTGCTGTTGCCCGCTGCGCTCGCGTTGACGCTGGGAGGTCTGGGCCTCGGCGGCGACGGGCAGGACGGAGGCCGCGATGGAGAGGGCGGCCAGGGCGGTGAACACGCGACGCATCAGCTTATTTTTCCGACAGCGAGAGAGGGCGCACGACGATCGGCGGCCGATCATCAACGCTCGCCGCTGATAGCGGCTAAAGCGAGGCGCGGCAAACGCTTGCTGGCCTCAGCGCTCCATCACCAGGCAGGTCGAGGTCGCGGTCGCATAGAGCTTGCCGTCCAGCCCGCGCAGATCGGCCTCAGAGAAGGCCGCGCGGCGACCGGCCTGAACGATACGCCCCTCGGCCCGAACGGGCGTGCCGGCGGTCAGCGCCTTGTGAAAAACCGTCTTCAGTTCCAGCGTCGTATAGGTCTGGCCCGGCCGAAGCGTGGAATGCACGACGCAGCCGCAGGCCGAGTCGAGCACCGTCGCGATCCAGCCGCCATGGACGGTGCCCAAGGGATTATAGACTGCGGTGGTGGGGATGGCCTCGAACGCCACCCGGCCTTCTTCCACTTCGGTCAGTTCGAAACCGACGGTGCGGGCGATGGGGGCGATGAAGCCGCCCGTCATGCCCAGACGCAGTTGGTCGATCCCGGATAGGGCGGCGATATCGACGGTTTCGGTCATGCAAACGGCTCCTGATCAGGTCCGTTTACAATAAGGACGGACGCCGCCGTGGCAAGCGTCCGTCGTAGCGGTCCTTAAAGGCCCGGCAGTTTGAAGCCGTTGCTGCGACGCGGCTGGATCGTGATGGCCTGCTGGCCGCCGGTCAGAGCCTGAAGACGCGCGGCCTCGGTCGAGGCGTCGATGGTCTTCTGGCCTTCTGCGGTCTGGCGGACCGTCGGGGCTTGGGTCGAGGCGTCGTCCTTGCGCCAGAACATCAGGCGGTTGGCGAAGCTTTCGTCCTTGTGCGCCAGATCGCCGAACTCATCGTCCACGACATAGCGGGCCAGCGGGTCGGCCTGTTCGCCGCCGGCCTGGGCCACCAGGACCTGTTCGCCCGGCGTGCGGGTGACGGCCTGACGCTGACCCAAAAGGATCTGACGCGCGGCGCTTTCGGGGGCCAGTTCCTGCGGGCGCGGCTGGCCCGGCGCGGGTGGACGCAGGCCGTATTCCGGCGGAATGCTGAGCGGGGCGGTCGAGACGGTGACGAACTCATCCGGCACGACCTTGGTCAGGCCGATGCCCTGTTTGATGCTGCCGCAGGCCGAGACGGCGAGCGCGGAGGAGGCGACAAGGGTCAGGACGGCGACACTGCGGATACGCATGGTTTCAGGCTCTGGTCGGCTGATGCAGGAAGCGCCGCGATGGCGCAGTCGGCATAGTGAAGACGGGGTGATTACGACTTTTCGGGGGCCGCGCCAACCTCGGAGCCTGATCGGTCGAGGGGGCGATCCCGCCAAGGCCGTGAATCAGGCTCGAAAGCGTCGAAAGCCGTCAGGCTTTCACGGGTTTGTCAGACACCAGACTGTCGATGATCAGCAGCACGACGCCGATGGTGATGGCGCTGTCGGCGACGTTGAATACCCAGGGAAAGACGCCGGTGCCGGAGAAGTCGATGAAGTCGACCACATAGCCGAAGCGGATCCGGTCGATCACATTGCCCAGCGCCCCGCCCATGACGAAACCGATTGCGGTGATCAGCAGGCGTCGGTTCGATTGCGTCGCCCACCAGGCTAGGCCGGCCGAGACGACGATGGAGAAGATGGCCAGGCCCCAGCGCGCTTCGCCGCCGCCGAACAGGCCGAAGCTGACGCCGGTGTTTTCGACCCAGCTGAAGTTCAAGATCGGCGGGAAGACGGGGATGCGCCCGACTTCCTGCAGCGACAGGCCGCTGATGATCCAGGCCTTGGTCAGCTGATCCAGGACGATGATCAGGAGGGCGAACACATAGGCGGTGACGGCGAGGCGCGTGATCTTCATGCGGCGCCGTTAGCAGGAAGCGGCGCCGGGGCGAAGCGGAAAACGCGGATCATATCTGTCGCCGTCAGAACAGACTGCCCTGATCGGCGGCGGACGGCTTCGGCTTGGCCGCCGGACGCGGCGGGGACGGACGGGGTTCGCCGCCGTCGATCGTCGCCGGCTGAACGCCATCGCCGAACACTAGCTTGACGGCCTGACCCGCCTCCAGCGCCTTGGCCGAGGTGATCCAGGCGCCGTCTGAATCTTCCACGCGGGCGAAGCCGGGCTTGGGACGTCCGGGGTCCAGCGTCGTCAGCGCCCGTGACAGCGCCGCCAGGCGATCGGTTTCGCGCTCCAGCCGGCGCGGCATGCCCCCGTCCAGCCGCGCGCCGACGGCTTCAAGCCGCGCCTGACGCTGATCCAGCCGTCGATGCAGCGGTTCGGGCGACAGCCGCCCAGAGACCTGCAACAACCGCCGTTCGCCGCGCGCCACGCCCGCCTGAAGCGCGGCACCCAGGCGGTCACCCGCGCCGCGCAGCCGATCCTGACCTCGCTCGATCCGCGTGCGCAGCAGGGCCGGGCTCAGCTTGCCGCCGGTCACCGCCAGATGCCGCTCGTGCAGGGCCACATTGCGTTGCAGGCCCGATCCCAGCCGGCTCGACACATGGTCCAGCCTTTGCTGCGCCAGAGCCAGCAGGTCCTCCGGCCGCGCCGGCAGGCCGCGCGCCACGGCCCGCAGGCGCGTGCGTCGATCCTCGATCAGCCGCCCGCCCGCCTGCACCATGCGCCGGTCCATGTCCGTGACGGCGTAGCGCAGGTCCGCCAGCACCGGCGTCGCCATTTCGGCGGCGCCCGTCGGGGTCGGCGCCCGGCGATCCGAGACGAAGTCGATCAGGGTGGTGTCGGTCTCGTGCCCCACGGCCGAGATGATCGGAATGCGCGCCGCCGCCACGGTTCGCGCCAGGCCTTCGTCGTTGAAGCACCACAGGTCCTCGACCGACCCGCCGCCGCGCGCGACGATCAGCAGGTCCGGGCGGGGGATCGGCCCGTCGGCGGTCATCGCATCAAAGCCGCGAATGGCGTTCGACACCTGCCCGCAGGCCGAATCGCCCTGAACGACCACAGGCCAGACCATGACGCGACAGGGCCAGCGTTCGGCAATCCGGTGCAGCACGTCGCGGATCACCGCGCCGGTCGGGCTGGTGATCACGCCAATGGTCGCGGGAAAGGCGGGCAGGGGCTTCTTGCGACCCGGCTCGAACAGCCCTTCCTCACGCAGGCGGATCTTCAGCCGCTCCAAGTGGGCCAGCAAGGCGCCGGCGCCGGCCGCCTCCATGCTCTCGATCACGATCTGATAGGACGACCGCGCCGGATAGGAGGTGATCTTGCCGGTGACGATGACCTCAAGCCCCGCCTCGGGCTGGACGCCCAGGCCGCGCACCGACCCCTTCCACACCACGCCGTCGATGGCCGACTTGTCGTCCTTCAGCGTCAGATAGATGTGGCCCGAGGCGTGGCGGTTGACCTTGGAGACCTCGCCGCGCAGCCGCACGTGGCCGAACCGGTCTTCCAGCGTGCGCTTTAGCGCGAACGACAGTTCCGAGATCGACAGGGGCGGATTGTTGTCGCGCGGGGCAGGGACCTCGGCCGGGCCTTCGAATACGTAGGAGTCGTCGCTCATTGGCCCACCCTAGCCTGCGTCGATCCGCCCGGGAACGCTGCGCGCGCCCTGCCGTTCGACTTTCATGGCCGCCGACCCGCCTGGAACCGATCCTTCTGACCGTGACCCGCACGAGCGCGATCTGTCGCGCCGCGCCGGGGGCGGCGGCGCCATGAGCCCGTGGCTGATCATCGGCTGCATCATTCTGCTAGGCCTGGGCGTCTATGTCGTCTCGGCCCTGCTTTAATGCCCAAGGAGGCCGTATGAACCGCTTCGTCCCGCTCGCCGCCATTCTTTGCCTGACCGGCGGCGTCGTCGCCTGCTCGGATCGCGACGACGATGTGGTCCAGGCCCCTGCGCCGGGCGCAGCGCCCGTGGCCTTGCCGGATCAACAGGCGGATGCCGCCGCCTCAAACGCCGCCTTGGCCTTCAACATGACCCGCGATCAGCTAGAGGATGCGGACCTATATTCGCGCGCCAACGTCGATCTGGGCGACGTGGAAACCTTGGTGCTGGACGCCTCTGGCGCCCTCACCCATCTGGTCGTCGAGCTGGAAGGGCCCGGCGACATGAAGGTGCTGGTTCCGGTCGGGGATGTCGCTCCGATCGACCGCAACGGCGACCGGGATCTGGTCACCGATCTGACGCCCGGCCAGCTTCAGGCCCTGCCGGCGTGGACCCCGCCAGCGCGCTGATTGGAGGCTGAATGCGGCGTTAAGTCTGACGGGCGCTTGACCGGCCGGCGCCGGCCGGTCATTGCCCGATCTCATGAACATTCTTCTCGTCGGATCGGGCGGCCGCGAACACGCCCTGGCCTGGAAGATCGCCCAGTCGCCGCTGGTCACGCGCCTGGTCGCCGCACCGGGCAACCCAGGCATCGAGAAGCTGTGCGAGCTGCGCGCCGTCAAGGCGGACGACGCCGACGGCCTGGCCGCCCTGGCCAGAGAGATCAAGGCCGACCTGGTCGTTGTGGGGCCAGAGGTAGCGCTGGCCGCTGGCCTCGCCGACCGTCTGGCTTCGGCCGGCATTCCCTGCTTCGGGCCGACCGCCAAGGCGGCGCAACTGGAAACCTCAAAGGCCTTTTCGAAGGGCTTCCTCGAACGCCACGAGATCCCCACCGCCGGCTACGGCGTCTACGACACGGTCAAGGACGCAAAGGCGGCGCTGGACGTGTTCCGGCCGCCCTATGTGATCAAGGCCGATGGCCTGGCCGCCGGCAAGGGCGTGGCCATCAGCCCCGACCGCCCCGACGCCGAGGCCGAAATCGAGCGGATGCTGGGCGGCCGGTTCGGCGCGGCCGGCGCCCGTGTCGTGATCGAGGAGTTCATGGACGGCGAGGAGGGGTCGTTGTTCGCCCTGTGCGACGGTCAACGCGCCCTGCTGTTCGGCGGCGCCCAGGACCACAAGCGCGCCTTCGACGGCGACCTTGGCCCCAACACCGGCGGCATGGGCGCCTATTCGCCCGCGCCCGTCTTCACGCCCGATTTGGTGCAGCAGGCCGACGCGCTGATCGTCCAGCCGACGATCCGCAAGATGGCCGAAGAAGGCGCGCCCTATCGCGGCGTCCTCTACGCCGGCCTGATGGCGACGGAGGACGGCCCCAAGGTGGTCGAGTTCAACGCCCGTTTCGGCGACCCGGAATGCCAGGTGCTGATGATGCGGATGGCGGGCGACATCGTCCCCTATCTGCTGGGCTGCGCGCGCGGCGACGTCTCGGGTCTGGCTTCACCCGCCTTCAAGCCTCAGACGGTGATCTGCGTGGTCATGGCCGCCAAGGGCTATCCCGACAGCCCGCTGGAAGGCTCGATCATCCGTGGCGCCGATCAGGACTTCGGCCCCCATGTCCAGGTCTTTCACGCCGGAACCAAGCGCCGCGACGACGGCTTGCTGGCCGCCTCGGGCGGGCGCGTTCTAAACGTCTGCGCTGAGGGCGACGACATCGCCCAGGCCCGCGAACGCGCCTATGCTGCCATCCGCAAGATCGACTGGCCGGGCGGCTTCAACCGCTCCGACATCGGCTGGCGGGCGCTGGAGCGGGGCTGAAGCCTAGGCCGCCGCGAACAGCAGTCGGCCCTCGCCCATGCGTTCGCGCAAGGCCGGCAGGTCGGTATGGGCGACCGAGAAACAGCCGTAGCTGCGACCCAGCTTGCCTTCGCGCGCCAGGAAGTCGGGATCGGCATAGTCTGCGCCGTGGACGATGATGGCCCGCTCGCGCGCCTTGTCGTTGGAATATTCCAGCCCGTCCAGCAGGACGTTCGGCCCCTGCTGCGCGCCCCAATTGGCGCCCGCGGTTGCATAGGCGCCGATCGAGGACATGTTGGAATCCGGCGTATTGGAAAAGCGCTTGGCATAGCCGGTGTGGCTGGGGTCCGATCCCCGGCCGTGGCAGGTGCGCAGCACCTTTACTGCACCCGCGATGAGGTCGACTTCGTACAGCCGCTCCTCGCCCGAGAATTTCTGGAAATCGACCAGATACATCCGGTCACGCAGAGGCAGGCGGTGATGGTGGGTGTCCAGCGCGGTCATGGCGCGCTCCATCAGCTCCTTGCGAACATGACCACGCGGATCCAGCGGCGGCGGCGTCAGGGCGGAGGTCTGGACCGTGGGCAGACCGACTTGCGGCATGGCGATCGGAGTTCCGTTCTGGGCCGTCGTCAGCTGCGCCGTAGCGCTCGCGCTGGCGCATCCCGCCAGCATGGCCGATCCACCCAGAATAAGTCCTCGTCTCGATAGCCGCATGCGACGCCCTCGTTGCGGTTGGTCTTGAGGCGTGTTTGTTTCAGTTGGTTACGGGCGAGGCAACCTGAGCCTTGTGGGGCATTTTTGCGGCCGACGCGTCGCGGGGAGAGATCGATGAAACGTTTCGGAATCGCGCTGGCGGTGCTGATGGCGTCGGCGGTGAGCGCCCATGCGCAGCAAATCCCCGTAGCCACAAGCGTTTCGGCCCAACCCAACACAACGTTCGTTGAAGCCGGAAGGTTGCTTGCGGATCCGTCGAACGGCGTCGTGCAGCGCGATAAAACTCTCGTGATCAGAGGGAACCAGGTCGTCGAAGTGCGCGACGGCTTCGTCGGCGACGCCTCTCAGGGCAAGGTCGTGGACCTGCGCCAGGCCTTTGTCTTGCCCGGCCTGATCGACAGCCACGTCCATCTGACGGGCCAGCAAAACCCGAACTCACGCCTTGAAGAGGTGACGCTTTCGGACGCGGACCAGGCGATGGTCGGCGCCCGCTATGCGCGTCGCACCCTGATGGCCGGCTTTACGACGGTGGCGGATCTGGGCGCCTCGAACCAGGCCATCTTCGCCCTGCGGAACGCCGTCAGGAACGGCGACGTGCCGGGACCGCGCATCATTGCGGCGGGGTCGTCGGTGTCGATCCACGGCGGTCATGGCGACATCAACGGCTATCGCGAGGACGTCATGCACCTGCTGTCGTCCGAGAGCATCTGCTCAGGGCCTGAGGACTGCATGCGGGCCGTGCGCACCCAGGTTCGCGCCGGCGCCGACATCATCAAGATCACCGCGACGGGCGGCGTGCTGTCCAACACCGCCGCCGGTCTGAATCAGCAGTTCAGCGACGACGAACTGTCCGCCATCGTCGGCAGCGCCCACCGCATGGGCCGCCAGGTGACGGCGCACGCCCACGGGGTGGACGGCATCAACGCCTTCCTGCGGGCCGGCGGCGATTCCATCGAACACGGCACCTATCTGGACGACCAGTCGATCCGCCTGTTCAAGTCGAACGGCGCCTGGCTGATCCCGACCCTGCTGGCCGGGGATTTCGTGGCGCGTATCGCCTCGGGACCCGACAACTTCTTCACCCCCGCCCAGACGGCCAAGGCGCTGGAGGCCGGGCCCAAGATGCTGGACATGGCGCGGCGCGCACATGAGGGCGGAGTCAAGATCGCCTTCGGCACCGACTCGGGCGTTTCGGCCCACGGCGACAACGCCCAGGAGTTCGCGCTTCTGGTCCGCGCCGGCCTGAGCCCGCTCGAGGCCATCCAGGCCGCCACCGTCGGCGCCGCCGAACACCTGCGCATCGCCAATGAGGCCGGCAAGATCGCCGTGGGCATGCCCGCCGACATCGTCGCCGTCTCGGGCGATCCGCTGACGGACGTGACCGAGCTGGAGCGGATGAAGTTCGTGATGAAGTCCGGCGTCGTCTATCGCGCCGACTGAATCCTGTCGTTCAGGAAGGCGGCGAAAGCCGCCTCGTCCGCGAACCGGGCGACGACCGGCCAGGCGACGACGGCCTTGCGCTGCTCGGGCGTCAGCCGGACCCAGTCCTTTTCCGTCGTAACCAGGCCGGCGTCGAACACCGCAGCCCGGTCCGTCAGGAACGTCATGTCGGCGGCGCTATAGGCCGCGTGGTCGGGGAAGGGGACGAAGTCGACCAGGTCGCAGTCCGCCGCCTTCAGCGACCGCTCGACCTTCCAGGGCTTGGCGATGCCCGCAAACCCGACCTGGGGCCCCGACGGCGGGGGCTCCTCGGGCGTCAGGCGCGCGATAAAGACGGGCAGGGCGCCGAACACGGCCATCAGTTCGGGATCGGCCTCTTCGACATCGGTCGGCAGCATGACCACCACGGCGTCGGCGCGCGCCAGCCCGGCCTTCAGCGGCTCGCGCATGGGGCCGGACGGAAAGACCGATCCGTCGCCGAACGGCCATTCGTCGCCGCGCGTCTCGCCGTCCACGACGATCAGGCTGACGGTCTTTTCCAGGGCCGGGTTCTGATGGCCGTCGTCCAGCACCAGGGCCTGCGCCCCCTCCGTGACGGCGGCCTTGGCGCCCGCCACGCGATCGCGCGCGATCCAGACCGGCGCCCCCTGCGCCAGCATCAGCGGTTCGTCCCCGACATCGTCGGCCGTATGGATTTGAGGATCGACCCGGATCGGCCCTTCCAGCCGCCCGCCATAGCCGCGCGACAGACCTTGCGCCTCGACACCCGCCGCGCGCAGCAGCCGCAAGGTTTCGCGCGCGACCGGCGTCTTGCCCGATCCGCCGACCGTCAGATTGCCGACCGAGATGACCGCGCAGCCGGGGTCGGCGGGCGTCGTCTTGGCGATCCGGCGCGCCGTCACGGCGGCCCAGATCCAGCCCAGCGGTTTCAACGCCGTGCGCGTCATCCGGGCGTGGTTGCTGTCGCGCACATACCACCAACGCGGCGTGTTCAGCTTCATCGCCGGCCCTGCCTCTGCGGCATCAGCGGCGACAGCAGCGCCCACAGTCGCTCCAACCCGCCTCCAGCCTCGACCGCCGCGCGACGCCCGCGTTCGCCCATGGCCTTGGCCGCGTTCAGGTCTTCCAGCAGGGGCTCGATCACGCCGGGCAGGTCGGACGGCGCCTGAACCAGGGCCAGGCCTCCCGCCTCCACCAGGGCCGCCGTCACCGGCGCCCAGTTGGATGCATCTGGTCCCGTAATCGTCGGCTTGCCCAGCCGCGCGGGCTCCAGCGGATTATGCCCGCCGACGGGCGGCAGGCCGATGGCGGGCGCGAAAGACCCGCCCATCACCACGACATCGGCCAGCCGCAGGAACAGGCCCATCTCGTTCAGCGTATCGGCCAGATAGATGTCGGTGTCCGGCCCGATCGTCTCCCCGCGCGAGCGCATGGCGAAGGCGTATCCGTCGCGTTGCAGCGCCTGAGCGATGTGCGCCCCCCGCTCGGGATGGCGTGGCGTCAGGATCAGGCAAACCCGTTCGCTCAAATGGTCCAGCGCGCGCACGATGGCGATCTCTTCGCTCTCGTGGGTGCTGGCGGCGACGATCACCGGCCGGTCGCCGATGGCGGCGCTCAAACGACTGAAGGCGGCAGGATCGTGCGGCAGGGCCTCTCCGGACAGTTTCAGATTCACCAGCCCGTCGATCCGCGCGCCCATGCCCTCCAGCCGTTGGGCCGAGACCGCATCCTGCGGCAGGACCAGATCAAAGGCGCCGGTCAGCGCCCGCGCCGAGGCCGGAAATCGCGCCCAGCCCTCGACCGTCTTTTCCGTGATCCGCGCGCTGACCAGGGCCAGTTTCACCCCCCGCCGTTTCGCCTCAAGCAGCAGGTTCGGCCACAGTTCGCTTTCGACGAAGACCGCAAGGGCTGGCCGCCAATGGTCCAGGAACCGCTCGACCACGCCGGGGGCATCGACCGGCGCATATTGGTGGATCACGCCTGCCGGCAGTCGTTCGGCCAGAATATGCGCCGAGGTCACGGTGCTGGAGGTGACCAGAACGGTCAGGTCCGGCCGCGCCTTCACCAGCCGCTCGACCACGGGCAGCAGCGACAGGCTCTCGCCCACGCTGACGCCGTGCAGCCAGACCAGATCGCCCGCGGGGCGCTCGGTGCGAGTGAAGCCCATCCGCTCGTCCACCCGCACCGGGTCTTCTTTGCCCCGCCTGGCGCGCGCATCCAGCAGGCGCGGGGCCAGCGGCTCCAGCGCGCGCGTCGCCAGCCGATAGGCGATCAGCGGCAAGGGCGTCACGGCTGCTTCCTCACGGCTTCAGACCCGTGATCGCATCGGCCCGCGCCTCGACGGCGTTCAGCCGCGCGGCCCAGTCCTGGCGGACGTGATCCAGGTCGTCGCCGGTCGGATAATCGGCGATGTCCCACACGATGGCGCCTTTGGCGAAGGGCAGGGGCAGGATCGCGCGGTCCCAACTGCTCAGCCGGATGGCCGGATTGCACGACATGCCGATGAACAGCGTCGGCGCCTTTGAGATCTTGGCCATCATCGGCAGACCCTCGGCCATCTGGCGCGCCGGGCCGCGAGGACCGTCCGGCGTGATAGCCAGGGCGCCGATCTTCAATTGACGCAGGCCCGCCCGCAGCGCCTGCGACCCGCCCTTGTCCCGGTCCGCCTTGTCCTTGTTCGACGACGAACCGCGAATGGCGGGAAAGCCCTGGCGAGCCACGGCCTTTGCGATGAACTGACCGTCCGCCGACAGGGAAATCAACGCCTTGGCCGGCTGCGCGCGGTTCAGCGGCCAGCACGCCGGCGACAGGCCGATGCGCGAATGCCAGAAGGCGCACAAAACCCCGCCGCCCCGGGCCCAAACCCCCTCGGCCACCGCCTGGTTTTCGTGGGTCCAGCGCATGGTGGCGAAGCAGAACTGCATCCAGTGCGCCAGGATGAAGGACAGGCTGGCCTGGACGGCCGGAATGCGCAGCGGCCTCACGCGACCGTCTCGACCGTGGGCGCGGCGCCGTCCAGCGACTGCTGGCGGGCCAGGCGCGAATAGAGGCCGCCTCTGGCGACGAGGGCATCGTGCGAGCCTTCCTCGACCACCCGGCCGGCCTCGATCACATAGATGCGGTCGGCGTTCCGGACGGTGGACAGGCGGTGGGCGATCATCAGGGTGGCGCGCCCCTGCATCAGCCGCTCCAGCGCCGCCTGGACCAAGGCCTCGCTCTCGGTGTCCAGGGCGCTGGTGGCCTCGTCCAGCAGCAGGATGGGCGCATCCTTGACGAAGGCGCGGGCGATGGCGATGCGCTGGCGCTGACCGCCGGACAGACGCAGGCCCGCCTCGCCCGCGCGGGTGTCGTAACCTTGCGGCAAGGCGGTGATGAAGTCATGGGCGGCGGCGGACCTTGCGGCGTCCTCGATCTGCGCCTGCGTCGCGCCCGGCCGGCCATAGGCGATGTTGGCGGCGATGGTGTCGTCGAACAGGAAGGGCTCCTGCGTCACCAGGGCGATGTGGTCGCGCAGGTCATGGATGCGAAGCGCCCGCACGTCCGCGCCGTTGATCGTCACCGCCCCGCCCGTCACATCATAGAAGCGTGGCAGCAGGCTCAGGATCGTGCTCTTGCCGCCGCCCGACGGCCCGACCAGCGCCACCGTCTCGCCCGGCGCGACCCGCAGGGACACCCCGTCCAGCGTCGGCGCATCGGTCCCGGCGTAGGCGAAGGACACCTTGTCCAGCACAACTTCGACCGGCCCGGCGGCCAGCGGGGCGGCGTCGGCCGCCTCACGAATCTCGGGTTGGATGTCCAGGGCGCCGAACAGGCGGCGTGCGGCGGTGAAGCCCTCGCTCATCACTGTGGCCAGGTTCGTCACCTGGCGCAGGGCCTGACCGGCGGCCAGCAGCATGCCGATGAAGGCGGCGAACCCACCCACCGTCATGTCGCCCGACTGCGCCCGCCATCCGGCGTAGGCCATGACGGCGGCGACGACGATATAGGCGACGAGATCGCTGGACGGACCGGCGAAGGCGCGGGCGTTGGCGCCCTTGATCACGTGGCGCTGGCGACGGGCGACCACCTCGGCGACGCGGTCCTGTTCGGCGGCCTCGCGGTTTTCGATCTTGATCAGGCGAACCCCGTCCAGGTTCTCCATCAGGGCGGTGGACAGGTTTTCGGTCTCGGCCATGGCGCCGACGGCGGCCTTGCGCGTCTTGCGCCCGAACCGGCGCAGCACCAGCGCTACCAGCGGCACGCCCAGCAGCACGACGATCGTCAGCTGCCAGTCGATGAACCCCATGTAGATCAGCACCGCGACCAGGGTCAGCAGGTTCTGCGTGTAGTTGACCACGCCCGAGGTGAAGGCCTCGCGCACCATATTGGCGTCGAACAGCACCGAGGAGACGAAGCCGCCCGAATGCTGGCTGCGTAAGCGCGCCAGGTCGGCGCGGATCATGGCGCCGAACAGGCGGATCTGGATGTCGCCGACGATGGTGTGACCCAACCGGTTGACAAGGGCCGCCTGGCCCAGCGCCGCCAAAGTCCGAGCAATGGCGACAGTCAGGATGGCGACCGGGATCCAGACGACGGCCTTGTCCGCCGGAAAGGTCACCAGGCCGAACAGGCTGATCGGCCTGGTCCCGCCGAGGAACAGACCGTTGACGGCCGGCTCCAGCAGCTTCAGCAGCGCAGCCGTCAGCAGGCCCGTCGTCGCCGCGCACAAGACCGACAGGATCAGCGATCCCTTGTGCTTGGACAGATAGTCGCGCCAAATCCGCGCCAGCAAGGCGCGCAGCGGCATGGTTTCGGAGGCGGCGACGGTCATCGGCTCTCGGTCGTCCGAGCCGCCGTTCAAGTCAAGGCTTGTGAGGCGACGGTTCGAGCGCACGGCCCGGCTCGTCGGCGCGGATCAGGGTTTCGCCGGGCGCTTCCTGGATCCTGACGGCGGGCGGAACCGTCGGATTGGACGCGTATCGACGCCCGTCGAACGGCACGGCGGCCTCATAGCCCTCGGTGATTCCGCCGCCCGCGACATAGACGCCCAAATCCCGTCGGCCATGGGTCTGTCGCTCCAGCAGCCGGATCGGGGCGCGCGCGACGCTGATCTCGCCGACCGAGCGATAGGTCGCGCCGGTGCGGTCCAGCACCAACAGCCGACATCCGCCCGAGCCGCACCAGTTCGGGCCGGTCAGATAGACCAGGGTCATGGCCCCGTCCGGCGTGATCGCGGCCGTATATCGGGTGGTGTCCAACGCCTCCTTGGTCCGGTCGCGCAAATAGGCGATCAGGGCAGGGTCTTCGGGCGGCGGCGTCTGGGCGGCGGCCGCGCCGGCCCACAGGCTGGCGGCGGCGACGACGGCGGTGGCGGCGAGGGTTTTCATCGGGGTGTTCTCCGGTCTCGACAAACATTCCAACGCATCAGGATCGAGATCGGATGACGCGGCGGCGTCGGATCGCTATCTGGCGGGCATGGCGCGCTTCGACCTCTCGACCGCGATGGGCCGTTTTCGGGCGCATTGGCATTATTTCTGGGCCGACCACGCGTTTCTGCGCGTGGCCTTTTCCAACGCCCACTGGCTGGGCCCGGATCTGGTGCGAACCAATCAGCCGTCGCCGCGCCAGCTGGCCTATTGGAAAAAGAAGGGCGTCAAGACGGTCATCAACCTGCGCGGCGCGCGGGACGAGGGCTATTACTGGCTGGAAAAGGACGCTTGCGAGCGGCTGGGCCTGACCCTGATCGACGCGCCGCTGGACTCGCGCGATCCGCCCGAGACGGTGCGCATCCACCGCGCGCGCGAGCTGTTCAGGACGATCCAGTATCCGGTGCTGATCCACTGCAAGTCCGGCGCGGATCGAGCGGGGATGATGGCGGTATTCTATCGCCACTTTCACCTGGGCGAGCCGATCTCGGTCGCGATGAAGCAGCTCTCCAAGAAATATCTGCACTCCCGCGAGGGGCTGACCGGGGTGCTGGACTATACGCTGGAGAAATACGTCAACGAGATCGAGCCGAAGGGCATCAGCTTCATCGATTGGGTCGACAGTCCCGACTACGACCCCAAGGCCATACGTGCCGAGTTCAAGGCCGGCTGGTGGGGCACGCTGCTGACCGACAAGCTGCTGCGGCGCGAGTAGGGGGCTTCAGCCCCAGGGGCCGGTCTTCGGTTCGTCGCCGGCCTCGGTGTCCGCGCGCGCCTCGGCGGCCAGTTCGGCGTCGCGACGGGCCTTGCGATCGGCCTCCCACCGCTTGAACCAGCGGGCGTAGTCGATATGGCCGCGCAGCGAAAAGCTGAACAGGGCCAGCACGGCCAGCAGGCTGACCAGTTGGAAGATCTGTTGCGGTTCCAGGTTCATCGTCGTCCTCGCCTACAGATCGAAACGTCGGATCGAGGAGCCGGTTCGGCTCCTCGATGTCGCACTCAGTCCTCGGCTCAGGCCGCGTCGCCGCGCGGATCGATCAGCTTGTGGGCGTGCAGGATGAAATAGCGCATGTGGGCGTTGTCCACGGTCGCCTGGGCGCGCGCCTTCCACGCCTTCTTGGCGTCCTCATAGTTGCCAAAGGCGCCGACGAACTCGACCTGCGACAGGTCGCGGAAGGTCGGCTCGCCCAGGTGACGAAGCTCGCCGCCGATCACGATGTGCAGAAGTTGCGGCGGGACGGCGTTCTGATCGGTCATCGGAAATCCTGAAGGCTGAGCCGGAAGGCTTTGGAGGGGGAGGAGGTTTGCGCGCGGCATAGGCCGAGAACGCCCTCGGATCAATGTCAGCCGGGGTTTTTCCGTCCCCGCCTCAGGTCGAAAGCGGCACGTTTTTACAGCGCCGCACGATCATCGGCTGGATGATCGGGGCCGCGCAGACCAGGCTGGTCTGGCGCGGATCGGGCCGGTTGAACGCCCATGGCCGCCCGTGGTGATCGCTGACCCTCGCGCCGGCTTCGGTCGCGATCAGCCAGCCCGCGGCGACGTCCCAGTCCCACTTCGGCGTCAGGGCCAGGGCGGCGTCGAAGGCGCCGGCGGCGACCAGCGCCATCCGATAGGCCAGGGCGTTGCGCTTCTCGAACCGCATCGCCGGCCAGGGTTCGTCGGCAAAATAGGGCGCTTCGATCAGTCGCGCATCGCCCAGTATCGAGGCGTCCTCCAGCGTATCGATATCCGAGGCGTGGATGGGTTTGCCGTTGCGCCGCGTCCCGCCGCCGCGCGTCGCCACATAGGTCTCGTCCACCTCAGGCGCATGGATGACGGCTGCGACGACCTCGCCGTCCTCGATCACCGCGATGGGCACGCACCACCACGGCGTCCGCTTCATATAGGCGACGGTGCCGTCGATGGGATCGACCACGAAGATGCGTCGTTTGGACAGACGCTCGGCCGTATCCGCCGTCTCCTCCGAGAGCCAGCCATAGTCCGGTCGTGCCGAAAGCAGCCGGTCTTTCAACATGGCGTCGACCTTCAGGTCGCCGCTGGTGACGGGCGAACCGCCGACCTTGGACTCGATTTTCAGCCCCGCCTCACGCTCGGCGATGGCCAGCGCCCCGGCGTCTATGGCCGCCTGGCGGATCAGGTCGAGGTCGGCATGCAAGTCGATCATTTGCCCGCGATGGCCACCGCATCGAACATCAGGCTGGGCACATTGAACCCGCCCCGGAACTCCAGGTCCGAACCGCGTTCGAGGCGCAGGTAAAGGTCGGTCAGCTTGCCCGCGACCGTGACCTCGCTGACCGGATAGGCGATCACGCCGTTCTCGAACCAGAAGCCCGACACCCCGGCGGACCAGTCGCCGGTGTTGCCGTTCAGCGACGGGCCGAACATCGACGTCACCAGAAGGCCGGTCCCGGCGTCGGCCATCAGGCCCGCCAGATCCCGCTCGCCCGGCTCCATATGCAGATTGTGGGTCGAGACGCCGGATGGTCCGGCCAGACCCCGCGACGCGTGGCCGGTGGTTTCCAGGCCCAGTTGCCGGGCCGAGGCGCTGTTCAGCAACCAGGTGGTCAGGACGCCGTCGTCGAACAGGGCGCGCTTGTGGACTATTGCGCCCTCGTCGTCGAACGGGGTCGATCCCATGCCGCGCGGGCGGAACGGATCGTCGATCAGGGTGACGCCCTCGGCGAACACGCGCTGACCCATGCGGTCCTTCAGGAACGAGGTGCCGCGCGCGATCGACGGGCCGGAAATGGCGCCGATGGCCGGCGACACGATCTGGCCCGCCATCCGGTTGTCGAAGATCACGGGCGCGGTGGTCGAGGCGATCTTGCGCGGGCCGACGCGGGCGACCGCGCGCTCGCCGGCGGTGCGGCCGATCAATTCTGCGCCCGGCAGGTCGGACAGATGGCGGGTCGAACGGCTCTCGCCGCCGCGCTCCATCGCGCCGTCCTTTTCCGCGATGACGCCGACGCCCAGCGAAAAGGCCGAACCCTCATAGGCGCCGTCGAAACCGTGAGAGGTGACAAGCCGCCAGCGGGTGGACGACCAGCCGGCGTGTCCGCCTTCCGACCGCGCCACGCCGGGGACCGCCAGGGCCGCCGCCTCGGCCTCGGCCGAGACCTGTTCCAGAGTTTGGGCGCTGCGTTCGCTGGGATCGAACAGGTCCAAATCGATGAACGGGCCGCGCGCCAGCCGATCCTCGGGCGCGAAACCGGCGTGGGGGTCTTCCGGCGCCAACCGCGCCATGGCCACCGCCCGCTCGACCAAGCGCTGCTGGGTGGCGGGCGAAAGGTCCGAGGCCGAAACGGACGCCTGCCGTTGGCCCACGAACACGCGCAGGCCCAGGTCGCGCGATTCCTCGCGTTCGACATCTTCCAGCTTGCCGTTGCGCACCCCGACCGACAGGGATCGGCGATCGGCGCTGACCGCCTCTGCGGCGTCGGCGCCGGCCTTCAGCGCGGCCTTGACGATGTCGTTGAGAATATCGGTGGAAACGGGCGCAGCCAGGGTTTCAGTCATGCCCTGATATGGCGGACGCCCCGCTGCACCGCAACCGCGTCAGACCACGGCGAAGGCGATCAGGCCCACAGCCGCCGTCAGCAGCGCGACCCAGGTCAGCAGCATGCCGACGACGCGACCCAGCGACGGCCCGGTCTGCAGCAGCAGGCCCAGGGCATGGGCGACCCGGCCGACAAACAGCGTCGCGCCGACCCCGTGGATCATCCAGGCCGGCGCGCCGACGGCGGCCAGCAGCAGCATGGCGATCATGCCCGGCGTCGCATATTCCACCAGATTTCCGAAGGCGCGGCTGGCGGCCATCAGATCCGCGTTTCCGCCGTCGCCGAACGACACCATGTGTTTTCGCCGCCCGCTGACCACGATGCCCGACAAGACCAGCATCATCAGGATCAGCAGGCCGCTCCACAGGGCGGCGGCTTGGACGGCGTACATCAGCGGCGTGGTCATCGATCAGTCCTCACGCCCGACGGGGTAGAGCAGATAATGGTCGTCATAGAAGGGCGTGCGTTCATAGAACCAGGCCAGACGCGCCTGCGGATCGGCGGCGAACGTGGCGTCGGCCGCCACCTTGGCCTCGAACTCGGCCTTCAATGCCGGGTCCGCCCCCATCATCTTGTCCGCAAGCGGGGCGATGGCGTAGGCCTCGATATATTCGACGCGGCTCATCACCTCGGGGAACATGCCCCAGGCGAAGAAGCTTTCGCTGGATTGCGGCTCCAGCAGCAGCACGACGATGTCGCCCAGCGGCTGATCCGTGGGCACCCGCACCGAGCCGGTCGGATACGTCCAGTCGCGCTTCTCGACCTCGACGGTCTTCACCGACGCCTGCACGTGACCTTCGTTGGCGCGGGTCGCCAGCTTGGGCTCGACCAGGCGGAGCATCGACAGGTTCACGGTGCGCGCAGCCTCGACCGTCTCCATTTCGATCCCGTGCGTTTTCAGCCGCTCGATGATGTCGGTGCGATAACCCGGCACCCAGTAGGCCGTCGGCCGCGTCAGGGTCAGCGTCGGTTTGGAGCCATAGAAGGGCATCTGCCACAGATCGGGATCGGGGCGGCCCAGCCAGCGGATCTCCTTTCGACCCGAGGCGGCGCTGTCGTACATCTCGTACAGCATGCCCTTGAAGGGCCGGGTGGACGACGGCGTGTCGTCGGCCTCGAAGTTGGCGGGGATTTGCGCCGGACGCAGGGCCTTGTCCTTATCGGTCGCGGCGCGAAGACCGGCGCCCTGATCGGCCAGCAGACGCATCGCCTCCTCGATGAAGACATAGGTGCCCAGCACCCGCTGTTCGTGCGGTTTCAGGCTGTGGTTCTCGATCAGGATCGTCGGCACATGGGCGGCCGCGCCCCAGCCGTTGGAAAACCGCTCGCCCAGGCCGCCGTCCGACAGGCCCTTCTTGGGTTCATCGTCGTCGATGCCGAACACCAGCTCGCCGGGGATGTGGCCCTCGCGTTCCAGCGCGGCGTTCATCGCAGGCTTGAAGACCGAATCCAGCCAGGCCGAGGCGTTCGGCGACCGGCTGAAGGTCCCGTCCTCGCCGTTGAAGCCGTAGGTGACGTCGTACTGGTAATCCATGCCGTCGGTGACGTGGACGTCCACGTACAGGTCCGGCCGGTATTTCAGGATCAGGCCGCGCACGGCGCGCATCTCGGGCTGATCCAGCTTCAGATAGTCGCGGTTCAGGTTCTGGTTGGTCGCCGTATTGCGCCAGCCCTGGATGCGCGGCCCCCGCTGGTTAGGCCGGGAATAGGGGCCGGAACGCTCGTGGCCGTCGACGCTCAGGATGGGGATCAGGATCAGATTGACCCGGTCCAGCAGGGCGTCCTTTCCATAGAAGGCGATGTCGCGCAGCAGCATCATGCCCGCGTCCTTGCCGTCGATCTCGCCGGGGTGAATGCCGGCCTGGATCATCAGCACCGGTTTGGCCGGATCGAAGGCCGCGCCATCCTTGGAGGCGATCACCGCATAGATGGGTCGGCCCTCGGGCGACACGCCGAACTGCTCAATGCGGATCAGATCGCTGGCGGCGTCTAGACGATCGAACCAGGCGCGGGTGTCGACATAGTTGGGGCTGAAGTCATGCGCCGGATCGGCCTCGAACGCCGTGACCCAAGGATCAGACGCATCGCGCAGCAGCGCCTTGGACGCGCCGTCCCAGGCGGGGGCGGGCGGCAGGAAGGCCTGATCCCATGGGGCGGTGTTGGGAAGCGTCTGGGACATGGCGGGGCTCACGCTACAGGCAAGGGCGGCGACCAGCGCCGAAACCAGAAGAGGGGACTGCATGGCCTTTCGTGAGCCGATTGCGCGGCCCTGACAAGGTTTCAACCGCCGCCGCCCAGCGCGGGCGCCCAGCCGCCGGCCTTGAGCAGCAGGGCCGCCGCGTTCCCCATCTGCCAGACACTGTAGAGCAGAACGACGACCAGGGCGCCGACCGCAACCCGGCGCCACGGCGCGAACGCCGCCGTCGCCGTGCCGATCACGAAGATGGCGACCCCGACCCACAACCGCACCGAGTCGGCGATCTTGGCGAAGCCGGGATTGAGCTGGGCCAGGATGATCACAATCACCGCCACGATCAGATTGGCCGCCAGGATGCAGCCGAACACCAGTCGCCGATGCGACCAGAAATGCGCGTCCAGATCGATCTTTTGGTCGCTGCCCTCGGCCGAAACGCGCGGGAAGGTCACGCTGGCGGCGACATAGAAGGTTGCGGCGATGGCCAGTGAGATCAGCAGCACGAAGGTGTTGAACGGCGCCCCGCGGAAGATGACCCAGGCCTGGTTCCAGAAGGTGGCGATGTCGATCGCCACGAACAGGGCCAGCATCGGCGTCAGCCAGCCGAACCGGATCCGCTGCTTCTCATGCAGCACCCGCGCGAACCCGCCGACCAATTCGGCCACGGACAGGCCCAGCAGCAGGCCGTAAAAGCTGAAGAAGAACTCGAACGCGCTCACATCGCCCCCCGGCGTCACCAAAAGCCAAGCTTACTTCCAGATCGGCGTCCCGTCGCCCGGCAGGCCGAGACGATCCCACAGGTCGTTGATCCGTTCGACGACCGCCGCGTCCATGCGAATCTCTTCGCCCCATTCGCGCTTGGTCTCGGGCGGCCATTTGTCGGTGGCGTCCAGACCGATCTTGGAGCCCAGTCCGCTTTCGGGGCTGGCGAAGTCCAGATAGTCGATGGGCGTCGACTCGATCACGGTGATGTCGCGCGCCGGGTCCATCTTGGTCGAGATGGCCCACATGACGTCCTTCCAGTCGCGGGCGTCGATGTCGTCGTCCACGACGATGACCCATTTGGTGTACATGAACTGGCGCAGATAGCTCCAGACGCCCAGCATCACGCGCTTGGCGTGGCCCGGATAGGCCTTCTTCATCGACACCACTGCGATCCGGTAGCTGCAGCCTTCGGGCGGCAGCCAGAAGTCGACGATCTCCGGGAACTGCTGGCGCAGCAGGGGGATGAAGACCTCGTTCAGCGCCTCGCCCAGCACGCTCGGCTCGTCCGGCGGCCGGCCGGTGAAGGTGGTCAGATAGATGGGGTCGCGGCGCATGGTGATCGCGCTGACCTTGAAGACCGGGAACTTCTCGACCGAGTTGTAATAGCCGGTGTGGTCGCCATACGGACCCTCGTCCTCGAACTCGTCCAGCAGGACATGGCCCTCCAGCACGATTTCGGCCTGGGCCGGGACCATCAGCGGCACGGTCTTGCAGGGCACAAGCTCGGCCTTGGCGCCCCGCATCAGGCCGGCGAACTGATATTCCGACAGGGTGTCCGGCACCGGCGTCACCGCCGCCAGGATGGTCCCCGGATCGGCGCCCAGCACGACGGCGCAGGGCAGCGGCTCCTTGGGCCGGGCCTTCTTGTGCCGAGCGTAGTGTTGCGCCCCGCCCCGGTGCGCGAGCCAGCGCATGATGGCCTTGTCCTTGCCCAACACCTGCATCCGATAGATGCCCAGGTTGAAGTCGTCCTCGCGGTCGTCCGAAGGCCCCTTGGTCACCACCAGGCCCCAGGTGATCAGGGGCGCTGGCTCGCCGGGCCAGCACGACTGGACGGGCAGGGCGGTCAGGTCGATCTGTTCGCCCTTCAGCACCACCTCCTGCACCGGCGCCTTCTTCACCGTCTTGGGCCGCATCGACAGGACGGTCTGCATCAGCGGCAGCATCTCCATCGCGTCGCCCAGACCGCGCGGCGGCGTCGGATTGCGCAGGAAGGCCAGCAGTTCGCCAACCTCGCGCAGTTCGCCCGCGGTCGTCCGGTCCTTGCCTTCCAGCGTCACCCCCATGGCGACGCGCTTCACCGTGCCGAACAGATTGGCCAGGCAGGGGATGGGACTGATCGTGCCGTCCGGCATGACCGGTTTCTCGAACAGCACCGCCGGACCGCCGTTCCTCAGCAACCGGGTCTGGATCTCGGTCATCTCCAGCACGGTGGAGACAGGTTCGGACACCCGCACCAGCTCGCCCTTGGCTTCTAGCTGGTCGATGAAGTCACGCAGGGATTTGTAGGCCATGCCGCGACGCTTAGGCGGGAGTGGCCCCTCTGTCACGCGTCGCGCGACCAAACAGCCGGTCCAGCCCGACGAGGCCGAGCCCCACGATCAGGAAAAACACCAGCAGCACGCCGAAGATCACCACGACCCGGACCAGCCCCAGTTGATCCACATTGACGAAGCCATAGGGCCACCAGCGTGTCGCTAATCCATGAACCAGGGTCCAGCCGCCGTAGACGAGCGGAAACGCCAGCCATTTCGCCGGGTCGATCCAACGCAAACGGCCCTTTGGCGTGAACCACAGCCAGTCCAGCACGAAGGCGGCGGGCATGACGTAGTGCAGCACCAGATTGACCACCAGCGACCAGCCGGTCGGGTTCCAATAGGGGTGCAGCAGGAAGTGGTACACCACCCCGACCACCACGATATACATGGCGACGGCCGCCCTGACGCCTTCGCTGGCAGACCAGCGGGCCAGCCGGGATCCTTCACCGAGCAGCGGCCCGGTAAAGGCCAGGGCGACCAGGATGTTGGTCAGGATGGTGAAGAAGCTGAAGTAGTTGATCGTCCGTTCCAGCACGGTCCAGCCCTGGGCCGGCGCGATCATCAGCAGATATTGAAGCGCCAGCGCGGTCCACCCCACGACGGCGAACGTCGCACGCCACAGCCTGGGCTGGTCCCGCTTGCGAAACACCGGCGCCTCCCTTGTCGGTCAGGCGGCAGTCTTGTCCCATTCAAACGCCGGGTCCAGCCAGTCGCCCAGTCGCTCGCCGCGATCCAGGGCGTCCATCCGCTGCATCTCCTCGTCCGTCAGGGCGAAGTCGAAGATGTCGAAGTTCTCGCGCGCGCGGCTCTCTTTGGTCGTGCGCGGGATGGCGATGACCCCGTGCTGGATCAGCCAGCGCAGGGTGATCTGGCCGTTGGTCTTGCCGTGCGCCTTGGCCAGTTCGCTGATCGTGGCGTCGTCGGCGATCTTGCCTTGCGCCAGCGGCGACCAGGCGGTGATCGACGACCCCAACTCGGCCGCCGTCGCCACCAGCTGATCGACCCCCAGATAGGGGTGATGCTCGACCTGATCGGTCAGCAGCCGCGCCTTCGACAGGCTCTGCGCCTGGCGGAATTCTTTGGAGGGGAAGTTGGACAGGCCGATCGACTTGGTCAGACCCTGGTCCTTGGCCTCGTTCAGGGCGCCCAGCGTCTCTTCGAACGTCGGCGTCGTCTTGGGCCAGTGCAGCAACAGCAGGTCGGGCGTCGTGCCCAGGCTGTCGGCCGATTCCTTGGCCTGCTTCAGCAGGGCGTCGTGGGTGAAATGCTCGACCCAGATCTTGGTGGTCAGGAAGATGTCATCGCGCGCCACGCCGGAGTCCCGGATGCCTTCGCCGACCGCCTTCTCGTTCTTGTAAATCCAGGCGGTATCGATGTGGCGGTATCCGATCCGCAGCGCCTCAGCGACCATGCGCCGCGCATCGTCCGGCTCCAGCTGCCAGGTGCCGAAACCGAGCAGGGGGATTTCGATACCGTCGACGGTGATCGTGGGTTGGTCGCCATAGGCCATGGGGCGCTCCTTGGGCTGGGTTCGCTTGAGGGGCGTAGTTAGGCGCCCGACCCCGCTCCGATAAGGTCTGGATGCACCTTGGACAGCTTTTTCGGCGCGATCCGACGCCATCGCTTCTCAAGCGCCGCCCTCAGCCAGACGGGATCGACGCTGGCGATGCGCGCCAGGACGATGGCGTGATCGCGATAGTGGTCGGTGAAATGAAAGGTCGCCGGGTTCATCTCGATCAGCAGTTCGCGCTCATCCAGATTGTCCAGATGCACCACGATGCTGTCGTCCAGCGCCGGGCGCATCCAGGTGAAGAACTTGCCCGCCACCTTGAAAGACGGCTCGCCATAGGACACGCCGTCCTCCACGCCGGGAAACGACAGCAGAAGCGCGCGGACGTCGTCGTGGGTCATCGGTCGCTCAACCTCATTAGGCCATTTCAATAAGCCAGGGCGATGCCGTCCTTGCGCATCTCGGTCGCCGCGCCATAGGTCCAGCGTCCGCCGGGGTTCATCTGTTTCATGACGTTCTGATAGCCGCCGAAGCCGCCGTCGGGTTCACCCAGCGTCCAGCCCATCGCGCGCAGCTGGGCCTTGGTCGCCTCGGGCACGCCGCTTTCCAGATGCAGCACGCCGGTTCCTTCCTGCGGCTGGCCCGTCGGTTCGGACGAGCCATAGTGTTGCCAGCGCGGGGCGTCGCCCGCCGCCTGGGGCTCCAGCCCGTAATCGACCATGTTGATGATTATCTGGGCCTGGCCCTGGGGCTGCATGGCGCCGCCCATGACGCCGAACGCCATCCACGGCTCGCCGTCCTTGACCGCAAAGCCGGGAATGATCGTCTGGAACGGACGCTTGCCGGGCGCATAGATGTTGGGGTGGCCGTCGCTCAGGGCGAACAGCTCTCCCCGGTCCTGGAACATGAAGCCCAGCGGTTCGGAGCCGTTGTCGGGCGCCAAGCCCGAGCCCATGCCGCGATAGTTGGACTGAATCCAGCTGACCATCATCCCGTCCGCGTCGGCGACGCTGAAATAGGTGGTGTCGCCGTGGTGCGGCGCATCGCCCGGCATGACGCGGTCCATGACCCGATCGGGCCGGATCAGCTTGGCCCGCTCCGCCGCATAGGCCTTGGAGTTCAGCCATTCGACCGGCGTTTTGGAGAATCGGTCGTCGGCGAACCAGCGCGCCCGGTCCTCGAACGCCAGCCGCTTGGCCTCGGCCTGAACGTGCAGCGAGGCGGCGGACTGGAAGCCCATGGATTTCAGGTCGAACTGTTCGCAGATGTTCAGGATCTGGTTGGTGCTAAGCCCCTGGGTGTTCGGACCCAGGCCGAACACGTCCACGCCGCGATAGTTGGTTCGGATCGGCTCGACCCATTCGGTATGATGGGCGGCCAGGTCGGCGCGGGTCATCCAGCCGCCGATCCGCTCGAAATAGGCCTCGATCTGATCGGCGATGGCACCGTTGTAGAAGGCGTCGCGCCCACCCTCTGCGATCATCCGCAGGGTCTTGCCCAGATAGGGATTGGCGAAGACTTCGCCCACCTTCGGCGTCGCGCCGCCGGCGGCCCAGATGCGCTTTCGGTTCTCGTTTTCCTCGATCGGGATCTGGCCCCGATCAAACGAAGCCATGTTGCGTTCCAAATAGTAGGCGATGACCTGGGGCACGGGCACGCCCTGATCGCACAGTTCGGCGACGGGTAGCAGCACCTCTTTCCACGGCAGCTTGCCGTACCGCTGGTGCGCGCTCCACCAGGCGTCCACCGTGCCCGGCACGTTTACCGTCACCGCGCCATAGCGGGGCAGATAGCCGTCGATGGCCTTGGACCGCGCGATCTCCAGGCTGAGGCCCCGCGGACTGGCGCCCGAGCCGTTCAGCCCGACGACCTTCTTCTGTTTGGGGTCCCACAGCATGCAATAGGCGTCGCCGCCGATGCCGTTGGCCACCGGCTCCAGAAAGCCCAGGGCCGCATTGATGGCGATGGCCGCATCGATGGCCGATCCGCCGCGCCGCAGGATGTCGATGCCGATCAGACTGGCCGCGGGATGCGCCGTCGCCGCCGCCCCGTTCGCACCCCAGACGGTCGAGCGCCCCATGAACTTCGGTCCCGAGATCCGGTCGCCGATGCCGACGCCGGCATAGGGGTCGGCCGGGCGAGCCGGCGCAGGGGCCGCCTCGGTCGGCCTGGCGGCGGGAGCAGCCTGCCGGGCCTGGGCTGCGGTCGCCGCCAGCGCACCGGCGGGCAGGGCGGACAGGAAGGTGCGACGACGCATGGGCGGACTCCTCGAACAACCGATGCGGCATCAAGGGTGCAGTCGATCCATCCGGCAAGCCTTGCGGCAAAGAAAAAGGCCGCGTCCCTTTCGGAACGCGGCCCAAATCCTGGAAAGGACGAAGATCCTATTCGATGTCTTCGTTCAGCAGGCCGACCTTGAAGAAGCCGTTCTCCTGCATCTTGTTCATGACTTCCATGAACTGCGAATATTTCACTTCGGGCTGGGCGCGGACGAAGACGCGCTCTTCCTGGCAGGCGCCGCCGCCCAAGGCGGTGCAGACGTCAGTGGCCAGGTTGTCGATCGAGGTTTGCTTGTCCGACAGGAACAGCTGACCGTTTTCCTGGATGGTGATGTACACCGGTTCCTTTTCTTCGGTCGGATTGGTGGGCGGCTGTGCGGGCGGCAGGTCCAGACGGATCGACACGGTCGCCATAGGCGCGGCGACCATGAAGATGATCATGAGCACCAGCAGAATGTCGATGAACGGCGTGATGTTGATATCCGCCGTCTGTTCGATCGTGTGCTTGTCCCCGCCGGAACCACCGAGCTTGGCAGCCATGCATCGTCTCCGTTACTCGCCGGCTGCGTTCCGCGCCGACATTTCCCTATGGATCGCCCGAAGGCTTGATCGGTTCTTGGCGTCCCGATGCAGGCTTGTAAAGCGGTTCTAAACGATCTGCCGTTCCCGAACGTCAATTATACACGACAGAGGGACGTCAGTTCGGCGTTCAGGCCTTGGCCAGCTTCAAAAAACGGTCCGCCAGGGCAGGATCGTCCTTGAACGCGCCGGTGAAGCGGGTCGTGATGGTCGAAACGTGCCGATGATGCACGCCGCGCGTGGTCATGCACTGATGCTCGGCGTCGACCAGCACCGCCACGCCGCGCGGCTGCAGGTGCGATTCGATCGCGTCGATGATGTCGTTGGTCAGGGTTTCCTGGTTCTGAAGGCGCCGCGCATAGATCTCGACGACCCGCGCCAGCTTGGAGATGCCGACCACCTTCTCGCCAGGCAGATAGGCGACATAGGCCTTGCCCAGGAAGGGGGCCAGGTGGTGCTCACAATGGCTCTCGACCTCGATGTCGCGCAGGATGACCATGTCGTCATAGCCGGTCACGTCCTCGAAGGTGCGGCTCAGCTCCTTGCCTGCATCGGCGTCATAGCCGTCGAACCATTCGCCATAGGCGTCGACCACCCGCTTGGGCGTGTCGATCAGGCCCGGACGGTTCGGATTGTCGCCGGCCCAGGCGATCAGGGTGCGCACGGCCTCCAGCGCCTGTTCGCGCGACGGACGTTTCACGGTTTCGTCGCTGACGAGGACGGGCTTGGCGGGGGTGACGCTCATGAACTCGATTTCCGGCCGGGGCGGGCGGGTCGCCCGGTTTACCTTCTACAATCCGTCGGGACTGTATATCAGGCCGCTATATGGGACAGACCGTCCGTCCCGCAAGAAAACCCGCTAAAGACTGATCCATGCCGCTGCACATCCACGACACCCTGCGCCGTGAAAAGCGCCTGTTTGAGCCCCGGAACAGGGATCGTGTGACCCTCTATGTCTGCGGCCCGACGGTCTATGACTACGCCCACATCGGCAATGCGCGCCCGCCGGTGGTGTTCGACGTCCTGGTGCGGCTGCTGCGCCGGACCTATGGCGCGGACCATGTGATCTACGCCCGCAACGTCACCGACGTGGACGACAAGATCAATCAGAAGGCCGCGCGCGAGGGCGTGCCGATCGGAGAAGTCACGGCCCGCTACGAAGCCGCCTACCTCGCCGACATGGGCCTGCTGAACGTCTCGCCGCCCGATATCGCGCCCCACGTCACTGACTACATCCCGGCCATCGTCGATCAGATCCAGGCCATCGTCGACGCCGGCTGCGCCTATGCGGCCGAGGGCCACGTCCTGTTCGACGTCTCGTCCTATAAGGCCTACGGCGCCCTGTCGGGCCGGAACCTGGACGACATGATCGCCGGCGCCCGCGTCGAGGTCGCGCCCTACAAGAAGAACCCCCACGATTTCGTTCTGTGGAAGCCGTCCAAGGCAGACGAGCCGGCCTGGCCGTCGCCGTGGGGCGAGGGTCGTCCTGGCTGGCACATCGAATGCTCGGCCATGATTGAAAAGACCCTGGGCCTGCCCATCGACATTCATGGCGGCGGCATCGACCTGGTCTTCCCCCACCATGAGAACGAGATCGCCCAGGGCGTCTGCGCCCACGGCCATGCGCATGGCGATCAGGCCCATGACGAATACGCCCGCTACTGGATGCACAACGGCTTTCTGACCGTGGACGCCGAGAAGATGTCGAAGTCGATCGGCAACGTCCTGCTGCTGCACGATCTGGTGCAGGCCATGCCGGGCGAGGTCGTCCGCTGGGCCCTGCTCAGCGCCCACTACCGCCAGCCGCTGGACTGGAACCAGGGGCTGTTGGATCAGAGCCGCAAGAACCTGGACCGGCTGTATGGCGTCCTGCGCGACGCCGATGCGGCCCTGACCGACTTCGACGAGGCCACGCTGGACGAGGCCGAGATGGAGCTGGCCGAGAACGCCCTGGATCCGGTGCTGGACGCGCTTGAGGACGATCTCAATACGCCGGGCGCCATCGCCCAGCTGTTCGGGCTGGGGAACGCCCTGCGCGAGCTGCTGAACGACGCTGAGGCCGATATCAACGATGTCGCCATGGCCCGCTGGAGCCTGAAGGAAGCGGCCGGACTGCTCGGCGTCCTGTCGCTGACGCCGGACGCCTGGTTCGAGGGCGGCGATCCCGCGTTGAAGGCCGAGGTCGAGGCCCTGCTGGACCAACGCACCAAGGCCCGCGCCGCAAAGGACTGGCCTGAAGCCGACCGCATCCGGGACCGCCTGAACGCCCTGAACGTCGTCGTCATGGACGGCCCCGACGGCGCAACCTGGCGCGTGAAGGGGTAGGGTCTAATCCACGCCCGCCCATCGCGGTGCGAGGGGCGGGAGACGCGGTTCAGTTCGTCCGGCGGATCAGTTCGTCCGCCAGCGCCGGCGTCAGATAGCCATCGGCGATCCTGTTGTTGGCGATCTGCCAGCGACGCAGGGCCGCGCGGGTGTTGGAGCCGATCACTCCATCCACGCCCTGGGTGTCGTAACCCAGTTGGGTCAGGGCGCGCTGCGCCCCGATACGCTGATCGCGCGTCATCGACGGATCGTTGGGCCAGGCCTTGGTCAGCCCCGGCTTGCCCATGATCCCGTCCGCCGTCAGGCCGATCGCCAGGGCGTAGGATACCGAGTTGTTGTAGCGGCGGATTACATAGTGGTTCGGCAGGGCCAGGAAGGCCGGACCGTTCGCGCCCTGCGGCAGCAGGATGGTCGCCTCTTCCAGCGCCTCTGCGCCGTTCGGGGTGCCGCCTTGCGCCAGGCGCACGCCCTTGGCCGCCCAATAGGCCCAGTTGTGCTTCGGGCCTTCCGCCTCGGCATAGTCGAAGCCGGAGGGCAGGGTGACTTCATAGCCCCAGCCCTGACCGCGCTTCCACCCGGCCTGGGCCAGCAGGTTGGCGGCGGACGCCAGGGCGTCGGCGTCGTCGCGCCAGATATCGACCTTGCCGTCGCCGTCCTGGTCCACGCCCAGGCGCAGATAGTTGTCAGGCATGAACTGGGTCTGGCCCATGGCCCCGGCCCAGCTGCCCTTCAGACCCGCGCGCTCGCGCCGGCCGTCCACGACGATGTCCAGCGCGTCCTTCAGCTGCCCCTCGGCCCAATCGCGTCTGCGACCATCATAGGCCAGGGTCGCCAGCGAGCGGATCACGTCATAGTCGCCCTGCACCTGACCGAAAGCGCTCTCCTGGGCCCAGACGCCGACCAGGATTTCGCTGGGCACGCCGAATCGTTGAACCACCGACCACGGCACCCGGTCGATGCGCTGTTTGGCTTGGGCGATTCGCACCGGGGTCACTGCATTCTGAACATAGGCGCCGGCGGGTTTGGAGAATTCAGGCTGGTTGCGATCCAGGCGGATCACCGTCGGATCGGGCGTCAGGCCCTCCAGTTCCCGGGCGTAGTCCGCGCGGCGGGCGCCGCCCTTGCGCGCCAGAAATCCCTGTTTCCAGCCCTCGAAACCCTGCTGGTCATAGGCGGCCAACGGCGGCGTCTGGGGGGCGGGGGCCGGCGTCGTAACAGGGGCGCCCGCCTGCGGCTGAGGATGGGGCGTCGGCAGGTTCACCTGCGGCTCGGGCAGCATGGGCGCGCAGGCCGAGACGCAGCCGATCAGGAGAAGGCGATAGGAAAAGCGCATGAGATTCAAACTAAAGCCCCCGGGGTCAGACACGAAATGACATCCGCGCGAACGGCCAATTCGACGCCCTATAGCGCGCGTGGCGCGAATGCGTTGCCTCGCCATTCCCCGGTTGGGTGTAAGGCGCGCTGTTAACCACCTTTGTATTGGACGCCTTATACGTGTGTGTCGTAATGACGCACCAGCTCTGACGGCCTGATGGCGGAGCGGCGACGCGGCGGGCGTGCAACCCCGTAAACCCTCCGTTCGACTCGGAGGTCAGGCCTCCATAGTTTTCTAAGTGTGCTATCGCCCTTCGGGCTGCTTGAGCACGCGAAGTATAAGGGTTCGCCAGGCAGACGGAGACTGGGTTTTCTGCGGTTTTGGGCTTTGGCGGCTTGACCTTCCGAACCCCTCTCTCTATACGACCGCCTCCGCCGCGATCCGACCGGGTCAGCGGCTTTCTTATTGGTTTCTTTCAGGACGTCCGACCATGAAGGTCCGTAGCTCGCTCAAGTCGCTGAAGACCCGCCACCGCGACTGCAAGGTCGTGCGTCGCAAGGGCGTCGTCTTCGTCATCAACAAGACCGACCCGCGCTTCAAGGCGAAGCAGGGCTAAGCAGCGTTCGCTGCGCGCCGCTTCGGCGGCGTGCGCATGCTGGTTCGCGCTCAGGCAGCCCGAAGGGCGATAGCGCGCTTGAAAGATGACGATCCACAGGCTGCGGATTTCTGTCCGCGGCCTTTTTCGTGTTCGCGGTTGTCGCGCGCCTGTCTGCATGGTTAGCGTCCGCGCCTGATTTCTGGAGTATTCCCCATGGCTGACGACGCCTCGTTCGACGGTGGTTCCGACGTTCTCACCGCCACGGCGCAGGGCCGCCTTCGCACCATCATCGAGCGCCTGGAACGCCTCGAAGAGGACAAGCAGGCCGTCATGACCGACATGAAGGAGGTCTTCGCCGAAGCCAAGGGCGAGGGCTACGACGTCAAGATCCTGCGCAAGGTCATCCGCATCAGAAAGCAGGACAAGGCCAAGCGTCAGGAAGAGGACGCCATTCTGGACCTCTACCTGTCGGCGCTCGGCGAGATCTGAGGCTGACCCGGCTTGAAGCGCACCCCCTTCAAGCCAGGAGGCGGGCTGTCGCGATCAGGCGGCCCGAAGGGCGATGGCGCATCCAACCTGCGCTCAAGCAGCCCGAAGAGCGGTAGCCTTTCAAGCCTGCGCTCAAGCAGCCCGAAGGGCGGTACCGCTGCAAAAAAGCCCGCGCCAAGCCCCTTCGAGCAACAGCGCGAGGCCGCCAAACGCGCCGCGCTCAACGCCCTGAAACGCGCTCGCCGCGCGGCGGACAAGGCGGGCGTTTCCCTGTCCGAATGGGAAGGCGAATTCATCGATTCGGTCAGCGAGCGCGTTAAGACCCACGGCCGCGCCTTCGCCGACCCCGAAAAGGGCGCGCCGGGTCAAGCTCTTTCGGCCATGCAGGGCCGCAAGCTGAAAGAGATCACCGCCAAGGCCAATGGCGAAGAGCCGAAACGGCGGTGGGGCAGGAAGCCGTCGGAGTGATCGTCTCCTCCCCACTTGTGGGGAGGGGGACCGCGAAGCGGTGGAGGGGTTTCTGACGTCCCACATTCTGCGTTGGCGCGGCGGAGAACCCCTCCGTCTCGGCGCGAAGATGCGCCTCGCCACCTCCCCACGATGTGGGGAGGAGACGGTCAACCCGCTTCCTTGAGCTGACCTTCCAGGCCCTGTTCGCGGACCTTGCGATACAGGGTCGAGCGGCCGATGCCGAGGCGGCGCGCGATCTCGCTCATGTGCCCGGCATAGACCTCGATGGCGTGCTGGATCAGGTCGCGTTCGATGTCCTCGAGCGTGCGCAGATGGCCGCGCTCGTCCAGGATACGGATCGGCTGATCGACCTGCGCGGCGGCGTCGGTGTGAGCGCCGGCGGCTGTGGCGGCCTTCAGGGGCTGGGCGTCGGGCATGGGCGCGGCGACGCCGAAGATGGCCGGGAAATCGTGCGGCTGAAGGAAGGGCGCGTCGGCCAGCACGATGGCGCGGAACACCGCATTTTCCAGCTGTCGCACGTTTCCGGGCCACTCGAACCCTTGAAGCAAGGCCAGGGTCTCGGGCGCGCATCCGGCGATCCGCTTGCCCTCCTCGGCGTTGAACCGGGCGATGAAGTGATCGACCAGGGGCGCGATGTCCTCGCGTCGGTCACGCAGGGACGGGGCCTCGATCGGGAAGACGTTCAGGCGATAGAACAGGTCCTCGCGGAAGGCGCCGTCCTTGACCTGCTGGGCCGGGTCGCGATTGGTCGCCGAGACGATGCGCACGTCGATCTTGACCGGGCGTTTGCCGCCGACCGGATCGATCTCGCCTTCTTGCAGCGCGCGCAGCAGCTTGACCTGCATGTCCAGCGGCAGTTCGCCGATCTCGTCCAGGAACAGGGTGCCGCCGTCCGCCTCGCGGAACTTGCCCAGCGTCTTGTCCACGGCGCCGGTGAAGGCGCCCTTCTCGTGTCCGAACAGGATGGATTCGATCAGATTGGCGGGCAGGGCGCCGCAGTTGACGGCGACGAAGGGTTTGCCGGCCCGGTCGCTGGCGCCGTGCAGGGCGCGGGCTATGACCTCCTTGCCGACGCCGCTCTCGCCTGTGATCAGGACGGGGATGGAGGATTTGGCGGCCCGGGCGCCCAACGCCTTGACCATGCGCATCGGCGGGCTGTCGCCCACGATATCGTCGAAGCTGGTGCGGCCCTGAACGCGCTTGGTCAGGCGCCCGACCTCGGCGGTCAGTCGCTTCATCTGCATGGCGTTGCGTACGCCGACCAGAAGCCGTTCCGGGCCCACCGGTTTGACGAAGAAGTCCTGGGCGCCGGCCTGCATGGCCTTGACCACCATGTCGATGCCGCCGTTGGCCGTCAGGACGATGACCGGCTCATTGATCCCGGCGCTACGCAGTTCGGCCAGGCATTCCAGCCCCGACATCTCGGGCATGACCATGTCCAGCAGGATCAGGTCGGCCCCGCCGCCGCGCGTCATCCGGTCGATGGCCTCGCCGCCGCTGGCGGCATGGACCACGGCGTTGCCGTCCCGCTCCAGCACGGCCTGGATCAGCCGGCGCTGGGTCGGATCGTCGTCAACGACCAGGATGGTCTTGGCCATGAAAATCCCTTGTACTGTCGCCCAACCCGTCACGGATGGATCGTTTCGGGACGATTCCTAGGGTGGCGAGGTGAAAATCGGGTGACACGGCGTGGTGAGCGTCCCGTTAACGCGGCTCTGTCGCGTCGCATCGCACCTCGGGGCTGGCGCGCAATCTTTGGCCGTCGACAACCAGGTCTGGCAGGGCCGCCGGCGCCGTCGCGACGCCCTTCGACAGGCCCTCGTTCATCCGTTCGGCATTGCGCCCGCAGGTGAAGCCGTATCGGCCCGTCACGCGCCACTGGCCCTGGGCGTCCTGATCGAAGGCGACGATTTCGCGAGCCGTGGCGACCAGCAGATCGGTTCGTGCGTCGCCATTCAGGTCCGTCGATCGCACGACGCAGGGCGTTTCCGCATTGCAACTGAACAGCACGTCTACCTGCGTGTCCAACTGATCGATGAAGCTGGCGGGCACGGATTGGCCATCGACAACCTTCAGACGGATGGCGGCCTTGCGCGCTTGCAGTCCTTGCGCAGTATCGCCGGATGGCCACGGGCGGGCCTGGGCGGCGCGGGCGTTTCGCGCGGTGCGTGGATCGGTTGAGGCGGCCAGACGTCTGAGCGCCGTCTCGCCGGCCTTGCCGCTCTCAAACCGCAGGAAGTCATAATCGAACGTGTCAGCGGACACCGCCCCACGCTGCAACCGTGCGACCTGATCCTGAACCGAGAGGCGGGCGGGATCGGCCAACGGGCTGAACAGGGCCAGGATGACCAGAACCGACAGAACCGCCGCGACGACGTTGGTCCGTTCCAGCGGCTTCATCCAGCCGCCCGGCTTTACGGCCGCCAACAGATAGCCCGCGCCATAGACCGCGCCCACCAGGGTGCAGGCGGCTGCGATGATCCGATCGGGCGTCAGGCCGTGCTGGCCGATCCGCAAGCCCAGGCCCCAGGCGGCCAGAACGATCAGCGGCGCGATCAGGACGGACGCGGCCCGCACGCCGTATCGCAGAACGACCCGCGGCAGATTGTCTGCGCGCCCATCCTGATAGGCCGTGTTGATCAGCATGATCAGGGCGGCGGCGGCCGACAACACCAAGGCCGTCGCGCTGCGCGTCTCCCAAAGGCCATCCAATCCGGTGAAGGGCAGGGCGAGAAGGAAGCCGCCGACCAGGACCGTGATCACCAGCAGCAGCCAGGACAGCAGCATCAACGCCACGGTCCGCACGCCCCGGATCAAGCCGTCGCGCACATCGGTCAGCTGGACAGCGGTGGCGAAGATCAGGGCTGTGACCGGAATGGCGAACCACGCCTCGCTCAGCAGGTGCTGCAGAAAGCCAAGGCCGATCATCTTGAACAGGGCCGCGCCCAGATGCAGCAGGATCCAGAAGGCGCCGGTGAAGCCCAGCGACAGGGCCAGTTGGACCCCCGCCTTCCAGGCGATGTCGAAATAGTCGGGATAGTCGACGATCCAGCGTCGTTCGCGGATCGCAGGCACAATCAGGTGGTGGGCGATGAACAGGGCCGCCGCGCCGAAGGCCAGCACGGGGAAGCTCAGGAAAGGCGGCTCCTCATGCGGCTTCAGAACCTGGCGGGCGACGTCGTGGGCGCCCAACAGAGCCAGCACGCCGGCCGCGGCCGCCGCCCACAGGATCAGGGCCAGCGCTTTGACCCGACCGACGCCGGCGAGAACCACCACCGGCACATAGCCGGCCGCCAGGGCCAGAGCGCCGAACACCACCGGCTGGGTTTCGGGCCAGACGCGGCTGTCGGCCGCCAGATACAGCAGATAGAGCGCCAGCCCCTGAACCAGACCTGTCGCCAGGCGAATCGCAAACAGGGCCGAGGCCCCGCCAAGGCCCGTCCGGCCGGTGTCATGTCGCAGGGTTTCGGTCATTCACGCGTCTCCGAAAGGCAGGATTGCACGGGCCGTGACGCCGAGAAAGCGCAAGGGACGGTTGCGGCCGTCGCCGCGCATCCCCAGAACAGGGGCATGAACGCTCCCTTCAAGACGCCCAACACTGAAGCCCCGCTGTGGGACCTGACCGACCTCTATGCGTCGCGCGACGACGCCAAGGTCGCCGCCGATCTGGAAAAGGCGCGGGGTCTGGTCGCGGCTCTGAACGGGCTGAAGGGTCGGCTAGCGGCGGATCAGGACGCCCAGGCGCTGGGCGAGGCGCTGGACCGCGCGATTCAGCTTTATGAGCAGGCGTCCGATGTGCTGGGCGCGCTGGGCGCCTACGCCTTCCTGTCGGCCTCGACCGCGCGCGACGATGCGACGGCGCAAGGGTTCGAGGCCGATGTGCGCGAGAAGATCACCGCCATCGCCACCCCGACCGTCTGGCTGACGCTGGAGATCAATCAGATCGACGATGCGGCGCTGGAAGCGGCGCTGATCGCCCATGCGGGCGCGGCGCGCTGGCGGCCTTGGCTGCGGCGCGTGCGGGCGATGAAGCCGCATGAGCTGTCGGCCGAACTGGAGACCTTCATCGCCGAGCGCGGCCCGATCACGGCCCAATGGCCGCGCCTGTTTGATGAGCAACTGGCCGCCCTGCGCGCAAAGGCGGGCCACGAGGAACTGACGCTGGCCGAGGCGCTGAACCGCCTGTCGGACGCCAAGCCCGCACGCCGCAAGGCCGCCGCCGAGGGTCTGTCTGAGGCGCTGGCCGCCCGCGCCCCGACCCTGGCCCTGGTGCTGAACACCGTCGCCGCCGACAAGGCGATGGAGGATCGCTGGCGCGGTTTCAAACGTCCCGCCGACAGCCGTCACCTGGGCAACGAGGTGGATGGCGAGGCCGTGGATGCGATGGCCGAGGCGGTCGCCGCCGCCTATCCGCGCCTGTCGCACCGCTATTATGCGCTGAAGGCCAAGGCGATGGGCAAGGCGCGCCTGGACCACTGGGACCGAAACGCCCCGATCGAAACCACGACGCCGCGCGCCTTCACCTGGACCCAGGGGCGCGAGATCGTACTGGACAGTTTCTCGGACTTGGGCGGCGATTTCGCCGACAGAGCCGGCGGCTTCTTCGACAAGCCGTGGATCGACGGTCGGGCGCGGCCGGGCAAACAGTCGGGCGCCTATGCCCACCCCGTCACCGCCGACCGTCACCCCTATGTCTTCCTGAACTGGATGGGCGAGCGGCGCGACGTGCTTACCCTGGCGCATGAGCTGGGTCATGGCGTCCACCAGACCCTTGCGGCCGATCAGGGCACGCTTCTGGCCGACACGCCCCTGACTCTGGCCGAGACGGCGTCGATCTTCGCCGAGGGGCTGACGTTTGATCGTCTCCTGGCGACCGCACCAAAGTCCGAGCAGCGCGGTCTGCTGGCCGGTCGGATCGAGGATGGTCTGAACACCGTCGTGCGCCAGATCGCCTTCCACCGGTTCGAGACTCGCTTCCATGACGAGCGCCTGCAGGGCGAGGTCTCGCAACAGCGGATCAACCAGCTTTGGCTTGAGGA
Source organism: Brevundimonas sp. 1080 (assembly GCF_040545985.1). NCBI lineage: Bacteria > Pseudomonadati > Pseudomonadota > Alphaproteobacteria > Caulobacterales > Caulobacteraceae > Brevundimonas > Brevundimonas sp. 1080. The sequence goes on along the minus strand of NZ_JBEPMW010000001.1, from coordinate 190,234 downwards.
AATGGGCGCCTCGCTGGGGCCGTCGGTCAAGCTGAACCCCGGCTATGAACACTGGTGGGCCTATGTCAGCCACTTCGTCCATTCGCCCTTCTATGTTTACGCCTACGCGTTCGGCGACCTGCTGGTGGCGGCGTTGATGGAGGCGCGTCGCAACGATCCGGCCGGCTTCACGCCCCTTTATCGCGAGCTTCTGGCCGGCGGCGGATCGCGAACCTACGTCGAGGCGTTGAAGCCGTTCGGTCTGGACCCGCGCGACCCGGCTTTCTGGAGCGTCGGCTGTCAGAGGCTGGAGCGGCTGGTCGATCAGTTCGAGGCGCTGGCCTGACCAAGGCATGACTGCGGGCTTGAGCGGGGCGGTCGCCTCGGTGTAAGTCCGCGATAACGACGAGGGGATTCCACAATGGCCGACCTGCACGACACCGCCAACGCACCTGCCGACGCCGATGCGCAAGCCTATCTGCACGGCCATATGGAAGTGCGCGAACAGATCTCGACCTACCGCCTGTTCCTGAACCTGGCCAAGTGGGGCAGCCTGGCCATCGCGGTGCTGCTGCTGTTCCTGACGTTGTGGTTCCACCCGGGCGGCAGTTTCATGGCCGCCGTCATCGGCGCGGTCGTTCTGGGCGGCGTCGGCTTCGTGGCGCTGAAGTCCAAGCCGGGCGCAGCGCACTGAGCCTTGCATCGGATCGCCTCGCGGCGGTCTGAAATCACGCGCTCTCGCCAAGCTTTGGCATAACCGTGCTTTGACGGCTTGCGCCGGAACGGCCTAACCTTGGTTCAACGAAAAGAACGAGGGGATTCGCTTGGCCGTCGCTATCGCCGTCACCCGTGAACGTCGCGAAGGCGAGACGCGCTGCGCCGTCACGCCCGAAACGGTCAAGAAGCTGATCGCCCTGGGGGCGACCGTCACGGTCGAGGCCGGGACCGGCCTGGGCTCCTCCATTCCCGACGTCGACTACGCCGCCGCCGGAGCGACGGTGAAGCCGGACACCCGCGCCGTGCTGGACGGCGCCGACATCGTGCTGAAGGTGCGCGGCCTCACGGCCCAGGAAACCAGCGCGCTGAAGCCCGGCGCAATCGTGGTCGCCATGCTGGACGCCTATCGCGACAAGGCTGCGGTCGATGCCCTGGCCGGGGCCGGCGCCACCGCCTTCGCCATGGAGTTCGTACCCCGCATCACGCGCGCCCAGGTCATGGACGTCCTGTCGTCCCAGGCCAACCTGGCCGGATACCGCGCGGTGATCGAGGCGGCTTACGCCTATGGCAAGGGCTTCCCGATGATGATGACGGCGGCCGGTACGGTCGCCGCCGCAAAGGTCTTCATCATGGGGGTGGGCGTCGCGGGCTTGCAAGCCATCGCCACCGCGCGTCGCCTGGGCGCCGTCGTCACCGCCACCGACGTCCGCCCCGCGACTAAGGAACAGGTCGAAAGCCTGGGCGCCAAATTCCTGGCCGTCGAGGACGAGGAATTCAAGAACGCCCAGACCGCCGGCGGCTACGCAAAGCCCATGTCGGCCGAGTATCAGGCCAAACAGGCCGAACTGACCGCCAGCCATGTCGTCAAGCAGGACGTGGTCATCACCACGGCCCTGATCCCCGGCCGCGCCGCCCCGGTGCTGCTGACCGCCGGCCATGTCGCCTCCATGAAGCCCGGCTCGGTCATCATGGATCTGGCGGTCGAGGCAGGCGGCAATGTCGAGGGCTCCAGGCTAAACGAGGTCGTGACCACCGCGAACGGCGTCACCATCGTCGGCTGGTCGAACCTGCCCGGCCGCATCGCCGCCGACGCCAGCGCCCTCTACGCCCGCAACCTGACCGCCTTCGTCGGCCTGTTGATCAAGGACGGCGGTCTGGCGGTCGATCTCGAAGACGAGATCCTGAAGGCGGCGGTGGTCACCCATGCCGGCGCCGTGGTGCATGAAGGTCTGAAGGGAACACATTGATGGAACACGTCGATCCCACCGTCTTCCGCCTGGCCATCTTCGTGCTGGCGATCTTCGTCGGCTATTACGTCGTCTGGAGCGTGACGCCGGCCCTGCACACGCCGCTGATGGCCGTGACCAACGCCATTTCCAGCGTCATCATCGTCGGCGGCCTGATCGCGGCGGCGGCCGTGTCGGGCGACGCGACCGGCCCCAGCGCCTGGATCGCCAAGGGCGCCGGCGTCGTCGCCGTCACCCTGGCCAGCGTCAACATCTTCGGCGGCTTCATGGTCACCCGGCGAATGCTGGCCATGTACAAGAAGAAGGAGCGGCCGGCGCCTAAGTCCGCTCCCGAGGCGTCTTCGTGACCGACGCCGCCCAAATCGCCATCACCGGATCCTGGATCGCGACCGGCATCGGCTTCGGCCTGTGGCTGTACGGCTGGTTCGGGGCCAAGACTCCGATCAAGCGCCAGCGGCTGCATGACTGCGGCATCGCCCTGGTCTTTTCGGCCATTCTGGTTCGCGTGGTGACGCAGGATCGGCCGTTGGGCGTCTTCGAATGGGCCCTGTTCTTCATCGGCCCGCTGTTCATCGCCGCCGCCCTGTGGCGGCTGGCCCGCACGTCTTGAGGGGAGGGGCGTGATGAACGCATCTTTGGCCGCACTGGCCTATCTGGTTTCGGGCGTCCTGTTCATCCTTTCGCTGCGGGGGCTGTCCAGCCCGGAGACCAGCCGTCAGGGCAACACCTTCGGCATGGTCGGCATGGCGTTGGCCATTGGGGTGACCCTTCTGACGCTGGGCACGACGGGGGCGCTGGATACCGTGACCCTGGCCCTGATCGCGGGCGGCGTCATCGTCGGCGGCGGGGCGGGCGCCCTGATCGCGAAGCGGGTCGCCATGACCGACATGCCGCAGCTGGTCGCAGCCTTCCACAGCCTGGTCGGCATGGCCGCCTGCCTCGTCGCCATCGGCGCGATCTATGCGCCCGAGGCCTTTGGAATCCTGTCCGACGACGGAAACGGCATCAAGACGCTGTCGATCATCGAACTCAGCCTCGGCGTCGCCATAGGGGCCATCACCTTCACCGGCTCGGTCATCGCCTTCGCCAAGCTGAACGGAAACATGAGCGGCGCGCCGATCATCTTGCCGGCGCGGCATCTGATCAATGTCGGCCTGGCGCTGGGTCTGGTTTTCCTGATCGGCATCCTGATCGGCACGAACGGCGCGGCGACCTGGGCCTTCTGGGGCGTCTTCCTGATCGCGCTGGTGTTGGGCGCGACCCTGATCATCCCCATCGGCGGGGCCGACATGCCGGTGGTGGTGTCGATGCTGAACTCCTATTCCGGCTGGGCGGCGGCGGCGCTGGGCTTCACGCTGGAGAACATCGCCCTGATCATCACCGGCGCCCTGGTCGGATCGTCGGGCGCGATCCTCAGCTACATCATGTGCAAGGGCATGAACCGCAGCTTCATCAGCGTCATCCTGGGCGGCTTCGGCGGCGGCGATGCGGCGGCCGGTCCCGGCGGCGCCAAGGAGACGCGCCCGGTCAAACAGGGCTCGGCCGAGGACGCCGCCTTCATCATGAAGAACGCGTCCAAGGTCATCATCGTGCCCGGTTACGGCATGGCGGTGGCGCAGGCCCAGCACGCCCTGCGTGAAATGGCTGACAAGCTGAAGGAGGAGGGCGTCGAAGTGAAATACGCCATCCACCCCGTCGCCGGCCGGATGCCGGGCCATATGAACGTCCTGCTGGCCGAGGCCAACGTCCCCTATGACGAGGTGTTCGAACTGGAGGACATCAACGCCGAGTTCGCCACCGCCGACGTCGCCTTCGTCATCGGCGCCAATGACGTGACCAACCCGGCGGCCAAGACCGACCCGACCAGCGCCATCTACGGCATGCCGATCCTGGATGTGGAAAAGGCCGGCACGGTGCTGTTCATTAAGCGCGGCATGGGCTCGGGCTATGCCGGGGTCGAGAACGAACTCTTCTTCCGCGACAACACCATGATGCTGTTCGCCGACGCCAAGAAGATGGTCGAAGGGATCGTGAAGGGGCTTTGAGCCATGGCCAGCAAGCCCAAGACCGGCCCCACAGACGCCTCTGTCGATGACTTCTTGTCTGCGATCGACGATCCACGCCGACGGTCTGATGCTCACGCCGTCGCCGCACTGATGTCGGAGATCACCGGTGAACCGGCCGTGCTCTGGGGATCGTCCATCGTCGGGTTCGGCAACGACGGCGGCCCAAAGGGCGGCTGGCCGCTGATCAGCTTCTCGCCGCGAAAAGCCAATCTGGTGCTTTATGCCGCTGTGGATTTCTCTGAACGAGCCGAGCTTATCGCCCGCCTGGGCAAGGTGAAGACCGGCGTGGGCTGCCTCTATGTTTCGCGTTTGGAAGATGTCGATCAGGCGGTTCTGCGCGATCTTTGCGGCCGCGCTGTTCGCGCGGTCAAAGCCGGCTTGCACTGAAGCCTCTTCAGACCCCTATCGCGCAACCTTGACCGGCGCTATCACGCGTCCGTGAACACGCTGTCCGGACCTCTTCCTGCCGCCCATCGCCGTTTTGAGGCTCTGGATTCCCTGCGGGGTGTGTGCGCCATCCTTGTCGTGATGTTTCACATGCCGGTCGCAAGTCATTGGCGCGACTGGGGTTTCATTCAGCATTCCTATTTGTTCGTCGACTATTTCTTCGTCCTGTCGGGCTTCGTCATCGCCCATGCCTATGCGAACCGACTGCAGTCAGGACGAGACGCAGGGCGGTTCATGGTGCGGCGCTTCGGGCGGATCTGGCCGCTGCACCTCCTGATGCTGGCGGCTTTCATCGGGCTGGAGCTGGCGCGGCTTGTCTTCCATTTCGACAGTGCGCCGCCGTTCACGCGGGATCGGTCGATCGAGGCGATCTTCACCAATCTGGCGCTGATCCAGGCCTGGCATATGCATCCCTATCTGACCTGGAACGGGCCGTCGTGGACGCTCAGCGCCGAATGGGCCTGCTATCTGATCTTCGCGGGTCTGGTGCTGATTGCGCCCAAGCGTTTCCGCTGGATCGGGTTGGTGCTGGCGATCATCGGCGGCGTGCTGGTGCTCAGCTACGCCCGGCGCTGGATGAACACGACCTATGACTTCGCCGTGCCGCGCGCGGTCTATGGCTTCTTCCTGGGCTGCCTGCTGCAGGGGCTCTGGACCCGCATTCCGCGCCTCAAGGGCGGCCCCGCGACGCTGTTGGAGATCGCGGCCATCGTCGCGGCCTGCGTGTTCATCGGCTACGCTCAGGGGCCGATCACTGTGGCCGTCACGCTGATCTTCGTGGCGCTGATCTGGGTCTTCGCCGGCGAGGAGGGGGCGCTGTCACGCGTGCTGGACCATCCGGCTCTGGTCACCCTGGGGCGGTGGTCGTTCGCCATCTACATGGTCCACATGTTCATCCTGACCGTGATGATGATTGTGGCCAGGAAGCTGGACCTCGTACCGGTGCGACGCATCGACTTCGGCTCTGTCTGGCTGAACGACCTGTTCGCCGTCGCCATGTTCGGCTTCATCGTTGCGGTCGCCGTCGTGGCGCACCGACTGGTCGAGCAGCCGGCCCAGCGCATGATCGATCGCTGGACCAAGCCGAGGGCGGCCTGAGCTCAGGCCGCCATCCGCCATTCGGGGGCCATGTCGCCGGCGCGGCCTTCATCCCACAGCATGTCCTCGTCCGAATAGCGGCTGCTGGCGGCGGCCGAAATGACGTCGACCACCTGTTCCTCCAGCCGGTCCCAGATCACGGCGAGGTCGGACGAGCCATCGGCCTCGCACGGCACGATGATGTAGCGGCTGGCGTTGACGGTCTGGGTGGGTTGGAAACGCGCCATCTGATGATCTCCTGAAGCGAGGGCCTCTTGTCGATGATGTCGTTATGAAGCAGTGTTGCGTCAGAAACGGACGTAGGGATCGGCGAGAGCATTGAGACACGACAAGGCGGCGATGGTGATCGATCTGGCGCGCCGCATGGCCGCCAGCGCCGAAGGGCTGAGCCTGGACGAGATCGCGCGCGACATGCGCGTCGGCCGCCGCACCGCCGAACGGATGCGCGACGCCGTGCTGATGCTGTTTCCCCAGGTGGACGAGGTCTCGGACCCGCCGTCCAAACGCTGGCGCATCCGGGGCGGTCTGTCGGCCTTCGAACAGGCCCCGACGGCGACCGAAATGCTGGAACTGTCCAAGGCGGCGACCGCCCTGCGCGCTGCCGGCGAACCGGCGCGCGCCACGGCGCTGGAGGGGCTGGAGCGCAAGCTGAAGGCGGCGATGCGTTCGACCACGCTGAATCGGATGGCGCCGGATCTGGAGGCCCTGGTCCGGGCCGAGACCATTGCGGTCCAGGCCGGGCCGCGCCCCTCCGCCGACGAGGCCATGCTGACCGCTATCCGCGCGGCGGTGCTGGCGCAGCAGCCCTTGGGCTTCACCTATTCCCGTCCGGGCGCCGAGCCGCGTCGGCGCAGCGTGGCGCCCTGCGGCGTCATGTTCGGCCGGGCCAACTATCTGGTCGCCGCCGACCGCGAGACGGGCCGCATCCAGACCTTCCGTCTGGACCGGATGAGCCACGTCGCCCCGCAGGAGGGGATGGCCGTCCCGCCCGCCGATTTCGACCTCGGCGTCTTCGCCAGCCAGTCCTTCGGCATCTATCAGGACGAGATCGAGGACGTCGTGCTGCGCATCGCGCCCGACGGCGCGGCCGAGGCCAGGGGCTGGCGCTGGCACCCGACCCAGTCGTTTGAGGACCAGTCGGACGGCGGCGTGATCGTGCGGTTCCGCGCCTCGGGCATGCGCGAGCTGGCCTGGCATCTGTTCACCTGGGGCGAGCAGGTGCAGATCCTGGCGCCGGAGCGGCTAAAGGCCGTGATGGCCGGCGAACTGGCGGCGGCGGGGCGCGCCTTGGAACGGGCCTCAGCCTGACGAAACCGTAAGCTGACGCGGCGCGTTGACGACCGCTAGGCTTCGCGCCGAGCGCCCTTCAGGAGATCGCCCTTGCGCGTCCACGCCTTCGCCTCGTCCGCCGTTTTGGCCCTCGCCCTTATGAGCGGCGCCTGCGCCGCAGGGCCCATGTCGGCGCCGGCGACCCTTCAGGAGGAAGGCGGACCCCAGGTGACGGTGACCCGCGACGGCGATCACCTCAACATCGACTATCGCTTCGGGCGCGACGTGCCGGTCTGGGCCTTCCAGGATTCGGCGCTGGAACAGGATTCGCGCCAGCCCTGGCGGCCGCGCCAATGGACGGTCGAGACGGCCGGCGTCGTCATGGAGCGACGCGGCCATTACGACATCATCCGCAGCACCGACGGCGGTCCCGTGCCGCGCGAAGTCCGCTTCCGCGTTCGACCGCAGGCGGTGGATCTTGAGGCCGAGTATCCGACCCTGCTGTTCTCCAATGGCGCGGTGGCGCTGCCGACCCGGCAACTGGACGTCTTCGCCCTGCCGTCGGCACAGGCGGCCGAACAGGTGCCGGACGACCTGAACCGGATCCGGCTGGATGGCGGTCCCTCGCGCGTGACGTGGCGCGATGAGAACGGACCCGTCCTGTTCAACGGGCGCCGCCGCGACGAACTGACCACGACGGACGAGCGTAGCTATGTCCTGCTGGGCGAGGCGACGGTGACGCCGGGGGATGGCCTGTCGACCGTCGTGGACCCCAATCTGCCGCCGTGGATCGGCGAGGAGATCCGGGGCTTTGCGCCGCGTGTCGGTCACTACTACCGCGACCGCCTCGGCGCGCCGGGCTCTGGCGGCGATACGCCCATCGTCATGGTGGCCTGGAACGGGTCGACAGAAAGCATGACCAGCATGGGCGGCAGCGTCCTGCCCGGCCTGATCGTCATGTCGTTCGAGGGCAGGGGCGTGACCTCGCCTCAGCCGGAAATCGTGGAGCGTTCGCGCTGGTTCATCGGCCACGAGGGGGCGCATTTCTGGTTGGGGCAAACGGTACGCTACGCCTTCGCCGACGAGGCCTGGATCACCGAGGGCGGGGCCGACCTGATGGCCGTGCGCGCCCTGAAGGCCCTCGATGCAAACTATGACGACCGGGCCGAGCTTCAGTCCGAGGTGGACGACTGCGTCAACCTGGCCCCCCAGCCGGTCGCGCAGGCCGGCGCCCGGGGCGAACACCGCGCCTACTACGCCTGCGGGGCGGTCTTCGCCCTGGCGGCGGAGGGCGCGCAACGCCAGCGGACCGGCGGCGACTGGTTCGACTTCCTCAGACCCCTGTTGCGTCAACCGGACGGCGTGCTCAGTCGCGAGGAATGGCTGACGGCCCTGACCCGGACATCGCGCGATCCGTCGCTGCGCGGCGATGTCGAGCGGCTGCTGGACCAAGGCGCGGCCGATCCGTCCGCCGTCATCGCCCGCCTGTTCCAGCGCACCGGCGTGGCCTTCCGGATGATCGACGGCCGCGTGGTCTTGAGCTGAATCCGATCTCAGCCGCTGGCGCGGTTAGTCGGATTGAACCCGAACCTTGGCCGTGGCGTTGTGGCGGGATGAAAACAGCCTTGATCCCGATGGCGTGTGCGATCGCCCTTTTGGCCGCCTGCGGCGATCACGAGGTCAATCCGCCGAACGAACCGGCGGCGCCCCTGCGGACGCCCGAGGCCATGCAGCCGGTTGAACCGCCTGGACCGTCTTCGCTGGCCGGACGCGGGCCGCGCAGTTTTGTGGGTGTCTGGGCGGCGAACCCGCAATGGTGCGCCCGACCCCAGGGCGAACGCAGTCCGATCACCCTGACGCCGCTGCGCTTCGACGGCTTTGGCCGTAACTGCGACATCGCCAGCATCGATGAGACGGGTTCCGGCTATGTCGCGGTTCTGAGATGCGCGGGGCGGGCTCGGACCGAGCGGGTGCATATGAGCACGAGCGGCGACGTGATGAACCTGACCTATGTCGATCAGGACATGAAGACGGTGAAACTGGCGCGCTGCCCCGGTTCGCCGCGCGCGCCCGATCCCGCCAATCCGCTGGAAAAGATGATGAAGAAGGACGGGGCCGAAACCCCGCCTGCCGCGCCGCCTAGTTGAACAGAAAGTTCATCACGTCGCCGTCCTTGACGACATAGGACTTGCCTTCGGCGCGAAGCTTGCCGGCCTCGCGCGCCTTGGCTTCGCCACGCAGAGCGACAAAGTCGTCGAAAGCGATGGTCTCGGCGCGAATGAAGCCCTTTTCGAAGTCGGTGTGGATCACGCCGGCCGCCTGGGGCGCCGTGTCGCCGACATTGATGGTCCAGGCGCGGGCTTCCTTGGGCCCGACCGTGAAATAGGTCTGCAGGCCCAGCAGCTTATAGGCCTCGCGGATCAGACGGTTCAGGCCGGGCTCTTCCAGACCCAGGGTCTCCAGGAACTCCTTCTGTTCCTCGTCGTCCAGCACGGCGATCTCGGACTCGATCTGGGCCGAGATGACGACCGAGTTGGCGTTGTCCTGGGCGGCGCGGGCCGCGACCTTGTCGGACAGGTCGTTGCCCTTGTCGGCCGAGCCTTCCTCGACGTTGGAGACATAGAGGGCGGGAAGCGCGGTCAGCAGTTGCAGCATGTGCCAGGCCTTGATGTCCTCCTTGGACACCTCGGCGGTGCGGGCGGGCTTGCCGGCGTTCAGCTGGGCCAGGGCCAGATCGACCAGCTTCAGCGTCAGGGCCGATTCCTTGTCGCCGCCCTTGGCGCGCTTCTCGAGCTGCGGCCGGCGACGCTCCAGGCTCTCCATGTCGGCCAGCATCAGTTCGGTCTCGATGATCTCCAGGTCGGCGATAGGATCGATGCGGTCCTCGACGTGGGTGATGTCGTCATCCACGAAGCAGCGCGCGACGAAGGCCACGGCGTCGCAGTCGCGGATGTTGGCCAGGAACTGGTTGCCCAGGCCCTCGCCCTTGGACGCGCCGCGCACTAGACCGGCGACGTCGACGAAGGTGATGCGGGCCGGAATGATCTCCTTGGATCCGGCGATCTCGGCCAGGGCGTTCAGACGCGCCTCGGGCACCGCCACGTCGCCGGTGTTCGGCTCGATGGTGCAGAACGGATAGTTGGCCGCCTGGGCCGCCGCCGTCTTGGTCAGGGCGTTGAACAGGGTGGACTTGCCGACGTTGGGCAAGCCGACGATCGCGACTTTAAGAGCCATGGTATTCCTCGTGAGGCGCGAGCCTTTAGCGGGTTCAGAGCCGTTTGTCAGGCTCGCGCTTCAACTGAGGTCAGTGGGCGGCGTGATCCATGCCGTCCATGGCCGGTTGGCGAACCTGCGCCTGAACCGTGATCGCCGGCGCCGAGGCGAACTGGAAGGTCAGCGGCACGGTCTCGCCGGCGACCAGAGGTGCGGTCAGGCCGATCAGCATCAGATGGTTGCCGCCCGGCGCCAAGGCCACGGCCTGACCGGCGGGCAGGGGCAGGCCCGCCGTCAGCTCGGCCATCTTCATCATGCCGTTCTCGGTCTTCATCTCGTGCACCTGAAGCGATGCGGCGCGCGGCGTCGATCCGCCCGTCAGTCGGTCGTCGGTCGCAGCGGTCAGGGTGACGTAGCAGCCGCCGGCCTTGGCCCCGTGCGGCGACGGGCGGCACCAGGCGTCGGTCGCGGTCACGGTGGCGGTCGCCGTCGGCGTCTTAGCCGTCGGCGCCTTGGCCGGCTCGGACGGATTGCAGGCCGCCAGCGACAGGGCGGCGGCGGCGAGGGCGAGTTTGATCTTCATGGCGTCAGGTCTTTCACGAGGCGGCGGAACAGCGCCGGATCATCGGACGCAGGGCTCGGTCGAGCAATACGGCCGCAATCAGGCTCAGTCCTGTCAGGGGATAGAGGATGGCCAGGGGCAGGACGATGCCGACGACAGCGGCGCGCGCTCGCGGTCCCGGCGGGGCGGGCGGCGCGCCCAGGCGCCGGCGCGACAGATTGGGCGGGCGGCGCTTCCACCACATGACGAGGCCGCTGATCGCCAGCAGCCAAACGCCGATGCAGCCCAGCAGCATGACGATGCGATTCGCCTGTCCGAACTGCGTGCCCTGGTGCGTATAGATGCCGAACTCGATGGCCTTTGCGCCGGCTCCGAACTGGTCATAGCCGATGTCGCCCAGCAGCCGCCCGGAGGCCGCATCGACATAGAGCGACCGGCTGTCCTGAACCCGTGTCGCCTGGGTCGTCAGCGTATAGGCGGTGTCATCGGCCTTGGGGATGTTCACCGTATAGGGGCGCGCCAGACCGGCCTGATCCGCGACTCGCAGAACCTGCGCCAGGCCGCCATGGCCGGCGTGGTCGTGGGTCATCACCATCCCCTCCATGGTCCAGCCGGCCCCGACCGGCGCATCGTGGTGCTGCGCCCTCTGCCAGGCGCCGGCGACGGGTGCGGGCGGCCGACCGAGCCCCGTTTCCTTGACCGCCCCCATGACCTTATCGCCCCAGACCGCCGACCACGGCATGCCGGTCACGGCCAGAAACAGCACGACCCCGCCGACATAGACACCCGTCAACGCATGCAGGTCGCGCCAGAACGGACGGCGGCGGCCGTCGGTCGTCTGCGGCGCAAAGGTCGCCACGCCCCGCCCGCGCGGCCACCATAGATAAAGCCCTGTGGCGAACAGGATGATCGTCCAGCCGGCGACGATCTCGACAAGAATGTTAAACGGCCGCCCCAGCAGGGTCAGACTGTGCGTTTTCTTGACCAGTTCCATGAATCCGCCAGCCGGAATGACGCCGGTGGCCCGGCCGGTGTGCGGATCGACGAAGACCGTCTTCTGCACGCCATCGGGCCGATCTACCCGCAGCCGGATCGCCTGATCGTCGCGCCCAGGCATGACCAGATTGGCGACGCGCCCCCCGCCTGCGGCCTGGGCGGCCGAAGCCACCCACGCATCCGGCGCCGCTTGGGCCTGAACCGCTGGTACGCGGATCATGTCGCGATACAGAAAGCCGTCGATCTCGTCCTTGAACAGATAAAGCCCCCCCGTCAGGGCCAGCAGCATCAGCACCGGCATGACGAAGACGCCGGCATAGAAGTGCCAACGCCAGACCGCCCGATAGGCGCCGGACAGGTCGTCCGGCGTCGTCTTGTCGAGATTGCGCGCCATCAGTAGCTCATCCTGACGCCGACATAGGCCGAACGGCCTTCGCCGGGGAAGAAGACGGCCTTGGACACGGTGGCCACGCGGGCGTCCGTGACCGCGCCGAAGTTCGACACATAGGCTTCGTCGAACAGGTTGCGGACATCGGCGAACACCGTCAGTCGGCGATTGACGGTCCAGCCCATGTTCAGGTTCGCGACGGCGTAGGAAGGCGACTTCAGAGTGTTGGCGTAATCGACCCAGGCGTCCTTGATCGACCATTCCACGCTGGGCGCGATGAACCAGCCGGCCGGATCGTCGTAGCGAAGCTCCGCGCGGTACAGGTGCGGCGGCACGACCGGCAGATGGCCGTCTCCATAGACCTTGTCCCCGTCGAAATAGAAGTCGGAGAAGGCGTAGGTCTGGCGTAGCCGCCATTCCGGCGCGATCCGCCAATCCAGCCCTGCCTCGATCCCCTGGTGGATGGTCGGTCCCGCGTTGAAGGTCGCGGCCGGTATGCCCAGGGCGGCGTTTACAGCGAAGTTCAGCAGTTCGTGCTTCAGATCGGCGCGATAGGCGGTCACGTCCCAGGTCAGCGGTCCCCGCCGACCCCGCGTGCCGACTTCCCAGGTCACGGCCTCTTGCGGCACGAGGGGCTGATAGCCGCCGGCGGTCGGCGACAGGGCCGAGAAGTTGGGCGGCTCGATCGAGCGGGTGACGTTGGCGAAGACCTGGGCGCCGTCCTCGCTCTCCCACAACAGGCCGGCGCGAGGCGCGAACCAGTCGAAGGTCTTGTCGGTGGTCAGGTCGATCGTGCCGACGACGCCGGGAACGACATAGCTCTGATACTCGCGCTCGGCGCGCCCCCAGGTTCCTCCCGCGACCAGCGCCAGGCGATCGGTCACGAACAGCCGCCCCTCGCCGAAGACATCCAGCCCCTTGCCGTTCTGGAAGCTGCGGGCGCGTAAACCGTTCTGCTGTCCGCCGACATTGATCCACTGTTTGGCGTCCAGATCACCCTGTCGATACCAGGCGCCGTAGAAGGCGTCGGCGCGCATCCCGCCGATCCGGCCCTGCCAATCGAACCGGCCGAAGGCGCCGTAGTTGCGGCTTTGCTGGTCGATGACCTGGAAGATGGGATGGTCCAGATCCTTCCAGGTTCCATAGAGGGCGCCCTCGAACACCGTCGCGTCGTCCAGCCTCCAGCGGGTCTGCAAAGTGGTGCGAAGCGAGCGCATATTGCGCTGATAGTTGAGGGCGATATTGGCGGGATTGGCCGCCTCGGGATTTGTCAGGGCGTCGGACAGACTGACGCTGCCCGGAATTTCCTGATGGATGTCGCCCCACGACGCCAACAGGCGAACTTCGCGATCCTGACCAAAGCTGCGCCCGATGTTGCCCGACAGGTTCAGCGCCTTGCCTTCGCTCTGTTGACGCCAGCCATCGACGCTCTGGCCCGTTACGGCGGCGAAACCGTCCCAATCGCCGCGAACGCCCGCGACCTCGGCATGGGCGCGCACGGTTCCATAGGAGCCGCCGTCCAGGCGCAGGTTCAGGTTGGACGAGGCCGTGCGCCCCGTCGGCGTAACCAGATTGACCGCCCCGCCCAGCAGGGCTCCGCCGAACCGCAGCGCATTCCCGCCCTTGTAGACCTCGGTGTAGCGGGCGATCAGCGGGTCGATGAGCTGGAAGTCACCGAACCCGTCGGCCTCATTGAACGGCACGCCGTCCTGAGCCAGCAGAACGCCGCGATTGTGAACCGCATTTCCTATGCCCGATCCGCGAATCGACAGGCGAATGTCGCCGCCCCACTTCTTCTGGGCATAGACGCCGGGCGCATCGCGAAGCACGTCGGCGAGGTTGGTCGCATACCGGTCGGCATAGGATTCGGCTGAAATGACAGCGACGGCGCCCGGCGTGCGTGACAGCCGCTGTCGCGCGTCTGCGACGATGGGCGGATCCTCGGCGTTGCGGCGGCCGGTGACGATGACGCTGTCCAGCAAAGCCGGTTCGGGCGTATGCTGGGCCAGGACGGGGCTCGTCCAACCGGCGTTGGAGAGGGCGGCGAGCAGCAGCGCGCACGGCGCTGCGGTGGTCTTGAAGGACATGGATTGAACCTGAAATCAGAACGAGACGGCGCGCGGGCGCTGGGGCCGGCGCGGGCTTGGGGTCTGGTTCAGGCGTGGGGTGGCGCGGTGGACGGCGGGCGCGGCGGCGCGCGCGCGGGCGGCGGGGGGCTGACGCTGGCGGCGACATAGATGACGCGCTCGACGGTGCGGACCACCGGCGCCGGCTCGGGCGCAGGCGGGCAGGGCAGGGCGGCGGCCAACGGCATGACGCAGGCGGCGCATTTGGCCCCGACGTGCTTGTTGACCGGGCCGTCCGTGCCGCCGGTCTGGATCGTCAGGGGGCCTTCCGCCGAACAGATGACCAGCGGGTGGCCCGGCTGAACCGCCGCTAGGGCCGCGAACGGCAACAGGGTGCCGAGCACGAGCGCGAACACCGCCGCCAGGAAGGCGAGCGATTGCGAGATCGACCAATTGTCGGCCTGGGCGCGGGTCACGTCTGGCCTCTACGGCGTTTTGTAACGGCGTGAAAGGCGGCGGTTTGTCCTAAAGCTCGCCACGCGCCGCCTGGCGGGGGCTGAACTTGGGCGCGGGGGCCAGGCGCATGACCTCGCCCTGATAGCGTTCGTCGTCGCCGGCGATCGCGAAGGGCAGGGCGTCGGCGCAGGCTTGAAGCATGGTGTCCAGCCAGGGCTGTTCGGCCTTGTGGAAGTCGCCCAGAACATGCGGCATGACCAATTCCTTTTCGCCCGGATGGCCGATGCCCATGCGCGCGCGTCGGAAATCGGCGCCCAGATGACTGATAAGCGACCGGATGCCGTTCTGTCCGGCCGCGCCGCCGCCGGTCTTCATACGAAACCGCCCGGGGGCCAGGTCGATCTCGTCGTGGAAGACGATGATTTCGCTCAGCTTGATCTTATAGAACCGCGCCGCCTCGCCGACCGCCCGACCGCTTTCGTTCATATAGGTCTGGGGCTTCATCAGCAGGACCTTGGTCCCGTCGACCAGACCCTCGCTGACGATCGACTGGAACTTGGCGCGTTCAGGACCGAAGCGCCAGCGGCGCGCAATCTCGTCGGCGGCCATGAAGCCGATGTTGTGCCGGTTCTTTTCGTATTTCCCGCCCGGATTGCCGAGCCCCGCGATGATGATCATGGCGTCCTCTTGCCGTTTACGTCAGGCAAAGAAAAGCCCCGCACGGCGAACCGTGCGGGGCCTGATCTTGTCGAAGCGACGAAGGGTCAGTCTTCGGTCTTCTCGGCCGGAGCGGCCTCGGCTTCGGCGGCTTCGTCAGCGGCTTCCGACAGGGCGGCCGACGAAATCTTGACCGTGGCGATCACGAAGTCGCGGTCGGTGATGGTGGCTTCCGCGCCCTTGGGCAGCTTGATGTCCGAGATGCGGATGGTGTCGCCGATTTCGGCCTTGGCCAGGTCGACAACCAGCTCTTCCGGGATCTGGTCGGCGCGGACCAGGATCTCGACGGCGTGACGGACGATCTCCAGCGAGCCGCCCTGACGCGAGTAGGGCGCTTCATCGGCGTTCAGGAAGTGCACCGGCACTTCGATCTTGACCGGAGCCTTCTTGTCGACGCGCATCAGGTCGAAGTGCAGGGGGCGGTCCGAAACGGGGTCGAACTGCACGTCCTTGGCGATGACCGGCTGGGTCTCGTCGCCGTACTTCAGGGTCACCAGGTGGCCCAGCAGCTTGCCGGTGTAGAGCGACTTGCGGAAGTCCTTCTCGTTCACCGAAATGGCGACGGGGGCTTGCTCGCCGCCGTAAAGGACGCCCGGCACGAAACCGGCGCGACGCGCAGCGCGAGCGCCGCCGGTGCCGACGCCATCGCGGACGTCCACGTTCAGAATGATCTCGGCCATGTGGCTCGCCTCAACAACAACGGAAACGCCGCGCCAACCCGGGGCTCTCGCGGCGGGGGTGATGAACCCTCGAATTCAAGAGCGCGGGCTATTACACGCATCAGGTCCAAGGCGCAACCGTCAAAGGTTCCGCTTCACGCCGCCCGCGCGCGATCCTTCAGCAGCGAGGTCGGCGCTGCGACGATGCCCAGCAGTTCTGCGGCGTTGAAAGGCTTGGCCAGGTGATGGTCGGCCCCAGCCGCGCGTCCGGCTGCTATGTGTTCGGGCATGGCGTTGGCGGTCAGCATGACGATCGGCGTGCGATCCAGACCCATCGTCGCCTCGTGCAGGCGAATCTCCTGCGTCGCGGTCAGCCCGTCCATGATGGGCATCTGCATGTCCATCAACACCAAGTCGAAGGTGTCGGCCCGGAAGCTTTCCACCGCCTGGGCGCCGTTCTCGGCGATCACGATCTGCGTCGGCGTCTGCGCCAGAATCAGTTCGATGACGCGGCGGTTGGTCGGATGGTCGTCGGCGACCAGCACGCGGATCGTCCTCGCCTGCTCCACGACGGCGGGTTGGGCCGGCGCCGGTTCTTTGCGCGACGGGGCCTGGGTCTGTCTCAGCGGCAACGTCAGGATAAAGGCCGCGCCGCCACCGGGTTCGCTCTCACAGCCCAGGTCGCCGCCCATCATCTCGGCCAGCTGACGACAGATGGACAGGCCCAGGCCCGAACCGCCGAACTTGCGTGTGATGCCGCCGTCGGCCTGTTCGAAGCGACTGAACAGGCGCGCCCGCGTCGCGGCGTCGAAGCCGATGCCGCTGTCCTCGACGGTGAAGCGCAGCACGGGCGAGCCCTCGCGGTCCGCGCCACGCTGCACGATCAGGCCGACAAAGCCCTTGCTGGTGAACTTGACGGCGTTCGAGATCAGATTGGTCAGCACCTGCTTCAGGCGCACCGCATCGCCCAGGATCCAGACGTCGTCCTCAAGATCGATATCCACATGGAAGTCGAGATGCTTCTCACGCGCGTTCTCGGCATAGAGCTGAGCCGCCTCGCGCACGACCGTCGCCAGTTCGAAGGCGTCTTCGGTCAGCTCCAGCTTGCCCGATTCGACGCGCGCCAGATCCAGGATGTCGCTCAGCAGGCTTTGCAGCGTCTTTCCAGACGCCTGCATCAGATCCAGCATCTCACGCTGTTCAGATGTCAGATCGGTCTTCGCCAGGGCCTGGGACAGGCCGATCACGCCGTTCAACGGCGTGCGAATCTCATGGCTCATGTTCGCCAGAAACTGGCTCTTGGCGACATTGGCGGCCTCCGCCGCGTCACGCGCTTCGGACAGGGCCTCGGCGTCGCGCTTCAGATCGGTGATGTCGTTGCAGACCGTGACCGTCCCGCCCTCGGACGTACGGCGATCCTGGATACGCAGCCAACGCCCGCCGGCGACCTGCTGCTCGCTGTTCGATGACAGCTGACGACGCGCCTGCATGCGCTCGTTCAGCCATTCTTCTTCGCGGCCCGCCGCCTCCTGATAACGGCCCTCGTCGATGCCGATGCGAAGAGCTTCGCGGAAGGTCAGGCCGACGACCAGATGCGGCTCAAGCTCGGGGTTCACCTCGGCATAGCGCGCATTCCAAAGCACCAGCCGGTCCTTGGAATCATAGAAGCCCAGACCATCGGGCATGGCGTCCACCGCCTCGCGGATACGGCGCAACGCGGTGGCGCGCGAAATATAGGCCATCATGCCCAGGACGGCGGCGGCCGTGCAGATCATCAGCAGAATGGCGGCCAGCAGCAGTCGCATCGCCTCGCTGGACAGCCCTTGGTCGGCGGCGACGGTCGTGTCCGGCGTCACCGTGATGGCGGACATGCCGATGAAGTGAAGAACGATAACGGTCGCGGACAGTCCCGTCGTGGTCGCCAGCAGGCGCAGCAGGCCGCCCCGACGATAGAAGAAGGCCGTCGCGCCGCCGATCGCCAGGGCCGCGATGATGGACAGGGCGACTAGGCCGGGATCCCAGCTGATGTGCGCCGGCGCTCTTATGGCGGCCATACCCAGATAATGCATGGCGCCGACGCCGGCGACCGCGATCACTGCGGCAAGCACGCGCCACATCCGGCCCTTGCCCATCAACGTCGAGCCGATCGTCAGGCCGATCATGGCCAGCGCGATCCCAAGAGAGGCGACCGTCAGGAACGGATTGTAACGCACCGGCACACCGGCCACGAACCCTTGCATGGCCACGAAATGGGTCGCCCAGATGGACAGGGCGCCGATCATGACGGCCAGCAGGACCGAACGGCGGCGTCGCCCGGGATCGCGCCGACCCATCCGTTGCATGACGTGGGTGGAGACGCCCAGACCGGCCATGCAGATCAGCGCAGCGAACAGCGTGATCCGCCAGTCGTGATCGTGCGCAATACAATGGATTATGCGGTCCACGAGGCCTCCCCTTGAGCGTACGATAGACGACAATTCTAAAGAAACCGTGCGGCGAAGCTTATGGGCGCCGCAGGCTGTCGGCACGCCGTCACAGAATCCGTGCAAGGATCGGAATCGTTCTTCAGTTCGAGGTCGCCTGGACCCATGCCTTACGAAGTCTCGCCATCGCCCGTCGCGCCGGTCTCCACCTCGCGGCTGTGGACGGTCGGCGCCAGCATCGGCATCGCCATCGTGACCTTGCTGGTGCTGGCGATCCTGCATCCCGAACTGGCCAACTGGCTGGTCGGCGGGGCGCTGATCGTGGCGGCCTCGGCCTGGCTGTTGAACATGAACGAGGCGGCCAGGGCTGAGCCGGCGGCCAGTCAAGGCGCTGCGACCGAGCCCGCCATCGACATGGTGACGGGCGATCTTCTCGACCGGGTGTTCGAGGCGCTGGACGATCCGGTGCTGGTGGTCAGCGGCGGCGAGCCGGACGACATCGCTGGGCGACGCATTGTCATGGCGAACGCGGCGGCGCGCGAACTTCTTCGCATCCAGCGCCAAGGCGCCTTGCTGGTTCAGGTGATCCGCGAACCGGGCGTGCTGGAGGCGGTGGACGAGGCCCTGTTCGGCGGGACGGCGCGCACAACGGATTATGCGACGGGCGGTCAGCGCGACCGACGCTGGCGCGCCTGGACCCGTCCGCTCTCACTCGAAGAGTCAGGCAAGGCCGGGTCGGAGCTGGCCCTGCTGATCCTGCGCGACGAAACGGACTCGCGCCGTATCGAAATGATGCGCGTCGATTTCCTGGCCAACGCCAGCCACGAATTGCGCACGCCCCTGGCCTCGCTCAGCGGTTTCATCGAGACCCTGAAGGGCCATGCCCGTGAGGACGTGGTCGCGCGGGACCGCTTCCTGGACATCATGTCGGCCCAGGCGGACCGGATGGGGCGGCTGGTCGCGGATCTGCTGTCGCTCAGCCGGATCGAACTGAACGAGCATATTCCGCCGTCCGGCCGCGTCGATCTGGACCGCGCCGCCTCTGACGTGGTCGACGCCATCAGCGTTCTGACGCGCGAAAAGGAGATCGCCATCGCCCTGGATCAAGGGGAGGCGAGGGCGTCGATCAGCGGCGATCGCGACGAGATTCTGCAAGTGGTTCAGAACCTGCTCGACAACGCCGTCAAATATTCGTCACGCAACGGCACGGTCGAAATCTCGGTCCGTTCGGACCTGTCGTTCGATGAGGCCTGGGCCTCGCGCATGCCTGGCGCCACACGACTGCCGCTGGTCACGCCGGATCGCACAGCAGGCGTCTCCTATGCTGCGGTCACGGTGCGCGATCATGGGCCCGGCATGGCGCGCGAACATCTGCCCCGCCTGACCGAGCGCTTCTATCGGGTCGAGGGTCAAAAGAGCGGCGAGCGGCAGGGGACGGGGCTGGGGCTGGCCATCGTCAAACACATCATCAACCGTCACCAAGGCGGTCTGGTGGTCGAAAGCGCACCGGGCATGGGCGCCGCCTTCACCGCCTGGTTTCCCCAGCCGGTAGAGCGACGCTGAGGCCGCGACGGACGGTCGCTGTCACCCAACTGTCATCGACCCGTCGTAATCCGCTGACCATTCGCAGGCAGTAGTCGCGCCGCGTTGGTCCCGATGTTCAGGACCGTCGTCGATTCGCGCACGGCGCTTCGGACTTCTGAATGATCTGGATTTATCTGCTGATCCTCGTCGCCTTGAGTGCGGCCGCCTTCTTGGGCGGACGCACGTTGGCGCGTCGTCGTGCGATCGGCGCAAAACCCCATTCCCGCCCCGGCCAGCACGGCGCCTATGCGCTGATCTGGGTCGCCGCGCCGGCTCTTCTGGTCTTGATCCTGGCCTCGGTCTTCGCCGCCCCGCTTCAGCGTCAGTTGACCGCGGTCGGTACGCCTGATGCGGTCGCGGCGCTGGAGCCGTTCCGCCGCGACGCCTTCTTCGCCGACGCCCACCGCGTGGGTCGCGGAGAGGCCGCGCTCCAGATTTGGGAACGCCCGCTGGCCGAACAGCTGCCGGTCGAGGCGCGCCGCATGGTTCGCATCGAACGCACCCTGTCGTGGGGCGGCGGTGTCGCCGCCATCCTGGCCGCCATCCTAGGCGGCCTGTTCGCCCTGACGCAGATCAAGCCTCAGACGCGCGCCCGCAACCGGGTCGAGGGCTGGATCTACGGCGCCCTGTTCGTCTGCTCGGCCATCGCCGTCCTGACGACCCTAGGCATCATCGCCTCCCTGGCCTTCGACAGCTTCCGATTCTTCCAGAAGGTGCCGGTTCTCGACTTCCTGTTCGGCACCCAATGGAGCCCGCAGATCGCTATCCGCGCCGATCAGGTCGGGTCGTCGGGCGCCTTCGGGGCCGTGCCGCTGTTCGCCGGCACCCTGCTAATCATGGTCATCGCCATGTGCGTCGCTGCGCCCATCGGCCTGCTGTCGGCTATCTATCTGTCGGAATACGCCGGCCGCACGACCCGCGCGGTGATCAAGCCGCTGCTGGAGATTCTCGCCGGCGTGCCGACCGTCGTTTACGGCTTCTTCGCCGCCCTGACCGTCGGGCCGTTGCTGCGGGTCTTCTTCAACGAGATCGGCCTCTTCCTGATCGGCGGACCGCTGGACGGGCTGGGTCAATACCTGGCCCTGGTTCAGAACCAGATGGCCCTGACGGCCGGCGCCGTGATGGGCATCATGCTGATCCCGTTCGTGTCGTCCCTGTCCGACGACATTCTGAACGCCGTGCCTCAGTCGCTGCGTGACGGCTCGTTCGCCATGGGCGCGACCAAGTCCGAGACGGTGAAGCGGGTTCTTCTGCCCGCCGCGCTGCCGGGCATCGCCGGCGCCCTGCTGCTGGCGGTGTCGCGCGCCATCGGCGAGACCATGATCGTGACCATGGCCGCGGGCCTGGCCGCCAACCTGACCTTCAACCCGCTGGACACCGTCACCACCGTCACCGTGCAGATCGTGACCCTGCTGACCGGCGACCAGGAGTTCAACAGCGCCAAGACCCTGTCGGCCTTTGGCCTGGGCCTGACCCTGTTCCTTGTGACCCTGATGCTGAACATCATCGCCCACCGGATCGTGCAGACCTATCGGGAACAATATGACTGACGCGACCCCCGATCAGATCGACGGCGCGGCCGCCAAGGGACGTCTCGACCGCCTGCGGGCCGGTCTGAAGCGTCGCCACGCCAAGGAAACGCGCTTCAAATGGTATGGCCGCCTGGCCATCGCGGCCGCCATGTTGTTCCTGGCCGTGCTGCTGGTCCGCATCGTCGAGCAGGGCCACACCGCCTTCTACACCCACACCGTCACCGTGCCGGTCTTCATGGACCCGGCGCGTGTGGACCGCGCCTACCCGCAGGGCTCCAATTTCGAGCAACTGGCCGCCGAGCAGCAGCTGGCCCGCATGGGCATTGCGGACGACGCGGCCGGGACCAAAGCCGCGCAGATGAAGCGGTTGTTCTCGTCGGAGCTAAAGTTCGTCGCCGCCGATCTGGTGGCCAAGCGCAGCGAAGTCATCGGCGAGACCGTGCCCCTGGCCGTGCCGCTGTCCGACGACGCCGATCTGTATCTGAAAGGCGAAATCTCCAGGGACACGCCCGAGGATCAGCGCCGCCTGACCGACCAGCAGATCGCCTGGCTGGATCGGATGCAGACCGAGGGCGTGATCGGCTCGCACTTCAACACCGCCCTGTTCACCAACGGCGATTCGACGCAGCCGGAGCTGGCGGGCGTCTTGGGCGCCGTGGTCGGTTCGGCCCTGATGCTGATGGTCACGGCCCTGATCGCCATTCCGCTGGGCGTCGGCGCGGCCATCTGGCTGGAAGAGTTCGCACCCAAGAACAAGCTGACCGACATCATTGAGGTCAACATCAACAACCTCGCGGCCGTGCCGTCGATCGTCTACGGCCTCTTGGGTCTGGCCCTGTTCATCAACTGGATGCATCTGCCGCGCGCCAGCCCCATCGTCGGCGGTCTGGTCCTGGCGCTGATGGCCCTGCCGACCCTGGTCATCGCCACCCGTTCGGCGCTGAAGGCCGTGCCCCCGTCGATCCGCGAAGCCGCCCTGGCTATGGGCGCATCCAAGACCCAGACGGTGTTCAGCCACGTCCTGCCGCTGGCCATGCCCGGCGTCATGACCGGCGCCATCATCTCGATGGCTCACGCCCTGGGCGAGACCGCCCCGCTGCTGCTGATCGGCATGGTCAGCTTCGTGCCGGGCGTGCCGCACGCCATCGACCAGCCTGTCGGCGCGCTGCCCTCGCTGATCTACATCTGGGAGAACGCCTCGGAGCGGGCCTTCCACGAACGCACCGCTGCGGCGATCATCGTCCTGCTGGTCTTCATGATCATCATGAACGCGGCGGCCATTATCCTGAGGCGGCGCTTCGAGCGTCGGTGGTAAGAGAATGAAATTCCGTATTTTCCGCTCCGCCGAGGACCAGACCGGCGCCGGCTCGGTCGATCCGACCGAAGCGCCGCGCATGGGCGGTCAGGTCCTGCCCGAGATCGCCCCGTCCAAGGGCGCAGCCGCCGAACCGCGTGTCGAGGACGCTATGCCCCGGTCGGGCCCCGCCGTGGTCGACAGCCCGTCCGTCGGTCCGATCAAGATCGCCGCGCGCGACGTCTCGGTCTTCTATGAGGGCAAACAGGCGCTCTACGACGTCTCGTTGGATATTCCGGACAAGACCGTCACGGCTCTGATCGGCCCGTCGGGCTGCGGCAAGTCCACCTTCCTGCGGACCATGAACCGCATGAACGACACCATCGCCGGGGCCAAGGTCACGGGCCGTATCGCTATGGACGGCGAGGACATTAACGACCGCTCCATCGACCCGGTGCTTCTGCGCGCCCGCGTCGGCATGGTGTTCCAACGTCCGAACCCCTTCCCGAAATCGATCTACGAAAACGTCGCCTACGGACCCAAGATCCACGGCCTGGTGTCGTCCAAGGCCGAGATGGACGAGGTCGTTGAAAAGGCGCTGAAGCGCGCCGGCCTGTGGGAAGAGGTGGCCGACCGCCTGCAATCGTCGGCCATGGGACTTTCGGGCGGTCAGCAGCAGCGTCTGGTCATCGCCCGCGCCATCGCCGTAAACCCCGAAGTCATCCTGATGGACGAGCCCTGTTCGGCGCTGGACCCCATCGCCACGGCGCGGATCGAGGAGCTGATCGACGAACTGCGCGAGCGGTTCTGCATCGTCATCGTCACCCACTCGATGGCCCAGGCCGCGCGCGTGTCGCAACGCACCGCCTTCTTCCACATGGGCCGTCTGGTCGAGACCGGGGATACGGAAGACATCTTCCAGAATCCGCGCGAACGGCGCACGCTCGACTACATCACGGGACGCTTCGGCTAATCCGATGAACCAGCACACCGTCAAAGCCTATGGCGACGAACTGAACCAGATCACGGCCGAGATCGCCCGCATGGGCGGCCTTGCCGAGGCCCAGGTCGCGGACGCCATCGACTCCGTCGCCCGGCGCGACATCGCCCTGGCCCGCGCCGTGGTGGAACGCGATCTGAAGCTGGATGCCCTGCACCGCGATATCGAGAAGAAGGCGATCCGCCTGATCGCCCTGCGCCAGCCGGTCGCCAGCGACCTTCGCCGCACCCTGGGCGCCATGAAAATCGCCACCGATCTGGAGCGCACAGGCGACCTGGCCAAGAACATCGCCAAGCGCGCGCTGATCCTGGCCGAAGCCCAGCCGATGCAGCCCCTGACCCGTTCGATCGAGCGGATGGGCCGGCTGGTCTCGACCCGCCTGCGCGATGTGCTGGACGCCTATACGGCCTCGGAACTCGATCGCGCTGTCGCCGTCTGGCAGACCGACGACGAGGTCGACGAGCACTACAACGCCCTGTTCCGCGAACTGCTGACCTACATGATGGGCGATCCGCGCACGATCGGCGCCTGCACCCATCTGCTGTTCATGGCCAAGAACCTGGAGCGGATCGGCGACCACGCGACCAATATCGCCGAAACCGTCCACTACGAGATCACGGGCGAAGACATCGTGGGCGAACGCCCGCGCGCCCAGCCTACGGCTGAAGATTCCGATCCGACGCCCAACCTTTCGACGCACTGACCCGAGACCGGAGACCCGACGTGCAGCCCTATATCCTTGTGATGGAAGACGAGGACGCGCTGGCGACCCTTCTTCAGTACAATCTCGAAAAGGAAGGCTACGACGTCGCCGTCGCCGCCGACGGCGAGGAGGGCATGCTCCAGATCGACGAGCGTCTGCCCGATCTGGTGTTGCTGGACTGGATGCTGCCCAAGCTGTCGGGCATCGAGGTCTGCCGTCGCATTCGCGGCAAGGCCGAGACCCGCAACCTGCCGATCATCATGCTGACGGCGCGTGGCGAAGAGAGCGACCGGGTTCGCGGTCTGGACACCGGCGCCGACGACTATCTGACCAAGCCCTTTTCGATGGTCGAGCTGATCGCGCGCATCCGCGCCGTCCTGCGCCGCATTCGTCCAGGCCTGGCCGACGACCGTTTGAACCACGGCGACATCGTTGTCGATCGCGTCTCGCACCGGGTGAAGCGCAACGGCAAGGAGGTCCATCTGGGCCCGACCGAGTTCCGCCTTCTGGACCACTTCATGCAGCACCCCGGACGGGTGTTCAGCCGCGAGCAGCTGCTGGACGCGGTTTGGGGCTCGGACGTCTATGTCGAGGCGCGCACCGTCGACGTCCACGTCGGGCGGCTGCGTAAGGCCCTTGCCATCGCCGACGAAAGCGCCAATCCCATCCGCACGGTCCGCTCGGCTGGCTATTCGCTGGATCTGGAAGGCTAAAAGAAGAAGGGCGGCTCTCGGAGCCGCCCTTTGCAATTCAAATCTGCTCTGCGACCACTTCGTCGGGGTCCAGCGCATAGACCGTGGCGCAGTATTCGCAGGTGACGCGAATCTTGCCGTCGTCCTCCAACATGTCGGCGCGCTCGGCGGGATCGAACGAGGCCAGGACCGAGGCGATCCGTTCGCGCGAGCAACGGCAGACGGCCGTCAGTTCTCGTGCGCCCTCCAGCCGCACGCCGTCCTCGTGGAACAGGCGGAACAGCAGGGTTTCGGGCGAGATCGTCGGATCGACCAGCTCGTCATCGCCCAGCGTGCCGAACAGGGCCCGCGTGCGGTCCCAGACCTCTTCGGTCGAACCGCGGGCCTCGTCGCCGGCGATGATCTGGATCATCGCGCCGCCGGCGCGCCACTGCGATCCGGCCTCGGTCTGAACCTGGCCGACGGCCAGACGCACCTTGGTCGGCACCTGTTCCGATTGCTGGAAATAGTGTTCGGCGGCCAGCGACAGGCTCTCGCCTTCGATCGGCGTGATCCCTTGGGTGCGCTCGAAGTCGGGGCCCCGATCCAGCGTCATGATAAAGACGCCCTGGCCCAGCAGCGATCGGGCGCCGGGCCGGGCGAAGCCCTGCGACGCCTCGGCCACCTCGGCCTCGTCGTAGCGGCAATAGCCGCGCAGTGAGCCGTCGGTGCCGTAATCGGCGACGACATAGCGCACGGGGCCGTCGCCCTGGGCCTGGACCAGCAGGCGACCCTCGAACTTCAGGCTGGAGCCGATCAGAGCCGCCAAAGCGCAGGCCTCGCCCAACAGGGCGGCGACCGGCTCGGGATAGGCGTGGGCGGCCAGGATCTTGTCGATGGTCGCGCCCAGACGAACCAGGCGACCGCGCACGGGCCAGCCTTCGATCTGGAAGGCGGCGGCCAGATCGTCGGAAACGGGAATGTTGGGCGCGTGATCGGTCACGGCGAGGTCCTTTGGGGCGTCATTTCGGGATCGCGGCTATGTAGGCGCCCGCGGGCGGCTTGATAAGGGGGCTAATCCGCGGGGTCTGGGGGAGGGCGACGGAACCGATTTCGGCGCGGATCGCTCTTTTGGCTCAAGCGGAGCCGTCGCTCCGTTCATGACGCCAATAACTGAAGAGGTTCCGCCGATGATCCGCGACATCGATCCGATCGAAGAGATTCGCAAACACCCCGGCATCACCGCCGGCAGCCTCCTCGCAGTCGCGCTCGGCGCTGTCGCCGTCGTCTATCTGACGCAACGCAGCGGCCCCACCCGTTACCAGCGCATCAAGTCGCGTATCGACCCGCGCGGCTGGGTCGATACGTCTGAACTGCGCGACCGTTTCCATGACGCCGTGGACGCCTTCCGCCACCGCGCCGAGGATGTTGGCGAACGCGCCGGCGCGCTTTCGCGCGACGCCCGCCACCGCGCCGCAGACACCGCCTATGACGTGCGCGACCGGGCCGACGACTGGTTCCGTTCGGCCCGCAAGGACGGCAAGAAGGCGCTGAAGAAGCATGGCAAGACGGCGCGCCGCTATGCTGACGACGCCGGTCAATATGCGCGTGACCACGCCCGCGAAGGCGGCGCGCTGCTGGCGGTGGCGACCATCGCCGCAGCCGTCGGCGCAGCAGTTCTCGAAAGCCGTCGTCCCGACAGCCACGTGCGTCGCATCGCGCGCTTCTGATATTTTCGTGCCGCTCGCCCGGTGAAAATCGCGGCGGGCGGCAAACTTTTAGCGCATCTGCCCACAGTGAGCAGCATCGCTCGGCTTTGCCGCAGGCGCGAAGGCCGCTAAGACGCCGCCCATGAGCGCGCGCCCCACCCTGATCTTCGACTTCGATTCGACCCTGGTCGATTTCGAGACCCTTGAGGCTTTGGCCGACATCGCTTTGGCGGATGCGCCGGGCGCAGCCGATACGCGCGCCCAGATCGCCGCCCTGACGGATCAAGCCATGGCCGGAGAGGTCGAATTCGGCGACGCTTTGCGCCGCCGGCTGGCTCTGCTTCCGCTGACCCGCGCCCATGTCGCCGCCCTGGCCCAGAGCGCGTCGGACCACCTGACGGCGTCGGTGCGGCGCAACCTGAACTTCTTCCAGCAGAACAAGGGCAAGGTTGTCATCCTCTCCGGCGGCTTCCGCGAGGTGATTGCGCCCGTCGCCGAAGAGTTGGGCGTCTCTCCCGATCGCGTGCTGTGCAACGATCTGGTCTATGACGCGGACGACCGCGTGGTCGGCGTCGACGACGCCAACCCGCTGTCGCACGCCAATGGCAAGCCGACCGCCATTCACGGCCTGAACCTGTCGGGTCGTGTCGTCATGGTGGGCGACGGCTGGAACGACGCCGAGGTCAAGATCGCGGGCGCCGCCGACGCCTTCTACGCTTTCACCGAGGTCGTGCGCCGCGCGCCGGTGGTCCAGGTCGCGGACGCCGAGGCCGCGTCCCTCGACGAGGTGCTGCATGCCGAAGGCCTTGTCGGCCGCTGGTCCTTCCCTCGCAGCCGCATGAAGATGTTGCTCCTGGAAAACATCCACCCCGCCGCCGTCGAGCGGCTGGAGGAGGCGGGCTATTCGGTCGAAACCCAGAAGGGCGCGCTGGACGAGGACGATCTGATCGCCGCCATCAAGGGCGTCCATGTCCTGGGCATCCGCTCCAAGACCACGGTCAGCCGCCGCGTGCTGGAACAGGCCGATCGGCTGATGGCCGTCGCCGCCTTCTGCATCGGCACCAACCAGATCGACCTGGACGCGGCCTCGGATCACGGCGTGGCGGTGTTCAACGCCCCCTATTCGAACACCCGCTCGGTGGTCGAACTGGCCATCGGCCTGATGATCGTTCTGATGCGCGACGTGGCGGACAAGTCCGCCGCCATGCATGTCGGCAAGTGGAACAAGTCCGCCACCGGCTCAAAGGAGCTGCGTGGCAAGACCCTGGGCATCGTCGGCTACGGCGCGATCGGCAGCCAGCTGTCGGTCCTGGCCGAAAACCTAGGTATGCGGGTGCTGTTCTATGATCTGTCCGAGCGCCTGGCCCTGGGCAATGCGCGCCGCATGCGCTCGCTGGACGCGCTGTTGGCCGAAAGCGACGTAGTCACCCTGCATGTCGATGGCCGCAAGGAGAACGCCAACATCTTCGGTGCGGCCCAGTTCGGCCGGATGAAGGAAGGCGCGTTGTTCCTGAACCTGGCGCGCGGCCATGTGGTCGATGTCGGCGCCCTGTCCCAGGCGATCGGCTCTGGCCGGGTCGCCGGCGCCGCCGTCGATGTCTTCCCCGAAGAGCCGCGCACCAACGCCGACCCCTTCGAGAGCCCGCTTCAGGGCCTGCCCAACATGATCCTGACGCCGCACATCGGCGGCTCGACCGAAGAAGCGCAGGAGGCCATCGCCGAGTTCGCGGCCGAACGCCTGCTGGGCTATCTGAACCGGGGTGATACGACCTTCAGCGTCAACCTGCCCAACGTCCAGCTCTCCGACGTTTCGGGCGCCCACCGCATCCTGCACATCCACAGGAACCAGCCGGGCGTCCTGGCCGAACTGAACCGCGCCCTGGCGTCGGCGGGCCTGAACATCCTCGGCCAGCACCTGAAAACGGACGAGCGCACGGGCTATGTCATCACAGACGTGGACCGCGATTACGACCCGGAGGCGCTACGCGAACTCAAGACGGTGCCGGGCACGCTGAAGTTCCGCACGTTGCAGTGATACGTCGCTCGCAAATATCTTCTCAAAGCTGACCTCGCGGCATCTTGCGCTCTGCGCGAACTGGCGCATCCTCACGTCGAACGGCCGCGCAACGACGGCTGCGGGAGGAATTTCATGTCACGCTTCATCACCGGCGGCGCCGTCGCCGCTCTGGCGCTCGCCGCCTGCGCCTCTGCCGGCTCGGCCTCGGCCCAGACCTACAACCGTCTCGTCGTCTTCGGCGACAGCCTTAGCGACAACGGCAACCTGTTTCTGATCTCGGGCGGGAGCCAGCCTCCGTCGCCGCCCTATGCGCGCCGTTTCTCAAACGGGCCGACCTTCGTCGAACTGCTGGGCTTCAACGCCGCCAACTTCAACGGCTCGGTCACGGGCAGCATCAACTACGCCTTCGGCGGCTCGCGCACCGACGCCTCGGCCGGCGTGCCGTTCGGCATGCTGAACCAGCTGTCGCGCTACACCGCCGCGGGCGGCCGATTCAGCTCGACGGACCTGGTCAGCGTCCTGGGCGGCGCCAACGACATCTTCCAGGGTCTGCCCGCAGCCGGCGCTTCCGCCAGCCCGGTCGCCGCCATCACCCCGGTCGCAACCACGGCCGCCGCCAACATCAACAGCCTGGTCAACACCGTGGCGGGCGCGGGGGCCGGGACCATCCTGGTCACCAACCTGCCCAAGCTCAGCCTGACGCCTCAGTTCCGCGGCACGACCGCCGCGCCCCTGGCCGACTTCGCCGTCACCACCTTCAACACGGCGCTTCAGACCAATCTGACCGCCACGGCCGCCGCCCGCCCAGGCAGCAACATCATCATGATGGACCTGTTCAAGATCGGTGACACCCTGGCCGGCAATCCGGGCCTGTTCGGCATCACCAACATCACCCAGCCCTGCTTCAACGGCGTGACGGTCTGCACGAACCCGGACAGCTACTTCTACTTCGACGGCGTGCACCCGACCGCGGCGGGCCATCGGATCATCGCCCAGCTGGCGACCGACTACCTCTACTATGGCGACATCGGCGCTCAATCGACCTTGCAGGGCGAGACGGCCTATCGTCACCGCGAGGACGCCCTGGACGCCGCCGGCGAGGCCCTGTCGGGTCGCCAGCCGTGGGAGGCCGGCGTGTCCGTCACAACTTCGGCCCTGATCGACAGCGTCGACACCGACGCGCGCGGCTCGGTCACCAGTTCGTCCAGCGACGGCTGGGGCGCCCGTATCGCGCTTGAGGCCGGACCTTCGGCCAACTGGCGCTTCGGTCTGGCCGGCACGGCGCGCAACACCGACGTCGAAAGCCAAGCGCTGCAGTTCAACGTCGAAAGCTTCGGCCTGGACGTCTATGGCGGCTGGCGCTCGGGCGATGTCTTCGTCAACGCCGCCGTCGGCTTGGCGCGCGACAACATCGACGACATCGAACGCACCACCAGCCTGGCGCCGATCGTCCACACCGCCGAAACCCGCGCGCTCAGCAGCGGCGCGCGTCTGCAAGGCGGCATGTGGTTCGACATGGGCGGCGTCGCCCTGTCGCCCCGTGCGGCCCTCGCCTACGTGTCCAGCGACGTGGACGGCTATTACGAACAGGGCGTCGGCGCCCAGTATCAGTACGGCGATCGCACCGTGAAGGCCCTGACCGGCGAGGTCGCCCTGCGCGCCGAGGCTGAAATGGGCGGGTTCGGCCTGTTCGCCGAAGGGGGCTACCGCGACGCCCTGGACGACACCTCCGATCCGGTGCGCGTCGGTCTCTACAACAACCCGGCCCAGGTGCTGTCGCGCGAGATCGACGATCCGTTCGGCGGCCAGTTCCTGGCCTCGGCCGGCGTCGAGGGTTCGCTCGGCCCGGTCAAGGTGACGGTCGGCTATCGCGGCCGCTTCGGCGACCACGCCGACAGCCACATGGGCGGCATTCAGCTGAAACTGCCGCTTTAAGCGGCAGGGGCGGGAAGGGGCCTCAGCGCCCCTTCTTCCTCACCCACATTGCGGCGTCGGCCTCGGTCAGCCAGACCTCGGCGTCGGTATGGCCGTCCCAGGCGCGCACCCCGAAAGAGCCGCCCAGTTCAGTCTTCTGGCCGTCCCAGACGAAGCCTTCGGTCTTGAGCGCCTCGGCCAGTTGACGCGCCTTGGCCCGGCCCTCTTCGTAGCCCGCGTGCAACATCAGCAGGGCGAACTCGTCCCCGCCCAGCCGGCCCACCGCATCCGACTCGCGCAGATTGGCCAGGAACAGCTCGGCCACCGCGACTAGGGCTGCATCGCCGGCGGCATGGCCCAGGCTGTCGTTGACGCTCTTGAACCCGTCCATATCCAGATACAGCAGCACCGCCGGCACCCCGTGCCGCTGACAATAGGCCATGGTCCGTTGCATCGCCGTTATGAAGCCGCGCCGGTTCAGGGCGGGGGTCAGCACATCGTGATCGGCGGCGGCCTCGGCGGCCGCGGCGCGCGTCTTCCACGCTTCCAGCTCGACGCGCAGGCGCGCGATCTCGGCGGTCAGGTCGTGTTCGGCCACGTCGGTCACGGCGCAGGAATGGCTCCGAAGGCGCGACTCAGTCTGCGTCGCGCGGTCGAACGATGGTAGAGCGTGATCCGCCGACATTGAAGGCCGACATTACGGGCCAACGCGGCTGAAATCACGGTGTTGCGGTTGCGGGCGTCACCCGCGTGCTGTAACCGGCGCCTTTCCGCGAGGGGCCTTGCAGACATGGCGACTTCCGAAACCCCGGTGGCGATCATCATGGGCAGCCGGTCCGACTGGCCGACCATGAAGCTGGCCGCCGATCGCCTGGATCAACTGGGCGTCGCCTGGGACGCCAAGGTCGTCAGCGCCCACCGCACGCCCCAACGCCTTGTCGAGTTCGCCACGGGCGCCAAGGCCGCCGGATACAAGGTCATCATCGCCGGGGCCGGGGGCGCCGCCCACCTGCCGGGCATGGCCGCTTCCATGACCGAACTGCCGGTGCTGGGCGTGCCGGTCCAGTCCAAGGCGCTGAAGGGCATGGATAGTCTGCTGTCGATCGTTCAGATGCCGGCCGGCGTTCCGGTCGCAACCCTGGCCATCGGCGAGGCGGGGGCCGCCAACGCCGGCATTCTGGCCGCCCAGATACTGGCTCTGTCGGACGAGGTATTGGCCGGACGTTTGGCCGCCTTCCGCGCCGCCCAGACCGAATCCGTCGCAAAAACCGTCGAGGACTGAGTGCCTGATCTTCCGCTTCCCCCCGGTTCGACCCTCGGCATCATCGGCGGAGGCCAGCTGGGCCGGATGCTGAGCCAGGCCGCCTCGCGCCTGGGCTTCGACGTCGTGATCCTGGACCCCGAGGCCGACAGCCCGGCCGGCCGGGTTTCGGCGCGCCAGATCGTCGCCGCCTATGACGACCCCAAGGCTCTGTCGGCGCTGGGCCGCGCTGCCGATGTCGTCACCTTCGAGTTCGAGAACGTGCCGGCCGAATCCATCGAGCGTCTGGCCGAGGCCGGCGCCCTCGTCGCGCCGGGACCGACGGCGCTTCGCGTGTCGCAGGACCGGGTGGATGAAAAGACCTTCCTGAACGCCGTCGGCGCCCCGACGGTCGCCTTCGCCGTCGTCGACACGCTGGACGACTTGGTCGTCGGCCTGACCGAACTGGGCCTTCCCGCCCTGCTAAAGACCCGCCGCGAAGGCTATGACGGCAAGGGCCAGGTCTGGATCTACTCCATCGAGGACGCGCCCGCCGCCCTGGAAAGCCTGGGCGGTCGTCCGGCCATCCTGGAGGCCAAGGCGACCTTCGTGCGCGAACTGTCGGTCATCGCCGCACGCGACTGGGACGGCCATATGGCGGTCTATCCGCTGGGCGAGAACCGCCACGAAGGCGGCGTTCTGCGCACCACCCTGGCCCCCGCCGCTGTGGACGAGAAAACCCAAGTTCGCGCCCGCGCCATCGCCGAGGCGATCCTGGACGGGCTGGACTACGTCGGCGTTCTGGGCGTCGAACTGTTCGACCTCGGAGACGACGTACTTCTGGTCAACGAGATCGCACCGCGTGTTCACAACACCGGCCACTGGACCCAGGACGGCTGCGTCTGCGACCAGTTCGAACAGCATATCCGCGCCGTCGCCGGCTGGCCGCTCGGCCCCACGACGGCCCACGCCCGCATCGAAATGACAAACCTGCTGGGCGACGATGTCGAGGACTGGCGCAAGCTGTCGGCCAAGTCCGACGAACGCCTGCACCTCTACGGCAAGGCCGAGGCCCGCCCCGGCCGCAAGATGGCGCATGTGAACCGGGTGTTGGGCGCCAGCTGATATTTGAGTTGCGCTGAACGCAACTTGCGTCATGGTCGACCCATGTCGCTGTCGCTGTCGCTGATGCTGTCACTCGCGCTTCTGCTGGTCACCTCCGCTGCTGGGGTGATCGGCGCGCTCAGTCCCCGTCGATCGTCGCGTGTCGGTGCGTTTGGCGTGTCTTTGGCCGCGGCCGCCTTGGTCTTGATTGTAGCGAGCGTGGATCTTGGTGGACGCTTGGGAAAAGACGCCGCCGAGCGTGATAATCGGTCTGCAATCACCAATAGCGTCTGAACATGAACACCCCGATGGTTCTGTTTATGATGGCGATGGCATTGGCCCTGATCAGTGCATCGGCGGCTGCCTACAGCGCGCCCGCAGACCCAAGGGCCTCAAGCGGGGGTCACTCACGCGTGCTGGCAGGCGCGATACTTGGCGTCGCGGTTCTGATCCTGGGCGTCGGGGTCTACCAACTCGGCCATCAATCGGGTCGCGATCAGGCGCTGCGTGACAATCGCGCCGAGCTTCGCTCCGCCAAGGTCTAGGCTTTCGCCCCATAGCGCATGCGGCTCAGCGCATCGCTGACCTTTCGGAACGGCGCGTCGAAGTCCTTGCCGGCCTTCCACTTCTCGAAGGCCATGACGTTTTCGATCCGGCGGGCGACGAAGGCCTCGGCCGCGTCGCGGCCGTCGAACCAGCGCAGGGTCAGGGCGGGAATCAGGATGCCCGACAGGATCGTCCGCTTCGAATAGTGATTCCAGTCGGTCGCCTCGTCCCCGGCCCAGCGCCACAGATGATCCGCGCTCTCCCAGGCCAGTTTCAGGCCCAGGTCGGCGTTGACGGGCAGGGCCAGGAAGGCGGCGCAGCGACGCGTGGCCTCCAGGTCGGCGGCGCCGGCCTCCATCCGCTCGGACACGGCGCGAGCGATTCGCTCGCGAATCTTCAGCGACTGGGCGTCGATTTCACCCAGAGCCGCCAGCGCTCGCGTATCATG
Organism: Brevundimonas sp. 1080; assembly: GCF_040545985.1. NCBI lineage: Bacteria > Pseudomonadati > Pseudomonadota > Alphaproteobacteria > Caulobacterales > Caulobacteraceae > Brevundimonas > Brevundimonas sp. 1080. The sequence goes on along the minus strand of NZ_JBEPMW010000001.1, from coordinate 156,169 downwards.
GCGACGCGACAGCAGGGCCGCCAGATCGCGCGCGCCGTTGGGCAGCAGCAGTTCCTCGTCGCCCTGTGACAGGCCGCACGCCTCGCAGGCTTCTCGCACCAGACGCGCGTTCCAGCCCAGGGCGGGCGCGCGGGCTATGGCGGCGTCCAGCACGGTCTGTTCGGTCCGGTCGGCCCAGTCTGTCGTCTCGGTCATAAGGGCGATCATACGCCGGTCGTCATGGCGTTTCGAGCCTTGAAGAATGGTCGCGACGATCTGGACAGAAGGAGGCGGCTCGTGTATCAGCGCGCCTTCATCCGAGAGCCCGGCTGTCGGAAGACGATTTTATTTTGTTCGCCCGTCTCCCTCACAGGACGCGGCGGGCGGCCAAAGGAGAGTTTAACCTGGTTCAGATTTTCGTTCGCGACAACAACGTCGACCAAGCGCTCAAAGCCCTGAAGAAGAAGATGCAGCGCGAGGGCAGCTTCCGTGAAATGAAGCGCCACGTGCACTTCGAGAAGCCCTCGGAAAAGCGCGCCCGTCAAAAGGCCGAAGCCATCCGTCGCGCCCGCAAGCTGGCGCGCAAGCGCATGCAGCGCGAGGGCCTGCTGCCCGCGCCGAAGCCGCGCGTTCCCGGCGGTCGTTAAGACCCCGGCGAAGGCCGAAAGAAAAAGGCCGCTTCCTTCGGGAAGCGGCCTTTTTCTTTGCGTTTCGTTTCTGCGGAGCGTGGTGGAGGACTCATGAAGTCCCACAGAAGAAGCGCCGCGCCACCTCCCCATCGCGACGCGATAGGGAGGTGACAACCGTGCCGCCTACGCCCGTCCGGTAATCGCCCGGCCGAAGCTCTTCCAGCTCAGCTTTACGTCTGACAGCGCGCCGGCGCGGAAGGCCCGCCCGGCGATCCAGACCATGAAGGCAGCGGTCGCGAACATGCCGATCAGCGTCAGAATCACCTCCACCAGCGGCGGATCGCTGGGCGCGCGGGCGCTCATCAGGAAGGGGGTGAAGAAGGGGATCCAGGACAGAACCTTGACCACCGGCGCATCTGGGCTGGTCAGGGCCATCTGCATGACCAAAATCGGCACGACCAGGATCATCATGATCGGCCCCATCAGGGTCTGGGCGTCGCGCGGCGTCTCGCAGAAGGCGCCGATGGCTGCGAACAGCACCGCATACATCAGGTAGCCGCCGACCATATAGGCGATGAAATAGAAGATCAGGCCGTCGTGCAGCAGCACCTGTCCGACCGTCGCGGCCGTCTGGGGCGAGGCTGAAATCAGGGTGAAGGCCCCGATCCCGCCCCAGACCCCCATGACCGTCAGGGTCAGCAGCGCCACGCCCAGTACCTTGCCCGTCAGGATTTCGGTCGCCGAGGCCGAGGACAGCAGCACCTCCAGGATCTTGTTCGACTTCTCCTCCATCACGCTGTTCAGCAGGATGGAGGCGCCGGTGATGACCAGCGACCACAAGAGGAAGCCGACGCCCAGGCCGATGAAGGACGGGATCCGGTCACGCATCGACACTTCACCCCCGCTGGCCGCGCTGGGCGAGAAGGACTTCACCTCGGGCCGGAAGGTCTGAACCTCCTGCGCCACGGCGGGGGCGACCCCGGCGGCGGTCAAAAGCTCGGTGCGCCGCGCATCCCGGAGCGCATTGCGGACGAAGCCGGAGACGTCGTTGTCGGTGGCGCGCGCGGTCCAGACCTGGGCACCGGGCTTGCCATCCGTGCGGCTCAGGAAGACCACGGCGTCGAGGCGCCTGGCCTTCGAGGTCTGCTTGTCCAGCGCCTTGCGGATCGCCTCGTCACGGGCCGGTCCGACGGCGTCGGCGATGGCGGGCGGCGCGTCGACCAGACGGATCTTAGGGCCGGTGATGGAGGCGACGGCGCGCCCGGCGCCCGCCTGTCCCTTTTCGGCGGCTTCGCGCAGGCGCTCGTTCTGACGATCCACATCCGCTTGCAGAGAGGCGCGCACGGCGGCGGCCAGACCCGTCGCATTGGGGCCTTCCTCGATCACCGCCACCGACTTGATCGGCTCGGAGGCCTTGATCAGCGCTGGAATGCCGCCGCCCAGCACGGCGAACAGGGGGAAGGCCAAAAGCGACAGCCAGAAGCCGACGGTCTTGGCATAGGCGACATATTCGCGTCGCGCGATCAGCAGCGTGCGGTTCATCGGACAGCCTCCACGGATGCGACGGGTTGGTCGGGATGGTCGCCGGTCAGGCCGATGAAGGCGTCGTGCAGCGTCGGCTCCTTGAGCGCGAAGCCCCGCACGTCCAGGCCGTTCAGGAAGGCCGTCTTCAACGTATCTTGACCCCCGGCGCCGGGCGCCAGGGCGATCTTCAGGCGACGCACGCCATCCCCGTCGGACAGGGTCTCGACGCCCGCCACGCCGGGCAGGGCGGCGGCGGCGTCTGCGCTGATCGCCCCGTCCAGATCCAGGAAGCGCGGCGAGGTGGCCTTGGCCTGATCCACCGTCCCCTCGAACGCCTTCTTGCCACGCGCCAGCAGCACGACCTTGTCGCACAGCCGCTCGGCATGCTGCATCACATGGGTGGAGAACAGCACCGTGGCGCCGTTCGCGGCCAGCCCGCGAATCATCGCCTCCAGGCCCTGCTGGTTCATCGGGTCCAGACCGGAGAAGGGCTCGTCCAGTATGACGAACTCGGGCTGATGCACGACCGAGGCGATCAGCTGCACCTTCTGCGCCATCCCTTTGGACAGCTCCTTCATCTTCTTTTTCTGCGCCTCGCCGAGCCCCTGCTGCTCCAGCAGGGTCTTGGCGCGCTTGCGGCCCTCGGCGACCGGCAGGCCCTTCAGCGCTCCGAAGAAGGCGATGGCCTCGACCGGCGTCATCTTTTTATAGAGGCCGCGTTCCTCGGGCAGGAAACCGATCCGATCGCGCACCTTGCGCCCGTCGTCGGCGCCCAGGATTTCGATCCGCCCCGACGTCGCCGGCTGCAACCCCAGGATCATCCGCAGGGTCGAGGTCTTGCCCGCCCCGTTCGGCCCCAGAAAGCCGCAGATCGACCCCTTCTCGACCTGAAAACTCAGATCGCGCACGGCGTGGAAATCGCCGTATCGCTTGTTTACCCCATCCAGCGTCAACGCCGCCATGTCGCCTCCCATGTCCCTGTCGTCAGCCTAGAATCCGACGACAGGGGACGCCAGCGACTTCGGCGCAGGGGCGCCTATTTCACCACAGGCAGATCGATGTAGGACGCGTCGTCGCCCGCGTGATGGACGGCGTTGTCGGCGACCACGCCCTGGCTCTCGGTCTCGTTCAGTCCGCCCGTGTTCAGGTTGCGCACGAACTTGGGGAAGTTGGAGCTGGTGACTTCGACCCGGATGCGGTGACCGGGCTGGAAGGTGTTGCTGATGGTCAACGGCGTGGGCTGCACGGTCGCCACTTGGCCCGGCGTCAGGGGCGCGGGACGGTCATAGCCGTCGCGATAGCGCGCCCGCATGATGGTGTCGCCCAGGATATAGGCCGTGCCGTCCGGCGCCACATCCACCAGCTTGACCGCGAAATCGGTGTCGGGCGCAGAGGACGACACCTTCAGCACCGCATCGATGAAGCCGGTGACCTGCATCGGCTCGGTCAGCGCTTCCGACGTATAGACCAGCACATCGTTGCGCGCCTCGATCGGTCGCTGATCGAACGCCCCGGCTGTGACCAGCCCGCCGTTGCAGCAATCGCCGCCGCCGATGGTCTGGACCGGGTTCATCGGATCATAGCGATAGCGGTCTGCCGGCTCGCCGGCGGGCGGCGCCTGAAGGCTCAGCAGGCCGTCACCGTTCAGGCTGTTGGCTCCGCCGCCAGAGCGCAGATACATCCGCACCGTCTTGACCCCGGCCGGCGGCCACTGCGCGGCCGTGCGCCAGGCGTTTTCGCCCATGTTGAAATACTGCACGTGCGGCGTGCTCTCGGGGAAGGCGCGGCGTTCGCCCTTCAGCCAGCGATCGAACCAGGCGTGCACCAGGGCGTCGCTGTCGAAGGTGGCGTCGCCCAACGGCCGGTCGCCCGACTTGTAGTTCGGCCCCAGGCCCCCGAAGGCGCAATGGTTGTTGGGGCCGACCACGACATACTGGTTCTCGGCCGCCTCGCGATCCTGTGTCGTGGACCGGGCGTGGTTAAACAGCTCCATGTTCGGCCCGATCGAAACGTCGTACCAGCTGTTGAACCACAGGGACGGCACGCCCCAGCCCATGTCGTCGTGATACAGGCCGCCCTGACGCCAGGCCGGATCGGACGGGGTGCGCGCGATCAGTTCCTCGAACGTGCCGGCCGGCTCGCCCAAGTCCTTCAGCATCTCGTTGACCGGCAGATGCCGGATCTGGCTGGGCCAGGTCACATCCGGCTTCTTGGCGTCCAGGTCGTTGTAGCGGACGATGCGGGCGCGGGTTTCCTGATCGATGTCCATCGGAATCTGGGCGCGCTGCGGATTGTCCACGCCGTACAGCCACACGAAGAACAGGTTGCGCGGCACGCCCCCTGTGTACCAGTTGCCCTGTTCCTGGAACCGTCCGACCTTGCCGATGCCGGCGCCCGAGGCCTGGGGCACCATGGCGGCGTGGGCCGGGTGGTTCTGGGCCGCCAGGGCCAGCTGCCATTCGGCGGAGGACGAGCAGCCCAGGGTGCCGACCTTGCCGTTCGACCAGGGCTGGGCCGCAATCCACGTCAGGGCGTCATAGCCGTCGGTCTGGGGGTAGCCCAGGATCTGATAGTCGCCGCCCGAGAAATACCGTCCCCGCTCGTTCTGGATGACGAAGGCATAGCCCTTGCTGACCCAGCTCAGGGCAGAGCGCGTGGTGCGGGCGTTGTAGGCCAGCTCGTTATAGGGCGTGCGGACGAAAACGGTCGGCAAGGGGCCGGACGCGTTCTTGGGGCGATAGACATTGGTGGCCAGACCCACGCCGTCGCGCATTGGCACCATGACCGCCATCTGCACATCCGCCAGGCGCGAAAGCTCGGTCTGTGCGGCGGCGTCGCTGTAGCGCCCATAGTCCTGCGCCGAGGCGGCTATGGGGGTGGCGGCCAAAAGGCCCGCGGCGACGGCGGCGACGATCTTGTTCATATCCATCCCTCCCAGAACGAGAGGGGACACTAGGACGTTTGCCGCGCCCGTCGCAACGTAATGCGCGTCAGGCCTTGGCCTTCACCGTCACTTCGAAATGGCGATCGACCACCTTGGTCGGATTGACCTGGGCGCCGCCGCGACGGACCTCGAAATGCAGGTGCGGGCCGGTGGAATAGCCCGTGGAGCCGACCAGACCGATGCGCTGACCGGGCGCAACCGCATCGCCGTTCGCGACATCGATGCGGCTGAGGTGGCCGTACAGGGTGCTCATTCCGTTGGGGTGGCGCACCTCGATGAAGTTGCCATAGCCCTCGGGGTCATAGCCCGTGCGGATGACTTCGCCCTCGGCGGCGGTGAAGACGGTCGTGCCCTTCGGCGCGGCGATATCGACACCCTTGTGCGCGCGCGCCTTGGCTTCGATGGCTAGTTTGCGCAGGCCGAACGGCGAGTTGATCGCATAGCCGCGCACCGGCGCGGTGAAGGCGATCTGGCGCGTGATCGGACCTGCCTTCTCGACCTCGGCCTTCAGGGGCGGCGACACCGGCGCTGCGATCTGGGTCGGCGGCGGCAAGGCGGCCTCGCGCGCGGCATTTGGCGCGGCGGCGGCGGCGAAAACGGCCACGGCGGCGAAGGCGGCCGTCTGGCCGGAGTGGATCAACAGGGTCTTGCATCGCGCCATCGGCGCGTTGGACAGCAGGCGTCGCATTCGGCGGCCTCTCCAGCGTCTCTACGCTCTGGAATGAAGGAAGCGGCGCCCCGACAGCGCACGGCGTTCCGTGGGAGGGCGGCTTATGCCTGCGGGCTTTGGCGACTTTGGGGCTAGGGCAGGGCGGCGGATGGTCGCAGGGCGGAACCGGCCGCCTGCCCGGCCAGATCAGGCGATGATGTCGGGCAGGATGCGGTCTTCCAGCTTAACGATCTCGTCCTTCAGCGCCAGCTTCTTGCGCTTCAGCCGGGCGATCATCAGCTGGTCTGGAATGGCGGCCTGACCCAGGGCTTCGATCGAGGCGTCCAGGTCGGCGTGTTCCTGGCGCAGATGGTTCACCCGCGCCTGAAGCTCGGCCATTTCCTCGGTGATCGCAGGCGTGTCGTCGTTCATCGTGTCATCTCCACGCCGCTCGTCTCAGGCCGCTTATAGCCACGCTGATCTCAGGTCGGAAGGGCATCTGCGAGCCGGATCAGGGCCGGACGCGGGGTGACGTCCGCCCACATCCGGGCGGTGGCCGCCAGGCCGTCTATGATCGGGCGGGCCGGCCCGCCGGGTTCGGGCGCCAGCGCCTCCAGCGCATCCAGCAAATGCCGCTCCGCCTCCAGCTCCAGCGCCTTGATGCGATTGCGCACGCTTTCGCGGGGGCCGTCGTCGATATCGGGCACCGGCGCCTTCAGTATCCGCCGCACCGAACGCAACGGGGCGACCACGACGCTGTCCCAGGCGCGGGCGGTGTCGCAGGCCGCCTCGATCGTCTCTTCATCGGGCTTTCGGCCTGTCGCCGCGACCCAGGCGGACCACAGGAGCACGGGCACGTTCTGGTCGTGGCTGTCCTGCAGCGCCAGACACGCCTCGCCGACCCCCGGCGCGCCATAGGCGGCGACCGCCCAGTCCCACAGCCTCATGACTTCAGGCCTTCCCAGCGCCGCACCGCGCCCCAATCCAGGCCGAACAGGTCCAGCGTCCGCCCCACCGACTGATCGACCATCTCCATGATCGAGCTCGGCCTGGCGTAAAGCGCGGGCAGGGGCGGGGCGATGATCGCGCCCATTTCGGCTAAGGCCGTCATGGTGCGCAGATGGCCCAGGTGGAACGGCGTTTCGCGCACCATCAGCACCAGCGGTCGCCGCTCTTTCAGCGTCACGTCGGCCGCCCGCGTCAGCAGGGTAGAGGTCACGCCTGTCGCGATCTCGCTCATCGTCTTGATCGAGCAGGGCGCCACGATCATGCCCAGGGTGCGGAAAGAGCCGGAGGCGATCGTCGCCCCCACGTCGCCCAGCTTGTGGACCACCGACGCCTTGGCCGTCAGTTCGTCGGGCGACAGATCGGTCTCCTGCGACAATGTGAGCAGGGCGGCCTTGGTCACGACCAGATGGCTTTCGACGCCCAGATCGTTCAGCGCGTCCAGCACCCGGGCGCCATAGACGGCGCCGGAAGCCCCTGAAATTCCGACCACCAGTCTGGCGGGCGGGTTCCGTATGGCTCCGTTCACATCATCGTCCATTTTGAAGGTCAGCCTCCTTCGGGTCCGGGGCGACGGGCTGTCACTGGAAAGTGATTACACAGCGCGCCAAACCGGGCGCTCACTCTACTGGTCCCTAACCAAAGGAGGCGCAAGCCATGACCATCGAGGCTCGTATTCGCGAACTGGGTAATCGTCATCGCACCCTGGATGAGACCATCCAGAAGGAGCTTACCCGCCCGTCCACGGATCCGTTGCAGGTCAGGGCGCTGAAGCAGAAGAAGCTTCGGCTGAAGGAAGAAATCACCAGTCTGGAGGCGCGCGCGACCTAGCGTCCGCCTCTCTGAAAACGACGACGGCCCCGGAGATCGCTCTCCGGGGCCGTTTTCGTTACGCGAACGCGGATCAGTCCTTGGTGCCGAACACCGATTCCGCCGTCGGCTCGGCGCTGGGACGTTGGCGGGCTTCCGGCACGAACTCGGGCTCGGCCTCGACCTGTTCGACGGGCTGGATCGTGCCGCCGCCGTTCTTCAGGTCGTCCTTGGCCTTCTTGTCTGCGGCTTTCTTGACGATCTCGTCCAGCGCCAGCTGGCCGACCAGGCCAAGGGTCACCGGGTCGACCGGCTTGATGTTGGCGCTGTTCCAGTGGGTGCGGTTGCGCACGCTCTCGATGGTGGACTTGGTCGTGCCCAGCATCTTGGCGATCTGGGCATCCGTCACCTCGGGGTGGTTACGCACGAACCAGGCGATGGCGTCGGGGCGGTCCTGGCGACGCGACACCGGCGTGTATTTCGGCGCTGGCTTTGCCGACTTCAGCAGTTCGGCGTGGCGGCTGACGATCGCCTTCATGCGATAGTTTTCGTCGCCTTGGGCCTTATCCAGTTCTTCGCGCGTCAGCTGGCCGCCGGTGACGGGATCGACGCCACGGATGTCGCGCGCCACGTCGCCGTCGGCGATGCCGCGAACTTCCAGCGGGTGCAGGCCGCAGAAGTCGGCGATCTGCTCGAAGCTGAGAGAGGTGTTGTCGACCAGCCAGACCGCAGTGGCCTTGGGCATCAAAATGTCGCTCATGGGGCGTTCGTCCCGGTGTTGTTGAGCCGCCGAATGAGGCTTCGGCTGGCGTTGGATACGACGGCGCCCGGCCTTTCGACCGGGCGCGTATGATGCCGATATAGGCCTATTCGACACAAAAGAAAACGCTGACCGACAATCCCATACAGCAACGGTTCATCCGCCCTGACGCAACCTTCGCGGTAATGAAGCTTTTCAGCTTCGGGAGAGGAGAACCACCATGTCCATTCTGCTTGGCGCGGCTCTGGCCGCAGCGATGGCCTCGGGCCAGGACTATGCACAACAACGCGTCGCCCCGCGCGGCGGCTATACCCAGTCGTGCTCGGAAGCCTATGTGAATCGCGGTCGTCTCTATGCCGATTGCCGCGACATGCGTGGCCGGATGCGCGGCACGTCGATCGAGCTGAACCGCTGCGGCGGCGAGGAGATCAACAACGACAACGGCCTGCTGGTCTGCGGGCGTTTCCGTGGCGACTATGAAGACAGCCAGCCCGGTCGCCCCGGCGGCGGCTGGGGACCCGGCAACGGCGGCCCCGGCTGGGGCGGCGGCAATGGCGGTGGCTGGGGTCGGTCCTCGATCACCGTCTATGAGAACGCCAACTTCCGCGGCGCCTCGCGTGAGTTCACCAGCGAGGACCGCAACCTAGGCCGCACCCCATTCAACGACCGCATCAGCTCGATGCGCGTCGAAGGCCGCTGGGAAGTCTGCACTGACGCCGAGTTCCGGGGACGCTGCCGCATCGTCGAAGGCGATGTCCGCTTCCTGAACGGCGGCTTCAACGACAACATCTCGTCGCTGCGCCCCGTGCGCGGCGGGCGCTACTAGACGCTCAGCACGATCTTGCCGATGTGCCCGCCGGCTTCCAGTTCGGCGTGCGCATCGGCAGCCTGCTCCAACGCGAAGACCGCCTGAACCGGCGGTTTGACCTTGCCGGATGCCACCCACGGCCAGGCGGTCGCCTCGACAGCCGCGGTCAGACGCGCCTTTTCGTCCGCCGGGCGGCTGCGTAAGGTCGATCCCGTCAGGGTCAATCGCTTCAGCATGATCCGCTGTAGATCCATCTCGACCCTGGGGCCGGTCAGGGAGGCGATGACCACCCAACGCCCGCCTGCATTCAGACTGTTCAGGTTCAAGGCGGCGTAGTCGCGCCCCACCATGTCCAGAACCACATCCGCGCCGCCCGCCTCGCGGATCTGCGCCTCCAGATTGTCGCTCTTGGCGTCCAGGCTGATGTCCGCGCCCAGCGCCTTGGCGGCTGCGGCCTTGTCCGCCTCGCGTGAGGTGGCGATCACTCGGGCGCCGGCCGCCTTGGCCATCTGGATGGCCGTCACGCCGATGCCGCTGGTCGCCCCGTGGATCAGCAAAGTCTCGCCGGCCTTCAACGCACCGCCCTCGAACACATTGGCGAAGACGGTGAAGACGGTTTCCGGCAGCACGGCCGCCTGCACGTAATCCAGACCCTGGGGGATCGGCAGGACATGACGCGCATCCACCACGGCCAACTCCGCATAGCCGCCGCCGCCCAACAGGGCGCAGACCCGGTCGCCGACCGTCCAGCGCGTGACGCCCTCTCCGACGGCCTCGATCTCGCCGGCGATTTCAAGCCCCAGAACGTCCGACGCGCCGGGGGGAGGGGGGTAGGCGCCGGTGCGTTGCAGCAGGTCCGGCCGGTTCACACCCGCCGCCCGCACCCGGATCAGCACCTGACCCGGCCCGGCCACGGGATCGGGCCGTTTGGCGATCTTCAGGGCCTCGGCCGGTCCGGAACCGCCTTCGATTTCGATCACGCGCATCGCACTCGCCTTGCATTCGTCCGTATCCGGGCGTTCAGATAGGGGCCGTGGACCGCCTTGGCCATGACAGCGCGAAAGGAAGGCGACGATGTTCGAAGATCTTGAACCCCGCCCGCAACGCGGCGAACCGCTGCGGGCCCTGTCACGCGAAGACCTGGACGTTTACGCCGTCGAGGATTTGCAGGAGCGGATCGCCGCGCTTGAGGCCGAGATCGCGCGCTCGCGCGCCGCGATCGAGACGAAACGCTCCAAGAAAAACGCCGCTGACGCCCTGTTCAACTTCGGTTCGTGATCGCGAATGATCCGCTGGCATGGCATGAGCGTTGCATCTTTCGTGCGAACGGCGCCTCAAGGGGCCGATTGCAGGACGGACCCGACCTTCTCTGATGATCAATGCTCAAATGACCTCCGCTCCGTCCCCCGCTGACCGCAGCCGCACCGTTCGCGATTTCGCCCGGTCCGAGCTGTTCGATCGCACCTTCCGCGAAGGCATGGAGCTGGTCGAGGAAACCGCCGCCTATCTGGACGGCGAGGGCCGTCGCGATTCCAAGATGCTGTCGCGCGCCGCCGCCCTGGCCTATGCGGCCGAGAGCATGAAGCTGACCACCCGCCTGATGCAGATCGCCTCCTGGCTCCTGGTCCAGCGCGCCGTGCGCGAAGACGACATGTCGCCGGAAACCGCCTGCGAGCCGCGCTATCGCCTGAACGAGCGCCGCATCGACGCCGAGCCCAGCCACGCCGAACTGCCGATCGCCCTGATCGAATACCTCGTGCGATCGGAAAAGCTGTTCGACCGCACCCTGTATCTGGATCGCCGCATGTATGCCGACGATCAGGATCAGGCCCCGGAAAACCCTGTGCTCAGCCAGATGGGCATGCTCGAGGCGGCCTTCAGGGGCTGATCGCCCCTTTTACGGCCCGACGTCGTTGGCGTCGGCCCGGCCGTCGTCGATGGGCTTGGGCAGATTGACGCCGATGCCCAGCGCCTGCGCCAGCTTGTCGTCGCGGCCATAGACATCCTCGCGGAACGCCACGCGGCCCTGACCGTCCACGAAGGCGGTCCAGTACAGCAGGCGCACCGAGATTTCGCGTCCGGTGGTCACGCGTGTCGTCTCACGCGTGTCCTGGGCCGTGTCGAACTGGGCCAGCTTGGTCGGATCGGGCGACAGCAGCAGGCGGGCGAACTCCACCGCATTCTGCACCCGCACGCAGCCGTGGCTGCGCTGACGCGTGGACAGGTTGAAGGCGGCCTTCGACGGCGTGTCGTGCAGGAAGATGGCGTAGCTGTCGCGCAGCTCGAACTTCACATAGCCGAGGGCCGAGCGCGGGCCGGCGCGCTGGATGACCATGCCGTCCTTCACATACATATCGTTGGCGGCCAGATAGCCCGGCCCCTTGGGCAGGATTTCGCGGCGTGCGATGCCGGCCGGCACATACCAGGGCGGATTGGCCACGACCGAGGCGAACGGCTTCTCCAGGCTTGGCGTCTGGTTCTCGGCCGAGCCGACCACGACGCGGTTGGAGTGAACCGGCTTGCCGTCCTTCCAATAGACCATGATGGCGGCGGCGGTGTTGACCTCGATCCGCTCGGGCGCGACCTCGCGCTTCAGCCAGCGACGGCGCTCCAGGTTCAGCGCGATCTGACGCGCACGGTCCTCGGCCGAGGCGCCCAGCGAGCGCTGGGTGCCTGCGCCGATCCGCCCGTCGGCGCCCAGTCCATGGCGGTTCTGGAAGCTTTGCACCGCACGTTGCAGTTCGGCGTTGTAAACCAGGCCCTGCGACTTCAGCCGCGCGCCGTCGGCGGCCGACAGGTCGCCCTCGGCCGTCAGGCGGTCGATCAGGGCGGGGATGCGGCGATCGCTATTGCCCGGCTCAATGGTCGCGCCCTGGGTGAAGCGGGGCCAGCCGCCCTGCGCCGCTAAACGGCGATAGCGGACATAGCCGGCCGACAGGTTCTGATAGCCGATGTCGGTGGGCGCCAGGCCGTCGTACCATTGGCCCAGCACGTTGCGGCTCAGGGCGTCGCTGAGACCGCGCGGCAGGTCCACACGATTCTTCTGCATTTCCCAAAGATCTTCGACCGTCTCGGGCCGCACCTTGCCCTCGGCCAAGACGCGGGCGTAGGCCAAAGCCGCCGCCGTGGTCCGCAGGTCCGCGCTCGCCGGATCGGCCGCGAGTCCCACAAAGTCGAAATAGTCGGAGCCCGCCAGACCATGGCGATTGGCGCCAGCCGCGACGGTGTTCAAGGCCCGCACCCGGTCGGCGTTCCACACCGGCCGCCAGCCGTTCATTTCATAAAAGGCGCGCACATCCGCCTGCTGCGTCTCGGGTAGACGCGAAATCTGGTCGTTGAAGCTGTTGTAGAAGGCGGTCGCCTCCGGTCCGCGCTGCACGAAGACCTGCTGCGCGCGCGCCGCCGAGCCAAGGGTCATGGCCGCCGTCGCGACGCCCAGACCCAGTTGCCGTCTATTCATAGTCTTCCGCTTCTTCGATCGCTTCGGCCAGCGTGGCCGACGCCCCTGGTACCCGAACGCCCCCACATTATCGGTGTTCCGACCAAACAAAAAGCGCCGGCCTTGCGACCGACGCTCTTGGTGTTCCGATTGCTGCGAGATGTCGCAGCCAGGACGCGCTTACTTCTTGATGAAGCCGGCGAACTTGTTGTTGAAGCGCGAGACGCGGCCGCCGCGGTCCATCAGCTGGGCGTTGCCGCCCGTCCAGGCCGGGTGCGTCGACGGATCGATGTCGAGGGCCAGCTTGTCGCCTTCCTTCCCGTAGGTCGAACGGGTCTGGTAGGTGCTGCCGTCGGTCATCACCACGGTGATGAAGTGGTAGTCGGGATGGGTATCCGCCTTCATGGTCGTCGTCCGGTCTCTGCGCGGTGACGATGCCGACCGTCCGTGCGCGTGAAATGAGAAACCCGCCACCAAATCCTTTTTGAGGGAAAGGCCCGGCGGGAATGAGGGGCGGCGTTTACACCGGGGGGCGTTCCGGGGCAAGAGGCGGGCGAAATGACTGATCAAGCCGCCGCCTCCGCCCCTTCCGCCAACCGCGCCTCGGGCATGGCGTCGCTGGAGGGGAGGCCCAGCGCCGGCGCCCTTCTGGCCGACCAGATGTCCGAAGCGGGCGCCAAGCGCGCCAAGCGCCGCGACATCCGCCCGCTGGCGCGACTGATTCCCTTCGCCATGCGCCACAAGGGTCATGCCCTGATGGCGGTCTTCTGGCTGCTGCTGTCCACCGCCGCCTCGCTGGGCCTGACCGCCCTGGCGCGCGGGGCCATCGACCATGGGTTCGAGGCGGGCGGCGCCAATCTGAACATCTGGTTCCTGCTGCTGGGCGCCAACGCCCTGTTCCTGGGGCTGGCGACAGCCGCCCGCTACTATTTCGTCACCCGCACGGGCGAGCGCGTCATCGCCGATGTGCGAAAGGGCCTGTTCGGCCGCATCTTGACGCTGGACCCGTCCTTCTACGCCCATATGCGCACCGGCGAGGTGCTGTCGCGCCTGACCACGGACATCGCCCTGGTCGAGACGTTGATGACGACGTCGATCTCTTACGCGCTGCGCAACTTCCTGACCCTGATCGGCGGCGTGGCCCTGCTGTTCTTCGTCAGCCCTAAACTGACTGGCTTCGTCCTGCTGATCGTGCCCTTCCTCTTGGGGCCGATCTTTATCTTCGGCCGCAAGGTGCGCAAACTGACCGTGGCGTCTCAGGACCGCTTCGCCAACGCCGTCGGCTTCGCCGGCGAAAGCGTGGACGCCATCGAGACGGTCCAGGCCTTTGGCCGCGAACAGAGCGCCATCACCCGCTTCGGCGCGGCGGTCGAGGACGCCTTCAACGCCTCCCTGACCCGGATGCAGGCCCGCGCCTGGATGACCGCCCTGATCATCGTTGTCATGTTCGGCGGCGTGACCCTGGTGCTGTGGCTGGGCGCCCAGGACGTGGTGAAGGGCGCCATGACGCCCGGCGCCCTGCTTCAGTTCGTCCTGCTGTCGGTCTTCGCGGCGGGCGCCGTGGGCGCGCTCGGGGAAAGCTGGGGCGACGTGCAAAAGGCCGCCGGCGCCATGGAGCGGATCGAGGAGCTGATGCGCGCCGTCGCCGGCATCGCCCCGCCGCCCCAGGCCACCGCCCTGCCGACGCCCCCGCGCGGTGAGGTGTCGATGTCGGCCGTCGGTTTCGCCTATCCGGGCCGCCCCGACCTTCCGGCCCTGAAGGGCTTCAGCCTGACCGTGCGCCCTGGCGAGACTGTCGCCCTGGTCGGCCCGTCTGGCGCCGGCAAGTCCACGGTCTTCCGCCTGCTGCTGCGCTTCTATGATCCGCAGACCGGCATGGTCTCAGTCGACGGCGTCGATGTGCGCCAGGCCGATCCCGTCGCCGTGCGCGACCGCTTCGCCTGGGTGTCGCAGGAAACGCCGCTGTTCTCGGGCTCGGCCTTGGAGAACATTCGCTTCGGCCGCGAGAACACCACCCTGGAAGAGGCCCGCGCCGTTGCTGAAAAGGCCCAGGCGCTCGGCTTCATCGAGGCCCTGCCGGAAGGGTTCGACACCCCGCTCGGCGAGCGCGGCAAGAGCCTGTCGGGCGGCCAGCGCCAACGTCTGGCCATCGCCCGCGCCTTGGTCCGAGACGCCCCCATCCTGTTGCTGGACGAGGCCACCAGCGCGCTGGATGCCGAAAGCGAACGCCTGGTCCAGGTCGCCCTCGATCAGGCGATGGAGGAGCGCACCACACTGGTCATCGCCCACCGCCTCGCCACCGTCCTGCGCGCCGACCGCATCGTCGTCATGGACGACGGCCGCGTGGTCGAAGAGGGCACCCACGAGCAACTCGTCGCCCAGGGCGGCCTCTACGCCCGCCTCGCCGAGCTTCAATTCCGCAACTAGGGCGCCATGGTCCGCGCCAGGGCCGGGAAATCGCTGAACAGCGCATCGACTCCGGCCTCGGCGAACGCTGCGGCATAGCCGGTCATGTCGCCGTGCCCGGCCGGGTCGTCGCCTCTGCGTCGCTCGACCGGCAGGAAGGCGTTCTCGGCCCGCAGGGTCCAGACCACGACCTTGAGGCCCGCCGCATGGGCGTTGGCGACCAAAGCCGTCGGCGCGGTCGTGCGGCCTTCGGCGTCGCGCGGCAGGACCAGGGTCATTTCCGGCGCGACCCAGTCGGCGTAGGCGGCAATGGCCTTCAGCCCCTCGGGCGCGATCATCTGCGCATAGGTCACGTCCGCCCGGTCCGCCGGTCCGCCCTTGGCGGCGATCAGTTGGGCCAGCGGCGCATCGATGCGATGCGCCAACCGCTCCAGCGGCCCGACCTCGAAACACTGGATGATGATCGGGGCCTCGGCGCCCGTCAGACCCAGCCGCTCCAGTTCCGCGATGAAGCCGTCCTCCATCGGCAGGCCGATCGCGGCGAAATAGGTCGGGTGCTTCAACTCGGGCGCCACCGCAATGGTCCGTCCCGTCCGTACCGAGGCCTCACGCGCGATGGCGACGACCTCGTCGAAGGTCAGGATCGGCTCCTGACCGTCATAGGCGGCGCTGCCCGGTCGAAACGCGGGCAACCGCTCCCTGGCCCGCAGGGTCTTCAACTCGGCCAGGGTGAAGTCTTCAGTGAACCAGCCGGTGGTCTCGACCCCGTCGATGGTCTTGGTCGTCCGACGGCCTGCGAACTCGGGCCGGTCGCCCACGTCGGTCGTGCCGCCGATCTCGTTCTCATGCCGATCGACGAAGACGCCGTCCCTGGTCAGCACCAGATCCGGCTCGATCACGTCCGCGCCCTGTTCGATCGCCAGCTCATAGGCCGCACGCGTGTGCTCGGGCCGTTCGCCGGACGCGCCGCGGTGGGCGATGATCAGGGGATGGGCCAGGGCGGGCGCTCCGGTCAGAAGGACGAGGCCGCACAGGATGAAACGGATCATCCGCCTTGGATAGGGCGGGGGCGCGACAGGCCGATGACCGTCTCCTCCCCACATGTGAGGATGCGGACCGCGAAGCGGTGGAGGGGGTCTTGACGCCCCACCGGCCGCTGGCGATCAGGCAAGAGCCCCTTCGTCACGGCGCTGAAGAAGCGCCGCGCCACTTCCCCGCAAGCGGGGAAGAGACAGAAGCGAGCCTCAGGAGCCCTGCAGAACCTTGCGCAGGTGCGGATGCAGTTCGGTGTTCGACGCCAGGATCGACTTGCCCGTCTTGGGATCGCCGTCGTTCTCGATGGTCGTGACGCGGCCGCCGGCCTCGGTGACGAACAGGATGCCCGCCGCCACGTCCCAGGGCTTCAGATTGCGCTCATAATAGGCGTCGTAGCGGCCTGCGGCGACCCAGGCGAAGTCCATGGCGGCCGAGCCCAGACGGCGGATGCCGGCGACGCGCTGGCCCACCGCGTGCAGGTCCTTGATCGACTGAGCGTGACCCGACTTGCCGATGAAGGGCAAGCCGGTGGCGATCAGGCTTTCGGATAGATCACGACGGCCGGCGACGCGGATGCGCTGGTCGTTCAGATAGCAGCCCTTGCCCTTTTCGGCCCAGAACAGCTCGTTCATGACGGGGTTGTAGGTCACCCCGGCGACGATCTCGCTCGACCCGTCCGGCGCGCGGCGTTCCAGCCCCACCGTGATGGCGAAGTGGGGCATGGCGTGCATGAAGTTGGTGGTGCCGTCGATCGGATCGACGATCCAGGTGTGGGACTTGTCCGTCCCCTCGATCATGCCGCGTTCCTCGCCCAGGAAGCCATAGCCGGGGCGAGCCTTCATCAGCAGTTCGTAGAGCGTGTCTTCGGCCTTAAGGTCGGCGGCTGTGACGAAATCGCCGGGGCCCTTCCTCGACACCTGAAGCTGGGAGACTTCGCCGAAGTCGCGCAGCATCGGGCGGGCGGTCTTGCGCACCGCATCGGTCATGACTTGGAGCAGGGCGGAGGCGAGGGCCATCGGGGAATCTCCTGGTCCGAAAGTCCTTCAAAGCCGCAGCCGGACAGTCGGAGAAGTTCAGAAAGGAACGGCCCCGCGAGGGGCCGCTTTAGCATGGTGGTCTGTTAGTCCGCGCGGCGGACGTATTCGCCGCTGGTCGTGTCGACGACGATACGCTCGCCGGCCGACATATAGGGCGGGATCATGATGCGCACGCCGTTCGACGCCAGCGCGGGCTTGTAGGACGACGAGGCGGTCTGGCCCTTCACGGTCGGCTCGGTCTCGGCGACTTCCAGCACGACCTGATCGGGCAGTTCCAGGCCGATCGGACGCTCTTCGTGCATCTCGATGACGACCTTCATGCCTTCTTGCAGATAGGGGATACGCTCTTCGCCGACCCAGTCCTTTTGCAGTTCGATCTGCTCGTAGGTGGTGTCGTCCATGAAGACCAGGCTGTCGCCGTTGTCGAACAGATAGGAGAAGTCCTTCTGTTCCAGCGTCACGCGCTCGACCTTGTCTTCCGACCGGAAGCGTTCGTTGAGCTTGTTGCCGGTCTCCAGGTTCTTGGCCTCGACGTTGGCGAAGGCGCCGCCCTTGCCGGGCTTCACGTGGCTGGCCTTGGTGACGACCCACAGGCCGCCATTGTGCTGCAGGACCATGCCGGGCTTGATGGTGTTGCCGTTGATCTTCATGGGGTCACATCGGAAATGGAGTTGCGCCCTCGCTCCGTTCGGGGCGAGGCGAATAGGGCGCGATCCCTAGAGGAAGCCCCGATAAAGGGCAAGGCGACGCAACCTAATGCAGGGTGCGTCCGCCCGACGCGTCGTCGGCCTTGCGGTGCAGGAAGTTTCCGAACCGCACGCCTGATCCTAGCGGCGCCGCCATCTTGCCGGCCCCCTCGTCCAGCTTGCGCGCCTCGTGAGCGAAGGCGGCGGCCAGACCGGCCGACGACATGGCGGCGACCACCTGACGCGCCATTGAGGACGGACGCAGGCCAAGCCAGACGGCGTTCACCGTCTGGGCCGCGACCCATAGGCCCATGGCGCGGGTCCGTTCCTTTTGCGGAGGCGCGTTCCAGACGCGCACGGCCGACAGGGTCGTCGCCGAGAACACGGCCGGCAGGATCAGGCTGAAGGCCCCCTTGGGCTTTTCGGTGATCGGCAGGTCCTTGTCGCGCACCTGTTTCAGGTTGCGACGGGGCTTCAATGCGCCCGAGGCGATGGTGTGCGCCAACAGGGCGAAGCCGACGGTCAGGGCGATCCCGGCGACCACATGGCCGGCGCTGCGGCCCTCGCTGTTCAGCAAGTCCATGGCGGCGTCGCGCACGTCGTCGATGGCGTCGTCGATATCGGTCATGGTCCGCTCCAGCTTGGCCCTGACAGGCTAATGGCCGGAGCGGATTGGAGTTCCGTCAGAAGGCAGAGCTTAGTTGCCCGTCGCCGCGCCGTCGGTGACGATCTCTTTCATCGCCGATTGCAGATAGTTCTGCGCGCCCATAAGCTCGATCAGCTTGTGCTGGTTTTCCAGGAAGTCGATGTGCTCTTCGGTGTCGGCCAGGATCTTCATCAGCAGGTCACGGCTGACGTAATCGCGGGTTTCCTCGCACTGGGTCACGGCGGCGGCGGTCGTCGCGCGGCTGTCCAGTTCCAGTTGCAGGTCGGCGCCCAGGCATTCGATCGGATCCTCGCCGACCTTCAGCTTGTGCAGGTCTTGCAGATTGGGCAGCCCGTCCAGGAAGAGGATGCGTTTGATCAGCATGTCGGCGTGCTTCATCTCGCCGATCGACTCTTCGTAGATGACGTTGCCCAGGTGCGCGAGGCCCCAGCTTTCGAACATGCGGGCATGCAGGAAATACTGATTTACGGCCGTCAGCTCGTTGGTCAGCACTGCGTTCAGCGTGCGCAGGATTGCGGGATCGCCCTTCATGGCCATGGTCCTTGGTCTCGCCACGGCGCTATCGCCGTCTGTCGAGCGCAGCCATAACACAGTAAAACGGGCTTTGTTTATTTGCGAGTTTTTATCACTGCATTGAGAGTGCGAGTGACTGTCGGCCGCAGGCGAAGCAAACTATTCGGCTGCGAGTGCGAACGCTTCGCGGCTTTCCTGAATCATCTGACGCATCTCGCAGACACATTTGGCGCACTGGGCCTGGCACTGGTTGCGCGCGAAGATGTCACGCGGACGGCAGGCGCCGGCCTCGATGGCCTGGGCGACATCACGCTGGCGAAGACCGTTACAGTTGCAGACGTACACGAGGCGCTACACGTTTCACTGACTGAGAATGGTTCGCTATAGCAGTCCGTAAGGCGATTGCAAGTCGTTCGCACGGTTTCGCCCGGCCTTGGGCCGTTGACGGATCGTCGCGGGGGCAGGCAATGACGGACATGGCCCGAACACCCACCGTCCCCGAGCGTCCGCCCTGCCGGCTGTATCTGATCACGCCGCCCGCGATCGCCGACCTGAACGCCTTCGCGCAAACCCTCGATCAGGCCTTGGCCGCCGGCGACGTCGCGGCCTTGCAGATCCGGCTGAAGCCCGCCGACGACGCCGCTATCCGCACGGCGGTCGAGGTGTTGGCTCCCATTGCGCGGCGTCATGATGTCGCGGTCCTGCTGAACGACAGGCCCGATCTGGCGCGGACCACCGGCTGCGACGGCGTTCACATCGGTCAGGAAGACGGCTCGCTGGCCGAGGCGCGGCGTATCATGGGGCCGGACGCCATGATCGGCGTCACCTGCCACGACGACCGCGATCTGGCCTGGGACGCCGCAGAGGGCGGCGCCGACTACGTCGCCTTCGGCGCCTTCTATCCCACCGAAACAAAGGAAACGGTGCATCGCCCGCCGTTGGACATCCTGACGGTGTGGCAAGAGACGGTCGAGACACCCTGCGTCGCCATTGGCGGGATCACGGTCGATAACGCCGCAGAGCTTGCCCAAGCCGGCGCTGACTTCGTGGCGGTCAGCGGCGGGGTCTGGAACCATCCCGACGGCGCAGCCGAGGCCGTCAGGCGTTTCAATGAAAAAATGCGGGCCTGACTTCAGGGGATATTAGGAACCGTGTCGTCCTATTCCGACCTCTGATTGGTCGGAACCTGTCCATGATCCTGAGCCGCGCGCTCAACATCGACGCCCCCCACAGCGCCCCCGTCAAGGGCGTGATGGCGGCTGGCCATCGGCCCGGCCCCGTCGGCGCCGACGGCTCGGACGGCCCCAATCCCCTGATTCCGGTGCTGACGGGCGTCGTCGTCGCCATCTTGGTCGCTCTGGCCATCGCCTATGCCCGTTCGGCCGGACTGGTGGCGGGCCTGTGGGGCGCCAGCGGCGTCGCCGTCGCCGTCTGGCTGCGCACCAGCCGTGGCCGCACCAGCGACCTCACCTTCGCCGGCGTCCTGACCGTCAGCATCCTGATTGGCGAGATCATCGCCGGCAACAAGCCGCCGCTGGCGCTGGCCTTCACGATCGCCAACATGATCGAGATCGTCGGGGCTGTCCTGCTGGCCCGCCGGTTCTCGCCCACGCTCAACCTTTCCAGCCTGAACGGCGCGGTCAGCTTCCTGTTCTTCGCGGCTGTCCTGGCGCCGATCCCCGCCGCCCTGTGCAGCACCCTGATCCTGTCGCTGATGGGCCAGGGCGACATCGTTTGGCAGGGGTTCCAGACTTGGTGGCTGGGTCACGCCTTGGGCATCGCTGTACTGGGTTCGCTAGGGATGTCGCTGACGCCTGCGATGTTCGCGCGTCTGCTGAAACCCAGGAAGCTGATCGAGGCTGTCGTTCTGATCGGCCTTGTCCCCGTCTTCTACTTTGTCGCCTTCACGGGCGACGTGCCGATGGGCTTCGTCCTGCTGCCGCTTCTGCTGGCCATCGCGGTACGGCTCGGCGTCGCGGGCGCCGCCTTCACCCTGGTCGTCATGAGCGTGCTGTTGGTCGGCAGCGCCATGATCGGAAACGGCCCCTACGCTCAGGGCGACCTGACCCATCAGGTTCTGATGGCCCAGATGCTGGTGCTGATCGGCTATATGCCCGTCCTGCTGGTGGCCTCGTTGCTGGAAGAGCGCGATCTTCTGGCGGAGCGCGCGCGCGTCGGTCGCGAACGCGCCGAAAAGGCCTCGGAGGCCAAGTCTCGCCTGCTCGCCAACGTCGCCCACGAGATCAAGAGCCCGGTCGCCGGCATCATCGGCATTGGCGACCTGTGGCGGCAGGGCCACCTGGGGCCGGTCTCGGCTCAGCAGGCCGAGATGTCCGACATGCTGGTCAAGACCGCGCGTCAGGTCGAAACCCTGGCCCACGATCTGCTGGATGTGGCCCGCGCCGAATCCGGGGCCGTCCGGGTCGATCTGCGGCCGACCGACATTCCAGGGCTGCTGGAAGACGTGCGCCGCACGTGCCTGCTGTGGCCCGACGCCGACCGGGTCGCCGTCGAGGTGGTGTGCGAGGGCGATGGTTTGATCGCGGTCGCGGACTCTCAGCGTCTGGCCCAGATCATCACCAACCTGACCAGCAATGCGCTGAAATACGGCGGGTCCGGCGGCCGTGTCGTTCTGCGTGCGCTTCGTCAGGATGACTGTGTCCGCATCGAGGTCAGCGATTTCGGCCCCGGTCTGTCGCTTCAGAAGCAGGCTCAGCTGTTCGAGCCCTTCAACCGCCTTGGCCTTGAGCGTTCGACGATCGAGGGGCACGGCGTCGGCCTGGCCCTGGCCAAGCGATTGGTCGAGTTGCAGGGCGGCTCGATCGGCGTGATCTCGGCGCCGGGCGAGGGCGCCACCTTCTGGGTCGCGCTGCCCAAGGCGTGAGGTCGCGCTTGCGGTCGCGCCCCGGCCGCGCGATGGTCGAGCCATGCCCATGATCGCCCTTGCCGCCGCCCTCGTGATTTCCGGACAGGCGACGACGCCTCCGCCGCAGCGCGCCGGTTCCAACCTGACGCGGGACTTGAACAGCGCCCCGCCTTCCGCGACCCCGCCCGCCGCCTCCACGGCAACTCCGGCCCCGACCCAGGCCCCGGCCCGGGCGACGAGCCAGGCCTTGCCTCCAATCGGCCAGACCCCCGCGGCATCGCCGCGTCCGGCGCCCGCCGCGTCATCCGCACCGCGCACGACCCAGGCCCAGCCGCCCATCGGCCAAAGCCCGGCGGCCACGACGCGCCCGGCGACCGCGACACGTCCGCAAACGCCAGCCCCGACCACAACGGCGCCTCAACCGACCGCGCCTCAACCGACAACGACCGCGCCTGCCGCAACCACGCCGGCCGCCGCACCCGCCCCGGCGGCCTTGAACGCCGCCGCCATCGCCGCTCTGCCGTTCAGCATCCAGCTGCCCGCCGGCCTGACCATCACCCCGGCGCGCGCGGGCGCGACCGCCAGCATCTATCGCGTCCAGCGCGGCGACCAGACCCTGCTGATGATCTACGCCGGCCCGTCGTCGCAGTTTCCGATCTATGACGGCGAGACGGTCCGCGCCGGCGGCCGCGCCTCGGTCGTCGTCACCGAAGGCAGCCGCCGTCTGGCGATGGAGCACCTGTTCCAGCGCGCCACGGATCCCAAGGAGATCCACGTCTGGATCGCCAGCGTCGAGGGCGCGGACCGGGATCTGGCCGAACGGATCGGCCAGTCCATCGACGTCAAATAGGGTTCAGCCCTCGGACCAGACCGCCATTTCGGTGCCGGCCGGATCGGCGAAGTGGAAGCGGCGACCGCCGGGGAAGCTGTAGATCGGTTTCACGATCCGGCCGCCGGCCGCCTCGACCTTGGCCAGCATGGCCTCGAGGTCGTGTGCGTACAGGATGGGCAGGGGCGCCTCGGTCTGATCGGCCTGATCGGCGTCGAACCCGCCGTCCAGACCCTGATCGAAGGCGGCATAGGTCGGGCCGTAATCCACGAACGTCCAGCCGAACGCCTGGCTGTAGAATTCCTTGGTTGCGGGCAGGTTGGCGGCGGGCAGTTCGAGGTAGTCCAGCTTTCCGTCTTCACGCACGGTTGATCTCCTGAAAATGGGCGCCACCGGTCCCTTGTCTTGCACGCGCCCTCGACATGCGCAAACCTGCAAACGGTTCGCAGTTGCAGGAATCGAGCGATGATCGTGATGACGACAGGCCTGTCGGCCCTGATGGCCTTGATGCGGTGCGATGCGCGTCCGATCCAGTCGCCGCAGAGGCTCGACACCGATCGCGCGGACCCGCGCCCGGCCCGACCAAGACCCTGATCAGCCGACCTGGGCGCGGTGCCTCAGATAGGCGTCGGCCAGCACGCAGGCGGCCATCGCCTCGACCACCGGCACGGCGCGCAGGGCGACGCACGGGTCGTGACGACCCTTGGTGCGCAGGTCCGTCTCTTCGCCGTCGCGCGTGATCGTCTGGCGCAGGGTCAGGATGGAGGAGGTCGGCTTGAACGCCACCCGCGCCGTCACCGGCTGGCCCGTCGAAATGCCGCCCAGCACGCCGCCCGCCTTGTTCGACAGGAAGACCGGCTGCTTGTTCAGGTCCAGGCGCATCTCGTCGGCGTTCTGTTCCCCGGTCAGTTCGGCGGCCTCGAAGCCAGCGCCGATCTCGACCCCCTTGGCCGCATTGATCGACATCAGGGCCGCCGCCAGCTCACCGTCCAGCTTGCCGTACAGGGGCGCGCCCCAGCCCGCGGGAACGCCCGTCACCACCAGCGCGACGACCGCCCCGACCGACGATCCCGCCTTGCGGATGCCGTCCAGATAGGCCTCCCACTCGCTCACGACCTCGGCCGAGGCGGCGAACAGCGGATTGGTGTGGACGGCGTCGAAATCGATCTGGTCCGGTGCGACTCGGTGCGAGCCGATCTGGACCACGCCGGCGCGGATCCTGATCCCGTCGCCCAGCACCTTGCGCGCCACGGCCCCGGCCGCCACGCGGCTGGCCGTCTCGCGCGCCGAGGATCGACCGCCGCCCCGGTGGTCGCGCACCCCGTATTTGGCCTGATAGGCATAGTCGGCGTGCCCCGGCCGATAGGCGCGGGCGATCTCGCCATAGTCCTTTGACCGCTGGTCCTCGTTCTCGATCAGGATCGAGATCGGCGTGCCCGTCGTCACCGGTCCGTCGCCGTCGTCGAACACGCCCGACAGGATGCGCGCCGTGTCGCTTTCCTTGCGCTGGGTCACGAAGCGGCTGCCGCCCGGCTTCCGCTGGTCCAGCCACGGCTGAAGATCCGCCTCGGTCAGCGGGATCATCGGCGGGCATCCGTCAACGACGCAGCCGATCGCCGGCCCGTGGCTCTCGCCCCAGGTGGTCACGCGAAACAGATGGCCGAAGGTATTGTGCGACATGGCCCCGACTTAGGCCGCCAGACGCTCCTGCGTCCAGACCCGCGTGAAGCGCACCAGCAGGTCCTCCGCCGCCGAGGGAACATCGGACGACGGCTCCAGCGTCACGAACAGATGCCCCGCCGGCCGAGATCCACGCGCAGGCAGGCCCAGGTCCTTCAGCCGCACCCGCACCGGCGCGGCCATGTCGGCTGTGATCCAGGCCGAGCGCGTGCCGACAGGGGTCTCGATCTCCACCCGCCCGCCGTCGGCCATCAGGCGACGCTCGACGGCCCAGGTCATGAACAGGTCGTCGCCGACCACCGACAGCCCGTCCTCGGGGCGGATCAGCACCGACAGGTAGAGGTCGCTCCCGTCCGCCGCCCCGCGTCTCAGCCGCAGATGATCGCCGCTGCGCAGGCCCTTGGGCGCCGTGACCCGCACCGTGCGCGCGCCCAGCCGGACCTCGACCTGCCCCCCGGCTAAGGCCTGCATCGGCGACAGCACCAGAACCGGCGCCGGCGCGGGCCGCGCGGCGGGCGCCGACAGGGCGGGGCGAGGGGGCTGGTGCGCCTGGATCAGCCGATAGGCCACGATCACGCGCCGGAACCGCTCGGCGTCGCCGCCGGCCTGATCCGGCCGCGCCGCCTTCACCGCCGTTCGGAAGGCGGCCTTCAGCGTCGACGCATCAACATCGCCGCGCACATCCGTTTCCAGGCCCAGGATCGACAAGGCCTCTCGGACGCCGGACACATCTGAAATCGAAACAGGCGCGCTCATGCCGTCACCGTTCGCCCATCAGGGTCAATGGGCGGTTAACCCTGACGGCGACATGCCCGTTTTTGACCTCGATCATTCCCAGCCGCGCCCGCACGGACTACATCACTCGCATGACCGCTTCCGTGATCCCGCCCAGCCCGTCGCGTGAGGAATACGCCCGCGACTATGCCGCCGCCCTGGCCGCCAATGGCGACGAGACCATCTTCGATCGCCCCGAACCGATCGGCCTGTTCGTCGAATGGCTGGCGGACGCGAGGGCGCACGAGCCGAATGATCCCAACGCCATGACCCTGTCGACCATCGACGCCGACGGCCTGCCCGATGCGCGGATCGTCCTGCTGAAGGACGTCGATGCGCGGGGCTTCACCTTCTATTCGAACAGCGAGAGCGCCAAGGGCGTCGAACTGGCCGGTTGCGCGGCCGCCGCCCTGACCTTCCACTGGAAATCCCTGCGCCGCCAGGTGCGGGTGCGCGGCGCGGTCGAGCCGGTCACGCCGGCCGAGGCCGACGCCTATTTCGCCAGCCGCGCGCGCGAAAGCCGCATCGGCGCCTGGGCCTCGGACCAGTCCCGCCCCCTGTCGGATCGCACCGTGCTGGAAGAGGCCGTGGGTCGTGAAACCGCGCGCTTCGATGGTCAGGAGGTGCCGCGCCCATCCCACTGGACCGGCTGGCGCGTCGTGCCGCGCTCGGTCGAGTTCTGGCGCGATCGCCCGTTCCGCCTGCACGACCGACTGCGGTTCGACCGCGACGGCGAGGCCTGGCGCTCGGGCCGCCTCTGGCCCTGACCCGCGATCAGTCGCGGAACAGCAGCGACCCGTCGCCGTAGGAATAGAAGCGATAGCCGTCGGCGACCGCATGGGCATAGGCCGCCTTCATCGTCGCCGTGCCCGCAAAAGCGCTGACCAGCATGAACAGCGTCGATTTCGGCAGGTGGAAGTTGGTCATCAGCACATCGACCGCCCGGAACCGATAGCCCGGCGTGATGAAGATGGCCGTGTCGCCGTGGAAGGGTTTGATCTCGCCGTCCTCGGCCGTCGCGCTTTCCAGCAGCCGCAGGGAGGTGGTGCCGACGCAGACGATGCGCCCGCCCTTCGCATGAACCGCATTCAGGGCGGCGGCGGTTTCAGGCGACACCTCGCCCCACTCGCTATGCATCTTGTGGTCGGCCAGGTCGTCGGCCTTGACCGGCAGGAAGGTGCCAGCCCCGACATGCAGCGTCACCGCATGGGTCGAGACGCGCTTGGCGCGGATGGCGTCCAGCAGGGCAGGGGTGAAATGCAGCCCCGCCGTCGGCGCCGCGACCGACCCGTCATGCTCGGCGAAGACGGTCTGATAGTCCGACCGGTCGCGGTCATCCTCGGGCCGTTTGGCGGCGATATAGGGCGGCAGGGGCATCACCCCGACATCGCGGATCGCATCGTCCAGCGCCGGTCCCGCCAGGTCGAAGGTCAGGGTGATCAGGCCGTCTTCCCCCTTGGCCGTCACCGTGGCGTCCAGCCGCCCCAGGTCGCAGGCGGCGTCGCTCGCGTTTCCGAACCGGATCCGATCCCCCGGCTTGATCCGCTTGCCCGGCTTCATGAAGGCGGACCAGACGTCGGGCGCGTCGCGGTGGTGCAGCGTCGCCTCCACCTCGACCGTCAGGGTTTCGCCGACGCCCCAGATCCGCTGACGCACGCCCGACAGACGGGCGGGAATGACCCGCGTATCGTTGAACACCAAGGCGTCGCCCGGCTGCAGGAAGTCCGGCAGATCACGAATGATCCGGTCTTCCAGCGCGCCGCCCTTCACCACCAGCAGCCGTGCGGAATCGCGCGGATCGGCCGGGCGCAACGCAATCCGGTCTTCGGGCAGGTCGAAATCGAAATCGGCGGTCTTCATCGCGCGCTCTATAGGGCGCTCCGACGCGCCGCGCCACGTCGCGGCGTGCTGCCAGCGCATCGTCGGCGCGCCGCTGTCTGATTCACAACGGCTTTTCGCGCCCGAACGTCGTCTAACCCACCGCGCCCCGGCCGCATGCTAGACTGGCGGGGATCTTTGACAGCGTAAGTTCAGGCGGAAGGGACGACCAAATCCCGCCCGCGCCTCACCGGATGATGGCGTCAGATTAGACGAATTAGACACTTTAGACGGTCAATTCCCGTCCGCGGCCCAAGGCCCCACTGCCGCGCGATTAGACGAATTAGACTCTTTAGACGGTAAAATTCCCCGTTGCCGTCTGATCTCAGCTGTAGCCCGGCGCGAACGCCCCGGCCCAGGCGCCATAGCGGTTCAGCGACAGGTCGCGGGTCTCGATCTCGGGCGCCTTGCCGTCGACCATGTCGGCCAGAACCCGCGCCGAGCCGCACGCCATGGTCCAACCCAGGGTGCCGTGGCCGGTGTTCAGATAAAGCCCCGGAACCTTGGTCGCGCCGATCACCGGCGTGCCGTCCGGCGTCATCGGACGCAGGCCCGACCAGTAACTGGCGCCCGCCAGGTCGCCGCCGCCGGGGAACAGGCTACCGACCGAATGGGCCAGGGTCTCGCGACGGACGGCGGGCAGGGTGTTGTTGTATCCCGACAGTTCCGCCATGCCGCCCACGCGGATGCGGTCGCCCAGGCGCGTGATCGCCACCTTGTAGCTCTCGTCCATCACGGTGGAGACGGGCGCCCGGTCTTCGTTCACGATCTTGGCCGTAATCGAATAGCCCTTCACCGGATAGACCGGCAGATCCAGCCCCAACGGCTTGGCCATCATCGGCGAATAGGAGCCGAGCGCCAGGATCACCAGATCGGCCGTCATGGCGCCCTTGCTGGTCATGGCGCCGGTCGCGCGACCGTCCGTCATCGTGATCGACTGGATGTCGGTTCCGGTGTGGAAGACCACGCCGCGCTCCGCCGCCAGCTTGGCCAGGGCGTTGGTGAACAGGAAGCAGTCGCCCGTCTCGTCGTGCGGCAGACGAAGGCCCCCGACGAAATCGACGTCGGAGGCGGCCAGGCCCGGCTCGGCCGCGATACAGCCCGCGCGGTCCAGAACGTCGCACGGCACGCCGGCGGCCTTCAGCACATCGACGTCCTTGTGCACGTCGGCCAGCTGCTTTTTCGTGCGGAACAGCTGCAGCGTGCCCTGCTGGCGACCGTCATAGGCGATGCCGGTCTCGCGGCGCAGCAGGTCGATCTGGTCGCGGCTGTATTCGGCCAGACGCACCATCCGGCTCTTGTTCAGCGCATAGCGGTCATGGGTGCAGTTGCGCAGCATGGCGATGGTCCAGCGCACCATGGCCATGTCCAGCCGCGGCCGCACGATCAGCGGCGCGTGGCGCATCAGCAGCCACTTCATCGCCTTGACCGGTATCGACGGCGCAGCCCAGGGCGCGGAATAGCCCGGCGAAATCTGCGCGGCGTTGGCGAAGCTGGTTTCCAGCGCCGGACCGGCCTGCCGATCCACCACCGTGACCTCATGCCCGGCCTGGCTGAGATACCAGGCGGTTGTGACGCCGATGACGCCCGACCCAAGCACCAGAACCCGCATGTGACGTTCCCAAGCCCAATGTTGTTATTCGCCGCAAGCTAGCGCTGCATGGATCGACGATCCTGCCTGTTTGCGCAACGATCGGTCGCTGATAGACGTCTTACGCAATAATCTACGGCTAAATGGTGGAAACTTGTGTCCCTGCTCGATCCCCTTGACCAGCGCCTCCTTCAACGGCTCCGCGCCGATGGGCGCATCAGCAATGCGGACCTGGCCTCCGCCGTCGGTCTGTCGCCTTCCGCCTGCCTGCGGCGCGTGCGTCGCCTGGAAGAGCGCGGGGTGATCCGGGGCTATGCCGCCGTCCTGGCCAACGACAGCGACGACGGCGTTGTCGCCTATGTCGAGATCACGCTGGAGAAGCAGACCGACGACCACATGCGCCGGTTCGAGGCGGCCGTCCGCAACCACCCGGAAATCCGCGACTGCTATCTGATGGCGGGCGAGGCCGACTACATCGTCCGCGCCGTCGCGCCCGACATCGCCGCCTATGAGGTGATCCACAAGGACGTCCTGTCGCGTCTGCCGGGCGTGTCGCGCATCCACTCCAGCTTGGCGATCCGCAACGTCCTGGCGGCCCGCGGCTGAAACGGGCTGAACCTTCCGGCCCGGTCGGGTGTTGTGGCGGCATGAAAGCCCTCGACCTCCTCCCATCCGCCCTCATCGGCGCTGTCGCCAGCGCCCGTTCCATGACCCCGATGGCGGCCCTCGCCACCGCCGAACTGGCGCACAAGCCCTTGCCCGGCCGCGTCTTCCTGCTGAACCGGCCGCTGTTCAAGTTCGGCGCCCTGGCCATGGGTGTCGGGGAACTGCTGGGCGACAAGATGAAGACCGCGCCCGATCGCACCGTCTTCCTGGGCCTATTGGCGCGGGTCATGAGCGCGGGCATCGCCGGCGCAGCCCTGGCTCCGCGTGGCAAGGAGAAGCTGGGCGCCGGCCTGGCGGTCGGCACGGCCGTGCCGCTGGCGTATCTGACCCTTTCGGGGCGCAAGAAGGCCATGGCCCGCATCGGCCAGACCAAGAGCGGCCTGATCGAGGACGCCTTGATCGTCGGCGCCGGCGCCCTGGTCGTCGGCCTGACCGTCTCGCGGTTCGACCGCCGCTAGCCGCTCGACAGCCGGGCCCCGGCGGCGATAGGTGAGGGACGTTTTCGAAGGACCCCCGCCCATGATCACCCGCATCCAGCCCGGCGCCCGCATGAGCGAGGCCGTCGTCCACGGCGACACCATCTATCTGTCGGGCCAGGTCGGCGAGCCCGGCGACGACGTGGCGACGCAGACCCGAACGGCGCTGGCGGAGATCGAAGCCCTGCTGGCCGAGGCCGGCAGCAACAAGTCCCGGATCCTGATGGCCCAGATCTGGCTGGCGGACATCGCCGACTTTGAGGCGATGAACGGCGTCTGGGACGCCTGGGTCGACACCGCCAACCCGCCGGCCCGCGCCACGGGCGAAAGCCGGCTCGCGTCGCCCGATTACAAGGTCGAGATCATCGTAATCGCCGCCAAAGCCTGATCACGGTTGACCGGGCGGGATGCAGACTGCAAACCGCCGCCATGCTTCAGAACCTCGAAACCCTCGCCCGCGAGGCCAAGTCCTGGCCCTTCGAACAAGCCCGCAACCTGCTGGCCCATGTTCTGAAGAAACGGCTGGGCGAGGCCGAACGAGCCGAAGCGCGCGCGCTGATAGACGCCGGCAAGGCGGATCAAGCCCTGGCGGCCTTTCCCGCCTTGCAGCGCCCTGTGATCCTGGAGACCGGCTATGGCCCGTCGGGCCTGCCGCACATGGGCACCTTCGGCGAGGTCGCCCGCACAACCATGGTGCGCAACGCCTTTCGCGCCCTGACCGGCGACCACTGGCCCACGCGCCTGATCGCCTTCTCCGACGACATGGACGGCCTGCGCAAGGTGCCGGAGGGCGTCCCGAACCCCGAGATGCTGCGCGAGGACCTGCATCTGTCCCTGACGCGGGTGCGCGATCCCTTCGGCACCCACGACAGCTTCGGCGCGCACAACAACGCCCGCCTGCGCGCCTTCCTCGACAGCTTCGGCTTCGACTATGAGTTCATGTCATCGACCGAGACCTACAAGTCGGGCCGGTTTGACGCGACGCTGCTGACGCTTCTGGAACGGTTCGACGCGGTCCAGGCCATCATGCTGCCGACCTTGGGCGAGGAGCGCCGCGCCACCTATTCGCCCTTCCTGCCCATCAGCCCGATCACCGGCCATGTGCTGCAGGTGCCGACCCTGGCGCGCAACGTCGAGAAGGGCACCATCACCTTCGAAGACCCCGCCGGCGAACCGGGCAACCGAACCGAGGTGCCGGTCACGGGCGGGCATGTGAAGCTGCAGTGGAAGCCCGACTGGGCTATGCGCTGGGTCGCGCTGGACATCGACTACGAGATGTCGGGCAAGGACCTGATCGAGAGCGTGCGCGAAAGCTCCAAGGTCTGCCGCGCCCTGGGCGGCACCCCGCCCGAAGGCTTCAACTACGAGCTTTTCCTCGACATCGAGGGCAAGAAGATTTCCAAGTCCAAGGGCAACGGCCTGACGATGGACGAGTGGCTGCGCTATGGCACGCCCGAGAGCCTGTCGTGGTACATGTTCCAGTCGCCGAAGTCGGCCAAGAGCCTGCACTTCAACGTCATTCCGCGCGCCATCGACGACTATCTGGCCTTCATCGAGAGCTACAAGACCCAGGAGCCGGTCAAGCGGATCGACAATGCGGTCTGGTCGATCCATGCGGGGAACCCGCCGACCCATACCTCGCCGGTTTCCTTCGCCCTGCTGCTGAACCTGGTGGGGGTGGCCAACGCCTCGACCAAGGCGCAGTTGTGGGCCTATTTCGCCAAATATCTGCCCGAGGCCACGCCGGAGAACGAGCCCCTGCTGGACCGGCTGATGGACCATGCGCTGAACTATTACGAGGACTTCGTGAAGCCCTCGAAGTCGTACCGCCTGCCGGACGACAAGGAGAAGGCGGCGCTGGAGGACCTGGCGGAGCGGCTGAAGGCCCTGCCGGCGGATACCACGGACGGCGAGCTGATCCAGAACGAGGTCTATGCGGTCGGCAAGGAACACGCCTTCGAGCCTCTGCGGGCGTGGTTCGGCGCGCTCTACGAGGTGCTGCTGGGCGCCAGCCAGGGGCCGCGCTTCGGTTCGTTCGCCGCCATCTACGGCCTGCCGCAGACGATCGCCCTGATCGAAGCGGGCGCAAACGGAGAACTGGTGCAACCTTGACCTTGCGTCAGGGTTGTTGCGTGATGCCAGCCTGAAGGGACGTAGCCGGGGAGGCGAGGTTGCGTTACGAGATCGACGAGGCGAACAGGGTCCTGATGCTCGACCTGGTCTCGGCCGGGTCAGCCGACCGCGTGCTGAAAGCGACGGTCGATCTGATCACGCAAAGGCCCGAGCTCTGCAGCTGGGACTGGATCGTCGAATGCGAACCCATGACCGACGACGCCACCGTCCAGCATTTGGCGAAGCTGGCTGAGGCCTGGGGGCCGCCACCATCCGTCGAGGCGGTGACGGTTTTCGTGACAAACGACCGCATGCTTCACCTGTGGGCACGCGTGCTGGACTTCCAGTTCCTGCGCCGGAAACACTTCATCGAACGCGACATCGATATCGCCAGACGATTTGTCGCCCGCCGCCAGTCTGCGCGCATGGCCAAGATGAATGGAAAATAACGGCGAAGCTCCGGGAGCCTTCAGGTTCGTCCGTGCATTCTCCCCTCATCGGCAAACGCGCTGACAGGAGAAGAGTTATGTCGAACAAGATTTTCAAGACCGGTCTGGCCACCGCTGCCGCCTTGGCCGCCATGGTGACCGCCGCCCCGATGTCCGCCCAGGCCCAGGCCAACGGCGTGACCAACTGTGACGCGCCTGGCGGTCGCCAGCGTGCGGGTGCCCTGATCGGCGCCGTGGTCGGCGGCGTGGTGGGCTCGAACCTCGCCCGCAACGAGCGCACGGCCGGCACCATCGTAGGCGCGGGCGCCGGCGCGGCCGCCGGTTCCTATATCGGCTGCAACCAGCAACGCGCCCGCGCGGCTTCGGCCTCCAGCGGCGCCCAATATCGCGCTTCGTCGAACCTGCGCATCCGCAGCGGCCCCGGCACCAACTATCGCCAAGCCGGCACGCTGTCGGCCGGCCAGCCCTTCACCGCCATCGGTTCGCAAGGCGAGTGGGTGCAGATTGCAGGCGGCGGTTGGGTGAACGCCCACTACGTCACGGCCAACTGAGTTCAGTTCGCCGCTAATCGAAAGCCCCGTCCGGTTCGCCGGGCGGGGTTTTTGCTGTGCGCGTTACTGGCTGACCCAGAGGATGCGGGCCATCCATTCGATCTCGCGCCGGGGCACGACCCTTGGCGGATAGTCGGGATTGATTGAGGCCAGGGTGACAGCGCGGCTGGTCAGGCTGGTGACCTCCTTGGCCACGGTTTCTCCGCTGGTCAGGCGGGCGACAACGCGGTCGCCTCGTCGAACCTGCGTCGCTTCCTGATCGACGATGACGCGATCGCCTTCGCGATAGAGGGGCGACATCGAATCGCCGGTGATCTGAAGGCTGAACAGGGTGTCCTTGGCGCGCGGCAGGTCGGTCTGATCCCAACCTTCGCCGACCGGCAGGCCAGCGTCGTCGAAGAAGCCGTCCTGACCCGCCTTGGCCAGACCCAGCAAGGGCACGCTCGTCGGCGCCTCCGGCGCGTCCTCGGCCAGCACCGCAAACTCCGATAGCGACAGGCCCGTCGCCTGAAGCACCAGCGTCATGCTCTCGGTCGAGGGCCAGCGCGGACGCGGCGGATCGCCGGGGCCGAAGCGTTTTGAGGGATTGAAACTCGTCGCATCCAGACCGGCGCGCCGCGCCAACCCGGACGGTGTCAGCCCCTCACGCCGCGCCAGGGCGTCGACGGCCTTCCAAAGCTTGGCGTGGGATAGCGGCATGATCTTCCAGC
Organism: Brevundimonas sp. 1080; assembly: GCF_040545985.1. Lineage (NCBI taxonomy): Bacteria > Pseudomonadati > Pseudomonadota > Alphaproteobacteria > Caulobacterales > Caulobacteraceae > Brevundimonas > Brevundimonas sp. 1080. The sequence continues at coordinate 122,696 of NZ_JBEPMW010000001.1, read as the reverse complement.
GACCGACTCGCCGCCAGCATACGCTCGGATATTAGGAATTTCTACCTATCAACGCCGCCGCACGGCGCTCTTGCCAAGCATAGAATGTGCCGATGATGATGCAGCCGATGATCAGATAACCGATCATGTTCACGACCGTATAAAGCGATCCGACCATGACGCGTTGTCCGGTCAGGCTCATGATATGAGACATCACTGCGATCAGTTGCAGTCCGCTGGCCCACACGGGCCAAGACTGTCGATAACGCCAACTGATGCCTACGAAGACAATCAGAAGGACGAGATCAACCAGAAACATGCCCAGCGGCACGCCGCGAAAGCCGCTGTTCTCTTGCATCACAATCGTTGCAAACCATGCGAACAGATAGGCGCCCGCGCCGATCCGCTCGGCCGAGTTGCCCTTCAAAAAGGCGAACAAAGCCATGCCGACCATAAAGACCGCGCCGACGATGGCATAAGCGATGTTGAGCATGACAAATCGCCCCCGCGCAGAAATGCACGGGGGCGATAATGACCGAAGTCAGTTCAAACTGAAATCTCGGTAAGCCAAGCTTACCAAGAATTCACGCGACCCGATGCAGGTGCGTCGGCGTCAGGGCCGATTTCGGGTCCAGCCAATCGTCAGGCTTGGCGACCGGGCCGGCGGCGTAGGTGCCGAAGCCGAGGCGGCGGTGATCTTTTTGCAGTTCGGCGTGGCAGGCCACGATGGACTCACGCGCGGCCGAGAGGGCGGCGATCGTTTCCATGGCCTTGGCTTGCGACATTGTGCCGGAGACCGGCGACAGCGACAGAGCGGCGCGAGCGCCGATGAAGGATTGAACCAGCGTGGTCGCCTGGGTGATCGCGGCGTCGATCGCGAGTTCGGTAGCATGCAGATCGCCAGCAACGCTGGTGACGACTTCAGTGCGGTCCATGAAAGCCCCTCAAAGACAGGTTTACAAGAACCGTATGGTTATCACGTCTTAACCCTGTTTGGTAGAGCAATCTTTACCATATCGACAATCGCGCGTTGAAGCGCCGCCGTAAGCACGGCGTTGAAAGCCAATCATAGCAAGAAGTCGGCGCGAATCAGCGCGCTAGGGCGCGGTGATCAGTCCTGGTTGTCCAGCAGGAAGTGTGCGGTAAGGGACGCAATAGGCTGTTGACGTTCTTCCTGCCAGGCCTCCGCGTGCACATGGGCGACGCGACGACCCGCCCGGCTGATGCGAGCACGCGCGAAGACGTCGATGGGCCTGCCGGTGCGTAGATAGGCGACCGTGACATTGATCGGGCGGGGCAGTCGCGGACCAGGAAAGCTGAGCGCCACCTGCGCCATCGCGGCCATTTCCAGAAGGGCGGCCGTCGATCCGCCGTGCAGGGCGGGCAGCATCGGATTGCCGATCAGCTTGTCGTCGAAGGGCATGATGACGGTAACTTCGTCGCCGCTGACCAAGGTCTGAAGGCCAAGAAAGCGAGCGTAGGGCATGCGGTTGAGGATGTCGGTCATGCCGCCGCTCCTTTTGCATGGGGCGCCCGCTCGCGGGTCTGGTTGAGGATATAGGCGGCTTGCGCTGCGGCGACCGGATCGGCGGGATCGTCCTCGAAAGCCCAGGCGCGCACAAAGGCGATGCTGGGCGTCAGTCGGAAACATAGGCCTTGGGCCAGCAGGTCCTGACGCGGCCTTGCCGCGCGCATGTAATCGACACGCAAATCCAGGGTGGCGATGGGCTGGAAGGCGTCCATCGCGGTCCACACGGCCAATCCGCCGATATGATCCAGCAAGGTCGTCACCAGCCCGCCCGCGAAGACGCCGCTGTCGGGATCGCCGACCAAGTCCTCACGCCACGGCACGCGGATGCGGGGCTCGCCATCGTGCATGCCGTCAAAGGTGAAGCCCAAGGCGCCAGTGTGGGCGGCGCCGGCGGCCAATTGCGGCAGGATGGTGGTCAGGAAACTCTCGTGCATCGTGCGGGCTGAACCTGTTGCGCCGATTTTCGGGGTCATCCTCTATGAGGCGGCGACCCGACGGCGTCGAGAGCGTTACCGCAAGATGATCCGCCCCGAAGACCTGCTGCATCCCACGCCCGCCGGCCTCTACTGTCCGCCGGGAGATTTCTACATCGACCCGGTTCGGCCAGTGGATCGCGCCGTCATCACGCACGGCCATGCCGACCATGCGCGCGCCGGTCATGGAGCGGTGCTCGCGACGCGCCAGACCCTGGCGATCATGACTGAACGTTATGGCGCGGATTTCACGCTGCAGCCCCAATCGGTGGAATACGGCGAGGCGACCGCGATCAATGGGGTCGATCTCAGATTGGCGCCTGCCGGCCATGTGCTGGGCTCGGCCCAGGTCGAGGTGCGCTGGAAGGGGCTGATCATGGTCGTGTCCGGCGACTATAAGCGCCGCCGCGATCCGACCTGTGCGCCGTTCGAGCCTGTGCCCTGCCACGTCTTCATCTCGGAGGCGACGTTCGGCCTGCCGGTCTTCAGCCATCCGCCGGCGGAGGAGGAGGTCGGGCGGCTGGTGCGTTCGCTGGGACAGTTTCCCGAGCGGGCGCATCTGGTCGGCGCCTATGCGCTGGGCAAGGCGCAGCGGATCATCCGTCTGCTGCGCGAGGCCGGATGGGACCGCACCATCTATGTCCACGGTGCGCTGGAACGGCTGAACGCCTTGTACGAAAAAGAAGGGGTCGATCTGGGCCCGCTGGCGCCGACCCGCGATCTGCCGAAGAATGCACTGGGCGGCCAGGTCGCCATCGCACCGCCATCCGCCATCCAGGATCGATGGGCGCGTCGGTTCGCCGATCCGGTCACGGCCTTCGCTTCAGGGTGGATGGGGGTGAAGGCGCGGGCGCGCCAGCGCGGCGTGGAACTGCCGTTGGTCGTGTCGGATCATGCCGACTGGAACGAACTGACCGCGACCTTTACCGAGATCAGGCCAGAGGAAATCTGGATCACCCACGGCCGCGAAGAGGGTCTGCTGCGTTGGGCCGAGATCAATGGGCAAAAGGCGAGGGCGCTGCGTCTGGTCGGCTACGACGAAGAGGACGAGGAGGCGCTGGACGTTCGTCCCGACTGAGGATCAGGCGACGGCGCGACCGGATTGGTCCTGTTCTTCTGCGTCTTCGTGAGCGGCGGAGATGGCGGCGTTCATCGCCATACGCAGGCGTTCGGGCTTGATGGGCTTTTCGACGACGGCGGCCATGCCGATCGAGAGATAGTGTTTGGCGTCTTCGGGGTCCGCATTCGCGGTCAGAGCCACGATCGGCACGCGGCCGACGGCGCCGGGCAGGCCGCGAATGGCCTGCGTGGCCTGAACCCCGTCCATCCGGGGCATCTTGATGTCCATCAGGACCAGGTCGTAGCGGCTTTCCTGAACGGCCTGAAGCGCCTCCAGGCCGTCCTCGGCCAGTTCCGAGCTGCACCCGAACATCTCGCACAGCGCCTGGGCGACGACGCGGTTGGTGGCGTTGTCGTCGACGATCAGGATGTGCGGCGCGGATTTCAGGTCTAGGCCCGACAGATCCGACACGTTCGATTGCGCTTCCGCCTCGACCACAGCGCGGGGCGCGGTCAGGTCGAAGGCGAAGGTGGCGCCGCGTCCCTTGTTGTTCTCGGCCCAGATCCGGCCGTCCATCCGGTCGATGACCTGACGACAGATCGAAAGGCCCAGGCCGGCGCCGTCGGGACCGGATCCGTGGACGAAGGGTTCGAAGATGGAATCGACGCGTTCCGGCTCGACGCCTGGGCCGTCGTCGCGAATGCGGGCTTCCATACGAATGCGGTCGCCCTCGACCCAGGCCTTGAGACCCGCCTCGACCACGCCGTTGCGGGCAAACTTCAGCGCATTGCCGATCAGGTTGTTGAACACCTGCTTCAGGCGCATGCCGTCGATGACGGCCGCCAGTTCGGTGTCGCCTTCGTAGCCGACGAGCAGGGTCACGCCGTCCTGAGAGGCGCGCGGCTCCCACATCGACTGAATGTCGTCCATGACGGCGCGCAGGGCGGTAGGCTCGGTCTTCAGTTCCAGTTCGCCGGCCTCTGCCTTGGACAGGTCCACTGCGTCCTGGAGGATGCGCAGCAGGGTCTCGGACGAATCCACGATGGTCTGGACATGCGCCTGAGCCGCCGTATTCAACGGCTGGCGGCGGAGCAGTTCGGCGACGGCCAGGACGCCGTTCATGGGCGTGCGCAGTTCGTGGCTCATGATGGCCAGGAACTGGCTCTTGGCGCGAGCGGCGGCGATGGCCTGGGCGCGGGTGTCGCTGAGGATCGCGGCCTGTTCGGCCAGTTCCGCATTTTGCTCGCGCTGACGCGTGTTGACGGCCTGCAACAGCGTGGCGGCGGTGCCCACACCCCAATAGGCGCCGTTCTTGGTGACGATGAAGCCGCGCAGCAGGGCGGCCGGACCGCCCTTCAGCATGATGTCGCAAAAGGCGTCGATGCGGACGCCGGCCTCGACCACGGCCGGCTCGGGGTCCATGGCGAAGGTGATGGGGCGAAGATCATAAAGGGCGTGGCCGAAGCGGGCGGCGATTTTCTGAAGGAAGGCGGTGCGTTCGACCAGGCCGACGGGACGGTCGCCATCGACCACGGGAATGACCAGCGTATCCGGCTCGCATTCAAAACGCGCCAGAACCTCGCAGCCGAGAGTCGTCGGCGCAACCGGCTTTGGACGCTCGGAAAGGGTCTCGATGGTCGGCATACTGCCTGGAACTCCTACTCATTGTGAGTAAAAGCCCAAATCGCTTGCGGATTAGTTAAGCGGCGTCATCCAAGACGCAAATACGCCTTCTTTGCTCACGGGCGGGGTCTGGTGTATGAGGCCCGCCCGACCCATCTGGGTCTCCATCTCTTTGTGCATGCGCGCGGCCAAACGGCCGACCGCAGACTCGTCATGAGCGTCATCCTGGAAAAGACCTCCCTCACCGCTAGCAAGACGGCCCTGGTTCTGTTTTCCGGCGGGCAGGACAGCGCGACCTGCCTGGCCTGGGCGCTGGAGCGGTTCGAGCGGGTGGAGACGGTCGGCTTCGACTATGGGCAGCGCCATCTGGTGGAGATGCAGGCGCGTCAGGCGGTGCGCGACGGAATGAAGACGGCCCTGCCGCAATGGGCCGATCGCCTTAGCGACGACCATGTGGTGGACCTGACCGGATACGGCAGGATCGCCGAGAGCGCCCTGACCGCCGACCGCAAGATCGAAATGGACGCGCGCGGCCTGCCGACCACATTCGTGCCCGGCCGCAATCTGATCTTTCTGGTCGCAGCCGCGGCGCTGGCGGATCGGCGAGCACTGGAAGTCCTGGTCGGCGGCATGTGCGAGACGGATTATTCGGGGTATCCGGATTGCCGCCACGAGACGATGGAGGCGATGGCGCAGGCGCTGTCGCTGGGGCTGGATAAGCCAGTCGTCATCGACACGCCCCTGATGTGGTTGACCAAGGCCCAGACTTGGGAACTTGCGGACAGGATCGGCGGCGACAAGCTGATCGAGCTGATCATCGAGGATAGCCACACCTGCTATCAGGGCGACCGGACGCATCGACACGCCTGGGGCTATGGCTGCGGGTCTTGCCCGGCCTGCGAACTGCGCGCGGCCGGTTATGACGAATGGGCGTCGGGGCGATGACCTATTCGGCCAAGGAAGTGTTCTTGACGGTTCAGGGCGAGGGCGGACAGGCGGGGCGGCCGGCGGTCTTCCTGCGGTTCGCCGGTTGCAATCTGTGGAGCGGTCGCGAGCAGGATCGGGCCAGCGCCGTCTGCACCTTCTGCGACACCGACTTTGTGGGCGTCGACGGCGATGGGGGCGGCAAGTTCGCCACGCCGGACCTGCTGGCCAATCACGTCGCGGCGATGTGGCGCGGGCGTGAAGGCGATCCGAAACTGGTGGTCTGCACCGGCGGAGAGCCCTTGCTGCAGTTGGATGCGCCGCTGATCAACGCGCTGCATGCGCGCGGTTTCGAGATCGCCATCGAGTCGAACGGAACGATTGCAGCGCCAGACGGCGTCGACTGGATCTGCATCAGTCCAAAGGCTGATGCGGATGTGGTGCAGGCGCGCGGGGCCGAGTTGAAGCTGGTCTTCCCCCAGCCCAAGGCCATGCCGGATCGGTTCGAGCATCTGGATTTCGAGCGGTTCTGGCTTCAGCCGATGGACGGTCCGGACCAAGTGCAAAACACCGCCGCCGCCATCGAATACTGCCTGACCCACCCGCAGTGGCGCCTGAGCGTCCAGACCCACAAATACATCGGCGTCCGCTAATGTCCGTCTTCGAAATCACCAAACAGGCGACCTTCGACGCCGCCCACCACTTCCCGAACGAGCCCGAGGGCAGCATCTATCGCCGCGTCCACGGCCATTCCTTCACGGTCGAAGCGACGGTGCGGTCCGAGGTGCTGGATGTCGAACACGGCTGGGTCGCGGACTTGGGCGCGCTGGACCGGGCGCTGAAGGCGGCGGCCGAGACGCTTGATCACGGCATGCTGAACGAGCACGAGGGACTGGAGCTGCCCAGTCTGGAAAACCTGTGCCTGTGGTTCGCCAAGACTCTGAAACCCGAATGGCCGGGCCTTTGCCGGATTCAGGTGGCGCGGCCGACGATCAACGAGCGGTGCGTTCTAAGTCTCTGACTTAGCAGCGTTTGCCCTGACGCTGGCGCTGTTCGCAGCGGCGTTGTTCGCGTTCATAGTCGCGCTGTTCACGCTCGCGACGCAGTTTGGTTTCCTCGTCCGAGGTGGTGAAGGCGTCGAAACCGGCACCGACGACCGCGCCAGTGGCTTTCGCCGTCCCGCCGACGACCGCAGCGGTCCCGCCGACGACGGCGCCGACAAGGCAGCCCTGCAGCATCAGACAACCGCCCAGCACGACGACGACTTGGGATACGGAAACGAGGCGATTTCGACGACGCATGGCGACACTCCAGAGATTTGGAATAGTCGTCGATAATGATGAATGAGGGCTGACTTCAGGCGGGACGTTGCGGCAGCAGCTTGCGGCGTTGGCGCGACAGGGCCAGCGGCGTTCCATCAGCGCCCCAGGCGATCGCCTCGTCCACCGTCCAGCCCAGGCCGAGGTCCAGCATCCTGAACTCGAAGAAGGCCCAGCCGTCCGGCGCGGTCTGGGGCGTTTGATCGGTCAGGATGTCGATGCGCAGATCGACGGTGGTCATGGCGGCTGGCGTTTTGGACGCGGTCCAGGCGGGCGGATACAGCGCGTCCAGCAGGTAGCACAGGCCGACCTCATCCAAGGGGCGGCCGTCCGCCATCCGCATCCAGGTGCGCTCGATCACCGGTTTACCCTCATTGCCGCCCAGGATGTTGGGGCCGCCGTCGAAGCGGTATTCGACGTGCTGGGCGAAGTGCGGCGACATCGGCCCGCGTATGGTGGCCTTCGGGTCCAGCCTGTCCAGCGGCGGGGGCGGCGCGTGCAACGGCGTCAGCGGTGCCGGCGCGGCGTCCAGCCCATAGGTGCCGGTGGCGTGGTGGGTCATTCGCCCGTCCTGCTCGGCCTCGACCGCGGCATACAGGACGTTGCGGCCGCCGCGCAGCAGGCGAGGGCGAAAGGCGACCTGTTCGCCGAACCTTGCCGCTGACAGATATTGGACCGACAGGGTCCGAAGGGGCGCGGTCAGCGCCAGTCCCTGTCGCATCGACTGAGCGCACAGGGCCGCCAGCAGCCCGCCGAACGGAAAGCCCTTCTCCGACGCCATGCTCGATGGGCCGTTCGAGAAATGACCCGGCACGGGCGCGGACAGACCGCCGTCGTCGAGGATCTGGAAGGTAAGGGCGGCGTCGAGGGAAATGGGCGGCGTCATTGCGCAATCCTGCGTCAGGCGAACAAGCGGCGGAAGACCTGATGAAGATCTCCCGCCGAAGTCCAAGGAACAAGGCGGCGAACCGGGAGGCTCGCACGTCCGTTGCGAAACAAGACTGACTTGGAGCGTTCGGATTTGCAACCCTTGCCAAATGCCTGACGCGGCGTCACTTTCGCGCCTATGGGACGCACCGCCGACTACAGCCGCCAAAGCTGCTCCATCGCCGCCACGCTTGAGGTAATCGGCGATCCCTGGACCCTGTTAGTCATTCGCGACGCCTTCAACGGCGTCAGCCGGTTCGAACAGTGGCAAGACAATCTGGGCGTGGCGCGCAACGTCCTGGCCGCCCGCCTCAAAAGTCTGGTCCAGCACGGCGTGCTGGAGCCGCGCCTGTATTCCGAACGCCCGCCGCGCAACGAATATGTCCTGACCGCCAAGGGCAAGGATTTGTACGGCGTTCTGGTCACCCTGCACGGTTGGGGCAACAAGCACGTCTATGGCGACGCCGACAGCGGCATCGACATGATCCACAAGACCTGCGGTCACTCCCTGAGCCCGCGCATCGCCTGCGGCTGCTGCGGCGAGATCGTCAAACCCAGAGACATGGTCCTGACCCGCGCCGAGAACCGGCCGACGGTCGGCGACGTGATGCCGAAGGAAGTGGCTTAGGCCAGTTCCTGCTGACGCTTTCTGGCAGCAAGGCTGCTAGGGTCGCGGGGTGTCACGCTCCGAACGCCTTCTTGATCTGCTGAATGTGCTGAGGCGGCATCGTCGGCCGGTGAGTGGGCAGGTGTTGGCCGAGGAGATGGGCGTCAGTCTGCGGACGCTTTACCGCGACATCGCCAGCCTGCAGGCGCAAGGGGCGACGATCGAGGGGGAGGCGGGGGTCGGCTATGTTCTGAAGCCGGGCTTCATGCTGCCGCCACTGATGTTCACGCCGGAAGAGATCGAGGCCCTGGTGCTGGGGTCACGCTGGGTGGCGGATCGCGCCGATCCGCGCATGCGCGATGCGGCGCTGGCGGCGCTGGGACGGATTTCGGCGGTGTTGCCGCCCGACCTGCGCGACGAGATGGACACGTCGGCCCTGCTGGTCGTGCCGGGAGAGCCGTTCCCGGCGGATCGGGTCGATCCGGCCTTATTAAGGAAGGCGATCCGCACCGAGCGGCGGCTGAAGCTGTGTTACCGCGACGAGGCGGGGTCGGCGTCCGAGCGTGTCGTCTGGCCGTTCGCCCTGGCCTTCTTCGATCGGGTGCGATTACTGATGGCCTGGTGCGAACTGCGCGGTGATTTCCGCAGTTTCCGCACCGATCGCATCGTCGAGGCGGAGGTAATGGAGGCGCGTTATCCAACGCGTCGACAGGCGCTGATGAAGACCTGGCGCGAGGCGCATGAAAGATCGAGATCGGGCGACGGCTGCTGACGGAAACTGGCAGCAGCGAAGGTTAGGGTTCGAAGTGTTGGAAACACAAGGGGCCGGGCTGATGAGCGAGATCGAGGATATTCTTCTGGCTGTCGCGGATCCGGAGATCAGCGCACGCTTTTATGCCAGCCTGCTGGGTTGTCGGCCGGTTATGGCGGGACCGGACCGGGCCTTGTTCAAGCTGACGTCGGGCCGGGCGCTTGGGCTGTTGCGGCGTGCCGGCGATCGGCGCGAGGTGTGCGAGGTCGACTTTCCGCTGGAGGGCGCCGAGGCGGTGGATCAGGCGCATATCGATTGGTGGGATCGCGGGGCGCGCATTCTGACGCCGCCAACGGACGCCGCGCCGATCCGTAGCTTCGTGGCGGGCGATCCGGACGGCCATCGGCTGAGGGTCTACGCCGTAGCGGCGTGAGCGCGGTCAGACCTCGGCTTCGAGGCGGTATCCGACCCCGCGCACATTGGTCAGCAGTCCGGCGGCGTCGGCGGCGTCCAGCTTGCGGCGCAGGTGGCTGACGTGGCTGTCGATCGTGCGCTCCAGAACCGCCTGATTGGGGAAGCAGGCCTGCATGATTTCACTGCGGCTGAAGACGCGCAGGGGCGTGCGGGCCATGTGGGCCAGGATGCGGAACTCTGTCAGTGTCAGGTCCAGACGGCGCTTGCCCGACGGCGTCAGGATCGCCGCCAGATAATTTTCCAACTGCACCTCCAGCGGACCGACGCGCAGAGTCTTGGCGGCCCGGCCGCCGCCGCCGCTGCGTCGCAGGATGGTCTGGATGGAGGCCGTGACCTCGGCCGGCTTGAACGGCTTGGCGATATAGTCGTCCGCCCCGATCCGCAGCGCCTGCAGCTTGTCGGCGGCCTCGTCCCGGTCGCCGACCATGATGACGGGCGTTTCGCCGCGCCGACGCAGTTCGCCCAGCACATCCCAGCCGTCGCGCACAGGCAAGTGGACGCTGAGCAGGGCGAGATCGGGCTTGAGAGACGCATGCAGGTCGGCCGCCTGCTGGCCGTCGGCGGCGACGACGGTGCGAAAGCCGTCCCGACGCAGGGCCGCGTCCAGGATTTCGACGCCCTCGGCGGCGTCATTGGCGATCAGGATCAGGCTGCTCATGGCGTCTCCGAAAGCCGCCATCGCGCCAGATCGTCGCGTCGTCCAGTAAAACCGGACGGCTGCGGTGAAGTTTCATATCGCCGTCGCAAAGCCTTCACGCAGACGAAGAAAAACCCCCTCCCGCGCGGACGGAAGGGGGCCAGTCGGTCGTTCGGGAGGAACGCTTAGTAGGAGGCGCGCAGCTCGATGCCGAAGGTGCGCGGATTGTTGAAGTTGCCGTAGTCGCCCAAGGTGTTCCGGTTCGACGGGTCGCGACGGTAGACGTAGGTCTCGTCCAGCAGGTTGCGCGACCACAGGGCCACTTCCAGCAGCGGACCGCCGTCGCGGGTCGTGATGTCGGCGATGGCGACGCGGGCGTTCACGACGAAGGACGAATCGGCCTTGATCGCGAACTGCTCGAAGCTGTGGGCCGCATCGGCGTAGTTGGCGTCGATGTGCGCCTTCAGGGTTGCGCCCATGAAAGGCGAGTTCCAGTCGGCGGCGACGCTGCCGGCGTTCTCGGGCGTGTAGGAGATGAAGACCTGCTGCACCTGGCCGTTGAACGGGTTGACCGTGTCCGGCACCTTGGCGTCCGTATAGGCGTAAGAAGCCGACAGGGTCAGGTTGTCGGTCGCCCGGAACTGACCTTCCAACTCCACGCCGCGGATTTTCGTGGTGCCCGGGGCGTTGATCGTTTCCAGCGTGTTGCGGGTCGAGGCGCCCTGGACAGTGACTAGGCTGAAGTCGATCTGGCTGTCGGTGCGGTCCATGGCGTAGACGGCCGCATTGAAGCGGACGCGGCGGTCGAACAGGTCGCTCTTCAGGCCGATTTCGTAGGCCTTGACCTCTTCGGGATCGAACGAGCGATAGGTCAGCGAGCGCGAGGAGGCGCCGCCGGCGCGGTAGCCGGTCGAATACTTTCCGTAAACGTTGATGTTGTTGCTGACGTCATAGGCCAGGGTGACCAGCGGGTCGAAGCGATCGACCTTGGAGTTGAAGGTCAGGTTGGTGGCGGCGTTGTTGACGACCTCCAGCTTGCCGTCCTTGTCGTCCCAGGTGTAGCGGCCGCCGACCGTCAGGTGCAAGGCGTCCATGCTGGCCGGGGTCCAGGTCGCCTGTCCGTAGATGGCCTTGGATTCCGAATGGGCGGTCGATTTGCGGTCCAGCGAGCGGAAGCCGCGGATCGTCGGGGTGGGGTCCAGGATGGTGTAGCCCGTGCCGTCGGCGTTCCACTGGTTCGTCGAGGGCGTGGCGGCGTCGTCGGACACCGTTTCCTTGAAGTAGAAGACGCCGCCAACGTAGTCGATGCTGTCGCCCAGCGAACCGACGGCCTGCAGTTCCTGGCTGAGCTGATGCTGCCAGAAGCCGGCCAGCGAATAGCGGCTGAAGCGGCCGTTCGGGCCGACGACCGGCGGACGGTGGGCGCCGGCGATGTTATCGTACTGTTCGACGTCCAGATCGCGGTAGGCCGTGATCGAGCGGATTTCCAGCGAGTCGGTCGGGCGATACGACAGGTGCAGGTCCATGCCGCGCGTATCGTCGACGCTGAACTGCTGAGGCACGCCGATGTCGGCCTGCGTCATGCGCTTGGAGCCTTCGACCTGGACCAGGGGCGACAGGCCGCGAATGCTGCCCGACGGAACTGTCGCCGAGGTGAACGGCACGACGGTCAGGCCGTTCGGGTTGAAGTTCAGCAGCTGGCTGTAGAACGGCGTGTTCTTGTCCTTGCTGATGTCCGCCGCCAGGGTGGCGGTGAAGTTTTCGGCGGGCGTCCAGAGCGTCTGGAAGCGAAGGCCGCGACGGTCATATTCGCCAAAGCCCGTCTGTCCCGGCAGGATGTTCTCGGTCACCGGACCCTGGACCGAAATGATGCCGTCGACCTTGAAGGCGAAGTCGCCGAGGGCGGGGAAATCGACGTGCAGTTCGGAGTTGTAGGACTCCAGATTGCCGACGCCGGCGATGGCGCGCATGCCGAACACGCCCGTGGGCTTCTTGGTCACCAGCGACAGGGCGCCGCCTTCGGTGTTGCGGCCGAACAGGGTGCCTTGCGGACCCTTCAGGACTTCGACGCGCTCGATGTCGAGCAGGGCGGCGGCGAGGCCGTGCTGGCGGGCCAGATAGACACCGTCGATGTAGACGCCGACGCCTTGCTCGCGAGCCGGCTGGTTGGCGTCGTTTGGCACGATGCCGCGGATGCCGATGGTCAGGGCGGACTGACGGGCCTCGAAGGTGGCGATGCGCAGGCTGGGGACGCTGCCGTCGGCCAGGTCCATCAGGCTCTGCACGTGGCGATCGGCCAGGGCTTCGGCGTTGACGACCGAGATCGAGATCGGCGTGTCTTGCAGGTTGGTTTCGCGCTTGGTGGCGGTCACGACGATGTCGTCAAGACCGGCCGGCTCGGCGCTGGCGGCCGTCGGCGCGGTCTGGACCGGAGCGGTCTGGGCGAAGGCGGAAACGGGCGCGGCGAGAAGGGCGGTCCCCAGCAGCAGCTGAAGACGCAGTTTGGTTTGACGATGCATTTTTATCCCCTGCTTAGTCGGGGCGGGGATTACGCCGTCATTGCGATGCGCAGTTTACAGCCGTGCAACAGGCCGGTGCATCTTTGATGTCCGAGGTTGAGAGAAACCTGCAACCAAGATCCACTCCGCCTCCACATCGCCTCCACATTTGGGTCGGGGCTAGACGACGACCGCCGTCGTGTCGCGGATGAAGCCGCCGCCCAGGACGCGTTCGGTGTCCGTCGGGTCATACAGGGCGCAGGCCTGGCCCGGCGCGACGCCTTCCTCGCCATTGTCAAAGACGATGCGGATATCGCCGTCGATCAGGGCGAGGCGGGCTGGCGAGGGCTGGCGGGTCGAGCGGACACGGGCCAGGACCGGGATGTTGGCCTCGGCCGCCTCAGTGATGGTCGCCTCGTCACCGAGCCAGTTGGTTTCTTCCAGCGTCAGACTGGCCGTCAGCAGGGCTTCACGCGGGCCGACGATGACGCGACGGGTATCAGGCTCCAGCCGTGTCACGAACAGGGGCTCGCCCACGGCGACATTCAGACCGCGGCGCTGGCCGATCGTGTAGTCCGTGATGCCCGCGTGCCGGCCCAGCACCCGACCGTCCATATGCACGATCTCGCCGGCCTCACGCCCTTGCGGACGCAAGCGGTCGATCAGGGTGCGATAGTCCCCGGAAGGCACGAAACAGATGTCTTGGCTATCCGGCTTGGCGGCGATCTTCAGACCCATTTCGGCGGCGACGCCGCGCACCTGGGGCTTTTCCAGATCGGCCAGGGGGAAGCGCAGATAGTCGAGCTGGTCCTGCGTCGTGGCGAACAGGAAGTAGGACTGGTCGCGCGAATGGTCGATGGCCTTACGCATCTGCGAGCGGTTGCCGGCGACCGCGCGGCGGACGTAGTGACCCGTCGCCATCGCCTCGGCGCCCAGATCGCGGGCGACGTCCAGCAGGTCGCGGAACTTAACGGTCTGATTGCAGCGGATGCAGGGGACGGGCGTCTGGCCCTTCAGATAGCTGTCGGCGAACTGGTCGATCACCGCGTCCTTGAACCGGCTCTCATAGTCCAGGACATAGTGCGGAATGCCGATCATGTCGGCGGCCAGACGCGCGTCGTGAATGTCCTGACCCGCGCAGCAGGCGCCCTTCTTCTTTAACGCCGCGCCGTGGTCGTACAGCTGCAGCGTCACGCCGACGACGTCATAGCCGGCCTTGTGCAGCAGGGCCGCGACGACGGTGGAATCCACACCGCCCGACATGGCTGCCACCACGCGCGCGCCGACCGGCAGGCCGACCGCCGCCCGCGCGCTCTCGACCGCCGCATCCATGTCGGTGCGGGCGATGTCGGGAACGGGGCAGAAATCTTCGACCAAGCTCATCGCGGCCATTTAGTGCGGAACCAGTGCGATTTCGAGGCCCGCAAAAGAAAAGGGCCGCACCCGTCGCCGGATGCGGCCCTTAACGTCTTCGGGGAAACCCTCAGGAGCGGTAGCTCTGGATCCGCGTCGTGCGCAGGCCCTGCATGCCCCATTTGTCGATGGCCTTCTGCCAGGCCAGGAACTCTTCGGCCGTCAGGCGATATTTCGCCAAAGCGTCGTCGAGGCTGAGCAGGCCGCCGCGAACGGCGGCGACGACCTCGGCCTTGCGCCGGATCACCCACCGGTCCGTGTTGGACGGCGGCAGGTCGTTGAGGGTCAGGGGCGTGCCAGTCGGTCCGACCACGTATTGTTCGCCTTTGCTATTAAGGCGTCGCTCTTGCAACATGGGCTTATGCCTCTTTCACCAACACCGTAGTGTCATGAAGGTAGGCGTCCCCGACTAAGGTCCGTTTAAGGGTCGTGGTGAAGGAACGGATAACTTCCGCCCCTCCCTGAACGACTCTGTAAACCTTGCTTGCGCGACGATTCATCGAGACTAACGCTTACTTACTCGCCGATCAGCGTTTGATGTTGATCAGCTCGGCCAGCATTTCATCGGCCGTGGTGATGATTTTGGACGAGGCGGAATAGGCGCGCTGGGTGGTGATCAGGCCGGTGAACTCGGCCGACAGATCGACGGTCGAGGACTCCAACTGCTTGGCCGCGATCTCGCCCGCGCCGCCCGTTCCCGCCGCCTTCAGGTTAAAGGTGCCGGACTGAAGGCTGACGGCGTAGGCGTTGCCGGACACTTCACGCAGGCTGTCGGGGCTGGGGAAGGTGGCGACCGCGACCTGGGCGATGCGACGCATGACGCCATTGTCGAAGATGGCGGTGACGAAGCCGCCTTCATCGATCTTGATCTCGCTCAGATTGCCGAACGCCGTGCCGTTGGTGACCGTCGACTGGACGACCGAGGCGGTGTTCAGTTGGCTGAGGCCGCCGGCCGAGGTGTTGAGGTCCAGCGTGACGGCTTGGGCGGCGATGCCCAGACCGTCGGCCCAGGCGACCTCGCCGGCCGGCATGGTCAGGTTGGCGGGGTCGGACTTGCCGAAGTTCAGCGTCGCCATGGTGGGGTCGTCGAACAGACCCGTACCCGCCGGCCAGGCCTTCATCGTGTCGACATCCAGGCGACCCGACGGGGTAAAGGCGATCTTGCCGGTCTTGATCTGGCCGTTGGCGTAGGGTGCGCCCGCGATCACGTCGCTGGCCGGCACGGACACGATCTCCGCGTACCAGATGTTCGGTTCGTCGCTCTTCAGGAAGCGAAGTTCCAGGTTGCGCTGGCCGCCCTTGGAGTCCGAAACCGGGATGTTCATCTTGAAGTCGGGCTTCACGCCGACAGGGTTGTCGTCGTCGGCGTTGTACATCGCCATCGAGTTGACCGATGGGTCGTACTTCGTCTTGGCGACGTTTTCGTTGCCCAGGCCGACGTCCGAAAGGTTGAGCGTATAGGCGGGGCCGCTGGCCGGCGTGAACTGGATCTGGGTCGGCGGCGTGCCTATCGCGGTCGCCGAGCCGGCGTTCGCGCCGTTGATCGTCAGCCCGGTGATGGCGCCGGTGGTCGGGTCGAAGGTCGCCGAGGCGTCGACCTTCTGCGAACCGGACTTGATCACCAGATCGTGGCTGTTGGCGCCGGTGCGGGTGTAGCGGACCGACACGTCGTGGGTCACGGCCGGCGTCGCCGTATCGGACACGCCCTTGTAGGACTGGGCGCTGGCCGCGGAGGACGATTCCTGGCTCGAACGCAGGTTGGCGTTGATCTGGACGCGAGTGGTCGGTTCGGCGGTGCCGCCGACCGAGCCGATGTTGATCGAGCGCAGGCGCGACAGGTCCGACGGATCGGTCGAGATCTCGCCGTTGGAATCGACGGGCCAGCCTTGCAGATACAGGCCGGCGCTATTCTTCAGATAGCCCTGTTTGTCGACGGTGAAGGCGCCGGCGCGGGTGAACAGGCGGGTGTCGGTCGCGCCGACGTTCTCGGCCTGCGTCGTCGTGACGAAGAAGCCCTGACCGTTGACGGCGAGGTCGGTGCTGGAGGTCGTGCGCTGAAGCTGACCTTCCTGGCTAACATAGGAGCGGGTGTTGGTGGTGACGCCGCCGGCCGAGTAGCTGCCGCCCGATGCGGTCTGGCTGTTGACCAGGGTCTGGAACTCGCTGGCCGTGCGCTTGTAGCCGACGGTATTCACGTTGGCGATGTTCTGGGAGATCGCCGCCAGGGCGGCGGAGTTGGCGGCCAGGCCGGACACGCCGGCCAGCATTGCACTGTTGAGGCTCATGGAAGAACGCTCCTTAAATAGAGGTCATCGGGAAGGCGGCGGATCGCATCATGCGGCCGCCTCCTCGGTGGGGACGTTCGGATTCTCCGTATCGTCGGTATCGTTGGCCGCCTGGGCCTTGATCTCGTTCAGCGAGATCACGGTCGAAAGCGGAAGGATGGAGTCGCCGATCACCAGATACGGCGCGCCGTTGTACATCTCGACGCCGGTGACCCGACCCTGGATCAGGGCTTGGGCGTCAACCTTGGCCCCTGCAGCGTCGGTAGCGGCGACCTTCAGCGTATAGACGCCGCCGTCCTCTGCCGTGCCGCCGTCCTTCAGTTTGCCGTCCCAGGAGAAGGCGTGCAGGCCGGACTTCTTGTCCGGCGCGGCGCCTTCCCAGACCACGACGCCCTTGCTGTCGACGACCTGCAAGGTGGCCTTGTCCGCGTCGGCGCCCAGCTCGTAGGCCCAGGTGGCCTTGCCGTCGTTGAACTCGGTGGCGGTCCAGGCGGCGGTGACGCTCTTGCCGATGTAGTTGGCGGCGTTGTCCAAGCCGCCGCCGGCCTGGGCGGCCAGCAGGCTGGTCAGCAGGTCGTTGGTCAGCAGTTGCTGCTCCACGCCGGCCATCTGGGTTAGCTGGGCCGTGAACTGGTTGGAGTCCAGCGGCGACAGCGGATCCTGGTTCTTCATCTGCGTGGTCAGCAGGGTCAGGAAGGTCTCGAAGTTCGAGGCCAGGGCCTTTGTGCCGCCGGTGACCCGGCCGGCTGCTGCGCTTGTGGTGACGGCGTCGACCATGGGGTCAGACCTTCAGATCGACGCGGTCAGGCGTCAGGGAATGATTGATCCAGGCGCCGGGCGCCGGGACGATGGGCATGTCGGCCTGGGCCGCAAGGCGAGAGCCGCCGGCGAACAGGGCGTTGCGCTGCTGCTGGCGCTCGAAGGCGCCGCCGCCCGCGGACGGATCACGTTGCGAGAAGTCGAGCGCATCGCCTGCGACCTGGAAGCCGGCCTCCTGAAGCTGGCGACGCAGTTCGTCGGCGCGACCCTTCAGATCGGCGGCGGCGGCGGGATTGTCGAAGGCCAGGCGAGCGGACAGCTGGCCGTCCTTGCCGATCTCAAGGCTGACATCGACGCGGCCCAGATCTTCGGGCGTCAGCACCATATCGAACCGGGTCGAACGGCCTTCGAGCTTGCGGGCCATCTGCGCAGCGAGTTGGGCGGTGGTCTCGACGGTGGCGCGTGACAGAGTGGACAGGCCCTGAGCATGGCTGGACACGGCGGCCTGTTGCGCAGGCTGCGCATCGAGCGGCGCGGGGCTTGCGGTCGTGGCTTCGGGCGACGCTGAATCCGACGTGGCGACGCCGGCAATGGCGGACTCGGCTGCCTTGGCGGAAGAGAGCGTCGGCTTGGCGGCGACTTCGATTGCGGTGCCGGAAGGGGTGGCGTCTTCGGTCGTCGCGGCTCGAACCGCAGGAACGGCGGTGTCGCCCGTTCGGTCCGTCACCGCATGGAGGTTACCGCGCAAGGGCGTGGCGGGTTGAATCGCGGTCGGCGACGACTTCGGCGTATCGGACGGAGCCGCTGCCTCTGCCAGCTTATCGGGCGTGTCGGCCGTTTCGGCTGTCACAGACGACGCCGCTTCGGTTCTCGCAGCGACGACGTCGGCGGGGACAATGATCGACGGCTTGGGCATCGTCGATGTGACGGCGATCTGGACTTGGGCGGTCGGGATCTGAGCGGCTGCAAGGGATTGAATGATAGGCGGGGGAGCGGCCGGCTCGTCGGTATTGGCGACAGCGGTCTGGATCGTGCTGGCCGCAGCGTCGGACGTGGCAGGCGCCGGCGTCGCTGCGTCGGTCGGACGAGGCGCTGCGTCGCCCTTGACCGTAAAGGCCGGCTTGGGCGCGACTGTCGGCTTCGGACCGTCGGCCGTCGTCTGCTGCGCCGCTGTGACCGGGGCCTCGGCGGCCTCGACTTCAGCCGGCTTCATCACGACGGGAGAAGAGGTCGACGCTTCGGTCGTCAGGATTTCGGAGAGTTCCGAAAAGACTGCTTGTGCGGTCGCGGCCGTCAGGGCGGTTTTCGCTTCAAGGTCCTGGTCGGCAGGCGCCGACGCTGTCTTGGTCGCCGCATCAGTTGCAGAGCGGGGAGCCGTGGAGACCGTCGTCGTCAACGCCTCGGGCGCAGCGAAAGCGACTGACACAACACTCTTGGGAGCTTGCGGATCGACAGGGATTTCCGCCGCGTCCTCGTAAGCGGCGGGCGAGCTTGCGACGTCGAGCGATTGGGCGACCGGAACGGCCGGCGTCGCTTGCGCGGGTGTAAACGGCGTTGCGGCGACGAGGCCAGGGGTATCGTCGTCATTCGCGGCCGTGTCCGTGCCGATCTGCTGTTCGTCAGACAAGACGAGCTGCGTTTTGGAGTCTGCGCTCTCCCCCGAGATCGTAGGGATGGTGTCGGTCGTCGCGGTCGGCGTGTCGGCGTCCAACTCGGCCGTCATCGGCTGGGCCATGATGACGCCCAGCGACCGAGCGCCCGTCAGACGGCCAGGCGTCATCCGTTCGACCGGCGCGCCGTGAACGCCCGCGTTCAGCGCGTCGGCGATCTTGCTGAAGAAAAGACCCGCATCGACGGCCTCTGCGCCCGAGGCGGCAGCCGACGGTCCGGTCGAAACCGGAGCGGCAGGCGCGAGCAGAGCGGAAGCGGTGGACATGGAAGCGCGGCGGCTTTCTTGAGGAGCGACGACGGCGCCTGCTGCGCCCAAGAGTTCGCCGCCCTCGACGCAAGGGTCGGGCCAAGAAAATAGGCCAGCAAAAACAAGGAAAAGTGTAGCCTCGGGGGCTGCGGGTCTGACGGGCGGCGGTCGTTATTGCCGCGCTCTCGCCACTTTTTGCCCGGCTTCGCGGCAGCGCTGATCCGTGACACGCGGGATGCCTGCATCCGATTGGCCCGACCTTTGCGCGTCCTTCCCATCATGACGGCCGCCCGATCAACGATCCTGTGGAAAAACAACGCTTTGTGCGAGTGGGCCTGGCGCGTGGCTGGGCAAGAACTGCGCGTCGCGATGCAGCGGTTGCCGGGTAGGGCGGGGGAGACGCGTCAATGTCGCTGAACTCGATCATGAACATTGCGACGTCGGGGCTGAAGACCGCCCAGTCGCAGTTGCGTGTCACCGCCGACAATATCGCCAACGTCGATACGCCCGGATACATCCGCAAAGTCGCCGATCAGTCGGCCGCCGTCACCAATGGCTATGGTTCGGGTGTCGACGTCACGCGGGTGCGTCTGGCGACAGACCGTTTCCTGCAGGCCGCCAGCCTTAGCGCCGGGGCGGACGCCGCGCGCCAGACCGTGCGCTATGAACTGTACGACCAGATCCAGAACCAGTTCGGCGATCCCAGCAGCGACAGCAACTTCTTCGCCCAGGTCGACAAGCTGTTCGCCACCTATGCGACACTGGCCGAAAGCCCGACGTCCTCGGCCGGGCGTCAGGACACGATCTACAAGACCCAGGCGATCTTCAATCAGGCCGCCGGCATCGCGTCCCAAATCCAATCGGCGCGTCAGGAGGCGGACGGCCGGCTGCTGAGCGCGGTCGAGACGGTCAATCCGCTGCTGGAACAGATCGCCAAGCTGAACAAGACCATCGCCGCCGGAACGGTGACGAACGAGGACGTGACGGGCGCCCAGAACGCGCAACTCGGCCTGATCAACGAACTGTCCAAATATATGGATGTGAAGGTGGAGGCCCGCTCCAACGGCGGCGTGACGCTGCGCACCAACACAGGCACGACCCTGGTGGGCGAGGGGGCGGCGACGCTGTCGTACCAGGCGGCCGGCACCGTGGACGCCATGACGGCCTTCTCCGACATCATGATCACCGAACCCAGCGGCACGCGCTGGCCGCTGCTGGACGGCGTGTCGTCCGGTCAGATCCGGGGTCTGGTCGAGATGCGCGATGTCGATGCGCCTGCCGCCGCCGCGCGCCTGGGTGAGTTGACGGCCAAACTTGCGGACGAACTGAACCGCGCCCATAACGCCAATAGCAGCGTTCCTGCGCCGACCACCCTGACGGGGCGCAACGTTGGACAGTCGCTCGAGAACGCCCTGACCGGCTTCACCGGCACGACCACCATCTCGGCGGTCAATGCGTCGGGCGTGGTCCAGGCCTCGGCGCAGATCGTCTTTTCCGGCGGGACGATGACGATCAACGGGGCCGCCGCCGATCCGACCACCTTCCTCAGCGTGCTGAACGCCCAACTGGGCGGCACGGCGACGGCGAGCTTCTCGGATGGCCAACTGCGCCTGGACGGGGCGGCCGGAAACGGCGTGGCCATCGCCGACGATGCGACATCGCTCAGCACGAAGGGCGGGCGCGGATTTTCGCACTGGTTCGGCCTGAACGACCTGGTCACTACGACCACGCCGACCTTCTACGAGACGGGCCTGACCCTGACGTCTCAGCATGGGTTCGATCCGGGCGAGAGCCTGACCTTGCGCTTCGCCGTCCCATCGGGCGCGCGCCTTCGCGACATCACCGTGTCCGTGCCCGCCGGGACCGGAACGATGGGCGAGATGCTGGGCGCGCTGAACGATCCCATCACCGGCGTCGGTCGCTATGGCGCCTTCAGCCTGGATGCGGTGGGCAAGCTGTCCTTCAAGGCCTACGACCCGTCGGCGACGTCGATGAACGTCGTGAAGGACAATACGACCCAGGATCCGTCCGGCGTTTCAATGTCGCAACTGTTCGGCCTGGGCGCGACCGGATCGACGCGGGCGGGCGCCTATACGGTGCGCAGCGATATTCAGCAGGACCCCGGCAAGCTGGCCCTGGCGCAACTAAACCTGTCGGCCGCGGCGGGGACGCCGGCGCTGAGCAAGAACGATGGGCGCGGCGGCCTGGCGCTGGGGGATGTGGGCAAGAAGAACGTCGCCTTCGCCGCAGCCGGCGGCAATGCCGGCGGGACCAAGACCCTGTCGTCCTATGCGGCGGACTTCGCCGGCGAGATCGGCGGCAAGGCCTCGGCCGCCAAGACCCGCAGCGAAACGGCAAGCGCCCTGGCCAAGGAGGCGGACAGTCGCCGCACCTCGGCCGAAGGCGTGAACATGGACGGAGAACTGGTCAATATGACCACGTTCCAGCAAGCCTATAACGCCTCTGCGCGCCTGATCCAGGCGAGCAAGGACATGTACGACGTACTGATCGGAATCCTGCAATGACGCGCGTCGCGACCCACGGGAACTACCAGTCGGCCTTGCTCAGCCTGATGAACGCGCAGGGCCGCGCGCAGCAGGCGCAGGAGCGGATCGACAGCGAGAAGATCGCCACCGATATGTCTGGCTATGGTCGAGGGGCCGAACAGCTGACCAGCCTGACATCGACACAGGCGCGGCTGGAGGGCTTCATCTCCACTGGCGAGGCCGTGAAGGCGCGGCTGAGCGCCCAGGATCTGGCCATGAGCCGCATCTACGAAGGCGGTAATGCGGCGCGCGAGGCCATTGCAAACAGCCTGGCGGCCGGGCGGATCGACAATCTGATGGTCGAGCTCGGTCTGAACTATCAGACGGTGCAGGGTGGACTGAATGCGGAACACCAGGGCTCGTACCTGTTTGCGGGGGGGCAAAGCGACATCGCGCCCGCCACAGCCGCGACCATGGCCGATTTGACCGCGGCGCCGTCCACCGCTGCGACCTTCGCCAACGACACCTTGAAGCAGAAGTCGCGCATCGACGAGAAGACCACGGTCGAGACCGGGTTTCTGGCCAGCGAGATCGGCGGGCCGCTGACCGAGGTGTTCCGCAATATTCAGGCCTTCCAGAACGGCACGGCGGTCACCGTTGGCGGCGTGACCTATACGCCAGCCGGCGCGGGCACGCTGACGGGACAGCCCGACGCCAACGTCACCGCGTTTTTGAAGGCGCAGATGGGCGAACTGGACAAGGCGAATGCGGGCCTGACGAACCAGACGGCCAAGAACGGTCTGATCCAGAACCACGTCGAGACGGCGCTGGACGCCCAGGAAAACCAGAAGACCGCCCTGCAGAAGATGATGCAGGATAAGTCCGGCTATGATCCGGCACGGGCGATCACCGATCTGCAGATGGCGCAGGTGGCGATCGAGGCTTCGGCCCAGATCATCAACTCGCTGAAAAGCACGTCGCTGCTTAATCTGCTGCGTTAAGTCGTCGTTTCAAAAAAGAAAACGGCAACGCTGGACCAAACATCGTTCTGGAACGTATCATGAACAATGGCCCGTCTTGATCTGTGTCGAAAACTTTCCGTTCTGGCTGACGCCGCCAAATATGACGCCTCGTGTTCGTCGTCCGGAACGTCGAAACGAAACTCTGTCGGCGGCAAGGGGATTGGCTCGACCGAGGGCATGGGTATCTGCCACGCCTATACCCCGGACGGTCGATGCATCAGTCTGCTCAAGATCCTGCTGACCAACTTCTGCATCTACGATTGCGCCTATTGCATCAATCGCGTCTCGTCGAATGTGGAGCGCGCGCGGTTCGATGTCGACGAGGTGGTCGACCTGACGCTCAACTTCTACAAGCGCAACTATATCGAGGGCCTGTTTCTGTCGTCGGGCATCATTCGATCCGGCGATTATACGATGGAGCAACTGGTCCTGGTGGCCAAGACGCTGCGGGAAGTCCACGATTTCCGTGGCTATATTCATCTGAAACTGATCCCGGAGGCGGATCCGAAGCTGGTGGAGATGGCGGGGCTGTACGCCGACCGCCTGTCAGCGAATATCGAACTTCCGCGCGACGAGGCGCTGGCGCGACTGGCGCCGCAAAAGGATGTTGGGGTCATCAAGAAGGCGATGAGCCAGGTGCGTCTTGGCGTCGAGGCGGCCAGGCCGACCAAACGTGAAAAGATCAAACCGCCGAAGTTCGCGCCGGGCGGCCAGAGCACGCAGCTGATCATCGGCGCCGACGGCGCGCCGGATACGGAAATCCTGGATCGCAGCGCCTCGCTCTACGGCGGTTACGGTCTGCGCCGCGTCTACTATTCGGCGTTCAGCCCGATCCCGGATTCCAGTTCGATCTTGCCGCTGTCCAAGCCGCCGCTGATGCGCGAGCACCGGCTGTATCAGGCCGATTGGCTGATGCGGTTCTACGGCTTCTCCACGCCGGAGATCGGCGAGGGGGCATCGAACGGCATGCTTGATCTGGCGGTTGATCCCAAACTGGCCTGGGCGCTGAACAAGCGCGAGCAGTTTCCCGTCGATGTGAACCGTGCGCCGCGCGAGATGCTGCTTCGGGTGCCCGGGTTGGGCGTGAAGGCGGTGGACCGGATCATCGCGGTGCGCCGGTATCGGACCCTGCGGTTGGAGGATGTCGGACGGCTGACGCGATCGGTGGCTAAGATCCGCCCCTTCATTACGACGCTGGACTGGACGCCAGGCGGACTGACGGATGCGGCGGACCTGAAGGCGCGCGTGACCAGCCGCACGCCCGAGCAATTGAGCCTGTTCTGATGGCGGTGGCGACGCTGGACGGTGAGACCGACTTCGACGGCTGGCGGAAAGCGGCGCGCGCGTTTCGATTGGCGGGTGTGGAGCCCGCGGCGGCGCGGTTCGTCGTGGCGGGGGCGGTGGAACAGGGCGGGCTGTTCGATCAGCCGATTGCCGAAGCGGCGTCGCCGACGCCGGATGAGGGCAGAGCTTTCAACGTGCCGAAAGAGTTCGTGGACCTGGCCCAGAACCTGATCCTGCATCGATCCGCCGACCGTTTCGATCTGATGTATCGGCTTCTGTGGCGACTGAAGGATGAGCCGGACCTGATCAAGGTAATTTCGGACCAGGACGTCGCCGACGCGCTGGAGCGGGTCAAGAACGTCAGCCGCGCCTCGCACAAGATGAAGGCCTTCGTTCGCTTTCGCAAGGTGCATGACGATCTGGGCGAAGCCTGGGTGGCGTGGTTCGAGCCGCCGCATCGGGTACTGGAAAAGACTGCGCCCTTCTTTCAACGGCGGTTCACGACCATGCGCTGGTCGATCCTGACGCCGGATGGTTCGGCCTTCTGGGATGGCGAAATCCTGCGGTTCGGGCCGCCGGCGACCCGCGACATGGCGCCGGCCGAAGACGAGATCGAGGATTTCTGGAAGACCTACTACGCCTCGACCTTCAATCCTGCGCGGTTGAAGGTGAAAACGATGCAGGGCGAGATGGCCAAGTCCTATTGGAAGAACCTGCCGGAAGCCGCCTTGATCCCGGAACTGGTCGCGGCTTCGTCGGTTCGAACCGAGACCATGGTCGCAACGCCGTCGCCTCAGCCTAATCCGCGTTTCGCGCGCGCCGTCGCGCCAGATCTGCATCTGGCGCGCCCCGACGCCGAGGCCGTGCCCGAAAACCTCGACGATGTCGCGGTCGGCGTTCAGGCGTGTCGCCGTTGCCCGCTTTACCGCGACGCGACGCAGGGCGTGTGCGGGGAGGGGCCGAAGTCGGCGCGTCTGATGATCGTCGGCGAACAGCCGGGCGATCAGGAGGATCTGGCGGGCCGCGCCTTTATCGGGCCGGCGGGACAGGTGCTGAACGCAGCCCTGGCCGAGGCCGGCATTGATCGATCCGACGTCTATGTCACCAATGCTGTCAAACACTTCAAACACGAGCCGCGCGGCAAGCGTCGCCTGCACAAGACGCCGAACGCGGGCGAGGTCCAGGCTTGTCGCTGGTGGCTGGACTCGGAACGAAGGCTGATCAAGCCGCAAGTCGTGCTGGCCCTTGGGGCGACGGCAGGTCTGGCGTTGCTGGGTCGAAAGCCGGCCGTGATGCAGGAACGCGGCGCGCCGATCGACCTGAGCGATGGATCGACCGCCGTACTGACAGTCCACCCCTCCTATTTGTTGCGGCTTCCGGACGAGGCGGCCAAGTCCGAGGCGAGACGATTGTTCATTGAGGATCTGGCGGCGGTGCAACGTCGTATGAGGTGACGCGAGAACGAATCCCGTTCGGCCGCGTTTGGCATCAGCGCCAGCGTGACCGTTGGACGTTTCATCGGGGGAGGCGATCTCGACACGGTCGATCGACAAACATCCGCGCGAATGTCATCGCGCGTTGACATCGAATGCCGGCTTGACCATTAGCGCGGCAGGGATTTCGGCTGTCTGTTCAGAGGGTCAGGGGAAAATCGCGATGTCAGACCGGTCTTCAGGGGCGCGATGAACACGGCTGCATATGAAATCGTCGATAGTGATGGCGAGGCCCGTCTGCGCCTGACCGGCGACTGGACGACCACGGCGCTGGGTCGTCTGCCGACGGAGCTGAGCCGCGATCTGGAAGGCCGCGATATCGCCAGCATCGACACCTCCGATCTCGGTCGCTTCGATACCGCCGGCGCGCTGGCTCTGGTGCAGGCTTCAAGCGGCCGCCTGGCCAAGAGCCAGTGGAAGGAACGGCCCGAGGCCGGCCGTATCTATCACATGATCGAACTGCTGGAGCGCCAGAGCGCCCCTGCGCCGAAACGCCCCAGCGCCTTCGTGCGCACCTTCGCCAAGATCGGCCGTGGCGTTTACGATTTCGGCGGCGAGGCCATGTTGTCGCTGGCCTTTCTGGGTCGGCTGATGGCCGCCGTGGTGGAAGCCGCCAAACATCCCGGCGGCATCCGTTGGCCGGCCTGGGTCAGTCAGGCCGAGCGCGCCGGGCTGGACGCCATTCCGATCGTCATGATCACCAACTTCTTCATCGGCGCCGTCATCGCTTTCATCGGCGTGGATTTGCTGACCGACTTCGGCGCTCAGGTGTTCGCCGTTCAACTGATCGGCGTCGCCATGTTCCGCGAGTTCGCTGTGGTGATCGCCTCGGTCCTTCTGGCGGGACGTTCGGCCTCGGCCTTCGCGGCCGAGATCGGGTCGATGCGGATGAACCAAGAGGTCGACGCCATGCAGGTCATGGGCGTCAATCCGTTCCAGGCCCTGGTGATCCCGCGCGTCGCGTCGCTGGTGCTGATGCTGCCGCTGCTGACCTTCATGGGCATGATCGGCGGCCTAGTCGGCGGTCTGGTCGTGTGCTGGAGCTCGCTGAATCTCGGTCCGTCCTTCTTCTTCCAGCGGCTCGTCGAGGACGGCACCATGGCCCAGCATCTGATGGTCGGTCTGGTGAAGGCGCCGGTCTTCGCCCTGGTGATCGCCGCCATCGGTTGCCGTCAGGGCATGTCGGTCGCCGGCGACGTCGAAAGCCTGGGCCGGCGCGTGACGGCCGCCGTGGTTCAGGCCATCTTCGCCATCATCTTCCTGGACGCCGTGTTCGCCCTGGTGTTCCTGGAGCTGAACATATGACCGAAGCACCAGAAAACCTGATCGAGGTGCGCGGCCTGTTGAGCCAGTTCGGCGAGCGCACCATCCACGAGAACCTCGACCTCGACTTGGTGCGCGGCGAAGTCCTGGGCGTCGTCGGCGGATCAGGCGCGGGCAAGACCGTGCTGCTGAACACCATCATCGGCTTGAAGGAGCCGGAAGGTGGGTCGGTGAAGGTGCTGGGCTACGACCGGGCGAACCTGACCAAGGCCGAGGCGGCCGACATCGAGAAGCGCACCGGTATTCTGTTTCAGCAGGGCGCGCTGTTCTCGTCGCTGAGCGTCCTTGAGAACGTGGCTTCGCCTCTGGTCGAACACACCAAACTGCCGAAATCGGTCATCTATGAACTGGCCGAGCTGAAGATCGCCATGGTTGGTCTGAAGCCCGAGCACCACCATCTCAAGCCGGCGGAACTGTCGGGCGGAATGAAGAAACGGGCCGGCCTTGCGCGTGCGCTGGCGCTGGACCCCGAGCTGGTGTTCCTTGATGAGCCGACGGCGGGTCTGGACCCCATCGGCGCGGCCGCGTTCGACGATCTGATCCGGCAACTGGCGGACGACCTCGGTCTGTCCGTCTTCATGATCACCCACGACCTCGATACGCTCTATGCCATCTGTGACAAGGTGGCGGTGCTGGCGGACAAGCGGGTCGTGGAAAAGGCCACGGTGCAGGAGCTGGAAGGCTCCGACCATCCGTGGATCAAAGAATATTTCCTGGGGCCGCGCGGACGCGCAGCCACCAAGTCTGCCGCCTGAGGAGAGCGGATCATGGAAAGAGACGCACATTACGCCGCCGTCGGCATCGCCACCGTCGCCCTTCTGGCGGCCCTGGCGGTGTTCACCATCTGGCTGGCCCGGCTGCAGTTCAACAGCGACTATGACATGTACGACATCGTCTTCTATGGGCCGGTGAACGGCCTGTCGGAAGGTGGCGAGGTGCATTTCAACGGCATCCGCGTCGGCGAGGTCACTGACCTGAACATCGACACCAAGCGCGGCGACCAAGTCATCGCCCGTGTCCGCGTTGACGGCACGACGCCGGTGCGCGTCACCTCGCGCGCGCAGCTGGAGCCGCAAGGCATCACCGGCTTGAACTACATCCAGATCACTGCCGGTTCGCCCAACAGCGCCCTGCTGAAAGAGCAGTATCCTGACAATGTCGTGCCCGTGCTGCAAAGCCAGCCGTCGCCGATCGCCGAGCTCTTGAGCGGTTCGGGCACGGTGCTGGCCCAGACCGTGGATGCGCTGAACCGGATCAACCGCGTCATGTCCGACGACAATATCCGCAGCTTCTCCACCAGCGTGAAGAACGTCGAGGCGCTGACGACGGAACTGGAAGCCCGCAAGGCCATCTTCCAGCAACTGGAAGAGGCCGTGACCAACGCCAACGCCGCGGTGAAGGAATATCAGGCCCTGGCCGTCGACACGCGTCAGATCATCAATACGGACGGTCGCCAAGCCATCGCCAATATCAACTCGGCGACGGCGGAGGCGCGCACGGCGATCGCCTCGGCCAACCGTTCGATCACGGGTCTGGAACGTCCGCTGGGTGACTTTGCGACGACCAGCCTGCCGCAACTGACCGGCACGATCGAAGAACTGCAGGACGCCACCCGGTCACTGCAATCCCTGATCGACGATGTCCGCGCCAGCCCGCGCGACTTCATCGGTCGTCCCAAATCCAAAGAGCTGGAGGTGCAGCCGTGATCCTTCGTCCTGTCCTTCGACTGGCGGCGTCCGCCGCTGTGCTGACCGCACTGAGCGGATGCGCCCTGCTGTCCTCGCCGGACCCGGTGCAGAACTATCGGTTCGGCCTGCCGATGGCCGCGCCGTCGGCGGTGGGCGACACGCCTGCGCCTCTAACGGTCTCGATCCGCCGCATCGAGTTTCCGCAGGCGACCGGCGACGACAAGATCCTCGGCGTCACGGGTCTAGAGACGGCCTATATCGGCGGCGCACGCTGGGTGTCGCCGGCCTCGACCCTGTTCGACGACAGCCTGAAGGCGGCCTTCGCCAACCGCGGCGACCGCATTCGCGTGCTGGGTCGCCGCGAGCCGGGGACGCCGCCGCTGATCCTGCAGGTAACGGTCACGACGTTCGAGGCGCGATACGCCGCGCCGGGCGCTGTGCCGGATGTCGTCGTGACCGCACGGGCGCAGCTGCGCTCCACCCCGGAACGGCGCGCTGGCGGCGGGACCATTCGTCCCGAGGAAGGCCGCTCGGTCGAGCGGGTGTTCACCGTGACCCAGCCTGCCGGCGACAACCGCGTGTCCGCCATCGTTGCAGCCTTCGACACGGCGACGCGCGACATCAATACCCAGATCGCGGACTGGACGATCGCCTCCGCGAACTGACGCGATCGAACGCATGATGCCGCGACGGCGGCGGTGCGGGACGTAGGCTTGCGTATGCGCTAGGGTGCGCTGCGAATCTGCTCCCGGAGTTGTCATGAGTTTTTCCGCCACCGACGCGGCCTTCGAAGGCTTCCGGGTCGTTCGCCGGCATCCGATCGTCGCGGTCGCCTGGGGCCTGGTCTATCTGGCCGTCTATGTCGCCATGTTCGGCCTGGGCGCAGACAAGTGGGCCAGTCTGATGGCGGCCGGCGAAGCGCTGGAACAGTCAGCCAACCCGTCGATGGCGGAGTTTCAGGCCCTAGGCCAGACCTATGCCGGAGCCCTGATCTGGGCCGCGCCCATCGGCCTGTTGGTCGGCGCGGTGCTGAGCGCGGCGGTGGCGCGCTCCGTCTTGCGGCCGGACGAGTCGTCGTGGGGCTATCTGCGCCTCGGTATGGATGAGGTCCGTGTTCTGGCGGTCAGTCTGATCGTCAGCTTGGCTGTCGGCTTGGCGTCGGGCGTCGGCATGATGGTGGTCGGCGCGGCCATCGGTTTCGGCGCGGCGTCGGGTCAGGCGCTGCTGATTTTGGCCGGCGTGCTGCTGATCTTCGCCGTCTTTGCGCTGATCGTCTGGCTGGCGATCAAGTTGAGTCTCGCGGTGCCGATGACGATCGATCGCCGCAAGATCACCATCGTGGAATCGTTCGCCGCCACCAAGGGGCATTTCTGGTCGCTGCTGGGCATGGCCGTGATCGCCATCATCATGTCCCTGATCGTCAGCATCCTGGGCATGATCATCGGCGCAGCCGCAGACCTCGCCACCGGCGGCATCCAGACGCTGGCGCGCTTCGACGGCGAGGGACTGGGTCAGATCCTGATGCAGGCCTGGCCTGCGATCCTGGTGTCGTCGATCGTCAACGCCTTCCTGGCCGCGCTGCAACTCGCGGTCCTGTATGCCCCGTTTGCAGCGGCCTGGAATGGGCTGCGAGGCGGTCAGCCGACGGACGTCTTTTCCTGACAATCAGGCCGACGCCTTCACCCTTTTCTTCTTGGCCGGAGCATCAACGGACCCGCCCAGAGCAGCCACGCGCGCTTTGCGGCGGTCCTCGTGCCGATCCAGCACTTCCTTGAGGTATTTACCGGTCCAGCTGGCCTTGTTGTCCGCGACCTGTTCGGGCGTGCCGACCGCGACGATCTCGCCGCCGCCGTCGCCGCCCTCGGGACCGAAGTCGAGCAGATAGTCGGCGACCTTGATGACATCGAGGTTGTGTTCGATCACCACAATGGTGTTTCCGGCCTCGACCAGTTCCTGCAGCACTTCCAGCAGCTTGCGCGTATCCTCGAAGTGCAGGCCCGTGGTCGGCTCGTCGAGAATGTAGAGGGTGCGGCCGGTGGCGCGCTTGGACAGCTCCTTGGACAGCTTGACCCGCTGGGCCTCGCCGCCCGACAGGGTGGTCGCCGGCTGGCCGACCTTGACATAGCCCAGGCCTACCCGTTCCAGCGTCAGCATCTTGTCGCGGATGGGCGGCACGGCCTTGAAGAAGCTGGCGGCCTCCTCGACCGTCATGTCCAGCACGTCCGAAATGGACTTGCCCTTGAACACGATTTCCAGCGTCTCGCGGTTGTAGCGTTTGCCCTTGCAGACGTCGCAGGTGACATAGACGTCCGGCAGGAAGTGCATCTCGATCTTGATGACGCCGTCGCCCTGGCAGGCCTCGCAGCGCCCGCCCTTGACGTTGAAGCTGAACCGGCCGGGGCCGTAGCCGCGCGCCTTGGATTCCGGCAGGCCGGCGTACCAGTCGCGGATAGGCCCGAAGGCGCCGGTGTAGGTCGCGGGGTTCGAGCGCGGGGTGCGGCCGATGGGCGACTGGTCGATGTCGATGACCTTGTCGAAATGCTCCAGGCCTTCGATCCGGTCGAACGGGGCAGGGGCCTCCGATGCATTGTTCAGACGACGCGCGGCGGCCTTGTACAGGGTCTCGATGGTGAAGGTGGACTTGCCGCCGCCGGAGACGCCGGTGATGCAGGTAAAGACGCCGACCGGGATTTCGCCGGTGACGCTCTTCAGATTGTTGCCGCTGGCGCCGCTGATCTTCAACATTCGTTTGCGGTTGATGGGGCGGCGACCCTCGGCGGGGATTTCGATCTCGCGCTCGCCAGTCAGGTATTTGCCGGTCAGGGACTTGGGATTGGCCATGACCTGGGCCGGCGTGCCCTCGGCGCACACCTGTCCCCCATGAACCCCGGCGGCCGGGCCCATGTCTATGACGTAGTCCGCGGTCAGGATGGCCTCTTCGTCATGCTCGACCACGATGACCGAGTTGCCGAGATCGCGCAGGCCCTTCAGGCTTTCCAGCAGGCGCGTGTTGTCGCGCTGGTGCAGGCCGATGGACGGCTCGTCCAGCACATAGAGGACGCCGGTCAGGCCCGAGCCGATCTGCGACGCCAGGCGAATGCGCTGGCTCTCGCCGCCCGACAGGGTGCCTGAGGATCGCGACAGGTTCAGATAGTCCAGGCCGACGTTGTTAAGGAACCGCAGACGGTCGCAGATTTCCTTCAAGATGCGCCGGGCGATCTCCATCTGCTTTTCGGTCAGGTTCTCTTCCAGCGTCGAGAACCACAGATAGGCCTTGGAGATCGACAAGGTCGAGATGTCGGCGATGTCCTCGCCGCCGACCTTGACCGCCAGGGCCTCGGGCTTCAGCCGCTTGCCGTGACACGCGTCGCAGGGCGTCTCGGACTGATAGCGAGCCAGTTCCTCGCGCACCCAGGCGCTGTCGGTCTCGCGCCAGCGGCGCTCCAGGTTCGGCAGCACGCCCTCGAACGGCTTGAAGACCTCGTATTTGCGGGCGTTATCGTCATAGACGAACTGGATCTTCTCGGACCCCGTGCCGTGCAGGATGGCCTTGTGCGCCTGGGCGGGCAGGTCGCGCCACGGCTTGTCCATCGAGAAGCCGTAGTGGAGGCTCAGAGACTGCAGGGTCTGGGTGTAGAGCGGCGACGGCCCACGCGCCCATGGCGCCACGGCGCCCTTGTGAAGGGTCTTGTCGCGGTCCGGGATCACCAGATCGGCGTCGAACGCCAGCTTGACCCCCAGACCGTCGCAGACCGGGCAGGCGCCAAAGGGATTGTTGAACGAGAACAGGCGCGGTTCGATCTCGCTGATCGTGAACCCCGACACCGGGCAGGCGAAGCGTTCGGAAAATAGGATGGAGCGCGGCGCCGTCTCACCTTCCGCGGTCAAGGCCCATTCGGCGTTGGCGATGCCATCGGCCAGACTTAGCGCCGTCTGCAAGCTGTCGGCGTAGCGCGCTTCCTGATCCGGTTTGGTGACGATCCGGTCCACGACAATGTCGATGTCGTGCTTGAACTTCTTGTCCAGGGTGGGCGCTTCGTCGATCGGATAGAACTGGCCGTCGATCTTCAGCCGCTGGAAGCCCTGCCGCTGCCACTCGGCGATTTCCTTCTTGTACTCGCCCTTGCGGCCGCGAACGACGGGGGCGAGCAGCAGGATACGCTCGCCATCGGGCAGGGCGACCAGCTTGTCGACCATCTGGCTAACGGTCTGGCTTTCGATGGGCAGGCCGGTCGCCGGCGAATAGGGCACCCCGACCCGCGCCCACAACAGACGCATATAGTCGTGGATTTCCGTCACCGTGCCGACGGTCGAGCGCGGGTTCTTGGAGGTTGTCTTCTGTTCGATGGAGATAGCCGGCGACAGGCCCTCGATCAGGTCCACGTCCGGCTTGCCCATCAGCTCCAGAAACTGGCGGGCGTAGGCCGACAGGCTCTCGACATAGCGGCGCTGGCCCTCGGCGTAGATGGTGTCGAACGCCAGCGAGGATTTGCCCGACCCCGACAGGCCGGTCATCACCACCAGCTGTTCACGCGGAATATCGAGATCCACGCCCTTGAGGTTATGCTCGCGGGCGCCGCGAACGCGGATGAAGTTGTGCTTTTCGGTCATGCTGTCCGGAGAACGCGGAGGAGGGCCGGCGGGTCCGGCGCGTCATCGCTATATGGGGACGAAAATAGGCGATCAGCAAGAACGTTATGGGAACATTTTTGTCTGTGTCTTTGGGTTGTGCGCCCGCTGATCGAAGCTAGACTGGCGTCTCCGAAGTGGGGGTTGGATTTGAAACAGTTTGCGGGCCTTTTGGCGGCAGCAGCCTTAGCCAGTTGCAACTTCAATGCGACGCTTCCTAAATCCGATCCTGCTTTGAATGCTGAAGCCAAGGCGACCTTTGCAGACCTCGTAGCGGGCCGAGAATCCGCCATTTTGGCGCGCTTGT
This sequence comes from Brevundimonas sp. 1080, assembly GCF_040545985.1. NCBI lineage: Bacteria > Pseudomonadati > Pseudomonadota > Alphaproteobacteria > Caulobacterales > Caulobacteraceae > Brevundimonas > Brevundimonas sp. 1080. The sequence goes on along the minus strand of NZ_JBEPMW010000001.1, from coordinate 89,286 downwards.
CGTCCGCAAATAAGCCTGCAGACGTGAAGGCGCAAATCCCCATGCTCCGCAACATGATCGGTCACGACACGGCTCCCGAACCGACGGTGACCGGCTACCAAAGCATGACAAGTACGAGCGGCCGCTTCTATGTCGTGGGTCAAGATTATACCTATCCCGACCGAGTGGCTCACGTTCAGACAAACTTCGTCAAAGAGGGTGACGCATGGAAAGTTGCGGGATTCAATGTGAACGTGACGATGACTGGAGCCCCAGCTAAAGCGCCTGCCGCCTAAATTTTATTCCGGCATCCACGCCTGCGTGTGCCGCACGAAACGCTCGCCCTTGGCCAGAAGCACGCCGCTGGCGTTGGCGACGCCCAGTTCCAGGCTTTCGGCGATGCGGCGGGCGCGTTCAATGAAGTGGTAGGCGGCGATGGGCGGACACAGGGTGCGCGCGGTTTCGACGAACAGCTCCAGCCAGCGATCGAAATGCCGCGCATCGATGGGAAGAGGCAGATGTTTCGGCATCGGCCTGCCTTGATAGACACCGGTCGACAGGGCGACCGACGACTAGAAAAGCTTCATCTGCGCCAGGTGTGGCGCCCAGTCGGTGATACGGTCCGCGAAGATCGGGCCGATCAGGGCGTCGTCGCGGACGCGGGCGTAGAAGCCTTCGACCAGGGCGTCGATCATGGCCTCGTCGATACCTGTCTCGTCACGCAGGCGCTGGACGGCGGCTTCGCGCCGCGCGGCGGCGCCGGCGGGGTCGTCGATGCGAAAACGGGTTTGCATGACGGCTGGTCTAGCGGCCGCCGTCCTATTGGTCGAGAAAGTCGCCGGCGTTGAACGACAGGATGCAGATAGCGTCTCCGCCCGTCGCATCGGTCGAGCAGGAATCGACGCCGAACAGGTCGGCCTCGACCTTTGCGGTCGAGCGGAAGGTGCGGCCGTCACGCTGGAATGTCGATCCGATCTTCTCGCTCCAGGGAATCAAGGCTGTGGCGAAGGCGGCGGCCGGCGCACCCGTGCAAGTAAACAGGATATATTCTGCGCCGTCCCCGTTGTCCGCGCGGCGATAGGCGTCGGCTGCGGCGGCCTGCTCCAGGCAGGCGGCATAGAGCCGCGCGTTGGGCGTCGGCGCCTGGGTCGGCACGGCGCTGTAGTTTGGGGGTGATGGCGGCGCATTCGGCGCGGTGGCGCAGGCGGCGCAAGCGAGGGCGGAGACGAGGACGAGCGTGATGACTGGCTTCATGGGGGTCTCCTCAAGGCCAAGCTTCTCACGCGGCCGTGTTCGACGCCAGACTTGCGCATTGCGGGATTACGACCCATCCTCCCTGTTCTGACGCGTTTTGCAGAAGGTTTGACGATCATGATCATCGCATTGGCCACCGGTTCCGCCCTGTCCGCCATGCTGCTCGTGATCCTCAATGCCAATCAGCCCAAGCCGAAACGCGTCCCCGTCCGCACTCGCGACACTCGACAAGGTCGCCGCTAGGACGCCGGACGGCACCACCCTTTTCGACAATCTGAGCCTGACGTTCGGGCCTGAGCGCACCGGCGTCGTCGGTCGCAATGGCGCGGGCAAGAGCACGCTGTTGCGTCTGATTTCGGGCGAAGCCGCGCCGGCTGAGGGGGCTGTCGCGCGAGCTGGAACGATCGGCGTGCTGGATCAGCGTTATGAGCCGGCGCCAGACGAAACCGTCGCGCGAACCCTCGGTGTAGAATCTGCGCTGGCTGTTGTGGCGCGGGTTTTGGCGGGGCAGGGAACGGCCGAGGATTTGGCCGAGGCGGACTGGACGCTGGAGACGCGTCTTGACGAGGCCTTGCGAGAGATCGGGCTGCCAGACCTGGACCTCGAACGCCTGACGTGCAGTCTCAGCGGGGGCGAGCAGACGCGGTTGCGGCTGGCGGGTTTGAGGCTGGCCCAGCCCGATCTGATCCTGCTGGACGAGCCGACCAATCATCTGGATGCACAGGCGCGGGCGCTGGTCGCCGATGTCATCGCGCGTTGGGACGGCGGGGTCGTGGTGGTCAGCCATGATCGCAACCTGTTGCGCCGCATGGACCGAATCCTTGAGGTGTCGAGCTTGGGCGTCGCCAGCTATGGCGGCGGCTATGACGCCTATGTCGAGCGAAAAGCGCTGGAACGCGAGGCGGCGACGCGGGATCTGGCCGAAGCCCAACGCGAACTCACGCGTGTCGGCGCGGAGGCTCAACAACGCGCGGAGGCTCAGTCGCGCCGCGACGCCGCCGGCCGTCGCAAGGCCGCCAAGGGCGATATGCCGAAAATCCTGCTGGGCGCCCGGGCCGAGCGCGCCGAAAATACGGGCGGACGCAGCCGGTTGCTGGCCGAACGACAGGCCGAGGCCGCGCAGGACGCCTTGGCCTCAGCCCAGGCGCGCGTAGAGCGAACGCGGACGCTGGCGATCCCGATGCCGACGACCGGCCTGCCGACGGGACGGACGGTGCTGACGATGGACCAGGCCGGCTGGGCGACACCCGAGGGGCGGACGATCGTCTGGCCGATCGACCTGAAGCTGATCGGGCCGGAACGGGTCGCGATCGGGGGACCGAACGGCGCGGGCAAGACGACCCTGCTGCGGCTGATCACCGGCGATCTTTCACCGACGACGGGCGCCGTCGATCGGCCTGTGCGTGCGGTGTTGCTGGACCAGGAGGTCAAGATCCTGCATCCGGCCGAAACCTTGGTGGAAGCGTGGCGGCGATTGAACCCGCAAGGGTCGGTCAATGACGCCCAGGCGGCGCTGGCGCGGTTCCTGTTTCGCAATACGGCGGCGCAGCGCCGGGTCGGCGAGCTGTCTGGCGGGGAGCGGCTGAGGGCGGGTCTGGCCTGCGTCATGACAGGCGCGACGCCGCCGCAGTTGCTGGTGTTGGACGAGCCGACCAACCATCTCGACCTGGACGCCATCGCGGCGGTCGAAGAGGCGCTGAACGCCTATGACGGCGCGTTGATCGTGGTGAGCCACGACGTGGATTTCCTTGAGGCGCTGAAGATCACGCGCACGATCAAACTCTGAAGTCGGTCAGCCCCAGGCCTCGACGGCGCCCTTGCGACGGACCATCGACGGGCTGGACAGTTGGGTTCGCGGCTCGGCTTCGGCGCGACCGAACAGCCAGCCTTGGCCGTATTCAACACCCGCCGCCTTGAGCTCGGCGGCGACGCCGTCGGTCTCGATCATCTCGGCGATGGTTTCCAGCCTCATCGAGCGGCACATTTCGACGATGCTGTGCAGCATGGCCTTGGAGCGTTGGTCGGTCTGGATATCGCGAACGATGGCCCCGTCGATCTTGACCGAGTCCACAGACAGTTTGCGCAGATAGTCGAAAGCGGCGGCCCCTGCGCCGAAATCGTCGATGCAGACCTTTATGCCGGCCTCGCGCAGTGCGGCCAGGCGACGGTCGGCGGCCTCAATGTCCGCGACGGCGGAAGTTTCCGTCACCTCGACCATCAGGCGGCGGCGTTCCTCGGGCGCGCCGGCGGTCATGCGCAGCAACTGCTCGACATAGGTGTCGTCGCCCAGCGAGGCGCCCGAAACATTGATCGCCATCTTCAGAAGGCCAGCGCCGGGCTGGCGCATCCGCTTCAGCACCTTCTCCGCCACGGCGAGGTCGAACGACTCGATCATGTCCAACTCCTCGGCCATGCGAATGGCCTCGGCGGGTCCATTGTTGCCGTTGAAGCGGGTCAGGGCCTCGAAGTGGTGGACCGCGCGGGAGTCCAGATGGACGATGGGCTGATAATGGACCTGGAACTCGCGCGACTTGACCAGGCTGCGGAACGTTTCAGCGTCGCGGAAGGTGCGCTTTAGCGAGTCCGCGAAGGCGATCTGCGGATTGGCGAGGCCGTCGCCCTTCAGGCAGCCTTCGATGGCGAACCGCATGGCGCGCAGCACGCACAGGGAATCCGATCCGGGCGGGACGGGCGAGCTGAACGCCTCGGCACCCAGCGACAGGCCTTCGGCCCGACCGGCCTCCACGATTTCGGCGGCGATGTCACGACGGTCGTTGGCGGGGCGGAGAAGCGCATAGCGGACGCCGGTGACCTGCGACGCACTCGATCCCTCGACGGCGGCGGACTGAAGCGTAGCCTCTATGCGACGGTTCAGACGGTCGGCGGCTTCGCCGGTGACATTCTCCAACCCGGTAATGTCGAGGAAGGCCAGGGCCAGGTCGGGATTAGACTCCAACACGCGCCCTGCGTCGGCCAGGAAATCTTCCGGCTCAAGAAGCGGGCGGGTTTCCAGATCCTCCAGCGCAAAGGCCGGGCCTTCGTAGGATATGGCGCAGGAGACGGCGGGCGCCATCTGCGGCAGGACGAAGGCGCGGAACGATGCACGACGCACACGGTCAGGCCCGGCCGCCACCAGGATCGATGTCGCGGGAATACGCACGCCAGCCTTCATGCCTTGCAGGGCGGTCAGGGTGGATGCGCCGTCGTGCAGCAGCTCGAGCAGGGGACGGCCCGTCCAGGTCGCGCCTGCGTCTTCGCCGGCCACGGCGCCCGCGCCGATCGCAAAGGCGACGACGCCTTTCGGATCCACCTCCACCAGGGTGTCGGCGGAAGCGAAGGCCAGGCCTAGGAGGCGAGTGGTCAGCGTCATGAGGCCATGCTGGCACACAGTCGCTTAAAAAATAGGCAATGACCCTTAGGACGCGAACCGTGATCGGCGAACGGCGAAGGGGCGTCCCGTTCAGGCCATTCGGTTAAGGGCGACAGCGCGTCCGTCGCCTAGCGAGGCGCGGCCGTCGGCGGCATAGGCGGAGGCGGGTGTGCGAGCAGCGGTGACCTCCGCCGCGATGGCGCGGACCAGGCCCTCGGAAATTTGACGCGCGGCGTCGACGGCGCGGCTGTGACGAGTCAGGACGGCGTCGAACTCACGCGTGGCGTCGACCAGTGTCCTGCGGTCTTCGAGTGGAGCGCCGCTCAGCAGCGTCGGATTGGCCTTCACATGGGCGGAATCGCGACGGTAGAGATTGGCCATCTCCTGGGTTTCCGACAGACCGGCCGCCACATCCTGAGGACGGCCATCGGTGAAAGCGGCTGTTTCGGCCTTCAGTCGCTCGGTGAGACGCAAGGTCAAGGTCGTCAACTGACGAACCCGCGCCTGGGCCAGTTCGGTGTCGCTCATTGCCGGCCCTCCTGCATCTTCAGCATTTCGGCCATGACGGTGTTGCTCAGGCCGATGCCGCCGGCCTTGACCGTGCTCTTGGCCATTTCGTCCAGCATGAAGCTGCGCCATGTCGCCTCGCCCTGACCGCCGCCGAACAGGCCGTCGGTCGACAGGCCTTCGAACATCGGCTTCAGCATCTGGGAAATGAAGGTGGCCTCGAAGGCCTTGGCGGTTTCCGCGATCTTGTCACGGTTCACGGCGGTGGGTGCGGCCGCGGCGGGGCGCAGCAGATCGGCGGAGACGGTCAGGTCGGTCATGCTCACATCACCTCGATGTCGGCCTGCAGGGCGCCGGCGGCCTTGATGGCCTGCAGGATGCTGATCATGTCACGCGGGCTGACGCCCAAGGCGTTCAGGCCGTTGACCAGGGTGGACAGGTTGGCCCCGCCGCCGATCAGCCGCATCTGGGTGCCCAGATCTTCCTCGACGTTCACCTGGGTCGACGGCACGACGGCGGTCTGGCCCCGGCTGAAGGGCGCCGGCTGACTGACCTGCGGCTGTTCGTCCACCGATATGGTCAGGTTGCCCTGGGCGATGGCGACGCGAGAGATGCGCACGGCGTCGCCCATGACGATGACGCCGTTTACCTCGTCGATGATGACCTTGGCGGGGGTGTCGACGCTGACGGCCAGGTTTTCGATCCGGCTGATGAAGCCCGCCATGCCCAGTTCACCAGGCGCGCGCAGGGCGACGACCGTGCCGTTCTCGGCCAAAGCCGACCCCGGATAGGCGGCGTTGACGACGGCGGCGACGCGCTGGGCGGTGGTGAAGTCGGGGTTGCGCAGGTTCAGGCGCACCTCGTTCATATTGGCCATCTGGAAGCCGGTCTCGCGCTCGACCAGGGCGCCCGAGGCGATGCGGCCGGCGGTCGGCACGCCGCGCGTCACCGACGACCCCGACCCGCCCGACGCCGAGACGGCCCCGGTCTGGACCGAGCCTTGCGCCACCGCATAGACCTGACCGTCCGCGCCTTGCAGGCTGGTGACGACCAGCGAACCGCCCAGCAAGCTTTTGGCGTCGCACATGGAGGCGACCGATACGTCGATGCGCGAGCCTGGCGTGGCGAAGGCGGGCAGGTCGGCCGTGACCATGACGGCGGCCATATTCTTGGTGTTGGCGTTGGCCCCGCGAATGTTGACGCCCAGCCGCTCGGTCATGCCTTCCAGCGATTGGCGGGTGAAGGGGCAATTTCGTAAGGAATCGCCCGTGCCGTTCAGCCCCATGACCATGCCGTAGCCGACCAACTGGTTGCCGCGCACGCCCTCGACGGCGGCGATGTCCTTGATGCGCGACTGCGACTGGGCCAACGCCGAGGTCGCGCCGCCGGCGACGACGAGCGTCGCGGCGACGGAGGCGATCAGGCGGGCAAGCAGATTTTGCATCGGTCAGGCGTCCACGCAACGTTACGCCGTCATCCGAGCGAGGATCGTGCCGAAGAATTAACGACGTGAATTCAATGTCGGTCGGCTTCTGACGGACAGAGAAGCGGCAGGATTTGCCGGGGCGTTAACCAAACAGTCATCGCCGGCCGTCATCCATGGTTTCATGACGCGGAGCACCTGCACATGAAGGTTGTCGGCCCCAACGGCGTCAGCACGCCTGCCAGCACACGTCCGACGCGATCCGCCAGCGGCTTCTCGCTAGAGCAGACTGCGGTTTCGTCCGCGCCCGCTGCAACGACTGCCAGCGCGGCGACAGGCGGGGTCTCTGACGTCTCGGCCCTGATGGCTCTTCAAGGGGTCGAGGGGCCGCTGGAAAAGCGCCGTCGCGCGATCCGGCGCGGCAGCGGTCTTCTGGATCGCCTTGATGAAATCAAGCTGGCCCTGCTGAACGGCGACGCCGACGAGGGGGCTCTGGATCGTCTGGCGCGGAGCCTGCGCGAGGAGCGCGCCGCCGACGACGACAAGGACCTGGGCGCCTTGCTGGATCAGATCGACCTGCGCGCCTCAGTCGAACTGGCGAAGGCGGAAATGCGCCGCAACCGCCCCTGATACGAAATAATCGTCTGACATCAGGCGGCTAAGCTTTGGCAGTGAGTGACTTTTGCCACTGTCAGGCGGTTAGTCGCCCTATTTTCATCACGGAATCGAGAACCGCGTTGCCGCGACTCGACGGGCTGATTATACGGCCATCTACGCCACAGGGGGGCGTGTTAGAGAGCGTGAGATCGATGAGCGCCTTGGCGTCCGTTGTGTCCGACGAAACCGGCCCGTATCGGCCGTCTGACAGCGAGCCGTTCATGAACGAACGGCAGCAAGCCTATTTCAAGAAGAAGCTGCTGGCCTGGAAGGATGAGATCCTTCGCGAGTCCAAGGGCACGGTCGTCAATCTGAAGGCCGAGACCGAAAACCACCCCGATCTGGTGGACCGGGCGTCTTCGGAATCCGATCGCGCGCTGGAGTTGCGCACCCGCGACCGCCAACGCAAGTTGATCTCCAAGATCGACGACGCGCTGCGCCGGATCGAGGACGGCTCCTACGGCTACTGCGAGGACACGGGCGAACCCATCAGCCTGGGTCGTCTGGAAGCCCGTCCGACGGCGACCCTGTCGGTCGAAGCCCAGGAACGCCACGAACGCCGCGAACGCGTTCACCGCGACGACTGAGGTTTAAGCCTTCCGCGCCTTGACTTCGCCGGGTTGCGGGGCGACCTAGCCGCCTCGCTTTCGAGGTCGTCTACCCATGTCCGTCAAGGTTCGTTTCGCCCCGTCGCCCACGGGTAAGCTGCACGTCGGCAATGTCCGTACCGCTTTGGTGAATTGGATGTTCGCCAAGGGGCAGGGCGGATCGTTCGTTCTGCGCATCGACGACACCGACCTGGCGCGCTCCACGCCCGAGTTCGAACAGGGGATCGAAGACGACCTGACCTGGCTGGGGATGCCGTGGGACGAGCGCTACAATCAGTCCAAGCGGTTCGATCGCTACGAAGAAGCGGCCGCCAGTTTGAAGGCGTCGGGGCGGCTTTATCCCGCCTATGAAACCGCCGACGAGCTCGACCGTCGGCGCAAGGTGCAACTGTCGCGCGGCCTGCCGCCGATCTATGACCGCGCGGCGCTGGAACTGACCGAAGAGCAGAAGGCCGCTTACGAAGCCGAAGGGCGCCGCCCCCATTGGCGCTTCAAGCTAGACGGCAAGCGCGTCGCCTGGGAAGACCTGGCGCGCGGTCATGCGGAGGTGGACACCGCCTCGATGTCGGACCCGGTGCTGATCCGCGAGGACGGCCTGTTCCTCTACACCCTGCCGTCGGTGATCGACGACATCGACATGGGCATCACCCACATCATCCGGGGCGAGGATCACGTCACCAACACTGGCGCGCAGATCGAAATCTTCGAAGCTCTGGGCGCGACGGTTCCGGGGTTCGCCCACATGCCGTTGCTGGTCGGCGCCGACGGCGCGGCCCTGTCCAAGCGTCTGGGATCGCTGTCGATCAGCGACATGCGCGACCAAGGCTATGAGCCGATCGCAATCACCAGCCACCTCGGCCGGATCGGGACGTCTGATCCGCTGGAAGTCGGCGCCTCGGTCGAGGCTCTGGGTCAGAGCTTCGCCTTCTCCAAGATGGGCCGTTCGCCGGCGCGTTACGATACGGCGGATCTGGACCGGCTGAACGCCCAGGCGCTGCACGTCATGGATTATGCGACGGCGCAGCCGCGTCTTCAGGCTCTCGGCGCCGATCTGGGCGAAGCCTTCTGGAATACGGTGCGGGGCAATCTGACGAAGTTCGCCGACGTCGCGGACATGGCGCAGATCGTCCGTGGTCCGATCCAACCGGTGATCGAAGATGCGACCTTCATTGAAACAGCGCTGCGTCTGCTGCCGGAAGTGATCGACGAGAACGCCTGGTCGGCGTGGACCTCGGCCGTCAAGGCCGAGACGGGCGCCAAGGGCAAGGCGCTGTTCATGCCGCTGCGTCTGGCGCTGACGGGGCAGCAGCACGGGCCGGACATGGCGGCCATGGCGCCGCTGATCGGTCGCGAAACCATCCAGCGGCGTCTGAGAGGTGAGGCGGCCTAAACCGCCTCACGCATTTTAGGCGTTGCAGACAGCCAGTTCGTCGGCGCTCAGGGCGACGCCCTTGTACGAGAAGGCGGTCACGGGACCGAACTTCTGAACCACGCGACGGCAGGCGCGCGTCGCGGGCTGTTCCGTGCCGCCTGCCGCGGTGCAGGTCGCGCCTTCGCAGGACCAACGAGCGCCGTCGATGATGGTGGCGCGTGCGGGCGCCTTGGCGGCGTCGGCCAGCGTCAGGCTGGTGGCGGCGGGGGCTTGGGCGACCGCAGGGGCGGCGGCGAAAAGGGCGGCGGCGATCAGCAAAGCGCGCATCGAAAACTCTCCGAAATGAAGAACGGCGTCGTGCCGCTCCGCTCCCATGTCAGTTTTCCATAAAAACTGTCAAGACGCGCGCAGCGGATTATGAGCAATGATCACTTATCGATGATCATGTTTCAATTGCGGCGCATCGCCGCCGGCCTGAACCTGCGCCATCGCCTCTTCGACGGTTTCGGCGACGGTCCAGGCGTCCAAGAACGACGGCGGCGTCATTCCTTCTGCGACGCTGTGCTTCATCAAGTCGAAGAAGCCGTTCCAGAAGCCGTTCAGGTTCAGGAAGACGACCGGCTTGTGGTGCAGGTCCAGCCGCTTCCAGGACAGCAACTCCACGACCTCTTCCAGGGTGCCGATGCCGCCGGGCGCGACCACGAAGGCGTCGGATTGGTCGTACATCAGTTGTTTGCGTTCGTGCATCGAAGTGACGACGACGGTCTCGACCTCGTCGAACAGGCGTTCGCGGCTGCGCAGGAAGGCCGGCATGATGCCGACGACCCGGCCGCCCGCCTCATGCGCGCCGCGCGCCGAGGCCCCCATCAGGCCCACGCCGCCGCCGCCATAGACCAGCCGCCAGCCGGCCTTGGCCGCGACCTTGCCGAAGGCGTAGGCCGCCTCGGTATAGGTGGGATCGGCGGTCTCGGAGGCGCCGCAGAACAGGCAGACGGAAGAGCCGTCGAACGGCAGGAACGAAACGGGGGGCAGGGACATGGAGCCTCGAAGAAAACGAATAGGCGGCCTGGCCATGGCCAAACCGACGGCGCTCAAGCTAACACAGGCTCGAGCCGCTGGGTCGCCAGTCCTATATCGTAGAGGCGCAGGATGAAACGTCGGATGATGGTCGCGTGTGTCGCGGTCCTGGCTGCCGCAGCCTGTTCCGATCGGCAGGGCGGCGTGGCGGGGCCGACGGGGGCCGACGAGGCCTCGCCCTGGGTTCGCCCGCCCCAGATTGATGGCGTGATGCGCGACGGCGGCGTTCTGGTGCTGCGCGGCGGGGCGGGGCCCAATGCGCGCGTCGTGCTGCGTGCGCCGGATACTGCGGCCGTGGCGACGACGGCGGACGGCGCGGGGCGGTTCGAACTGCGGCTGCCGCCGCTAAGCGGCGATGTGCGCTTCACGCCCGAGGTGCAGGTGGGCGAGGACGCCGCCGTCTCGCCCGAGACCCTGGTGGTGATCCAGGGTGGGGCCGGTCCCGTCGCCCTGATTGCCGCTGGCCAGCCGACTGTTCGCCTCGGTGGCGGCGAAGGGCTGGATGCGGTGGATTCGGACGGTGCGACCCTGATGGCTTCCGGCCGAACAAATGGGGCGGCGCCGTCGATCAACATCAACGGCGCAGATATGTCGCCGGCGGCGATCGGGCGCGGCCGTTGGCGGGCGGTCATCGGACAGTCGGGTGCGGCGACGATCACGGTGAATGGAAGGCGCTTTGACTATCCGGGCCCGGGCGCGGCTGGGAGCTTCGTCGTCGAGCGGGCGGGGGCAGGCTGGCGGATCACTTGGCCTGTAGAGCCAGCCGGGCGTCAGACGACGTGGCTGCCGGACTGAGGGCGCTTAACGATCTGGAAACCATTTCGGTTAAGGAATGGGGCCGTCCTCAGGGACACCATCACCGAACCTGCTTGCAGCCCGGCGCCCCCGCCGGGCTTCTTTTTTGCCGGCCGATCAGCCCTTTCTCGGCGTGTCTTCGGCGCCCTCGGTGCGATCGCGGAACAGGGCGGCGCGGGCGAGCAGGATCAGGGTGACCGGCGTCGTGACCGTCAGGAAAAGGCCGATCAGGATTTCGCGGGGCATGAAACGCCGCTCGACGGTCGTGAACCAGACGGTCGACGCCAGCAGGATCAGCGCCATGCCTAGCGTGGCCCCGAGCGTCGGAGCGTGGACGCGCTCATAGAAGGTCTTCAGCCGAACCAGCCCAACCGCGCCCAGTAACGAAAGGCCCGAGCCGATGACGGCCAGGGCGACGACGATGATGGCGGCCCATGCGGGAACGTCAGCTTGGGTCATTCAATCACCTCGCCGCGCATCAGGAACTTGGCCAGGGCCACGGTGGCGGCGAAGCCCAACATGCCGATCACCAGCGCGGCCTCGAAATAAAGCTGGCTGTTGGTGCGGATGCCGAACACCACCACCAGCAGCATGCCGTTTAGATAAAGCGTGTCCATGCCCAAGACGCGATCCTGGGCGCGCGGACCGTGAATGATCCGCCATGCCGTTAGGCCCATGGCGCAGATCAGCATCAGTTGGGCCAGACCCAGACCCCAGGTCAGCACCGCTGCCGTCATTCGAAAATCTCCATCAGCCGGCGCTCGTAGCGATCCTTGATCAGCCGCACCCAGGTCTCTTCATCCACGAGATCCAGCACGTGCAGCAGCAGACGGCCGGTGGCGGACTCATACTCGACCCACAAAGTGCCAGGCGTCGAGGTGATGATGATGGCCAGGACCGCCAGGCCATATCGGTCGCGCAGGTCCAACGGGATGTGGATGAAGCCGGATGTGCGCTCATGCCGTCGCCGGCCCAGAATGATGTGCGACACCGCCCAGTTGGAGCGCACGATGTCGCCGACGACGTCGATGGCGAGGCGCACTATGGCCATCGGCGACTTCACCCGCACGCGATCAACGCCCAGCGCCAGCATGATGATCGGCGCCAGCAGGGCCAGCAGCACCGCGAGCGCCAGGGACGGCGGCGCGACCGAGGCGCTGAGCAGGATCGAGGCGACGAACAGGCCTAGAGATAGGACGGGGTAGGGGAGGATGCGTCTCATCGCCCGCTCCCGCCCAGCACCGCGTGGATATAGCCTTGCGGGTCAGCCAGCCAGGCCGCCGTGTGGTCGGTGTAGATCAACGCGGATCCAGCGAAGATGGCCAGAAACACGCAGGCGCCGAGCAGGGCTGCGACCGCCGTCAACTCAGCCGCCCCCACCACGAAAGCCGGCGCATCTTCGTCGCGCGTCCAAATCGCGCCGACGCCAAGGCGGGTCAGGCCGATCAAAGCACCGAGGCTGGACACGGAAAGCACAGTGACCAGCGTCCAAGCCGCCGCATCGCCAACGCCGACGAGGGCGCTGATCATCGACAGTTTTCCGACGAAGCCGGCCAAGGGCGGCAGGCCGGCGACCATCAGGGTGCAGATCAGAAAGGCCCCGCCCAGGGCCGCGACGGCCGCCGGAATGACCAGGCCCGGCTCGTTGCGCTCTTCGTCGTCGAACGGATCACGATATTCGTCATCGAAAACAGCGCGCGCCTCGCCGACGTCAGGCTCACGCCCGCGCTGAAGGATTTCGGCCAGCAGAAACAGGGCTGCGCAGGCCAAGGTGGAGCCAATCAGGTAGAAGAGTGCGCCGCTGAGCGCCGCCGCGTCGCCGACGCCCAGGATCGCCAAGACAGTGCCAGACGAGATCATCACACCGAACCCGGCGGCGCGCGACAGATCGCGAGAGGCGATCAGGCCGAACGTGCCGAACCCTATGGTCGCCAGTCCGCCGACGAACAGCCAGGTCAGGCCAAATCCGGCGGAGGCGCCCGCGTCGGCGCCGAACAGCAGCAGACTGAGGCGGATGACCACATAGACCCCGGCCTTGGAGAGGATGGCAAAGACTGCCGCCGCCGGCGCGCTGGCTGCCGAATAGGTCGGGGTCAGCCAGAAGCCCAAGGGCCACATGGCGCATTTGATCAGGAAGGCCGTGCCTAGCATCGCCGCTCCGATATGGAATAGCCCCAGGTCATCCGTTGCGACGGTCGCGACCCGCGTTGCAACATCAGCCATGTTCAGCGTGCCGGTCACGCCGTAGATCAGGCTGACGCCGATCAGAAACAGCAGGGATGCGGTCAGATTGACGGCGATATAGATCACGCCCGCCCGCACCCGCGCCTCGCCCGACCCATGCAGGGCCAGTCCGTATGACGCGGCCAGCATGATTTCGAAAAAGACGAACAGGTTGAACAGGTCGCCGGTCAGCAGGGCACCGTTCACCCCCATAATCATAAGCAGGAACAGGGCGTGGAAGCGCGGTCCCGCTCGGTCCCATCGCGCCAGGGCGAAGATCAGCGCGCATCCGCCAAGAACGCTGGTCAGTGCGACCATCATCGTCGACAGCCGGTCGGCCACCAGGACGATGCCATAAGGCGCCGCCCAGGATCCCAGGCGGTAAACACGCGCAGTATCGCCGCCGCCCACGGCGCCGTTTGCGCTCTCGTGCAGCAGAACCAGAGCCGTGACCAGAATGGCGGCCATAGCGCTCAAGCTGAGCACCGCCTTCAGCGTTCGGCGACGCTCGTCCAGCAGCAGCATGGCGGCGGCGATGATCATCGGCAGGACGATGGGGCCGATGATCAGATGGGCGTCCCAGTCGATCATGCGTCCGGCTCCTTGCCATCGACATGATCGCTGCCGGTGATGCCGCGCGCGGCCAGAATGACGACCAGGAACAGCGCCGTCAGGGCGAAGCTGATGACGATCGCGGTCAGGACCAGCGCCTGCGGCGTCGGGTCGGTGTAGCGCGCGGGGTCGGAGACCTCGCCCGCCAGCACCGGCGGCGCGCCCGACCTCAGCCGTCCCATGGCGAAGATGAAGATATTGACCGCATAGGACAGCAGCGACAGCCCCATGATCACCTGAAAGGTGCGCGGGCGCAGCAGCAGCCAGACACCCGAGGCCGACAGCACGCCGATGGCGAGGGCGAGAACCAGCTCCATCATGACGGCTCTCCTTCTTCGGCGTCTCTTTGCTTGGGCTTGCGCAGCGACTGGTGCGCCAGGGCGACGAGGGTCAGGACCGTGGCGCCCACGACCAGAACGACCACGCCCAAGTCGAACAGCACGGCGCTGGCCAAGGGCACGCGGCCCAGGATCGGCAGGTCGGCATACTGGAACCAAGAGGTCAGGAAGGGATAGCCGAACAGCCACGATCCAATCCCGCTGAGGGCGGCGATCACCAGGCCGGCGCCGATCCAGAAGATGGGCCGGATCGCCAGCCGCTCTTCGACCCAGCGGGCGCCCGAGGCCATATACTGCAGGATGAAGGCGATCGACAGGCCGACGCCCGCCGCGAATCCCCCGCCCGGCAGGTCATGCCCGCGCAGGAACAGGTGAACGGCGAGCAGGATGATGAAGGGGAAGATCCAGCGCATCACCACGCGGGGGATCAGCATGGTCTCCTTCAGCGTGTCGCCCTCCGATCGCGTCTCGTGATCGCGGTCTGAGGCATCCTGCACGCTCTGCTGGCTGGGATTGGACAGGGTGTCGTCGGCGGGACGGAAGCGGCGCAGCAGGGCGAAGATCGTCAGACCGACAATGCCCAAAACCGTGATCTCTCCAAAGGTGTCGAAGGCGCGGAAGTCGACCAGGATGACGTTGACGATGTTGCGACCGCCCGCGTCCTTGTAAGCGTATTCGACAAAGAAGCGCGAAATCCCCTCGATCGATGGTCGCGTCATGACGGCGTAGGAAATGGCCGCCAAGGACGCGCCGACGGCGGCGGCGATGATTAGATCGATACGGCGCCGGCGGCGAGATCGCTTTTCCATGGCCTGTGGCAGGCGAATGGTCTCCAGCCGTTTCGGCAGCCAACGTAGGCCCAGCAGCAGCAGGACGGTGGTCACGACCTCGACCAGCAGTTGGGTTACTGCCAGATCCGGCGCCGACAGCCAGACGAAGGACAGGCAGCTGGCCAGACCTGCGCCGCCCATCAGAACCACGGCGGCCAGCCGGTGGTATTTGGCCTGCCATGCAGTCGCGACTGCACAGCTGGCGCCGACCAGCCACAGACCGGCGAAGGCCCAGTTTGACAGGGTCAATGTCGGCATGATCGGGCGGATCACCAATCCGGCGCCGATCGCCGCCAGCCCGCCCGCCAGCAGGGCGACCAAGACGATGGCCCTCAGTTGTGCCTGTTGTCGTGTCGCCCCCAACAGGCGAACCATCGCCTCCGACCCCTTGAACAGGCCGGTCATGGTTTGCTCGAACAACCAGCCGCCGTTCAGACGCTTCCAGCCCCACGGTCCGCCGCGCGGATTGGCGTTGATGCGTTTGCCGAAGACGACATACAGCCCCACGCCGCCCGCGAGCGCGATAAGGCTCAGCACCAGCGGCAGGTTGAATCCGTGCCACAGGGCCAGGCTGTAATAGGGCAGGTCAAAGCCCAGCACCGAAACGGCGGCGCTCTTCAGGAACGGTCCCACTGTCACAGCCGGGAAGATGCCGACGACCAGACACAGGGCGACCAGCACCTCGACGGGGCGACGCATCCAGGCGGGCGGCTCGTGCGGGATGCGATCCAGCTCGGTCGGAGGCGGGCCGAAGAAGGTCGCGTGGATAAACCGGAGTGAATACAGAACACTGAAGGCGCTGGCCAAGGTGGCCATGGCGGGCAGCAGCATGTTCAGGCCGTGCGTATGGGCGCTGGCCACCGCCTCGGCCAGGAACATTTCCTTGGACAGGAAGCCGTTCAACAGGGGCACGCCCGCCATCGCGGCTGCGGCCACCATAGCCAGGGTCGCCGTGAAGGGCATGAAGCGGAAAAGACCGCTGAGCTTGCGCATATCCCGCGTGCCGGCCTCGTGGTCGATGATGCCGGCGGCCATGAAGAGCGACGCCTTGAAGGTGGCGTGGTTCACCGTGTGGAAGATGGCCGCGATACAGGCCAACGGACTGCCTAATCCCAGCAGCAGCACGATCAGGCCCAGATGGCTGATCGTCGAATAGGCCAGCAGGCCTTTGAGATCATGCTGGAAGATGGCGCACCAGGCGCCGAGCAGCAGCGTCGCCAGACCCATGCCGCCGACGATCAGATACCAGCTCTCAGACCCCGCCAGGACGGGCCAGAAGCGGATCAGCAGGAAGATTCCCGCCTTCACCATGGTCGCGGAGTGCAGATAGGCGCTGACCGGCGTCGGCGCGGCCATGGCGCGGGGCAGCCAGAAGTGGAACGGAAACTGCGCGCTCTTGGTCATCGCGCCGAGCAGCAGCAGAATCAGCGCGGGCAGATACAGCGGGCTGGTCTGGATCGCCTCGCGCGACGCCAAGACGACATCGAGGTCGTAGCTGCCGACGATCCGCCCGATCAGGATCATCCCGACCAGCAGGGCGATGCCGCCCGCGGCCGTCACCGTCAGCGCCATGCGCGACCCCTCGCGCGCGGCGGGGTTCTGGTGCCAATAGCCGATCAACAGGAAGGAAAAGAGGCTGGTAAGCTCCCAGAATACGACCAGCTGGATCAGATTGCCCGACAGCACCACGCCCTGCATCGCGCCCATGAAGGCCAGCAGGAAGGAGAAGAACCGCGGGACCGGATCCTTCGGCGACATGTAGTAGCGGGCATACAGCACCACCAAGGCGCCGATCCCCAGGATCAAGGCGCTGAACAGCCACGACAGTCCGTCCAGTCGCAGCACCAGATTGACGCCCAACGACGGCAGCCACGGGATCTCGTAGCGCAGCGTCTCCCCGTCCTGGAACATTGGCCATAGCGCGGCCAGACACCCCAGGCTGACCAAGGCCACGACCCAAGACAGGATGGCGGCGGAGGTGCGTGCGTGACGCGGCAAGCCGGACGCGACGATGGCGCCAAGGAACGGCAGGACCAGGATGACGACGAGAAGGAAGCTGATGGACATCGAGGCGGGGCGTCTCTCCTGGATCGTGAGGGATAGCTTTGCCAACGCTCAAGGTTGGCCAAGGTTCGCTTTGATCTACGGACAGGGGCGGTGTGCGTCAAAGCGACACCAGATCGCGGCACGTCCGCGCCCAGCAGCTCGGTCGTCGTGCGAGAAAGATCAGGTATTATGGAAAGTTTTTGACCTAACGCCTTGTCTGGCCTCAGTCTTTACCCCGAGTGGCTCCGCAGGTAGGATTCGAACCTACGACCAGCCGATTAACAGTCGGCTGCTCTACCACTGAGCTACTGCGGAACATCTGCTCGGGAGGCGGGCGTATAGCAGCGGCTGTTCCGATCTTGCAATGGGAAAACGAGCCAATCGAAACGATATTTATCGACGATCCCGCAGACCCGCGTGTTGCGGCCTATCGCGATATCCGAGAGCGCGATCTGACGGGTCGTCAAGGACTGTTCGTCGCGGAAGGGGAGGTGGTGATGCGTGGACTGGCGTCGACGGCTTCGCGCTGTCGGCCCCTGTCGCTGCTGCTGGCGGAAAAACGTGTTACGGCCTTGGGCGATGTCATTACGTCTCTGCCGCCCGCGACGCCCGTCTATGTCGCAGGCCAGGCCGTGCTGGACCGGATCGCGGGTTTTGAACTGCACCGGGGCATTCTGGCCTTGGGCAAAAAGCCCGAGCCGCTGTCGATGGACGATGTGCTGGCGGATACCGCTCGGCAGGACGTGTTCGTCGTGGCCAGCGGCATCGGCAACCATGACAATGTCGGCGGCCTGTTCAGGAACGCCGCCGCGTTCGGCGCCAAGGCGGTGCTGCTTGATCCGACCTGCTGCGATCCCTTTTACCGCAAGGCGATTCGCGTTTCGGTCGGCGCGGTGCTGCGCACGCCGTTCGTCGTCGCCGGCGCGACAGACATTATCGACGCTCTGCAGCGGACCGGCGTCGAGGTCTTGGCGCTGACGCCTTCGGCGACCGAGCGGCTTTCGGACTACAGGCGCGCCGGACCGGTCGCTCTGATGCTGGGATCGGAAGGGCCGGGGCTGCCCAAGGATTTGATCGACCGTTGCCGACCGATCGGTATCGCTATGGCGGGCGGGTTCGATTCGCTGAATGTCGCGGCGACCAGTGCGGTCGCGCTACATCATCTGACGACGACGGCGCTTGATAGAAGCTGAAAACGCGAAGGCCGCCCCAAGGGGCGGCCTTCGTCCGTATCGTCGCGATGGAGGCCTGACCGGGAATCGAACCCGGGTGCAAGGATTTGCAGTCCTCTGCGTCACCACTCCGCCATCAGGCCGCTTTTTGTCCCCGATTTCTCGGGGGCGGTCATCGCGAGGGGCGTTCGCTATCAGATCGGATTGTCCGCTGCAACGCACGGACCTATAAGCGCGCGAGATTTCCTCCCGGATTATCGTTGAAGGCTGCCTACAGATGGATTTCACCGCAGAGCGCAAGGCCATGGTCGACTCGCAGGTGCGGGTGAACGACGTGACGGATCGCGCGATTCACCTGGCCATGATGGCCGTGCCGCGTGAAAAGTTCTGCGCGCCCGACCGCGCATTCGCCGCCTATTCCGAAGAACCAGTGGTGATCGCGGGCGAACGCCGCCTGATGCCGGCGCGCGACGTCGCCAAGCTGTTGCAAGCGGGCGATGCACGCGAGGGCGAGAAGGCCTTGGCCATCGCCGCGCCCTACGCCGCCGCGCTACTGGCCCGTATGGGCGTCACCGTCACGGCTCAGGAATCGGACGACGCCGTGTTCGCCGTGGTCGGCGAGGCCTTATCGGACGCGGGCGTGGCGACCGTCGTCGCGCCGCTGGCTCAGCCGACCGGCGAAGGATGGGACCTGATCATTTCCGAAGGCGGCGTCGAGAGCCTGCCCGAATCGTGGGGCGCGGCCCTGCGTCCCGGCGGCCGGATCGTCGTGGTCGAACGCCGCGGCGCCATCGGCAAGGCGGCCCTGTATGTTCAGACTCGCGAAGGCCTGTCGCGCCGCGAACTGTTTGATTCGTCGCCTGCGGTCCTTGCCGAGCTGACGCCGGCCCCCACTTTCGCGCTGTAAGACCAAAGAGACGCGCGGTTGCGACGGAAATCCCGCTCGCAACCGTGAAGAAAACTTAACTGGCGTGTGGTTCGGTCAGGCCGCAGTTACGCTTGAGAAAACATTCGGGCGTTCTTCGGAGCGTCACGCAAGGACGGACAATGTTGAAACGCTCGCGTGTGCTGGCTTCGGCCGCTGTGGTCGCTGTGATGACCGGTCTGGGCGCGCCGGCCTGGGCCGAGACGCTGCAGGACGCCATCGCCCTGGCCTATCGGACCAATCCCAACCTGCTGGCCCAGCGCGCCAACCAGCGTGCGCTGGACGAGACGGTGGTCCAGGCGCGGTCGGGCCTGCGCCCGACCATCGGCGCCTCGGCCGGCGTCGACTATACCCGCAGCGACTTCCCCGCCGTGACCCAGTTCGTCGATACGAACGGCGACGGCATACCTGATACCCAGGTCACGACCTCATCGTCCGAAACCGAAGGCGCCAATGTCGGCGTGAGCGTCAGCCAGAATGTCTGGACCGCCGGTCGCACTTCGCGCGCCATCGACCAGGCCCGCGCCAGCGTCCTGGCCGGCCGTGAGAACCTGCGTGAGATCGAGCAGTCGGTCATGCTGTCGGTGATCCAGGCCTATGTGAACGTCACCCGCGACATGGAAATTCTGCGTATCCGTCAGGAGAACCTGACGGTGCTGCAACGCCAGCTGGAAGAAACCAGCGCCCGTTTCGAGGTCGGTGAGATCACACGCACCGACGTGGCTCAGGCCGAAGCTTCGCAGGCGCAGTCCGAAGCCGATCTGGCGAATGCCCAAGCCCAGTTGTCCACGTCGCGCGCTGCCTATGCCGCCGTCGTCGGCCAATCGCCGGCCGACCTGGAAGCCGCGCCGGTCCTGCCGGAAGTGCCCAGCGACTTCGACGTCGCCATCGAGACCGCGTTGCGGCGCAATCCCGCTGTGCTCGCCGCAACCTATCAACTGCAAAGCGCCGAGGCCGCCGTTGCGGCCGCCCGTTCGGAATATCTGCCGTCGGTGCGCGCCACCGCCTCCTATGGCGGATCGACCAACGATCTGGGCGACCTCGGTGAACTGGCTGATCGCCGCAGCTTCACGGCCGGCGCCACCCTGTCCGTGCCGCTCTTCACCGGCGGTCTGAACCGCTCGCGCGTCGCCCAGGCTTTGGAGCGCGCCAACGCGGCCCAGATCGGCATCGAGGGCGAGCGCCGCACGGTGCTTCAGAACGTCAGCTCGGCCTACGCCCAAGTGCTGTCGACCCGCGCTACGGTCGCGGCCGGCACCGAAGCGGTTCGCGCTGCATCGGTCGCGGCCGAAGGCGTGCGCCAGGAAGCCCAGGTCGGCCTGCGCACCACGCTGGACGTGCTGAACCAGGAGTTGGCGCTGCGGAACGCCCAAACTTCGGTCGCCAGCGCCCGCGCCGCGGAATATGTCGCCCGCGCCTCGCTGCTGGCCGCCATGGGCCAGCTGGAAGGCCCGGCGCTGAACCCGACGATCGAGGCCTATGATCCGGCTGCGAACTACGACCAGGTCAAGGGACGCGGCGGCCTGCCGTGGGACGGCGTGATCGAGACGCTGGACCGCGTGGCCTCGCCGCCGATCGTGATCACGCCGGACACCGCCGACGCGCCGATCGACGCTCAGCTCAAGGGCGAGGTCGTGCGCACGGCGCCGCAGAACTGACCGCGTCGAATACGGACGGAAACCGCCCGTTGATTCCGACGGGCGAAGATGCGACGACAAGGCACAGGTTTCGAGCGATCCATCGTTCGGCGCCCACCCCTTCTACCCAGGCCTCGCCCAAGGTTGCGCCATGACCGATCAGTCCGCCCAGGAACCGACCATGGAAGAGATTCTGGCGTCGATTCGCCGGATCATCTCCGAAGACGAGGCCCCGGCCGAAACGCCGGCCGCCGCGATGCCGGAAGCCACGCCTGAGCCGGTTCCCGAGCCGATCGCGGCCGAAACCATCTTCGCCGCCCCGGTCGAGCCGACGCCGGAACCCGCCGCCGTCGAAGACGACGTGCTGGAACTGACCGACCGCTATGAGGCGCCGGCCGAGACCATCGGCGATCTGGACGTGGTCGAGCATTCGCCCGCGCCCTATCAGCCCGAACCGGAACCCGCGACGGCTTACGAATCGGCTCCCGAGCCGGCTCCGGCCTATGACACCCTGGTCGGCGACAGCGCCGCCGCCAGCGCGGCCTCGGCCTTTGCGGGCCTGGCCGCCAGCTTCAAGAAGCCTGAGCCGGCTCCGTCGGCCTCGGGCGACCTACCCTTCGTCAGCGGCAACACCGTCGAGGCGATGGTCGCCGAGATGCTGCGCCCGCTGTTGAAGGACTGGCTGGACGCCAACCTGCCCGGTATTGTCCAGGCGGCGGTACAAAAGGAAGTCGAACGCATCGCGCGCAGCGCCTAGCCCTTCGCTTCAGCCCAGACTAATCCGAGGGGCGGCTCCTGAAGGGGCCGCCCTTTCGCATTTTGATATGCTCATGTAGCGACGCGCCGCGCGCGGAGCGTTAGCAAGAAGAATGACGATGCTTGAGAAGACTTTCGAACCCCAGGCCGCCGAGCCCCGCCTTTACGCCCAGTGGGAAGAGAGCGGCCTGTTCGCGCCCCGCACCGACGGCGCCGCTGAGGCCTATTCGATCGTCATTCCGCCGCCCAACGTGACCGGCAGCCTGCACATCGGCCATGCGCTGAACAATACGCTGCAGGACATCCTGGCCCGCTATCACCGGATGAAGGGGAAGGCTGTGTTGTGGCTGCCCGGCACGGATCACGCCGGCATCGCCACCCAGATGGTGGTCGAGCGCCAGCTGGCCGCCGCCGGCAATATTGGCCGTCGCGACATGGGCCGCGACGCCTTCATCGAGAAAATCTGGGAATGGAAGGCCGAAAGCGGCGGAACCATCGTGCGTCAGCTGCGCCGTCTCGGCGCCTCGTGCGACTGGTCACGCGAGCGGTTCACCCTGGACGAGGGGCTCAACGCCGCCGTTCGTAAGGTCTTCGTGCAACTGCATACGGAAGGCCTGATCTACCGCGACAAGCGGCTGGTGAACTGGGACCCGCATTTCCAGACCGCCATCTCGGACCTGGAGGTCGAGCAGCGCGAAGTCGACGGCGCCTACTGGCACTTCGCCTATCCGCTGGCCGACGGCGTCACCTATGAGCATCCGATCGCCTTCGACGAGGAGGGCAAGGCGACCGAGTTCGAGATGCGCGACTTCATCGTCGTCGCCACGACCCGGCCCGAGACCATGCTGGGCGACACCGGCGTGGCGGTGCATCCGGATGACGGGCGGTATGCCGGCCTGGTCGGCAAGTTCGTGACCCTGCCGATCACCGGCCGTCGCATCCCCATCGTCGCCGACGACTATGCCGATCCGACGAAGGGTTCGGGCGCGGTGAAGATCACGCCGGCGCATGATTTCAACGACTTCGGCGTGGGCAAGCGGGCGGGCCTGCCGTCGCTGAATATCCTCGACGCTTTCGGACGCATCACCGACGTCGATACGCCCGACGTGCCCGCGGACTACCTCGGGCAAGACCGCTTCGCCGCGCGCAAGGCCATCGTCGCCCGCGCCGAGGAAGAGGGCTGGCTGCGCGAGATCGAAAAGACCAAACACGTCGTGCCGCACGGCGACCGCTCCGGCGTGGTCATCGAGCCGTGGCTGACGGACCAGTGGTACGTCGACGCCAAGGTCCTGGCCCAACCCGCGCTGCAGGCGGTGGAGCAGGGCGATACGGTTTTCGAGCCCAAGTCGTACGAGAAGATCTATTTCGAATGGCTGCGCAATATCGAGCCGTGGTGCATTTCGCGCCAGCTCTGGTGGGGGCACCGTATCCCGGCCTGGTATGGCCCGAACGGCGAAATCTATGTCGCTGAAACGGAAGAGGACGCCCGCGAACAGGCGATGGCGGACTATGATTCCGAGGTGGCCCTGACCCAGGACGAGGACGTTCTCGACACCTGGTTCTCCTCGGCCCTGTGGCCCTTCTCGACCATGGGCTGGCCCGAGAAGACCGAGGATCTGGAGCGGTTCTATCCAACCAGCGACCTGGTCACCGCGGCGGACATCATCTTCTTCTGGGTCGCCCGGATGATGATGATGGGCCAGCACTTCATGGGCGAGGCGCCGTTCAAGCGCGTCATCATCAATGGCCTCGTCCGCGACGAGAAGGGTCAGAAGATGAGCAAGTCCAAGGGGAACGTCATCGACCCTCTGGGCATCATCGACGAGCTGGGCGCCGATCCGCTGCGCTTCACCATGGCCATCCTGTCCGGCACGCGGGACATTAAACTGTCGAAACAGCGGATCGAGGGATACCGCAACTTCGGCACCAAGCTGTGGAACGCCGCGCGCTTCAGCCAGATGAACGAGGCGCGCCGGGTCGACGGCTTCGATCCCGCGAGCGTCGATCAAACGATCAACCGCTGGATCCGAGGCGAGCTGACCAAGGCCGAACGCGCGGTGTCGCAAGCCATCGAAGGCGGCCGTTTCGACGATGCGGCGGGTGCGCTCTATCGCTTCGTCTGGAACGTCTTCTGCGACTGGTATTTGGAACTGGCCAAACCGGTGTTCCAAGGCGCCGATGAAGCCGCAAAAGCCGAGACGCGGGCGATGACCGCCTGGACGCTGGACCAGACGCTGAAGCTTCTGCATCCGGTCATGCCCTTCATCACCGAGGAACTGTGGGCCGAACTGGGCAAGGAGGGCCCGGCTCGCGACGGCTTGCTGATTGGGGCCGAGTGGCCGGTTCTGCCGGACGCCTTCATCGACGCCTCGGCCGAAGCCGAGATCGGCTGGCTGGTCGATCTGGTCGGCGAGATTCGCGGTCTGCGCGCCGAGATGAACGTGCCGCCATCGGCCAAGCCGCCCCTGGCCTTTGTCGCACCCGACGCCGTGACGGCCGAGCGGATCGCCCGCCATCGCGATCTGATTCTGACCCTGGGCCGGGTGTCCGAGGTCGGTTCGGCTGACGCGGCGCCGACGGGGGCCGTGACCTTCGTGTCTGGTGGCTCGACCATCGCCTTGTCCTTGGCGGGCATCATCGATCTGACCGCCGAACGGGCCCGTCTGGAGAAGGAAATCGCCGCTTTCGACAGCGACATCGGCCATGTGAACAAGAAGCTGGGCAACCCCAACTTCGTGTCCCGCGCCGCGCCGGAAGTCGTCGACGAACAGCGCGCCAAGCTGGCCGAGGCCGAGGCAGGCAAGGTCAAGCTACAGGCGGCGCTGGCGCGTCTCAGTGAGATCGGATGACCCTCCCTCCGCTCATCCCCGCGAAAGCGGGGACCCAGCGCTTTGGGCGATCCAGCGTAGGATCGGTCTCGACGTGCATAATTCAAGGCGCGTGCTTTGCGAAAAAACTGGGTCCCCGCTTTCGCGGGGATGAGCCGAAATGAGGGGGCGAGCCGACCAGATGCTCGTCGCCAGAGGTCTGTTCGACACCCGCGCCCGCGCACGCGCCGCCATCGAGGCGGGGCGCGTCAAGGCGGGCGGTCGTCTGATCGTCAAACCGTCCGAACAGATCGCCGAGGATGCAGAGATCGACGCCCAACCCGCCCACCCTTGGGTCGGGCGCGGCGCGCTGAAGCTGGACCACGCCCTGACCCTGTGGCCCGTCCTCGTCGAGGGCAGGGTGGCGCTGGATGTCGGAGCATCGACCGGCGGCTTTACCGAGGTTTTGCTGAACCGCGGCGCGGCCAAGGTGTTCGCCGTCGACGTCGGCTTCGGCCAGATGCACACACGGGTGTCGTCCGATCCCCGCGTGGTCAATCTGGAGCGCACCGATGCGCGCGACCTGACGCCTGATCTGATCCCGCAGCCGCCGTCGCTGGTCGTCTGCGACGCCAGTTTCATCAGCCTGATCAAGGTTCTCCCGGTCGCGCTCGACCTGGCGACGCCGGGCGCGGATCTGGTCACCTTGGTCAAGCCACAGTTCGAGGCCGATGGTCCGGGCGGCGGCAAGAAGGGCGTGATCAAGGATGCGACGGCGCATGCGGCCGCCGTGGAGCGCGTGCGCGACTGGCTGGAAGCGCTGGGTTGGGCGGTTCAGGCGACAACCGAAAGCCCGATCACCGGCGGCGACGGCAATGTCGAGTTCCTGCTTTGGGCGAAGAAGCCGAGCTAGGGCCGTACCCCCAAAACGGGCTCAAACAGCTCAACGGCCGATAGCCCCCAAACGGGCTCAAATAGGCCAACGGCCGATAGCCCCCACAAACAAAGAGAAACCGCCGGAGGATTTCTCCTCCGGCGGCTCCGTCACGTCGTCGATCGACAGGGGGGCTGAAAATTAATCGACAACGCGATAGCGGCCGTACTGGTCGGGGCAGGTGCGGACGTAGCGGGTGTCCGTGCGACCATCGGGCAGACGGATCTGGCTTTCAGCCAGACGGCATCCGTCTGAATTCTGATAGGAATCGACCGGACGCGAGCGGTCGTCGTAGGAGCCGCCACGGCTGTAGGCGTAGTCGTTGCGACGATCGTAGTCGTCGTAGCGATAGCCTTGGTCGCCGGTGTAGCGATCATCGTAATAGCCGTAGCTCGGTTGGCTGTAGCCTTGGGCGTAGTAGCCATTCGAGCCATAGCTGCTCTGATAGGTGCGGCAGGCGTCCGAGCTGGATCGACCGACCTGCGACCCGACGACAGCGCCGAGCACGCCGCCCAGGATGCTGCCTTCCGTGCGTCGACCGCGTGCGGCCAGTTGCGAGCCGATGACGGCGCCCGCGCCGCCGCCGATCACCGCGCCGGCGCCGGTGCGGCCTTGGCGTTCACGCGCGCAGGGATCGTAATAGCGGCCGCTGTTATAATCATACGAGCGGCTATAGGCGCCCGTGCCGTAGTTCTGGCTGTAGCCGCTGCCATAATAGTTTTGGGCCGACGCTGTAAGCGGGGCGGCCGTGACGCCGAACGCCAGGGCGGCGACGGCGGCGATCGATGTTTTCGTGAGACGCATTTTCCAACCCTCTGAGGACCGAACGGTTTTCCGTCAAACGTTAACGGCAAAGCCTCGTGTCTCGTTGCACTAGGATTTACGACGGCGAAGCTGAACGGCAATTGATCGGTTCGTTCATCTTCGTTCATGTTCAGCGAACCTGCCGCGATGGCCCTGTGGCTTGAGCGAAGGAGGACCTGCGGCTAGAAGCCCGCCGATGGATATCCTCACCATCGACCGCGTCGGCGGCCAAGGCGACGGCGTCGCCCAGACGCGGTCCGGTCCGGTGTTCGCCGGCCTGACTTTGCCTGGGGAAACGGTGCGCGGCGTCGTCGTGGACGGGCGGCTGGAAGAGGTCGAGATCGTCACGCCCAGCCCCGACCGGATCACACCGGTCTCGCCCCAGTATGGCGACTGTGGCGGCTGCTCGCTTCAGCATTGGTCGGAAAAGCCGTATCTGGATTGGAAGCGAGAACAGGTGCGCCTGGCCCTGGCGCGCGAGCGGATCGAGACCGAGATCGAGGCGACGGTGGCGACCCCGCCGGCCAGCCGTCGCCGCCTGGCTCTTCATGCCCGTCGCGCCCAGGATGGACGCGTGGTGCTGGGCTTCAAGGCGCGCCGCTCCTGGCGGTTGGTCGAGGTGACGGCTTGTCCGGTCGCCGATCCCCGGATCGTGGCGGCTATTCCGGCGCTGACGCAGGTCGCGGCCGCCTTTTTCGAACATCCGAAGTCCGCGCCGACCCTGCACGTCACCTGGACTCTGTCGGGGCTGGACGTCGATGTGACCGGGGTCGAAAGGCGCTCGGGCGGCGGCCTGTCGGCTGACGCCCAGATGCAGGCCATTCAGGCCGCGCACCGGGCCGATCTGGCGCGCCTCAGCCTGGCGGGCGACGCCTTGGTGATGGCGCGCCAGCCCAAGGTGGCGTTTGGCCCAGCCACCGTGGCCCTGCCGGCAGGCGGATTCCTGCAAGCTGTGCCCCAGGCCGAGGCGGCGATGGTTGCGCGCGCGCTGGCGGCGGTGAAGGGCGCAAGGAAGATCGCCGATCTGTTCTGCGGCGCGGGGACCTTCACCTTCCCCTTGGCCACGGTCGCGCCGGTGATCGCAGCGGACGCATCCAAGCCAGGGATTGATGCGCTGAAGGCCGCCGTCGGTTCGGCCAGAGGGATGAAGGCCATCACGGCCGAGGCGCGCGATCTATTTCGTCGGCCTATGAATCCCTATGACCTGAAGGGATGCGACGCCATCGTGTTCGACCCGCCGCGGGCCGGCGCGATCGACCAGACGGCTCAGATCGCGGACACCAAGGCCGGCGTCGTCGTGGGCGTGTCGTGCAATCCTCAGACCTTTGCGCGTGATGCGCGGGTGTTGATCGATGCCGGTTTCCGCCTGGAGACGGTGACGCCGGTGGATCAGTTCCTGTGGTCCTCGCACGTCGAACTGGTGGGGGTTTTCACACGATGACCTTTGACGACACGAGCGAAGAAGACGGCGGCGGTTTCGACGCCGACGACTGGACGCGGTTGAAGCCGTTCACGGGCGCCGTGGCGACGCTGGACGACGTTCAGGCCCGACGCGCCGTCTTCGCCTTGGGCGATACCGACGATCCGCGTCCCATCGCCATGGACCTGCCCCAGCCGGTCATCTGGTGGGAAGAGGACGGCGAACAGGCGGCGGTGGCCGTTCAGGCCGAAAGCCATCTCGGCGCCGATGGCGAGGAGATGGAAATCCTGGGTCTGATCTTGCCGGACGGGGAGGGCGCGGTGGCCCTGATGGAGGATGTCGATCTGGTCGATGACACAGACCCCACCTGGCGCGATCTGGTCACGCGCGCCATCGATCCTTCGGCGGCAAACGACTAATTCAGAGCTGCGCCGACGCGAATAACGAAATCCGGCTGCGAGGGGATGTCGCCGTGGTCTGCTCTCGCGAACACAAGACGCTCGACGTTCACGCCTCTCGCTCGAAGATCATGAGCAAGTTTGCGGCTGAGTACGGGCGGCAGGGTCGTGTCGCGAGAGGCTTCCAGCACGACGACCTTGCCTGAATAGCCGTCCAGCGTCGCGGGCACATCCACTGCGGTCAGGGGCTCGGCCAGCTGAACGCGGACGATCGGCCGCCACAAACCCACCATGGAATTAACGGCGGCGCGGGCGGTGGGCGTGGTCGCCTCCAGCACCAGGGCGTCGGCGCGGGTGATGTGCGCGGCCTCGGCGCAGATCGGGCCACCCAGGGAATGCCCCCAGGCGATCAGCCTGCGGCCTTCGGCGTCGGCCTGGGCGCGGGCGGTCGCCGCGATGACTTCGCCTGCATCCCTGTAGGTCGCGAAGCTGGCCTGCCCGGGCGTATCGCCGGAGCCGGGATAGTCGAACATCAGCACATCGCCGAACCGGGCGAGTTCGGCCGCAACCTGTGCGCCCGAAACACCACGGCGGAATAGATTGCCGCCGCAATACAGGATCAGCGGCGCGTCGGCGCGTCCCGCCCGCACGCGGGTTGCAGCGACAGCGCCTCCCGCAAAAGGCAGCGATAGGGTTTCAGCCCCAGGAATGGCAGGGCCGGGAGCCAAAATCAGCTTCTCCGCCTGAACTCGCCTGTCGGGATAGAAGAACTGCCCTTCAGGCACACTGACGGTTAGGCAGCCGGCCAGGCTGGTGGACAGGCCAATGGCGGCAGCGGTCGCCGACAGACGTTTGATCATGACATCCCCCAAGGATTTGGGACGCTAAACCGAAGGCGGTTGATCAGGCAATCTTGTCGAGTGGCGGATCGAACAGGTCCATCTGAGGCCGGGCGTCGGCGGGCACGCGGAACTGCGATTCGTCCAGCAGGCGGTGCGGCGTGTCGAGGCCGTAGCGTTTGACGGCGGCCTTGAAACGCGTTCCGATCAGTTCGGCGACGGGGCCGGTTCCCTTCATCCGCTGAGACCAGTCGGCGTCATAATCCTTGCCGCCGCGCGTCTGGCGGATCAGCGACATGACGCGCGCGGCGCGATCCGGGCGGGCGTCGGCCAGCCATTCCCGAAACAGATCCTTGATCTCAAGCGGCAGACGGAGGGTGACATACATGGCCCGCGTGGCCCCGGCCTTGGCGGCGGCTTCCAGTATGGCTTCCAGTTCGTGATCGTTCAGACCGGGAATGACGGGGGCGAAACCGACCCCGACCGGACAACCGGCGTCCGCCAGGCGGCTGATCGCCTCCAGCCGTTTGGCGGGGGTAGAGGCGCGCGGCTCCATCGCCCGCGCCAGCCCACGATCCAGTGTGGTGATGGAGACGAAGGCCGAAGCCAGCCCCGCCTTGCCCATTGGGCCCAAAATGTCGGCGTCGCGCGCGATCAACACCGACTTGGTGATGATGCTGAATGGGTGATTGAACCGCTGCATGACCTCCAGAATGGAGCGCGTCGACTTCAGATCACGTTCGACCGGCTGATAGGGGTCGGTGTTGCCGCCTATGTGGATGCGCTTGCATCGGTATCGGGGTGCGAGGAACGCCTGTTCCAGCAGACTTGCGGCCTGGGGCTTGAAGAAGATCCGGCTCTCGAAATCCAGGCCCGGGGATAGGCCCATCCAGGCATGGGACGGACGGGCGTAACAGTAGATGCAGCCATGTTCGCAACCTTTGTACGGGTTGATGGAGCGGTCGAAGCCGATGTCCGGACTGTCGTTCCGGGCGATGATGGTGCGGGCGTGTTCAGGGGTGAGGGTGGTGCGAAGCGGCGCAGCCTCGGCGTCGTCGTGCGTCCAGCCGTCATCGAACGACTGGTGCTGCTCAGGCTCGTAGCGGCCGCTGGCATTCGAACGCGCGCCTCTTCCCTTGGCGGTTTCCATGGGAAGGACGATGCGACATCAATAGGAACAAAGCAAGAACATTTGTTCTCGCGGCTTCGGGCTCAGTCGGGGCCGATGACCATGCAGGTCACGCGACGCGCGGCCAGCGCCTCACAGGCGGACTTTGCGCCGGTTTCGGTCAGGCCGACGAAGCGCGAGCGATACCAGTCGCCGGCGGTCTGGACATTGCGCTCGGCGGTGGCGAATTGATCGCGGAAGCGGCGGTTGACCTCGGTCAGCCAATCCGTCGCCACCTTCTCTTCGCGGAAGGCGCCGACCTGCACCGCCCAGCGACCGGCTGGCGTTCTGGGCGCGGCGCGGGCGGGTTCCCGCGTTACGGACGACGCCGAGCGACGGGGCGTGGTGGACGGCGCGACAGCAGCATTGGCCGGCGCGCCGTTCAGCGAAGCGGTGACATTGCGGGGCGCACGCGGAGCGGCGGAGGCGGCCGGCGCCGAACCAATGGGCGGCAGCGTCGCGGCGGCCCGCTGGCTGGCTGCGCGCTCCGACGGGGCAGGCGCGACACGCGTCGGCAGGGCGGCGGGTGCCCGTGCGGCCGTATAGGCGACAGCGGTGGATTCCGCGCCGACGCCGTCCTCGTCGTCATTGACCGAAGCATAGGCGATCGGGGCGTCGGCGATCGCCGATCCGACGCCGAACCCGCGCTGCTCGAAGAAGGTCTGCGCCACCTGGATCCTCTCGCCCTGGGCGCGGCGGCGCTCGACCTCGAACCCGGTGTCCATCAGCTCGGCGACGTGGGCGTTGCGGCTGGCTGTCGAACGGCCGCCCAGGACCACGGTGATCAGGCGTCGTCCGTCACGCACGGCCGAGGCGGCGAGGTTGTAGCCAGAGGCGTTGGTGTAGCCGGTCTTCATCCCGTCATAGCCGCGCCCGGTCGGCAGCAGGCCATTGGTGTTGCGATAGTTGCGGCCGTTGTAGGCCCAATCGTGAAGGCCGAAGTAGCTGTAATACTGGGGGAAATCACGCATGATCGCGCGCGCCAGAATGGCCTGGTCGCGCGCGGAGGTCACCTGACGTGCGTCCGGCAGGCCGTTTGCGGTGTAGTAGCGCGTCTGGGTCATGCCCAGCTGCGCGGCCTTCTGCGTCATCATATTGGTGAAGCGGGCTTCCGATCCGCCGATGTGCTCGCCGATGGCCAGAGCCATGTCGTTGGCCGACCGCACGGCGGTGGCGCGCATGGCGTTGTCCAAGGTGATGGTCTGACCGGCGGCCAGGCCCAACTTCGAGGGCGGCTGGGACGCGGCGCGCGGCGAGATCGTCAGCACGTCGTTCACATTGGCCTTGCCCTGAGACAGCGCCTCGAACGTCAGATACAGCGTCATCATCTTGGTCAGGGACGCTGGATAGCGGCGGCTGTCGGCGTTCCGCGCGAACAGAACCTCGCCCGTGGCGGCGTCGATCACGATGGCGGCGTAGCGGCTGTTCTCCTGGGCCGAGTAGGCGGTCTGGGCCTCGATCGGCCTGACGTTCGCGCCCAGAACCAGCGAAAGCGCGAGGACGGCGAACAGGCCACGGCGGAGAAAAGCGATCATGGGCGGGACAACCCCTCTGTGAGCAGGGTGCGACAGGCCCCCCGGCCGTCACGAACAAACAGCTAGCATAGGAAGCACGGGTTTCGTGGTGGTTAACCGCTCGTCAACGCAAATTTGACCGGCCGATCAAGGTTATCGTCGATCATATTGTGCATTGCACAAAACGCTTGAAAAACCTTCGCACTTGCAGCATATTGTGGGTCTGCGAGATCCTCTCGCGTCATTATTTCCGCCCTCAGGTCCGTCCCCAAGGGCCTTCTACCGGAGAGACGATCATGGCCGACGCCGCTGAAACCGTGAAGAAAACCGCCGACCAAGCCACCGCCGCTGCGACTTCGGCCGCCGCCAAGGTCAAGGCGCAAGCCGAAACCATGCAGGCCGCCGGCACGCAGGCCTTCCGTGAAGGCATCGACAAGTCGACGGCCTCGATGGCCGAGCTGAACGCGCACAGCAAGAAGACGCTGGAAGCCATGGTCGAGTCGGTCACCGTCGCCCAGAAGGGCGCCGAGGCCCTGTCGCAACAGGCGCTGGGCTTCGCCAAGTCCTCGTGGGAAGACGGCGTCGCCGCGTCCAAGGAACTGTCGACCGCCCGTTCGGTGCAGGAGTTCTTCGAGCTCCAGACCGCCTGGGCCAAGAAGTCGATGGAGCGCTATGTCGCCGAGCTGACCAAGACGAACGAGATCGTCACCGCCACGGTCAAGGACAGCATCAAGCCGATCAACGAGCGCGTCACCGCCTCGGTCGAAACCTTCCAGGCCGCGCGCTAATCCCGCGAACCACCCGAAGAATCGAGAAGGCCCCGGGGTTCGCTCCGGGGCCTTTTTGCTGTCAGGGCAGGGCGGAATGGTCGTAGCTGAAGACACGCGCCAGCTTCCACTCGGTCCCCTCCTGTTTCCACATCTGCGTGAAGCGGGCGCGACCGACGCGCCGTTCGGGGCCATCGCCCTGTCGCTCGTAGAAGACGTGTTCGCCCGTTTCGACGGCGCCGTAGTTGTTGATGGGATAGACGGCCAGACCGTCCCGCAGAGCCTCGCGCCGGGTTCGCCAAGCGTCCGGCGCGCTGCGGTCCTGGCAGCGGGCGGCGTATTGTGCGACAAAGCTGTCGGCGTCGGTGGCCACGCGTCCGCCGCGATCGTCGAAAAACTCGAAGTCATCGGTCAGCATGGCCCGAAGTCCGGCGGGATCGCAGCCTTCGAAGAAGACAGCGAAAAGTGTGGCGTCGGCCGCCATGACGGCGGTTTCCAGCGGCGTGGGCTGGGCGAAGGCGGCGAGCGAAAGGGCGGCGACGAGGGCGGCGGGCATGGCGATCGGGAGCTGTTCAACTGAGGCGCTCAACCTGAGCCGTTGAACTTCTGTGATCACGTGAAATCTTTGTCAGACGCCCTTCACGAAAGCCGTGACTGGACGCCGCTTCAATTCAGGCCATCATTCCCTATCTGAGAGCCAAGACGACTCCCCGATTACGGAACACGAATGCCCATACAAAGGCCCGGTGAGACCGGCGGCGGTCAAGGAACCGCTGTCGTCACCGAAACAAAGCCGAAGCTGCAAAAGCCCTCGCTCTATCGAGTGCTGATTCTGAACGACGATTATTCGCCGATGGAATTCGTCGTCTATGTGCTGGAGCGGTTCTTCCAGAAGAGCCGGGAAGAGGCCACCCGCATCATGCTGCATGTGCATCAGCATGGCGTCGGCGTCTGCGGCGTCTTCACCTACGAAGTCGCCGAGACCAAGGTCGCGCAGGTCATCGAGACGGCGCGCCGCCACCAGCACCCTTTGCAATGCACGATGGAAAAGGACTGAGAGGAGCCTCCCTATGCCTTCATTTTCCCGTCCTCTCGAAGAAACCCTGCACCGCGCGGTGGGATACGCCAATGCGCGCAGGCACGAGTATGCGACGCTCGAGCACCTGCTGCTCGCGCTGATCGACGATCCCGATGCGACCGGCGTCATGCAGGCCTGCAACGTCGATCTGTCGGCGTTGAAAGCGGCGCTGACCCTCTATGTCGACAACGACTTGGCCGCCCTGGCCACCAGCGACGGCGAGGACGCCAAGCCGACCGCCGGCTTCCAGCGCGTGATCCAGCGCGCGGTGATCCACGTCCAGTCGTCCGGCCGCGAGGAAGTGTCCGGCGCCAACGTGCTGGTCGCCATCTTCTCCGAGCGCGAGAGCCACGCCGCCTACTTCCTGCAAGAGCAGGACATGACGCGCTATGACGCGGTCAACTTTATCGCTCACGGCATCGCCAAGAAGGCGGGCGCCAACGAGGCGCGTCCGGCCAAGGGCGCTTCGCCCGAAGAGGCCGAGGATGCTTCCGCCGTCAAACAGGGCGGCGAGGCGCTGGAAGCCTATTGCGTCGACCTCAACGAGAAGTCGCGCCAGGGCAAGGTCGATCCCCTGATCGGTCGTCAGGCCGAGGTGGATCGCTCGATCCAGATCCTGTGCCGTCGGACCAAGAACAACCCGCTTCTGGTGGGCGACCCCGGCGTCGGCAAGACCGCCATCGCCGAAGGTCTGGCCCGCAAGATCGTCAACGGCGAAGTGCCCGACGTCCTGAAGGACGCTACCATCTATTCGCTCGATATGGGCGCGTTGCTGGCCGGCACCCGCTATCGCGGCGACTTCGAGGAACGCCTGAAACAGGTGGTCAAGGAACTGGAGAACCACGACAACGCCGTGCTCTTCATCGACGAGATCCACACGGTGATCGGCGCGGGCGCCACCTCGGGCGGGGCGATGGATGCGTCGAACCTGCTGAAACCGGCCCTGGCGTCCGGCACCCTGCGCTGCATGGGATCGACGACCTACAAGGAATATCGCCAGCACTTCGAGAAGGACCGCGCCCTGGTGCGTCGCTTCCAGAAGATCGACGTCAACGAGCCGACGGTCGAGGATACGGTGAAAATCCTGAAGGGTCTGAAGACCTACTACGAGCAGCACCACAAGGTCCGCTACACCGACAGCGCCGTACGCACGGCGGTGGAGCTGTCAGCGCGCTACATGACCGACCGCAAACTGCCGGACAAGGCGATCGACGTGATCGACGAGGCCGGGGCGTCGCAGATGCTGCTAACCGAATCCAAGAGGAAGAAGGTCATCGGCCAGAAGGAGGTCGAGGCCGTCATCGCCAAGATGGCCCGCATCCCGGCCAAGTCGGTGTCCAAGTCCGACACCGAAAGCCTGCGCGAACTGGAAACCGACCTGAAGCGCGCCGTCTTCGGCCAGGAACAGGCCATCGAACAGGTGTCGGCGGCCATGAAGTTGGCGCGGGCGGGTCTTCGTGATCCGAACAAGCCGATCGGCAGCTTCCTGTTCAGCGGCCCGACCGGCGTCGGCAAGACCGAGGTCGCCAAGCAACTCGCCGCGACCCTGGGCATCGAGATGCAACGCTTCGACATGTCGGAATATATGGAGCGCCATACGGTCAGCCGTCTGATCGGCGCGCCTCCCGGCTATGTCGGCCATGACCAGGGCGGGCTTCTGACCGACGCCGTCGATCAGCATCCGCACGCTGTCGTGCTGCTGGACGAGATCGAGAAGGCGCACCCGGATGTCTACAACATCCTGCTTCAGGTGATGGACAACGGCATGCTGACCGATGCGGTCGGCAAGAAGGTCGATTTCAGGAACGTCATCCTGATCATGACGACCAACGCCGGGGCCGCCGACAACGCCCGCGCCTCCATCGGATTCGGCCGGGGCAAGGTCGAGGGCGAGGATGACAAGGCCATCCAGCGCCTGTTCGCGCCGGAGTTCCGCAATCGCCTGGACGCCATCGTGGCCTTCAAACCGTTGCAGGCCGACACGATCCGCTCGGTGGTGACCAAGTTCGTCCTTCAGCTGGAAGCCCAGCTGGCGGACCGCAACATCACCATCGAACTGACCGACGAAGCCGCCGACTGGCTGGCCAAGAACGGCTTCGACGAACTGTATGGCGCGCGTCCGCTGGCGCGGGTCATCCAGGACTCGATCAAGAAGCCGCTGGCCGACGACATCCTGTTCGGACGCCTGACGCGCGGTGGACACGTCAGGGTCCAGCTGAAGGACGGCAAGATCGACTTCGACATCACGAGCGCCAGCGCGCCCGCGAAGGCCGAGGAAGAAGAGACGGCCTGATCCTTAAAATGGTGATGGCGAAAGGCCCGGCTGGCAGCAGCCGGGCCTTTTTCTATGCCTGCTTGTAGGGCGACAGTTCTTCGGTCATCGCCCGCATCTGCGCTGCGACAGCCGGGCGTTCGCCGTCCAGATAGCGGGCGACGGGATCGCGCAGGGCGGGGTCGGCGATGAAATGGGCGGAATAGACGGGGGAGGGCAGGTAGCCGCGCGCGATCTTATGGTCGCCTTGGGCCCCGGCTTCGACGCGGGACAGGCCACGCGAAATGGCGAACTCGATGGCCTGATAATAGCAAAGCTCGAAATGCAGGAACGGCACGTCTTCCAGCGTGCCCCACTGACGACCGTAAAGGGCGTCGCGGCCGATGAAGTTCAGGGCGCCGGCGATGGGCGTCTCATCCCGAAACGCCATGACCAGGGCGATCCGGTCGGCCAAGGTGGCCCCGACGCGGCTGAAGAAGTCGCGCGTCAGATAGGGCCGACCCCACTTGCGCGAGCCTGTGTCCATGTAGAAGGCGAAGAAGGCGTCCCAGTGGTCCTCGGTGATGTCGGCGCCGGTTAGGACGCGGATATCCAGATCGGCCTGAGCGTCGCGGCGCTCGCGCTTGATGGTCTTGCGGCGGTTGGCCGACAGGGCGGCCAGGAAATCGTCGAAGGTCCGGTAGCCGTTATTGCGCCAGATGAACTGGATGTCCTGGCGCGGCAGCAGGTCCGCCTCGATCATGGCCGACCATTCCGGCTCGGTCGGGAAGTTGACGTGCAGAGAGGAGACGCCCAGCCGTTCGACCAAGGTCACCGCCCCCTGGATCAGGGCCTGACGCACCGTCGCGGCGTCGGTCTCGGGATGGTTCAGGAAGCGCGGGCCGGTCGCGGGCGTAAAGGGCACGGCGCCCAGCAGCTTGGGATAATACCGGCCGCCGGCCCGTTCGTAAGCGTCGGCCCAGCTGTGGTCGAAGACATATTCGCCTTGGCTGTTGCCCTTCAGATAGAGGGGCATGACGCCCAATACCGCGTTGTCTTCACCCCTCAGGGCCAGGTGGCGTGGGGCCCAGCCCTGGCGCGGCGCGGCGCTGCCCGAGGCCTCGCACGCGTGCAGGAAATCATAGGAGACAAAGGGTTCGCCGGTGGGCAGCGCGCACGCGTCCCAGGCCTCTCGGCCGATGTCGGCGATCCCTTCGTGAACCGAGATCTGAAAGATCAGCGGATCTCCACGATCGCATCGATCTCGACGGCGAAGCCGAGCGGCAGTTTGTACACGCCGACGGCCGAGCGGGCGTGCTTGCCTGCATCGCCGAAGACCTCGACCATCATGTCCGAGCAGCCGTTGATGACGGCGGGAATGGCGGTGAAGTCGGGGCCGGCCTGAACGAAGCCGCCCAGTTTCACGATGCGGACCACCCGGTCCAGATCGCCATCGCAGGCTGCCTTGATCTGGGCGATCAGGTTCAGACCACACAGACGAGCGGCTTCTAGCGCCTGCTCCGGCGTCACGTCCACGCCGACCGTGCCCTTGATCCCGCCGTTTGCGTCGTTCGACAGCTGGCCCGAGATGGTGACCTGATTGCCCGAGCGGACATAGGAGACATAGCTGGCCACCGGCTTGGCGGGTTCCGGCAGGGTGAGGCCGAGTTCGGCGATGCGGGCTTCGATGCTCATGGGGGCTCCTGTTTATCTGGGCGCGGTTTAGCGCGGGGCAAGGGCGGCGTCACCCGTTCGGCGCGCTTTAAAGGTTCGCCAACCGCGCCGTGTCATAGTGCGGTCATGGATATGCACCTGACCCCCGACGTCGCCGCCTTCCATGCCGTGCTGGCCCGGTTGTCTCCTGAAAACCGCTCGCGTGTGGACGCCGCCGTGATCCCGGCCGCGCAAAAGGCCGCCGAGGCGGCGCCGCATTGGGACTTCGAAATGCCGGCCAAGGCGGT
Source organism: Brevundimonas sp. 1080 (assembly GCF_040545985.1). NCBI lineage: Bacteria > Pseudomonadati > Pseudomonadota > Alphaproteobacteria > Caulobacterales > Caulobacteraceae > Brevundimonas > Brevundimonas sp. 1080. The sequence goes on along the minus strand of NZ_JBEPMW010000001.1, from coordinate 51,764 downwards.
GGATGCGCTGTTGGGCTCTGATGCCTCCGACGATGTGCGTCGCGGCCTGGTCGCCGCCTGGGCGCTGCAACTGCCCGACCGAGCAGCGGCGATGAATCTGCCGGCCGAGGTCATGGCCCTCTATCCCTACTGGATCGAACAGTTGGCGGGGTTTCTGGACAAGGCCGAGGGCGACTATGTTTTCGACCACTGGTCCAAGGACGTGCGTTTCACCCTGGCGCTCAGCGTGCCGGGCGCGAAAAGTCAGGTGATCGACCTGTCGTCGCCGGTCGGGCCGGGCCAGATCGTCAAACACGTCCGCGACGGCTGGGGCGTCAAACCGTTGTTCCGCTATCTGGCGGCGGGCGCCAAGCGCGAGCCTTGGCTGGAGGTTCACACAGAGAGCCGCTGGTTGCGCGGCTTCAACGAGGACGGCTGGAACGAGGCCTGGGCGACGGCGGCGGAGCTGTGCCGCGCACGGCCGGGACTGGCCGGCATGATCGGCTCCAGCTGGTTCTACGACCCGCCCCTGACCGAGATCAGCCCGCGACTTGCGCACCTGCGGCTCAACCCGCTGAAGGGTGGCGCCTTCATGGTCCATCAAGGGCCGGGCGAGATCCACACCGAGCGGGCCGGGACGGCCTCGGCGTCGAGGAAGGCGCTGATCGACAGCGGCGAATACACCGCCCGATCATGGCTGATGATCTGGCCCCGCAAGGAGCTGATCGCCTGGGCGGACCGGCGCAAGGCCGCCTGATCCCTCAGGCTGTCGCCATCCGCCACGCCGCCGCGACCGGCTGAATGTCCAGGTCGGCCGCCCTGGCCAGTCTGATCAACCGATCGATGTCCTCCGGGCGGCAACCATACGGCGTCGGCGCGTCGCTGACGTCGTGGCCGTAGCCGATCAGCCAGCCTTTGGACGAAGCCGTCTCCGAAACCAGCGCCTCCAGGTCGTAGCCGGGCAGGCGACGGCTCTCCAGGCCGATGGCCTGCAGCAGGTTGCGATCCGAACGTCCGGCGTTGATCCCGTCGCGGACGCCGCGCCCGCACAGGAAGCGTCTGTCGATCACGGCTTTCGATCCCAAGGCGCAATCGCCGAAGGGATAGGCGAAGGTCTGCATTTCGTACCCGTCCAGCCGTTCGGCCACCCAGGCGGCGTTGCGAGCAAGGCTGGCGTCCAGTTCGGCCGGCGACAGGTTCAGGGTCGAGACATGCTCATAGGTGTGGCATCCGACTTCGTGCCCGGCCTCATGGAGGGCTTGAAGGTGCTCCACCTCAAACTGGGGCAGGTCCAGATTGCGACCGCCCGACAGGCCGCCGCAGACATAGTAGGTCGCCTTGACCCCGTGCTGAGCCAGGATCGGTCCGGCCTCGGTCCAAGCCGATGCCGGGATGTCGTCGAACGACAGGCTGAGGACGCCCCGCGCAGGTCGCACGTCGGCAGGACGGACATCGAGATAGCGGCCGGCGCGGCGACGCATCTTGTCGAAAAAGGCGCTCATGCGTGCCTTGTCGCACGACGGGCTTAAGGCCGGGTTTCAGACCATGACGGGTTGGGTGGTCAGACCGCGCACGCCGAAGACACGGCGATAGCGTTCGATCTCGCCGGGATCGCCGACCGCTTTCGCCGGATTGTCCGACAGTTTGACGGCGGGGCGACCGCCGGCCTCGACCACCTTGCAGACAAGGGAGATCGGCTCCAGTTCGGGCGCAAACGCGGGCGAACAGTCGCGGAAGTCGTTGGTCAGGTTGGTGCCCCAGCCGAAGCTGAGACGCGCGCGACCGTGGAAATGGGCGTGGGTGGCCTCGATGCCGTCGATGTCCATGCCGTCGGAAAAGATCAGCAGCTTCTCTTTCGGGTCGCGCCCATGCGCGCGCCACCAGTCGATCAGGCGGTCGCCGGCCGGGATCGGTGGGGCCGAGTCGGGACGGAACCCGGTCCAGTCCGCCACCCAATCGGGCGCCTGCTCCAGAAACGCCTCGGTGCCGAAAGCGTCGGGCAGGACGATCAGCAGATTGCCCGCATAGTGCCTGCGCCATTCGTCCAGCACCGCATACGGCACCTGGGCCAACGCCGCGTCGTCAGGCGCCAAGGCCGCCATCACCATCGGCAGTTCGTGGCCGTTGGTGCCGATGGCTTCCAGATCGTTCTCCATGGCGTGCAGGACGTTGGACGTGCCGATGAAGGATTTGCCCAGCCCCTCCTTAAGCGCCTGAATGCACCAGCGTTGCCACAGGAAGCCGTGCCGCCGCCGCGTGCCGAAATCCGACAGGGCGAGGTCGGGCAAGAGCCGCAGCCGCTCGACCTTGGACCACAGCCGCGTCTTGGCGCGCGAATACAGGATGTCCAGCTCGAACCGGCCCAGCCGCCGCATCCCGACCCGGCAGCGCAGCTCGTTCAGGATCGCCAGCGCCGGGATTTCCCACAGCGTCACCTCGGCCCAGGCGCCCGAGAAGGTCAGGACATACTGCCCGTTTTGAACCGACAGGTCGTAGTCGGGCAGACGATAATCGGTCAGCCAGGCGATGAAATCGGGCGAGAAAATCTGCTTCACGCCATAAAAGCTGTTGCCCGCCAGCCAGACCAATTCCTTGTTGGTGAAGCGCAAGGTGCGGGCGTGATCCAGTTGCTCGCGCAGGGCGTCGATATCGATCTCGTCGGCCAGACGCACGGTCTTGGTGCGGTTGATGACCTGGAAGACGACCGGAACGTCGCGATGCTCGCGCCAGATCATCTGCAGCATCAGCAGTTTGTAGAAGTCCGTGTCCAGCAGGCTGCGGACGATCGGGTCCAGGCGAAAGCCATGGTCATAAGCGCGTTTGGCGAGATCCATGCCCTGTCCTACGGCTTCAGCGCACGGCCCGCCACCACCGCATCCTTGCCGAACTTTTCGCGCAGCACATCGATGGCGCGCTCTGTCTTCAAGGCGCGCGTCTCACTGGTCTGGAACAGGCCGGCGGGCGCGTCCTCCGCGTCCTGCACGTCCGCCATGCCGATGCCGATCAGGCGATAGGGGCGGCCCAGCTCGGGCTTCAGCAGATCGCGCCCCGCGGCGAACAGGGCGCGGGCGGTCTGCACCGGGTCGGGCAAGGTGACGCGTCGGGTCACGATCTTGAAGTCGGTGCGCCGCAGCTTCAGCACCAGCACCCGGCTGGCGACGCCGTCGCGCCGGGCCTTGGACGCCAGCTTTTCGCACAGGGGCCACAGCTCGGCCTCCAGCGCCTCGGCCGACGTCAGATCTTCGTTGAAGGTGGTTTCGGCGCTCATTCCTTTGCGATCGCGCTCGGGGTTCACGGCCCGAGCGTCGCGGGCGTGGGCCAGATCGTGCAGGCGCAGACCGGATTCGCCGTAACGTTTGACCAGGTCGCGTACGTCGGCCAGCGCCAGATCGCCGATGGTCGAATAGCCGTCGCTGCGCAACGCCTTGCCAAACACCGGCCCGACGCCGGGTAGGGCGGTGACGGGGCGCGGCGCCAACAGGGCCTGGGCGTTGGCGGCGCCGACGATGGAGAAGCCGCGCGGCTTGTCCATCTCCGACGCCATCTTGGCCAGGAAGCGGTTGGGGGCCAGGCCGATGGAGACGGTCAGGCCGGTTTCCTCCTCGATCTGCTTTTGGAACCGGATCAGCTGCAGCGCCGGCGGGCCGCCGTTCAGCCGCTCCGTGCCCGACAGATCAACCCAGGCCTCATCCAGCGACAACGGCTGGATCAAGGGCGTCAGCTGTCCCAACGCCCCCAGAATGCGCTGCGATTCGAAGACGTATTTGGTGAAGTCCGGCCTGATCACAACGGCCTCGGGACAGGCCTTCAGCGCCTTGAACATGGGCATGGCGGAGCCGACGCCGTACTGGCGTGCGACATAGCAGGCGGTGGAGACCACGCCGCGCTTTCCGCCGCCGACGATCACCGGCTTGTCACGCAACTCTGGCCGGTCGCGCTTCTCCACCGAAGCATAGAAGGCGTCGCAGTCCATGTGCGCGATCGACAATTGGTCCAGTTCGGCGTCTGCGACCACGCGTCGCGATCCGCACGCCGGACAGCGGTTCTCGCGCGGTCCGGCGGGATCTTCGCCGGTCCACAGGCAGTCGCGACAGATGGCCTTGATGGCCACGCTTAAGGTCTCCGTAAGGTTGGCTTCACCCCAACTTAAGACTGGGCGCCTACGAATGCGACCAACGAGGCGTCCCGCGTTCGAGGGCGCGCAGGTCAGGTGATGATGTCCAAGAAAGTCCTCATCGTCGAGGATAACGAGCTGAACATGAAGCTTTTTCATGATCTGCTCGATTCCCAGGGCTATGAGACCCTGCAGACCCGCGAGGGCTTGCAGGCGCTCGCTCTGGCGCGCGCCCATCATCCCGACCTGATCCTGATGGATATCCAGTTGCCCGAAATCTCGGGCCTGGAGGTCACCAAATGGCTGAAGGACGACGAGGAGCTGAACCACATCCCCGTCATCGCCGTCACCGCCTTCGCGATGAAAGGCGATGAGGAGCGGATCCGTCAGGGCGGCTGCGAGGCCTATATCTCCAAGCCGATCTCGGTCATGCATTTCCTTGAAACCATCCGGCAGCACCTCGGATGAGCGCCCGTATCCTCGTCGTCGACGATGTGGACGTGAACGTCCGCCTGCTCGAAGCCAAGCTGACGATCGAATATTACGATGTGCTGACCTGTAACGACGGCCTGTCAGCCCTGGCCATCGCCGCCGAACATCAGCCGGACCTGATCCTGCTGGACGTCATGATGCCCGGCATGGACGGGTTCGAGACGTGCCGACGGCTGAAGGCCCAGGCCGAGACGCGCCATATCCCCGTCGTGCTGGTCACGGCGCTGGACGGGCGCGAAGATCGGATTAAGGGGCTTGAGGCCGGCGCCGACGACTTCCTGACCAAGCCTATCGACGACGTCATCCTGTTCGCGCGGGTCAAGTCGCTGACGCGGCTGAAGCACGTCATGGACGAGCTGCGCGAGCGCGAGGAAAGCGGCCGTCGCCTGGGCGTCGATTCGGACAATGCCGCGCGGCTGCGCAGCGAGGGTGGGCGGGTTCTGATCGTCGACGACGACCAGCGTCAGGCCGAGAAGATCGCCCAAGAACTGGGCGGCGAACATCGCGTCGCCATCGAAACCGATCCCGAGGCCGCGCTGGTCGCGGCCAAGGGGGCGCTGGACCTGATCATCGTCAACGTCGCCGCCGCGAGCTTCGACGGGCTTCGGATCGTCGCTCAGGCCAAGTCGGGCGATGCCCGCCGCGCGCCGATCCTGGCGATCGTGGAGCCGACCGAACGGCCACGCATGATCAAGGCGCTGGAACTGGGCGCCGCCGACATCCTGCCGCGCCCCGTCGATACCGAAGAACTGTCGGCGCGGGTTCGCACCCAGATCCGGCGCAAACGCTACACCGATTTCCTGCGCCAGAAGCTGGACAGCAGCATGGAGATGGCCGTCACCGACGCCCTGACCGGCCTGCATAACCGGCGCTACATGACTGGCCAGCTACAGGCGCTCGTGGGTCGCGCGGCCCAGGGCGGGGCCCAGGTGGCCGTGCTGGTTCTGGACATCGACCACTTCAAGTCGGTCAACGACAGCTTCGGCCATGACGCTGGCGATGAGGTGCTGGTGGAGTTCGCCGTGCGCCTGGCCACCAATGTCCGGGCCGTGGACCTGCCATGCCGCATGGGCGGGGAGGAGTTCGTGGTGGTCATGCCGGGCGCCAGTCTGGAAGACGCCGGTCGTGTCGCCGAACGGATTCGCCGCGACGTCGCCTCCGCGCCGTTCCGCGTCATGGGCGGCAAGGAGCAGATCACCATCACCATCTCGATCGGCGTGGCCGCCACGACCGGCGACGGCGATACGCCCGAAGGCCTGCTGAAGCGCGCCGACGAAGGGGTCTATGAGGCCAAGGCCGCTGGCCGCAACCGGGTCATCGCCAAGGCGGCGTAACGAGGGCGTCCAGACAACGAAAAACGCCCGGCTGGAGACCAGCCGGGCGTTTTCAATTCTCAGCGGATCAAGGACTTACTTGATCTTGCCTTCCTTGAACTCGACGTGCTTGCGCACGACGGGGTCGTACTTCTTGACGACCATTTTCTCGGTCATGGTGCGGGCGTTCTTCTTGGTGACATAGAAGAAGCCGGTGTCGGCGGTGGAGTTCAGGCGGATCTTGATGGAAGCCGGTTTGGCCATCGGAATTACCTCTGCGACGGCGAAAGCCGCTTAAAATAAGAGGCGCGGAACATACTCAGGATCGCCCCAAAGTCAACGGGCGCGATGCCACGTTGATGAGGCGGAACGCACATATAGTCTGACCGCATGAAAATCGCATCCCTGCTGGCCGCTGCGGCCCTGATGTCCTTGTCATGCGTCGGCGTCGCAACGGCCGATCCGGCTCAGTCCCAGGACGATTTCCTGGCGCGCTTGAACGCCCTTTGCGGCCAACGATTCGAAGGACGGGTCGTCACCACCGCCGCCGCCGACGCCAAGTTCGCCAGCGAGCGGCTGGTCATGCAGGTCCGCGACTGTTCGCCGGACGAGGTGCGTATTCCCTTCGCCGTAGGGTCGGATCGTTCGCGCACCTGGGTCGTGACCAAGACCGACACGGGCCTTCGGCTGAAGCACGATCACCGACACGCGGACGGCACGACCGACGTGCTGCATTGGTATGGCGGCGATACGGTCAACGCCGGCACGGCCGAGCGTCAGGAGTTCCCGGTCGACGCCGAATCGATCGCCCTGTTCAACGAAAACGACGCGGCGGTCTCGACCACCAATATCTGGGCGATGGAGGTTTATCCCGACCGAGTGTTCGCCTACGAGCTGCGTCGTAAAAACCGGCATTTCCGCGTCGAGTTCGACCTGACCAAGCCGATCGCCGACTAAGGATCAAACGACGCGCCAGGCCTGGATCGGTCGCACGGTGGCGCAGGCGGGACCGCCGTCCTTGGCGCGGCCGGGCAGGACGACTTCCAGCACCTCGCCTTGGCGCGCCTGGGCCAGCAGATCGGGCGGAATGTCGTGGACGTCGATCTTGGCGCGTCGGCTCCATTCGCTGGCGTGCTGGCCTGCCGACGTCCCGATCGCGATATAGACGAACCGCCGCGTTGCGCCCTCGCGCCGCACGAAGGGGCCGGTCAGGCGGCCATCCTCGGACAGGGTGACGGGCGCGTCGAAGCTGATCGGACCGTCGGCGGCGATGCGCGGCTCGACCGGCATGTTCGCCTTGTCCTGCAGGCTGTAGGCGACGCCCGCGACTGGATCGGCGATCGTCAGGCGCAGGGTGATTGTCGTTCCGGCCATGTCAGTCCCTGTGCTCGACCGTATGCCGACCCCGCACCATCCGCACGAAGGGCAGGGGGCGGTTCGGGTGCTCCAGCCGTTCGGCCAGCTCCCCCAGCACGAAACGTGTGATGGCCGGCAGGTCCAGGGCGCGCGCCTCGTCCAACGGCAGCCAGGCGATCTCGTCCAGTTCGCCCGACCCCGCGGTCGGCTCCGGGCTCAGCAGGGCATCGGCCGGTGCCATGAAGAAGCGGGCGTCGAACCGGCGGGTCCGGCCCGGCGGCGTAATGGCGCGCGCCACATAGGACAGAACCGACAGATCGGGCAGGGCACCCGCTTGGCGATACTCACGCCACGGGCCGGCGACGGAGGTGCGGGGCGCCGGCCGCCCCAGAATCAGCCCTGTCTCCTCGAACGTCTCGCGCACTGCCGTCAGGGCCAGGGCCCGCGCACGGCGAGCGGGCAGTTCGCCTTCCAATCGCCGCGCAACCTCGCCCGACAACTCACCCGTCGCGGCGGCGGTGAAGTCGCTGCGGTCGATCCGCCCGCCCGGAAACACCCATTTCGACGCCATGAAGACATGGCCCGGCGCGCGACGCCCCATCAGCACCTCGGGCCGATCGCCGCCGCGCGTCAGGATTAGCGTCGACGCATCCTTCGGCCGCTGAGCCCCGCTGACACGCGGGGCGTCGGCCAGATCCTGAGCGGCGTCGAAAGGGGTCACTTCCGCTTGCCCTTCCTGACACCCTTCAGGCCGCCGGAGGGTTTGGAGCCGTTGCGAGGCTTGGGGCCGCCAGGGCGGTTCTTGCCACGCATGGGCGGGCCGTCGCCGCCTCTTCCGCGCATGCCGTAGCGTGGAGCCGGGGCGTTGGGATCGCGGGGTTCGGGCTCGCTGAGCATTTCGAACACCAAGCCACCCGTGATGGGGGTCGCCTCGCGCAGCTTGACCTCCACCATGCGGCCCAGGGTGAAGCGTTTACCCGTGCGTTCGCCGACAAGGGCGTGGGCGCGGTCGTCGTGGGTGAAGTATTCGCTGCCGAGCGTGGAGACGGGCACCAGGCCTTCCGCGCCCGTGTCCTCCAGACGAATGAACAGGCCGAACCGCGTCACGCCGGTGATCCGCCCGGCGAAGGTCGCGCCGACGTGCTCTTCCAGATAGGCGGCGATGTAGCGATCCATGGCGTCGCGCTCGGCGGCCATCGACCGGCGCTCGGTCATGGTCACGCCCTCGGCGATGGCCGGCAGTTCGGCGATCTCGCGGTCGGTCAGTCCGTCCTTACCCAAGCCCAGCGCCCGGATCAGGCCGCGGTGGACGATCAGGTCGGAATAACGCCGGATCGGCGAGGTGAAGTGGGCGTAGCGATCCAGGTTCAGGCCGAAGTGGCCGATGTTCTCAGGAGAGTAGATCGCCTGCATCTGGCTGCGCAGGACCACCTCGTTGACGACATCGGCGTGTTCGGTGTCGCGCGTTTCGTCCAGCAGCTTGTTGAACCGCTTGGTCGTGCCGGGCTCGCCCTTGTTCCAGGGCTTGCCGATGGTCGACAGGAAGTCAGCCAGGTTGAAGATCTTCTCCTGGCTGGGCGTATCGTGGACGCGGTAGATCAGCGGCGTCTTCTTCTGCTCCAGCGTTTCGGCGGCGCAGACGTTGGCCTGGATCATCATCTCTTCGATCAGCCGGTGCGCCTCCAGCGAAGCGCGCTTTTCGATGGAGGCGATGCCGCCATCGGGCGCCATGCGGATGCGGCGTTCAGCCGATTCGATCTGCAGCGGGCTGCGCTTCAGCCGGCCCTTCAGCATGGCGTGATAGGCGTTCCACAGCGGATAGAGGATCGCCTCCATGATCGGGCCGGTCGTGTCGTCAGTTTGCCCATCAATGGCGGCCTGCGCCTGCTCGTAGCTGAGCTTGGCGTGCGAACGCATCAGGCCGCGCACGAACCGGTGGCCGGTCTTTCGTCCGTCCTTGTCGAAGACCATCCGCACGGCGAGACAGGCGCGGTTCTCGCCCTCCTTCAGGCTGCACAGACCGTTCGACAGCACTTCCGGCAGCATCGGCTCGACGCGATCGGGAAAATAGGTCGAGTTGCCCTTGTCGCGCGCCTCGCGGTCCAGCTGGCTGCCGGGACGGACGTAGGCGGCGACGTCGGCGATGGCGACCCAGACGATCCAGCCGCTCTCATTCTTCGGATCCTCGTCGCGCGCCGCATAGACGGCGTCGTCGTGGTCACGCGCATCGGCGGGGTCGATGGTGATGAAGGGGACCTCGCGCAGGTCCTCGCGCCCCTTCAGAGTCGGCAGGGCCTGATCCTCGGCCTCGCGTTCGACCGCTTCGGAGAAGCCGGTCGGGACGCCGTGGGCATGGATAGCGATCAGGGAGGCGGCGCGGGGATCGTCCTCCTTGCCGATGTGCTCGAGGATCTTGCCGCGCTTGGGACCATAGCGCTGGTCGCCTTTCTCAATCGCGGCCAGAACCAGGTCGCCGTCACGCAGGTCGCCGGACTGGGCCTGGGGCACCACCAGCACGTCCTTGGAGCGGCGATCGACCGGCTCGACACGGGTTTCGCGCGCTGACTTGCGGATCACGCCCAGGACGCGATTGGTCCCCACGTCCAGCTTCTTGATCAGCCGGGCTTCCCAACCCTCCGCGCCGCGCTGGAACTTCACCAGCACGCGGTCGCCCAGGCCAGGGGCGGCCTTGGACTTGTCGGGCATCAGAATGGCGCGCGGGGCGTCGGGACTGGCCTCGACCAGGCGCACATACAGTTCGCCATCCCCGTCGCGTTCGATCACATCGGCGACGCCGACAGGGGGCAGGGCGCCGGCTTCGGAAAAGCCCTTGCGCCCGCGTTTGCCCAGCCGCCCTTCGGCTTCCAGTTCGCGGATCATTTCGCGCAAAGCCCGGCGGTCACCGCCTTTCAGCCCGAAATGGCGCGCGATGTCGGTCTTCTCGGCCGATCCGGCCTCGCGCAGGAAGGCGACGAGAGTATCTTTGTCGGGGAGACCGGCGGACGGCCTCTTGGATGATTTGGTCATTATGTCTTTCGTAGCGCGGAACCGCGCCCTTGAGTAAATCTTGAGGGGTCAAATCTTGCGTGAGTTGACCGCGTGAAGGCGGGGCTTCAGCTTCCGCCCGCCCCGAATGGAGTTTTCGATGTCCCTGACCGCCCCCGCCCTGAGCGCGACCGTCTCGTCGCCGCTGGATTTGATCGGCAAGACGCCGATGGTGGAGGTGACGAAGATCGACACCGGCCCGTGCCGCCTGCTGCTGAAGCTGGAGTCCCAGAACCCCGGCGGTTCGATCAAGGACCGGATCGCCATCTCCATGCTGGACGCCGCCGAGCGCGAAGGCTTCCTGAAGGAAGGCGGCACCATTGTGGAGGCGACGGCGGGCAACACCGGCCTGGCGCTGACGCTGGTCGGTCGGGCCAGGGGATATAAGGTGCTTCTGGTCATTCCGGACAAGATGTCCAAGGAAAAGATCCAGCATCTCAGGGCGATGGGCGCCGATGTTCGTCTGACGCGTTCGGACGTGCCGCATGGTCACCCGGAATATTACACCGACATGGCCGAGCGTCTGGCCCAGGGCATTCCCGGCGGCTTCTACGTCAATCAGTTCGCCAACGCCGCCAACGCCGAGGCCCATGTGAAGACAACGGGCCCGGAAATCTGGGAGCAGACGGGGGGCGACATCGACGCCTTCGTCGCCGGCATCGGCTCGGGCGGCACGATCACCGGCACGGCGCAGTTTCTGAAGAGCGTTGGCTCGAAGGCCCAGATCATCCTGGCGGATCCCGTCGGCTCGACCCTGGCCGGCATCGTCAACGACGGCGTGCCGGGGCCGGAAGGCAGCTACACTGTTGAGGGAATCGGTCAGAACTTCGTGCCCGACACGGCGGACATGAGTCTGATCGACAAGGCCTATTCGATCCCCGACGCCGAGGCGATCGCCACCGCGCGCGAGCTGCTTTTGAAGGAAGGCATCTTGGCCGGCTCGTCGTCCGGCACCCTGATCGCCTCAGCCCTGCGCTGGTGCCGCGAGCAGACCGAGCCGAAGACCTGCGTCACCTTCGTCTGCGACACCGGGGCCAAGTACCTGTCCAAGGTCTACAACGACGCCTGGCTGGCGGATCAGGGCCTGGGCGAGCGCGAGCTGCATGGCGACCTGTCGGACCTGATAAACCGCAAATACGAGAAGGGCGATGTCGTCGTCGCCGGGCCGGGCGACACCCTTGACACTGCCTTCAAGCGCATGAAGGGCGCCGACGTATCGCAACTGCCGATCATCGAAGACGGCCGGCTGGTCGGGATCCTGGACGAAAGCGACCTGATCCGCATCATGAACACCGACGAGATCACGCGAAAGGAGCGGTTCGCCAAGCCGGTGGCTTCGGCCATGACCCGCGATCTGGACACGCTTCAGGTTAATGAGCCTCTGGACGCTCTGATCCCTGTCTTCGACCGCGACCGCGTGGCCATCGTGCTGGACGGCGAGCGGTTCGTCGGCCTGATCACCCGCACCGACCTGATCAACCACCTCAGCTTGAACCGGTAAGTCCATGAGCGACAAGAAGAACAGCCAGGGCTTTTCGACCCGCGCCATCCATGCGGGCCAACATCCTGACCCGACCACGGGCGCGGTGATGACCCCGATCTACGCGACCTCGACCTACGCCCAGGAAAGCCCGGGCGTGAACAAGGGTTATGAGTATGCGCGGGGCAAGAACCCGACGCGCGAGGCGTTCGAGGCCTGTATCGCGGACCTGGAGGGCGGCACGCACGGGTTCGGCTTCGGCTCGGGCATGGCGGCGACCTCGACGGCGCTGGAGTTGCTGGATGCGGGCGATCACATCGTCACGGGCGACGACCTGTACGGCGGCTCGTGGCGACTGTTCGAGCGGGTGCGTCGGCGAACCATGGGGCTGGACTTCGCCTATGTGGACCTGAGCGACCTCGCGGCGGTCGAGGCGGCGATCACGCCTAAGACCAAGATGCTGTGGGTCGAGACGCCCACCAATCCCCTGATGAAGCTGGCCGACATCGCCGCCCTGTCGAAGGTGGCCAAGGCGCATGGTCTGCTGCTGGTCGTGGACAACACCTTCGCCACCCCGTTCTGCCAGCAGCCGCTGAGCCTGGGGGCGGACGTGGTTATGCACTCGGCGACCAAATACCTGAACGGCCATTCGGACATTATCGGCGGGGTGCTGGTGACGGCCGACGCCGAGTTGGCGACGCGGATCAAGTTCCTGCAGAACTCGGTCGGCGGGATCATGGGGCCGTTCGACGCCTTCCTGGCCAACCGGGGCTTGAAGACCCTGGCGCTGCGGATGAAGGCGCACTGCGAGAACGCGCTGACCATCGCACGCTGGCTGGAGACGCGCGCGGGGATCGCCAAGGTGATCTACCCCGGCCTGATCGCCCACCCGCAGCATGAATTGGCCGCGCGCCAGATGCACGGCGGCTTTGGGGGGATGGTGACGGTGATCCTGGAGGGCGATCTGGAGCGCACCAAGCGGGTGCTGGAACGGGTTCAGGTCTTCACCCTGGCGGAATCGTTAGGCGGGGTTGAAAGCCTGGTGAACCACCCGGCCATCATGACCCACGCCAGCGTGCCCAAAGAGGTTCGCGAGGCGGGCGGCGTGACCGACAACCTGATCCGGCTGTCGGTCGGGGTCGAGAACGTCGATGACCTAATCGCAGATCTGGATCAGGCCCTGGGCTGATCTCAGCTGGAGGGAAGGGCTGTCTGGTGGCCGGTGACCGGCGGCAGCTTCTTCTTGGGGGCGGCGCGCTTGACCGGGGCCTTTGTGGGCTTGGGCAGGGCCGCGCGGCGGGCCATTTCGGTGTCGATGACCGGGATGATGTCGCTGGCGGCCATGACCTGGGTCGAGGCGCCGTGTTCGACCAGGCGGGCGGCGTTGGCGCGCAGCGTCGTCAGGTCGGCGTCGGTCATCGCGGGGATCATGTCGGCGAGCGGGGTCATGTCGGCATCCGTATGCAGAAGCCTCAGGGCTGGCGCGACAGGCGCCAGCCCTTCAGCTGATTGAAGGCGATTTCCACCGTCACGCGGTCGCCCAGCAGCGAGACGCCCGTCTGGGCGCCCAGCGAGGGCAGGACCGTGATCAGGTGGCCGTTGTCCTGGCGAACGCGACGGCCGCCGAGCGGCATCAGTTTGATGACCTCGCCGTCGAAGGCGATCACGCCGGCCCTGGTTGGGGCCGGCTCGTTCGTGTTGGACGCGTGGAGCGTGTCCTACTCCGCCGCCGTAAGGCGACCGGCGGACTCTTTGCCGGAGCGCGAATCGCGCTCGATTTCGTAAGAAATCTTCTGGCCTTCGTTCAGGGAACCGACGCTCGACGTTTCGACGGCCGAGGCGTGGACGAAGACGTCCTTGCCGCCATCATCGGGCGCGATGAAGCCGTAACCTTTGGTGGGGTTGTACCATTTTACAGTGCCGGTAGCCATTTGGAGACCTCCGTCTGGCGTTGACCGCAGGGAGGGATCCCTGGTCGGCCTGTCGGGTCTGAATGGGATCGGCTTTTGGACCTCGGTGCGTGATGCAAAGGGAGCAGCGGCGTTACGCAGAGAGATCGACCAGACCTAGATGGGCGCCCGACAACCGTTACGCAAGGGGCTGGCGATCAGAAGGCGTAGGCGACCTTGGCGACCAGGGCGTCCTCATACTGTTCGCCGAAGGTGTGGGCGTCGGTGTCGTAGTAGCGCAGGTCCAGTTCCAGGGCGTCGGTGAGGGCGTAGGTCACGCCGGCGTTCCAGCCGGTGTAGTCGGGCGCGCCGTTCTGTTCGCGACGACCGACGGCGACCGTGCCGTTCAGCTGGGGCGTGAAGTCCCAGCCCAGGCGGCCCTCGACCCAGGTGAAGCTGTCGGTCGAGCCGGCGGCGTCGGGCGAATACTGGACCTGCAGTCGCGCGCTGGCCGGGCCGATCGAGCGGCTGGCGTTGCCGGTGATCTCCCAGGCGTCCTGATCATAGCCGGCTTCGGCGTCGAGGCGGTTCTTGTAGGCGACGTTGAAGTCGAACCGGTAGCCGAAGGCTTCAGGCTGATAGCCGACCACGAACTCGGCCTCGATGTTGGAGGCGCCGGCCTGGATCGTCTGGAAGCCGGGGCCGACGTAGAACAGGCCGTCCGCGCTTTCCCAGGTCGCCGAGCCGAAGGCGTAGCCGTCGTTGCCGGACTTGGAAGCGTCCTTGGAGCGGTTGTCCGTGCCCGCGCCCAGTTCGAAGGACCAGGCGTCGCGCGCGGCAGGCGCCGACTGGGCGGCGGCCGGCAGAGCGACGGCGAGCGCGGACACGGAGAGGGCGGCGAGGACGGTCGTGCGGATCATGGGGGCTCCAGCGCGAGAGAAGCGGATTTGCGCCGCCTTTAGCGTGCTCCGGCCTTGATGGCGAATTCCTCCGTGGCCTGAGCGAACTCTTGTCGCAGGCGCGCGACCAGTTCGGCGGTCGGCAGGACGTCGTGGATGGCGCCCGCGCCCTGGCCGGCGGACCAGACGGTCTTCCAGGCCTTGGCCTCGTCGCCCATGTCCAGCTTGTGCTCGGGCAGGGTCTTCGGATCGATGCCGTTCTCGATCAGCGACTTGCTCATGAAGTTGGCGGGGATGCCGGACACGGCGGGCGTGTGGACGATGTCGGTCGCGCCGCTGTCGATGACCATCTGCTTGTAGGCGTCGGCGGCCATGGCCTCGGTCGTGTTGATGAAGCGCGTGCCCATATAGGCGAAGTCCGCGCCCAGCATCAGGGCGGCCGCCACGTCCTGACCCGTCGAAAGCGCGCCCGACAGGATGATGGTCCCCTTGAAGAAGCTGCGAACCTCATTGACCAGGGCGAAGGGGTTGATGATGCCCGCATGGCCGCCCGCGCCGTTGGCGACCAGGATCAGACCATCGACGCCCGCCTCGGCCGCCTTTCGCGCATGACGAATGTTGGCGATGTCGTGGAAGACCTGACCGCCGTAGCCGTGGACCGCGTCGACCACATCGCGCACGGCGCCCAGGGAGGTGATGATCAGCGGCACCTTCTCCTCGACCGACACCATCATATCAGCCATCAGCCGGGGGTTGGTCGGGTGGACGATGTGGTTGACGCCGAAGGCCGCGGCCTCGGGCTTCAGCCGGCCCTTGATCTCATGAATCCAGTCGCGATAGCCCTCGGTCGTACGCTGGTTCAGCGACGGGAAGGTGCCGATCACGCCCGCATTGCAGGCCTCGACCACCAGATCCGGTCCGGACACCAGGAACATCGGCGCCGAAATGATCGGCAGGATCAGGCCTTTTTGCAGCGAAGCGGGAATGGCCACGGGCGTCTCCTTTGGTTTTCTTTCGCTACGCTTAGCGGGCTGTCGCCGGGGAAGGCAATCGCGGGGATTTCAGACGGTGGCGCGGAAAAATGAGTCTAATTCGTCTAATCTCGGGTCGGAGGAGGGGTAAAAGCGGGAAGGCGGCGACGGCGGGTGAAAACCGGCCATCATACGACGGTTCGGACGTAGGGTCGGTCGATTGACGCTGCTCGCCGCGAAGGCGTTGAATGGGTGGGGGAAGTCGTCCGGGATCAGGATGGCAGGTGCATTTCAATGCCGCCCCGGCGAGGGAGGATTTTCATCTGAGCGGCAAGCGCCTAAATGCCCGGCATGACCCACTATACCGACAACCTCAGCCAGCTCGGCGCCCAGACCGCCGCTCCGACCAGTCCCGAGACGGCGGTGCTGGAGCGGGTGCCGAATCCGCATGTGGACACGCTGTATCTGGCCCGGTTCACGGCGCCGGAGTTCACCAGCCTGTGCCCGGTGACGGGCCAGCCGGATTTCGCCCACATCGTCATCGACTATGCGCCGGGCGATTGGCTGGTCGAGTCCAAGAGCCTGAAGCTGTATCTGACCAGTTTCCGCAACCACGGCGCCTTCCACGAGGACTGCACCGTCGCGATAGGCCGCAAGCTGGCTGACCTGCTTGAGCCCAAATGGTTGAGGATCGGCGGGTACTGGTATCCGCGCGGCGGCATCCCGATCGACGTCTTCTGGCAGACCGGCGCGCCGCCCGAGGGGCTGTGGCTGCCGGACCAGGGCGTGCCGACCTATCGCGGGCGGGGATAGTCAGAGGTCGCGCGTCCACCGTCCAGCGGCGGGCGTGTCGCGATCAGGCGCTTAGGGCGGCAGGCGCGGCCTGGTCAGGCCAGGCGACAGGCGAGAGGGCTTCCAGGGCCGGCTTCGCCAGCAGATAGCCCTGCATCAGATCGACGCCGAGATCGCGCAGGACATCGTGTTCGGCCAGGGTTTCGATACCCTCGCAGACCGGCTGGATGCCCAGGTCCCGAAGCATGTTCAACGTGTTGCGCACGATGGTGCGCTTGACCGTGTTGGTGTCGATGTCTCGAACCAGGGCCATGTCCAGTTTGACGATGTCGGGCTGGAACAGGCTGAGCAAGCCCAACCCCGCATAGCCGGCGCCGAAGTCGTCGATGGCGGTCTTGAAGCCCATGGCGCGATAGGATCGCAGGATATTCAGGATGTGGTCGGTGTCCATCACCTCGCTCTCGGTGAATTCGAAGATGATCCGATCCACCGGGAAGTTGGTGCGCATCGCCGCCGCCAGGGTGGCGCGGATGCAGGCGCGCGGCTCATAGACGGCGTTGGGCAGGAAGTTGATCGACAGGCTGGCGCCGCCCGCCGTCATATCCAGACCGGCGGCGAGATCGATGGCGGTCGTGCGGCACAGCTGATCGAAGGCGTAGCGGTTGTCGTGGGAGATATGCGACAGAACCTGACCCGCGCCCCGGCCGTCCTTGCCCCGCACCAGGGCCTCGTAGGCGAAGACCGTCTGGGTCGTCACATCGACGATCGGCTGGAACGCCATGGTGATTGGCAGATCGAAACCCGCCCCATCCTTACAGCCTGCGCAAGACATAAGCTTCTCCTACTGGCCGGCAAGTCTAAGGCGGCAGGCGTTAAAGACTGATGTCGAACAGGAAATTCGCTCTCGGGTTCCTTTAGTGCGGTTGAAACTCCGCAGCGCGGGAACGGTCCGCTCTTGAAGTTTTTCGCTGCTCCGTCACGGGTGGTGCGATGAACCACGCACTTCCGCTCGAAGCCTGGGGGCGCCGTCTGATGACGCGGGCGGAGGCGTGGGCGGATGGGTCCCGACCGCGTCGATACGGCTATGAGTTCTTGTGGTTCGGGCTGAAGCAGGGGTGGGCGTGTCTGTTCGGGGGGCTGATGCTGGCCCTGATCCTGGGGACGTTTCTGCTTTGGCCGGAGGGGGCGCCGGTGTCGCGTTACGATTTCCTGGCGGTCGGGGCGGTGGTGATCCAGGCGGCGATGCTGATCTTCCGGCTGGAGAGCTGGGAAGAGGCGCGGGTGATCTTCCTGTTCCATGTGGCGGGGACGATCATGGAGCTGTTCAAGACCGCGCACGGGTCGTGGGTTTATCCCGAGGATAGTCTGCTGCGGATCGGGGCGGTGCCGCTGTTCTCGGGCTTCATGTATGCGGCGGTCGGCAGCTACATCGCGCGGGTGCAGCGCATCTTTCATATCCGGGTGCGGACGTATCCGCCGCTGTGGACGGCCTGGGTGCTGGCGGCGGCGATCTACGTCAACTTCTTCGCTCATCACTGGCTTCCGGATTTTCGAAAAGTCCTATTTGTGGCGACGATCCTTTTGTTCTGCCGAGGTTGGTTCTTCTTCACCGCCGATCGGATGCGATTGAAGATGCCGCTGCTGCTGGGGTATTTCCTGGTGGCGCTGTTCATCTGGTTCGCCGAGAACCTGGGCACGCTGGGGCGGGCCTGGGTCTATCCGGGGCAGGCCGACGGGTGGGAAATGGTGTCCCTGGCCAAGCTGGGCAGCTGGTTCCTGCTGATGATCATCTCGGTGGTGCTGGTCTCGTTGGTGCACCGACCGGAAGAAGAACTCAGCGCCCCTGTAACGCCCCGCGCATGACGGCGGACTTGCGGCTCATGCGGGCCTTCACCAGTCGATAGACGACGCCGACGACCAGGATGGTGACGGCGAGGCCGCCGATCAGCAGGGTGGGGCCGTGGGCCTCGCTGAGGACTTCCATCTTCGCCAGACCTTGAGCGGCGAGATAGCCCGGCGCCAGCATGGCCAGCACCCAGACGATGCCGGATGTGACATTGCCGAACTGGAAGGCGCGCTGACGCATCCTGAGCATGCCCAGGGTCAGCGGCACGAAGGCGCGCAAGGGCCCGAAGAAGCGGCCCACGAAGATCGACATGACGCCGTAGCGACGGCAGTACAGGCGCGTCCAGGCGATGCGGCGGCGGTGCGCCTTGAACATCGGGCGCTGGAGGAAGCGCACGCCCAGCCGACGTCCGGCCCAATAGGAGATGGCGTCGCCGATCACCGCGCCGATGACGCAACCGACGATGACATTGACGGGGTCCAGCACGCCGGCCGCAATCAAACCGCCCGCCGCGACCAACAGGCCGGTGGCGGGCACGAAGGCGCCGACGACGGCCAGCGACTCGACGAACACGACCAGGCCCAACATGACGCCGGCCCACATATGGTTGCGGGCGATAAAATCGCCCACGGCTTGCAACAGGGAATCCATACGAAGGCCTTGGGGGAGGAAGGCGGGGTCGGTCGAGGTCAAACCGACGTAGGGCGACCTTATGTCACCCGCTTACGGCAGGCGTGTGACCTTGGCGGCCATATCGGGACGCGGGCGTTCCAGCGCGGGTTCGTTCAGCGTGCCGATGTGGATGAAGCCGGCGACGCTCTCGCCCTCGGTCAGGCCGAACAGGGCCGTGGCCTGCGGGTCATAGCTATACCAGTCGGTGATCCAACTCGACGAATAGCCGAAGCCGGAGGCGGCGTGTTCCAGGTTCATGCAGACGGCGCCGGCCGATAGCTGTTGCTCCCAGATCGGCTTGGACCCTTCGACCGGCGTCGAGACGACCAGGATGGTGACGGGCGCGGCGGTCAGTTTGGCCAGAACCGCCTGATCCTTGGCTGGGCCGTTCCTGAGTTCGACCAGCACGGCGAGGCGGGCGGCGATGTCGGCGCGCGATTGGGGGCCCAGGACCACGAACCGCCAAGGGAACAGCTTGCCGTGGTCGGGCGTGCGGGCGCCCAGCGTCAGGATCTCGTCCAGTTCGGCCTCGGACGGGCCGGGCGCGACCAGGGCCTGGGCAGGGGCGGAGCGCCGCTGGGCCAGGCGGTCCCGGAAATCTTTCGACGGAACGGGCGGGGGCAGGGGTTCGTTGAGCGCGACCATGCCGTCTAGCTAGGCTTTCATCCGCGTCTTCGCCATAGGTGGCCCATGCGCAAATCCGACGAACCGAAATGGGCCGAAGGGCTGTCGAAGCCGCCGGCCTGGCGCAGCGACAGAACCGAGACGGTGTTCGACAGCCCTTGGATGGCCCTGACCCGGCACCCGGCGACGGCGCCGACCGGGATGAAGGCCGACTATGCCGTCGTGCGGTTCAAGAACGTCGGGACCGGCGTCCTGCCCGTCCACGACGATGGGACGGTGACCCTGGTGGGACAGCAGCGGTTCGCCCACGCCAACTACAGCTGGGAAATGCCCGAAGGCGGTGCGCCGCTGGACGAGGATCCCTTCGACGGCATCCGGCGCGAACTGGCCGAAGAGGCGGGATTGCAGGCCGAACACTGGCTGCCGGCGCTGAAGGTCGAGATGTCGAACTCCATCACCGACGAGATCGGCATGACCTGGATCGCCTGGGGCCTGTCGCCCGCGCCGATCGATCCCGATCCCACCGAGATCATCGCCGTGGTGCGCGTGCCGTTCCTGGATTTGCTGGAAGAAATCGGGCGCGGGACGGTGCGCGACAGCCTGACGGTGGCGACGGCCTATAAAGCCTATCATATGGCGATGAACGGCGAACTGCCCGAGGCGCTGGCGCGCGCCTTGCTGGGGCGCGTATGATGTCGCCGAAGGAGCCGGTCATGGCCAAGCTGGAAGTCGTCGCGGAAACCGAAGTCGACAGCGTGTGGCGTCAGCTGCGCGCCTCGGCCGAGGCGGCGTCGCGCGAGGAGCCGCAACTGGGCTCGCAGATGAATGCGGTGATCCTGTCGCACGACGACCTGGCGGGCGCGCTGAGCTTCCAGATCGCGCGCAAGCTGGCGGACGGCGAGATGAGCGCCATGTCGGTGCGCGAGGTGTGTCTGTCGGCGTTCAAGGCCGATCCGTCGATGGTCGAGGCGGCGGAGGCGGATCTGCAGGCTGTGGCCGAACGCGACCCGGCGATCCGCAACCTGTTGCAGCCCTTCCTGTATTTCAAAGGCTTCCAGGCCCTACAGGGCTGGCGCGTGGCGCACTGGCTGTGGGGACAGGGGCGCGAGACGCTAGCCTTCCACTTCCAGAGCCGGATCTCAGAACTGTTCCAGCTGGACATCCATCCGGCCGCGCAGATGGGCAAGGGGCTGTTTCTGGATCACGGCACGGGCATCGTGATCGGCGAGACGGCGGTGGTCGGCGACGACGTGTCGATGCTGCACGGCGTGACCCTGGGTGGGACGGGCGCCGAACGCGGCGACCGCCACCCCAAGATCGGCAAGGGCGTCCTGTTGGGCGCCGGGGCAAAGGTGCTGGGCAATATCCACGTCGGCGACTACGCCAAGGTGGCGTCTGGCTCGGTGGTGCTGAAGGCCGTGCCGTCCGGCTGCACCGTGGCGGGGGTGCCGGCCCGGCTGGTCAACTGCCCGACCAACGCCGAACCGGCCCGCACCATGGATCACACCCTGGCCGATGTGGTGTACGACTTCGTCATCTGAGCCGATGCCTCACAACGCGATCCTGAGCGAGCCGCGGACGCTGCGCGGGGCGCCGGGATAGATCCACAAGGCGCTGTAGGAGCTGGCGGCGTAACGCTCGTCAAACAGATTATCGATCTCGACGCGAGCGGTGATCTGGGGCGTCAGTCCGTAGTCCAGCGCCGCCTTGGCCTTCCAATAGGCGGGCAGTTCGGGCGCGCCGAGCGCCAGGCCGCCGGCCCGGTCGCCGACGTAGGCCGCGCCGGTCATGAATGACCAGGTCGTGCCGTGGATGGTGGGGAAGCGACCGATCACGAACAGTGAGCCGGAATGTTCGGGCACGTTCAGCACGGCGTCGGTGGCGAAGGCGCTGTCGTCGGCCTGGGCGTCGGTCCAGCCGTAGTTGGCGACCACCTGCCAGACTTCGTCGATCTTCAAGGCACCGTCGAGCTCGATCCCGCGCGTCGTCAGCTTGCCCACCGGAGCCAGGAAGTTGGGATCGACGGGATCGGTCGTCAGAATGTTCGACTTCTCGATGTCGAAGACGGTGGCGGCGAGGTCCAGTCCGTCCCAGGCGCCGGCCAGGCCGATCTCATAGCCCTTGCCATCCTCGGGCGCGAAGCCGGAGCCGTCGCGGCCCGTGCCCGAGTTCAGCACGAACGACTGACCATAGCTGGCGTGGGCGGTCAGTTTGTCGGTCAGGCGATAGCGTGCGGCGAAGCGGTATTTCAGGGGCGTATCGCGGGCCTCGCCGACGGCGCCGGTGCGGTTGTTTCGGATGGTCTGATCGTAGTCGTCGAACCGCAGCCCGGCCAGCAGGCTGAGGCGGTCGTTCACCTCCCACAAATCCTGGGCGTATAAGGTGACGACGTCGCGCGTTTCCAGATTGTCGGTGAAGGGCAGGGGCGTCGGCGGCGTGACCGCGCCATAGACGGGATTGAGGACATTGATCGGATAGGGATTGGCCGCAGTCGGATTGATGCGCAGCCACTTCTCGCCATAGGTCAGCTGATAGGCCTTCACCCCGAAACCGAGGTTGTGAACGCCCAGCCCCGTCTCGACCACGCCGTTCAGCTCGAGCCGGGCCGACAGGTCCTCGACCGAGAAGTCGCGTCCGCGACGCTGACGCCACAGCTGGTCGCCGACCAGGCGCGACTGATCGCTGGACAGGCCCTTCAGCGAGCCGCCGCGCCAGGCGACGCCGCCGTTCAGGCTCCAGTCGTCATTGATCCGGTATTCGCCGGTGATCTGATGCCGTTCGTTGCGGAAGCGGGTCACGCCGTCGCCGGGCTCACCGTAGTAGTTCGAGGGTGGCAGGAACAGGGCGTCGCCGTTGATCGCCGGCATTCCCCGGTCGAACAGGGTCGTGAAGGTGGTGAACTCGCCCACATAGGTCAGGCGCAGATCGTCGGTGGGACGCCAGGTCAGGGACGGCGCCACCACGGTGCGGTCCAGGCCGACATAGTCGCGCCAACCGTTCGAGGTCTCGCCCGCCACCACAAGCCGTCCGGCCAGGGTGTTGTTGATCGGGCCGGTCAGGTCCAGTTCGCCGCGACGCAGACCAAACGATCCCACCGTGGCGGTAAAGGCGGCGGCGGGCGCAAAGCGCGGGGTCTTGGAGACGATATTGATGCGTCCGGCCGGGTCGATGTCGCCGAACAGCGCGCCGGACGGCCCCTTCAGCACCTCGATCCGCTCGGACGTCGCCGGATCGCGGGGCGGGGCCATGCCGCGATTGGCCAGGAAGCCGTCGACATAATATTCCGCGCCGCCGTCGGGCGTGCCCAGGAAGCCGCGGATGGCGAAGTTGTCCATGACGCCGCCGCGATTGTTCTGCTGGCTGACGCCGCTGACCAGTTCCAGCGCATCGGCAAGGCGCGTCGCGCCCACGGCCTTGATCAGATCGTTTTCGATGGCGCGGCTGGACGGCGACATGGCCTCGGTGATCGATCCTGCGCCCAGGGTCAGATCACGCGGCGCCGACCGGCGGCCCAGAACGACGATCTCCCCCACCGTTTCAGGCTCGACCGCCTCGATAGCGACGGGGGCGGGGGCGTTGGCTGCGACCAGCAGGCACGCGCTGGCGCAGCTCAGAAGGAGGGACAAGGCAGGCTCCGTTTGAAATGTTATACTGTATCGGCTATCCGCTTCCGCCTGATGATGTCAACCGCTGCAACGCTTGTTCCCGCTTCCGCTTCTTCGACTGCCGCGCCAAGCCGTGCGGTCGGTCGGATCCGATCCATCGACGCCCTGCGCGGGCTGGTCATCCTGCTGATGCTGGTCGATCACGCGCGGGAGTTCTTCTTCATCCACGCCCAGGTCTCGGACCCGATGAATGTGGAGACGACCTCGCCGGCGTTGTTCTTCACCCGGCTGTCGGCTCATCTGTGCGCGCCGGTGTTCGTGGCCCTGACGGGGCTGGGGGCGTGGCTGTACGGGATCAAGCAGGCGGGCGGGGCGAACGGGGCCGGCGCGGCATCGGCCTTCCTGCTGAAACGCGGTCTGTTTCTGGTCGTGCTGGAGCTGACGGTGGTCAACTTCGCCTGGACCTTCGCGATCACGCCCGAGTTGATCTATCTGCAGGTGATCTGGGCCATCGGCCTGTCGATGATCGCGCTGGCGGCCCTGGTGCATCTGCCGCGCGCGGTGCTGATCGGCGTGGGGTTGGTCATCGTGCTGGGCCACAATCTGCTGGACCCGATCAGCGTCGCGGCAGGGCAGCCAGGCCATGCGATCTGGGCTGCGCTGCATGATCGCGGTTTCATCGATTTGCCTTGGAGCGGTCAGGCGAGGACCTCCTATCCGCTGCTGCCGTGGATCGGCGTGGCGGCGCTGGGCTATGCCATAGGGCCGTGGTTCGTGGGCGAGCAGCGGGCGCGGCTGAGACGGTTGGTGGTGACGGGAGTGGCCGCGCTGGTTCTGTTCGTGGTGCTGCGGGCGATCAATGTCTATGGCGATGCGCCGTGGGCCGTGCAGGCGACGCCGATCCAGACGGTGATGAGCGTGCTCAACCTGACCAAATATCCGCCGTCGGCCGACTTTCTGCTGCTGACGCTGGGGATAGGCGCGCTGATCCTGGCGGGGCTGGAAAAGGCGCCGGATCGGTTGGTCGGCGTGCTGGCGGTCTTCGGCGGAGCGCCGCTGTTTTTCTATCTCATCCACCTCTACGGGCTTCACCTGCTGAACCTGGCGGCGCTGATGCTGTTCGGCGCCAATCAGGGCGAGGGCTTCGGCGTGCCCGGCGTCGGCTGGGTGTGGTTGCTGGCGGGCCTGGTCGCCGTGCCTTGCTGGTTCGCCTGCCGATGGTTTGGCGGGGTCAAGCGGCGCAGTTCGCAATGGTGGATGAAGTATCTCTGAAGCGGGAAAATGCGCGGCGCCGGTTTCCCTGAACCGCCGATGTCTCTAGGGTCCGCCGCCAACGTCCAGACCATGAGGCCCCCCGTGAAAGACACCGACCTGAAGCGCATCGAGGCCCACCTCAAGCGCACCTTCAACACCGGCGGCATCATCGTGAAGGCCCGCCCCAAGCAGAATGACTCGGCCGAGGTCTATGTCGGCGACGAGTTCATCGGCATCGTTTTCGAGGATGAGGACGAGGAAGGCTCGTTCATGTTCGAAATGGCGATCCTGGCCGAAGACCTTCCGGCCTAAAACGCCGACCGATCCAACCGCCCGGCGTGAATGCGCCGGGCGGTTTTCGTTTGGGCCGACCCGTTCAGCGATACGGGTCGGTCAGCGCGTGGGGGCGGCGCGTTCGAGGCCGTACAGCGCCTCGACGATGTCCTCGGCCTTCTGCTGGACTAGTTGCTGGGCGTCGTGGACGCCGCGATTGTAGAAGGCGCCGCCGATCTCCTTCCCGATGAAGTCCAGCAGCATCTCGGCCGGAAGCTGGCCCAATTCCTGGTCCAGTTCTCGGGCGAAGTAGTCGCGCAGTTTGGCGGTGATCGCCGCGCGGTCTTCCTTGGAGAATTCGATCGGTTTCATGCGACCTCGGCGAGAGCCTCTTCGGCGGCCACCCAGGCGGCTTCGGCGGCGGCGAGATCGGCCTCGGTCTTGGCGCGGGCGCGGGTCAGGCCTTCGAGGGCCTTGGGATTGCTGACCGAGGCGGTGGCCATGTCGTCGTCGATACGGGCGATCTCGGCCGTCAGGCGGGTCATCGTCTCCTCCGCCTTCTTGACCGCATGGCGCAGGGTCGAGGGCGAGGGGCCGGATCGCTTCTTGTTGCCCCTATCGTTCGCGCCGCGGGCGCTCTCTGCTTGAGGGGCGCCTGAGTTCGCCTTGGCCTCTTCCTTCTTGATCTGGCTGGGCTTGGCGATGGCCTGTTTGGCGCGGTCGAGGACGAACTTGGCGTAGTCGTCCATGTCGCCGTCAAAGGGTTTCACCGTGCCGTCGGCGGCCAGCCACAGGCGATCCGCCACCATTTCCATCAGCGAGCGGTCGTGGGTGATCAGGATGACGGCGCCGTTGTAGTCGTTCAGCGCATCCAGCAGGGCGCGACGGCTGTCGATGTCCAGGTGGTTGGTCGGTTCGTCGAGGATCAGAACGTGGGGCGCGTCCATCGCCACCATGTTCAGCAGCAGCCGCGCGCGCTCGCCGCCCGACAGGCTATCGACCGTGGTTTCCTGCTTCTCATAACCCAGGCCGAACTGGGCCAGTTTGGAGCGGCGGGCGCTTTCGGGCGCGTCGGGCATGGCGCGGCGGATGATCTCCAGCGGCGTGTCCGTCGGGTCCATCGCCTCGATCTGATGCTGGTGGAACCAGCCGACGCGCATCTTCCTGTCGCGGTGAAGCTCGCCCTCGGACACGTCCAGAGCGCCGGCGATCATCTTGGCGAAGGTCGACTTGCCCGCGCCGTTGACGCCCAGCAGGCCAATGCGGTCGTCCAGGTCCATGCGCAGGTTCAGATTGCGCAGGATCGGCTTGCCCGGCTCATAGCCGACATTGGCCCGCTCCAGCCGGATCAACGGCGGCGCCAGCGGACGCGGCGGCGAGGGCAGGGTGAAGGGGGCGACCCGCTCCTCGATCGTGGTGGCGACGGGCTGCATCTTCTCCAGCCGCTTCATGCGCGACTGGGCCTGGGCGGCCTTGGAGGCCTTGGCCTTGAACCGATCGACGAAGGCCTGAAGGTGGGCGCGTTCGGCGTCCTGCTTGGCCTTGGCAGACAGCTGGAGGCGCGCCTTCTCCGCGCGAGCCTTTTCGAAGGCGTCGTAGTTGCCGGTGTAGAGCGTCAGGGTGTGGTTCGCGAGGTGCAGGATATGGGTGCAGACCTCGTTCAACATCTCGCGGTCGTGGGAAATGATCAGGGCGGTGTGCGGGTATTTCTTCAGCCGCGCCTCCAGCCACAAGGCGCCTTCCAGGTCGAGGTAGTTGGTCGGTTCGTCCAGCAGCAGCATGTCCGGCTCGGCGAACAGGGCGGCGGCCAGGGCGACGCGCATCCGCCAACCGCCCGAGAACTCGGACATCGGTCGGGCCTGGTTTTCCTGGTCGAAGCCCAGACCGACCAGGATTTCGGCGGCGCGCGCGGGCGCGGCGTCGGCGTCGATCTCAATCAGGCGCGACCAGATCTCGCCCATCTCTTCCGGTTCTGCGGTCTCGAGTCGGCCCAGCAGGGTGTGGCGTTCGACGTCGGCCTCAAGGATGGTGTCGATGACGCTGACGGGGGTCGCCGGATGCTCCTGATCGACCGAGCCAATACGGGCGGTCTTGGGCAGGCTGATCTCGTCGCCGGCGGCGTGAAGCTCGCCCAGGATCAGCTTGAACAGGGTCGATTTGCCGATGCCGTTGCGGCCGACCAGACCGACCTTGGAGCCGGGCGGCAGGCTGACGGAGGCGTCCACGAGAAACTTGCGGCCCCAGGCGTTGAAGGTCAGGTCGGTGATCTGGAGCATTGCGGCGAAGGTTCTTCGATTGGTCGGCGTCCCTCAATCGGCAGGTCGCCATGCGGCGTGCGTCAGGGATGCAAAAAGGGACGGTTGGAAACGCGGGAGGTGGTCGCTATAAGCCCGCGACACTCAATCTCCCAACAAGAAGTCAATTCCCATGACCGAACGTACCTTCTCGATTATCAAGCCCGACGCCACGCGCCGCAACCTGACCGGCGCGATCAACGCCGTGATCGAAGGCGCCGGCCTGCGCATCGTGGCCCAGCGCCGCGTCAAGCTGACGACCGAGCAAGCCAAGAAATTTTACGAAGTGCACGCCGAGCGCCCGTTCTACGGCGAGCTGGTCGAGCAGATGACGGCCGAGCCGGTCGTCGTTCAGGTGTTGGAAGGCGACAACGCCGTCGCCGCCTATCGCGAAGTCATGGGCGCCACCAACCCGGAACAGGCCGCCGAAGGCACCATCCGCAAGCAGTTCGCCCTGTCGATCGGTGAAAACTCGGTCCACGGTTCGGACAGCCAGGACAACGCCAAGATCGAGATCGCGCAGTTCTTCACCGACGACCAGATCGTCGGCTAAGCGCTCAAGTCGCGAGGGACCGCGTCCCGAGCGTGCGCGAGAACAAGGCGCTCAAGTCGCGAGGGACCGCGTCCCGAGCGTAGCGCCGAAACAAAGCGATGCGAGAGCGAACTCTTTCGCATAGCGTGACTATATAGGCCCGCGCCCGGAACCGGACGCGGGCCTTGTCGTTTGTTGGTCATTATCTCGTTCGTCTCCCGGAGAAGACCCATGAAGACCATGATCAAACTGGCCCCCGTCATCGGCGTCGTGGCCCTGCTGGCCGCCTGCGGCCAGACAATGGAACAACGCGCCGCCACCGGCGCCCTGGGCGGCGCCGTCGCCGGTCAGGTCATCGGCGGCAACACGGGTTCGACCGTGGCCGGCGCCGCCATCGGCGCCGTCGCCGGCGCGGCGACCAAGCCCCGCTAAATCAGGCGCAGCCTGGGGCGAAAGCCCGGATGACAAAAAGGCCCGGAGCGTTCGCTCCGGGCCTTTTCTACGTTCGACGTCCGGCGCCCTTACCAGATGCGGGCGCGGGCCTCGGGCGCAATATATTCCTTCTGGTCCGGCGAGACGCCGAAGGCCGCATACCAGGCGTCGATATTGCGCGGCGAGGTCGCAGCGCGCACCGGGCCGGGCGAGTGCGGATCGGTGGTCAACTGCTCCTTCAGCGCCGCCTCGCGCGACTTCTCGCGCCAGACCTGCGCCCAGCCCAGGAAGACGCGCTGATCGCCCGTCAGCCCGTCGATGACCGGCGCAGGCTGGCCGTTCAGAGACTTGTGATAGGCGTCCAGGGCCAGCAGCAGGCCGCCCAGGTCGGCGATGTTCTCGCCCATCGTCAGGTCGCCGTTGACGTGCACGCCGGGGATCGGCTCCAGCTTGTCATAGATGTCGCCCAGCACCTTGGCGCGCGCCTCGAAGCGGGCGGCGTCTTCTGGCGTCCACCAGTCGCGCAGCACGCCGTCGCCGTCCGACTTGCGGCCCTGATCGTCGAAGCCGTGGGTGATTTCGTGGCCGATGACCGCGCCGATGCCGCCGTAGTTGACGGCCGGATCCGCGTTCGGATCGAAGAAGGGCGCCTGCAGGATGGCGGCCGGGAAGACGATCTCGTTGCGCGGCGGGTTGTAGTAGGCGTTCACCGTCTGGGGCGTCATGCCCCATTCCAGCGGATCGACCGGCTTTCCGATCTTGCCGCGCTTGTACGCCCATTCGAAGGCCGATGAGCGTTCGACGTTGCCGTACAGGTCGTCGGCCTTCAGCTCCAGGCCGTCATACGAGCGCCACTTGTCGGGATAGCCGATCTTCACCCCGAACTTGGACATCTTGTACAGGGCCTGCTCGCGCGTGGGCTCGCTCATCCAGTCCAGGGTCTTCAGCCGCTCCGTCATGGCGTCGCGGATGTTGCCGACCAGGGCTTCCATCTGGGCCTTGGACGAGGCGGGGAAGTGCAGGCGGACGTATTCCTGGGCCAGGACCTCGCCCAGCTGGCCG
Organism: Brevundimonas sp. 1080; assembly: GCF_040545985.1. Taxonomy (NCBI): domain Bacteria; kingdom Pseudomonadati; phylum Pseudomonadota; class Alphaproteobacteria; order Caulobacterales; family Caulobacteraceae; genus Brevundimonas; species Brevundimonas sp. 1080. Next base: position 22,840 of record NZ_JBEPMW010000001.1, on the reverse strand, counting down.
TCGACCAGGGCCACGCCCCGATTCCAGCGGGGACGGTTTTCGGGCTGACCGCGTAGGGTCTTACCGCGGAAGTCGAAGCGGGCGTCGACGAAGGCCTTGGACAGATAGGGGCTGGCCTGATCGACGACGTTGAACGCCTGCCAGGCCTTCAGCGTCTCGATGGGGGTGTCGGCGAACACCTGGGCGATGGCGGGGATGGCGGTGTTTTCCATCAGCACCAGGGTGTCGACGTCCGACACCTGGGCCCCCGCCAGGAAACCGGCCCAGTCGAAGCCGGGAGCTAGGGTCGCCAGGTCCGAGGCCTTGGCCGGGTTGTACAGCTTGTCGATCTGGCGACGCTCGACGGTCGTCCACTGCTTGTCGGCGACCTTGGTTTCGAAGGCGAGGATGTCGGCGGCGGTCTTGGCCGGATCGGCCCAGCCGATGGCGGTCAGGGTGGTTGTCAGATAGGCCAGATAGGCCTCGCGCTGGGCGGCGAAGTCGGGCTTCAGATAGTAGTCGCGGTCCGGCAGGCCCAGCGACCCCTGACCCAGATAGGCCGAGTTCAGATTGGGGTTCTTCAGATCCTCGAACACGTCGATGCCGAACAGGGAGCCGCCGAAGCCCGAATGGCTCTCGCCCATCAGGCGCGCCATGCCGGCGTGGTCGGTGACCGCATTGACGGCGGCGAGGTCGGCGGCCAGCGGCGTTGCGCCCAGCTGCTCGATCTTCGCCTCGTCCATGAAGCTGGCGTACAGGGCGCCGACCTTGCGGGCGTTTTCGTTGGCGGGATTGGCGGCGCTGGTCTCGATGATCGACTTCAGCTGGGACTGGGCGTTCTCATACAGGACGTCGAACGGGCCGAAGCGCGACTTGTCGGCCGGAATCTCGGTCGTGCGCAGATAGGTTCCGTTGGCATATTCGTTGAAGTCGTCGCCGGGCTTCACCGAGGTGTCGCGACCGGCCAGATCGAAGCCCCAAGCGCCGAAGGGGCTGTGGGCCGCACCGGCCATGCCGTGCGAATGCTGGGCCGAAGCGTCCTGGGCCGAGGCCGCGCCGCCGGTGAGAGCGACGACGATACAGGCCGAGCAGGCGGCCATCAGACGAATGCGAGTCATGGATAGAGAGGGTCCCGATTGAGGTCGGGCGCACCATTGCGCCGGTGCGGCGGTCTGTCGCATGACGTTTTTGTAATCTTCGCGCCGCTAACGGCGGGGCAGGTCTCGGCAGAAGTCGGTCAGCACCTGCGGGTAAAGCTGATGCTCCGCAGTCTTGACCCGTTCGGCCAGGGCCCCGGCCGTGTCGCCCTCGACGATCGGCACGCGCGCTTGGCCAAGGATCGGTCCCTCGTCCACGCCCTCGGTCACCAGATGGACCGTGCAGCCGGCCTCGGCGTCGCCGGCGGCGATCGCACGGGCGTGGGTGTCCAAGCCGGGATACAGGGGCAGCAGGCTGGGGTGAATGTTCAGCATCCGCTCGCGCCAGCCGCCGACCAGCCAGGGCGTCAGAACACGCATATAGCCGGCCAGCGCTACGACCTCGACACCGACGTCGCGCAGGACCGCGTCCACCGCCCGCTCATGCGCCTCGCGATCCTTCCCGAACGGTTTGTGCGTCACGGTCGCCGTCGCCACGCCCTTGGCGGCCGCAATCGCCAGACCGCCCGCGCCCTCGATGTTCGACAGCACCAGCACGACCTCATAGCCGCTGTCCGGCGCCTGACCGGCGTCGATCAGAGCCGCCATGTTGGAGCCCGCCCCAGAGATCAGGACGGCGACGCGGACGGGGGGGGCGGCTTGGGGCGACATGGCGCCTCGCATGACGGCGCGGGCGACGCTTGGCAAGTTTCAAACGCGATCCACCCTTGTTGTCGGCTGGGTTCGGGCGTTAGCGTGTAACGCCGACCGCATGGCGAGGGGTCGTGGGTCGGCGCGTACAGGGGACTATCGCATGAAGAGACTGATCTGCCTCGCGGCCACCGCCGCGATGCTGGGCGCGCCCGTGGCGGCGCTGGCCCAGGAAAGCGGGACCAACAGCAGCAGCAACAATGGCGGGGGCGCAGCGATGCGATCCGCAACCGACCGGTTCCGCAACGCCAACGCCGAGGCGATCGAAAAGGACTGGGCGCGCGCACCGGTCGAGGAGACCGAAGTCACGACGGCCCATTCGGTCAACGCCCACGGCAAGACTCTGCGCTACAAGGCGACGGCGGGCACCCTGACGATCCGCGACGATGCGGGGATGCCGACCGCCAGCCTGTTCTACACCGCCTATACGCTGGACGGTCAGCCGGTCGGGACGCGGCCGGTGACCTATCTCTACAACGGCGGACCAGGCTCGCCGACCGTGTGGCTGCATATGGGCTCGTTTGGGCCGATGCGGGTCCAGACCGATGAGCCGACCGTGGTGAGGCCGGCGCCCTTCGCCTTCGGCCCGAACGACCAGACCCTGCTGGATCAGACGGACCTGGTCTTCATCGACATGGTAGGCGCGGGCTTCTCGCGTCCGTTGGGCGAGACGCCGGGTTCGACCTTCTGGGGCGTGGACGGAGACGCCGACGCCTTCGCTCGCGCCATCATGCGCTACACAACCAAGTTCAGCCGTTGGTCCAGCCCGAAATACATTATCGGCGAATCCTATGGCACGCTGCGCACCGGTGCGGTGGCGTTCCAGCTTGAGGATCGCGGGATGTCGCTGAACGGCGTGGTGCTGCTGTCGTCGATCATGAACTATGGCGTGCGTCAGCCCGGCTATCCGCAGAACTTCGTCACCCTGTTGCCGACCTATGCGGCGACGGCTTGGTATCATCGCAAGCTGGCGAACCCGGCCGCGACGGTCGAGGAACAGGTCCAGCGGGCACGCGACTTCGCATTGGGGCCGTATGCCTCCGCCCTGGCCAAGGGGCATATGATCTCTGACGCCGAGCGCGCGGACATCGTGCGTCAGATGAGCGACCTGACCGGCCTGTCGACCACCTTCATCGACAACGCGAATATGCGAGTGGACCTCGGGGCATTCCGCAAGGAACTGCTGCGCGACCGGCGCCAGACGATCGGGCGGCTGGACACCCGCTACATGGGTCTGGATGAGGATGCGGCGGGCGGCGAGCCGGAGGATGATCCGTCCAGCTCGGCAGTGACGGGGGCCTATTTCGGCATCTTCCGCGACTATGTGGCAAACGAACTGAACTACAAGACCGACGTCGAATACCGGATGTCGGCGCGCGGTCTGCCCGGCTTCAACTGGAACTGGAGCCACCGTCCGCCGGTTGGAGGGCCGCAGACCACGCCGAATACGGCCATCGATCTGGCCACGGCGATGCGGCGCAATCCGTATCTGAAGGTGATGTCGCTGAACGGCTATTACGACGCCGCCACGCCCTTCTTCTCGACCGAGTTCGACCTGGCCCAGATGATGCTGGAGCCCAGCCTGCGGCCGAACCTGGAGTTCACCTACTATGAGGGCGGGCACATGATGTACCTTAGCCACGACGCTCTGGTGAAGCTGCACGCCGACCTGTCGCGCTTCTACGCCGAGACGGCGAACGGCGGGGTCCGGTAAGCCCTGCGGGACCTGGGAGCGGCTTAGGCCGCTTCCAGTTGTCCGCAGACGAAGGCGACTTCGCCGGCGTTTAGGAGGGCCGCCAGCACGGGCTCGGCGTTCTCGGGCGAGACGATCAGGATGAAGCCGACGCCGCAGTTGAAGGTGCGGCGCATTTCGTGGTCGCTGATGCCGCCGGTTTCGGCCAGCCACTGGAAGACGGCGGGCATGGGCCAGGCGTTCCAGTCGAAGCGGGCCTGCAGACCCTCGGCGATGCAGCGGGGCGGGTTTTCGATCAGGCCGCCGCCGGTGATGTGGGCCGCGCCCTTGACCAGGCCCGCCTTCATGATCGGCAGCACCGGCTTCACATAGATGCGGGTCGGCTCCATCAGGGCCTGGGCCAGCGAGCGGTCCTTGGCGAAGGGGGCGTCGTCGCCCCAGGCCAGGCCGGACTTCTCGACCACCTTGCGGACCAGCGAATAGCCGTTGGAGTGGGGGCCGGTGGAAGCCAGGCCGATGATGACGTCGCCGGCCGCCTGGCGATCCAGATAGGGCAGGGCGTGGCCGCGTTCGACGGCGCCGAGACTGAACCCGGCCAGATCGTAGTCGCCCTCGGTGTACATGCCCGGCATTTCGGCCGTCTCGCCCCCGACCAGGGCGCAGCCGGCCTGGCGACAACCCTCGGCGATGCCGGCGACGACGCGGCGGGCGGCGTCGATCTCAAGCCGGCCGGTGGCGTAATAGTCGAGGAACAGCAGGGGTTCGGCGCCCTGGGCCAACAGGTCGTTGACGCACATGGCGACCAGGTCGACGCCGACGCCGTCGTGACGGCCGGTCTCGATCGCGATCTTCAGCTTGGTGCCGACGCCGTCGGTCGTGGTAACGATCAGCGGGTCCTGGAAGCCGGCGGCCTTGAGGTCGAACAGGGCGCCGAATCCGCCCAGCGAGGGCTCCGATCCGGGGCGCGCCGTCGACTTGGCCAGCGGCTTGATATGTTCCACCAGCATTTCGCCCGCGTCGATGTCCACGCCCGCATCGGCGTAGGTCAGACCGTTTTCGAGAGGCTTTTGGGTGTCGCTCATGGGATCTCGGGCCTGAATCGGGGCGGAAATGCAGCGCGGCTCTTGCCACAGGTAGGATGCGCGGGGCTATAGCATCGGAATGACGCCGATCACCACCACCGAGGCGCTGGCCGATTTCTGCGCCCGCGTAGCCACAGCTCCCTTCATCACGGTCGACACCGAGTTCATGCGGGAAACGACCTATTGGCCCAGGCTGTGCCTGATCCAGGCGGCCTCGGCCGATCACGCCGCCATCATCGACCCGATGGCCGAGGGGCTGGATCTTGAGCCGTTCCTGGCGCTGTTGCGCGACGAGAAGATCGTGAAGGTCTTCCACGCCTGTCGCCAGGACGTGGAAATCTTCGTGCGCCTGGGGGCCATGCCCAACCCGATGTTCGACACCCAGGTCGCCGCCATGGCCGCCGGGTTCGGCGAACAGGTCGCTTATGATTCGCTGGTTCGGCAGATACTGCGGATCGAGGTGGACAAGGGCAGCCGCTTTACCGACTGGGCGCGCCGGCCGTTGTCGGACAACCAACTGGTCTACGCGCTGGGCGACGTGACGCACCTTGCGGCGCTTTATCCCAAGCTGCGCGACCGGCTGCAGAAGGAAGGCCGGCTCGAGTGGGTCATGTCGGAGATGGAGAGCCTGACTGATCCGGCCCTCTACGACACCAATCCCGAAAACGCCTGGAAGCGGCTGAAGCCCAAGAAGTTCTCGGCCAAATATCTGGCGGCGTTTAAGGCCGTCGCCGTCTGGCGCGAGCGGGCGGCGCAGGAGCGCGACCAACCGCGGGGCCGCATCCTGAAGGATGAGGGCATCGACGAGATCGCTCAACAGACCCCGACGGATGTCGAGGCCTTCAATCGCCTGCGCTCGGTGCCCAAGGGTTTCGGCGGTTCACGGCTGGGTCTGGAACTGGCCGAGGAGCTGAAACGGGTTCTGGCCGATCCTGAAGCCTTTGCGCCCGAGATGGAGCGCCCCGCCCACCGCCAGCCGGCGCCGCCGTCGGTGGTCGAGCTGTTGAAGGTGCTGCTGAAGGCCAAGAGCGACAACGCCGGCGTGGCCTCCAAGCTGATCGCCACCGTGTCGGACCTTGAAAAGATCGCCATCAGCGACGACGCCGACATCGACGCCATGAAGGGCTGGCGCCGCCAGATCTTCGGCGAGGATGCGCTGAAGCTGAAGCGCGGCGAGATCGCCCTGGTGCTGAACGGCGCGCGGGTGGAAGTCGTCGAGATCGAGTAGGGTTTACAGGTCTCCTGCCCGTTTTGCGGGGAGGGGGACCGCGAAGCGGTGGAGGGGCTCTTGAAGTCCCGCAGGCGCCTGTGAGGCGGTGAAGAGCCCCTCCGTCACGGCGCTGAAGAAGCGCCGCGCCACCTCCCCACCAAGTGGGGAGGAGACGGGTCGCCTTTAGCGCCGACGCGGCGTCAGGATGTCGCCCAGGCGGTCGGGCGTGCCGGGGATGCGTTCCAGGCGGGGATAGCGCAGGCCGTCGTGGTAGTCGAAGACGACGGTGCGGTATTGCTCGTCGTCCTTGACGATCAAGGTGACGGGCGTCGACGGATCCTTGGCCGCGGTGACGGCCTCGGTCAGGCGTTCGGCGCTGGCGGCCTGCCCGTTGACGGCGACGATCTCCATCCCGGCGGCCAGGCCCGACTTGAAGGCCAGGCCGTTCCACTGGACGCTGCGAATCCTGTTGCCCTCGCCGGTCTGGAAGCCCAGCGAATAGGTGAAGTCGTTGCGTTTCAGCTCGGCGTACAGGGTCTTCATGTAGTCGGTGGGCTTGTCCGTGAAGGCCAGGCGCCAGCCGCCGCGCGCCAGACCGTCCAGCGGGGCGCGGGCCTCAGGGCCGTCGGCGTCCAGGCGGGTGCGCAGGAAGGTCGCCCAGTCATTGGCGACGACGCCGTTCAGGGCCGCGACCACATCCTCGAACGTATAGGGGGCCGGCGTATAGCTGCCGTCCTGGACGCCGTAGAAGGCGCGGGCGAAGTCGTCGAGCGACTGCCGGCCGCCGGTCTTTTCGCGGATCGTCGTGTCGACGTCGAGCCAGATCAGCTGGCCCTCCGAATAGTAGTCCTCGTCGCGCTGCCATGACAGCCAGCCCTTGGGCTGGCGCTGGCTGATGATGGGGTCGTTGGTGGTGTCCTGCATCGCGCGCCATTCGCGGCCGACGCGCGTGTCGAAGGTCGCGGCGGTCATGGCCAGGGCGTCCATCGCCTGTTGCTTGCTGAGCAGGCCCGAGCGGGCGGCGATGACCTGACCATAGTACTGGGTCTGGCCCTCGTAGACCCACAGCAGGCTGTTCTGCAGGGGCGAGTTGAAGTTGGGCACATACTGGTCGGCGGGCCGACGCCATTTGCCGTCCCAGGAGTGGTTCATCTCGTGGCTGAGCAGGTCGCGGTCGGACAGGTGGGTGTCCCAGCCGGTGAAGAAGGCGGGATCGACCGAGTTTTCCGAACTGCGGTGATGCTCCAGCCCGATGCCGCCCAGCTTGTCCGTCATGGCGATCAGGAAGTCGTAGTGGTCGAAATGGCGCGCGCCATACAGGCGGTCCATCTGGGCGACCAGATTGCGCAGGATCTGGATTTGCTCGTCGGTGGCATTCAGGCTGTCGGCCTTGTCCGCGACGATGTTGGCGCGAACGGGCGAGCGGCCGCCGGGATCGAGGTCGATCTGGCGATAGTGGACGCCGGCGAAGACCGGGCTGTCGATCAGCACCTCCAGATTGACGGGCTTGAACGTCTGGACGTCGCCAGCCTTGGTTTCGGGCTCCAGCGCCGTGCCGAACTGCCAGCCGGCGGGGAATTTGACCGTGGGCTGGACCGTGATGTTCCGCGACCAGTGGCCGGCGGGATAAAGCAGCATCTTCTCCCACTGGATGTTCAGCATCTCGGGCGTCATCGTGATGCGGCCCTGATTGCCGGTCGTCGGCGACAGGTGCTGCAGGGTGATGTCGAGCGCCGTCGCACCGGCCGGGACGACCACGTGGTAGGCGAAGGGATGCAGGGTGTCGCGAACCCACTGCACGCGCTGGCCGTTCGCGGTGATCTCGATGCCGGCCAGCTGCGCGATGGGGCCGACAGGGCCGTGGTTGCCCGGCAGCCACTCGGGGAAGAACAGGGTCATCGGTCCCGCCTGGGTGACCGGGATCGTTTCCTTCACCGCAAAGATGTGTTGGGCCAGGTTGGTGGCGTCGACGTCCAGGGTGATGACGCCTGGATAGGCGACGTCCCGCGCTTCAGGAATGGCGGGCAGGGGCGCGGGCAGGGCGGGCGGCGTGGTCGAGGCCTGCTGCGCCAGGGCGGCCGGGGCGGTCGAGGCCAATAGGAGGGCGAGGCCGAGAGGGGCGGCGTGCAGGCAAGAACGGATCATCGAGGACTCTTCAGGCGACTGGGGAGCCGCGACAGTCCGACGCAGGGGGCGGGGCGTCAAGCGTCAGCGCTGATCCGAAATTGCACTGCACCCCCGAAAACGCGTGCAAAATGCAAGGGCGTGCAATTCGGATCAGTCCTCCTCCATCGGACGCAGGGGCGGCGTGGTGGGCAGGTTGTGCTGTCGTTTCGGGTCCTTGGCCATACCCCGGTAGTAGCGCACAGCATGGTCATCGATCTTGGCGATGGCCTCCAGATCCTTGTGCAGCCGAGACCAGCCCCGCGCCTCGATCAGCTTGCCGTCGATCATCGCCCGTGAAGCATTGGCCCAGGCCAGACGCGCCATGTCGGCGGCGTTGCAGGGCAGGCGCTGGTCGATGGCGTCCAACTCATAGGCGTCGAGCGGTTCGAAGACCCCGCCGTGCGGCTGGTCCGAACGGCGCCAGCCCTCCGTGCGGGCGCGCCAACGGAAGGTTGACAGGCTGAGACCGTGGCGCGCGCAGACCTCCTGGGCGAACCCCCCGGCGAGATAGTCTTTGCAGGCGGCGGCCCAGGTTGCGGCGGACCGTCGGGTCCAGTCGGGCGAATTCGGATTGGGATCGGAGATGTCATCGGCCATGCCGCCCATAATGCGGGCGGCGTCGGCTATGGCCGGAACAATGACGCTTCGAGCGCCTAAGTGGTTCAATAGGCTGCGGTCAGGGTGTCGAAATAGGATGGAGCGCGGTCGCCAGCCATCCTGTTTCAGTCTTCAACCCGGCTTGACGTCAAGCAGTTCGACCGAGAAGCGCAGGGTGGAGTTGGGAGGCAGTTCGTCGCCGCCGACCCAGCGCGAGCCGTAGCCCAGCGAGGCGGGGATGACGAACTCATAGATTTCCCCGACGCGCATCAGGGCCACGCCCTCGGTCCAGCCCTTGATGACGCGGTTCAGCGGAAACTCGGCCGGCTCGTTGCGGGCGTAGGAACTGTCGAACTCGCGCCCGTCGATGAAGGTGCCGCGATAGTGGACCTTGACCGTGTCGGACCCGGAAGGCTGGACGCCCTCGGGGTGGGCCTTGCCGACGCGGCGATATTGCAGACCGCTTTCGGTGGTGGTCCAGCCGCGCCGGGCGCCGTTCCAGGCGAGGTAGGCGGTATTGCCGGCGTCCCAGGCCTGCTGCGGCGTCAGGGCCCCCTGGCCATTGACCTGATCGGCGGCGCGCGCGGCGGCCGAAGCCGTCTCGGCATAGGTCACCGGCGCGCGATGGGTGGCGCAGGCGGAGAGGGCGAGAGCGGCGAGCAGAGGCAGGGCGATCCGTGTCATAAGGCGACGCTAGATCAGGCCGTCGTCGCTCGCAACGAGATTGGTCGGCTCTGTCGAAAAGGTTCCCTGGGGCCTTTATTTCGTCGCGAATGCGCGTATATGTGCGCGCTCCGCAACACTCCATATGAGTCTGCGCGCAAGCGCCGAGGCCCGGTCCGTCGCCCTCCGACCGAGCGAAGGCGCGGCTCCTTCCCAGGGAGCCGGTACATTTCAGGCGTCCTGGCCCGGCAGCGGGCCGAGGGTGGATGCCGAAACCTTGGCTGCGGACGCGGAAACGCGCGCCGTGGCTGCTGCATTTCACGCACGCCTTCCCCGGGGCGTGCGCCATGGGAAACACTGAATGACTGACGTCGCCCACGATCTCGCCATCAACGGTCAGATCGCTTCCGCCACCTCGTTCACCGGCAAGAAGCGTATCCGCAAATCCTTCGGGCGTATCCCCGAAGCGATCGCGATGCCGAACCTAATCGAGGTTCAGCGCGCTTCCTACGAACAGTTCCTGCAGCGCGAGGTCCGTCCGGGCGTCCGCAAGGAGCAGGGCATCGAGGCGGTCTTCAAGTCGGTGTTCCCGATCAAGGACTTCAACGAGCGCGCCATCCTGGAATACGTCTCGTACGAGTTCGAAGAGCCGAAGTACGACGTCGAGGAATGCATTCAGCGCGACATGACCTATGCGGCGCCGCTGAAGGTCAAACTGCGCCTGATCGTGTTCGAAACCGACGAGGAAACGGGAGCCCGTTCGGTCAAGGACATCAAGGAGCAGGACGTCTACATGGGCGACATCCCGCTCATGACGGACAAGGGCACCTTCATCGTCAACGGCACCGAGCGCGTGATCGTCTCGCAGATGCACCGTTCGCCGGGCGTCTTCTTCGATCACGACAAGGGCAAGACGCACTCCTCGGGCAAGCTGCTGTTCGCCGCCCGCGTGATCCCGTACCGCGGCTCGTGGCTCGACTTCGAGTTCGACGCCAAGGACGTGGTCTATGTCCGCATCGACCGCCGCCGCAAGCTGCCCGCCACGACCTTCCTGATGGGTCTGGGCATGGACGGCGAAGAAATCCTGAAGACCTTCTACGAGACCGTGCCTTACGAGAAGCGCGGCGAAGGCTGGGTCACGCCTTACAAGGCCGAGCGCTGGCGCGGGGTTAAGCCGGAGTTCGACCTGATCGACGCCGACACCGGCGAAGTGGTCGCCCAGGCCGGTCAGAAGATCAGCGCCCGCGCCGCCAAGAAGCTGGGCGAGACGACGACCTCGCTGTCGCTGGCCGCCGACGCCCTGGTCACCAAGTATCTGGCCAATGACGCCGTCAACTTCGAGACCGGCGAAATCTTCGCCGAGGCCGGCGACGAACTGGACGCCCCGACCATCGAAGTGCTGGAGCAAAACGGCTTCACCACCATTGAAGTCTTGGACATCGACCACGTCACGGTCGGCGCCTACATGCGCAACACCCTGCGCGTGGATAAGAACGACAACCGCGAGGACGCCCTGTTCGACGTCTATCGCGTGATGCGTCCGGGCGAGCCGCCCACCCCGGAAGCCGCCGAGGCCATGTTCAACTCGCTGTTCTTCGACAGCGAACGCTACGACCTGTCGGCCGTCGGCCGGGTCAAGATGAACATGCGTCTGGAAAGCCCCGAGGTCTCCGACGAGATCCGCGTCCTGCGCAAGGAAGACGTGCTGAAGGTGCTGCAGATCTTGGTCGGCCTGAAGGACGGCCGCGGCGAGATCGACGACATCGACAACCTGGGCAACCGCCGGGTCCGTTCGGTCGGCGAGCTGCTGGAAAACCAGTACCGCGTCGGTCTGCTGCGCATGGAGCGCGCCATCAAGGAGCGCATGTCCTCGGTCGATATCGACACGGTCATGCCGCACGACCTGATCAACGCCAAGCCGGCCGCCGCCGCGGTTCGCGAGTTCTTCGGTTCGTCGCAGCTGTCGCAGTTCATGGACCAGACGAACCCGCTGTCGGAAATCACCCACAAGCGTCGTCTGTCGGCGCTTGGCCCGGGCGGTCTGACGCGTGAGCGCGCGGGCTTCGAAGTCCGCGACGTGCACCCGACCCACTACGGCCGCATCTGCCCGATTGAAACGCCGGAAGGCCCGAACATCGGCCTGATCAACTCGCTGGCCACCCACGCGCGCGTCAACAAGTACGGCTTCATCGAGAGCCCGTACCGTCGCGTGAAGGACGGCCAGGCCCAGGGCGAGGTGGTCTACATCTCGGCCATGGAAGAGTCGAAGTACACGATCGCCCAGGCCAACATCGAACTGAAGAACGGCCAGATCGTCGAGGACCTGGTCCCCGGCCGGATCAACGGTGAATCCCAGCTCCTGAACAAGGATGCCGTGGACATGATGGACGTGTCGCCGAAACAGGTCGTTTCGGTCGCCGCCGCCCTGATCCCGTTCCTGGAAAACGACGACGCCAACCGCGCGCTGATGGGCGCCAACATGCAACGTCAGGCCGTGCCTCTGGTGCAGTCGGACGCGCCGCTGGTCGGCACCGGCATGGAAGCGGTCGTGGCCGTGGACTCCGGCGCCGTCGTGGTCGCCCGTCGTGACGGCGTCGTCGAACAGATCGACGGCACCCGGATCGTTGTGCGCGCCACCGGCGACGTGGACGCCGCCCGCTCGGGCGTCGACATCTACCGCCTGTCGAAGTTCCAGCGTTCGAACCAATCGACCTGCATCAACCAGCGCCCGATCGTGCGCGTGGGCGATCAGGTGAAGGGCGGCGACGTCATCGCCGACGGCCCGTCGACGGACCTGGGCGAACTGGCTCTGGGCCGCAACGCCCTGGTCGCCTTCATGCCCTGGAACGGCTACAACTTCGAAGACTCCATCCTGATCTCCGAGCGCATCGTGCGCGACGACGTCTTCACCTCGATCCACCTGGAAGAGTTCGAAGTCGCCGCCCGCGATACGAAGCTTGGCCCTGAGGAAATCACGCGCGACATCCCCAACGTCGGCGAGGAGGCCCTGCGCAACCTCGACGAAGCGGGCATCGTGGCCATCGGCGCCGAGGTCCAGCCGGGCGACATCCTGGTCGGCAAGGTCACGCCGAAGGGTGAAAGCCCGATGACGCCGGAAGAGAAGCTGCTGCGCGCCATCTTCGGCGAGAAGGCTTCGGACGTGCGCGACACCTCCCTGCGCCTGCCGCCCGGCGTCGCCGGCACGATCGTCGACGTTCGCGTCTTCAACCGTCACGGCGTCGACAAGGACGAGCGCGCCATGGCGATCGAACGCGCCGAGATCGAACGTCTGGGCAAGGACCGCGACGACGAGCTCAAGATCCTGGAGCGCAACGTCTATGGCCGTCTGAAGCCGCTGATCGTCGGCAAGAACGCCGTGTCGGGGCCCAAGGGCATCGGCCGCGGCGAACTGACCGAAGAGAAGCTGGCCGAGGTCAGCCGTGGTCTGTGGTGGCAGATCGCCTTGGACGACGAAAAGGCCATGGGCGAGCTGGAAGCGATGAAGCGCCAGTTCGAGGACGCTCGCAAACAACTGGACCGTCGTTTCGAAGACAAGGTCGAGAAGCTGCAACGCGGCGACGAACTGCCCCCCGGCGTGATGAAGATGGTCAAGGTCTTCGTGGCCGTGAAGCGCAAGCTTCAGCCCGGCGACAAGATGGCCGGCCGTCACGGCAACAAGGGCGTCATCTCCAAGATCCTGCCGATCGAGGACATGCCGCACCTGGAAGACGGCACGCACGTCGACGTCGTTCTGAACCCGCTGGGCGTGCCGTCGCGCATGAACATCGGCCAGATCTTCGAGACCCACCTGGGTTGGGCCGCCGCCGGTCTGGGCAAGCAGATCTCCGGTCTGCTGGAAGCCTGGCAAGGGGGTGGTCAGAAGCAGGCTCTGGTCGAGCGTTTGACCGAAATCTACGGCCCGGAAACCCCGCTGCCGGAAGATGAGGAAGAACTGGTCGAACTGGCGAAGAACCTGTCCAAGGGCGTGCCCTTCGCGACCCCGGTCTTCGACGGCGCCCACATCAGCGACATCGAGCGTCTGCTGGAAGAGGCGGGGCTGAACAAGTCGGCGCAGTCGATCCTGTACGACGGCCAGACCGGCGAGCAGTTCAAGCGTCCGGTCACGGTCGGCTACATCTACATGCTGAAGCTGCACCACCTGGTCGACGACAAGATCCACGCCCGCTCCATCGGCCCGTACTCGCTGGTCACCCAGCAGCCGCTGGGCGGTAAGGCGCAGTTCGGCGGTCAGCGCTTCGGGGAAATGGAGGTCTGGGCTCTGGAAGCTTACGGCGCCGCCTACACCCTGCAGGAGATGTTGACGGTGAAGTCCGACGACGTGGCCGGCCGGACCAAGGTCTACGAGGCCATCGTCCGTGGCGACGACAGCTTCGAGGCCGGCATTCCCGAGAGCTTCAACGTGCTCATCAAGGAAATGCGTTCGCTGGGTCTGAACGTGGAGCTGGGGAACAGCTGATCTGGATCACGAGCCCTCTCTCGCCACGGCGGGGGAGGGCGATCCCTCCGCTTTTCTCCGTTCTGAATAATTTTCGCGGGTCAGCCCCGCAGAAGGAATCAAGATGAACCAGGAAGTCCTGAACATCTTCAACCCGGTCCCGGTCACCCCGACCTTCGACCAGATCAAGATCGCCCTGGCCTCGCCCGAGAAGATCCGTTCGTGGTCGTTCGGCGAGATCAAGAAGCCGGAAACCATCAACTACCGCACGTTCAAGCCCGAGCGTGACGGCCTGTTCTGCGCGCGTATCTTTGGCCCGACCAAGGACTACGAATGCCTGTGCGGCAAGTACAAGCGCATGAAGTACAAGGGCATCATCTGCGAGAAGTGCGGCGTCGAAGTCACCCTGGCCCGCGTTCGCCGCGAGCGCATGGGTCACATCGACCTGGCTGCGCCGGTCGCCCACATCTGGTTCCTGAAGTCGCTGCCCAGCCGCATCTCGCTGATGCTGGACATGGCGCTGAAGGACGTCGAGCGCGTCCTGTACTTCGAGAACTACATCGTCACCGAGCCGGGCCTGACCCCGCTGAAGCAGAACCAACTGCTGACGGAAGACGAGTTCTATCGCTACCAGGAAGAGTTCGGCGATGACGGCTTCACCGCCGAGATCGGCGCCGAGGCCGTCCGCAACCTGCTGATGGGCATCGACCTGAACGCGGAAGCTGAAAAGCACCGCGCAGAGCTGGCCGACAATCCCTCGGAAATGAAGGCCAAGAAGGCGTCCAAGCGCCTGAAGCTGATCGAGGCCTTCCTGGAATCGGGCAACAAGCCCGAGTGGATGATCCTGACGATCGTGCCGGTCATCCCGCCGGAATTGCGTCCGCTGGTGCCGCTGGACGGCGGTCGTTTCGCGACCTCCGACCTGAACGACCTGTATCGCCGCGTCATCAACCGCAACAACCGCCTGAAGCGCCTGATGGAGCTGCGCGCGCCGGACATCATCATCCGTAACGAAAAGCGGATGCTGCAGGAGTCGGTCGACGCCCTGTTCGACAACGGCCGTCGCGGTCGCGTGATCACCGGCGCCAACAAGCGTCCGCTGAAGTCGCTGGCCGACATGCTGAAGGGCAAGCAGGGTCGCTTCCGTCAGAACCTGCTGGGTAAGCGCGTCGACTATTCGGGTCGTTCGGTCATCACCGTGGGTCCGGAACTGAAGCTGCACGAGTGCGGCCTGCCCAAGAAGATGGCGCTGGAGCTGTTCAAGCCGTTCATCTATGCGCGCCTGGACGCCAAGGGCCTGTCGGGCACCGTCAAGCAATCCAAGCGCATGGTCGAGCGCGAGCAGCCCGCCGTCTGGGACATCCTGGACGAGGTCATCCGCGAGCACCCGGTTCTGCTGAACCGCGCGCCGACGCTTCACCGTCTGGGCATTCAGGCGTTCGAGCCCAAGCTGATCGAGGGCAAGGCCATCCGCCTGCACCCGCTGGTCTGCACCGCCTTCAACGCCGACTTCGACGGCGACCAGATGGCCGTTCACGTCCCGCTGAGCCTCGAGGCCCAGCTGGAAGCGCGCGTCCTGATGATGTCAACCAACAACATCCTGTCGCCCGCCAATGGCAAGCCGATCATCGTGCCGTCGCAGGACATCGTCCTGGGCCTGTACTATCTGTCGCTGGTCAAGGACGGCGAGCCGGGCGAAGGCAAGCTGTTCGCCAACATCGGCGAGATCGATGCGGCGCTGGACGCCAAGGTCGTCACCCTGCACACGCGCATTAAGGCGCGCTGGACGGAACAGGACGCCGAAGGCAAGGAGGTGACCAAGGTCATCGACACTACGCCGGGCCGGATGAAGCTGGCGGCTCTGCTGCCGCGCAACCCGAACGTCGGCTATCGCCTGCTTGAGAAGAACCTGACCAAGAAGGAAATCGGCAATCTGATCGACGTGGTCTATCGCCACTGCGGTCAGAAAGCGACGGTCATCTTCGCCGATCAGATGATGGGCCTGGGCTTCCGCGAAGCCGCCAAGGCCGGCATTTCGTTCGGCAAGGACGACATCGTGATCCCGGCCAAGAAGGTCGAGCTGGTCGCCGAGACCCGCACCCAGGTCGAGGAGTACGAGCAACAGTACGCCGACGGACTGATCACGCGCGGCGAGAAGTACAACAAGGTGGTCGACGCCTGGTCCAAGGCCACGGACCGGATCGCCGACGCCATGATGGGCGAGATCGCGCAACCGCGCGTGCTGATCGAGGGTGAAAACCCCGACATCAACTCGGTCTTCATGATGGCCAACTCCGGCGCCCGGGGTTCGCAGGCCCAGATGAAGCAACTGGGCGGCATGCGCGGCCTGATGGCCAAGCCGTCGGGCGAGATCATCGAGACGCCGATCACCTCGAACTTCAAGGAAGGCCTGACCGTCCTTGAATACTTCAACTCCACCCACGGCGCCCGTAAGGGTCTGGCCGACACCGCGCTGAAGACCGCCAACTCGGGTTATCTGACCCGTCGTCTGGTGGACGTGGCGCAGGACTCCATCGTCACCGAGCAGGATTGCGGCTCGACGCGCGGCATCACCCTGCGTGCGGTGATGGAAGGCGGCGACGTGCTGGTCTCGCTGGGTCAGCGCATCCTGGGTCGCTATGCGGCCGAGGACATCAAGGAGCCGGGCACGGATACCGTCCTGTTCCCCGCCGACACCTATCTGGTGGAAGAAGTCGCCGAGGCCGTCGAGGCTGCGGGCGTCCAGTCGGTCAAGGTCCGTTCGGCCCTGACCTGCGAGGCGGACGCCGGCATCTGCGCCCACTGCTACGGCCGTGACTTGGCGCGCGGCACCAACGTCAACATCGGCGAAGCGGTCGGCGTCATCGCCGCCCAGTCGATCGGCGAGCCGGGCACCCAGCTGACGATGCGGACCTTCCACATCGGCGGTACGGCCCAGGTGGCGGAAACCTCCTTCATGGAGGCGACCAACGCCGGTACGGCCAAGGTCACCGGCCCGACCGTCGTCGCGGCCCACGGCGACTTGGTGGCCATGAGCCGCAACGTCATCGTGACCGTGGTCGTGGACGGCAAGGACCGTGAGACGCACAAGGCTCCTTACGGCGCCCGCATCCGCGTCAAGGACGGCGACGAGGTCAAGAAGAACCAACGCCTGGCGGAGTGGGACCCCTACACCACCCCGATCCTGACGGAAGTCGGCGGCGTGGTGCGCTTCGAAGACCTGGTCGACGGCCTGTCGGTCAAGGAAGAAACCGACGAAGCGACGGGCATCGCCCAGCGCGTCGTCAGCGACTGGCGCGCCAGCCCGCGCGGCTCGGACCTGCGTCCGGCCATGGGCGTCACCCTGGGCGACGCCTACGCCAAGCTGTCGTCCGGTTCGGACGCCCGCTATCTGCTGCCGGTGGGCGCGGTTCTGTCCGTGTCGAACGGCGATGAGGTCAAGCCGGGCGAGATCATCGCTCGCGTTCCGACCGAAGGCGCCAAGACCCGTGACATCACCGGCGGTCTGCCGCGCGTCGCCGAACTGTTCGAAGCTCGCCGTCCGAAGGACTGCGCGGTCATCGCCGAGATGGATGGTCGCGTCGAATTCGGCCGCGACTACAAGAACAAGCGTCGCATCAAGATCACGCCCGAGCCCAACGCCGACGGCGTGCAGGGCGAACCGGTCGAGTTCCTGATCCCGAAGGGCAAGCACATCTCCGTCCACGACGGCGATCTGATCCAGAAGGGCGACTACATCATCGACGGCAACCCGGATCCGCACGATCTGCTGCGCATTCAGGGCGTCGAAGCGCTGGCCGAGTATCTGGTGAACGAAGTGCAGGAGGTCTATCGACTGCAGGGCGTGCCGATCAACGACAAGCACATCGAAGTCATCGTGCGTCAGATGCTGCAGAAGGTGGAAGTGCTGGATTCGGGTGAAACCACCTTGATTCGCGGCGACACCGTCGAAGTCGCCGAAGCCGTTCTGGAAAACGCCAAGGTCGAGAAGCGTGGCGGCCGTCTGGCCACCACCCAGCCCGTCCTGCTGGGCATCACCAAGGCGTCGCTGCAAACCCGCAGCTTCATCTCGGCGGCGTCCTTCCAGGAGACCACTCGCGTCCTCACCGACGCCTCGGTCCACGGCAAGAAGGACATGCTGGAAGGCCTGAAGGAAAACGTCATCGTCGGCCGCCTGATCCCGGCCGGCACTGGCGCCTACCTGCGCAGCCTGCAGAAGATCGCCAACGAGCGGGATGCAGAACTGACCTCGGCTCTGGAAGAGGCGATCGAGCCGCTGCCGGCCGATCTGCAACTGGAGCTGGAGAGCAGCGAGAGCTGATCTTTCGTTTCAAAAGCGAAGACATGAAGGGGGCGGCGCCGGCGACGGTGCCGCCCTTTTTCTATGCCTTGACGCGTGCTCGGATTGCGTTGAACTGAGCCAGGGTTGTGTAGAGGGCCGCCATGACGAAAGCTGACAAGGTGCTGTGGGGCCTAACGGCCGTGATTTTGTCGCTCTTCGTCGTCGTTGAAGCCAAGACGATGATGCTCAATCTCGGCGCGGCCATGCATGACGCCTATTGCCAGGATCACTAAGGGTCAGTCTTCCTTCCGTCCGATTTGTAGTCCTCCGACGCTCGCAGAAAAGCCTTGTCGGCGGCGTTCGCCCCGATTGATCGTCGTCTCTGCGCCTTGACGCATGTCAACGCCGGGAACGTCGGGCAACAGGGCGCCGGCGCAGCCTGTGCCGAAGTTCGAGCCGACGCAGTCCGCCGGGCCCACCACGCCGACCCCGCCGGACAGAGGACGACGCCGCGCCTCCCATTCGGCCAGACGCCGCGCCCCCTCGCGCGCAAAGGCGGCGTCACGCTCGGGGTTGCCCGTGCCGGTGATCGGAGCGGCGTTCATGCCGCGTCGCATGGCGTCCTCGCGGCAATGGGCGCGCTCGGCGGCGTTTAGCTGTTGCGGCGTGGTGCAGCCGATCAGGCCCTGACGCAGGACGCGCGACATGGCCCCGGCGCGATCGTTCGGATTGACCGTCCAGGCGTCCGGCGGGGCGGGCGCGCCTTGGGGCGTGAGCGCGGCGATTCGCGGACGGATCGGAGACGGGCGGACATCCTGCGGCGTCTGTTGAAGGGAGGGGGGCGTTTGAACCGTCGGGCGCGCGTTCCGCGCTGCGGCCGCCACGTCGTTGATTGCGCGCGCCTGGACCGGCGTTCTAGGCCGCTCGTCGGGCAGCAGGGGGCGGGGCGTGATGTCGACGTAGATGGGCGGCTGTTCGGGGGCGACGAGGTCGCCCTCTATGCCTAGGGCCGTGAACGACAGGAAGGCGATCAGCGCGGTGTTGATCGCCACCGACGCCGTCGCCAAACCCGCCTTTCGCCAGTCGAGGCGTTGGACGGGTCGCGTCACCTGTGCAAACGCCAATGCGTCGTCCCCCTTGCTCCAATGCAAGCTGTGCTAGAAGCATGGCCGCTTTCGGGCGGAGGGCGAAACGACGACAAGGGAAGCAACGCCTGGTTCCTGCTCTGAAGATGAGCGTCGCCTTGACCTTCGCGCCCATCGCGCGTAGAAGCCGCCCACTTTCGAGGCGTGACCGGTTCGCCGGTCTCTGAGATCGTGACAATCCAACGGACGGGCTGTGCCCGCCGGAACGCCCAAAGCGCGCGTTCCGGTTTTTCTGTTTGGGTGGTCGCGCGATCAGTCTCGATGACACCCGGGCGAGGGGATGGTCCCCCGTTCACAAGAAGGCGAGAGGCGCTTCGGTCGAAAGACACACGCCTCCATCAGAAGTCGAGACGAGTTTCGAATGCCTACGATCAACCAGCTGATCCGCAAGCCGCGCAAGCCCAAGCCCACCCGCAACAAGGTGCCGGCTCTGGAGGGTTCGCCCCAGCGTCGCGGCGTCTGCACCCGCGTTTACACCACGACCCCGAAGAAGCCGAACTCGGCTCTGCGTAAGGTCGCCAAGGTCCGTCTGGCCAAGAACGGCTACGAAGCCGTGTGCTACATCCCCGGCGAAGGCCACAACCTGCAAGAACACTCGGTTGTTCTGATCCGCGGCGGCCGCGTGAAGGACTTGCCCGGCGTTCGCTACCACATCCTGCGCGGCGTTCTGGATACCCAAGGCGTCAAGGACCGTAAGCAGCGTCGTTCGCACTACGGCGCCAAGCGTCCGAAGTAAGCCATTCTTCTCCGGGCCGTCGCGCCCGGAGGCCTTTTCGAGATCATCCCGGCGCTGGTCGGGCACTGCAAGGAATACCCCATGTCGCGTCGTCACCGCGCCCAGAAACGTGAAGTTCTGCCGGATCCCAAGTTCGGGGACTTGGTCGTCACCAAGTTCATGAACTACGTCATGTACGAAGGTAAGAAGGCCGTCGCCGAGAACATCGTGTACGGCGCCTTCGATATCCTGGCCGAGAAGAAGAAGGACCAGGAGCCGGTCGCGACCTTCCACGCCGCTTTGGAAAACGTCTCTCCGTCGGTCGAAGTGCGCTCGCGTCGCGTCGGCGGCGCCACCTATCAGGTGCCCGTCGAAGTCCGTCCGGACCGTCGTCGCGCCCTGGCCATCCGCTGGCTGGTGAACGCTGCGCGCAAGCGTGGCGAGAACACCATGACCGAAAAGCTGGCCGCCGAACTGCTGGACGCTTCGAACAACCGCGGCACCGCGGTCAAGAAGCGCGAAGACACCCACAAGATGGCCGAAGCCAACCGCGCCTTCAGCCACTATCGCTGGTAACGCCTTCAAAGCGTCATCTGCGCTGACTATCTAAGGGTTTCCGGTGCGGGCGGTTTGAGCTAAATCGCCCGCACTCGCTTATCCGAACACCGACATCCTTCCGTGGGCGCCCTTAAGCGTCCTGAAAACTTTCAAGGCACGTTTCCATGGCACGTACGCACGCGCTCCAGGACTACCGCAACTTCGGCATCATGGCCCACATCGACGCGGGCAAGACGACGACGACCGAGCGGATCCTGTATTACACCGGCAAATCCCACAAGATCGGCGAAGTCCACGACGGCGCCGCCACCATGGACTGGATGGACCAGGAGCAGGAGCGCGGCATCACCATCACGTCCGCCGCGACGACCGCCTTCTGGCAGAACAAGCGTCTGAACATCATCGACACCCCAGGCCACGTGGACTTCACCATTGAAGTCGAGCGTTCCTTGCGCGTCCTCGACGGCGCCGTGACGGTGCTGGACGGCAACGCCGGCGTCGAGCCGCAGACCGAAACCGTCTGGCGCCAGGCCGACAAGTACAAGGTTCCGCGCATCGTCTTCGTCAACAAGATGGACAAGATCGGCGCCGACTTCGACGCCTCGGTCGAGTCAATCCGCGACCGTCTGGGCGCCAAGGCCGTGCCGATCCAGTTCCCGATCGGCGCTGAATCCTCGCTGTCGGGTCTGGTCGATCTGGTCCGCATGACCGGCGTGGTCTGGGACAACGACGGCCTGGGCGCCTCCTACAAGGACGTGCCGATCCCCGACGACCTGATGGACAAGGCGATCGCTGCGCGTCAGTACCTGATCGACAACGCCGTCGAGCTGGACGACGAGGCGATGGAAGCCTACCTCGAAGGCAACGAGCCCGACGAAGCCACCATCAAGAAGTGCATCCGTAAGGCCGTTCTGACCGGCGCCTTCTATCCGATCCTGTGCGGCTCGGCCTTCAAGAACAAGGGCGTGCAGACGCTGCTGGACGCCGTCGTCGACTATCTGCCGTCGCCGCTGGACATCCCGCCGACCCCGGGCATCGACTTCAAGACCGAAGAGCCGGTCGTGCGTAAGGCTTCGGACGAAGAGCCCCTGTCGGTTCTGGCCTTCAAGATCATGGACGACCCCTTCGTCGGCTCGCTGACCTTCTGCCGCCTGTATTCGGGCAAGATGGAAACGGGCATGAGCCTGCTGAACTCCAGCCGCGACAAGAAAGAGCGCGTCGGCCGGATGCTGCAGATGCACTCCAACAACCGTGAAGACGTCAAGGAAGCCTACGCCGGCGACATCGTCGCCCTGGCCGGCCTGAAGGAAACCCGCACGGGCGACACCCTGTGCGACCCGATCAAGTCGCCCGTCATCCTGGAGAAGATGGAGTTCCCGGCGCCGGTCATCGAGATCTCGGTCGAGCCCAAGACCAAGGGCGACCAGGAGAAGCTGGGCGTCGCCCTGGCCAAGCTGGCCTCGGAAGATCCCTCCTTCACCGTCTCGACCGACCACGAGTCGGGCCAGACGATTCTGAAGGGCATGGGCGAACTGCACCTGGACATCAAGATCGACATCCTGAAGCGCACCTACAAGGTCGAGGCCAACATCGGCGCGCCGCAGGTCGCCTATCGTGAATCGCTGGGCCGCAAGGTCGACATCGACTACACGCACAAGAAGCAGACCGGCGGTACGGGCCAGTTCGCCCGCGTCATGATCACCTTCGAACCCGGCGAGCCGGGCTCGGGCTTCGTGTTCGAGAACTCGATCGTCGGCGGCGCCGTGCCGAAGGAATACATCCCCGGCGTCGAAAAGGGCCTGAACTCGGCCAAGGACAACGGCCTGCTGGCCGGCTTCCCGCTGATCGACTTCAAGGCGACTCTGACGGACGGCAAGTTCCACGACGTCGACTCCAGCGTGCTGGCGTTCGAAATCGCGGCCCGCGCCGCCTTCCGCGAACTGAAGGAGAAGGGTTCGCCCAAGCTGCTCGAGCCGATCATGGCGGTGGAAGTCGTGACCCCCGAGGAATATCTCGGCTCGGTCATCGGCGACCTGAACGGCCGTCGCGGCATGATCCAGGGTCAGGACATGCGCGGCAACGCCACCGTCGTGAACGCCTTCGTGCCGCTGGCCAACATGTTCGGCTACGTGAACACGCTGCGCGGCATGTCGCAGGGCCGCGCCCAGTTCACCATGCAATACGACCACTACGAGCCGGTGCCGCAACACGTCGCCGACGAAGTGATCAAGAAGTACGCCTAAGCTTTCCCTTTTCGGAAAGCCCGCCTATATGCGCCCGGACCGTAAGGACCGGGCGTCCTTAACCCCCAAACTGCAGGAACCCCGGTTCGGGGACCTTAGGAGCTAGAAAATGGCCAAGGAAAAGTTCGAACGGACGAAGCCGCACTGCAACATCGGCACGATTGGTCACGTTGACCACGGCAAGACGACGTTGACGGCAGCGAT